>JANRKJ010000010.1:0-526457 GCA_033763515.1 Terrimicrobiaceae bacterium | reverse complement strand
GTGGAAATAGGACTCACCACAATAAATGAAGCCGAACGGGCGCATGCACCGAATCCCTACCCGCCGTCACGCCAGATGCTTGGTCGCTTCGCTCCCGGCATCTGTGGCGCCAGCGGTCCGGGATCGGTGATGCGGGACGTTGGCAGATATAAACCATCCTCTTTGCCTTCCCACCCCAACAATGATCTACGACTCACAGGAACAATATCAGAGCATGCTGCGCGCATTTCAGGACCTGCAAGCTATCTCCGACGATGCCGGGCGAGAAGTGCAGATAGGTGACCCTCGACCGTCAGATGCCGCGCGAACCTTTTTTCTTCAATGTTATCACCTTAAAGACTGGCTCAAAAAGGACTCGCGGATTGGCGATCCAAAAGCTGTGGAGAGATGGATCAATCAGTGTGAAGCACTTTCCATTGCGGCTGATGTATGCAACTCCCTCAAGCATGCTGGGCTCTCGCAACCACCGCGATCTGGTAAAGCACTTGAGATGATCAATCTTGCGTATCGGCTCGACTTCCCGCCTGGAGCGAAGACAGATATAAAATTCCTGAAGCAGCCCATCGACGGGGACACAATAACGATATGTAGAACTCCACTTGCAATTCTGAAGGGCAAGCCAATCGCCACCGCCGAAATCATCCTGACACTCGACGGAGTGCAGCGCCCGGCACTCATTGTTGCTCGCCAATGCATTCAAGATTGGGATCAATTTCTTTCAGATAACGGCATTTCCTTCCAGAAAGAATAATAAAATGCCAACAGACCAGTCCACCGAATCCCGTGCCTTCGGCACTTCTGGCATTTCGCCTGCGGAGCAGGCTCGGATGCCAGAAGCAAGCGGGATGCGGTGACTGGGGACGTTAGCAAATCAGAATACCACCATGAACACCGCACTTTACAACGTTGATCCTATCCTCCAGAAGGTATCACGCACGCTTGAATCCTTCGCACGGATAGTCGTCGACATATACATTGGCATCTTCGCAGCCATTGGATCTGGATTCTTGGTTCTGTTTGGCGCGATGTTTGTGTTTCTCGGAATCGCTTTGCCCATGCAGGACCACTCGGCGCTGTCCGCATCAGCCGTGATTCTCCCACTTGGCCTTGCCTGGATGTTTTCAGCGAAGATACGGAAAATTACATGGATCTTTATCGGATTCATGGTCACGTGGACGATCATTCTCACAGGAACTCTCTTGCCCTTCCTCAATGTCGAAGCGCAACACCCCCTCTATCTGCAGATTGTTCTCGCATTTGCCTATTTGATTCCACCGATGCTCGCGACAACCATCGCATTGAAATACAAACAACAATGCTAACGGGGCGGTGGAGCTAATCCCTGTCCCTTCGGGACTTTTGGCACGTCGCCTGCGGGGCAGGCGTGGCTGCCAAAAGCAAGCAGGGATACCTCACCGCGGACGTTCGCAAAAGAAATGTCGCTTCGCTCCAACAGAATCTGCGTTGATGCCAATGCCAGCATGAGTGCGACGTCTTCTGCCAAAACCAATATAGCGCGGCCCAAAGATCCGATCCAAAGGTTGCCAGGAAGACCGCTCCGTTTTGATAGCTCGATAAGTGTGAAGGGCGGACCAGCGAGGAAGGGCAAGTCCGGCGGAGTCCGATCGCTTCACCCAGCACCTACACGCCCGACACTATCGGTGCGAGGACATTCCATGACGCTGAGAGCGATCCATCAGAGCCCGAGCGTACCCACGATCCCCGAGAGGAAGATAAAATGCGAACAGACCGGTCCAGCTAATCCCCATCCTCCGGCGCTTTCGCGCCTCCGGACTTCTGGCATTTCGGCTGCGAAGCAGCCTCGGATGCCAGAAACAGATGGGGATAGCTGACCGGGGACGTTGGGCACAAAACAAATAACCACATTCAAAGACTATGGGACTGACCAGCACATACGTATTACCTACAAATAGAATCTCGGACGTCTTTGGAAAGATTCGAGACGGCCAAGCTCCAGAGAGAGTAACTATTCAGCTTCTCAAGGACTGGGGATTCGCATCGAAGAATGACCGAGCGTTTGTTGCGCTTCTCAAGGCGCTGGGCTTCCTATCTCCGGACGGGAAGCCCACCCAACGATATCACGACTATCGCGATCATTCGAGATCCCGAGCTGTGATGGGCGAGGCTGTGAAGGAAGCTTATGGGGATCTGTTTTTGATAAAGGCGAAGCCCACCGATGCGGACAAGACGGCTATCGAGGGAAAGTTTAAGAGCTTCCACAATGTCAGCGACAACGTTGCTGGCCTTATGACCAAAACGTTTTATGGACTACTCTCGCTTGCCGATCTTCAAGGAGAAACAGCAAAAAAGACTGTTTCGGAGAATTTAGAAGGGAAGGAAGGTGATCGAGGCGGAGCGTCTGGCACCAAAGGTAAGCTGAGCGGCACCAATCTGCATTACAATATTCAAATTCACTTGCCCGCTTCTAAAGACCTAGAAGTTTACAACGCTATTTTTAAATCTCTAAGAGAGCACCTCCTTGAGCAATAAAGACATTCGGGACTTTTTCTTCCGCGGGCTCATGTTTGAGTCTGAGGCAGCGGTATTCCAGCGAGCCGGCGTTCAAGTTGGAGCAGATGCAGCGGCCGAAGAAGAATCCCTGCTGAGGGAGGCGCTGGCACCATTCAGCCTCTCTCGCAGGAATGCTGCTTTGGAGATGGCACGTCTGTATGCAGTGCTACACTGTTTTGAAAATGAGATCAGAATGTTCATTCGAGAAGCACTAGAAGAAGCTGAGGGAGCGAATTGGCAGGATCACCTACCGGCAAAGATCAAACAGCATGCTGAATCTAGGAGGGCAGATGCCCTGAAGGACTCATGGCTTGAAGGCGAGAAATCTGACCTTCTTGGATTCGTGGACTTTGGGCACCTGGGACAAATTATCGTTCACCGATGGGATGACTTCAAAGACATCGTTCCTTCGCAGCATTGGCTGAAACAACGAATGGATGAGTTAGAGAAGGCGAGAAATTTCATCGCTCACAATCGTATGCTGCTACCAAGTGAGTTTCAGCGTCTCTACATGTATGTAGCGGACTGGAATCGCGTCATTGGCCTTTGAAAACAGAATGCCCAACAAGTCGGTGCAGGCAACGGCGCTAACGCGCCGCGCCTGACCTCAAACGTTAGCCGTCAGACACCTGTCCACCCTATGAATCATAAACTCATCCTGCTGATCCTGCTTCTTGTCGCTCTTGTTCACACCGGCTGCGCTGAACGACCAGCAGGGAAATACGTTAACCAAGACGAGAGCTACATCGAACTCAAGGCTGATGGGACTTTCTATGCCCACGGCAACGCCGGCGGGATAGCCGGCGAATACACCGTCCAAGGAACCGAAATAATGCTCAAAGTCACCGCTTTGGGATTCGCCGAGAAATGCACTCTTCAAGGCGACACGCTGATCAAAGAAGACGGCCAACGCTTCGTAAAGAAGGCAAGCAAATGACGGCTAACCATGCGCTGCAGCGAACAGGCTCCGCGGTCACGCTGGCTGCTCACACCGCCTCGCTTCGCTCGCCCCTCACCACCTTTCCGCAGCCAGCGTGCCCGCTCCGCCTGTCGCTGAGCTTGGGGTCGTTAGGAAAAGAATATGAAATCGTTAGGGTCACATCTTGACATTGACAGAGTGGGCGGGTGAACCGGCGGCAGCGGTTCAGATGCTGCGGATGTGAGTCGGGCCTTCAGCCCTGAGCTCCCCGCGTTTTGGGAGTCCCCGGGCGTTGCCCGGGCTGGTATGGGAGTGCGCCTTACGGCGCTGCGCGCCGAATGGGGAATGCGAAATGAAATCCTTCGTGGTCTTCGGGGCTTCGCGAGAGGCTTTTTTCCGTTGAAGGGGGGCGGGGGCCTGGAAGCGCGCGCTCCGGGGGTTACGCGGTTGGTCCGCCGGGGATGGGCGGGGGATTGCTAGTCCGTGTCACATCTTGACACACTTGTATGAACTTACTCGGATTGTCCAAGAATGAGTCTCGCATCCCTCGACGATGTCAATTCTCACGATGCGGCCCCGCGTGGCGCAACCGAAGTCCCGGAGGGATGGCGATCTGCTGGACTGGCCTGTTCATGCTTTCATATTACCAAGCGTTAAACCCGCCAGAGCGACCTTCCATGTCGCTCATCATGTCGCCCTTGTCGGTGAGGCGGAAGTCTTTGACGAGGCCGTTGGAGCCGAAGAGGACTTTGGAGGTTTGGACTTTCATGAAGGGGCCGGCGTAGGGGATCATGCGTTTCCAGTTTTGGCCGCCCCAGACCCAGATTTCGCCGCGTCCGGTAACGTCTTTTCCGGAGGGTTCACCCCAAGCGCGGAGGACTTGGGCTTTGGTCATTCCGATCCGGATCTGCGGTGTTTCCTCGCTCTCGGAGGAAGCAACCTCCTCGACAGTCGAACCAGAAGGGGACGTTTGTGTGGTTCCGCATCCGGTCAATGCGAAACCCATCAGGAGGATTGGAAGGAGGAAGCTCGGTTTTTTCATTTTGTGAATGCCAAGGGACGGTTTTTTTCGGGCCGAACAACACCCGACACGACCTATCGCGCCTAAACGTCAAACAGAAGCGCTTTTAAAGCGCAATGTAAATCTTGTAATAAGGTAAACAATTGCACGTTCTTTCTGACTTGGGTCAAACTCTTGCCTTGTTTGACTTAACTTCCCGAACCCTGTCTTGATCGAGTAGCTTTCTTTGCGGGTTTGGGAGTTTGGTGTTGTCTCCGAATCCAGTGCTTCTGTAGTCGTTAAGGTCACAATTTGACGGGCTGTCGCCCAAATAAAGACGGGCACATATGTTGCTTATTACGAGTCATGTATGATTTGGCGACACGGTACGCAACCGGAGATCTTAAGGCGGTTCGAATGTTACGGATGTGAGCCGGGCCTTCAGCCCTGAGTTCTCCGCATTTTGGGAGTCCCGGGGCGGTGCCCCGGGCTGGTATGGACCGCGCCGTTAGCGCTTGATCGTCGGACGGCGGCGGAGAGCCGTCCCTACCACTTTGTCGATCGGGCGGCGGTGCTTTGCCAAGAATCCTGTTCATCCTGTCGTTTACGGCCTGCGGCCGAATGCGGAATTCTCAATTTGGAATTCGAAATGAAGTCCTTCGTGGCCTTCGGGGCTTTGCGAGAGGCTTTTTTTCGTTGAGGGGGGCGGGGGGCTGGACGCGTGGGCTCCGGGGGTTACGCGGTAGGTCCGCCGGGGATGGGTGGAGGTGTGGGGGTGGGGCGTTTGAGGATGGTGGGGGAGGAGAATTGTTTCCAGGCCCAGGTGAGCCAGCGGATGAGGGCGAGGGCGAGCCAGAGGGCCCAGGCGAGCATGAGGAGGCGGTACCACCAGATGGAGACGGAGACGAAGCCGGGTTGCGGGAGGTCGGGGCCGCTTTGGGCGGAATACCAATTCAGGGATGATGTGGTGGAGTTGTTGCCGAGGATGAACATTTCGGGGCGGCCGAGGAGGCCTTCGCCGACGACGGCTACGAAGATCGCGAGCGAGGCAACGGTGAGGAGGACCAGGGCCACCTGGAGGACGTTGAACCAAAGCGGACGGAGGGCGTGGAACGACGGGGTTCCGCGCCAGGCGAGGAAGAAGAGCCATCCGGCGACGAGGAGGGCGGCGACGAGGGGGACTTGAGTGAGGCCGAGGGCGAGGAGGATCCAGGAGAAGACGCCGAGCGGGGAGAGTTTGACGCGGCTCAGGGCCCAGGCGGCGACGACCGAGCAGACGAGGACAATCCAGAAGCGCACGGCGGGGCCACGGAGCGGGCCATGGGTGGTGAGGATCCAGCGGTCCTGCGGAACGTCGATGGTGGTCGTGATGTTGGCACTTTCGACCGGGAGGCTGAGTGGGGTGGCGGAGGCGGTGAGTCCGAGCGGCATGTCTTCGGTCCATTCGGCGACGATGTTGGATTCGCCGGGTTGGATTGGGATGATCACGCGACCCTCGTCGAGGCGGACGGGGAGGGACTGGCCGTTGTTCTGGAGGGAGGTCACGGTGGAGTCCGGCGGGAGGGTGATGCGGAAATCCTCGCCGAGGCTGGCGCGGACTTGGAGGGTCAAGGTCGTCTGGCGCTGGCGCTGCCCGAGGCGGATCGTGCGACGGACGCTATCGATAGTGACGGTGGCACCGCCGACGGCTTCCGGGCGGGTGACGGTCCACTCGACGGCTTCGCCGGGCCAGGGGTGCCAGGTGGGGATCAACTCGGTGGAGTCGGTTTCGAAGACGGGAGCGATGCCGGAGAACGTCACGTTCCAAACGGGCGAGGCGACGAGCCGCCAGCGTTCGACCCATGTGTCGGATTTGTTGGTGGTGAGCGTGAGGGTGTTGACGGGCGAGAGTTCGCTCTCCCACGAGAACGACGGTTCGTTGGCACCGAGGCGCACGGCCATTTTGCCGTCCTGCACGTTGAGGGTGCCGGTGAGCACGTTTTCGCCGGGGAGGAGGGGGATCTCGACGGAAACGGCGCGGCCGGGCGGGGTGAGTCGGGTGACGGTGGTGCGCAATTGCCAGACGAGGCCGAGCTCGAGCCGGCGTTCGACGGCGACGAGGCTGGTGAGATCCTGGCGGTCGTAGGTGGCCTCGCCGGAGGCGGTCCGTTGTTTGAGCGAGAAGAAGACCTGGTTCTCGGGAACGCCATTCGGACGCACGCCGGTGACGTTCCACTCCGGGGCGTCGACGGTGAGGTGGCGGGGCTTGAGGAGGTAGGACCATTCCCATTCGGTCACCGGCGGGAGCTGTCCGCGGATGGTGACCTGGTGGACGCCGGGCGGGAGGGCGATCCAAAGAAAGCCATCCGTGCGGCGCACGGCGGGGCGGACTTTGCCATCGGTCGTGATGGTGAGTGGCGACCAGGCGTTGAGGCCTCCGGGGAGGGGAACAGCGACGGATGCGGCGCAGTTCACGGTGAGCGTCATGGTCAGCTCGCTGCCGCGCACGGTGAGGGTGGCCTGGGGGATCTCGGCGGCGTGGGGAAACGCGTCGGATTTTTCGAGCAGTCGGTCGCGGAGTTGGTCGAGGAGGGCCTTGTCGGGGAATTGCGCGGAGGCGCCGGCGGGGAAAAAGAGAGCGAGCGCGAGCAGGGCGGGGGTCGTGGCGGCCGGCGTGCGGGGGAACGAGCGGCGGACACCGAGCAGGACGGCGGCGAGGGCGAGAACGAGGACGATGCGGAGGACGGTGAGAATGCGTTCGACGTTCATCGGGATGAGGATGGGCGTGACCTGCTGGCCGGCGGGCACCGGGCCGTTCCAGCCGAAGCGGACGACGCGCCAAGTCCAATCGGGGACGCCGGGGCCGGTTTGGATGCGGGCCTTGGCGTCGAAGAGGAGGTTGGAGTTGGCTTGCTGGCCAGGGGCCACGCCTTTTGACCATCTGCCACGGTATTCCGACACGTCGGCGGCTCCGGCGGTCATGGGCGCCGGCATGGCCACGGCGTCCTCGGCGACCTCCTGAGCGCCTTCGAAGTTGCTGGAGCGCTGGAATTCCGGGAACTCGAGTTTTTCGAGTTGGGGGTAGAGGGCTTGTTGGACCTGGGCGGAGAGGAAGGGGGCGAGGATGAGGATGAGGATGGCGACGGTGAGCCATTTCCATGCGCCAACGAGCCAGCGCAGGCGGCCGGGTGGGAGGACGCGGAGGATGGCCAGCGGGATGAGCAGGGCGAGCCAGATGAAACGGGGAGCCTCGGCTTCCTGGTAGGACAGCGCGAAGGCGGCGAACGCGAGGAGTCCGGCCGGGATGCCCCACAGGCGCCAGACCGCGAGCGTGAAGACCAGCAGCAGGAACAGATCGAGCAGGTTCCATGCAGTGAGCCAGTCGCCATGGACCCAATCCGCGCCGGAGAGTGCGAAGAGTCGCCATCCGGGCGGGAGATTGAGTGTGACTTCCAGAGCGCCGGCGTCCGCCTGCCATCCGGAGGCGGGGAGTTGGGCGGACGCGTCGATGCGGCCGGTGGCGGTGAGGTCGAGGTTGGTGGTGCGGATTTCGACGCCGGGGGCGCCCGTGGCGGGGTTTTTCGTGACGAGCAGGCCCTCGCTGCCGCTGCGGACGGAACCGAGGTCCTGGCCGGGGGCGGCGTCGAGTCGCCAGATTTGCTGGCGGGTGCCGGTGATCTGGTCGCGGAACGTGATCCGGCGGCCGGATTCTTCGAGCCACCACTGGCGGCTGATGTTGAGCGGTGAGGCATTTTGTTCGCCGGGTCCGCGGAGGCGTTCTTCGATCTGGACCGGTTGGTTGAGGTCCCAGCGGAAGACGGGAACATTTCGCCAGCCGTCGGGGTAGGTCGTCTGGGAGACGTCGACCGGTGTCGCGCCGGTCAGGTCGATGAAGCGGAAGTCCGGCCGGGCGCGGAGGCCGATGAGCAGGTCGGCAACGGCGGGATTCTTTGGGAATTCCAGCGTGCGCGGGTCATCGGTCCGGAAAGCGGTCGTGCGGATCACCCAGCGGCCGGGGCGGACCTGGACGCGGAGCTGGCCGTTTTCGTCGATGAGGGTGGGGAGGGGGCTCTCAACCGAGGCGAGCCGCCAGCCGGTGGGGAGGATGGCTCCGGGGAATTCCTCGCGGCTTTTGCCGGAGACGATGAGTTCGATTTCGGTCTGGAGCCAAAGGGGGATGCCATCCTCAAGCAGCGAGTAGATTTTGACAGAGAGGAAATCGCGGGCGGATTCGCCGGTGCCCGCATCGCGCCGGAGCCAGAGTGCGCCGGAGGGTTCCCAGACGGGCGCGGGGACAGGCGTGCCATCGATGGTCAGCGTGAGGATGCCGATGGCCGGCGGGACCTGGATTTGCTGGGGAAGTTCGTTCCAGCGGAACGCGCCCTCGACTTTGTGGAGGCCGGGGGGGACTTTGACCGATGGGGCGCCTTCGTGGGTGACGACGACGGCGGGCGTGCCGTTCAGGCGGACATCGAGCGGCCAAGCATCCGTGCTGCCCGGGAGCGGAATCCACGTCTCGGCGAAGGCCTGGGCGGTGAAGGTGAACGAGCCGCCATTCGCATCGACGGCGAGACCGAGTTCGCCGGGCCAGAGGCAGATGGGGCGTTTCGGATCGTTGAATGGCACCGGGCAATTCCGTTCATCCTGGTTCCACAGCACCCAATCGACCCAAGGCCGCAGGGGTTCGGGAATGTTTTGCGCGCGAGCGGTGGTTGCGATGCCGACCAGCAGGATCGCGAGAAAGGGGGACAGACGCTTCATGGTATCAGACGGGGAGTGTGCTGACCAAAACCGATGCCGGGTTGCCGTCGGGTTCGACTGCGAGTCCGGCGGGCTCGGCCGGGACGAGGAAAAACTGTCCGCGTTCAAACGCGAAACCGCCGCAGCGCACGGCACCCTCGACCGGAGTGATGAGGGCGAACCGACCGGGCGGCCGCAGGTCGCGCGGTGCATCGAGCGTGACCTTCTCGACGCGGAAATACGGACAATCCGCGACGATCGACGTCGATTTCGGCGCGACCGGTGGTTCGAAATCGTCGAAGTCGATCGATGCGAGCGATTGGTCGATGTGGAGTGCGCGGGGGCGTCCGTCGAGCCCGGTGCGGTTCCAATCAAAGACGCGGTACGTGGTGTCGCTGTTCTGCTGCACTTCGACGATGAGATTGCCTTCTCCGATCGCGTGGAGGCGTCCGCTGGGAATGAAGATGCTCTCGCCGGTTTCGACGGAGATTTCGTGCAGGGCGGATTCGACGCCGCCGGCGCGCAGGAGTTGATCGAAGGTCTCGCGGGTGATCCCGTTTTTCAGTCCGGCGTAGATCCGAGCCCCGGGGAGGGCGTCGAGGAAATACCAGACCTCGGTCTTTGGCTCGCCTTGGAGCGTCGCGGCCATGTGCGCGGGCGGGTGAACCTGCACCGAGAGCCGTTCGCGGGCGTCGAGTAGTTTGACGAGGAGTGGGAAGCGTGGTGACGGGTCGTCCAGGTAGTCGTTTCCGAAGATCGCGGCGCGTTCGGAGACCCAGAGATCATGGAGTGTGCGACCGGCGAGCGGGCCGGAATGCACGACGCTTTGGGCGTCCTCGCGGTCGACGATTTCCCAGAGTTCGCCGATCGGTGTGCCGTGCGGCAGGGCCTTGCCCTTGAGCGATTCGAAGCGGCGTCCGCCCCAGACGCGCTCCATGGGAATGGGTTCAAAGACGATCGGCTGCGTCATGCGCGGATGATTCTCCGCGGCCGCCGGCGAATTCAATCCAATTGTCAGCGTCCGGCGATCAGGAAATCAAAAATCCGGTCGTTGAAGCCGGGGAGGCCTTCGTGGCCGTGGTCGGGGTAGATGGTCGACTTCTTTTCCGAGACGATGTTGTTGAACACGGCGAACTGGGTCGACGGCGGGCAGATGTTGTCCATGAGCGTCAGCCCCATGAGAACGCTGGCGCGGATCCGCGGAGCGAGGTGGTGGACGTCGATGTAGCCGAGCTTTGTGAAGATCTGGTCTTCGCGCTCGTGGAGCGGATCGAAATGCCGGAGGTAGGTGCGGAGTTCGCCGTAAGCGTCCTTGGCCAGATCCATTTCCCAGACGCGCTTGTAGTCGGAGAGAAACGGGAAGACCGAGACGCAGCGGCGGATGCGCGGTTCGAGGGAGGCACAGGCGATCGCGAGGGCGCCGCCCTGCGAGCCGCCCATGCAATCGATCCGCGTGGCGTCGGTTTCCGGGAATGATGCGATGACGCGCGCGAGTTGAACGGTATCGAGGAAAATCTGCCGGAAGAGGAGCCGGTGGGGATCCGGGTCGTCGAGGCCGCGGATGATGTGGCCGTGGTGGGTATTGCCGATCGTGCCTCCGGGATCCTGGCTGCGTCCGCCCTGGCCACGGCAATCGAGTGCGGCGACCGAGGCACCCTGGCCGACGAACGTCAGCTTGTCGCTCCAGTCACCGCTGGCCCCGGTGTAGCCGTGGAATTGCAGGATGGCCTGGGTCGGTGACGGGGGATTTTTCGGTCGGAGATATTTCGCGTAGATCCGCGCACCGCCGGTGCCGGTGAAAAAAAGATCGAAGACCTCCGCGTGCGGTGGGTGGATCGCGTCGGAGGGGATCAGTTCCGGGCAAGGGTCGGTGGCGTCGAGTTCAGCCAGGGCCGCCTGCCAGTAGGCGTCAAAGTCGGCGGGCTTGGGGTTGATCCCGCGGTATTCGCGCAGTTCGTGGAGGGGTTTGTCGAGGGCGGGCACAGGTCAGGGAAGAAGAGCGAGGAGGGGCAGCGGGTAAACGCCGAAAAGCACGATCAATGCCGTGAGAACCAGAATGGCAAACCGGGAGAATGCGGAAATGGAAATGTCCGGTGCGCCATCGGCGGCCGGAAGCCAGTACATGGCGCGGATGACTTTGAAGTAGTAGTAGAAACCGGCCGCGACGGTGACGATGCCGACTGCGGCGAGGGCGTAGTGTTGTTGTTGGATGGCCGCTTCGAGGATGAAGAACTTGCCCAGGAATCCAACCGTGAACGGAACGCCTGCGAGCGAGGCCATGGCGATAAGGAGTGCGAGCGCCAGACCCGGAGCGCGCTTCGAGAGTCCGGCGAAGTGCGCGATGTCGTCCCCGCCGGTGGCTTTGGTCACCGGGATGAGGATCAGAAACGCGACGAACGTCATCAGCAGGTAGCCGAAAAGGTAAAAGACGACGGCTTTTCCGGCGAACGGGGCGCCGACGCTGACGATGCCGACGAGGAGGTAACCCGCGTGGGCGATGCTCGAGTAACCCAGCAGGCGCTTGAGATTGGTCTGCGGCATCGCGGCGAGATTGCCGTAGATGAGGGTCAAGCCGGCGATGAAGGCGAGAGCGGTCAGGAGTTTTTCCTGAATGGCCGGGACGGCAAGGAACGGCTCAAGGACCCGCATCAAAACAACGAATCCGGCGGCCTTCGAAGCGACCGAGAGAAACGCCGTCGTGGGAGTTGGGGCGCCTTGGTAAACGTCCGGCACCCAAAATTGGAACGGGGCGGCGGCCACCTTGAATCCAAGCGCCACCAGCACGAGGCCGACGCCGAAGAGGAGGGCAGTCTGGTTGGCGACCGGCATTTCGGTGGTGAGAACCTGGCCGATGCGGGCGAGCGTCGTCTGACCGGTCATCCCGAAGATCCACGTGATGCCGTAGACGATGAACCCGGTCGAGAGCGCGCCGAGGATCAAATACTTCGTGCCCGCTTCGAGGCTGGCTGCGCTGCGCCGCATGTAGGCGACCTGCACGTAGAACGAGATCGTTACCAACTCGAGCGCGCAGAAAATCATGATGAAGTCGGCGGCCGAAACCATCCACATCAACCCGGCACACGTGAAGACCGGGAGAATGAACATTTCGCCAAGGCCGGCCCCCGGACGCGACGAGGGGATGAGCCGCTGGATGATGTCCGAGTAATCGATTGTCAAGATGATCGTCAGGATCGTCGCGAGGATCGAAAAGCGTTTGAAGAACAGCGCGAGGTCGTCGTTGATGTAAAAGCCCGCGTAGGTCCAGCCGGCCGCAGCGGGTTGGAGGAAGAACGTCCCGACAAATACGATGGCCAGGCCGAAGACGCCGAGGTAGGCGATCGGCCGCTTCGATTCGGAGAACAAAAACGCGTCGGCCATGAGCAGGAAAATGCCCAGACAAACGACGGCGGCTTCGAGGGCGACGGGCGGAATCATGGAAGAAACAGGCCGGGTGTGATGAGTTGCACAAGAAGCTGCGGCAGAAACCCGAAAACCAGCATCACGGCAATGAGCGTCGTGATCGCGATGCGGGGGAGTCCGCCAAGGTCAGTCAGGCCGTTCCAGCGGTCGGAGAGCGGACCGAGGAAAACCCGGCGGAACGCGCGCAGCATGTAGACGGCGGAGATGACGACGCCCCAAACCGCGCAGATGGTGGCGATCTGGTAGTTGTTGAATTGGAAAACCTCGCCCTGTGCGGTCTGGGCGAACCGGGACGAACCGCCCGCGAATGCACCGAAGAACACGAGAAGTTCACCCGCAAAATTCACAAAGCCCGGCAGTCCGATTGAGGCCATGGCGGCAAAGGCGAACGCGAGTCCAAACCCGGGCATGGCTTTGGCGAGTCCGCCGAGTTCGGCAAAGTCGAGCGTTCCCGTGCGTTCGCGAATTTCTCCGCTCAGCGCGAACAGGGCGGCAATCGAAAGTCCGTGCGCAAAGAGCATCAGCGAAGCACCGGTGAGGCTGAGGACGTTCAGCGCCGCAAAGCCGAGGAAGATGTAACCCATGTGCATGACGCTCGAGTAGCCGAGCATCCAGTCGAGCTTGCGTTGGGAAATCGTCACGTAGCCGACGTAAAGAATGTTCCCGACGAGCAGGATCAGCAGCAGGTTGGAGAACTCGCGCACGGCATCGGGGAACACCGGAGCGGCAATTTTGATCAAACCGTAGAGCCCGAACTTCTTGAGCACGCCGGCGTGGAGCATGGCGGCTGGCGACGGCGCGCATGCATAAGCCTGTGGCGCCCATGTGTGGAACGGGAAGAGCGAAACAAGAATCCCGAAGCCGACGAGTAGAAGCAGATAAACCCAGGAGCCACCGGTCAGAAACCCGGCTTCCTGCAAGGCCACGATCCGGCGGAGGTCGAACGAACGGAAGCCTTCCGGCTGAATCAGGTAGAGTCCGATGAGGCCAAGGAGGAGAACAAAGCTGCCGAGCGCGAGATAGACGGTCGCCTTCCATGCCGCCGCCTGACGGTCACCGGATCCCCAGATACCGATCAGGAGGAACGTCGGGATGAGCGCCAGTTCGTGGAACATGTAAAAGAAGAACACGTCCACCGACGAGAACGCGCCGACGACGCCGGACGAGATGAAGAGCAGGCAGGCGTAAAACCAATTCGGATTCTTCTCGGGTGTCCTCGCCACGGCCACGGCGGCGAAGGTCACCAGCGTCGACAGCAGGAGCATCACGAGGCTCAGGCCGTCCGCTCCGAGAATGAACTGGATGCCCAGCGCGGGGACGACCGGGATTTCGTTGGAGAGAAATTGGTAGCCGCCTTCCCGCGGATAGACGGCGAGGAGGACGAGGCTGAAGATGAGGTTGACTGCGGAAGCGGCGAGGGCGGTCGGACGGGCGCTCGACCCGGCCATGATGAACGCCGCTGCGACGAGTGGGACGAGAATCAGGAAAATCAGCGGACTCATCGGGAAAGCAGGAAGTAGAGGAGACCGACGACCCCGGCTCCGAAGAAAAAGGCGTACGCCTGCAGGTTGCCGAATTGCAGGAAGCGCAGCACAAAGCCGCAGGCCCAGGTGACTTTGCTCGGGATCTGAACGATCACGAGGTCAACGACCCAGCGATCCGCCCATGCCAGCACAGCGGCTCCGCCGTCCTGGATGTGTTGGACGATCCAGTTGTAGACATTGTCGATGTAGAGGCGGTTCGCGAATGCCGGGATGACGATCGGGTCCTTTGCGGCATTGCGGTAGAGCAGGAAGGCCCCGCCCACACCGGCGGCGAAGAGCGCGTAGAGGACGTAGTGGACGAAATGCGGAACGTGTTCCGGATGCGGGAGGTGATCAAAAAACAACCCGCCTTTGGTGACCATGAGTCCGGCGAACAAAGAAGGAATCGCCAGCAGGACGAGCGGGATCGTCATAACCGCGGGGGATTCGTGGGCGTGCTTGGCGTGTTCATCCCGGGGTTTGCCAAGGAAGACAACGAAGATCAGGCGGAACGTGTAAAAGGCGGTGAGCCCGGCGGTGGCGACGGCGATCCAGCCGAGCAGGGGAGCCTTTTCCACCGCCCACAGGATGATCATGTCCTTGCTGTAGTAACCGCTGGTGAACGGACAGCCGGCGAGCGCAAGCGCGCCTGCGCACATGGCGAGGAATGTCACCGGCATCTTGTTCTTGAGGGCGCCCATCTTCCAGATGTTCTGCTCGTGGTGCATGCCGACGATGACCGAACCGGCGCAGAGGAACAGGAGGCACTTGAAGCAGGCGTGCGTAAACAGGTGGAACATCGAGACGTCCGAGGAGGGCGCGACGCCGATGCCGAGAACCATGTAGCCGAGCTGCGAAATCGTCGAGTAGGCGAGGATGCGCTTGATGTCATCCTGTTGGGTCGCCATGAGCGCGGCGGCCACGCAGGTCAAGCCACCAACCCAGGCGATGATTTCGAGCGCCATCGGCGTGGCTTCGAGGATCGGGAAAATCCGGGCCAGCATGTAAACGCCGGCGGCCACCATCGTCGCTGCGTGCAGGAGCGAGGAAACCGGAGTCGGACCCTCCATCGAATTCGGCAGCCAGACGTGGAGCGGAAGCTGTGCGGATTTTCCCACCGTGCCGCAGAAAACGAGCACGGCGGCGACGGTCAGATAGATCGGGAAGCCATCGAACAGAGCAATGCTTTCACGAAGCTCGGAGAACAGGACCGTTCCGGTTGCACCCCAGAAGAGCAGGATGCCGAGCATGAAGCCGAAGTCGCCGATGCGGTTCACGACGAACGCCTGCTTGCTGGCGTCGGCGGCGGAGTCCTTCGAATAATAATGTCCGATCAGAATGTAGGAACTCACGCCGACGAGTTCCCAGAAGATGAACATCATCACGAAGTTGTCGGCGAGGACGATGCCGAGCATCGAGAAAAGGAAGAGCGATAGGCCCGCAAAATAGCGCCAGTAGCCTTCCTCCGACTTCATGTAGCCGACCGAATAGGTGAAAACGAGCGTGGCGATCGTGGTGACGATGACCAGCATCACCTTGGCGAGGTGGTCGATCGTGACGCCGATCGGAATCCGGAAAACCTCGCCGAAATCCAGCCAGTAGAAACGCAGGGCCTCGGGTGTTTCCGGCTGGAAATAGAGCCACCAACTCAGGAACGCCCCGACGGCCGCCGAGCCGATCGCCAATCCGGCGCTCAGAGGCTTCGAGAAGCGTCCGGCAAAAAGAATGACGGCCGCCGCCGCGAGCGGAGTGAAGAGGATGATCCAGGGCGCGGTGAGCGTGTTCATCAAAACTTAAGCGAGGCGAGGTCCTCGATGTGGGTCGTTTGCTTGGCGCGGAAGAGGGCGACAATGATCGCCAGTCCGACCGCGACCTCCGCGGCCGCCACCGTGATGATGAAAAATACGAACACCTGCGCGTTGTAGTTCGGAAGACCGTCCAAGAGGTTGAAACGCGAGAACGCCACCAGCGACAGGTTGGCGGCGTTCAGCATGAGTTCGAGACCCATGAAGATGATCAGGATGTTCCGGCGCAGGAGAACGGCGGCCAGACCCAAAGAAAACAGGAGACCGCTGACAATCAGATAGTGGGCGAGCGTTGGCACAGGTCAGGCTTCCTTCACTTCAATTCCTTCCGGCTCAGCACCACGACCCCCACGGTCGCGACAAGCAGGAGCACGGCAATGATCTGGAAGGGAAGGTTGTAATTTCGAAAGAGCGTGAAGCCGATTTCGGCCACGTCATTGACCTGCGCCGCAAGATCCGGCTTGGCCACATGCAGAGCGGGCAGTCCGGCGACGACTTTCGACAGGGCCGCTACGAACCCACCGACAACCAGACCGCCACCAAGCCACGAAGAGAGCCGAACGGTCCGCGTCCGCTCGGTCCGCAGGTCCAAAAGCATGATGATAAACAGAAAAAGAACCATCACCGCACCGGCGTAGACGAGGATTTGGATCACGCCGATGAAGAAGGCGTCGAGCGTGACGAAGAGAGCGGCGAGTCCGACAAAACACATCACGAGGCTCATCGCGCTCGAGACCGGATTTCGCAGGAAAACCACCCCGACCGCAAAGATCAGGGTGAGGAGGGCGAATATCCAAAAAAGAGCGAGCTGCATGAAGTGGTCGAGGCGCAGTGGGTTTTAGCAGCCCGGTTTCGGTCCGGCTACTTTTTTTCGTTCCACTTGTTGACCACGCCGTGCATCACACCGCCGAGTTCGTAGAGCTTTGCCTTGTTGTGCTTCATTTCCGCGCGGGAATACCCGGTGATCGAGTAGTCTTTGCGGAGGAAAATCGCCTGTTCCGGACAGACTTCTTCGCAGAGCCCGCAGTAGATGCAGCGGATCATGTCGATTTCGAATTCTTTCGGACGTTTTTCGACCTTCGCCCACTTGTCGGCATTCGGGATTTCTTCGGGTTGGATGGTGATCGCGCGGGGCGGGCAGATGAATTCGCAGAGCTGGCAGGCGACGCAACGTTCACGGCCCCATTCATCTTTGACGAGCGTCGGGGCACCCCGGTACCAATCCGGCAGGCTCGCGTCCCACTTTTGTTCCGGATATTGCATGGTCACTTTCGTTTTGCCGGTGAGACGGTTGACGATGTGACGGAACGTGATGACCAGCCCGGAAACGATCGCGGGCAGGTAAAGTTTTTCGGCAAGTGTGAGCTTGGGACGCTGGACGGCGATGGCCATGAGTATGATATTCTACGTAACAACGAACGACGTGGCTGACAACTGCGGAGGAAAAATTTCCCTCCGCCCGGTTGTTGCGGCGATGTTCCGCTGCGAGGTCGGGTGGAGAAATCCCCTTGCCAGCCGGTGGGTTTCCGGCGTAATTCAGCCCTCCTCCCGCCCCCCGGCTGGGTTTACCCTGATTTTATGTTGATGGCTTTCTCTCTGGTTGCCGACGGGATCGCAATGTCGCTGATCTGCGCGGTTCTTGGATTGGTTTACGCGTTTTGGTTGATCGGCTGGATTCTTCGATCGCCCGCGGGTAATGCCCGGATGAAGGAAATTGCGGGAGCCATCCAGCTTGGCGCGCAGGCTTATTTGAACCGCCAGCTGTTGAGCGTGGGCACGATTGCGGTGCTCATATTCGTGCTGATCTGGCTCGGGCGGAGTGTTGAGTCCGGGGTCGGATTTCTGGTCGGCGCGGTTTGTTCGTTGGCGGCGGGCTACATTGGGATGACGATTGCGGTCCGGGCGAATGTTCGGACGGCGCAGGCGGCATCGGTCTCGCCGACGGCGGCCCTGCGGGCGGCGTTCAGTGGCGGGGCGGTGACCGGCCTCCTCGTGGTCGGGTTGGCCCTGCTCTCGGTGGGCCTGATGTTTGTGGTGGTGCGGCACTGGGGGGCGGTCGCCGGGGTGGCCGATCCGGCGCGCCTGGCCTTGGATGCCTTGGTTGGAACGGCGTTGGGCAGTTCGTTGATCTCGGTTTTTGCGCGTCTCGGCGGAGGGATTTACACGAAGGCGGCCGACGTGGGCGCCGACCTCGTTGGCAAAATCGAAAGCAAGCTCGACGAGGACGATCCGCGCAATCCGGCGACGATCGCGGACAACGTTGGCGACAACGTCGGCGACTGCGCGGGCATGGCGGCGGACGTTTTTGAAACCTACGCGGTTTCGCTCATTGGTGCGGTGTTGATCGGTTCGCTGACGGCGACCGGCGCGGCGACCGAGGCGGCGTTGGTTTATCCGTTTCTTCTGGGTGGCGTTTCGATCGTGAGTGCGGTCGTCGGGATTCTTTTTGTCAACGCCTCCAAACTCGCCCCGACGCGTTCCCTGCAGGGTGGGGTGCTTGTCAGTGCGTTGCTCTCGGCAGTCGCCTTCTGGCCGCTGACGCACACGCTTTTCCCGAACGGGGTCGAAATTGCCGGCAAGGGCGTGTGTTCGGCCGACAACGTGTTCTTTGCCTCGCTGATCGGTCTGGTCATGACCTACGTGGTCCTGCTGATCACCAATTACTACACGTCGACGGAACACGCTCCGGTTCGCGCGATCGCGAAGGCCTCGGAAACCGGCCATGCCACGAATATCATTGCCGGTTTGGCGACCGGGCTGCATGCCACCGCGCTGCCGGTCGCGTTCATCGGCATCGCGATCCTGCTCTCGTATCATTTTGCCGGTCTCTACGGCATCGCGATCGCGGTCATGGCGATGTTGTCGATGTCGGGGATCATCATCGCACTCGATGCCTTTGGACCGATCACCGACAATGCGGGCGGCATCGCCGTCATGTCCGGCCTCGACAAATCCGTGCGTGAGATCACCGACGACCTCGATGCGATCGGGAATACGATGAAGGCGGTGACCAAGGGCTATGCGATCGCCTCGGCCGGTCTGGCCGCGCTCGTGCTTTTCGGGAGCTACGTCGAGGAACTGAAAGTCGCCTACGAGCACATGGGCGCGACGTTCAACCTGACCTTCGATTTGCAGGATCCGAATGTGATCATCGGGCTGTTCATCGGCGGGTGCCTGCCGTTTGTGTTCTCGGCGTTTTCGATGAATGCCGTCGGTAAGGCCGCCGGGGCCGTGGTGACCGAGGTCCGCCGTCAAGTGGCTGCGAAACCGGGCATCCTCGAAGGGCGGGACACACCGGATTACGGGACCTGTGTGGATATCGTGACCAAGGCCGCCCTGCGCGAAATGATCATCCCGGCTTTGTTACCGGTGGCCATGGTGATTGCCGTTGCCGCGATTCCGTTTTTCGGGCCGAAGGTGCTCGGCGGCGTTCTCGTGGGCACGATCGTGACCGGGCTTTTCATTGGCATCGCGATGACCTCCAGTGGCGGTGCCTGGGACAATGCCAAGAAATACATCGAACTCGGCCACCACGGCGGCAAACACTCGCCGGCCCACGAGGCCAGCGTCACCGGCGACACGGTGGGCGATCCCTACAAGGATACCGCCGGCCCGGCCGTCAATCCCATGATCAAGGTGGTCAACATTGTCGCCATTGTGATCATCCCGATCTTCATCAAATTCTGGGTGGAACACTGAGGGCGCTTCGGGGCCTCCGGATTTTCCCATTTGCCCGGTCGCGGCTTTTTGCGGATAGTTCCGGGTTCTGATTTGAAGACGATTGTGAGAACTGAACCGATGGCCGGGGGAATCCCGGTCGAAAACCTGCGCGTGGCGGGCGTGACCCGCTTGATCACCCCCGCGCAGATCAAGGAACAACTTCCGGCCAGTGAGCGGCATTTGCGCCTCGTCGCCGAGGCTCGCTCGACCGCGCGCGCGATCCTCAATGGCGAGGACCACCGGCTCCTGGTGGTGGTCGGCCCCTGTTCGATCCACGATCCCGAGGCGGCGCTCGATTATGCCCGGCGCCTCGCGGCCGTTGCCCGGGATGTGGCCGACCGCTATTTCGTGGTCATGCGGGTCTATTTTGAGAAACCGCGGACGACGATTGGTTGGAAAGGCCTGATCAACGACCCGCATTTGGACGACTCGTGCGATGTCGCCCATGGCATCGCGCTGGCCCGCAAGCTCCTCCTCGACATCGTCGACCTCGGCCTGCCCGCCGGCACCGAATTTCTCGACCCGATCATCCCGCAATACACCGCCGATCTCGTGAGCTGGGCCGCCATTGGCGCCCGCACGACCGAAAGCCAGACCCATCGCGAGATGGCCAGCGGGCTCTCGATGCCGGTCGGCTTCAAGAATGGCACGGATGGCTCGGTGCAAACCGCCCTCGACGCCATGAAATCGTCGCGGGCGCCCCACAGTTTCCTTGGCATCGACCAGGACGGCTCGACCAGCATCATCAAAACCTCGGGCAATCCGGACAGCCATCTCGTCCTCCGCGGCGGACGTAACGGCGCGAATTACGGGCCGGCCGAAGTGGCTGCCGCCTGTGAGGCCCTGAAGAAAAACGGATTGCACCCGGCCGTGATGGTCGATTGTTCGCATGCGAATTCCGGCAAGGACCCGGCGCGCCAGCCGGCGGTTTGGAATCACATCCTCGGGCAGCGCGTGGCAGGACATTCCGAGATCATCGGGGCCATGATCGAGAGCAACCTGCGCTTCGGCAGCCAACCGCTGCAAGGCGGGCGCGACGGTCTGCAGTACGGCATTTCGATCACCGACGGGTGCCTCGACTGGGACGCGACCGAGCAATTGCTGCGCGGGTGATTTGAAGATTCGGGATACCGTCTTTGCGGCGATTGATTTCGAGAGCGCCGGCTCCGAACCAGGCCGCACCGACGAACCCGTCCAGATCGCCATCGTTCATCTTCAAAACGCGGAGACGATCACGCCCGCGTTTGTCTCGTACCTGGCACCGACCCGCCCGGTCACGTGGGCGGCGCGGGCTGTCCACGGGATCGGCGACGACCAACTCCGCGCAGCCCCGAAATTGATCGACGTCTGGCCGCAGGTCCAGAGCGCCCTCGCCGGCCACTGGGTCGTGGCCCACGGGGCGGCAACCGAACGCCGGTTCCTCCGCGCCTTTCCGCTCCACGCGTTCGGCCCCTGGCTCGACACGCTGGCGCTCGCCCGGCGGGTGTTCCCGGGGCTGGACTCCCACGCGTTGGGCGACACGATCCGGCACTTGCACCTCGAAGCCGAGCCGGAGATCGCCCGCGACGGCTTCCACTGGCACGACGCCGGCTGCGATGCGGTGGCTTCGCTCGTCCTTCTCCGCCACGTGATCCGCTCGGCTTCGCTTGTCGACGAGGACGTCTCGGTGCTCGTTCGCTGAATTTCCCAAGTTTCCTCTTGTCAACCCCCGGAGCGCGTGGTTTCCTCTTGCCCTTTTCCGCTGAAACGGCGGCACTCTCTTTTTTATGGCTAAGGAAATTGTTGGACAGATCAAATTGCAGATTCCGGCGGGTCAGGCAAACCCGGCTCCCCCTGTCGGCCCGGCCCTCGGTCAGCAGGGCGTCAACATCATGGCGTTCTGCAAGGAATTCAACGCCGCCACCCAGAAGCAGGCCGGCGACATCCTCCCGGTCGTCATCACCGTCTACAAAGACAAGACGTTCACTTTCATCACGAAGTCGCCCCCGGCTGCCATCCTCCTCAAGAAGGCTGCCGGACTCGCCGCCGGTTCCAAGGAACCCAACAAGACCAAAGTCGGCAAACTCACCAAGAAGCAGGTCATGGACATCGTCAAAGTGAAGATGAAGGACATGAACGCCCGCTCCGAGGAAGCCGCTTTCCGAACCCTCTGCGGCACCGCCCGCCAGATGGGCCTCGAAATCGTCGATTGATTTCGCTCGGGCGGCCGGTGATCCTCAAAGCCCCGGTCGCCGCCCTCGCCCTCGCGGCCCTCAGCGGCTGCGCCAATGACTATTATTTCGTCGCGCTGTCGAACGGCTACGATCCGGCGACCTCGCTGACCCACGCCCTGCCCGCCATCGAACTCGGCCCGGGCGAAACCCGCAAGGCCTTCGTCGCCGGACGCTGGGGACCCAAATCCCGCGCCAATCGCGTCGTCAGCGAAAATCCCGACGTCGTTCGCGTCTGGCCTCCCGCCCGTTCCGACGACGTTGTGCGCATCCAAGCCGTCGGCGTCGGATCCACGCTCGTCCATGGCGGACGTTTCCCGTTCGCCCAATGGAACCCCCAACAAAACCCCGTCGAACGAACCCGCTGGCGCTGGTCGCTCCGACCCTATCTCCCGGCCCCTGTCTCCGAAGCCGAGTTCCGCAAAATCTCCGATGCCGACCTCTGGAAAACTGCCGTCCGCTCCCGCTCCGATGGCGCCCTCCGCGTCGTCGTCCAGGAAGACCGCCTCCAATACTGGCGATAACTTTTTATTTGCCCATTAAATGATTGTATGATCATATATTAACTCATGAGTGAGAAGAAAGTATTGATCATTGGGGGAGTGGCCGGTGGGGCATCGTGTGCGGCACGTTTGCGGCGTTTGGATGAATCGGCGGAGATCCAATTGATCGACCGGGGGCCGCACGTGTCGTTTGCCAATTGCGGGCTGCCGTATTTTATCGGGGGATTGATTCCGGCTGAGCAGGACCTGCCTTTGGCCGACGCGCGGTTGTTTCGCGAGCGGTTCGGGATTCGGGTTCGGACCGGGACGGAAGCGGTGGCGATTGATCGCGCAGCCCGAACGGTGACGCTGCGGGATGTCTCCACCGGCGCGGAATCGCAGGAGACCTATGATGCGCTTGTTCTTTCCCCGGGAGCGTCGCCGATCCGGCCTCCGTGGCCGAAGCTGGACGGGGTTTTTACGCTGCGGACGATCCCGGACAGCGTGGCGATCAAGGAATGGATTGCCACCAAAAAGCCGCGGAAGGCGGTGGTGATCGGTGGTGGATTCATTGGTCTGGAGATGGCGGACAATTTGGTTCATCTGGGGCTCGGCGTGACGGTCGTCGAAATGCTCGACCAGGTCATGCCGCCGTTGGATCCCGAAATGGCCGCCTACGTGGAAGCGCACTTGGAAGCGTCTGGAGTGAAGACCGCCTTGGGCGATGGCGTGGCGCGCTTGGAATCGGCGGACAACGGGGAATTGGTGGTCCGCACGGCGTCCGGCCAGGAACACCGGGCGGGTTTGGTCGTATTGGCGATCGGCGTGAAGCCCGAGACCCGGCTCGCGGAAGAGGCCGGGCTCGAACTCGGAGCCCGCGGGATCAAGGTCGACGAGCAAATGCGCACGAGCGATCCGCACATCTGGGCGGTTGGCGACGCCGTGGAAGTCCGCGAAGCGGTTCTGGGCGGAAGGGTGGTGGTTCCACTGGCCGGACCAGCGAACCGCCAGGGCCGCGTTGCAGCCGATTCGATCTGCGGGAGGGCTTCGCGATTCCGTGGCATCCAGGGCACCGCGATCTGCGGCGTTTTCGGACTTCAAGTCGCCTCGACCGGCCTCAGCGAGAAAGCGCTGGTCCGTGCGGGGATCGAGGGCTTTGAAAAGGTCTACCTGCATCCGAATCAACACGCGGGATACTATCCCGGCGCAAAACCGATGCACCTCAAGCTTCTCTTCGAGAAAGCGACCGGACGGATCCTCGGTGCGCAAGGAGTCGGACTCGACGGCGTGGACCGAAGAATCGATTTGATCGCCATGGCCATCCAAATGTATGGCACGGTCGCCGACCTCGCCGAGGCAGAGCTTTGCTATGCTCCGCAGTTTGGCGGTGCCAAAGACCCGGTCAACCTCGCCGGCATGATCGCGACCAATGTGGTTCAGGGCGACCATCCGCTCGCCCATTGGAACGTCCCGCCGAAGGGCGAGGTCATCCTTGACGTCCGCGAGAAGCATGAATTCGAGGCCGGGCACGTGGCCGGTGCCGTCAATATCCCCCTCGGGCAACTTCGCAGCCGGATCGACGAACTGCGGGGATGGGGTGAGATCCTGGTCTATTGCCAGGCCGGGCAGCGTGGATACATCGCGACGCGGATTTTGCTCCAACACGGCATCCCCGCCCGCAACATCAGCGGGGGCTGGGCGATGCCGAACGCCTGGGGGCGAGCCGCCTAAGAAGCCGATCCCAGCTCAATCCATTTCGTCGGAAATAATCCGGGCCGGGGCCAAAATGGCGTCGCGCATGCCGTGCAGGAGCTTCTTGTCGTCCGGACAAATCGTGGCCAGCGTCCCGGCCCAGGTGACCGATTTTTCTCCGAGGAAAAAATACGGACAAAGCCGGACGCGGCCGCGCATGGATTGGAGTTCGTCGGTCTGGGAATCGAGGTAGTCGGCATGGACGAGCCGGCCCGGATGGAATTCCTGCAGGATGTGCGGGGCGGACTCGAACTCTGCGAGGGCGCGTTTCAATTCGCTTTGCCATTCGCGCTGCGGGAGGTCTGACGCGACGACAACGCCGCGGGATCCCCAGGCCCGTTCGGAAAACCCGCTGATCTTCAAGATGAACTGGCGGCGTTTCTGACTGAAGTGCGCGACCTCGTCCCATGAGTGCGCATCGAGACGCGGCAGCACGCCGTGACGGGGCAGGGGTTCCGGATCGACGAGCCAGGTGTAGGGAATGACCCTCCGCAGGGCCTCGCATGCTTTGGAACCCAACTCGCGAATCCAGAATTCCTCCAGCGGCTTGAGCCAGAACAAGGCGAACCAAAGCTTCTCCTCAAGCGCCGGCTTGAACGGCGGAGTCACCGTCATTCTCCGGTCGCGGACGGCATCCATCAACTGCGCCGCGCACGCCACGTTTGCCAGATCGAAGTGCTCGAAAAACCGGTAAACCTTCGGCGACCAGCCATCCCGCGGCGTGGCTTCGAGAACGCGGACGCTGTGATTTCGCTCGTTGATCCGCGCGGCGATCCACTCCATTTCCGGGCGATAGGTGGCGGCTTCCTCCGAGACGACGATATCGCCGTTTCCCGCGACGGCTTCGAACGCGTCGATCATCCCGGTGGCACCGCCGGTGACATCGAATCCCAACTCGCTGTAGCACTCATTCAACCAGGCCGTCAGCCCAATTCCTCCCGGCACGCTGTCGATCTCCGCAATCACGAATCCGTCATCGGTCAACACGAGATCCGGGCGCAGCACGAGAGGGATCTCGCCGCCCCGTCCGTGTTCTCGCTGGAAAGCCACCAGTTCGGCCGGCTTGCCGCGATCAACCAACTCGGCCACCCATTCTGGAGCACGGCCTTTGGCACTCAGCCGGTAAAGCACATCGCATGCGCTGACAAAAAGGCGGAGGCGATAGCCGAGTTTTTCGATTTCGCCCGCCAGCCGCCGGTCCAGAGGGAACGGCTCGGTGCCGATCCGCCAGTCCTTCTCGTGAAACAATCCGCCATCCGGCAGCGCTGCCCGGACGGCCCGGGCCGTTTCGATTCCGGTCATGAGAGCAGTTTCAACGTTTGGCGGATGAGATCTTCGGCGGACTCGGCCTTGCCGCCGGAGAGTTCGAGCACGCGCTGCACGGCCTTGTGTGCGTCGGCCTGCTTGTAGCCGAGCGAGATGAGGGCGAGGACGGCATCATGCACATGGGTGTCGGTGGTGCCGGGTCCGTTCTTCTGGCTGGAGGCCTCCCATTCCGCCGCGACGCCGACCTTGTCCTTCAATTCGAGCACCATTCGTTCGGCGGTCTTCTTGCCGACGCCATTGATCCGTGAGATGGCCGCGATGTCGCCGGCGACCACGGCCGCTTGGAACGAATGGACCGGCATCCCGCTCAAGACCGCCAACGCGATCTTTGGGCCGACTCCCGAGACATGGTGCAGGAGGAGCCGGAACAAGTCCCGCTCGGCCACCGACGAGAAACCGTAGAGCACATGCGCGTCTTCCCGGACGGCGAGGTGAGTGAGAATCTTGACCGGTTGGCCGGGAGCAGGCAGGCGCTCGAAACTTGATAGCGGGATCAGCACCTGATAACCGACGCCGTGGACATTGACCACGATCTGCGTTGGCAGCGCCTCGGCCAGGATTCCCTCCAAAAATGCAATCATGATGACCGGCACCCATAACAGAGCAGGGGCAAAACTCAAATTCGGCTTGTGCCTGATCCTTTTGGCGGCAACGGCTTTTGCGGCCGACACGCCGGAACCGCGCTGGCTCCTCCTCCCCGAGCCCTCGTTCATGGATCATCAGGTTCGCCGTACGATTCCCGGATCGGACCGGACCATTTTGACGGTCGCGCGGTTGGTGGATGGCGAGATCGAGCCACTCACCCGGGACCAGAAACGCAAGATCCCGGCGAGTTTCGGCCGTGTGGTCGAGGGGGCCCGGGCGCATGCGTCCGAGGTTCTGGCGCGCCTCGAGCCGAAATTTGTCCGCGACCGGAAGGGCGTCATCGAATATGCCGTGCTCGAGTCGGACGACCCGCTCACCGCCACGGCGGTCCTGGCGCCGGATTTTGGAGAGCGCTTCGCCGACACGCTTGGGCCGGAAATTTTGGTGGCGATTCCGAATCGTTTCCAAATCCTCGTGTTTTCGCGGCAGGACACGGCGCACGTGAAGGCCGGGGAATTGATCATCACCGGCTATCTCTCGGCGACCTACCCGGTCAGCCGGGAGATTTTCGAGTGGGACAAGAGCGGTCTCCGGTCGCTTGGTGTTTACCGGTAAGTGGAACTGCCAAATGTCCGTTGCCTCCCGACCGACGTTCCCGGTAGCCTCCGGCATGGTTTCCGACATCGCGAAGATCCTTTACCACGAGTCCACGATTCTCAGCCGGCTGGATGAGATGGCGCATGGGATCACCGAGGATTACCGGGACAAAAATCTGACCGTCATTGCGATCCTGAACGGCAGTTTCATTTTCATGGCCGATCTCCTGCGTCGGATTCCATTGCCGTTGCAGGTGGACTGCTGGAGCGTCTCGAGCTACCACGGAACAAAGTCGACCGGCGAAGTCCGGTTCCGTCAAACCCAGCTGGCCGACGTTCGCGGACGGCACGTTTTGATCCTCGACGACATTCTCGACAGCGGGGTCACCCTGCATGCGATCAAGGAACGGCTGGCCGCCGAATCCGGGGCGGCGAGCATCCGGGTTTGCGTGCTGCTGCGCAAACAGGTCGAGCGCACGCGTGCGATCGATGCCGATTATGTCGGCTTCGACATTCCGAACGAATTCGTCGTCGGCTACGGGCTCGATTACAACGAACAGTATCGGAACCTGCCGTTCATCGGCGTGCTCAACGAAGCCGGCATCCGCCGCTACGCGCGGTAGTCCGTCTATTCGCCCCGGTAGATGCAGCGCGCCGAGGGCGTCTCGTGGATCACGATCTCGGCGAGTTCCGGCAGGCTCGGCTGGAGCTTTTGCCAAATCCAACCGGCCATCATCTCAATCGTCGGATTCTCGAGGCCGGTAATTTCATTGAGGTAGGCATGGTCGAGTTGGTCGACGAGCGGCTTCATGGCTTTGCTGATCTCGGCGTGATCGTAGAGCCAGCCGGTCGCCGGGTTCACCTCGCCCTCGACGACGATCTCGATCGTGAACGTGTGCCCGTGCAGCTTGGAGCACTTGTGGCCGGGCGGGACGTTCGGGAGACTTTGGGCGGCTTCGACGATGAAATCTTTGGACAGGCGGACCTTCATGGAATCCGCGGTTATACCCCGCGGGCGCGGGGTTCCCAAATGAATTTGTGCATCTGAAGCTGGAAGCGGGCGGGAAGCCGGTCGGCGAGCATCCAATCGACGATGTCACGCGGTTCGATCCGTCCGAAAACCGGGCTGAGCAAAACCGCGCCGCAGCGCTCGTTGAGTCGATGTGTCCGGATTTGCTCGCGGGTCCACTCGTAGTCGCCCCGCGAGCCGATGACGAATTTCACTTCGTCGCGCGGCGTCAGGTGCTCGATGTTCTCGAACCGGTTCCGGGCGCACTCACCGGAGTCGGGACATTTCAGGTCCATGATCCGATGAACTCTCGGATCGATCGCCGAAATGTCGTGGGCTCCGCTCGTTTCGATGAGAACGGTCCTCCCGCGGTCGCAGAGTTCGCGTATGAGCGGCAGGACGTTCTTCTGCAACAGCGGTTCGCCGCCCGTGACCTCGATCAACGGACAGTCGAAGGCCAGCAATTCGTCGCGCACATCCGCGAGCGGCCGCTTTTTTCCTTCGTAGAAAGCATACTCGGTGTCGCAATACGTGCAGCGCAGGTCGCAGGCCGTGAGCCGCAGAAACACGCAGGGCAACCCGGCCCAGGTGCTCTCGCCCTGGATCGATTGGTAGATTTCGTTGACCTTGAGTGTCAGCGAACCCGGGAATTCCTCGCTCATGTTTCGCGGGCCCAATCCGGGCGGTCGTCCAAGTGATAAAGCATCTCGCCGGCCTTCGGGACAAGCAATATGCCGTCGTCCTCGCGATTCGCAAAGTCGTCTTTGTTGATCGACGCCGGGTCGCGGTAACCGAGGTTGATCTGACGGCAAACGTCTTCCGGGATGCCGGTCGCGAGGGTGACCTGGATCCGGCAGTGCTCGACCCCGTCCTCGAACGTTCCGATGCCCCGGACGTGGGTCGAATGCGCAATCGTCCCCCAAGGATAATTCTTAAATTGATCCCATTGCTTCAAAAAGTAGTCGCGGCAGTGGTAGCCGAGCTCGCGGATCACATGCCCGTGCACGAGCGAGATCTCATGAATGTGCGGCGCGTAGATGATCAACTCCCCGCCATCCGCAACGACCGGCTCGAGCTTATACATGCACTTCCCGCCGACCCAAAGTTCGTCATACATCAGCGGCGCGCAGGACAGCACGGTGTGGAACGGATGGGGTTTCCGGACGATGTGAAGTTCCTGCGAAAGGTCGCTGGCTTCGTCCCACGCCTCCTCTGGCGTCCCCGCAAAAATCCCGCTGAAGTGCGACCCGCTGACCACTAGGCAGAAGCAAAGTTTTTCCAGGCCCACCAGCGCCGCGGCCCGGTCGACGACTTTGCGGACTGGCGTCCATTTGTTTCCGATGATCATCGGATTGGTGATCACCGCGCCGAGCCAATGGAAGAAGTTCAGGATGTCCGGGCCGGCGACTCCGGGAAAAAGATACTTGTTCCCGCCCGAGCAGCCGACCACTTCGTGGGGGAAGACCGGGCCGATGATGATCACGCGGTCGTATTCAAAAAGCCGCGCATTCACCGAAACGGGCACATCCATCGAAAACAACCCGCCACTCAGCGCCTCGATTTCAGCCGCCGGGATCGCCCCGATCAGGCGGAGCGCGTCCGGATTGTCCCACTCATGGTTGAAGAACCGGACATTCCGAAACTTGCTTGAGCGTTCTTCCGAAGTGATCGCGAGGCGCTCGCAGATTGCCCCATCGCTCATCGGCGGATGCGTTCCCAGTGCGATCATCACGTCGAATGCCTCGCAGAGCTCGGCGACCTGCGAGTGGAGTTCGCGGAACACCGGGCCGACCGGAGCCGTGCGAGTCGCGTCGGGCACGATCAAAAGAACCTTCTTCCCGGACCAGGCGAGCGGACGGGTGGCTTGGTCGATGACTTCGGAAACAGCAGCGGGAGAGAGGTTCCCCCCGTTGGCGGCAATGGCGCGGACGGTGGACATGGAACCTTCATTAAAACCCCGGTGGCAAAGACCGAAAAGCGATTTCCCGTGCCGGGTTGCGGCGCGTCACCAAATTCGATAGGATCAACCCATGCGGACGGTTTCCGTTCTCCTCGCCCTCCTGTTCAGTCCGTTGGCGCAGGCCAACGTCGCCTCCGAATTGTCGCCGGCCCAACTGGCCGAGATCCAAGCGGGGCGGCAGGTCGTCGTCCTTCAGGAAATGCCCGGCCATCCGTGGCCGCGCATCCGGATTTTCCAAATGGCACGAGCGACGCCCGAGGAAGTCGCCGCCGTCTTTTTCGATTACACCAACGCCAAGGATTACATCCCGAAACTCCTCAAATCGAATGTCTCGAAAACGCTGTCGCCTTGCGTGATCGAGGTCGATTACGGCGTCGATGTGCCGATTCTGCCGGACGAATTTTATACCGCCCGGAACAGCCTGACCGAGAGCGGGGGCACCTACCGAATCGACTGGACGCTCGTCCGGGCGCTTCAAACCAAGGCGAGCGAAGGCCATCTTCGCATCGAACGGTTCGGGAAGGACGCGTTGCTCTGCTACACCAACCTCGTCACACCGGGTTCGAAAATGGCGGGTATCCTCCGCATCCCGGCGATTGACCAGATGAAAAACACAGTCGCCGCCATCGTGCGTCAGGTCGAATCGCAACGGAATTCGAAGCCCGCCGACCTCCAGCGACAAGTCGCGCTCCTGCGCGCCGCGCTGACGGCGGAGCGCGGCGAGTAGGCCGGATCAAACGAACTTGCCCGGGTTCAGCAACCCGCGGGGATCGATGGCTTCCTTGAGCGCCTTGTGGAGCGCCCGGGTGTTCCGGTCAACCGCATCCGGCCACCAGCGCATTTTGGCGAGGCCGACGCCGTGCTCTCCGGTGATCGCGCCGTTCCATGCCAGCACTTGGGCAAAGAGTTCATCGAGTGCGGCCCGGGAAGCCTTTTGGACCTTTGTGTTCTCCGGATCGGCCAGCATGATGTTGACGTGGATGTTGCCGTCGCCGGCATGACCGAAGCACGCAATCGGAAAGCCCGTTTTCTTCTGCAAACGCTCGGCGAAACGGACGAGATCGACCAGTCGACCCCTCGGAACCACGATGTCTTCGTTGAGCTTTTTTAAGCCGGTCGCGCGAAGCGATCCGGAATAAAGACGCCGCAGTCCCCAAATTTTGTCGCACTCTGCCGGTTCAGTCGCTGCCTGGATCCCCGAGGCTCCGCAGGATTCGAGCAACCGGGCGAGGTCCGCCGCCTCGCCCCGGACGCTGTCCGGTTGGCCGTCGACTTCGATGATCACCTGCGCATTTCCCGGTGGCAACTGCGCGTCGGGTCGGTAGGCCCGTGCGGCCTGCAGCGTGAACGCGTCCGCCACCTCGACCGCCGCCGGCAAAAATCCACGCGCAAAGACGGCTTGGATCGCCGCCGCGGCGGATTTCATTGTTGGAAATCCCGCGGACAGCACCGCATGCGCCGGGGGAAGCGGAAGCAGACGCAAGGTCGCCTCGGTCACAATCCCCAGCACACCTTCCGATCCGGTGAAAAGTCCGACCAGATCGAAACCGGTTTTGTTTTTGTGCGTGCGGCCACCGCAGCGAACGATCGCGCCATCCGGGAGCACGACTTCGAGCCCGAGGACATAGTTCCGTGTGACACCATACTTCAGGCAGCGCGGTCCGCCGGCATTGGTGGCGATATTCCCTCCGATGCTGCAGTCCTTGAGGCTCGCGGGATCGGGTGGATAAAAAAGATTCTTTGCCTTCGCGGTCTTTTGAAGGTCACCGGTGATGACACCCGGTTCGACGACGGCCACAAAATCCCGTCCATTGATCTCGCGAATCTTTGTCATCCGCTCGAGCGAGATAACCCAGCCGCCGCGAACGGGGGTGCAACCGCCGACGTAGCCATAGCCGGCCCCGCGCGGGGTCACCGGCACATCGGCCCGCGATGCTTCGCGCAGGACGTAGCAAACCTCGTCGGTGGTCCGGGGAAAAATGACGGCCTCCGGTTGCTGCCGGGCGAACCATTTGTCTCCGGCATAAACGTCGGCCGGTGAGGAATCGACGGAATCCGAACCGAGACGACGCGTGAGTTTCTGGAGAACAGTCATGAATGGAAATGGCGCCAGCCTTCGGCAATCCCGGTCGCACCCGCCGCCCGGGCGATGTAGCCGCCGGCGCGACGGACGGTTTCCTGCACCTCGGCGATCGCGTTGGAAGGACAGCAAACCCAGGCGGCAAATTGGCCGTCGAGCATCGGGATGTCATTGAAGTGGTCGCCCGCCGCAAAAACTTCCTCGCGGCTCAGGTCGAGCATCCGCGTGAGTTCGCCGAGCGCCGATCCCTTGTGATAGTCGACGTGACAGAACCGCAGATAAACCGTGTTCCGCTGATACGAAAACTCCGGGGCGCCCGTTCGCTCGGAGTCCAGAAATGCCGCGACTTCCTGGATGAGTTCCTCCGAATCCGTGACCACTCCGACCGGCCGATCATCTTCCTCGATGATCGTAATCCCACTTTTCTGCGAAGCCAGGTCGCGCAGCCGCTCGATGATCTCGCCCGAACGCAGGAAAAGTTCGTTGTGCCGGCGGTGGCAGACCAGGTTCCATTCGTCGTGCGATTCCCACGAACCGTGCGGGCTCCGCCGAAAAATTTCCCGCTCGTTCGTCAGCAGGAAATCCGGTTCGAACGGCCCGGCGAAGCGTTCAATTCCCTCGATCGCATGCGCGAGGCCCCGGCCGGTGTTGACCGCCCACAGGCCGCCCGCTGCGCGGTGTTCCTGCAGGACATCCGCGAAATGCGGGCAACAGAGGCCGTCGGATGGATGCTCGATGAGCGTGCCGTCAAAATCCGTGCTGATCAGGCGAATCGGTGGCATGACTGCCCAATAAACACGCCGCACTCGCAGGCGGCAATTTTTCTGTCGGAGCCGGGCCACATTTGGCAGGATCCGGGCCATGAAATCCGCCTACGAACTCGCCATGAGTCGACTCGAAAAGTCCGAGCCGACCGTGAATCTGACCCCCGAGCAGAAAGAGCGCATCGCAGAGGTCGATTCGGAAATCAACGCCAAGATCGCCGAGAAGAAAATCTTCCTCGAAGGCCAACTCGCCACCGCCGCTCCGGCCGAGCAGGAGGAAATCCGCCGCCAGCTGGCCTCCGAGTTGGCCCGACTCGAAGAGAAGCGGGAGCGCCGCAAAGCCGAGATCCGCGGCGAACGCTGACCGCGCGCGGAAAAGTCTTCTCGCCCGGTCCGTGACCCGCTAAGACGCCCGCCATGCCTTCCGAAGACGCACGTTCCGGACCCCCCGACGGGAGGTTGTTCGGTTTTTTGGTCTTCGCGATTCTGCTGCTCGCCGGCAGCGGACTGTTTGCGTTGTATTTCAGCAACCACGAGTCCAACCGCGCCATGCGCGAGTCGCTGGAATCCGGCCGCCTCCTCGACGAGGCCCGGCAGGCGCAGGTGGAGTTCAAAACACAGGTTCAAAACTGGAAAAACCTGCTCCTCCGTGGACAAAATCCGGACGACAACGCCCGCTACCGGGCGGCATTTGAAGAAAGCCTCGCCGCGGTCCAAAACCGCTTGCGCGCGGTTCGGGAAAATCCGGTTCTCGACGACGACCTCCATCAAAGAGTCGACGCGGCGCTCGCCGACCACGCCGCCCTGGCGGACGTCTACCGCAGCGCGCTCGCGGGTTACTCCGACGTGCCCAGCATTTTCTCGGTCGACAGTGCGGTGCGGGGAGCCGACCAGAAGATCAACCAACAGATCGACGACATCGCGGCGGCGATTGTGACCGCGCATGCCGAGTGGATTGCTGACATCCAGAGTGCCGGCGCGGCCCGGTACCAGACACTGAAAATGGTCACGCTCGCGTTCACCGCGGGCATCCTGATTCTCATCGGAGTTGTAGCCTGGCGCAGCCTTCGGAAGAACCCGCGAGGCGGGTAGCGTCCGGTGGAATCCGCCGCCCTTTTCCTCGCCGGCCTGAGTCTATTCTTCAGCGGCGTCAGTGGTGTTCGCGCCAAGCTCCAGCAGGCCGCCGGTCGGCGGATTCGTGCGTGGCTGGCCGGTCTGACCAACCGTCCGGTGTTGGTCGGCCTCGTTGGTCTGATCGCCGGCGCAGTGACCCAAAGCGCGTCCGCCGTGGCCTTCATCCTGTCTGGAATGGTCGCGACGGGTTTGATCACTTTGCGGCGCGCCCTGCCGGTGGTGGCCACTTCCAACGTGGGCACGGCGTTGCTGGTCTTTCTGGCAGCCGTCGATCTGCGTTTGGCTGTGCTTTACCTGATTGGCGTCACGGGCCTGATGATCAACTTCCGGCTGGCGACGCGGTTTGAAGCATTGACCGGGGCGCTCTTCGCGATCGGACTTTTGTTTTTCGGCCTCGATCTGATGAAGCGGGCTTTCGAGCCGCTTCCTGAACTCGCGTGGTTCCAGTCACTCGCGATGTTCCTCCGCGAGTGGCCGTTCGCGCCCTTCATACTTGGTGCGGTCTGCCGGATGTTCATCCAGTCGTCTTCCGCGATTGGCGTCATTGCGATCACGCTCGAAGACGCAGGGCTTTTTTCGGAGATGCAGGCGATGCTGCTGGTTTGTGGCACCGGACCCGGTGTGGCCCTGGCCTCATTGTTCCTGTCGTCCAACCTGACCGGCACGCCAAGGCAGATCATCATTTACCAGGGACTGATCAACCTTGTGTCCGGTGTGGTCGTCGGAACGCTGATCGCGATGGATGCGTTCACGGGGTTCAATGCGGTGACGCGGGTTCTGGACCTTGTTGGTGATGACAGTGGCAAGCGGCTCGCCTGGGTGTTTTTGGCAAACATGGTGGGCTGTCTTTTGGTCGGCCTCGCGGTGCTTCCGCGCATCGAGCCGTGGCTGCGTCGACTGGCGCCTCCGAGCGAGGAGCAAAACCTGGCCTGTCCCCGGTTCCTGCACGACGAGGCGCTCACGGTTCCGGAAACCGCTGCCGAACTCGTCGACCGGGAACAGCGGCGTTTTTTTGAGCTCTGCATTTCGCTCCTCGACACGGTTCGTGAGGAAGGGGCCGGCGAATATCGCGGTCAGCCCGACGTTTTTCATTCGGCAGCCGGCGGATTGCATGGGGAAATCCGCGCGTTTCTTGCGGACCTCCTCTCGCGTTCGCTGACGAACGAAACGATGCTCGATGTCCTCAATCTCGAACGACGGCAGGATACGCTGCAATCCATCGAAGAATCGCTGGATCGCCTGGTCCGGATCTCGCTGAAGACGCGTCCGGATTCGCCGAGCGCCGCCGTGATTGAACGCCTCGTCGAATCGTTGAGCCTCATCCTGCTCACGGCGCGCGAGGCGTGGACGACCGGCGAAGACGTCGAACGGGTCTACCTGCTCGCACTGACCGACGACCGCAGCGAGATGATGGAGCGGATCCGACGGTCGTTTCAGGATGGCGGGCCGGCGATCACCAGCGATGAACGGTCGGCCCTCTTTTATGCGACCACGCTCTTCGAACGCGCCGTCTGGCTGCTCCGCCAACTCGGCCTCACGCTTGGACCGAAGCCACTCGAATGATCCTAAGGCTTAGCGTCCGCCACCGACGGGAAAATCGGAACGATCGACTTGAACCCGGAAATCTCGAAGATTTCGCGGACGGGCGGCTGGAGCGCGGCAAGGTGGAGACGGCCGCCGGCGGATTGGAAACGTTTCAGCAGTTGGAGGATCGCGCGAAGTCCCGCGCTGCTCACATAATCAACACCCGACATGTCGAGAACGACCGTGCCGCCGCGTGCCAGTTCCGCCGCTTTTTGGTCAATCTCCGCGCAGGTCGAGTTATCGAGGCGGCCGCTAAGCGTCCAGATGGCCGGGTCGTCGGTTTGGGAGATGGAAAACATGGCGGGAACCATAGATCAGCCGCCCGGTTTTTCGCAATCGGCCTCTCGCTGGTTTCGTGCACGCTCCACGCCTCCGGGCCGGTCGACGTCCGGTGGGTGGAACGACCGGCCGGGTTGAACGAACTGAGCGGTGCGGCGATCTCTCACACCGAGCCCAACGTGGTCTGGGTGCTCGCCGATGGGGGCAACGGTGAGTTTGTCTGGAAACTCGGCGGGCACGGCAGTGTGTTCGGGCGGGTCGAGATTGACGGTGTTCGGAATACCGACTGGGAGGACATGGATTCGTTCACGTGGCGAGGCCGGCCGTGGCTGCTCATCGCCGACGTGGGCGACAACCTCGCGCTCCGGGATTCGGTTTCGTTGCACATTGTCGGCGAGCCATCCGGGGCCAGCCGCAGTGTGCCGGTGGGCTGGACGGTTCGGTTTCGCTACCCGGACGGTCCCCGCGACTGTGAAGCGGTGGCGGTTGACGCTGCGGATTCGAAGGTTCTCCTGATCAGCAAGCGCACCCGACCGCCGATCGCCTACGAGGTTCCGCTCCGGCCGCCGTCCGGCGAGGTGGTCGTTGCCCGGCGACTGGGATCGGTCAGCCTTCCCGCCGAGTCGCCGATCTTCGGACCTTACGCCGCCCAGCCAACCGGAATGGCGATCAGCCCGGACGGCCAGACTGCGGCCGTGCTCACTTATGCACGGGTTCATCTTTTCCGACGCCAGCCGGGCCAATCGTGGGCGGAAGCGTTCGCGGCGAAGCCGGTCTCGTTGCCGCGGCACGGACTGGCGCAGGCGGAGGCGATCACGTTCTCGGCGGATGGACGGGAAATCCTCGTGTTTTCCGAGGGTTCGGGCGAGCCGGTGAAAAAATACGAGCTGTCGGCGGATTGACGTTTTGCTTGTCTCGCGGGGCCGGTGCGCTTTGCATCGACGCATGAAGATCCTCCAGGAGTTCAAAGAATTCATCGCCCGCGGGAACGTGATTGATCTGGCGGTCGGTGTGATTATTGGCGGCGCATTTGGCGGAATCGTCAACACGCTCGTCAACCAGGTCATGATGCCGCCAATCGGCGCTCTGACGAAAGGCGTCGATTTCAAGAGCCTCTTCATCTCTTTGAATGGCCAGACTTACGCGAGCCTCGATGAAGCGATCAAAGCCGGCGCGCCCGTCATTGGCTACGGTGCCTTCATCAATGCCATCATCCAGTTTTTGATCGTGGCGGCCTGTGTTTTTGCGATCGTCAAGGTGGTGAACCGCATCAAACGCGAGCAACCGGCCGCAGCGCCCGCTGCACCTTCCAAGCAGGAGATTCTGCTCGAGGAGATCCGCGATCTGCTCAAGCAACAGTCATCCGGTCGTTGAACCCTGCGTCAGGCCGGCGACGATGCGTCGCTGGAAGATGGCGACGAGGAGAATCAAAGGCGACGCGCTGATCAGGATCGCTGCGGCGATCAGACCCCACGGGAGCTCAAACAAACTTCCGCCACTCAGCGCGGCAATCGCAACGGTCACCGTCCGCGCTTCGTCGCGCGGGAGAAACGTCAACGCGAGCAGGAATTCGTTCCAGCAGGCAATGAACGTCAGGATGGCCGTCGTGGCGAGGCCCGGGGCCGAGAGCGGCAGGATGATCCGCCAAAGGACGCCCACGCGGCCGAGTCCGTCCACCAAAGCGGCTTCTTCAATCGCATCCGGTATGGATCGAAAAAACGCCGAGAGAAAGAGAACGGCGAGTGGCAGGTTGAAGGTCGCGTAAGGGAGGATCAGGGACAGCGGGTGGTTGATCAGGCCGGCCCAGCGGGCGAGTTCGTAGAGCGGAAAAAAGAACGTGATCGCCGGGAAGAACGCCATGGCAACGAGGACGATAAAGAGAAAAGTTCCACCGCGAGGACGCAGACGGGCGAGCGCGTAGGCGGCGGGTGCCGCCACGGCGAGGCAGAGGGCCGTCGACGCCGAAGCGATGAAAAAGCTGTTCCAGAGATAGCGTCCGAACGGACGCCTTTCAAACAGCGAGGCGAAATGTTCCAGCGTGGGTTGCTTCGGAAGGTATTGCACCGGGAGGGCGGTGATCTCGTCGTCCGGTTTGAGTGCCGTGGACACCTGCCACGCGAGCGGGGCAAGGCACCAGGCCAGAAGGATGGCCAGAAGCACGGCCGAGGAAACCCGCTTCATCGGCGCTCCCTCCCAAGCAAAATCCAGATCAATCCCGTGACCGCTGCCAGGACGACGGAGCCGAGAACGAGCAGCGTGGCGCCATATCCGAAGTCGAGGTAACGAAGAAAATTCCGGTAGGTGTAGAGTGCGACCGTTTCGGTGCTTCCGCCCGGTCCGCCGCCGGTCATCACAAAGACGAGATCGAAAATCCCGAACGACTGGAGCGCTCGAAAAAGCACGGCGACGAAAATGGTTGGACGGAGGAGGGGAAGCGTGATGCGCCAAAGACGCTGCCAGCGGGACGCTCCGTCGATCTGGGCCGCTTCGAGCACATCGGTGGGAATTGTCTGCAGCCCGGCCAGGAGGAGCAGGGTCATGAACGGCGTGGTCTTCCAAACGTCGGCGGCGACAAGTGCGGCGAAGGCGGTGTCGGGCCGGGCGAGCCAGGCGAGCGGCTCGCTCAGGAGACCCGTCCGTGTCAGGAGGTCGTTCACGACGCCGAACTGGTCGTTGAAAATCCAGATCCATGCGAGGGCGAGCGCGGAGGTCGGGAGAACCCACGGAACGAGTGCCGCCGTTCGCGCAAGGTCGCGTCCGAATGCCGAATGGTGAAGCGCGAGAGCCGCCGCGAGTCCGAGTGCGAGTTCGAAACCAACCGCCAGAACGGTGAACCGAAGCGTGCGTAGAACCGTTTCCCAAAAATGCCGGTCCGCGAGCGCGCGGCTGTAGTTTTCGAATCCGCTGAAGACCGGTTCGAGCCCAGTGGACAGGTTTTGCGTGAACAGGCTGAGAAACACAGTCCGGAGCACGGGATAGACAGCCAAGCCGGCGACGAGGACGATGAGCGGGCTCAGGAGCATCCAGGCCGAACGTTCCCGAGCGGTCATTCGAGCAGCCTCCGGGTTTCCTGAGACGCACGACGGAGCGCCTCCCGCGGTTCGAGTTGGCGGGTGAGTGCGGCGCTGACGTAGCGTTGGAGGATGTCGGTGGCCTGTGCATATTGCGGCAGTGGCGGCCGCGGCCGGGTGGTCTCAAGAACCTCCAGTAGTTTTCGCTGAACCGGATCGTCGGAATTTTTGTAAAACGAGCGCACGGCCGGCTGGAGGCCGATCCGTTCGTTCAGGAACTCGACGGCCCACGGGGAGGTGACGAATTCAATGAACGCCCAGGCGGCGTCCGGGTGCGGCGTGGATTTTACAATGGCGAAGCCGGCGCCGCCGAATGTGGACACGGGATCGACTCCGGGTTGGGATGGCATGGGAGCGATGCCGACGCGATCGTAGAAGGCGGCATCGCGCCCGCCGAGTCGAAGCACATAGGGCCAGTTCCGCAGAAAGACCGCTCCGTCATTTTCGAAGAGCAAGCGGGATTCCTCCTCCGCGTAGGTGGTGACACCCGGTGGCGAAATCGTCCCGACCGTGTCGCGAAGGAACTCCAGCGCCGCGACGGCCTCCGGGCGTTCCAAGCCGATCTCCCGGGTCTCGGGATCGATCCAAAACCCGCCGAAACCGCCAAGGATCTCGAGGAAGTTGCAGACGAGGCCCTCGTATTGTTTGCCCTGCCAAACAAAGCCCCACCGTCCATCGGCCGTCGCGTGTTGCTTTGCCATTTGAACGAATTCTTCAAACGTGGCCGGCGGATCGTCGCCGATGAGATCGCGGCGGTAGTAGAGGAGTCCGCCGTTCAACTGCACGGGGACGCGGTAGATTCGACTTTTGTGCGTGCCGCCTTGAATCGCCGCGGGAACAAAGTCGTCCCAGCGTTCGCGGGGCCAGCGGTCGGTGAGGTCGGCGAGCCAGCCGGCGGAGGCGAATTTGGGAATCCAAATCGTGTCGGCGTAGACGAGGTCGAAATCGCCGGTGCCCGAGAGCAGGGCGTTGACGTAGAGGTCCTCGCGGGCATCGGTTGACGCGGGGCCTTCGATGAGCCGTATTCGAATCTCCGGATGGCGGCGGTGAAATTCCTCGAAAAGCGCCCGCCACGCGCCACGGCCGTCCGGTTCCATCAAGACGCGCAATTCGACCGGTTTGGCGGCGAGGAAAGCTGTTGAACAGAAGAGGGCGAAGATCGCAATGGCGAGTCGGGAGGGGCGGCGAAGATGAGCCGGGCTTTCAGCCCTGACGCGAGACGGCGCGGGGACCTGGGGCGTTGCCCCAGGCTGGAATGGGTTCGGGCCGTTGGCCCGGCAGCGGAAGGCTTGCATTCTGGCCGGGTGGGACGGGACGGGGTGGGAAGCCCGGGTCATCCCGTCGGCCGCGGCAGTCACATTTCGAGGAAGTTCCGGAGGAGTCGTTTGCCTTCGACGGTCAGGATCGACTCCGGATGGAATTGGACGCCATAGACGGGGAGTTCCTTGTGGGCGAGTCCCATGATTTCGCCCTCGGCGGTTTCGGCCGTGATCTTGAGCGAATCGGGCAGCGACGAGCGGCGGACAAGAAGCGAATGATAGCGGGTGGCCTCGAACGGACTCGGGAGCCCCGCGAAGACATTCTCGCCGGTGTGGAGAATGGGCGACGTTTTGCCGTGCATGAGGCGGTCGGCGCGCACGACTTCGCCGCCGTAAACCTGACCGATGCTCTGATGACCGAGGCATACTCCGAGGATCGGTTGCCGTCCGCCGAAATGGCGGATCACATCGCAACTGATCCCGGCCTCGTTCGGTGTGCACGGACCAGGCGAAATGCAAATCTTCTCCGGCCCGAGGGCCTCGATTTCCGCAACCGTGATCTCATCATTCCGCTTCACCAAAATCTCCGCCCCCAACTCGCCGAAATACTGGACGAGGTTGTAGGTGAACGAATCGAAATTATCGATAACGAGGATCATGCGCGGGCGCGATCGATGGAACGCATGGCGGCCATCGCCTTGTTGACAGTTTCCTGATACTCGCCTTCGGGCGTCGAATCTGCAACCACACCGCCCCCGGACTGCACGTAGGCGCGTCCGTCTTTAAGCAGGACGGTCCGGAGGGCAATGCACGAGTCGAGGTTGCCGTCGAAACCGAAGTAGCCGACGGCGCCGGCATACGAGCAGCGTTTGCTTTTCTCGAGTTCGTTGATGATCTGCATGGCGCGGACTTTGGGCGAACCGGAGACCGTTCCGGCGGGGAACGTGGCGCGCATGACATCGTAGGCGCTGCGGCCTCCGGCGAGTTGGCCGGAGACGTGCGAAACGATGTGCATGACGTGGCTGTAACGCTCGACCGTCATGAAATCGCTGACGCGCACGGATCCGAATTCGGCGATGCGGCCGACGTCGTTGCGGGCGAGGTCGACGAGCATGAGGTGTTCGGCGCGTTCTTTCGGATCGGCGAGGAGATCGGCGGCATTGACTTCGTCTTCGGCGGGCGTTTCGCCGCGGCGGCGGGTTCCGGCGATCGGGCGGATTTCGACGAGGGCGCCGGTGAGCCGTACGTGGACTTCCGGCGAACTGCCGACGAGCGAATAGCCGCCGGGACAGCGCAGGCAGAACATGTAGGGCGAGGGGTTGACGAAGCGCAGCGAGCGATACAAATCCAACGCGTCGCCCGAAAACTCGGTCTCGAACCGCTGGGAGGGCACGATTTGGAAGATGTCTCCGGCTTTGATGTATTCCTGGGCGCGGCCGACCATGTCGTGGTATTCGGCCTGCGTGGTGTTCGACGCGGCTTGCGAAGCCGCGGGGATCCGGTCGGGAAATATGGGTTCGAACGCGAGCGGTCTTGAGAGCGTGGCGAGAATGTCGTCGATCCGGCTCGCCGCGGCCTCGTAGGCCGGTTCGCCATCTTCCACAAATGCGAGTGCGACGATTTTCAGCCGGCGCTTGCGGTGGTCGAAGATGATGATGTTTTCCGGGACGACGAAGAACATGTCGGGAATGCCGAGTTCGTCTTTCGGAGGTGCCGGAATGGTCGGCTCGAACCACCGGACGCAATCGTAAGCGAGATAGCCGACCGCGCCTCCGAGGAACGGTGGCATGTCCGGACGGTGGCCGGTCTGATAGGACGCCATCCACTTTTCCAATTCGTCGAGCGGGTCGCGCTCGGCCTCGAATGTGCGTTCGGAATCCTTTCCACGGATCGTGATCGATTTTCCGGTGGCCGTGAACGTGGCGCGGGCGCCCGTGCCGAGGAACGAGTAGCGTCCCACCTGGTCGCTTTGCTCGGCGGACTCCAGCAGGAACGACGGGGCTTCGCCGCCGAGTTTGGCAAAGGCCGAGACGGGCGTGTCGCCATCCGCCACCACCTCGCAGACAACCGGAATGACCGGCGTGCTGACGGCGAGTTTTTGAAAGGCGGGGAAATCGGGCGTGAGCGGCGGCCTCATGAAAACGAGACCTTCGGCGCCTGCTTTTCCTCAGGATTTTCGATTTGGAAGAGTTCGGCCGGACCGAAGTTGAACATGCCGGCAATGATGTTCGTCGGAAAAACTTCGCGCTTCGTGTTGTACGTCATGACCGAGTCGTTGTAGGCCTGCCGGGCAAACGCGACCTTGTTTTCGGTCGACGTCAATTCCTCGGTGAGTTGCATCATGTTCTGGTTGGCCTTGAGGTCGGGATACGCCTCGGCGACGGCGAGGAGACGGCCCAAGGCCCCGGTGAGCCCGGCTTCGGCGCCGGCCAGATCTTTCATCGCGGAGGGATCGCCCGGATTCGCGGCGGCGCGGGTACCGGCGGACTGTGCGAGATTGCGCGCCTGGGTCACGGCTTCGAGTGTCTGGCTCTCGTGTTTGAGGTAGCCCTTCGCGGTTTCGACGAGGTTCGGGATGAGGTCGTAGCGCCGCTTGAGCTGGACGTCGATCTGCGCGAACGCGTTCTTGAAGCGGTTCCGGAGCGCGACCAATGCATTGTATTGGCCGGCCACGAACAGCCCGACCACGATCACCAACAGGATCACGATCCCAAAAAAGCCGAGGAGAATTTCCATGCTGCGAGTCTGTGCCGCGGGGCCGGACCGCGCAACTTCGAAAATCCGCCAAAACCGGTTCGGAACGGACGGAGACCGGCGGGAAAACGGTTCGCGGGAATTCCCCCCGGGATAGCGCCAACTCTCTTGCGCAGGCGGTCTTTGTGTCGTAGAACGTCCGCGCTGCATGAAAATCCCGCTTCCGATCGCTCTCCTGCTCATTGCGCTCAGCCTCGCTGTGGTCGGAGTGGTCGCCTATTTCCAAGTCAACACGCTCGACGGCCCGGAACCAGTCCCGGTGATCGATCCAAAGTTGCCTTACCAGACGGAGGAGGCCTGGACGGTGCGTGAGGTCGCCCAGAGTCTGGCGGATCTGGCCGCATTTGGCGCAGGGAAGGCGTCCCAGCCTGTCGAGGTCGCCGAATCGTCGGTTGACGGAGTGTACAACATCCGGAGTTCCTCTGGGAGGTTCTCGGTGGATGTTCGCGGCGGCATTTGGAGTCCGACAACCTACTCCGAGCTCGCGACCAAAATGGCGGGAGCACCCTCCGGCCTGCAGCAACAGCCTGTGCCGGACTGGTCGAATCTGCTGAATCCGGGTTTTCAGAACCTTGCTGAGGAGAACCGCCGGATCTCGGATTGGTTGACGAAGGAACCCAAGTCGGCGGACGGGCATGTCCAGGCTGCCCTTCTTCTGGGCACGATCGGGTTGAACGACCGGGCGTCGGACTTTCGTGACCCCCGCCGTGTCATGAACCGGATGACGGCCCATTTGGCGCTTGCGCGCGCATTGGGTGTGGACGAGGGCGATCCGGCGCACCGGGTGGCTTCGGCCATGCTTTTGACGCTTGCCGGGAATCAATCCGCCGCCGTCGAGGAGATCAATGGCTGGCCGGAGACGGACGAACTGGCTCCTTGGAAGTCGCTCCTGCTTCTACGCAACACGGGGGACTGGCGGCTTGTCGAGCACCTTGGACCGCAGACTCCGCCGGCGGTTCGCAATGAGTTCATCGACGCGATGGTTCGCTCCATTACTCCGCGTGCCGGTTTCGACTACATTCGCGAGCGCAGCGTTTCCCCGGACGTTGCGATCTGGCGCATTTTTAACGAAGCACCGATGAGTGTTCAACTCGGGCATGTTTTCCAGAAGCGGATGCTGGAGTTTGAGTTGGCGGAAACGGCTGCGGCTGCAAAGTTTTATGGACTTCCAGTCGCGGCGGATCGTGCGGATTGGCTCCGGGACTATCTGGAAACGCCGGCCGGAAGTGTAGTCGTTGAGACGCCGAATGGGCGGATGGTTGATGTGGCGGGTCGGGATATCTTTGCCGATTTCCACCAGCGCCATCTGCTTGGGGGAATCTCCGGACTCTTCCAGTTTCTGCACGATTATTGGGGGGTCCGCGACCAGGCTCAACAACTCCGTGAATTCGTGTTGTCCGAGTTGCCTGACCTTCGTCTCAAACCGTTTCTTGTCCGGCTCATCGCGCGCACCGATGATGACCAACGGGCCGCGAATCCGGCGGGAGAAGCCGTAATTTTCAAGGCTCCGGAATCGGTGACGCCTGAAATGTGGGCGACGCTTCGACGCGATGCCGCCGGGAAGGAAAGGTTTTCTGCTCCGGATTTTCACGGTTGGTTTTCGCCGGAGGTGCCGCGCCAGACGGCATTTGAGACTTCGCTCCGGCTTTACTCGATCGGCGTCGGGGACGAGAACGATGCCAACTGGCTCGGGGAGTTGTGGAAGCGATCGCCGTTTGATTACACGCTTTCCTGCTTCAACGCGTTCCTGGACGAAGGCAAATCCTGGGCGATCAGCTTGCCGGTTTTGGACAAGTGGCTGGCGAAGATCCTTCCCTACAACGTTTCGGCGATGAAGCGCCGGGCGGTACCGCTTGAGTCGGATCCGGTGGCCTATGCCGAAGCGATGGAACCGGTTATCCGCTTCGACCCGGATCAACTGATTCAAGTCGCTGCGGTTGCAGAGAAGAGAGGTTATGACGACCTTCGCGAAAAGTATCTCCTGCGGGCGTTTGAAGATGCCGACAATCGCGTCTGGATGGCGAATGAAAGCCCGTGGCTGGTTGCCAGGTTGTATGAGTCCGGGCGGGTGGAGAAAGCGCGTGAGGTGGCCGATGCCGCCGCAGAGGTGTATTCCTATTCCGGGCTTCAGGCGGCCATCTGGCTGGCGGAGGCTGAAGGCCGCTGGAAGGATGCAATGGAACTCGCCCGGAAAACGGATGAGCGCTACAACGAAGGTCCAAGCGAGCAGGTCGCCTGTTACCTGCGGATGAACGAGCGTTCGCCGGACGAAGCGGCAGCCTTCGTGGACGTCGTGAAAGAAGTGTTTCCCGACGGGATCCAGAAAGCGACGCTGACTGACTTCAGCGGCCCTCCGTCCGCCGGATCACGCATCGATTCCGCGTCGGCTCAACTGGAGAGATTTGGTCTCAAGCCGGGCCAGATCATCGTCGGCCTCGATGGCTATCGAGTCGATTCCTATGAGCAGTACGCGGCGATTCGCGGATTGCGGGAGGACCCGACGATGAAAATCATCGCTTGGGATGGCCAGGAATATCGCGAGATGGAAGGTACGGTTGCCGGGAGGCGTTTCCATGTGGAAATGAGCACCTACCGGAAGTGAGGACCTGTTACTCGCTGCCTTCGTTTTCCTGGAGCTTTTTGAGGAGATCGGACATGTCTTCGACCTCGTCCCAGACGGCGTTGCTGACGTAGATCGGGGCTTTTTGCTGGGCGGCCATGGCCATGCAATCGCTGGGGCGGGCATCGAGTTCGATGATCTTGCGCTGCTGGAGTTCGTTTTCGGCGGACAGGATGAGTCGGCCGAAGTAGGTCCCGCTTTTGAGGTCGTTGATGACGACGCGTTCGACTTTCGCACCGAGTGCGGCGAGGACGAGGGCGAGCAGGTCGTGGGTGAGTGGTCGTTCTTTGTCAGCGCCACTCAGGAACATGCCGATCGCGGCGCCGACGGATTGGTCCACGTAGATGACGAACGTCTTTTCGTCATTCCCGATGAAGACGGCGCAACCGGCATTCGTCGGAATAAGGCCGCGGATTTGGACCGGGATGACGGTTTTATTCACAGGATCAGACTACCACCGCGGGGCGCTCCCGCAAGGTGGATGCTGTCTAGTCGCCGGTTCGGGGTGCCGCCTTCAGGAGGGGGGCGCCGTCGGGTCCCAGCAGGATGAGGTGGCCATCCGGGTCGATCCGGAAGGTCGCCGACGCAGAAAGGGCGTCCAGAAACGCGCGTTCGATGTCCATGGCTTCCGGCGATCCTGCCCGGCGCGTGGTGCGGAAGCGCTCGAACGTGAGGCGGTCGCCCTCGATCGTGCACGCGCCGCCGAAACGGTTCACGCCGGTTGAGCCGGCCACCGCCGGACCGGCCTCGAAGTCCAAGGTGGGTGGCGGTTCGGTTTTGACGGGTTCGGCGCGGATGGCGGTTACCGTCCATTTTGATCCAACAAGCCGAGGTTCCGGCGCGGCCATGGCGGGAACGATCGCAGCGAGGCAAAAAACGCACAGCCATGTGCTCATGAGAGAGATGTTGCTCCGGGGTCGTCGGCCGGACAAGGGAAAATCGGGCTTTGACGGCGGGCGCCCGGGCGACGATCGATTGCGTTGGTATGAAGACGATTTTCATCACGGGTGCGACGCGGGGAATTGGATTAGCGGCGGCGAGGGGCCTTCAGGACCGGGGCGCCAAGGTCATCATTGGCAGCCGCGATCCGGAGCGGGGGGCGGCCACGGCCGACCGTGAGGGTTTTGAATCCGTGGCGATCGATCTGAAGGACGCGGAGAGCATCGGCCGTGCGGCGGACGCGATCGGAGCGCGTCATGGACGTCTGGATGTGTTGATCAACAACTCAGCAATCCTGCTCGACCATTACTCCGGCCTTTTGGATCTGGAGCCGGATGTTCTGAGCGAGACTCTGGATGTGAACCTGATGGGAACGTTTCGCGTCATCCGGGCGTTCGTTCCCCTGTTGGAAAAGTCGGCCGATCCGCGCGTCGTGAACGTCTCCAGTGGGGCGGGCCAGCTGGACGGCGAGCCGCAACCGTGGGCGCCGGCCTACAGCATCAGCAAAACCGCTTTGAACATGCTCACGCAGCAACTGACCGCCGCCCTGCCGCGGTTTGCGGTGAATTCGATGTGTCCCGGATGGTGCCGGACGGAGATGGGCGGGCCCGACGCTCCGCGAACGGCGGAGGAGGGGGCGGATACGATTGTCTGGTTGGCACTTGATGCGCCGTCCGCGCTCCGGGGGCAGTTTGTCAAAGACCGCGAGCCGATCCCGTGGTGACGGGCCCTGTGCGAAGCCCGTCAATCGCCGTTCGGATGTCGGATTCGGTGATCTCTTCGGACACGAAGGCATCGCCTGGCGCCCGGAGGAGGACAAAGCGGATGGCGCCTTGGGCGAATTTTTTGTCCCGGCGAAGAGCGGCGACGATGGCGTCGGTGGAAATGTGATCAGGCAGCCGGGTTGGAAGCTCGCAGGCGATCAGGTCCCGCAAAATCGAGTCCGCATGAACCTGGGCGAGCCCCGCTTTTTCGACGGAGAGCCGGGAAGCAGCGATGAGGCCAAGGCTGATGGCCTCGCCGTGGAGAATTTCGCCGTAGCCGGCGGCGTTCTCAATGCCGTGACCAATGGTGTGTCCGAAGTTGAGGAGTGCACGAACGCCGCGGGTTTCGAATTCGTCTTCCGCGACAATCGCGGCCTTGATCGCGACGTTCCGGCGGACCAATTCCACCGGGTCGTCACGGTATTGCAGGAGATCGGGTTCTCGAATGGCGGCATGCTTGATGATTTCGGCGAAACCTTCGTTGAACTCGCGGGCGGGCAGGGACCGGAGGGTGTCGGGATCGGCGAGGACGGCGCGCGGTTGGTGGAATGCGCCCAGCAGGTTTTTTCCGCCGAGGGCGTTGACCCCGGTTTTGCCGCCGACCGAGCTGTCGACTTGTGCGACGACGGTCGTGGGAATTTGGATGCAGGGAATCCCGCGGAAGTAGATGGCTGCCACGAACCCCGCGAGGTCGCCGACAACGCCGCCGCCCAACGCGAAGAGCACCGAAGACCGGTCGAGCCCCGCGTCGATTAAGGCGTCGCAGACCCGTGCGGTTTCCGTCAGGCTCTTGGATGTTTCGCCGGCGGGGACGGTGACCACGGCTGGCTCGAAGCCGGCGGATTTCAATGAGGCGAGCACGCGACCGGCGTAGAGGGGGGCGACATTGGAATCGGTGACGATTGCGCACCGGTTCGGCTTCACCAGAGCGGCGGCGGCTTCACCGGTGTGGTCGACGAGTCCGCATTCGATTTGGACGTCGTAGGCCTTGGCAGTGAGCGGGACGCGAACGATCGGCATGGCGACGTGATAGCGCCGGGGCGGGGCGGGCGTCGATGCGAATTCCTCGCCTTGCGGGGGGTTGGAATCACGCCTAGCATGCTCGCATATGCAGCTTTCCATGCGGACCGACTACGCGCTCCGGGCGTTGTTCACGCTCGTCGAGCACTACGGGGGCGGGCCGATACCAATCGGAGAATTGGCCCGGCGCAATGATGTGCCGAAACGCTTTCTCGAGCATATCATGCTGGATTTAAAGGAACGCGGCTGGGTCGAAAGCACACCCGGCAAGCGTGGTGGTTATGTTCTGAGCCGCCCGCCCGGAAAAATCACGATGGGGGAAGTCGTCCGGCATTTTGACGGCTATCTCGCCCCCATTGCCTGCGTTTCGGTGACCGATTATCGCCGTTGCACCCAGGAACCGGTCTGCCGTTTCCGCCGCGTCATGCTCAGTGCGCGGAACATGGTCGCACACTTGATGGACAATCTCAGCCTGGCCGATGTCATGAGAAATCATCCGGTTCAGACGTCCGAGGTCACCGGGCTTTACGGAGACGGAATTTGATGAAGACGATTGCTATTCTGCTTTTGGTGGGCGTCGCGGCGGCGGCTGCGCAAGATCCGGCTTCGGACCCAAGGAAACGAATGATCTTCCGTCCGGGTGAGGCCACACCCGAGGCAACGCCCACACCCACTCCGACACCGCCGCCCGCATCCCGACGGGTCGAGCCCCCCGCGGCCATCGAAGCGTTTTTCCTGGCCTTGCAGGCGGGGCGGGTCGAGGCGGCCTACGAAACGCTTGTTCGCGGCACGGTCATCGCCGATCGCCGCGAAGATGTGGAGCAATTGATGGAACGAACGAAACGCGCATTGGATTCCTACGGACCGATAACGGGCTATGAAACGCTGGACGTGAGTGAATCGGGCTCGCGATTGGTTCGACATACGTGCATTTCGGTCAATGAGGACCTGCCATTGCGCTGGCGGTTCTATTTTTACCGTGGTCCGGAGGGCTGGAAGCTGATCGACCTGAGGGTCGACGACGGCCTGGCCGAGTTGTTTGAGAAGTAGGGTGGGGCTGAAGTCGGACGTTTCGGAGAAACGTCCCTACCAGGGGGGGCACGCCTGGGGTGTTGGACGGGACATTTGGTAGGGACGGCTCTCCGTAGCCGTCCGTCGAAAATCAGTCCCGACAGATCCACCGGTGCAGCCAGTCGTCGGGTGATCGACAGAGTCCGGCCCGGACGGGATTCCTTAGAATGTAGTCCGCTTTCTCCGCTTCGGAGTCGGAGTGGCGAAGTCGGTGGTCGAAGAAATCCCTTTGCCAATGCACACCGATGTGACCCGCTGTCCATCGCTTCCAAGATTGCACGCTACGGCGCAGCGAGCCCTCGACAGGAATTCGCACGAGCAGATGCACATGGTCGGGCATCACCAAGGCGACTTTTGTGAACCATCGGCCCTGAGCATGGACGTGCCGGATTGAATCTAAGAGACGGAATGGAACCGCGGCCTCAACGAGACACGGTGGCGGTTTCGCTACGATGGTCAGAAAGAAGAGTTCCCCGCCGACGCCGATTCCAAAGGGAGGATCATGGGGAAGCGAGCGCCTTCCGATTTCATCCATGCGGCGTCTATAGATGGTCTCGATGCACGGCTCAATGTTTGAGATCGAGCGGCACGGCAAAAGTCGGACGTTTCGGAGAAACGTCCCTACCAAGGGGAGGGGAAGCACACCCAGGGTGTTGGACGAGACATTTGGTAGAGACGGGCCTCTGTAGCCGTCTGTCTGCCTTGCTCTGGCGGGGCTGGGTGGGCATGCTGCGCCGATGTTGAATTACATCTGGCTCGCGCTGGTTGTCCTGGCGGTGTTGATGGGTGGCTTTTCCGGTCAGTTGCAGGCGGTGACGAATGCTGCCTTCGAAGCCTGCAAGACGGCGGTGATGACAATCGCGCTGCCATTGGCGGGAGTGATGGCACTGTGGCTGGGCCTGATGAAGTTGGCGGAGAAGGCGGGATTGGTGGCGGTGCTTGCGCGGGCGGTGCGGCCGGTTCTTCGCTGGTTGTTTCCGGATGTCCCGGCGAATCATCCCGCGATGGGGGCGATGGTGATGAACACGGCGGCGAACATGCTCGGGCTCGCAAACGCCGCGACACCGCTCGGGCTGCGAGCCATGCAGGATCTGGAGCGGCTCAATCCGCACCCCGGAACGGCGACCAACGCGATGTGCACATTTCTGGCGATCAACACGAGTTCGGTGCAGTTGATCCCGGCGACGACGGTGGCGATCCTGGCGGCGGCCGGGTCGGTGCAGCCCACCCAGATTATTGGCACGGCGTTTGTGGCGACGTGTTGTTCGACGCTGGCCGGGATTGTCGCGGTGAAATCGTTCGAGCGGTTGCCGATGTTCGCGCCGCCGGTGGCCACGAGGGAGATCGATCCGGCGGAGACGGAGAATTCGGAGGATGCCCGTGTGCCCGGCATGCCCTGGTGGGGCGCTGGCGTTTTGGCTTTGTTTTTTGCCAGTTTCGTTTGGTTCGCTGTGGGATTCGCGTCAGCCCCCGCGCAGGTCGAACGTGGGCTCGTGGTGGCGGTGGTCGATGCCATTTCCTATCTGGCCATTCCTTTTCTCGTGGCATTCTTTCCGCTTTATGCAGCGCTTCGGCGGGTGCCGGTTTACGAGGAATTTGTCGAAGGGGCCAAGGAGGGCTTCCAAGTCGCCGTTCGGATCATTCCGTATCTCGTCGCCATCATTGCCGCGGTAGCCATGTTTCGTGCGGCTGGCGGCATCGACCTGCTCACCCGGGCGCTGGGGCCGGTCCTGGCTGCCTTGCATTTTCCCCCGGAGCTCCTCCCTCTTTCACTCATGCGACCTTTGAGTGGCAGCGGAGCGAACGGGCTCTTTGCGGAATTGGTGCAGGCCCATGGACCGGACAGCCTCGTTGCGCGCATGGGAGCGACGATCATGGGCAGCACGGAAACGACGTTCTATGTCATCGCCGTCTATTTTGGCTCGGTTGCGGTCCGAAGGACGCGGCATGCGGTGCCGGCCGGGCTGTGTGCCGATCTCGCCGGTATTGTGGCTTCGGTGGTGATCTGCAATCTGGTCTTCGGCTGACATGGAAGTCGGTCGGATCCTGCACATCGTTCTTCCGGTTTTCCTCATTATCGGTGCCGGGTTTGTCTTTCGCTGGGCGGGGGTATTGACGCGGCAGGCGGACGCCTCGCTTCTGGGGATTTTGGTCAAGTTGTTTGTGCCCTGCCTGGCACTGGATGTGATCATTGGCAACGAGGCGCTGACCCGCGCGGAAAACCTGATTCTACCGCCGATCCTCGGATTTCTCTCGATCGGAGTGGGCATCGGCCTCGCCTACGGGGCTGCGAGGTTGTTTCTGCGGGACCGAGTCGTTCAGCGGACGTTCGCGGGAACCGTTGGCATTCAGAATTACGGGTATATCCCGCTTCCGCTGTGCCTGGCGTTGTTTGATCGCGAGGTGGTCGGGGTGCTTTTTGCATTCAACTTGGGCGTGGACGTGGCAATGTGGAGCCTTGGGGTGGCAACGATCTCGGGTCGCGGGGCCGGGGCCGGATGGTGGCGGCCATTGATCAATCCGCCGATTGTCGCCGTTGTCGTCGCATTGGTTCTGAACCTCGCCGGTGCCGGCGTGTGGATTCCGGAGGCGGTGGACACGGCATGGCACATGCTGGGGCTGTGCGCGGTGCCGCTCGCGCTTCTTCTCACCGGGGCCTTGTTTTCCGATGATGCGAGACCGGGTGTGCTCCGGGGCGGATGGGGATCAACGGCGCTGGCTTTGACGGTCCGGCTGGGCATCCTGCCGATGATCATTTTGTCGGCTGCGGTCTTCTTGCCGCTGGATGGGGCGTTGCGTTCAGTCCTCCTTGTCCAGGCGGCCATGCCGTGCGCGATGTTTCCGATCGTGCTCAGCCGTATTCACCACGGCGATATGCCAACGGCGCTTCGGGCGGTTTTCGGAACGTCGCTGGTCGGGTTGGTGACGATTCCGCTCTGGTTGTCGTTCGGCGTGGGGGTCGTCGGAAAATTGTAACGGGGCGAAACGCTCGGTCGTTTCCGAAAATCCTGTGCGTTGACGGCGCTTTGCGCTCCCGCTGGCGAGTTTCAGCGCCCGACGATCTCGTCCATCGGGCGGATCGAGCCGTCCGGGAAGCAGATGAAGGCACCCTGGCCGTGCATGTTGCCGATTTCGATCAGCCACGGTTGAGTGCTCCAGCGGTAAGGCGTGGACGGATGGGCATCGAACATGGATGGCGTGTAGTGGAGCTTCGGGCGGCCGTCTTTCCGTTTGGACGTGACGAGGCGCTTGACCGATGGGCACTGCCAGCTTTCCAAACCGATGCCGTAGGGCTTCATCTCGGCCAGCCACCAATCCTCCATGGCATGCTGGTTGTCCTCAATGTTTTCCGGTTCCTGTGGCCACTGTCCGCGATCCTGGATATAGGCCGCGAGAGCCGTATGAATTCCCCGCATGTTGGCCATGCACTGGGGGCCCTCAGCCCGTGCGGGCAGTGAACGGTTGACCACGAAAAACATGGCAACCAGAACGGCAATGATGCCGATGACTGCGATGAGCTCGACGAGTGTAAAGCCGCTGCGGAGGCGAACGCCTTCGCCCGGCTCCCTGGAACAAAGCACGTGGGTTACTGCGCGGATGTGCGCGAGGTCGTTGGGGCGGATGTGCGCGAGGTCGTTGGGGCGGATACCCCAGTGGAGGTGCGCACGCCTTGGAAATTAAACACGGTTTCCGGGATGCTGCCTGCCAAGTTGGTGTAGACCGCATTGGTAATCTGGATTTCTCCGCCCAAGGTCACGTCTCCCTCGCTGACGTCCTCCTGCGAGATCGCAATGACTTGATTCGTGGACCCCGGGGACGGCATCAGCTTGCCCTTTCCAGAGAAATGAGCATTGGGATCGTTCATATCCATCCGTCCGCTGAACTCTCCCGAGGAGGAATTGTTTGCATTCAGGAAGATAATGGGGAGGCTAATCGTCCCGTTCGAGTTGGTGGAGGTGCCGCTTGCCAAGCTATCGAGCACGCCATTGACGGAACCGTTTCCGACGTTTGCAACAACGCTCCCTCTCTGGATCTGACCGCCGATGAAGAAGACCCAATTGTTCTGTTGTTGGGAGGAGGTTTGTGTTCCTCCAGAGTACTGGAAACGGAAAACGCCGGTGAGATTCTTCGCACGGGCGGTGGCTTGATAGCTGCCATCGACGCCGGTGATGAGCGGGGAGCCGTTGGTGAACGGGGGCGGGCCGCCGAACCCGCCTGCGAGCGCCGCGCCTGAGGAGGCCAGCGTGGCGATAGCCGCCGCAAGGGCCAGGCGGCGTGAAAGTCCCGTCCGAGGAGAAGAAAACATGGTCATGGCCTTTTCGTGCTAGACCTTTGCGCCCTGCGAGTCAATCACATTTGCGAGGGTTTGGGAGCGTGGAAATCGACGGGCTGAATGCTTTGACATGCCCGGGACCGCCAACGAGGCTACGCGGTCTGTGAGCGTGGAGAGAGCCGAGCCGCTTTTGTATGAATCCCACATGCACACGCCATTGTGCCGGCATGCGTCGGGGTGGCCCGGAGAATATGCCCGAGTGGCGGTCGGGCGGGGTTTGCGCGGGGTGATCGTGACGTGCCATGCGCCGATGCCGGACGGGTATTCGGCCGACGTTCGCATGCGGGTGGACCAGTTTCCGGAATATCTGGCCTGTGTTGAGCAGGCGGCTTCCGAGTGGGCGGGACGAGCGGAGATTTTGTTGGGGATCGAGAGCGATTATGTGCCCGGGATGGAGGATTGGGTGCGCCGTTTGCACGAGCGGGCCCCGTTTCATCACGTGCTGGGTTCGGTGCACCCGCAGGTTCGGGAGTTCAAGGCACGCTTTTACCGTGGCGACGACGTGGCGTATCAGCGTTTGTATTTCGAGCACCTGGCGGAGGCGGCGGAGACAAGATTGTTCGACACGCTGGCGCACCCGGATCTGATCAAAAACGAGGCGCCGGACGCTTGGAATTTGGAGCGCATCCTGCCGGATATTCGGCGTGCGTTGGACCGTATTGCGGCGTCGGGCGTGGCGATGGAGTTGAATACTTCCGGGATGAACAAGCGTCTGCCGGAAATGAACCCGGGGCCAGCGATCCTCCGGGAAATGCGGGAGCGTGGGATTCCGGTCGTGGTCGGTGCGGATGCGCACGTGCCGGGCCGGGTGGGGGACGGGTATGTCGAAGCGTTGGAGATGCTGGAGGCGGCGGGTTACGAGGCGGTCAGTGGTTTTCGGGAGCGCCGGCGCTTCGAAGTACCGATCCCGAAGGCTCTGGCGAGTCTGCGGTCGCCCTGAAGGAGGCGGGGCGTGCAGAGTCGGGAGTCAGCGCAGGAGGGCTTGCCCGAGGAGATCCGAAACGGCGTCGGAAACTGTCTCCGGGGGGATTTTGGTCACGTCGCGTTCCGGTGATTGCAAAAGGCGGTGATTGGTTTTCCACGGATGCCATTGGCTCGCCGAGGAGGCTCCAAAGAGGCAGACGATGGGAAGGCCCAATCCGGCAGCCAGATGCATGGCGCCGCCGTCGCTTCCGAAAAACATCCGGCAGGCCGCGAGCGCGCCGATGGTTTCGGGAAGTGTAGGTGTCGGACAGGTCACGACCGGGAGCCCGGCTGCTTCCCGAAGCACATCCGCGGCTTTCCGATCATCCCCGGGGTGTGCTGGATCATTGGATTCGCCGGGTGACCAGAGGAGGACGAACCCGAGGTTGGCATGCGCTTTGGACGTTCGGTGGAGGAATTCGACGAAGTGGTTTGTGGGCCATTGCTGCGAGGGTTTGCGGGAGCTCAGGTGAACGGCCACAGGCAGGCGGTCCGGGCCGAGTCTGCGTCGAATCGAAGCGTCAAATTCGGCCAGCAGGCCGCGTCTGGGGTAGATTCTGGCGGCGGGTGGTGGTCCGTCGAGACCGAGCGATTTGCCGAGGTGCCAGACTCGCTCCACCTCGTGGAGGCCCGGCATTTTATCGGTCGATGCGAGCTGGTCGCGTGCCCCGGTGACGCGGAGCGTGCGCAGCGTGCGATCGCTCGCGGGCGTGGCGGCTGCGATGGCGATGTCAAAACGCCGAAACCGAAGTCTCGCGAGGGTCACGATCTTTGCGAGCGAACCCCGAACAAGCCTCCCCGTCGACTCGTGATGCGATCGTTTGGTGTAGGCGAACACCTGGTCCACATCGGGATGGCCGTCAAGAACGGCCCGGTTGTAGCTGTTGGCGAGCACTGCGATTTCGGAATCCGGATAGGTCTTCCGCAGACCTTGGATGAGCGGGATCGTGCAAACGAGATCACCGATGTTGTCCGTGCGGACGACGAGGATTTTTCTGAGACCGGGCCACGGCCGGACGACATTCACCTGATGGAATCGGCGCTCAATTTGCCATTGGATGCCGCGCGGGCCTTGAAACCGAACGCCGTACGATGCACGGTCCTCCTGTGTCCGCACCATTCCACGTCATGGCCAAGCCGATCGGGCCGATCTGCAACCTGGACTGCACGTATTGTTATTACCTCGAGAAGGAAAAGCTCTATCCCCGGGGAGAGAATTTCCGGATGAAACCGGACGTCCTGGAGAGCTACATCCGGCAGTACATCGAAAGCCAGCATACCGCGGAGATCACGTTCGCATGGCAGGGCGGGGAACCGACCCTTCTCGGCGTTGATTACTTTCGCAAGGTCGTGGAACTTGAGCGCAAATATGCGGGCGGGCGGCCCGTCCACAATGCCCTCCAGACAAATGGCACGCGTTTGGACCGCGAGTGGTGCCGGTTTTTCAAGGAGAACGGATTTTTGATCGGCCTGAGCATCGACGGCCCCCGGCATTTGCACGACACGTATCGCGTGGACAAGGGCCAGAAACCGACGTTCGACCGCGTGATGAACGGCCTCAAGCTCCTGAAGCAATTCGGCGTTGAGTTCAATACGCTCACCGTCGTCAACGCGAGCAACGTCAAGCATCCGCTCAAAGTCTATGATTTCCTGCGCGAGACCGGTTCCGGATTCATTCAGTTCATCCCGCTCGTTGAGCGAAAGGCCGTGCCGGGCAGTGCACCGGACGGGCTGGACTTTTCGGAACCCCCGGAACCCGGACAGCCGGACAGCCCGGTGACGCGGTGGAGTGTGCCGGCGGACGCCTACGGCGAGTTTCTGGTGCAGATCTTCGACCAATGGGTCCGCCGCGACGTCGGGCGCGTCTTTGTCCAGATCTTCGACGTGTCGCTGGGAATCTGGTCAGGAGCGGGCGCCGGGCTGTGTGTTTTCCTGGAGGACTGCGGCCGAGCGCTCGCGCTGGAGCACAATGGCGACCTGTTTTCCTGTGACCATTTTGTTTATCCGAAATACCAGCTCGGCAACATCCTCAATGATTCGTTGGGCGACATGGTTCACTCGACCCGGCAGAGGGAATTCGGAAAAGCCAAGTCCGCCACGCTGCCGAAGTTTTGCCGCGAATGTGATGTGCGCTTCGCGTGCAACGGTGAGTGCCCGAAGCACCGGTTTATCGAAACGCCCGACGGCGAACCCGGTCTCAACTACCTTTGCGCGGCCTACAAGCGGTTCTTCCGGCATATTGACCCTGCCATGAAGCGCATGACCGCGCTCCTGCATGCGGGGCGGGCTCCGGCGGAGATCATGGAACGGGGGATCTGAAAAAACTCGTCGGCAGCGTGTCCATCCTGTCCATTCTGTGCTAAGTCTTCGAGCGATGCGTTGTCTCTTCCCTCGGGTGGTGGTTTTGCTGTTGACGGTCTGTGGGCCGTTGCAGTCGGCTGAGGTTCTCGAATTGGATCTCGTCTCGGCGGTGCGGATGGCTTTGGAAAAAAACTTCGAGATCCGTGCGGAGAAGTTCACGCCACAAATTGCGCGGGCGCGGCAGGTCACGGCTTCCGGGCGATTTGATCCGGTGGCGGAAGTTTCGGTGACCTATGATGAGAACAATGTCGAGCTCCGCACGCTCAACAACGAACTCCAGACGCCGACGGCGCTTCCCGGCGGCGTCCAGCCGGATCTCTTTGCGCTCAGCACCGGGCTGGAGGTCGACACATCGGTGGCCGGGCTGACTCCCTGGGGGTTGACCTATGATTTTGGCGCATCGACGACCCGGAACACGGACACGCGAAACGCAAATGACCGGTTCAATTCGTTCGTCGGATTGAACGTGGCGCAACCGCTCCTGCGAGGCTTTGGAACCGATGTGAATCTTGCGCAGTTGCGCATTGCCCGGGCGGACCGTGCCATTTCGGAGTGGACGCTCCGACAGCGGATCATTGACGTCGTCACTGACACGATCAACACCTACTGCGAATTGTTTTTTACCGGCGGAAATCTGGAGGTCGAGGAGCGATCGCGGGATCTGGCGGCACGGCTTTTGGACGACAACCTGAAGCGGGCGGAAATCGGGGTGATGTCGCCCTTGGACGTCGTGCAGGCGAGGGCCGACCTCGCGGCGCGCGATGAGCGGGTGCTGGTCGCTCAGCGTGCGATGCTGGACAATGAAAACTTTCTCAAGCAACTCGTCACCGACGAGGTTTTTCGCGTGCTGGAGACGCGTGTGCAGATCGCGACCCTGCCGGAAATGCCGGGGTTTCGTGCGGACCCGGACCGGGATTTTCCGAAGGCGTTTCAACTCCGGCCGGACTACCGCCAAGCCCTGCTCGACCTGCAGAAACGCCAGATCAACGTTGTCTTTGCACGCAATCAAACCCTGCCGCGACTGGATCTGGTTGCCAGTTTCGGAGTGAACGGCATCGATACGAACCTGGCTGACAGCGTCCAGCGGGCGACCGGTCAGGCGACGAACAACTACGCATGGACGGCCGGCGTGGTCGCCAGCCTCCCAGTCCCGAATCGGGAAGCCAGCGGACGCCTCGCAGCAAGCAAACTCGAGACCGCGCAGGCGTTGGTCGAGCTCAAGCGTCTCGAACAGGCGATCCTCGTCGAAGCGGACAATGCGGCGGGCCAGATCGAGACCACCCGCAAGCGCATCGAGGCCTCGCGCGCAGCGCTCGACTTCTCGAGAAAAACCCTCGAAGCCGCCCAAGCCCGGCTCGCCAGTGGCACGACAACGACGTTCGAAGTCCTGCAATTCCAGCGCGATCTGGCGGCGGCGGAAATCAGCGAGATTCGTGCCCGGGCCGACCACATCCGGGCCATCGCCGACTACAACCGCGTCACCGGTCTCACGCTCGAGAAAAACGGTATCGCGCTCGATTAAGCTTCCGGTTTCGCGGCGTCAGGGGAGGGCGTGGAGGCGAGTGGCCGGACGGGCGAGGCATTCAGGGCGCGGACGCGCTCGAAGACGCCCGGGGCGATCTCCGGATTTTTGTCGTAGGCGGTGAAAATCATCTCGAGCCGGGCGTCGAGATTGTCGATGAAGTGGAGGGCGATCGCCTCGGGGGTTTTGGGCTCGACCGGCGAACCAAACTGAAGTTCGCCATGGTGGGCGGCAATCAGGTGCAGGAGGTGGAGGCGCACGTCCTCCGAGGGCAGTGCGAGTTCCTTCCAGTCCTCCAAGGGAAGTTTCCGCCACAGCGCATTGGCGAGTTCGATGCCGATGCTGATGTGGCCGAGGAGTTCACCGCGCAGCTCGCGCGGCATTTCGAATCCGTTCTCCGGCGGGCACATCTCCCAGAGCTTTCCGGAATCGTGAAAGAGCACGCCGGCAAGCAAAAGGTCACGGTTGAGCAGCGGGTAGGCGTCGGCCACAGCGGCGGCGGATCGCATCATCTGCGCGGTGTGACGGAGCAGTCCGCCGCGGTGCGCATGGTGGTTGAACCGAGCGGCGGCGGCCCGCCGGAAGCGCGCGCCGAACTCGGCCAGGAACAATTCACAAACCCCGCGGAGCCGTGGGTCGGCGATGGACCCAACCAGGGTGGTCACACTCTCGAAATCCCGGTCCGCCGCCGCGCGGGCTTCTTCGCTTCCTTGGAAAAGGGCGGCGGTCTCGTCGGGCGTGAGCGGACGGAACCGCCAGCGCCTCGCCTCGAGTCCGAAGCTGCCGTTGACGAGGAACTCACCCTCGATTTCAACGGGATCGCCACTGCCGGCATCGCAGCATTGGTCGAACGCCGGCGTGTCGCTCCAAGCACGCAGCAGAAGCGAATCCGTGCCATCGCGCAGGCGGAGTTCGTAATACGGCTTTCCGGTGGTTGACTCTTTTTTGGTGAGGTCTTCGATTTGCCCGTGGAGGCGGGCGGTGAGCGATCCGGATTTGGTTTCCTGCCGGATTTCCGAAATCGTTTTGCGGCGCGCGTCAGGCATGGCTTGATCCTGAACTGCGGCGGGAGCGTTTGTCGAGTTTGGCGGTCTTTCGGAGCGTGTGGCCCGCGCACCATTTGCCACGCGGGATGATCTTCGGCGGCTCGAACCCGGCGGCCACCAGAGCGGCGGCCACCTCGTCGGCCTGGCGCCGGAGCACACCCGAGAAGATCAAGTGTCCGCCGGCCGGCAACTTCGAGGCGAAGCCGCGAGCGGACGCCATCAGGAGCTCGCTGAAGAGGTTGGCCAGGACAACATCCGCCGGAGCAAAAGCCCGCACGTCCCTCGCATCGGCTTTGACGACGCGCACCCGTCGGCAGCGGTTCACACGCGCATTTTCCCTGGCGATCCGAACGCAAGCCGGATCGAAATCGAACGCCTCGACACGCGACGCCCCGAGTTTCTCCGCGGCGATCGCCAGGATCCCGCTGCCCGTCCCCGCGTCGAGTGCGGTCCAGCGTTCGGGCAGGTCGGGCTCGAGGTCGCAGAGGAGCCGGAGGCATGTCGCTGTCGTGGCGTGTTCACCCGTGCCGAAAGCCATCCCGGCAGGAATCAAGAGGTCGGACGGGTCGGTGCATGCTTTCCAAGACGCCTCGTCGGAGTGAATGCGCAGACGGCCCCGGATCGACAAAGGGGCCCGCGGGCGCGCCGGATCGCCGGTCCACATGTGCGCCGGAAGCTGGCTGGCCTGCCCGCCGAATCGCTTGACGAGCGCGTCGACCGTCTTTTTGTCGCCGAACGCGTGGATCTTGAGGGCGTTCGAATCCGGCCACGTCATCATCGCCACCTGACCGGGTCCGAGAAAAGCGAGCCGTTCATCCCAGGCGTCCTCCCATTTGCGTGTGCTGAGCCGCGTCCAACGATGCATTGCCATACCGGGGAAGCTTGTGGAAATGTTCCCGGCAATGGCACGTCCAAAATTGATCATCGCCTCGAGCGAATCATCGGCCGACCAACTCTATGCCAGCGGATTCCGGGCGCCGGACCCGTTTGTTTTTCTGGAGCGGGACGGCAAACGCTATCTGCTTTTGTCGGATTTGGAGGTGGACCGAGGACGCTCGGAAGCCCGCGGAGCCAAGGTGGAGGCGTACTCGGCTGTTGAACGGGAAGTGCAGGCTGGCAAATCGAAAAAGCCGTCTTATGCGCGTGTGGTCGCGGCCTGGTTGAAAGCAAAGAAGGCCCGGTCGGTCGTCGTGCCGGCGGATTTTCCGTTCGGCCTCGCGCGGTTGCTGCGAAAAGAAGACATCCGGCTCAAGCCCTCAAAGGGCCCGCTCTATCCCGAACGCGAGACCAAGTCGCCGACCGAGGTCCGTCAAATCGAAGCAGCTCTCCGCATCGCCGAGGCGGGCATGGCCCGCGGGTTTGAAGTTCTCGCCGCCACCGTGATTCGGAAGGACGGGCGGTTGGTCTGGAGCCGGCGCACATTGACATCCGAGCTTTTGCGGATCGAAATCGAGTCCGCCGTTTTGCGGGCCGGAGGCGAGGCGCGCGGCGATACCATCGTCGCCGGTGGCGAACAGGCCTGCGATCCCCACGGCCGCGGCAGCGGTCCACTCCGGGCGGGCGAGTTGATCATCCTCGACATTTTTCCGCGCGATGCGCGCAGCGGATTTTTTGGTGACATCACGCGCACGGTCGTCCGCGGCCGGGCGAGCGATGCGCAGCGTCATTTGTGGGAGACGTGTCTCGAGGGGCAGAAATTGGCGATCGATGCGATGAAGCCGGGCAACCAAGGCGCAATCGTGCATGAACAGGTGAAAGCCGCTTTCGCCTCCGCCGGATATCCCACGGAAATCCGGGATGGTCGCTGGCAGGGTTTTTTTCATGGGACCGGTCATGGGCTGGGCTTGGAGATCCACGAGTCACCCCGGTTTTCGGCCACGACGTTTTTGCCCGGCCAGGTTCTCACGGTGGAACCCGGGATTTACATTCCGGGCTTGGGCGGTGTGCGGCACGAGGACGTCGCACTCGTGACAAAAAAGGGTGCACGCTTGCTGACCAAGCACCCGAAGCCGCTCGAAATCTGACTCCGGCCGCCGCGGGTTGAGTCGGCGCTGCATCCATGCTATTCGAAAGTTCAACGGTTTGATGACCACCGAAGAAGAGATTCGTTCGCTCCGGGCTTCGCTGCACCTCTACAAGGGTTTGGTTGAGGTCAGCGGGCTCATCACGTCGATCACCGATTACAACGAACTCCTGCGCGCGGTGCTCGATGTCGCCCGGCGCGTCATGAATGCGGAGGCGGCATCCCTGTTTCTTTCGATGGATGGTTCAACCGCGCTCCAACTGGCCATGGCGACCGCCGGTGAATCGGGTTACGTCGAACCCAAGATCATCGTGCCCGCCGGGAAGGGGATTGCCGGATGGGTTTACGAAAAACGCGAGCCGCTCCTCATCCCGGACGCCTATGCCGATCCGCGCTTTTACAAAGCGGCGGACAAGGAAACCGGCTTCGTCACGCGCTCGATTTTGTGCGCCCCATTGTCCAGCGATGGACATGCCCTCGGCGTCCTCCAGGTGCTGAATCCGCGAACAAAAACGGCCTTTGAGAAGGAGGATCTGGAGGCGTTTGTCGCTTATGCGGACCTCACGGCAGCCGCGTTGGAAAAAATGCGCAACTTGGAACGCGAACGCCAGCAGCAGCGGACCGATCGTGACATTGCGATCGCCGCGGAGATCCAGCGGGAACTCCTTTCCTCGGCCGTTCCTCCTGTGATCGATGGGTTTTCGTTTGCGTGCCACAATACGCCCGCTGCAAACGTGGGCGGCGACTTCTACCGGGTCGTGCCCGTGGCGGATGGCGGTGTGTTCTTTGCCATCGCGGATGTATCGGGAAAAGGGATTTCCGCATCGCTCCTCATGGCGCAGACACTGAGCGCGCTGGAATTTGTCTTCGCGGCATCCGCTTCGCCCGGTGAAGCCCTCGGCCGCCTCAACCAAAGCCTCCAGGAACGGATCATCCGAGGCATGTTCATCACGATGCTGGTTGGAAAAATCGATCGGGCATCCCGGTCCGTCGCGCTGGCAAGTGCCGGGCATTGCCACCCCGTTCTGCTCAACGCAGATGGCGATCCATCGCGCGTGCCGCTCGAAGGCGCTCTTCCGCTCGGCATTCTCCCGGACATTGCCTACACCGACCACTGGATCACGCTCGAACCGGATTCCTGGCTGGTCGCGTTCACCGATGGGCTTTCGGAATCGCGATCCGAAACCGGAACGATGTTTGACGAACATTTGCTCGACGCGGTTCGCGGGCGGGCCGGGACACCCGGAGAAATTGTCGAGCGGCTCGTCGCCGCCGAGGTGACCCACCGCGGGCGAGGGGCCCCGCTCGACGATCTCACCATTCTCGCCGGAGGGATCACATGAAAACCAAAGTCGCTTTTTCGAGCGCCACGTGCGAGTTGGCCCGCATCCGGGCCGAAGTCCGTTCGTTTCTCGCGGCCAACGGGTTTTCGGAGGAGGCCGCCGAATTGATCGTTCTGGCGCTCGACGAAGCGTGTGCGAATGTCATCCGCCACGCCTATGCTCACGATTGCAAACCCGTGCGGCTTGAAATGGCCCGCCTGAGGGACCGTGTGCGATTCGTCCTTCGCGACTACGGCCGTTCGTGCGATCCATCCAAGATCCAGAGTCGTGCCCTTGAAGACATCCGACCCGGCGGGCTGGGCGTCCACATCATCCGCCAGGCATTTGACCACGTCGATTACCAGCCCTGTCCGCGTGGAACAAAGCTCACCCTGGAAAAGAAACTCCCGGGGTGAACGATCACCGGCTCCGAGTTCCGGGGTCAGCCTGAGATTCGGCCGCGGAGTTTTTTTGTTTCGCTGCGCCGGCGTTTGTTTTCGACCAGCTTTCGTTTTGTCGCGCGTGAACGTTCGGCCTTCTGACGCCGGGATTTTGCGGCTTCGGCGAGACGTTCCTGTCTCGCGGCTTCGCGCCGCACTTCGAGTTTTTCGGCGAGGAGGCGCCGGGCCTCGGCCCGGTTGGACGATTGCGAGCGGAAGGTGGAAACCGCAGGCGAACGAGCTCGACTCCTCGTCCCAGCTTGCGAGCAGAGAAAGAACCTGACTGGTGAAGCTTCACTGAAGCTCGATCAGCCGGGGAGGTTTGTGGGCGATTTGAGGAACCCGGAAGTCGATCTTGATCCGGCCTTCGGTCTTGAGTTGGCGCAGCACCTCTTCAGCGTGCTGCCGCTTGACGCCGTGTTGGAAACAGACTTCCACGACCTCCAGTTCGTTTGCGCATTTTCCCGTTAAGATTTGCTCCCGTAGGTCCGCTGCGAATGCCCGCAGCTTTGTGGGCTTGTCAAAGATATCCAGACAGAGAAACGGAGCGTGGTCTTGAAAATCTTCCTGATTGATGTCGAAGTTGGCCTCGCCGTTGAGGGTGTCCTTGGTCCACGCGGTGTTGAGGAACTTATCCATCCCGAGAAGATGGGAAGTCCCGAAGATCAGCCCGTAAAGCTGGGATCCCTCCTTTTTGATGGAGAACGGTGCGAGGTAGTAGTGATCGTTGGCGGGAATGAAGGTGCGGTAGAGTTCCACCACGGCTCGGTGGCAATGGTAGAAGCTATCCGATTTCTTGATCCGCAGTCGCATCGCGGGGTGCTCGCTGAATCGGTGAAGAAACGACGACGCGACAAACAAGAGAAAATCGGTGGTGGGTGCGCTGATGAGTTGTCGGAAAACTTCATCGTCGACGTGGTTCACCCCGCAGGGATCAATCAAAACGAGATTGGCCGTGTCCGACCGGTGAAGGATTGGTAGCGCCCGCTGGAAGGATTCCTCGAACGGTATGGCCTGCACATCCAGGGTGGCATGGGGAAGCCTGTCAACGAGGGGCCGAAGACAGGATTCGAGCGCTCGCGTTTTGGCTTCATCTGCATCGGAAAAATGAAAGTGAAGATGGACCTTTCCCTCGATGAGTTTGTGGCGACAGTCGATGGCTTCCTGCACGATCCGAACGGGACTGCCGGCCGTTCCCGCGACGTCCTGCCCGGGACCAGCGAAGAAGTCAAAAATGTGAACGTCCGGCCAGACGGGTTCCGCACGACTCAGAAAAACGGGAAGCCACTCCCGGGCATAAAGCTGAAACAGTTCCAGCTTTGCGAGCGTTCCCTCGTCGAACGGTTTTTCGTGAAAGTCCGGTCGCACGTAGGTCCTTTTTAGGCTGGGATCAGCTCGTCGAGAAGTCGGGCTCGCCTCGCCGAGGATGCAACCGGGCTGACTTCCGTTTTGGGAAATTCGCTGTAGGTGCGACCATCGAGGGTCCGTCCATTCTCGGCCTTGCGGACGCCTCCCCACTGCTTGAAGAAAAACGGCACCTTTTGGGCGCGGCATTGGGCTCGGATGGACCGCACCCAGGCCTTTTCGAGAGGCCGGGCACCTGGCCCGCTCTCGCCCCCGACGATCGCCCAGTGGATGTCCTTAAGGCTGAACTCCCCCAAATCTTCAATGAGGGGTTCGATGGAAAGGAAGGCGACGGCAGGTTTTGCCTTCCGGAGCAAATCGATCCGGGGAAGACCATGCGTCTTGTTCTCCACACTCACCCCCCACCAGATATGCGAGGCGGCCGCGGCCTTCTTGAGCCTGGTTCGCAGCAGACGGCTCATGCGATCCGCCCGCTTTGTGAGGATCTGGTAGGTGTGCCAATTTGCCGCCAGCATCACCCGGCAGACGCTTTCGATGTATTCGTCGGGAACATCGGGATGGAAGAGGTCGCTCATCGAGTTGACGAAGATGCGGCGGGGGGTGCTCCAGCGAATCGGATCGCCCAGTTTTTCGGGAACCAAACGGAGGTCAAAGCCAAACTCGAAGGGATGGCCCGGCACCCCGCGGAAGCGCTCAGCGAAGGTTTCGGCGTAGCAGTGTTTGCAGCCAGGGCTAACTTTGGTGCAGCCACGGACCGGATTCCACGTTGAGTCCGTCCACTCGATCTTCGACTTCTCGCTCATGATTTCATCCTTTCACACGGGGTCAGACATTTACTGTCCATTCGTTTGAAATTCCAGTCACTGCCATCGTCATTTCCTCGAGGGTGATCACGATCAGAGATCCATGGAGATTGGTCGAGCGACGCTGCTGGAAGATTTTCATCGGGCCATTTCCTTCGTGATGATTCGGAAATGGGCACCGGTTATGGGCATCACGGCGAGACGAGGTTGGTTCAGGAGTGCGAGGGTGCTGAGCCGGGGATCCACTTTGAGTTCGGCGAGCGGGATTGGGCGCGGGAGGGTTTTCATCGGGGTGAAGTCGCAGGTCAGCCATTGCGGGTCTGCGCTCGTTGGGTCGGGGTAGGCTTCGCGGGAGACGGCCATGAGACCGACGACGGCGAGTTCCTGCTGGCTGTGATAAAACAACACGGCGTCTCCTTTGCGCATGGCCGTGAGATGTTTGCGCGCCGTGGCACTCCGGACGCCTCGCAGGGAAAAGGTGCCGCGTTGCACAATCTCCGACCAACTCGTGCGGAACGGAGCGAACTTCACGAGCCAAAAATTTTGATTGCCGTCGTCCGAGTGCTGAATCATATTCTCCATGTCACATCCACTCCATGTGGAAGGTGCATTAGGGCGCGGTTCACAGCCGCGCCCCGCTTTTTTTCCAGGAAGCGTATTCTTTCTGGAGCTGATGACGACGCCGGGATTCTGGACTGTAGGTCGTTTTTAGGAGGTAGTTCGTTCGTAGCTGCTTGAGCACCACAAGGTAGTTTATGCGGTCGAAATAAATACAAACATGGGTGCTGCCCCCGCGTCGGTTGCTCCAGACTTTGATGGAAGAGTGAGGACAGGCTTCGTTTTCGATTACGGGGCGAGCCCAAGGCATGCGCTCAAGGCGCTCCAGTTCTGGATTCACCCGGCTCTCCTCGGGCTGGCCTTCGGTGACGGCGTGCCAGTAGCTGTGAAGTCGGTCAGCCCGTGCTGGGTGGGGCTGACGGCTGATGTTAACGCGCTCGGCTCGAAAGGCAGGAGCGCTGGCAAAGTCTCGCTGGAAAACGGCCCAAGCGGCCGCCTCAAGAGCAATCTCGTCGGAAAATGTGGCCCGGTCCAGCCGGGCGGGAAGCCAGCTTGTCGTGCTCATGTAGTGACAAGGCTGTCGAAGTCGCGATAAGTGGAGATCGCGAACTTGGAAGAGTATGCGGCGGTATCCCAACTCAACGGGCTTCCGATGGCGTCGGCAAGTTGGTTGACCAGAGCCTGCTTGGCGGTGGGCAACGCTGACCCGCTGTGAGCAGCTCCCACGGCACCGAGTAAAACGTCGGCAAGCTGCAGCAGGCGGGCCTCGTGGCTCTGCATTTGTTGCAGGCCGAGGATCTTTTTCGAGTTAAGGTCATCGATTTGCAGCCGGAGCAGGCTTTCCAATTCCTGCAGTTTCTTGCCACCTCGCGTGTCCTTCATGTCAAGGAAGGCGCGATGTTTGGCGTTGTCCGTGAAGGCGCTGCCGAGGAGTTGGGCGTAAAGGCGGTAGTAGGCCATGTCCTGGCTGTCGTCGGGCAAGCGTTGGAAGACTTCGTTCTTGTCCGGCAGTAGAAGGGCTCGGAAAAAAAGGTCTTCCTTAGTTAAAAACCATGAGAGCACGGCTTGGTAAAATGGCAGCTTCCCGGGGCGGACGTGGGTCCACTTCATCTCGTAATCATCGGTCAAACCGTGTTCGCGACCTATAGCGCGGAGTTCGAGGTGATAGGTGCGGGCTTTGTCTGCCGGGCAGGAGATAAGGCCGAGAAGCATGAACGCTTCGCGGTCGTGGGGGAGGTGGCGACTTTCGTCGCAGAAGAGGTGGAGCACGGGGCGGGCGAGGAGTTGCTCCTCGGTCTTGCCCTGCTTAGCGGCGAGGTTGCGGCGTTGGGCCTGCGCCAACGGCGGGTAACGCCGCGCATACCAGTCCTCCACTTCCCGAATGTCCGCCTCGTTCAGCCCGTAGGCCGCATATACTAGCCGGTCGATTTCCAACTGCTCGGCGCTCGCGTAGTCGTAGCGCGGGTTTGCGCGCTGTGCTTTGACAATCGAAGCAACGTGGCTCGCGGTCTTCGGCGTGGTATGGGGCAACATCAGTTCCTTTAGCGCATCGACGTCCATTGAGACCGTTTGCTGAAGAAAGCCTTTCAACAGGTGCTTCGCGCATTTGGAAGCAACTACGCCTAACGCGTCGTCGATATTCCCAGCGACGAACACGCCGCTGCTCTCTTTGTCGTAACAGGCTCCCGCATTGTGGCGAAACGTCGGCGCATAGACGCCGCGCGACGAGAATGTGATTCCGCGAACGAAATATGAATCCGCATTCTGGAAGCGTGAGGCGAGTGAATCATCGCCCCCCCTTTTGCCCTGTGCGCGATTTCTCTCTCGTGTCGTGAGCGACTTCATCCGTTCCACAGCCCACTCGCTCCAGTCGATGAAGTAGTTCGTAGGAACGTGGTAGTTCGGCATCCAGCCATCTTCAGAGTCCGACTCCCCACCTTTATCGTAAGGCACTATGAATCGGCCGCCGAAGTAGCGTGGCAATTGCTGGTCGTCCTTCGAGATGCCGCGATGAATCACCTCGGTGCGCAGATTTTCATCCGAGCGAATCCTCTCAAGGTCAGCTTCGGTGAGTAGAAACTGGAGGTAGCCTTCGACAGAGCGATACGAGCCGCGGGCATCGGGATTTTGAAAGAGATAGGCGTCGTTGTCGCCGGTTTGCAGGCCCACTTTTACCTCGGCGATGTCCCCGAGTTTAACGAGTCGCACGGCATTTCCGTTGAGCGTGACGGTCCGCACGGGCACTCTCTTTTCGCCGATGGTCTCGTGCTTCACCGGCGCGGTGGTGTCGTTCATAAGTGCGAAGAGCTTGGGCGAGGCGACGAAGAACGGGAGGTTCGAGTTCGTGCGGATGAGACTCTGGCGATAGTGGTAGAGGGCGTAGGTCTGGTTGGAGACGTTCTGGCGGCGGCTCATCTGGCCGGTGCCCTCGGTCTGGTAGAGGAGGTGGAGGAAGCGCTCGTATTGGTCGTGGATGGATAGGTTGGTGAGGTCAGCCATCAGGCAGGTCTGCTCCGCCGGGGCGGCGCCGCGCTGGGTGAGTATGACGGCGCAGTTGACGGTTGCTTTGAAGGTGTCGCCGGAGACGCGAATCATCTTGTGGACGCGGTGCCGGAGCATTTGCTCGCGCAGGGGCCGGTGCGTCTTGATGGTCATGAACGTGTCGCTGACGATGTAGGCCAGCACCCCGCCCTCGGCGAGCGGGCTGGGTCGCGCCGGGTCGCCCATGAAGCGGGCGATAAAGGCACCGTATGGGTCCTTCGAGCCGAGACCGAGGGATGTCTTCACTTCGTCGGAGATTTTGGTTCCACCATAGGGGGGATTACCGATGACGATGTGGAACGGCGAGGCGGTCTGCGGGGGAGCAGCCATGAGCTCGCCTACTTCCCCCATAAAGCCCATCTCGCCTGCGAGTGTGGTGGTGGGAGAATTGACCAACTCGGGGAAGAACGTCTCCACGTTAAAGAATGGCGCGGCGACAGTGGCATGCTTGAACCACTCGGCGAGCCACTGGGTATCCTGCGCGTAACGCATAGCAGCATCGGCGGGGACAATCCCTTTCGTCTGCTGGGCAAAGCCGGGGAAGAGGGTGGCAAGCTGGCCACCGATGACTTCGGCGAGTTCCTGCCGACGCTCGCGGCTGGTCTGGGGTTGGTAGTATTCTTCGCGGGCGGTGCGCAAATCACCGAGCACGCCTTGGGAAAGGAGGTCGTGTCTAGCGTCGTTGAGACTATTTGCGCAGAGGAGATTCGTTTCGAGATTCGGCAGGGCCTGCAGGCCATAATTGTGGGCGCGATCAGCAGGCGTGACTTCCTGCTCGATCACAAGCGTGAGAAAGAAGCGGAGCTTGGCGATAAGAGCGGCGAGAGGCTGGATGTCGAGGCCGTAGAGGTTCTTCTGAATGAGGCCGAGCTTGCGGAGGTAGTTGTAGCTTTTGCCTTCCATGCCCAACCTGGCATCGGTCCGCATGGCGGCCGGGAGACGGGCTAGTAGGCGGTGAATCCAACGCTCGTTGTCCGGGTCTACGCGGGCGAGCAGTTCGACCATGCGGTGGAGCATGCCCATCGGGAACGCGCCGGAACCGCAAGCCGGATCGAGAATTCGGACCGCCTCCAGAATATCTACTACTCGGTCGGCGATGGCAGAAAAGTCGGCTTCATCCGCAGGCTCGTAGCAGAGTCTGCTGAGAAGCTGGAGCTCCTCACGGGTGGCATTGCGCTTCTCGAACTCTGTCCGGAGATGCAGGTGGAGCGCCTCATTGACCATGTAGTCCACGATGCGGCGCGGGGTGTAGTAAGAGCCGGAGGCTTTTCTGGCGCTCTCGGCGGCGGCCTCGTCGTCCGGGTCGATCTCCGCGAGGAGGTTTTCGAAGACAAGGCCGAGCAGTTCGGGGTCGAGAGCGACGTCCTCCTCGAGTGGGGTGTTCTCGGCGACAGTGAAGCGATAGCGGTCGAAGATCCGGTTTAGGCCTTCGACGGGGCGCTGTTGCGCACGGCGGGAACTGCCGACGGTAATGGTGAAGCCATCTTCGCGTTTTGCGTAGAAGAGCTTGTTTGGGATGCAGAGCGCTCCATCCTCGATAGTGTCGGAGGCATTATCCTCGGGGAGTGCGTCGAAGAGACCGCCATTCAGGTAAGGAATGCGGTCAAAGAGATCGTAGTCGAAGGTTTCGGGGAGCTGGTTTTTACCGAGGTAGACGAGTCGTTTCAATTCGGCCTTGCTTACGGTTCGGTCGCTGGCGGCTTCCGTGCCGGACTTACGGCGCTGGTCCATCGGACGGTTGAGGGCCTGGAAGAAGATGTTTTGCAGGATGCCTCGGTAGTATTGGTTTCCATTCGGATTATAGTCACCCTCTGTGAGAACTCGGCGGTGGTCGGCGGCGTCGTAAAGCTCCAGCAGCTCCGACGGGACCAATCGCATCTCCTTCAAGAACCAGGCGAAGAGGGTGCGGCAGATGAGCCGGACGGTGAACTGCTGTGTGGCGATATCACGATTGCGAGCAGTGTCCTCGGTGTGATCGGGGAGACGAGCGAGCTTGATCTCCGTCTTCGTCCAAGTGAACCAGTCTACGAGTTCGCGGTAGAAGCGCTGGTTGAGTTCCTGGGTTGAGAGGAGCTTTTGCCAGGCGTTGTCGAGGTCAGCGAAGGTCCGAATGGCACCGGCTTCGTCGCGGAGGTTGTGAAGCGAGAAACGGCGAAGAAGATCAAGGTGCGCCCGGTGAGGTTGGACACAGTCAATGTCGCGGATGAGTGAGACGCGGGTGAGGACATCACGCGTGCCGTCCTTCATATTTTTTCGCCGATTGATGATGGCGAGGGAGACCGTCCCGCCGTGCCGGAAGAGGACAAGGACTGGCTGGGGGACGAGACGGTTCAGTGCGCGGGTGATAAGGGAGAGATCGGCGCGGGTAATGGGCTTGCCGTCAGGACGCGGGTCGAGATCGAGCGCGAAGAAAAGATAGGAATGGACGACTTTCGGGTCGTATGGATCGACGATTCCTAGCTCGAGCGTGCCACCGGAGGAGTGGCGGATTTCGGAGTCGGTAAGTTGGAAAAGAAGATGGACGGAGCACCAGCGGTCAATGAGTGCGGATTCGTTGGTGAGGAGGCCGTTTGGATCGAGTGTCGCCCGGAGATCTTCTAGTGAATTAATGGCGAGTGCGCGTTCGCTGCGGTAGCCTAGTGAGTTAAAGAAAGCGAGGCCCGCCTGCCGGAGCGGCTGGGAGGTAAACGCCTGGAGCGCAGCCTGAATTTTTTCGCGAAAGTCGAGATTGGCGGGCATGGGATCAGAAGGAAAGGCGTTGCAGGCCGGGGACAAGATCGAAGTGGGAGTCGTTGCTTAGGAGGGGAAGATCGAGCTTGAGCGTGAGGGCAGCGATCCAGACATCATTGGCGGGAATCGGCGTGCCGTTGGACTTGAGGTGCAATCGAAGGTCGGCATAGATGCCCGCGAGATCATCCGTCACCGCGGCAATTTCGGCGTGGCGCAGGTTCTGCAGGAGCCATTGCTCATAGCGCGCCCGGTGGCGGGACTGCCGGATACCAAACTGGTATTCGCCCAGCACGATGACCGGCACGACCAGGCGTGTCGCGGAGGCAAACGCCGGGCGGCTCGACGGCAAACCGTCCGCCCAAGCCGACAATGCATTCGTATCCAGGATCATGAGCGATCCTCAGCGTCCAAGACGTCAAATTCCTTTCGAATCGCCGCGTCGATGGCCTGCGTTTCTTGGCGAAGGTCGGCTAGTTCGCCAAACCCGGCCATCCATGCGGGCGTCGCCGGCTTGCCCGGATCGGCGAATTTTTCGCGGAGGGCCTCGGTGACGAGCTGTCGGAGGGAAATCCCGCGAAGGGCAGCGGTCGCTTTCGCCTGCCGGAAAACCGTGTCGGGGATGTCCAAGGTCGTCTTCATGACAGGAAAGTAACCATATTTATGGCTTTCTACAACAAAGATGGCTCACGATTTTGCTTCGTCGGATCGAGCACGACCAGCCAAGTAACGAGTTCCCAATCGCCGTCGTCGGCCTGAACGGACTCAGCCTGGGTAGGAAGAAGGCCATCGCGGCTGGAAAGAAGCGATGCGGTCACTCGTTTTTGGAAGGTGGCCTCAATGGTCCGGAGCGCGCTGGCCACGAGACCGGCGTAGTGAGCCATGTTCGATCCTCCATGGGTGGTGGAATCAAATTGGTCGCAGAGGGTGCGCAGTGCGCCGGGGTGTCCGGCGGCGAGAGCGCGGAGGAGGTTGAGCGTTTCCTTGGGTTGAGCGAAAGAGTAGCGGACGACTCCGTCGTCGTGGACGTAGAGCAGGAAGTGAGGGGCGAGAGGGTTGAGCTTTTCGCCGATGGCGCTGCGTTGATCGGCCTGTGAGCCGCGGCGGAGACAGAACAGAGCTCCGGGTTGAACGGGAGGACGAACACTGGCGGCGGGCGGGACAACCGCGTAGAGGCCGAGAGGAGCTTCCTCCAGCTCCGCCCGGCGGCTTTCGAGGAATTGGAGGAGTTCGATGCGGAAGTCGTCGAGGGAGAAGCTGGTGAGGCTCGGCGCGTCGTCGAGGTCGTCGAGGTCGAGCACCTCGTGCTGGAATCGCTTGAGCTGCTTGTCGCGGAACCGGAGGTCGTCCGAAATCAGGTCCTCGAGCTGGTCGGGCTCGAGGAGGTTATCGGTTTGGGTGGCCGCGAGATCGGCGAGTGCCATGCGGGCTTCGACGCGATGTTTGACGTTGAGGTATTTGTCGAGGTCGGCGACGGGCCAGAAGTTGACGAGCTGGACGGATTCATTGCGTGAGCCGATTCGGTCGATGCGCCCGAATCGCTGGACGATGCGGACCGGGTTCCAGTGAATGTCGTAATTCACAAGGAAATCGGCGTCTTGGAGGTTCTGGCCTTCGGAGATGCAGTCCGTGGCGATCAGGACCTCGACTTCATCCGTTTGGTTGGGGAAGCGGTTGACCTGCTCAGCGCGACGCTTCGAGATCGGCGAGAAGTTCGTGAGGATGTCGTCGAAATCGGCGGTGCCGAGGGTGGTCTTGTTGTCGCCGTCGCCGACGACGAGAGCCATGTGGATGCCGTGCGCTCCATGAACGTGGGCGAACAGTTGCTCGTAGAGGTATTTGGCGGTGTCGGCGAAGGCGGTGAAGACGAGCACCTTGCGAACCGGCTTGCCCTCCTTGTTGATCGACGGCGAGGCGATTTTTCCGTCGATCAATTCGCGCAAGCGGAGCAGTTTGGCGTCCCGCTCCGAGGTGACCTTTTCCGTCTTGTCGAGGAGGTATTGGAGTTGCGCGAGGTCGTGCCGGACTTCCTTGAGCCATTTGTCGCGGTCCAGGTGAGCCAGATGAATGCGACGACGCCCTCCGATGGTGAAGCCCTTCACGAGATCGGGATCGAGCTCCGGGTCCTCGAATTGATCCGGGAGGACGGAATCAAAATCGAGGTCGCCATTGGTCTCCGCATGCGTCTCAAACGCGTCAATGCGTTTTTCCAACTCGGCGATTTTTTCGATGGTGCGTGCGAGGGTGACCCGGAAGGAATCCACGGAGCTTTCGAGTCGCTTGAGGAAGTTAATCTTCATCATGGCGACCAGAATTTTTTCACGACCCTGCTGCGTGAATCCGCCGAAAATTTTGTCTTCGTAGGCGGTCTTCAGTTCGGCAGGAAGGTCGTCGCGGAGGTAACTGGTCGGGTGGTAGAGAGCCAGCTTGAGGGCGCTGATTTCCTCATTGAGCTGCTCGAATGACAGGAACTTATCCTTGGTGTCGATCGGGGGGTGGATGGCGAGAGGGGCGGGGCGATTTGGAAAACCGCCCAGCTTCTGCATCTCCGCCTTGTAGTAGGTGGAAATCTGCTTCCGGGACCGGGCAATGCTGAGGCCGTCGAGGAGTTTGAAAAAGTCGCCGCCGATGGCTTGAAGGAGGTCCCGAGTGGTTCGTTCTTGGGCAGGCTTTTTCGACCAGGTGGTGAAATGGGTTTGAGCGATCCGGGTCGTGTCCTTCACGGACGGAATGCCGAGACTCTCCTTGAACGCGCTGTTGGCGTTGTCATCGGTCGTCACATCGCCGCCGGCGATGAAGGAGATTTGGTTTCGAAGATCGGCGAGCCCGTTGTTGACTGGCGTGGCCGACAGGAGCAGCACCTTGGTTTTTTGACCGTGCTGGATGAGGTCCTCCATGAGGCGTTGATAACGCGTTCGGTTGACGGTTTCCTCGGGATCTTTGGCGGTGCGGATCCGGTTGTTGCGGAAATTGTGGGACTCGTCGATTACAACGAGGTCGTAGGCACCCCAGTTGAATGAGGCGAGGTCGTGACCATCGACTTCGCCGCGCTCGCGGGAGAGATCGGTATGGGAAAGGACGTGGTAGCCGAAGCGGTCCTTATCGAAGGGATTGAGGGTGCTGTTCGACTTGTAGACGGTCCAGTTTCGGCGGAGCTTTTTCGGGCAGAGGACGAGGACTTTTTCATTCCGAAGCTCGAAGTATTTGATGACCGCGAGCGCGGTGTAGGTTTTGCCGAGACCGACCGAGTCGGCGAGGATGCAGCCGTTGGTGGCGAGAATCTTGTTGATCGCGGCCTTGGCCCCGTCTTTCTGGAAGGAGAAGAGCGCATTCCAGATGCCGGTGTCCGGGAGTGCGGTCCGGGTCAGGGTATCGCCTACGTCGTCATTCCGGTCGATGTAGTGCCGGAAGAGATGGAAGAGCGTGAGGTAGTAGATGAACTCGGGCGAATGATCCGAGTAAAGGCGGTCGAGTTCGGCGAGAACTTGGTCGCGAACGTCGGTCGTCACCGAGGAGTCGTTCCAGAGTTCGTCGAACCACGCTTTGAGGTCGTCCACGTCGCGCCGGGAATCGACAGCGATGTTGAGTTCAACGTTGTTGCCGGAGGCCTTGAGCCCGAGGCCGGGAACGGTGAAGTTCGAACTGCCAAGGAGCGCGTGAGAAGATTCCCCGTTTTGGATATGGTAGAGCTTCCCGTGGAGAAATCCTGCGCGGGTGACGGATCGAATTTCGACCTGTTTGCGGATCCAAGCGGCGCACTCCTGGGCGATCTGCTTTTGAGCAAGCTGGTTGCCAAGTTCCAGCGATTCATAATCCGGGCCGAGTGTGAACTGGCGTGCCTGTTTTTGGTCCTTGTCGAGACTTGAGAGCGACGTGGGTTCGCCGAACAGAAATCGGAGCCGGGCCGCGCTCTCCAGATAGCTCTTTAGGGCACCGTAAGCATGGACGGTGAAGTATGCGGAGACGAAGGAAAGGTCGCTGTCTGTGCGAATGTGTTTCTTCAGAAAATCGCCGGCTGCACCGCGGGAGCGGTTGTCGAAAATTGAAGACTGAAGCGTTGGTGCGGGCGCTGTGGACATGGGACGTGGCTCAGAGCACGAATAACGAGGCCATCGTTTTCAGTGATTTTTCTGCAGTGTGAAGGCGTTGAGGAACGACGTGGATAGCCGGGAAACACACGCGCTATGAACTGTCAAATTGAGACTGGATTGGCCAGAAAAAACACGGTTGTGATGGTGGAAGGTGACAACAAATCACAGGGAACCGGGTTCTCCGGGATCATCCGCGTGATTGATGGCCGGGTTGATGTCGAGCATGATGGTGCGTCGTCAGTCACCATGAATCCCGGCTCCACTCCAGAAGCTCGTCTCCGCCGCTGCGGCATCGATCTCGATGATGTCGAGGAGAGCTTTGCCCGTAGCAGTGGGCCAGGTGGGCAAAATGTAAACAAAGTGGAGACGCTTGTGAAGCTGGTGCACAGGCCGTCTGGTGTCACCGTGGCTGCCTCCGAGCATCGTTCGCGGGAAATGAACCGGCGGACTGCCTGGGTGCGGCTGGCGGAAAAGTTCGAAACCTTGAGGGAGGCTCGCAGACTGGAGCGAGCGGCGGAACAGTCGAAAAAGCGGGCGCAGGCCAATCGCCGCTCGCTGGGACTGAAGCGTCGGATGGTTGAAACCAAGCGCCGTCGAAGTGAAAGCAAGAAGCTCCGCGGTAAGGTGCAGGACGGCTAGCCGGACTTCTTTAGAGCTGATTTTGGCGGGTTTCGGACGGGCGGGGACATCGGACGCTGTTTTGGTCTGTTCAGGTTTTCGATAACCAGGTAGGGCCCGTCGAGGTCCGTGCTCTTCAGGGCGCGCGTAGCGCTGTTTTCGCACAATACGGGGAGCGATGGTCAATTGGGCCAGCACCGGTTGACGTGTTGGCCTCCCGGTCCGCTCGACCGGCTGAAAACCTCCTCAATGTCCTCTTCGCGCAGCATTCCGAATGCGAGGATGCACGCCGGGTTTGATCAATGGCAAGGTCTGTGATGCACTGATCGCTCATGAATTTCCAGACGCTTGAGATCGATGGCAAAACGGTAGATGAGGCGTCGGATGGCAGTCTCAGGATTCGCATCGCGCGGACCGGAGCCGAACTCGTGAGCCTGGCTCGGGAGCGCGGTGGGGAATTTGTTGGTTTTTTGCACCGGGACGGCGATCTCGGCACACCCGCCTCCGGTTGGGCCAACCACGCGACAGTCATGGGTTACTTTCTGCACCGGCTTTGGAATCAGGAGTCAAACTATCGGGGGCACATCATCCGGGGCGGCAACCATGGATTTCTCCGTCATTTTGAATTCGATGCGCCGCAGCGTCTGGACAACGGGCTGGCGTATCATGTGCCGTGCGACCGAATTCCGCCGGATGCATATCCTTTGCGCGTATCGCTGGTTCTGTCCTATCGGATCGTTGGAGGTGCGGTTCGGGTTGAGTTCGCGTTTCGGAACGAAGAGCCGTCCGAAACGGCGCACGTGAGTTTTGGCCTCCACCCGGGATTTGCGGTCGGCTCCGTCGAGTTGGCAAACGTGTTGTTTCCGAAAGGCGAGTTTGTTCGCCACCTGGCGCCGGGAAACTTCCTCAGCGGCGAAACCGTGACGGTATCCTGTGGCGGGGGGCCGATGCCGTTTGACAAGGCGGGGCTGCCGGATTCGTATTTGATCGATCTGGCACGAGTGGCGCATCGCGAATTTGTTGTCGAAGCACCCGCCGTCGGACACCGGATCCGGCTGGATTTCTCCGAGGTGCCTTTTGTCACTCTTTGGACCGACTCCGACGACTTTCTCTGTGTGGAGCCCTGCTGGGGCCTGCCGGACAGCAACCCTCCGGTTCCGTTCGAAAACAAAATCGGCATCCAGACGATCGAGCCGGGAGCCGTTCTCAAGGCCGGATTTTCGTTGAAACCCGAATTTCTCACATGATCCTCTCGCTTGTCGCCTTTGGGCTTCGCATCACACTCCTTGCAGTTTTCACTTTTGCGTTTGTGGTTCTCTACGAACACGGGCCGGCCGAATTTTTGAACGGAGCCGCGACCGAATGGCAGGCGCTGACAAAATCCCTCACCGGCGCGCCGAAGGAGCCGAATTCCCACGAGTCAGGAACTTGATGAATCGCTGTCCGGCTCATAGCATCCCCTTCTCCCTATGGCGATAAAGACCGAAAAGGACCTCCCCGAACAGCAGCGCGCGACGTGGCTCAAGGCCATGAGCGCCATGCAACTCCGGAACTACGGCTACACCGTCCAACTCATCCAGACCGTGCTGAAAGTGGCACCGGAATTCCTCGCTGGACGCCAGTTGGCCCGCAAAGCCGCCGTCGCAAAGAATGCCGGAAAGAAAGGTATCATGAGCGGACTTTCAAGCGCCTCATTCAGCACCATGAAAGTCCAGAGTCTGGTCAAAAAGGATCCGGTTGCCGCGATGGATGCTGTCGAGAAAATCCTCGAAAACGAACCCTACAATCCGCAAGCCAACCAACTCCTGCGCGACGCCGCTCTCGCGGCCAATATCCCCGAAATTGCCGCGTTCGCCCTGGAGACGATCATCGAAGGCAATCCGAAGGACACGAAGACGATGCATGAACTGGCCCGCCACTACATGCAACACGGCCTGCCCGAAAAGGCGGTGGAGTGGTATGGGAAGATCACGGACATGGTTCCCACAGATCTCGCCGCCATCAAAGGCGGGAAGGACGCAGCCGCCGCGGCCTCGATGCAGCGGGGTGGCTGGGAAAAGGAGGAGACAACCTATCGCGATCTCATCCGAGACAAGGAACAGGCTGTCTCGCTGGAGCAGCAATCCCGCGTCGTCCGCAGCGAAGAGGCGATCAACCAACTCCTCGCGGAATTGCACGCCAAAGCCGAACGCGAGCCGGGAGTCGTCGATACCGCGCGGAAAATCGCCGAGCTTTACGAGCAGAAGGAAGACTTCGAAAACGCGGTGAACTGGTATCACTACGCCGCCGAACTCACGAATAACTCGGATCTTGCGCTCGTCCGCAAAACGTCCGATCTCCAGCTCCGCCAGTTCGACGTCGCCATCAAGGCCCGCGAAGACATTGTCGCCGCCAACCCGGATTCCGAAGAATCCAGACAATACGCCGCGGAACTCGAAACCCTCCGTACGCAGCGGGCGGAAATCATGCTCGATGAGGCGCGGAAACGCGTTGAGCGCAACCCGACCGACCTCCAGTTCCGCTTCGAACTCGGCGAAATTTTGGTCGGCTTGGGACGCTTCCAGGAAGCGATCCCGGAACTCCAGAAGGCGCGCCAAAACCCGAACGTCCGGATTCGTGCAATGAGCCTGCTTGGCCAGTGCTTCACGGCCCGCTCGATGTTTGACCTGGCTGCCAAAACCCTGTCTGACGCCGCTGCCGAGATCTCGGGCATGGACACCGTCAAGAAGGACATCGTCTACAACCTCGGCCTTGTCTTTGAGAAGATGGGAGACGCCCAAAAGTCCGTAGACTGCATGAAGCAGATCTACGAAGTCGACTACGGTTATCGCGACGTGGCGGCCCGCGTCGAAGGATCCTACTAGGCCGGATCAGGCCACCACGCGAAGCTGGATCGAGTCAAATCGCTCGTGTCCGGCCATCACGTCGCTGAGCACGATCAAATGATCGCCCTTTGCGATGAGCCCGCGTTGAAGCAATTCACGCTCGGCATCCGCGATCGTATGGTCCGGGTCGATGCCGAACGGCATCTGGATGGGATGCGTGTTCCAGTTGAGCTGAAGCTGACGAACGACTTCTTGGTTCGGCGTGAACGCGAAGATCGGCGCTCGTTCCGGCCGCAGTTGTGCGGCATGCTGTGCCATGAATCCTCGACGCGTAAACACCACGAGCTTGGCGTTGGTAAACGAATTCGCCAGCGTAATCCCGGACTTCATCGTTTTCAGACGGGTCGTGTCGATGATCGCCGCCGCTGCGTATCCGGCGCCGCCGGTTTCGGCGATCCGGCGCGCGACGCGATCGAGAACTTTCACGCATTCGATCGGATACTTCCCCACCGTGGTCTCGCCGCTGAGCATGATGGCATCCGCCTGTTCAAAGACCGCGTTGGCCACGTCGGTGATCTCGGCGCGTGTGGGCAGGGGATTCTCGATCATGCTTTCCAGCATGTGCGTCGCGACGATGACCGGACGCCCGAAGCGGATGCACTTTTTGATGATCCGGCGCTGGATGATCGGCAAATCCTCCATGCGACATTCGATGCCGAGGTCTCCACGGGCGATCATCACCGAATCGGATGCACGGATGATCGAGTTGACGTTCCGGACGGCCTCCTGGTCCTCGATTTTGGCAATGACCTTCGCCGTCGAACCGAGTTCGGCCAGACGGGTTTTGAGTTCCTCAATGTCCGAGGCCTCGCGGCAGAAACTCAGGGCCACAAAGTCGACGCCCACGGAAGCACCGAGTTCGATGTCTGCGAGATCTTTCGGTGTCAGCGGGGGAAGGTTGACTTTGACGCCGGGAAGATTGATGTGGCGGCGCGAACCAAGCGTGCCGGCTGTGAGAACCTCGCAGCGAATGCGATTGTTGTTCTTTTCGAGCACCTTCATGTGCATCACGCCATTGTCGACCAACACGGTGTCCCCCACCGAGATGTCGTCGATCAGACCGTCGTAATTCACGTCGACCGAATAATGTTCCTCGCTGCGGGAGCCCCGGACGGTGAATTCGAAAATGTCGCCCGGCTTGAGATCCAGCGAACGCTGAAGATCGCCGGTTCGGATCGCCGGCCCCTGGGTATCAAGAAGAATGGCGGTAACCGTCTGGAGTTCGTCCGAGATCGCTCGAATCCGGCGGACCACTTCCCGCACCCAATCGTGGCGGGCGTGGCTCATGTTCAAGCGAAAGATATTCGCCCCCGCGCGGATCAATTCCCTCAGCATTTCCGGAGACTCCGTTGCCGGTCCCAGCGTGCAGATGATCTTCGTCGTTCGCATCGGCCTCCAGAAACGGCCCGGAGCCGGAAATTGCAAGTCGGAACCCCGGGACTTCCCCCGAAGACGGACACCGGTTTATTGTTGCCATGATGGATGTCATTTTTGCCGCGGTTTTCGCGTTTGCGATCGGTGCGATTGCCGCGTGGCTGGTTGCCGCGGCCCGGCATGCATCCCGATCATCGACCGACCTCGCAGCTCGCGCCGCGGCAAATGCAACCGCCGATGCTCTCGCCGGGGAGCGCGATCGTCTCCAAGTCGCCCTGGCCCAGGAACAGCAAAAATCCGCCGCGCTGGCGACGGCGCTTGCGGCGGCCGAGTCGGATAAAGTTCACCTGAGCGAGCGGTTGACGGGCGAGGCCCAGCGTTTGGCGGAGATTCAGGCCACCATGAAGCTGGAATTTGAGAATCTGGCCTCGCGCCTCCTCGACGAGAAAAGCGAAAAGTTCCTAGATCTCAACCAGCAGAGCCTCGGTGCTCTTCTGATGCCGCTTAAAGAGCGTATTGGGGAATTTCGCGAAAGAATGGAAGCCATCCACACCGAAGGCGAGAAGTCGGCTGCGATGCTGGGCGGTCAACTCAGCGCCCTTCAGGAACTCAATCGTCGAATGGCGGACGAAGCCGGAAATCTGACCTCGGCTCTCAAGGGGCAGTCGAAAACCCAGGGGGTTTGGGGCGAACTCGTCCTCGAAAGGATTCTCGAGAAATCCGGGCTCAACAAGGGCACCGAATACGAAACACAATCGAGCCACCGTGATGAGGACGGCACCCGTCGAATGCCGGACGTGCTGATTCGGTTGCCCGAAGGAAGGCACCTGATCATTGATGCGAAGGTTTCTTTAACGGCTTATGAGAGACTGGCAAATGCCGATCCCACCGACCCGCAGCGTTCCGGCTTTCTACGCGAACACGCGGCGTCGCTCCGGCGGCATGTCGATGAACTTTCGAAGAAGGACTATCCGGCCTTGCCCGGTCTGCAATCACCGGATTTCGTTCTGATGTTCGTTCCGGTTGAGCCGGCCCTTCACCTCGCGCTGGAGTACGACTCCGCACTCTTTGGCGATGCTTTTGCCAAGGACGTGGTTCTCGTTTCGTCTTCGACGCTGCTGGTGGCTCTGCGCGCTGTTGAGAGCGTTTGGCGGCGCCACCGCCAGACACTGAACGCGCAGGAGATCGCCCGGCAGGCCGGTAAACTGCACGACGCATTCGTGTTGTTCGTCGATGCACTGGAGGATGTCGGGTCGCGAATTGATCAGGCCCGCGCGGCGTACGAGCAAGCCATGAACCGCCTGACATCCGGCCGTGGAAACCTTGTGCGGCGAACCCTCGAACTGGAAAAGCTCGGCGCAAGGGCGGAGAAACAACTCCCGCCCACCGTGCTTCGCCGGGCAGAGGAGAACGGAGACGAGGAATGAGCCGGATTGGAATTCTCGGTGCCACGGGCTTTGTCGGTGGCCGGCTGGCGGACATGGCCGCGGCCGCGGGTCACGAGGTCGTCAAATTCTCGCGTTCCGCCGGCCCGGGCTTCCGGAGCTCGGCAGGGGTTCCGGATCTCACGGATCTGGATGCCGTGGTCAACCTTGCGGGGGAATCCGTGCTCGGACTTTGGACCGCGGAGAAGAAGAGAAGAATTCGAGAGAGCCGGACGGACGGCACCCGGCGGATTGTTTCCGCCTTGAAAAAGCCCGGAGCGCCGCGGGTTTTCATCTCGGCATCGGCCGTCGGCTACTACGGCAATACCGGCGACACGCTGGTTGACGAATCCTCGGGACCGGGAAGCGGCTTCCTCGCCGAGACATGCGTCGATTGGGAACGGGAAGTCGCAGCGGCAGGCGCCCTGGGCGTCCGAACGGTCACGATTCGCATTGGATTCGTTTTGGGCAATGGCGGGGCAATGCGCCTGATTCGACCGGTGTTCCAGGCCGGGCTTGGCGGAAATCTCGGGAACGGACGGCAGTGGATGAGCTGCGTGCATGTCGATGACGTGGCCGGCCTGATCCTCTGGGCCTGGAATCAGGCGGATCTTTCGGGGGCCGTCAATGCGGTGATGCCGGAACCGGTTCGGAATGCAGATTTCACCCGGGCGGTGGCCATAGCGGTCAACCGCCCGGCCGTTCTTCCAGCGCCCGCGTTTGCGATCCGGCTGGCGCTCGGAAACCTGTCTTCGCTGCTGCTCGACAGTTCCCGGGTGGCTCCACGTGTCGCAATCGAACGGGGCTATCCATTCCGCTATCCGGATTTGCCAGGTGCTCTCCAATCGCTTGGCAAACCGAAGTAGCCCGCGACGCGATCCGCCACCCATCCGAATCCCTTCTGCACTCCGAGGACCGACGGGGACGCATCCGAGGGAACAAAAACCGGGATCCGTTCACGGGTGTGGTCCGTTCCCGGAGCGGTCGGATCGTTTCCGTGATCGGCCGTGATGATCACCAGATCGTGCGGCGTGATGCGGGGGAGAAATTGGCCCAGCCATTCATCCAATTCCTCCAGCGCCACGGCATAGCCGTTCGCATCGCGGCGGTGGCCGAATAACATGTCAAAGTCGACCAGGTTGGCAAAGATGAGGCCGTGCGCGAGAACGTCCCAGAGCCGGTCGATCATTGCCATGCCGTCCGCGTTGGATTTCGTCGGATGCGATTCCGTGATTCCCGAGCCGGCAAAGATGTCCGAGATTTTTCCCACACCGGTGACAGGAATGGTCGACTCTTCGAGTGCATTGAGGACGGTTCGCGGAGGCGTCAGGGAGAAGTCGTGACGATGTGCGGTTCGTTTCCAGTTTCCCGGTTCCCCGACAAAGGGGCGCGCAATGACACGCCCGATCCCGCCTGCATGTTTCCGGGCCGTCGCGCAGATTGCATACAATTTTTCCAAGGGCAGAACGTCTTGATGGGCGGCGATTTGGAGAACCGAATCCGCGGAGGTGTAGAGGATTGGGCGCCCGGTTTGGACGTGCTCAGCCCCGAGTTCATCCAGAATCGCGGTGCCGCTCGCAGCGCGGTTGCCGATGAACGAAACATTCGCCTCCGCTTCGATCGCGGCCACCATCTCATCCGGAAAGCGTTCGTAAACCGGGAAAGGCTCCTCGAGTACAACTCCCGCGAGTTCCCAGTGGCCGGTCGTGGTATCTTTTCCTGCCGAAAGCTCGGTGAGGACGCCGACCGAACCGCGCTCGGGCGGAGCGGGGATTCCCCCGGCAGCCAACGCCAGCGCGCTATCGAGGCCGATCTTCTTCAGGTTTGGGACCCGCAGCTTGGGGTTTCGTTCGAGGATGTGGCCCAACGTGTTCGCTCCGGCGTCACCATAATCGGCGGCATCCGGCGCATACCCGACGCCAACGCTGTCCAGCACCACGACAAGAGCTTTCCTTGAGTCCATCGAATCGCTAGATAACCCGCACGCATGGACACGGATACGAAAATTTTCGTCGCGGGCCACCGCGGCATGGCCGGCAGTGCAGTGGTCCGCCAGTTGGAAGCCTCGGGATTTCGAAACATCGTCTGCCGGTCCCGGGCTGAACTCGACCTCCTCCGCGAGGACGCCGTGCGGGCATTTTTCGAAAACGAACGGCCGGAGGTCGTCGTCGATGCTGCGGCTCGCGTAGGTGGCATCGTCGCCAACGCCGAACGGCCGGTCGAGTTTCTGTGGGAGAATTTGACGATCCAGAACAACGTCATCCGCGCGGCGGCGGACTTCGGCGTCCAGAAATTGCTCTTTCTGGGGAGTTCTTGCATCTATCCCAAATTCGCCCCGCAGCCGATCTCCGAGGATGCGTTGCTCACGGGCGCGCTCGAACCGACAAACGACGCGTACGCGATCGCCAAGATTGCGGGGATTCGTCTGTGCCAAGCCTACTCCCAGCAGTATGGGAGAAATTTCATCTCGGCGATGCCGACGAACCTTTACGGGCCATTCGACAACTTCGATCTGCACACATCGCACGTGCTGCCCGCGTTGATCCGCAAAGTGCATGAGGCGAAGACCAAGGGGGTGTCGTCAGTCACAGTTTGGGGCACGGGTACTCCGCGGCGCGAGTTCCTCCACGTGGATGATCTCGCGTCCGCCTGCTTGTTCCTTTTGAAAAATTACGACTCGCCGGAGATCGTCAATGTCGGTTGTGGCGAGGATGTGAGCATCCGCGAGTTGGCCGAACTCGTCTGCCGGGTGGTTGGATTTGAGGGCTCGCTTGAGTTTGACACAACCAAGCCGGACGGCACGCCGCGGAAATTACTCAACGTCGAACGTCTCTTCGGTCTCGGCTGGCGACCGCAGATCCCGCTCGAAGCGGGCATCCGGCACGCCTACGACTGGTTCCTCGGATCAAAATTCTGCGCCTGATCGCACGGCGACCTGCGGTCAGGTTCCTTTGAGAGCCTCGGTTTCGAGAACCTCGCGCCGAATGCTCTTCCCGCGAGCTTTGGAGGCCCACAGCACGATCGGAGCAGCGATGAAGATCGACGAATATGTTCCGATCGCAATCCCGACGAGAATCGCAAACGAGAAGTCACGCAGGACCGCCCCACCGAAGAAATAAAGGGCGGCAACCGAGAGCAGGGTTGTGCCACCGGTGAGAATCGTGCGTCCGAGGGTTTCGTTGATGCTGTTGTTCATCAACGTCTGGATGGTTCCGCGTTCGCCCTGCTTCAGGCCTTCCCGGATTCGGTCGAAGACGACGATCGTGTCGTTGATCGAGTAACCGGCGATCGTCAGGATCGCTCCGAGCATGACCAGCGAGAGTTCGCCGCCGATGAGCGCGAAGATCCCGAGGGTGATGATCACGTCGTGCAACAGGGCGACGACGGCACCGAGCGCGAACGAGAACTCGAACCGAAGCGTCACGTAAATCAGGATTCCAAGGATTCCGAGCAGGAGCGCAATCCCGGCGCGTTTGGCAAATTCCAACCCGATCTGAGCACCCACGGTGTCCTGGCCGACAGCCGTCACTCCCCGATCGGGGAAGCCTTCGCGAAGGCTCGCAAGGACCCGGTCGGATGTGCCCTGCGGGCTTCGGAACGTGAGCATCTCGCGCATGCCTTCGCGCTCAAACTGAATCACCACACCGGGTTCGTTGACGACCCGGCGGGCTTCCGTCACGCTGATCGGCTGGGTGGAGTCGATGACCAGGAGGTCACCACCCCGGAAATCGATTCCGAAATTCCGGTCGCCGCGCATGGCAAAGACCACTACGGAGCCCACGATCAGAATCAGCGAGAAAGCAAGGGCCAGGCGGCGTTTCCCGAGGAAATCGAATTTCTTCTTCGGGATCAGGTCGAGCATCGTCAACTTCTTGAGTCCGCCCTTGTCGACAAGCCAACGGAACGCCGTGCGCGTGAACAGCAGGGCCGTGAACATCGACGCAATGATGCCCAGCGTGAGCGTGACCGCGAATCCGCGAACCGAACCCGTCGCCTGCCAGAACAGGATGATGGACGTGATCAACGTCGTCACGTTGGCGTCAAAGATGGCGCTGAACGCCTTGTCGTAGGCGCCACTGAGAGCTGCTGACAACGATTTGCCCGCCTTCATTTCCTCCCGAAGCCGTTCGTAAATGAGGACGTTCGCATCCACCGCCATGCCGATGGTGAGGATGATGCCCGCAATGCCCGGAAGCGTGAGCGTGAAGTTGAACATCGCCATCGCTCCGAAGAGGATCAGGATGTTCAGAAGCAAGCCGACAATCGCAACGATGCCGGCAAAGCGGTAGTAGAGGAAAACAAAGAGAATAACGAGTGCCAGGCCGCTCAGGCCGGCGGCGATGCCGCTGCGAATCGAGTCGGCTCCGAGGGTGGGGGAGACGCTGCGGGTTTCTTCGATCTGAACCGGCACTCGGAGGGGATTTTCGAGGGCGCTCGCCAGGTCGCGGGCTTCCTTCTCGTCAAAATTCCCGGTAATCTGCGCCCGGCCGCCGTAGTAGTCGCTTTGGAGGACCGGGGCCGAAATGACTTCGCCGTCGAGAATGATCGCCATCTGGCGACCGCGATTCTGCGAGGCGACGTTGTCGAAGATGCGAGCTCCCTCGTCATCCAACGTGAGCGAGACGCCGTACCCTTGGTTGTCAAAATACGCGACTGCGCTCTTCACATGGTCGCCGGTGAAGGCCGGACGGCGCGTCACGAGAATCTGTGCGCCCTCGGTCTCGCCCTTGCCCGGCTGGTAGTTTTTCAGAACGAGGTTCGGCGGCATGACTTCCTCGCCCGCTTGGATGCGTGCAATGCGGGCCGGGCCGCCTTCGTCGACGATCGCGAATTCCAATTTCGCCACCCGCTGAAGCTGCGATTTGGCTTCCTCGGTTTGTTGCGCATCCAGTCCGGCGATCTGGACCATGATCCGGTCGCGGCCCTGCGGAGTGATGACCGGCTCACTGACACCGTATTGGTCGACGCGCTTGCGGATGACTTCGACGGCTTGGTCGAGGAGATCGGGCGTAATCCCGCCTTCCGTCTGCGGGATCAATCGGATCAAAAAGGACGTGCCGCCCTGCAAGTCCAGCCCGAGACGGATCTTTTCCTTCGGTGGGTTCAGTTGCTCGATGCAGAACGCGGCGAGCAGCACCGTGAGCACCAATCCCAGCCAGCGTTTGCGGGGGGCGGCGTCGGTTGCAAAGTACCAGCCAAAGAGGGCCAGAAGGACCAGACCAAACGTGAACGTAAATGCAGGAGACATGGAGAGTGGGGGCCGCGGTCCGGCCGGTCAATGGACGGGGATCAGGATGCGGATTCCGCCTGTTTGACGACCGTGACGATCGCGGCGCGGTCGAATTCGATTTTCACATTGTCGGCGACTTTGACGATGACGGTCTTGTCTTTGACATTGGCGATCGTGCCATGGATGCCGGCGTTGGTGACGACTTCGTCGCCGGTCTTCAGGGCCGAGACGAGCTTTTCGTGCTCCTTCTGGCGCTTCTGCTGGGGACGGATCAGCAGGAAATAGAAGATGACGAAGATGAAGATCAACGGCATCATCGAAACGAGGAAGTTCGGTTGCTGCGGTTGCGCCGGAGTGGCGGCCTGAGCAAGGATCAAAAGGTCGGCAATGTTCATGACGAGCCTGCCAACATAATTCCCCGACCCGCCTTGGCAAGAAATCCCTCAGCGGACCCCTGCGGGTCCGAAAATTCCCGGCGATCAGGAGTTTCGAGACCGGCGGATACCCTGAAATTCAAAGCTGTCGACCAAGGCCAGCCAACTGGCCTCAATGATATTGTCTGAAACTCCGACCGTTCCCCATGTCGAAGCGCCGTCCGTCGAGACGATCAAAACGCGGGTGCGGGCGGCGGTGCCGCGCGAGCCGTCGACGATGCGCACTTTGTAATCCGCCAGACGAAGGCCCTCGATCCACGGATAGAAGGGCAGGAGCGCTTCACGCAGGGCGGCGTCCAGCGCATTCACCGGACCGTCACCTTCGGCAACGGTGTAGGCCGGCGTTCCATTGATGGCCAATTTCACGGTCGCCTCGCAGGTCGTGAATCCATGCACCGCCGAACGGCGGAACGAGCAATGGTACTCGCGAAGCTCGAAGAGAGCGGTCGGACGCCCGAGTGTGCGGCGGATCAGCAGCTCGAACGACGCATCGGCGGCTTCGAACTCGTAGCCCTGTGCCTCGCGTTCCTTCACTTCGCGGAGCACGCTCGTGACCTCTGGTGAACCCTTCTGCAGCTCCATGCCGAGCTCGCGCGCTTTCGCGAGCACGTTGCTCTGCCCGGACATGTCCGAAACAAGGATCGTCTGGGAATTTCCGACCAGCCGCGGATCCATGTGTTCGTAGCTGCGGGCCAGCTTTTGAACCGCGTGGGCGTGCAATCCGCCCTTGTGCGTGAACGCGGCCGCACCGACAAACGGAGCGCGGATGTCTTGCGGAACATTCGCCAGTTCGTCGACAAATCGCGAAACCTCGCGCAGTCGGGAAAGGTCCGGAACCAGCGAGTGACCGAGCTTGACCTGAAGGGCCGGGATCACCGTCGTCAGGTTGCAATTGCCCACCCGTTCTCCGTAGCCATTGATGGTGCCCTGCACCTGACACGCCCCGGCCCGTACAGCGGCCAGTGCATTCGCCACGCCGAGCCCGCAGTCGTTGTGCGTGTGAATTCCGACCGGACGCCCGAGGGCCGTGATGACCTCCGCCGTGATCCGCTCGACTTCCTCCGGCAATGACCCGCCATTCGTATCGCATAGCACCACCAGATCCGCCCCGGCATCCTGCGCGGCGCGGACGGTGAGGATCGAGTATTCCGGATCGTCCTTGTAGCTGTCGAAGAAGTGCTCCGCGTCGTAAAAGACGGTTCGCCCGTGCTTTTTCAGGTGCGCGATGGTGTCGGAGATCATCGAGAGATTTTCCTCCGCCGTGACATTGAGCACCTCAGTGACGTGGAGAAGCCACGTCTTGCCGACGATCGTCACCACGGGCGTCTGCGCGTCCAGCAACGTTTGGACCTGGGCGTCGCGATCGACGCTCACCCCGCCACGACGTGTGCTGCCGAATGCTGTGATCTTCGCGTTTTTCCACGTGCGTTGGGCTGCTTCCGCAAAGAACGCCACATCGCGCGGGTTCGATCCCGGCCAGCCCCCTTCGATGAAATCCACGCCGAATTCGTCCAACTTTTCGGCCACGCGAATCTTGTCGAGCACCGAAAAAGAGATGCCCGTGCCCTGCGTGCCATCCCGCAGGGTTGTGTCGTAGATCGTGACCGGTTTCATTGGAAAAAGACGATCAGCATACGCCGGACCGGCCATTCCAATCAAGTTCCCGTCTCGGCTGCGCCGTCGCGCAAAAACTCCGCGATCTCCCGGTGCAGGCGGCGCGAGAAGACCGGCCAGGCGTGCGCGGGGAGCCGGCACTCGCGCAGGATGGTTGCCCGCTCCCAGCGGGCGGAGTGACCCGGGATGATCATGAGGTCCCCCGGGCACCATGTGGCAAAGGTGGGGATCGTCCAGTCGCACGCATTGAGACGCGCAAGGAACCGGCTCCCGGGACGCATTTCCTGGCAGGCGACAAATGGCATGGCCGCAGCCGCCCAACTGCCCGCGTGGGGCGAGTGGAGCAGCGCCGCGCGTCCCACCGGCAGGTCAGCCCGCTGCCGGATCGCTTCGCGAATGACGATTCCGCCCATGCTGTATCCGACCAGGTGAAACCCGGACTCGCAGCGTTCGAGTTCGTCGACGAGCCGGGCGGCGAGCGTGGTCAGCGACGTTCGTCCGGAATTGTCGTATGGCCAGATCCTGGTCGGTCCGACCTCGCGGGCGAGGCGCACGCGAAGCGGTTCCCATCGCGTGTGCCCGCCCCAGATGCCGTCGAGGATGAACGTCGTCATGCCGTCACCAAGTTCGCCAGCCGACGGCATTCCGCAAGATCGACCTTGCCCGTCGGCAGCAGAGGAATCGAGTCCACCGGCAAAACCTCGCGCGGGATCCAAAGGTTTGGAAGTCGCCCACGAAGCGCCGTCCTCAGCTCGCACGCGGCCAACGAACCGGTCGTGAGCAGGACCATCTCCTCGCCTTTGTCAGCATGCGGACGCGCAGTGATGCAGTGATTGCCGTCGGGGAATGTCTCCCGGATCGCTTGTTCGACGGTCTCGTGTGACACCATTTCCCCGCCGATCTTCGAGAACCGGCTCATCCGTCCTTCAATGAACAGAAAACCCTCCTCATCAAACCGGACGATGTCGCCTGTCACAAACCATCGGTCGATGAACCGTTCGCTGTTCTCCAAATCCGCATACGCCTCGATGACATTTCGACCACGAACCGCCAAAAGGCCGCGATCTGAATCGCTGGTGGGGCGAAGGGTTTCCGGATCAAGCAGGCGGGCCGCGATGCCGGGCAGGAGCCGGCCGACACTGCCCGCACGCCAGCCGCTTTGAACCGACCGTGCCGCGGGACCGCAGGCGGGATGAGTCCGGTTGACCGCCAGGCATGGCGACGTTTCCGTCAGTCCATAGCCCTCGAAAACCTCGCATCCAAATCGGTCACGTGCCGCCGCGGCCAAGTCCGCGGGCAGACGCTCCGCGCCGGTGAGAATCACCCGCAGGGAACCAAACGCATCGCGCGGAACCCGTTTCAGATAACCCCGGAGAAATGTGGGGGTGCTGAGCAGAACTGTCGGCGATCCGGCCCGCCCGGCAGCGGTCACGGCATCGGCGTCCAGCGGAGAGGCGGCCGTGATCAACCGCCGTACACTGAGCAACGGGAGGAACAATCCCACTGTCAAACCAAAGCTGTGAAACAGCGGCAGGGCCGAAAACAAAGCATCGTCCCGACGGAGGAAGTCGATCTCGTCGATCTGTCGGATGTTTCCCAGAATATTGGTTGATTTGAGCGCCACGGCTTTCGGCTTGCCGCTGCTTCCGCTGGTATAAAGTCGGACCGCTTCCTGCGGGGACCGACCGATGAAGCGCCGGAGCAGACCGGTCGGCAGAAGCACCGCGAGGAGCACCCAGACGCGCTTGGCGCCGAGCATTTCCAGATCCCGATCGACCAAAACCATCTGGTCCGGCCAGGGGAAGTCGGGCAAGCGCTTGACGGCCGGGGATCCCGTAACCACCAGCTCAATGCCCGATTCGCGGAGCAGATCACGGATCGTCTGCGCGTGGCCGAGCGGGTTCAAATTCACAGGCGTTTTGCCCGCAAAGATCAGCGCCAGATTCGTCAATGTGCCAGCGAGCCCCGGCGGCAGCACGACGCCAACACGGTCGGAGGGCACGGCTCTCCACTTGCGTGCGAGCGCCAGCGCGAGACCGAAGAGCGCGATCGCGCGCACCGGAGGATGACCCGAAGCCGGATCGTGAATAGCCGGAAGAAACGCGTGGGACTTCAACGCCCGAAGCAGGGCGCCCGCCAGGTCGTCATCACCCGGACGCAGCGCCATGGCGTTTGCTCCGAGCTCCAGCAGTGTCTCGCGGACCCGGAGGGTTTTGGCTTCGGTTGCAGTCAGTGGAGGCGCAAAAGAAACGGTGACCCGGCGGAACAAACCCTTCGGCCATTTCGTGAAATAGCGCCCGCCCTCAAACGAATGGATCGAACCCCAGAGTCCGTCAAGGTGTGCGACAACGACCGGCGCACCGGCGCGACGCGCGATCAGCTCGAATCCGCTTTTCAATTCCAGCAACGTTCCCGTCCGGGTCAACTGCCCTTCCGGGAAGATGCAGACCACTTCACCGGCCGCGATGTGCTCCGCGGCTGCACGGATCGCATCCTTGGCCTGTGTCGGCGAAACCGGAATCGCACCGAAAATCTTCAGCAATGCGCCAAGCACGGGCGTGCTGAAGAATCCCTTGTAAGACAAAAACCGGATCGGACGCGGGCTCGGCCGCCCGTTGGCGGCATGTTGGAGGCACCAACCGCCCGCACGCGATACCGGATCCGGGCCAGGTTCAGCGCGACGATTCTCAGGACCGGGGCAGCCAACAGGCGTAGCGACCAGATGGCCACGAGCACGAGGAATCCCGCGGCGAGCAGCAACTGGCCGCGGATTCCGATCCCCGGCAGCGCTGTGGCCAGCGCATGCAGGCCGACGGCCACGACCCCCGCGATGCTGGAAAGCATGCCGGATCCTGCGAGAACCTGGCCGCGTTCTCCGTCACGCGCGCGGTCCACCAGATAGGCGCCCAGCGGCACGAGATACCATCCGCCGAAAAAACCCGCGACTCCGAGAACGCCGAGCAACCAGGGACTACCGAACGGGACACCAAACCCGACCGCCAGGGCGCCCGCCATGCCGAGCGCTCCCGCCGGAACCAAGCCCAAGGCAATTTGCCGGCGGCTCATGCGGGCCGCCACCAGACTGCCGACAGCCACCCCGCCGCCCAAAACAGCCATCATGATCCCCGTCGTGCGCGCCGCCCCCGGACCGTCGGGAAACAATTCCCGCCCGACTTGTGAAAGGGTCAGCATCAGGAATCCTCCCACCAGATAGAACGCCGCATCGCCCCAGGCCGCCCGCCAAATTCCGCGATCCCTGCGCAGGATCGCGACAAGCCGGTCGTGACCCAAAAGAACACGCGCAGAAAACCGCTCGCTGCCGGCCGCAGCATGATGTGGAACACCGCGGAAGGCCACCAAAGCGCCCACACATCCCACCGCCAAAAGAACCGACGAAACAATCGCCCCCGTCCAGGGACTATCCAGCACGGCGGTCAGTCCATCGATCATCTGTCCGCCCGCCAAACTGCCGACCAGAATTGCGACGATGCAGAGCATTTCCATCCAGCCAACCGCTTCGCCGACGCGTCCACCGGTCAGATCCTTGACCATGCCGCGCCGGGCCGGAGCCATGAGGGCGGACTGCGTTCCGAGCAGGAAGAAGCCGAGCACCGCAACGACGAGCGACTGGATCGAGAAGGCCGCAGCGAGCGCCACCATGATGCCAAGTTGCAGCCACAGGCTCCACGAGAGCACGTCGCGTTTTGGGAACCGGTCGGCGAGCCAGCCGGTGAGGGGAGCAAAGAGGACAAAAGGCGCCACCAGAAGGAGCGCAATGAGTCCCACCCAAAGCGCCGCCTCCTCCGGTGGGAGCAGCATTTGAACCACGCCGATCAATACCAGCTTGGTCGCATTGTCGTTGAAGGCCACCTGCGACTGCGCGATCAGGAGGCCCGGCAGCCCGGATGTGCGAAGGAGCGTTTTCATCGGACGCGATCCTGCCGGCGACACGATGATTTCCCTAATCGATAGTTTTTAATAAAACATCGATCGAATCGATATCAGGCCAGACGCAGTGTTTCCGGGATCACAAAGCGCTTGGGATTCATCGGGTCGGCAAAAATCACCACCGGCTGTTGCCTCTCGTGCGCCTCACGGAGTACGGAGACCTCGGCGGGTTTCCATTTCCGAACGGTGATCGGATGTCCGAAATCCCCGCTGAGCGTGAAGCGAAAAACGGGTGACCGATTGATGCTCATGTTGGTGGGTTCGATGGCATCCACGCGAACGTCCTGACGAACTCCGTTGACGAACAGACGTTTCGTGCGCCGCCGACCGACCCAGACGGCAAGGACGAGGACGAGAGGGATTATCGGGAAGATGAGGACCATGAACCCGCCGGGCCCCGTGAGCGAGTGGGTCGCACCAACCAGTGCGGCGGTCGACGGGGATGATTCCAGGAATCGGACGGGAGCGGTCTTCCCGGGCGACCATTTCTGCGATCTCGAATGCGAGGTGCCTTGGATTTCGGGGCCGAATCGTTCCGGACGAAAGCGGAAGTCGATCCGGTAGACGCGCCGCTTATTGATGCTCAGATTGGTGCGTTCGACCGACACGATCTCGGCGTCCGCCTGTTTGGTCGGTCCGAGATCGAGCGCCCAATCGTTCCAGATGCCCCAGGGAAAAAAGAGAAGCGTGAACGCGAGTCCCATGATGCCGAAAATGACCAGAACGACCCAGGAAATCCCGGGTCTGGCTGCGATGTTTTTCGCCCAGTTCGCCGGAAGCTGTCGAGGTGGAGTGGATTCGAGAAATTGCATCCACCCGGCATCTTCGGGCGACGGTGGTGTGAGGCGGATGGGTTCCATGGACTCGGCGGAAGCGTGCCAAATGCCATGCGGCCCGGCCAGAGGAAATGTCATTGGAGCGTCCCGATGAGCCGATTAGGATTCCGGCACTTCGGGTCAGCCATGAACGTTCACCACCTCGAACTCTTCTATCATGTCGCACGGGCGGGGGGCATTGTGGCGGCGTGTCGAAGCATGCCGTACGGGATTCAACAGCCGGCGGTGAGCGCACAGGTTGCCAAACTCGAGGACGATCTCGGTACGCGGCTGTTCGAGCGCCGGCCATTTCGTCTCACACCCGCGGGCCAGACGCTCTTCGATTTTGTCTCACCGTTTTTCGGACGCCTCGATGAAATCGAATCGCTTGTGCGGGGAGAGCGCCGTTCGACGGTGAGGCTTTGCGGGTTGACCGAGGTGATGCGCGAGCACGTGCCGGCAATCCTCGCCGAGATGCGAAAACGCGAGCCCGCACTCAAAGTCACGCTTCAGGAAATCGACCAGCGTGGCGCGGAGAAGCGGATCGCGGAAGGTGACGCGGATCTCGCCATCACGGTGCTGGAGTCGAGGCTCCCGCCGGGTTTCCGCTCGCGGGTGCTCGCAGAGCTTCCCATGGCCCTTGTCTTGCCGGCGTCGGAGAAAACCCGCACCGCGGCGGCTTTGCTCCGTTCCGGTGCAGCGGGTCAGGTGCCGTTGATCAGTTTGCCGCCCCACGAACTGCTCCCACGCCTTTTTCAAAAAGAACTCGCCCGCCGGGGGTTGGTCTGGCGGACCTCGATGGAAACCTCGTCGCAGGATTTGGTTACGATTTATGTCCGCAGCGGCCTGGGTGCCGGCCTCGGCGTCCGAACGCCCGACCTTGCCCGTGATCCGACGATCCGCCTTCTCCCGCTCACCGGCTTCCCGGCGTTGCCGATCGGCGCCTTCTGGCGTGGCAAACTCGAGGGCCCGGCTGGCACCCTCGTGGAAGCCCTCGCCCAGCGCTCCGCCGCCATTCTCAAATCCTGAGCGACCCGGAGCGTTGATGCTCGACGACCGCGCGTTGAATGAGTGTGTCCGCGAACTGACGGACTATCCCTTCGAGCGGTGGAGTCGGAGGGCGGCGCCGAGGATCGGTTGGACCCAGACCGGGGCACCGGCGAGGTCCTTCGGTGCGGTGATTCGGCGTTTTTTCATTTCCAGCCAGAGAACCGGTCGGGGTTGTTTGCCTTTGGCCGGGTCGGCTTCGAACGAGTTGTCGTAAACGCGCAGGTGGTGGATGAGCGGCATGAGCCGGATCAGGTTTTCGCGGCTTGTCATCCAGCGCTCCCGGATTTTCGCCTCGGCAATGTCGTGGCCGCCGAGTGCCACGCGCGATTGCACGCGGTGGAGATGAAGTTCGGGACTCTCCAGTCCGCAAAACCAAATGTGGAGTCGATGTCCGGCCCTTGCCGCCCGTTCCAACAGGTCGGCGATCGTTCGTCCGCCGAGTGTCGTCTCAAATCGGTAGTCGCGTGCTTCGCTGACGGCTTGTTCGAGGAGCGCTCGGCCGATTTCCCAAGCGTGGGCATTCGCAATCGTCTGCGAGATGTCCGGGTGGAGACCGAGCATGCGGCGGGCGACGGTGTCGGGGTTGTAAACGGTCGACCCTTCGCGGCCAAAGATCCGCTCTCCCAACGAGGATTTGCCCGCACCGTTGACTCCCGCCAGAACGAAAACCTCGGGTGGTTTCTTCATTTTCGTCGTTTGGCGCCTTCAACCGCCGCTCTTCCGAGTTCCTCGGGCGTCGCATTGAAGGCCCGAATGGCCGCCGCCTTCTGCTCCGGTGATTGCATGTCATCCAGAACGCCCCGGTATTCCTCGAGCAATGATTCGAAGAGATCCGCCTGCGCAGATTTCCATGCGACGTAATCCTCATAGGGCACGAGAACGGCGCGGGGCTTGTCGTGTTTGGTGATGGCCACGGCTCCGCCAGCGGCGACTTGGTCGAGAACCGCCGCGGCCGAGTTTTTCAACTCGGTGGCGGTGACGGTGGGCAACTCGTTCAGGCGGGGCGAGCGGACGGGGGCGGGACGGTTTTTTGTGGCCATTTGGACAAAATAGCCATTTTTCCCAATTCGTGCAATTTTCGTCTGGCTTACTTGGCCAGTTCGCGTAGCAGAACCTGATTCAATCGGATTCCTGCGAAGAAGTTCGCCAATGGGAAATTTTCATCCGGTGAGTGCGCCCGGCAATCCGGAGAAGCCAGGGCCACCAAGAGGGCGTCGCGGCCGAGGATGCGCTGGAAGGCGCCGAGGATCGGGATCGAGCCGCCTTCGCGCAGGAGGGCCGGTTTTTTTCCGAAGACTTCCTGCAATGCCCGCTGCGCGGCCAGTCCGCCGGTCGAATTCGGATCGGCGAAAAACGGCGCGCCCGCATGACCGCCTTCAATCGTCATCTTCACGCCGGGCGGGCAATTTTTTCGGAGGTGGTCTTCGGCGAGCTTCAGGATGCGGGCGGGATCCTGATTGGGGACGAGCCGGAAGGTGAGTTTGAAGAAGGCCTCGGCCGGCAGGACGGTTTTGCTCCCTTCTCCCTGGTAACCGCCGCCGATTCCGTTGACCTCGGCGGTTGGACGGGCGCCAATGCGTTCCAGGGCATTGTAGCCCGGTTCGCCAAAGAGTTCCTCCACGCCCGCTTGTTCGGCAATATCCGCATCGGTCACCGGCGCTGCCGCGGCGGCCTCCCGTTCCCAATCCGCGAGATCGCGGACGTCATCGTAGAACCCTGGGATTGCGACCCGTCCATCGGCGTGATGCAAACTGGCGACCAGCCGGGCTGCAGCGGTGGCGGGATTGGCGACCGCTCCCCCGTAGACCCCGGAGTGCAGGTCGTGCGACGGCCCATGGACTTTGACTTCCATTGCGGCGATCCCACGGAGGGCATAACTTAATGTCGGATAGCCATCCGCGGCCATTCCGGTGTCCGAGATCGCAATGAAATCGCAAGCCAGATTCTCCCGCTGTGCCATCAGGAAGTTCTCCAAATTGTCGCTGCCGACTTCTTCCTCGCCCTCGATCAAGAAGATGACGTTCACGGGAAGCGGTCCGGTCTTCAACGACTCCTCGACCCCGAGAATGTGCGCGAAAATCTGGCCCTTGTTGTCGGTCGAGCCTCTCGCAAAGATCCGTCCGTCCCGAATCTCCGGCTCAAACGGCGGGGTCGTCCAAAGCTCGAGCGGCTCGGGCGGCTGGACATCATAGTGACCGTAAATGAGAACCGTCCGCTTCGCCGGATCGTGCGGTGTCCGGCCCAGAACGACCGGGTTTCCCGGCGTCAGCGCGATCTTGGTCTCGAGGCCGATTTTCTGAAGCTTCGCCGCGACCCAATCCGCGCACGCCCAGACGTCGTTCCGATGGTTCGATTGCGCCGAAACACTCGGAAAACGCAGAAATTCAAAGAGTTCATCCAATCGTGGGTCGTTCATGTGGCGGACGCTATATATTGTGGTGGTTGTTTTTATTTCCGCATCATATGGTATTTTCGCTTGCCTCGAACCCCTCGGAACCTACCATCCGGAAAAATCTCAGTTTAAGGGAGTCCCCATGTATCTGCAATCTCTGGAAATCATCGGCTTCAAATCGTTCGCGCCGAAGACCGTTCTGAACTTCCACCGCGGGGTGACGGCCATTGTCGGGCCGAACGGATGCGGCAAATCGAACGTGCTCGACTCGATCCGCTGGGTGCTGGGCGAACAGTCCGCAAAAGCCCTCCGCGGCGGCGAAATGGCGGACGTCATTTTCAGCGGGACCGACAGCCGTCCGGCGCTCGGGATGGCCGAGGTGTCGATGACCTTTGCCGAGTGCGAGAAGGAACTCGGGCTCGATTACAACGAAGTCCGGATCACGCGCCGCGTCTATCGCGACGGGAAGAGCGAGTATTTTCTGAACAAAACCCCGTGCCGGTTGAAGGATATCCATCAGCTCTTCATGGACACCGGTGTGGGGCGAAGCGCGTACTCGATCATGGAGCAGGGGAAGATCGACCAGATCCTCAGTTCACGTCCGGAAGACCGCCGCGCGATTTTTGAGGAGGCAGCCGGCATCACCAAATACAAGGCCCAGAAAAAGGAAGCGCTCCGCAAACTCGAATACACCGAAGCGAACCTCGTCCGCGTGCAGGATATCATCAAGGAAGTGAAACGGCAGATCGGTTCACTGCAGCGCCAGGCCGCCAAGGCTCGGAGGTATCAGGCGCTGATGCAGGATTTGCGGACCTTTGACACCCACCTTTCGCATCGGAACTACCGCGACCTTTCGGCGGAACGCGAGACCTTGCGGACGCGGATCACGCAGAGCGATGAGGCCAAAGCCGTTCATGAAGAGGAAACCGGACGCCAGGAAGCCGAACTCGCCGGATTTCGCGAGCGGTTGAATGCGCTGGATTATGAGATGGTCGCCCTCCGTGACGGTCTGCAGACGCTGCGGAACCGAATTTTTTCCGCCGAGAACCGGATCCAGACGAACCATGAGCGCATGGAGGAAGCGAGTGGACTCATCGAGCGCCACCGCAACGACATCGCGCAAGCCGAGGAAAAGATCCGCTCGCAGCAACAGCAGATCGAACAAACCGATTCACTGCTGGGCCAGATGATCGAGACCTTGCGGACTCATGAGGCGAGCCTCACCGAGCAGAACGAGAAAGTCCGCGCTGCCCGCGAGGAACGCTCGACCGTGGAACGCGAGATCCAATCCGCCAACGCGGAGATTTCCCGGCTCGAAGCACGGCTGGGTTCGCTGCGGGGCGAAGTTTCGACAGCCGCCGGACGACGCGAGTCGGGCGAGACCCGGCTGCGCCTGCTCCAGGGTGAAGCCGAGACCGCGACGCGGGCGGCCGGGGAATTTTCCGCCGCCTTGGAAGACCTGACCCGCCGGGCGGAAAATGCGAGGCTGTCATTGGAACGTGCCCAGGCCGAAGTGGCCGAGGCGTCCGCGGCCCACGAGTCCGCCCAGCACGCCCGACAGAACGCCGATGCGGTTCTCACCGTCGCGGGCAAGGAAGCGGCGGCCATCGAATCCCGGTTGGAGGTTTTGCGACAGCTTCAGGAATCCGGTGAAGGTTTTGACGAGGGAACCCAGGCGGTTCTGCGCGGTTTGGACAATCCGTCGTTTTTCCAGCCGGCCATCCGTGGCGCGCTCGCCCAGCACATCCAGGTCGAACAGCGGTTCATCCCGGCGATCGAAGCCGCGCTCGGGTCGGCCTTGCAGGCGATCGTCTTCAAGGACCCCGGTGTCGCCGAGTCGGCCCTCCTCACGCTGTCACGGAACAAACTCGGACGCGCCTCGTTGATCCCGGCGGACTGGATTCGAAATACCGACGGACATGGCGATCAATTGCCCTTCGGTGTGCTGGGATGGGCGGCCGACATTGTGACCGGAGAGGGCGAGGGACCGGCGCTCGCTCGTTCGCTCCTCCAGGGGGTCGTGATTGTCGAGAACATCGAAACCGCATTCCGGCTCCGCCCGCAGCATCCGGTGCTCGCCTTTGCCACACTGGATGGCGAGTTCATCTCCCACGAAGGCGTGGTGCACGGCGGACAATCCGGCGAGAACTCCGGCCAGTCGGCCCTCCAACGCAAGGCGCAGATCGCCCAGTTGGACCAGGAACTGAACGCGGCCACCGCACGGATCGAATCGCTGGCGGCCGAACGGTCGCGCGCCGGTGAAATGCTCGATGCCGCTGGCGAGCGACTGAAGCAGGCCCGCGAAATGGTCCAGTCGCTGCAGGTCGAGTCGGCCTCTCTGGAAAACGAACGCCGCCACGCGGAACGGCAGTTCGCGGAGGTGGAGGCAAAGCGTGCGTCGTTTGCCCGCGAGACGCTGTCGATCGAGGAATCCCTCCGCGCGAGCCTCGCGCAACTCGGCGAGTTGGAAGCGACGCTGGCGGAACTGGCGTCCGGTTTGGATGCCGCCCGCGCGGCTCGTGAGGAGGCCGAACTGCGCGTGCAGGTCGCCCGCGAGCGAGAGAGCGCTGCCGCCGATTTGCTCAACGAAGTTCGTGTGCGCGTCGCCACCGAACGCCAGCAGCAGGAAAATCTCCACCGTCAGCGCGGGCCCATGGCTGCGCGTCTGGCGGAGCTCTCGGAACTTCTCGATTCGCGCCGGACCGATATCTCGAACTACGAGGCCCGCATTGAGGCGCTTCGTGCGGAGAATGCCTCGATGGAGATTTCCATTGCGGAGTGGCGGGAATCGCTTGCGACCGAAGAAGCGCGGGTCGAGGGCCTGGTCGCCGCGCGGGCCGAAGTTCACGCGAGCGCGGATTCGATTGAATCGGCGCTCCGCTCGTCGCGTCAGCAACTCGTCCAGATCCAGGAAGAGCGCGGCCGCATCGAGGTTCGTTCGGCCCAGGTCGAGATGAAGATGGAGAACATCCGCGACCATGTGTCCCATCGCTATCAGGTCGACCTGGAAGCCTTTGAGCCCGACACCTATTCGCTGCTCTGCGCGATTCGCGATCGGAACAAGCGGCGGACAGACGACAGCACACCGGCGGACGGGTCGGAAACGCCTGTGGTTACCGACGAGGCGGCCGGCGAACCCGCGGCTCCGGCGATGCCCACCGAACAGGAGGGCATTCCCTGGGAGCGCATCGAGGAGTTTGTTGCGGAGTTGACCGAACGCGTGGAATCCATGGGCCCGGTGAACGTCGACGCGATCCAGGAGTTCGACGAACTCGAGCAGCGCTATGTTTTTCTCGAGAAACAGAACGCCGACCTGGTGAACTCGAAAGCCGAACTGCTGGAAGTCATCTCAAAGATCAACCGCACCACGAAGGAACTCTTTGCCGAGACATTCGAGAAGATTCGCGTGAATTTTCAGGAGATGTTCACCGAGCTCTTCGGCGGCGGCCGCGCGAACCTCATGCTCGTCGACGATATTGACCCGCTCGAGAGCGGCATTGAGATCATCGCCAAACCGCCCGGCAAGCAACTGCAGAGCATCAGCCTTCTCTCCGGTGGTGAGCGCACGATGACGGCTGTTTCGCTCCTCTTCGCGATCTACATGGTCAAGCCGAGTCCGTTCTGCGTGTTGGATGAAATGGACGCGCCGCTCGACGAGTCGAACATCTCGCGGTTCATCAAGATCCTCGACCGATTTGTCGGCCAAAGCCAGTTCGTCGTGATCACCCACAACAAGCGCACGATTTCCCGCGCGGACATGCTCTACGGCGTGACCATGGAAGAACACGGCGTGAGCAAACTCGTCAGCGTCAAATTCAGCGACAAACCGGACGAGAACACCAATCGCAGTGTCGCCGAGACGTTCGGGAAATCCGGAAACCTTGCGAGCGAGGAATCCGCCGCCGAACCGCCGCCCGCCGACGAACCCTCGCTCGTATGAACCTGTCCGCCCTGCACGCCGCGGTGAAGCGCCGCCTCGACATCGTTGCCGACCACGATCTGCGTGATCGCGATCCGGCCGCCCATTTGCAGGCTCTCAAAGTGGCGGCCGCTGAGTTGGATCAATTGGTCGCCCATCTGCCTCCGGGCACCGACCCCCAATTGCTTCACTATCTGGAGAGGCAAAGTTTCACCAAAGCCCTCGCCTGGCTCGAATCACAGCGCGTGTGAGTGTGACGAGATGGTGCCACCTCAGGTGCCGTCAGCCCCAACCGGTTTGGGCATGGGAGCGTCGGCCTTGGTAACCTGACTCCTCCGGTTTCCTGTGTGCGCGCTGACAGGAATGATTCCCAGTTGTTCAATGCCGTTCGGTTGCTCGACCGGGACCGGCTCAGCGGGACGGTCACGACGATTGCGCGGCGAGATAAACTCCCACGGTGTTCTCGTCAAGTCGTGCCCACGGCGAGATTCTGGGCCGCTTCAGGTCACTGGTTGATTCCAACAAGACAGCCCGAGCCTTGGCCGGCTCGGCGAACGAAGAGGGCAATGTGGGTTTGCGGCTGGAATATGTGGGTATCCGCCATAGTTCGTGGGGAGTTCTTCATTACATTGTAACCACGGTCTCCCCGCTACCTCCCCGTGCAAAAATCCCTCCGTTCCGAACAATCTGCAGCCTTCTCGTTGGTGGAGTTGCTCACCGTAGTTGCGGTCATTTCCATCTTGAGTGCACTCACTGCACCGCTGCTGAGTTCGATCTTCGGAGCTTCGGGACTTAGCCATCACACCTACGGGTTGGTTGATGCGTTCAGCCTCGCGCGAGACCATGCAATGGCCAGAAATACTTTTGTATGGGCTGAGCTGCGGGCCGTTGAGAAGAATGGGACGGCCACTCTCTCGGTGGTCATCAGCGAATCGCGCGATGGCTCGACCAGCTTCGACCCGGCGAACCGGACAATCCTGAACCGCACCGCCGATCTTCGGGGAGTCGCGCTATCCGACTGGCGTCCGGCGGGGGTGGAGGGAACAATTGACATCAAAGAGGGAGTCATCGAGTTCAACCCTCGCGGAGAAGTGCGTGTCCGTGGTGCCGCATTCGGAAATCAAATCCGACTGGCACTCGTCGAAGAGCGCGACCGGGCGAGGCCTCTGCCGCAGAATTATTCCGTAGTTTCTCTGGCCAGCCTAACCGGGCGGATCGCCGTCACACGCCCGTGACGGTCCGCGCATTTTCGCTGACGGAGGTGGTCATCGCCCTCGGTGTGGTGGCCTTTTGTCTCGTTGCGCTGATTGGGTTGCTCCCGGCTTCTCTGCGGATTCAGCAGTCCGCCACCCAGTCGACCGCGGCGATCAATCTCATTTCAGGCATCGCAGCCGATTTGCGCCTGGCCAGGACGAACCTGCCCTCTCCCGTTTATTCCATCCAACTCCCGGCACCTGCCGGGCAGGCGGTCACCAACCGGTTCTTCATCGACGGAGCCGGCCGCCGGAGCGACCAACTGGTCGATCAATCGGGGCTGGGGGGCTCGCGCTACCGGGTTCAGATCGTGATCGAACCGCCGGTTGATTCCCATTTTCTTCCGTCAACAGCCTGGATTCTCGTGACGTGGCCTCCAGCCGCGACTCAAAACCCTGCCGGGCACGCCGAGGTCGCCACACGGTTCTGATGAAGCTCCGACACCGTTGTCCGGCGTTCACGATCCTCGAGTTGCTTGTCGCCATTGCGGTGCTCGCGATGATCGTCGGCCTGCTGGCAACCGCGATGAGCGAGGCGTCGAGACTGACCGTCCGGGGCCGTAAACAAATGGATCTCGATTCCGACGCGAGGTTGGTTTTCGACCGTATCGCGTCCGACATACGCCGCCTCGTGCCGGGAGATGATATCGATGCCGGGTTCGTGACAGATGATTCGGGAAACAGTCGCCCGGCATTCTTCACACGGGTGCGCGGCGTCGGAGGAACCTCGTCCTCTGTTCGTCCGGTTTCCTTGGTCGGCTACCGACTGTTCCAGGCCGGCGCCCGAAACGTCGGCAGTCCGCCCCTCCAGTTGCAGCGTGCGGCGGTCGCGAGTGAATGGACCGGATCCTTCCTGACATTTTCGGAAACACCCGATCTGCGCCGCGCCGACGGGGTCTTCGCGTTTTCCGATCCGGGCGCCTTTCAATCGCTCAGTGAGCAAATCCTCCGGTTCAGTATTCGTTTTCTGGTGGAAGAAGAAGACGGATCGTATCGGCTCCAGGCCCTGCCTCCGGACCGGATCGAGTCGATCCGGGCTTTTGTGATCGGCCTTGCGATGCTCGATCTGCGTTCACAGGAAATCCTCACGTCCGACCAGATTCTCAGCGTTGCGTCGGCGTTCTCGAATCCTGCTGAGGGGGCCGACTTTCTCACGGCGTGGAATTCGATTCTGACCGCACCGACCTTTCCTCCACATGGCGTGCCGGCGGGCGCTACAACCGGTCTCCGCGTTTACCAGAGGACCATCCCCCGGGAACTGTGAAGGAGCCATCTCCCACAAACAAGGCGGTTGGGGCAGCCCTCGTGATCGTTTTGGCGCTTATCGTGTTGTTGACGATTCTCGTCAGCACCTTCTTCTTCCGTGTCTCTCGCCAGCAAATGATTGCCGAGACCAGTGCCGAACAGGCGATCGCGGAGGAACTGGCCCGCGGGGCCGGGGCAGCCATCATCGGAAATCTTCGTCAGGAAATCGCCGCCGGATCCACAATCGCTGTGGATTTTGGGAAGGCGGTATTTATGCCGTTGCGTTTTAACAATGCCCATCCGACAACTGTTCCCCAGCGGACGGGGCTTGGCTCGACAACTGTCGTCAACGGCCTGCCGAATTTGTTGAAAAAGAGTGCTTCGGGCGTGGCGCTCTTTTCGGGTCCAGGCTACACCGGGGCGGCCTCCGATCTCGCCGTCAGTTCGGTATCGACGTCCGCGCCATCGCTGAACGGTCGCGCCATTTCGCTCGACCGTTGGCAATTGCCCCGTCTCTTCATTCCTGGTGATGCAGACTTGTTCACCGCGCCCGCTTGGGCGCTCATCACGCGGAAGTCTTTTGGTTCGAGTGGAACGGACCTTGAGAAACTAAGGGATCCGTCGCTTACAAATCCGGATCGTGCGATCGGACGCTTTGCCTTCGTGGTCTATGATCAGGGGGGAATCCTTGATATCAACACCGCCGGCTCCTCATCGGCCATTCGGGCCGACCAGCGCTACTCCGGCCACCGGGGCCGACTCGCCCAAGCCGATCTCACCGCCCTGCCGGGCCTCACACAACCGGACGTGGACGCCATCACGGCATGGCGCGATGCCGCGTTGCCCACAACCGCCGCCTATGAGGATTACCTATTCAAATGGATACCAACGCAGGGCGGATTGACGAAAACGTTCCCCGGCAACCAACGGTTCATCGCGCGCCAGGAGCTCCTCGCGTTCTTCGATGCCACGTTCGGTGAAAATTCCCCTCAGCACGCTGCTCTGCCGTTTCTGGGAACATTTTCGCGAGAGTTGAACGGCCCGACCCATTCGCCGCAGGTAAATGCAGCAGCCCCCTACCGCTACGCCGACAACGCGGACCTGACCACGGCGGTCAACCGCAACTTCCCCAATGTCCGTTTTCAGTATCCGGGTCAGTTGGGTGACGGGCGTGAAGTGGCGGCCGGAGACCCCTTGGTGAGAAAAAGGTTTTCCCTCACGCGACTCCAAGTTCTGGCTGACAAAGCCGCCGATCCTTCGAATACCTCCGCGGATTCCGATATCAAACGCTGGTTCGGGCTGACGTTCGATTCCAACCGCAGCGTGTGGGTGTACACGTCACCGGATGCCACCGTTGCTCAAGACAGAATCAAAACTCTTGGCGAAGTTGCACAGGCGAACCCGCCCCGCGAACTGGACTTCTTCGAACTCCTTCAAGCCGGAATTCTTGCGGGTTCACTTGGCAAAAGTGGAGGACGTGACCCGGTTGAGAGTTCTGGCGGCAACAACGTCGCTTTCAGCAACTCGAATACTTATGACTTTGATGAGCGAGAGGACTTTCAAATCATCCAGATTGCCGCCAACATCATTGATCAGTCCGACGCGGATGACGAGGTGACGGTCATTCAATTTGGCGGTACGGCACCTGCGGGACAGCCGGAATTCTATGACTTCTACGGCACGGAAAACCTGCCGTACGTCCTCCGGGTTTATGACACCGTCTACCGCCGCTCGCGCGCGGATGGAAGGAACCCCAACAACGGTCAGCCCTACAATCATCCATGGATTGCAGCCTGGCTGCAGTTTGAACTCTGGAACCCGCACGCCAATCCCCGCTCGGATCGACGGCTTCGGGTTTTTGCCCGTGGGCCGGCGCGGTTCTTTGTTTTCAACAAATGGTTTTCTCCGAACACATTTACGAATCGCGTGGATTCGCCTGTTCACCAGTTTGGCGAGAGGGATTCGCTGATCGTCCCGGTGGCTCCGGCCGGAGCCGATGCATTTCGCGAGCCGCGTGTGCTCATCCCCTCGATGGGAATCCAGGCCACCGGCGATCCGGACAACCATCTCCGCGAATCCAACCGATTCGGGAGTTGGAATTTCGTTGGGCTCAAAATGCCGGACCTCTTTGTGCCGGATCGCAAAGTCGAGTATTACCCGAACTGGAAAAGTTGGTCTGGCGTCGACGAGGAGCCGTTTTTCCACAGCCGCTATTTTGTCCAAGGTGCACCCTATTTTGACATCATCGTCCAGTATGAAGATGGCAATGGGAACTGGAGGACTTACCAACGAATCAAGAATTTTGGCGTCATCTCGACCAACCGTCCCAGCGAGGGAAGTAATCGTTCGGAAGCGGGCCTCCTGCCCGGACACAGCGAACAACAGAAGCAGGCGAACGCCGGCATCACCTTTGAGCACGAAAAGCAGATCTACGATGCTGCGAGCACTGCTGCGGTTCTGAGCGGCTACCGTGGGCTTGTCGACCCCCGCACCGATCGTTTCGGCCTGTTCTTCGGTGGCCTTGGTGCAGCGTTTGCAGCGAATGGCTTTTCACTCGGCCCGGCGCCGCCTTTCAATACCTCGCCGGCTCCCGCCGGAATCGACGACCGTGTACCGGGCCTGATGGGCGGTCGTTGGCCGGGCGGGCAGGTGATGCAGGATTCTCCAGCCACGGGTTGGGCTGGAAAGCGGGTGTATTGGGGATCCTACGCCTACACCGGTGTCTATGCGGGAGGTCTGGCCAAGAATCAACGCAATGTCAGCACCTACTGGTACAATGATCGCGATGGCGTGAACCGCCGTGGCGACGCGGCGCTCGCCGGCACGGCGGATCAGGACGCGAATGGATTCCAGGACGGCAATCCCTTCCAGATGGGAGGTGCGGCATCCGACCGACCCGAGCGGCCGGTCATTCTCAACCGGCCGTTCCGATCGGTCGGCGAGCTTTCGGCAACGTTCCGCGGCCAGCCATGGAAGTCGCTGGATTTCTTCACCGCTGAGAGCGCCGATGCCGGGCTGCTCGACCTCTTCTCTCTCGACGATGGGGAGGTGGTCGCGGGGCGGCTCAGCCTGAACACCCGCCACACTGAGGTCATCCAGGCGGTCATCCAAAACGTTTCACGCCGCGAGTTGGTCCATGATCCGATCTCCCCGGCGGCGGCCGCCGCGGTGGCGGATGATTTTCTCGCGGCCGGCTCGCTCGGGAACACCCCCTACGTTTCGAAGTCTGCCATTGTCACTCAGTTCCTCGCCAACCGTTCCAGTCAGATGTCGGACACCACCTATCCGATTAACAAGCATCGACGGGAAGCCGTCGTTCGCGCCCTTGGAGAAATCGGAAACGCGCGCACATGGAATCTTCTCATTGACCTGGTCGTCCAGTCCGGCCGATACACTCCGGCCTCCCGCACGATCCAGGATTTCATGGTCGAGGGCCAAAGGCGCTACTGGCTGCACGTTGCCATTGACCGGTGGACCGGGGAGGTCATCGAATCCCAATGGGAGGCCGTCGATGAATAAGAGAGTTGCTGCCGTTGTGCTCCTGGCCGCCGGCATTGCCTGTGCGCAGCCGGAGCCGCCCTTTTACAAGCCCTTTCCTGCCGCCGTCCTCATTGAAGCCGACGTTTCTCGCCCGACGGAAATTCTCGCCAAACTGACCTCCGACCAACGTCGTGAACTCGAGGGTTCGCGCCGACTCGTCCGAGTTACCGAGATCCGCAACCAGAAACTCGCCCGGCGCACCTGGACCTGGAGCGATGGGTCGACGCAGGACGAATGGTTCACCGAGCGCTTCCAGATCAAACGCGCCGGTGATGGGCCGGTTGTCATTCCGTTTGCCGAGCCGTTGGCGACCGCTTTTGACCTTTCGTGGATCGACCGCGTGACTTTCATTGGAACCGAATCCCGCGAAGGGATCGCCTGTCATGTTTACCGCCGTCCGGCCGACGAACTGTCGCTCGCCCTCACGGCTTGGATCCATTCCGAGAGCCGGGACCTCGTCGCTTATGAAACTCCGAACGGCTACTTTCGGATTCGGGCTGTGAAACAACCGCCCGAACTCACGTTGCCTCCTGAATACTCGCAAGCCCTTGCCGACTATGAGGCCGCCGCTGCTCTCCCCGGCCTTTACCGGCGATCCCGCTGAGGGGAGACATGAATCGCGCTCGCGCGTCTGGCAGGCAGCCGTGGCAAAGATTTGGTCGGGACCGGCCGTATCCGGTGCCGAATGCTTTGGGCGACAGTTTCAAGGCGCTGCCGGAGCGAGAACCAGAACATCCTTGAGGGAGGAGCCCCAGCGAATTTCATCAAAGGCCGCCGTGCCCTGCTCGACGATCAGCCGGAATGGCATGTTGGGTTCGAGTCCGCCGACACCCCATTTTGAAGTAACCGCTTTCTGCACGCGGAGTCGGTGGTGCTGATCGAGTGCTGCAACGGTCACCTGCCCGCCCAAAGCCGCCACATCCTCCGGCGAGAGAATCCAGAGCGTCACTTGCGCCTCGTTGGACGTGTAGGATCCAAAGTTGATGTTTTCGAAGGCCACCACGACGAGATGGGGAGTACCGGGTGGAAGATCGAATTCCTCACTGACGGTCGGCTCCTTGAAAAGGCCCGCCTCCGCCGAGAATGCTTGTTTCCAAGCGGAGCCGTTCTTTGGCGTAACAAAGAACTCCCGGTCCTTCTCGCCGAAACGCACGCCGGTCACAGTGAACCGCCCGTCCCCGCCGGTCAGGTATTTTTCGCTCATTTGCTGGACCACAAATGATCCCCACAGCGAGCCGTTCGGCGGAGTCTCGCCGGAAATTCTCCGCTCGAGGCGGGCGCGCGTTGGGCCGCCTGCCTCTTCGGCCGTGATCAAGACAGCCGCTCCCTCGGTCCGGAGTCCGGGCATCTCCAGCCCGGCAATGATTTCAACAAACGCGCCCTCGCCATCAGCCGTAAATGTCCAGGGAGATGAAAACCCGGAGCCGGATTCCCCAACTCCGTCCGGACTGGAACCGATCGGAAACCGATCCGCCGGAAATGACTCATAGATGGCAGTGGTGTCCTTTTCCTGCCCGGTCAAGACCGGGCTCGAGGCGAGCAGTGCTCCAAGAACTGAAGCGCGGTAAGCAGCGGTTGCGACGGAAGGCATTTCAAAGAATCGGATTCCCGACCCCGCTGTGCAAGTAACCTGTTCCACCCAGATCGGCCGCCAACGCACTTCCGGCCGTGAGCCCATTCAATCAGCCGGCTGCTCCGGAAACGCATACGGACGAACCTCATCAAGAACCGGCTCCGTCAGCCCCCGGAGGCGAGGCCTTTCGGGGAATGCATTGTGGAAATCGAGAACGACGATGTCGTTGTCCGTGTCGGGACGAAGCCATGTACCTGGCAGATAGAGCGTCTGCTGTGGTCCGATCCGCCAATAGCGTCCGAGGAGTCTCCCGTTAACCCATACGTAACCCTTGCCCCAATCACCCATGTCAGGCCATGTGTCTCCGGGACCCTCCGGCCGGAACTGGCCGCGGAAAAACGCGGGACGCCCGGCCGGGATCGGGAGTTCTGAAAACCGAAGGCCGGTCAACTGCGCTCCATCGAGGGGCAATCTGAAGATCTCCCAGTTGAAAAGGGTGAGATGACCAAACTCCACCCGGCGGGTGATGCCCTTTCGGTCGTCGTTCATGGCTGCGCCGAAGTTCATGTGCCCCATCGCCTCGACGAGAATTTCCAAATTGGCGGGTCCCCCAGCCGGAATTGTCAACTCCACCGAATGGATGCCCCGGTGGCGGTCCATCGTGCCGACCAATAAGCCGTTCACGAAAACCCAGGCAAAATCGTGAACTTCGACGAGCCGCAGTTCGGCCGTGCCGGCAGCCCGCCCGTGCAGGTCCGTGCGATACAGCAAACATCCCAACGATTGACCGAGAGCCTCCATCGTCGGCGGTGACAAGAATTTCTCGCCCGACTCACCGGTGGGAAGGAACGGGGCAAACGAATCCGGCTGGAACTCAGGAATCTTTGTAACTGGGATCGGTGGAGGCGGCTCAGGAAACGTCTCCCCGGTCGAGCGGGCGATGGCATCGCGGAACAGAAAGAACTTCGGACGGGGGCGACCCTGTTCGTCGAGCGGGGCAAAGAAGTCATAGCTCGTGGGATAGGGGTCGTACCGGCCTCCGTCCCCGTTTGCGCCGGCCGTGAATCCGAACTTAGTGCCGCCGTGAAACATGTAGAGGCTGAATGACACATCGTTTTCCAACATCCACTGGAGGTCCGGGAGGTGCATCCGGCCGTCCTCTGCGGTGCGGCCATTTCGCGGGTGGCCAAACCAGTCGAACCATCCCATCCAGAACTCTCCGCACATCCTCGGGCTTGTCGGATACGACTTGGCAACAGTGGAGATGTTCTCCCGGGCCTTGGACCCGAAATTCGCCACCATCGCCACCTCCGGATCAAACTCGCCCGGCACGATCTGTGCGAGGTTCGCCCAATCGCAACGAATCAACGGGACGTCGAACCCGGCGGCACGGATTGCTTCCTTCAACGTCCGGAGGTACGTTTTGTCGTTCCCAAACGCACCGTATTCGTTCTCAACCTGCACGAGGAGAATGTTGCCGCCGCGCGTGATTTGAAGCGCAGCCAGTTCGCGTCCGACCTCCTCCAGCCATCGCACGGCCGGCGTCAGGAAGCCGGGGTACGAGCTTCGCAGTTGCATCGCCGGATCCTTCAACAACCACGCCGGCAGGCCTCCGAAATCCCACTCGGCGCACGCATACGGGCCGGGGCGCAAGATGACCCAAAGGCCCAGCTTCTGCGCGATCTTGCAGAACTCCGCGACATCGCGTTCCCCCTGGAAGTCGAAGACCCCGGGAGTTCCCTCGTGATAGTTCCAGAAGAGGTAGAGACAAACGGTATTGAGGCCCATCGCCCGCAACGCCTCGAGCCGGTGCTGCCAGTAATCGCGGGGGACCCGGGCGCAATGGATCTCGCCGCAGCGGATCACAAACGGACGACCGTCCAGCACGAAGCAACCATCGCGGATTGCGAAACGGATCGGCGCATGGTCTGGTGTCATGGAACTGCTGGTTGGAGTTCGGTCGCAGACAGCGAGCTGCGAGGTGACATTCATGCTCGCATGACGGAAGCCCCGGCTGCGAGGCATGGAACCCACCGAATTCGGCTGGTGTTGGGCCTGTCACCGGTGAACGTTTTCAGCCGCTTTTTGTGCATTGGAGGCATGGGCACCGCGGCTCAAGCGCGCAAATCCTTCGACTATGAGGAACATCTCCCTGTCGCGCTTTGGATTTCCTAAGATGGCGTTGGAAGGATCATAATGGATCGGTCGGGCGAAAAGGGCCGGGTTTCCACAAGCGAAACGCCGTCGATACCGACCCTGCATTTCTGCAGGTCCCTGCGGCTGAGGCCTGAGCCGGGGGACGGCCGTGCAATACTGATTGCGCCGGCCGGGCATGTTACCTAATTTTGGTTGATGCCCCCTATTGGTCGATCTCCGGGCCGGGTTATCAGCCAAGGCTCGGTCGAGCGGGTCCTCCGCGTCAATGGGTGCGAGGCCCTTTCGTCAGCGGGAGTTTCCGAAATCATCGAAGTTGAAGCCGTTCCGCCCTATTCGGGTGGCGCTTTGGAACGGGGCGTGTTTCTGGCGCTTCTCTGCCATTCGGGCGAGATGCGTGCGTTGATCAACGGCCGTCCCTTTGACGTGACGGCCGGCAGCGTGCTTTTCGTTCACAAGGGCTCGGAGGTTGAGATAACCGATGCCGGGCGAGACTTCCGTGCATGGGCGATTTGCTATTCGCGATTCCCCACCGGCTGGGCGAAGGAAAACATCCTGCATGTGAGCATACACGCTCAATCGCTTGCGAACCTGCTCTCATCGGTTTATACGGAGCATTTCGGAGATGGCGACGTGGCGGTGATCACGCTGATTCTCGAGATCATCAATTCCAAGATCCGCCGCGCGATGAATCCCCACCAGACTCATTCGCGCTTGCAGCCCGTATGGGCCCGGGTTTCGCAGGAGCCCGCCTCCGAATGGACGAACGAATCGCTCGCTCGGATCATCAGCGTGAGCACCGAGCATCTCCGCAGACTCTGCCATGCTGAACTGGGGTGCGCGCCGATGGAGAGGGTGCGCTGGATTCGCATTCATGAGGCGGCGCAACGCCTGCGCGGCAGCAACGACACGATCTCTTATGTGGCGGAACAGGTGGGATACCAAAGCGAAAGGGCGTTCCGCAGCGCGTTCGAAGAGATTCTGGGATCTTCCCCCAGCGCCTACAGACGTCAGGAGCGTCCGCTAATGGTCAGCGCACGCTCCGCGCCCGGGCGAATGCCGGTGCCCGTTGCGAAATCGGAGTCCTATGCGGCGGCGTCTGCCTGTCCGCGCTCCCGATGGCTGCACGTCCCATTGGGCCGGTGGGCGAATTCGCGGTTTTCGCAGGGTGATCGTCCCTGGTTTGGTGATTTGCCGTTGACGGGACTTCGGGCGGGCGCTGTCACGCTTCACGGGGCCCGGTTCCGTATTCTTCCGGAGACACAAGGGCCGTCGTTCGTGCTCTTTCGGTCGGATCGCATGGAGAATGATTCGACCGGACTCACGTTGCCGGGTGAAATCCGTCTGGGCATCCAGCGGCGGGTCCATCACGTTTACGTCCTCCACGCCGCGGGATGGGTGGATGCGCCCGGGCCCTTTGCCCGCTATGAATTTGTGTTGTCCGACGGGTCGGTGCACACGGAGAGTATCTATGGACTTGCCTTCGCCCACCCCGACGAGGCCGATGGTCGTCCGGCGAATATCCAGGATTGGTATTTTGGCCACCAGCAAATCGCCCGTCCTGCGGCCCGGCACGCCAACATCACGCCTGCAGACCATGTCGGCGATATGGCGCAATACCTTTACACGATGGAATGGCGAAACCCCGAGCCTTCGCGTGCGCTTCGTTCCATTCGAATCGTGTCTGATCCGCGGTCCGGGTCAACCTTGGGCCTGCTGGCCGTCAGTCTCGTACTCGCCGGCGGAGAAGGAGATTCATAACGGCTCTCGAAGATAACGGCTCTCGAAGGGAGTGAATGGCTGTCAAAGCACGCAGCGACCGTTGGACTCCCTTTGCACGAAACGCAGAAGTCCCGCGGCCGGTTTACCCAGCCGCGGGGAACATCGCTCGATGAGAGATCCCAACGGAAAAGGCCTAGCAGGCCTTGGGTCGGCGCCGGCGGAACAGGAGAAGCGCACCGAGGCCGGCAGTTGCCAACGCAACGGTTCCCGGCTCCGGAACGGGAGAGACCTTGACGGCAAATCCACCGTCAAGACCGTTCACCGTCGAGCTTTGCGAGTCAAAATAGAACCCGCCGGCGTATGGCGTGGGATTCGGGTTGCTCCCGGCGTTCGTGCTGTTGCTTACCCACCAGGAAAACGCCTGCGTACCGGTGGTATTGTTCGCGATGATCGCGTAAGCGTTCGCTGAGTTGAGCACGACGGGGGTTCCGGTGAAGTCGAAGCGGAGATATCCGCCATTGACGGCATCGGTTGTGATGGTTACCGGGGAAAACAGATCGGTCCCACCCGTCGTCGGGCCAGCGTTGTTGGGATTGAACGACGAGGCCGCTCCGAGATTGACCAATCGGAGTTGGAAGCTCTCTGTTCCCCCAAATCGCGTCTGGATGAAGAGAGAGTCGAGATAGAACTCTCCGGTCTGACTCAACGTGAACGACTGCGTGTTGTTGCGGTTGCTCCTGACGGCTCGGTCCCAGGTGCTGGCCGTGTTGACGTAGAAGTAAGCGACGTAACTCGAATCCTGCGTGGGTAACGCTCCGGACACGGCCGACGAGTTGACGATCACCTGAGCCGATGTCTGGATCGGTGCGGCGAGCACGACCGAGAGTAATCCGGCGAAGAGGAGGTTTTGTTTCATGGTATGGAATAACGAGGGGTTTCTCATGACGAGGACAGCGTAAGCCGGCACCAACCGGGCAGCCATGTTGTGAAAGCACGTGAATCGGCCTTCGACACACGTCCCTAGGGAACGGCAGCTTCCCTGACTTCGGGAATCCGCAGTGGACGAAGAACATCGAGGTACCGGAGAAACCAGACCAGTGCCCAGTCTTGATCGTTCGCCATGGGATCGTCAGCGTGGGCGGGCTGTCCGTCCACACAACTCGGAAAGACGAAAGCGCAGGTGGCGGCGCCGTTGGGGTAGAACGAGGCCAGATTGGCAAGGAAGATGGCTTCGGCACGGCGGCGCAATCGCCCGGCTTCATCCAGGTTTTCCCCGCGTGCGATGAGGTCGCGCGCCTGTCCGGCGTAGGCCGCGGCGCTCAATACGGACCAATAATGCGGAAACACATCGCCCCATTGGCGGCGAATGCCGAACCAAAAGCCGTCCCAATGTCGGATGGCAATGTGGCGCAGGCGTGCATGTGGCTGGTCGCCCTCGAACGCCTGAAGCCACCTCAACCGCTCATCGATCGATGACCGGAACTGATCAGTACGCGCCAGTCGACCGGCCATTTGAAGGAGCAAGACGAGGGGAGCGACCATGGACTGTTCGTAGCGCACTTCGTGGCCGGGGAGGTCTTGGCCGAGCGATACGAACGTCTCGGCGTGGAACAAGATTCGGTTCACCAAAAGTTCGGCCTCGTCGAATAATCCGGCGCGGCGGAGGGTGTTGACGAGGCGCTCGGCGGGTTCAAGAAACGCGAGGAACTTCGCCCCGCCGCGGGCGTAGTATTCGTGAAGAATGCGTGCGGAATGCCGGAGATCGCGCTCGCAGCCGCGCAGGTCGTATTCGTTGAGGAAGAACTCCGCCAACCAGGGATAGTTGTAGAGCCGGTTGGGTGTTTGTTCGCGCGAGCTGTCGCGCAGCGTTCCATCCGGCCGCAGGAGATGCCTCCGCGCGAAGTCCCCGAATTTCGCGGTCGCCTCGTCCACGGCGGCGGCTTCAGCCCATCCCAACCGGCGGGCCGTTTGCAGGAGAATCGGCATGGCGATCCGCTCGCGTCCGTCGGACCAATCCATCCAACCGGCCGCGACGATCGGAAGACCATTTCTGGAGTCGACGGGGAGGAACGCACCGGCGTGCTCGTCATCGGCCCCGGCGGCGGTCCCGACCTGGTGGGACAGGATGTAATGAATCCGGCTTTCGACGAGACGCTGGAGAGGTTGATGAACGAGAATGGCGGCGCGGGAGCGGCCGCGGGCCTCGGCAAAATCCACGTGATGAACTCCGGGAACGTCCGACTTGAGCGAGACAAGACCCTCCCGCTCGCGCAGGGCAACTGCTGTCGCGCGGCGATCAATCACAGCGGTCGGTGCCAGTTCCAAAACCAGCGGATTGTCGACTTCGGTGGCGAGGCGGGCGCTGCGCATGGGAGGACGCAAGGCGTCCGATTCGAACGAGGAAAAGTCGCGATACCATCCGAGTTCCCAGGCCCATGTCATCGACTCGTGGGCGGCCAGTGTGATTTCCGGTTGGCCTCCGAAGGCGAGCGGGGATCGGCAATGGTCGGTCAAATGAAGGAAGATGTGGCCGCGCACGTTCGAGCCGGTCCATTGGTGTCTGGACTCGATCGAATAAGCCCATAGTTCGCCTTCTGTCAGGGCGAGGCCAAGGCCCGGGTCTCCTCCGCTCATCGGTAGCGCCCAAACCCAGGAATGGGCGCCTCCGGTCCAGATGTGCGCATGACAGCAGGCCGTCAACGCCTCGCGTGCGGATGGATAGATATCGCGAAACGGGGTGGACACGCCGAGCGAACCCAACACGAGCGGCGAGGAGGCGTGGTTGTGGAGTGTATAGGTTTCCCGCCAGGTCAGACCGGTTGTCTCGCGGCGAACACTCAACAAGAGGTGTTCATTGACGGCAAACCGACAGGTTACACCTTGTTTGTCGAATTGGAGGAATTCCGGATGGTCCCATCGTCGGCCGCATCCGTTCGCAATCAGGAACCCCTTGCCCCAGCGCATCGGGGCATAATGCCACGCCTCGGCTTCCCCGAGCAGAAAGCGAAGATTCGGCTGCCGCGCATTGAAGAAACCGACCGGAGCTCCGTCGGATCGATCGATCCTGACCTCTCCGTCGCCGAACGCAAAGCGGGCCAAAGAAGTGCCGTTCGGATGCGACGGCTGGTAAGATGACATTCTCGGAGCCTCACGATTACCGAGGGATGTCAGCAAGGCCCGGCCCCCGCCGCTTGCGGCTGAAAACCCACATTGTTTATGATCCGGGAGAAACGTTCAGGAGGGTCACGGAAGCGGGTGACAGGTCCAAAGTAGCCGGCCATGAAGTGAGGGGAACGCCATCTGGATTAAACCCGTTTGCGTCCACCTGGAATTGAAGGATTTTTCCGTTTGCGATCGGTGGGATGGCCTGCGTCAGCACCACTGTCCGGGATCGATCCGTGCGATTGATCAACAGGATGGATTCGCCGTTTTTTCCGCGAACGGCATAAGGCACCACCTGACGCTTGCGGCCGGACGTCGAGGCAACCACATCGCCGACGAGGAAACGGTTGAAAAGGTGCAAAACATGGGCTCCCGAACGAAGCCGATGTTCGTTATCCATCTTCCCGTAAATGCCGTCGCACTCGTTCCAAGCCTGGATGACGTCGGCGCCGCCCTCCGCCATTTCCACCATGGCCAACGCGTCGAAAACCCCTCCGATATGATTGGTCATTCGAACCTCGCGGGTCTTCCACGTCCAGCTGATGTTGTATTCGTTGACGTGAAGTTCGATGTGCCGGTCCGGGCTCATCTCGTCCAAAGCCTTGCGAAGTTGCCGGGTGGCCCGTCCCATGGCCTCGGTCCGATCCCAGATGTGAATGTCGGGATCTGCCGGATCGCCACTGGCATACATATGAACGGAGAGGAAATCGAGTTCAGGAAGAACCGCCTTGGCCCATGCGAGCAACGGCTCATTTCGGTCGGGTCGCTGTGCCGCCGGCCCCCCGGTTTTCAGACCCGGATCTTCCTTTTTCATGGCGCGCGCCGCGCGGAGGTAAATATCTGCCAGTTCGTCAATGCGATGGGGCTTTCCCTGGCGCTGAGGATCGATCCAATAGAGGCCGTCTTTCTCGTTGGTAATCTCGAAATAAGGGATTCCCAGCTTCGCCTCGGTATTCACCAGACGGACCATTTCTGCACAAAACGCGGCAAAGGCGTCCGTTTGATTGTCATCCAGGTAGCCGTTCTTGTCTGTGTCCATCCAAGCCGGCCAGCCGATGATGTTAATGGATTTTTGAACCCCGGGCGGATTCCAGCCGGCGACGGCGGTTCGAATCCGGTCGGCTGCCCAGGTTTGGTTGGTACGGTCGAGCCAGCCATTCGGTGACTCGGATACATCCCGCATGCTCTCCGCCGAATGGTATCGGAGACTCCCAATGCCCATGTGTTCCAGACCCTTGCGATAGGCGTCTCTGGACACCACCTCAGGATTGCCGGCCTGGAATCCGGCCACCGAGAAAAGCCGCTCGGTTGTCTGGTAGCGGACCGTGCTCCAGTCGACCTGGATCCGGATCGCGCCGGTTGGGGACGAGGCTTCGTTTTCCGGCTCGACAGGCAACGCTTGAATGACGGCTGTCTCGGCTGACGGAGCGCCGGCTGGACCCGGGGAGGGTGCCGCATGCAAAGGGTCGACGGGACAGCTTAGGAACACACCGGCGAAAGCCAGCGCAGCGATGGGAGTTTTTGGCATAAAAAAGGGGCGACGGAAGACCGTCGTCAGTACGCAATTGAGAAATTGCGATATTTGATCTCGCCGTTTTTCTTCCGGTCAACGTGGCCGTCGGCAAACAGGGCAAGGGCGGTGTTTCCGGAGTTTCGGAACCGGATTTTCGCCGTTCCGTTGTCCAGATTTTCTGTCGCCGGAACAAGCCGGTCGGCGTTTGCAGGATTGGTGTCGTAAACTCCCGGCATCTGCCACATGTGGTCGGCCACCCTTCCGTTGGATGAGTTCTGCACACCGTCCGCCAGGAGGATCACTTCGGAGAGGCGTCGAACACGGGCCGGCGGAATCAACTGTCCGCCGCCATAGCGGACGTCTTGCATAATGGCGGGATTGGCAATGAACGCCCGATCGGTCTTTTTGGTCCGCACTTTTTTGGCAGGCGAGTCAATGACCGGCACCGGATCGCTTCCCCACCAACTGTCATGGCCCGCGTACGGAGAAATCGCGTCCGCCCAACTCCCGCGCCACGTGACCCCGTCGGTCGCCGGTGGGTAGAATTGGTTCTCCGCCACGTATCCCTGAATCAACGCCCCAAGTTGGCGGAGATTATGGGTGGCTTTTGCCTCATTGGCGCTCTGCCGGGCGCGTGATGAGAGAGGCATCGCCAATGCGGCCAAAACTCCAACAATGGCCGCAACCACAAGCACCTCGGTCAGCGAGAAGGCCGAAAGACGACCTGTGGAAAGGATGGCATCAGGGGGGCGCATGGAACGGAGGCGGCCTTATTCGCCTTGGAGCTTTTCCAGTTCCTCGGGCGAAAGCGCCGAGGGATCGAGTTGACCATCCGAGGTCACCAAGACGGCGTCGAGTCCGGCATTTTCTTTCGCACCGGGGCCGCGGATGATCAGGAACGCCTCGCCGGCGTCCGCGCGTGGAACCGATCCGAGTTTCACCCATGTCCAATCGGCGGGTTTTGCCCAACTCCAGTTCCTTTCCTTCTGCTGGCCGTCAACAATGGTTTTCAGTTGAACCGCAACGCCGCGGAGGCGAGCCCAGACCACAAGGGGATCGCCCTCAACCTCCTCGACTCGAATGCTGGCGAGCGGCTGATAGTCACCACGGTGAATGACGTACTCGCCACCAAGGGCATTGTCGTCCAGCTGACGCATCACATCGTCGTTGACCTTCTCCACCTCCGGTTGAACGACAAGCGATTCCGCCGCCGAGACTGACGGAAGCGTGCAAGCCAAAAGAAAAACAGCAGCAAGACCGGCCGGAGCCGCAAAGTGGACCAACACACGGGGAACAGGAGGAATTTGCACGATATGACAGTTTCATCTGCTGGTTCCGACGGCAAGCCGGTGTAACCACTAGGATGGGCTCAGGACGCACATCAGGCCGGAGGGAGCGACAATCCGGCATTTTGGGACCTGCAAAAGGATCCAATGAAGAAATCTTCAGAAACATGGCGTGCAAACGTGCCATGAAAGATCAACGTAATTGACTTGAGCTCAGATACTTGCAAATCTGTCGAAATGCAACGAGGATCGGCCGTCTTGAACGTAGCTACGAGTGAGCCGTGGAGCGTGGGAATGGTCTAAAAAACGTGTCTTCGACTTGGCTCCCGAACGGAATTTTTCCTTTCAACCGACCGCAGAAGCCGTATGCGTCGTTCTGCAATCATATCATTCTCAATGAAAGAAGTTAGACTAGGAATTGTCGGTGTAGGAAACATGGGGGGCGCTCATGCCCGGAGTATTCTGGACGGAAAAATCCGCGGGCTTTCGCTCGCCGCACTGTGTGATCTGGTGCCGGAAAAAATGGCGCCTTTCCAGCAAGTCCGGCACTTTGCGACCAGCGGGGAGATGATTCGGTCCGGCGAGGTGGATGCCGTTCTGATTGCCACGCCGCACTACGATCATACGACCATCGGCATAGACGCCCTGGAGAATGGCTTGCATGTGATGGTTGAAAAGCCGATCTCCGTCCACAAGGCGGACGCGGTTGCGTTGGTCGCGGCCCATCGGCGGCCGGAACAGGTTTTTGCAGCCATGTTCAACCAGCGGACCAACCGTGGATATCTCAAGATGCGTGATCTGATCCGGAGCGGCGAATTGGGGGAAATCCGGCGGATCAACTGGATTGTCACGGATTGGTTTCGCAGTGCGATTTACTACTCGAGCGGGGCGTGGAGAGCCACGTGGGCGGGTGAGGGCGGTGGAGTGCTGATGAACCAGTGTCCACACAATCTTGACATGCTCCAGTGGCTCTTTGGCATGCCCTCCAAGGTCCGGGCATTCTGCCGTTTCGGTCAGTATCATGACATTGAAGTCGAAGATGAAGTCACCGCGTGGATGGAGTTTCCCAACGGGGCGACGGGCATTTTCATCACCTCCACCGGAGAGGCACCCGGCACCAATCGTATGGAGGTCACCGTCGAGCGGGGCCGCCTGGTCTTCCAGAATGGAGCCATCCACCTTGAGAGAAACGAAGTTCCCATGAGCGAATATGGACGAACCACGGATCAACTCTTCGGGCGGCCGGAGACTTGGGATGTGAGGATTCCGATCAGCGGTCAAAGCGGCGGACACAATGAGGTTCTCCAGAATTTTGCGGATGCGATTCTGGAAGGGAAACCGTTGATTGCTCCGGCCGCTGAAGGGCTTAACTCGGTGGAACTGGCAAACGCCATGCTTTTGTCGACCTTCCGGGATCGCACGGTCGAACTGCCGATGGATGCCGACGAGTACGCCGGAGAATTGGAGCAGCGAATTCAATCGTCTGTGTTCAAGAAAAAGGTCGTGGACGTCTCGGCCGATGACTTTGCCCGTTCTTTCCAGGCCTAAGCGAACTCACTTATGAACATCCATCAGGTTGCTGCTCAGTTGTTCACGATCCGTGACTTTATCAAAACCCCGGAGGACATTGCGAAGTCCCTGCGGCGAGTCCGCGAGATCGGGTATGAAGCGGTTCAGATCAGTGCCATGGGCCCGATTCCGGAGGAAGATCTTGTGAAAATTCTGCGGGATGAGGGTCTGGTCTGTTGTGCGACGCACGAGCCGAGCCAGACGGTGCTGGAGAACCCAGAGGGCGTGGTCGAGCGGCTCCAAAAGCTCGGTTGCCGATACACCGCGTATCCCTATCCCGGTGGCGTCGATCTCTCTGATCCCGCACAAGTGCGATCGCTCGCAGGCCGTCTCGAGCATGCCGGTCAGGTGCTTGCCGGAGCAGGCCTGACGTTGACCTATCACAATCATGCGACCGAATGGATTCGGCACGATGGGCGACTGGTCATGGAAATGATTTTGGATGGCACACGACCTGAACATTTGAAGGTGGAGATTGACACCTACTGGGTTCAAGTCGGAGGGGGCGACCCGGTTGACTGGTGTCGACGTCTTGGCAACCGTCTCCCGCTTTTGCACATGAAGGATTATGGAATGACAAAGGACAAGGGGCCTGTGATGGCGGAAATCGGCCGGGGAAATCTCAACTTCCCGGCGATCGTCGCTGCAGCCGAGAAATCCGGCTGCGAATGGTTCATCGTCGAACAGGATGTCTGTCCCGGCGATCCATTCGAGTCGCTGAAACTCAGCTTTGATTTTATCCGTGAAAACCTCGTCTCCTGATCTCCCGCCGGTCGGCGTTTGCTTCGCGCCAAAGGACATTGAAAATCTTCCGAGCCTGCCTTTCGATTTCCTGGAGGTGAATGTCCAGGGTTTCTTGGTGCCGATGGCGGACGATGGAGCGTTTGAGCCGAACCGGGCATCCGCCGGCTCGTCTGCCCGTCCGGTGCGTTCGGCGAATTGCTTCCTTCCGGGCGAGCTCCAGTGTGTGGGGCCCGATGTTCGAATCGACCCGATTCTGGAATATGCCCGCACGGCGTTTCGGAGGGCGGGCGAAGTCGGAATCCGGACGATTGTTTTTGGAAGCGGGAACGCGAGGATGCGTCCGGATGGAACATCGTTCGAAACGGCCATGGATCAGTTTGTGGAACTGTTGCGCCGTCTGGGGCCGCTCGCAGAAGAACGAGGCGTTACGCTCGTTGTCGAGCCGCTTAACCGCGGGGAATGCAATTTCATCAACTCGCTAAGCGAAGGCGCCAAGGCGGTGGAGCGGGCGGGCCACAAATCGGTTCGTCTCTTGGCCGACATTTATCACATGCGGAAGGACGGCGAGCCGGAAGCGGAGATCGAGAAATTCGCGTCTCTCATTCATCATGTCCATGCAGCCGAAAAGGAAGGGCGCTCGTTTCCGGGGAAACATGGCGAGGATCTTGTTCCTTATCTCGCCGCGCTCGCCCGCTCGAATTATTGCGGAGAACTGGCGCTCGAGTGCCACTGGGGGAACTTCGCCGAGGAAGGTGAGGCCAGCCTCGCCCGGTTCCGGCAACAGATGAATGAGGCCGGACTGCGGAATGGGAGCCGGTCTTCGACTTAGTATCCGCCGCTGACCGGCTGGCCGTGCACAATGGCAATGCCGTTTGATGTGCCAAGGCGGGTGGCTCCGGCCGCCAGCATCGCCTGAGCGGCGGCGAGATCGCGGATGCCTCCGGATGCCTTGACCTCGGCACGTCCGGCCACCGCAGCAACCATCAAGCGAACATCTTCGAGGGTGGCGCCTCCGGTGCTGAAACCCGTCGATGTTTTGACGAAGGCTGCACCGGATTCCACCGAGATCGCGCACGCCTCCCGCTTTTGGTCGTCCGAGAGAAGACACGTTTCCAAGATCACCTTGACGCGGGCCGGCCCGGCGGCTTGGACCACCGCTTGGAGATCATGGAGAACATAGGCGCGATCGCCGTCGCGGAGGCGTCCCACATGCAGGACCGTGTCGATCTCGGTCGCTCCATCGCGCACCGCCTGTTCCGTTTCGAAAGCCTTTGCCGCCGTGCTCATCGCTCCCAGCGGGAATCCCGTCACGGCTGCCACGGCCACACCAGATCCCTCCAACTCACGAGTGGCCAGTCGGATCCAGGAACTGTTGACGCACACGCTGAAGAACCCGAATTCGCGCGCCTCTGTGCAGAGGCGGCGAATGTCGTCGGCGGTCGCATCCGGCTTGAGCAACGTGTGATCGATGGCTTTCGCGATGTTCATGAAAGCCGCACGAAATCGCGGAGAAACTGAAACCACAAGAAAAACATGCCGCGGACGGAGTAGCGGATCATTTCCGGGCCGTCCTTAACGAGGAGACCGCAGGCAAGATTATGATCCAGTTGGGCTCTCAGTTCCCGCTGCATGTCCGCGGTGACTTCGTCCGGCGGCACGTCGCGGAGATCCGGCCTAGCAATTCCGTGCGCCGCGAGGAACGTCTCGTGCAGCGTCACCAGATCAGGAATCGGTTTTTCCCCGTCCACACGGTTCAAGGCATACGCCGGTGGCAGGCGAAGGCCGAACGAAAACGGATAGTTCCATGTCAGGAATGTGCGCCCATCCGCGGTCCGCGACGTGAATGTGATGTAGTAAAACGCAAATTCATTTTTCTCGACGAAGCAGATCGCGGCAATTGTCCGGCTGGCTGCGTTCTGGAACACACGAAAAAATTGACGTGTCGCTTCGTGGGACCATGCCGTGTCTTCCACGAAGACAAACCCTGCCGCCTCCATTTCGTCGCTCAGTTCCGAAAACTGCGGAAAAACCGCACGCGTCGGGGGCGTGCTGGGAGTGAGTCGGCGGTCCAATGGAAGGCGCAAGCGCCGGATGCGCGTCAGGATCTCCAGCCACGGAAGCAGGAACCACATCGCGGCGAAGAAGACCCCCAGAATCAGGCTTCCGCCGAGCAACCAGCCGGCCAGAAACGACGTGGCCACCAGCCCCAGAGTGCCCAGCCGAAACAGAAAGGCCTGCCGAAACGAACGGAGAGCCGCCGAAAGAACGCCGACACCCACCACAAGCATCAAGTCGGAAATCATTCGCGGGATTGCAGAAAATGCTCAAGCTGCACGACATCAAAATCGGCGAGCACTGCGCCGTCCGGCATCTCCAAGGTCGGCGTCAGGGACTGGCCGGAAATTTTCCTCATTCGTGCGTAGCCGGCCGGGTCCGCGATCACGTCAACGACACGGTGTTCAATCCCGCGGCTTTTGAGCCACTGGAGCGCATCGATGCACCAAGGGCACCATGTTTTCACATAAACCGTCACGTTTTCAATAAAGCAGACCGCCCGCCTGTGCGCCACAGGTGAAAACCGGCGGTTTTTCGCCTCTTGCCACGGCCCGCCACCATGGTATCGTCAATATCCCGCACGGCGCGTTCGTCTAGGGGTTAGGACACGGCCCTCTCAAGGCCGGTGCACGGGTTCGAATCCCGTACGCGCTGCCAAGACGGCTCTCTTGGCAGGGCTAATAGCTCTTGGCCCAGATCACCCGCTGAGCGCTCGGTTCTCCGGAGAACGGGCAGGTGCCCGGCTCGGGGGATTCGGTGAACGGGATGCAGCGGATCGTGACTTTCAGGTCGGCTTTGATTTGCTCTTCCACCGCCGCGGACCCGTTCCAGTGGGTGAGCGCAAACCCGCCATGGATCTCCGGTTTGTTGGGATTGGACGGTGTGAAGAACCGGTAGAATTCCTCCTTGGAATCGATTCGGATGAGGTTCCGGTCGCGGAACTCGGTGGCACGCGCGAGGAGGCCGGCCTGGATGTCTTCGAGGATGCCCGCGATGCGTCCCGGAAGGTCGGCAACCGGGGCGAATTCTTTTTCTTTGTGCGGGCGGTCGCGTCGCGAGACGGCTGCCGTGCCCTGCGCCAGATCACGCGGGCCGATTTCGATGCGGACGGGGATGCCCTTTTTGATCCACTCCCAGCTCTTCACGCCGCCGCCGACATCGCGGGCATCGATCTCGACCTCGACTGGTGCGCCGGCAAATGACTGCCCGCGCAGCGCGGCAGCAAGTTGGCCCGCGGCATTCAGGACGTCTGCCTTGGAGTCTTCCTTCGGAGTGATCGGGATGATCACCACATGGGCGGGAGCAATTTTCGGCGGCAGAACGAGTCCATCATCGTCCGAGTGCGCCATGATCAACGTGCCGATCAAGCGCGTGCTCACGCCCCAACTCGTCGTCCAGGCATGCTCGACCGCTCCGTCGCGGCCCTGGAATTGGATCCCGGCGGCCTTGGAAAAGTTTTGTCCGAGGAAATGCGAGGTCCCGGCTTGAATGGCTTTCCGGTCCTGGACCATGGCCTCGATGCAGTATGTCCGCAGCGCGCCCGGAAAGCGTTCGCTCTCGCTCTTCTCGCCGCAGAAGACCGGCAGCGCGAGAAAATCGCGGGCGAAGGATTCATAGACGCGCAGCATTTTCATGGTTTCGACCTCAGCCTCCTCACGCGTCTCATGGGCCGTGTGGCCTTCCTGCCAGAGGAATTCCGCGGTGCGGAGAAAAAGCCGCGGCCGCATTTCCCAGCGAACGACATTTGCCCATTGGTTCAGGAGAATCGGGAGATCGCGCCAGGATTTTACCCAGCGGGCGTAGGCGGCGCCGATGATCGTCTCGGACGTCGGGCGGACGACGAGCGGTTCGGTGAGTTCGCCGGCGGGGACCAGTTTGCCATCCCGCGCTTCGAGCCGGTGGTGGGTGACGACCGCGCACTCCTTGGCGAATCCCTCGACGTGGGCAGCCTCCTTTTCCAGATATGAAAGCGGGATGAACAACGGGAAATAGGCGTTCCGGTGGCCCGTGTCCTTGAACATGCGGTCGAGCACGCCCTGCATCCGCTCCCAGAGCGCGTACCCCCACGGCTTGATCACCATGCAGCCCCGAACCTCGGAATTCTCGGCCAGATCGGCCGCACGAATGACCTGTTGATACCACTCCGGAAAATCTTCCTCCCGACGCGGGGAGATCGCAGTTTTGTCGCTCATCAAGCCGCTCATGATTGCCGGTCGCTTCCAGGCGTAAAGTCCTTTCTTTGGAACGGAATTTGCTTGGAACGGAATGCGATGAGCGATCAACGACAGGCCGGTGGACCGTGCGGTGACGAGTGTCCGCCGGACTGTGATTTGCGCGACCCGGCAAACGACGTTCAGCCGGATTCGGATCGGATGTGCCGGGTCGTTGAGAAGCTGCGCGTGCTTTTCAACGTTTCGCAAACGCTTCAACAAAGCCCGGACCTGCGCGAGATCGTCAAGCCGGTCCTGAAGCAAATGGCGGAGTCGCTCGGGTTGTATCGCGGAACCGTGCGTATTTTGAACCGAGAGACGGGCGACCTTTTGATTGACGAGGCATTCGGCCTCTCGGCGGAGGAAATGGCCGCGGAGCGGATCCGCCTCGGTGAGGGGGTCATCGGTCAGGTCGTTCAAAGTGGCCGGCCGATCGTCGTTCCCGACATCGAAGCGTCTGGCAACCAAAGCCTCCACATTGCCTGCAACGGTTACGATGGGCAGTCGCTTCAACGACCCGGTGCGACCGCTTTTCTGTGCGTTCCGATCGCACATGGAACCGAGATAATGGGCACGTTGAGCGGCTACCGGCGGAGCGGCGAACCGTCGGCGTTGGAAGCCGACCTGCGATTGCTCACGGTTACGGCTCAGCTCATTGCGCAGGCCGCGCGCCTGCGGCAGACGACGCATGAGAACATGGAGGCGCTCCGCCGGGAGAACGAACGCCTCCAGGAACAGATCCGCAAGCACTTCAAACCGGACAACATCATCGGCAATTCGCGCGCGATGCAGATTGTTTACCATTCGATCGAACAGGTCGCCGGGAGCGTGACCACCGTCCTGATCCGCGGCGAGAGTGGGGTCGGCAAGGAACTCGTCGCCCATGCGATCCATGCGCGCAGTCCGCGGGCTCACAAGCCGCTCGTGAAGGTCAACTGCGCGGCGTTGCCAGAGTCGATCGTGGAAAGCGAGCTCTTTGGCCATGAACGCGGGGCATTCACCGGAGCGATCTCGATGCGCAAAGGCCGGTTCGAACTCGCCCATGGGGGGACCATTTTCCTCGATGAAATCGGCGAGTTGCCACTCAGCGTTCAGGCCAAACTGCTCCGGATCTTGCAGGAACGGGAATTCGAACGTGTCGGAGGAGCTGCCACGCTCCGCTGCGATGTCCGCGTGATCGCTGCGACCAACCGCGCACTCGAGGATTACATGCAGGCCGAGAAATTCCGGCTCGATCTCTATTACCGCCTGAACGTGTTTCCGATTTACGTTCCACCCTTGCGCGAGCGAAAGAGCGACATCCTCGCATTGGCGGATTTCTTTGTCGAAAAATACAGTGAGGCCAATAGCAAGCCGGTCATGCGCATCTCCACGCCGGCGATTGACATGCTGATGAGTTACCATTGGCCCGGAAACGTCCGCGAACTCGAGAACTGCATGGAACGCGCCGTGCTTCTTTCCACCGACGGCGTCATCCACGGATACCACCTGCCTCCCACGCTGCAGACGGCCGAGGCCACTGCGACTGAGCCCAAGTCCAAACTGGCGGCGGCCTTGGGCGCGTTCGAGCGCGAGATGATCCTGGAGGAACTGAAACTCACCCGCGGCAACATTGCCCAAGCCGCACGGCAACTCGGACTCACCGAGCGCATCCTCGGGTTGCGCGTCCGGAAGTTTCGGATCAACCCGCGGAAGTTCCGCGAAGGCTAGGTGTCAGCCGGGATCTCGGGCACTTCGACCGGCGTGCCTTTGGTCACCAACTGGCTGAGCAGAAACGCATCCCAGTTGGCGAGGCGGATGCACCCGCTGCTTTCATTGCGGCCGATCTGATCGGGCCACATCGTTCCGTGCATGCCAACGCTCGGGCGGTTGATGGCGATCCAGACAATTCCGACCGGGCTGTTCGGCCCCGGCGGCAGGTTGAAGGCGTTTTCACTTCGCACCCCGGACTCGAGAACCGATTTGTCCCAGCGGTAGTAGGGGAGCAGGACGTTTCCAGTGACTTTCCAAGTGCCGGTTGGCACGGGAACCCGCGCCGATCCGGGCGTGCACGGAAACGACGCAATGAGCCGTCCGTCCTCATGGACTTCGAGAATCCGTTCCTTTCGAAGAAGCACGACTTTGCGATTCGGCGGCTCCGGGGTGGGACTCGGGGTTGGCGGTGGTGGGGCTGGTGTGGCGGTGGGCGGCGCATCTGGAGCGGGAGGCGGGGCTTGCGCGGCCTTTTGCCGGGCGGCTTCCCATTCCTTGTAAGCCTTTTCCGCCGCTTTGCGGGCTTTCTCTTCCTCGCGCCGTTGCTTTTCCAGGACCGAGACGTCCTCCATTCGAAACTCTTCGACATCCGGCACGCGCAGCACGGTTCCGGGCTCGGGTGTCGTGACGCCCGGGTTCAGTTCCTTGAGAAAGCCGAGATCGCAGTGAAAGCGCTCGGCCACAAATTCCCAAAGGTCGGCATATTTCAGGCCTTTCAACTTTTCCTGCGCGGCCGGGGAGGAGGCCTGTGGCCCAACCCAGGCGAGGTCGTCCTCACGAATCGTGTATTCGCGATAAGGTTGCGGGATCGCCGAGGTATCGATGCGCGATCCCAGGGGCATTCCGTTGGCCTGCCCGTAGCGGTCTGCCGCGCGCTGGGTGAATTCGCCGCCGAGTCCGTCAATCTTGCCCGGACGGAACCCGGAGCGATCGAGCACGATCTGCACGCGCGTCATCTCGATCCGCTCGGGGGCATCCGGCGGGGGCTTTGGCAGATTCACGGCCGGCGCCTGCGGAAAACTGTCGCCCTGACCAAAGGTCGTCGCGAGTGCCAAAAACCAAATCCAAAGAGTCCGCATCCCGATCACCGTGCCCGGACATCGACGTCACGCAACCCGAAAATGTCCCCACCAGGCGCTAAAAGTCCAAATGGAGCACACGAACGCCGCTCGCCGTGCGGAATTCGCGCGGCGTGAGTTGGCTGTCTTTGTTGACGTCGGCGTAGGACTTTGTGAAGTCAAACAGGCGGGCATTTGATCCCAGGCGCCGAAGTTCCGTGCGCGTCACCGCGCCATCCCGGTTGGCATCCGCGATCTCGAAGCTGCGGCGATTGCCGCCGGCAGATTCCCATTCGACCAACGTGACGGTTCCGTCGCGGTTGGCATCGGTAACGGCAATCACCCGTTCCTCGTAGGCGGTCGGGAAGGTTCTGAGCGTGAGCGGAATCTCCGGATCGGGAGCCGGCGTACGGCAGGCATTAAGAAGACCGAGGAAAGCGATGCTTAGAAACAGGCGGGCGAACGTCGTCACGAGCCGCAGTGAATCCGAGTGTCCGCCCACGGGCAACCCCGAAATCCGGCTGTTCGCCAGCTGCGCCCGAGATGCGGTGCAGCCCTCTTCGCGCGATGCCGACTCGCCGCTTGCGTTATCGGTTCGATGTGCGCTTGATGGTGGCCCTTCTGCTCCAGATGATCATGAATCCGCCCCCACTTTTTTCCTCGCCGGACGGATTGGGAGGCTCGGCGGTTGGGACGGTTCGCGACCCGGATGCCGCACGCTCTCGGTATCAATCGGCCGGCTGGACGCTCGATTGGTCGGACGACTTTGATGGCGAAGGACTGCCGGATCCGAGCAAGTGGCAGTATGAAGTCGGAAAAATCCGCAACCGGGAGGAGCAAGTCTACACGTCCGCCCGCCCGGAGAACACCTGCTTGCGAGACGGTCATCTGGTGATCACGGCCAGGCGCGAGGGGGACGGCTCGATCACTTCGGCGAGTCTCATGACTTACGAGCGGTATTCATTCCGGGAGGGCAAAGTCGAGATTCGGGCCAAGGTTCCGCAGGGCCGCGGCGTGTGGGTTGCTCTTTGGACATTGGGGACATCGCGACGTCAATCGGGCTGGCCGCTTTGCGGTGAGATCGACCTCATGGAATATGTCGGGTTCGATCCGGATCGCTTCCATTTCACCGTTCACACGGATGCATTCAACCACGTGAAGCAAACCCAGAAAGGCACGCAGGCGGACGTTCCGAATGCCGCCGACCAATTTCACCGCTTCGGCATTGTCTGGGATCCCCGGACGATCACTTGGTTTCTCGATGGCGAGCCGGTTTTCGCGTTTGAGAACTCCGGAAACGGGGCTGTCGAATGGCCATTTGATGAACCCCAGTATCTCCTGATCAGCCTGGCCATCGGCGGAACGTGGGGAGGATCCCACGGGATCGACGAAAGTATTTTCCCCGCCGAATTGCTCGTGGATTATGTCCGTGTTTGGAAGTGATCGATGGAGCGTGGGGTCATGCGTCGCCCTTTCGAATCTCAAAGACGCCGAACTTCGATCCGATCCCCTTGACCTGATGTTCGCCGCGGTGGTGAACGTTCCAGGAATCGCCCAGCTTTTCTGCAACCGGCGATGTCGTCAGGCTTCGCGTGTCGAGTGAGCGGTTCAGGGATTCCACGCGAGAGGCAACATTGACGGTCGTGCCGATGACCGTGAATTCGCACCGGCTTTCCGAGCCGATGCCGCCGAAAATCAGCGGGCCCGCGTGAATGCCGATGCAAAGCGCCAGTCCGTGACTTTCCAGGAATGGTGTGAGTGATTGTTGGAGGGCCTCGGCGGTGTTCGCGGCGGCGAGTTCCGGATTCTGATGATCGGCCGGTACACCGAAGAGTGCCAGAAACCCGTCCCCCAGGAACTTGTTGATGACTCCGCCGTGTTCCTCGACGATCGCCGCGGCACGCGTCCAGCATTCGTTCAGCAAATCGGCCACTTCCTCCGGATCACGGTTTTCCGCAAAATGCGTAAAACCTTTCAGGTCGGCGAACATGACGACGGCATCCCGGCGCTCGGGCTTCATCCAATCGTCGTTGTCCAGGATCCTCCGGGCCACTTCCGGAGCGAGGAGCCGTCCGAAGGTGCGCTCGAGGAGTTCGATGCGATCCTCGTCGCGCGAACGGGCCTGAAGGTGCCGGCGCATGGTGTCAGCCGCAATGGCGCACGCAGCGCCCGCAGCCAACAGCACGATCGCGCGCGAGATCACCGCCGGGTAGGCCATTGCAGGGTTCGTCGCCAGAACCTCCGGCGTGAGTGTCGGCGCCATAAAACCCAGGTATGAGACAACCATTGTTGTACACCCTGCCGCACCTGCAAAGAGGCTCAGCCACGGGTTCATCCGGAACGCCGTCAGACACACGACCAAAACCAAAAACATCGGCGCCGCTGTCGTCAGCGCGAATTCCGCGTTGACCGTTGCCGCCGCGGTCGAGAGGAAAAAGCCGAGATAGAAATTCTGCGCAGCGACGTTCAGAAATGACAAAGACGGATGCCAGATTCCAAGATACGCAAGTGTGCTCAAAACGGCGGTCACACCAAGAAACGTAAAGAAGAAGACACGCAGGACCGGGAAAAACGGGAGCGCATCCGCATCGGCCAGCACGACTTGCGTGATGACCGAAAGCAGCATGCTGCCGGCGAACAGCAGGCTCGCGAGCAACTCGGCCCGGGCTTCTCGCGCCCGGATCTTGGCCCGGAAGATCGACTCAAATGCATTTTCACCAGCCATCCCGGCTCAATAAACCTGCTCCACACCGTCCTCAAAAGATTTATTCCCCTCATTTCCAGCGGTCTCATCAGGCCATCCGATCCTCTTTTGGCCCCGGCCGTGGTTGCGTTCGGACGGGCGGGGGTGATAAACGGAAGGGTCTGTGAGTGATCCGATACGCGTACGCGCGAAGTTCTTTTTCGAAGGAGAGCGGAAGTTCTTCATCAAGGGGGTGACCTATGGGCCGTTTTCTCCCGATGCCCAGGGCGAGCATTTTGGAAATCCCGAAAAGGCCAGACGCGATCTGGAACTGATGGCCGAGGCAGGCGTGAACCTCGTGCGTATCTACTACGTTCCACCGAAGTGGTTTCTGGACCTGTGTGCGGAACGTGGGATCCGTGCACTCATATCGATCCCCTGGGCCGAGCACCTCGAATTCCTTCGCGACCGGAAAGTGCGCGCGGAAGCCGAGCGGGCGATCATCGACGGTGTGTCCCGGAACGCGGGACATCCGGCGGTCTTCGGCTACCTCGTGGGCAATGAAATCCCGACCACGATGGTCCGCTGGCTGGGTGCGCGGCAGGTCACGGAATTCGTTGAGCACCTGATTAATCTCGGCCGGGCCGCGGATCCCGGGGCGCTCTTCTCGTACGCGAGTTACCCGCCCACCGAGTACCTGCTTCCACAGAACGCGGATTTTGTGACGTTCAATGTCTACCTGCACCGGCAGGAGGATTTTGAACGCTATCTCGCACGTCTCCAAAACCTTGCCGACGACAAACCGCTCATCCTCGGCGAATTCGGCATGGATACCATTCGCCATCCCGAGGAAGAACAGGCGGAAATGCTGCGATGGCACATCGAAAGCGTCGTCCGGGGCGGTCTCGCCGGGACGATCGTTTACGCGTGGACAGACGAGTGGTTCCGCGGAGGCCAGGAGATCCTCGACTGGGCCTTCGGACTCGTCCGGCGGGATCGGTCGAAAAAGCCGGCGTTCGAAACGGTCAAAAAACTCTTCGCCGGCGAAGGATCGATGACGTCGCGGGTGAAATTGCCATCGTATCCGAAGGCGTCGGTGGTGGTTTGTTCCTACAACGGCGCGAAGACACTCGACCGATGTCTGGAATCGCTCAAACACGTCGACTACCCGGACTACGAAGTCATCCTCGTTGACGACGGTTCGAAGGACAACACGCAGGAGATTGCCGCGCGGCACCCGTGGATCGTTAACATCCGGCAGGAAAACAAAGGACTTAGCTATGCCCGCAACGTGGGCGCCCGCGCGGCCAAGGGCGAAGTCATCGTTTACACGGACAGCGACTGCATGGCGGATCCGGACTGGCTCTATTACCTCATCGGCACTTTGCTCAGCGGCGACTACGCCGGGGTGGGTGGACCAAATATTTCACCCCCGGCGGAGAACTGGGTGCAGGCGTGTGTGGCGGCCGCTCCTGGCGGTCCCAGTCACGTGCTTTTAACGGACGTTGTCGCCGAGCACATTCCCGGCTGCAACATGGCTTTCCACCGCTGGGCGTTCGAACAGGTGGGCGGCTTTGATCCGGAATATCGCAAAGCGGGGGATGATGTGGATTTCTGCTGGCGCCTTCAGCAGAGCGGGGGAGTCATCGCATTCAGTCCGGCGGCAATCGTCTGGCACTACCGGCGATTCACGCTCCAGGCGTTCCGGAAACAACAGGAGGGCTATGGCGAAGCGGAGTCGATGCTCCGGTTTCAGCACCTTGTATTCTTCGGACCGACCGGAACCGCCAAATGGAAGGGGCAGATTTACGGTGCCCCCCGGTTTACCTGGCTTGTTAACAAGCCGGTGATCTACCACGGCGTTTTCGGCGAAGGTTTGTTCCAATCGATCTATCCCACCCCGCAGTCTGACGTCGCCGCTTATCTCAGCAGCATCGAGTGGGTGACCCTTACGCTGTTCATATTTGCGGTGTCGATCCCACTGCCGTTCCTGCGGATTGTTCCGTATATCATGTTCGGCGGAACGTTCCTGGTGGCGCTTTCTTACATGATTCATGCGCGGCTGGAGCCGAAACACGACACGGTTCGCGCCCGCCTGCTTGTGGCGTTCCTGGCGCTTGCTCAGCCGCTCGTCCGTGGGTGGGCACGCTATTTCACGTGGTTGAAGTTCAAGCGCACACCACCAGCGGTCATTGCGACCGCGGAGAAGGATTTCACGCCCACGCGTGGCAGCATTACGAACCTCCGGTTTTGGAGCGAAAACGGGCTCGGACGGGAGCGGCTTCTGCAGGAAGTCGTCCAGGCACTTGAAGACGAAGGCTGGAATTATTCGACCGATACCGGCTGGAAGACATGGGACGTTCAAGTTTACGGCAGCTTCTGGTGGGGCGTAAAAATCCGGACCGTGACCGAGTATCACGGCGGCCCGAAATGTCTGACGCGCGTCCACCTCGGCACCCGCATGGTCGCGACCACGTTCCTGATCAACTTGATCCTGCTTGGCGGACTGCTCTACCGGCATTTTACCGTGCCCGGTATCGATTGGTGGCTCTGGGTGCCTTATCTGATCTTCGTCGTCGTACTTTTCGGGAGGGCGTGGCGGCTCAAACGCCGTGTCGCCGACCTCGTCGGGGCCGCCGCAGCGCGGTGCGGATTCCGGAAAATGCGGCGGGACGGCAGCGTCGAGTAATGTCCTTCCAGCTCTCGGACTATCATTATGATCTGCCGGAGGAACTGATCGCCTCCCATCCGTTGGAAAAGCGCGATGCGTCGCGCATGATGATCGTCGACCGGGCGTCCGGCCGCATCACGCACAGCCACTTTCGCGAGTTCCCGGACGTGATCCGTCCGAGCGACCTCGTGGTTTTGAATGATACCAAGGTGATCCGGGCGCGGCTGGTCAGCGCGAACGGCCGCACCGAGGTGCTGCTTTTGGAGAACACGGCTCCGCGGACATGGAAGGCCATGGTCAAGCCCGGGCGCCGGTTTCGCGAGGAAGCCGAGGTGGAGATTGGCGGAACCACGGTTCGTGTGGTTTCCATTCTGCCCGGGGGCGAGCGGCTCCTCGAATTCGCTGAGGACCCTGACCTCGCCGCGCACGGCGAAATGCCGGTGCCGCCTTACTTCCATCGCCGGGCCGAGCAGGAGGACGACGAGCGCTACCAGACGGTCTATGCAAAAAACGAAGGTTCGGTCGCCGCTCCGACGGCCGGGCTCCATTTCACGCCGGAAGTCCTTGCACGCATTCCGCATGTTTTTCTCACACTCCATGTCGGTGCCGGAACGTTCCTCCCGGTCAAAACCGATGACGTTCGCCAGCACGTGATGCACGAAGAACGCTTCATCATTCCTGCGGAAACCGCCCATGCTCTGAATGCCGCCCAGCGTCGGGTGGCGATTGGAACCACGGTCACCCGCGTTCTCGAATCCCAGCCGGATGGACCCGTGCGCGCCTGCGAGGGGCGGACGGATATTTTCATTCATCCGCCGTATGCCTTCAGGCGGGTCGGTGCCCTGCTGACCAATTTCCATCTGCCGTGTTCAACCTTGATCATGCTGGTGAGCGCGATGGCGGGTCGGGAGTTGATTCTCGAGGCTTACGCAAAGGCCGTGGAAGAACGTTACCGGTTCTTCAGCTACGGCGATTGTATGTTGATCGTCTAGCGTAGTTTAGACGGCCTTCCCGTCTCCGACCTCGCGGACGATTTCTTCGTAAGAATCGATATCTGGTCCCAGGGACTCCCGAAGAAAGGTCTCGATTTCGGGTGGAGTGCCCAGATCAGAAGTCGGATTGAGTTTGATCGTCAGGTGGCGGTTGAAGAAGAGCGCACGCGTGGTGACTCCGAGAAAACGTTCGATGTCGGCGAGAAAGGCGGCCGGTTCGGAGGCAATCCGGTCGTATCGACCGAGGTAGAGATGTCCCGGCTGCAGATGCTTGCGCCAGCGTTCGATCATCCCCCGATAACCCGCCCGCTGGCGCTGGCCGGAGCTCTTGAGATAATCCCGGAATGCGTCGAGCGTGATTGGGGCGCTCTCCGAACGGTCCCGGACCAGAGTCTTCTTCGCGTGCGACCACGCCCGTTCCACCGGATGCCGCAGCATCAGGATGCCCTTCAGATCCCGCCGGAAACCCACAATCTCCGCAATCAGTTCGTCCTCCAGCAACGCATACGACGCGGACGCCTCTCCGCGAATGCGCGGACGATAAAGCGTCAATGATTTTCGGAGGCTCGTGTAATGTTTTCGCAACTTTTCACCGGCGGATTCGTTGAACGATTCGAGGTAATCCTCCAGCGTCTGAAAGGGACACCGCGGGTGCGGGGGTTTGCCCACGGAGCTGAAAAAATACGTTTCTTTCATCCGGTGCATGAGGATTTCCGGATGGAGGTGCAGGTTGAAATACAGCCACGTGGTGCCGGTCCGCTGCGGGCCCAGAATCATGAAGTCGGGGAAGTTCCGGAGATCCGGGTTGCTGGAGCGGAGCGGTGTGATCGGCATGTGCGCGTGGACGCGTTTGGGAGTCGCATCCTGCCAATGCCGGTGCCCGCCTGCACGATTTTTCCGGAGGCCGTGGACACCGCGGGACCGGGTCGGTAGAGTCGCGCAATGCTGACCATCCGGGGATTGAAGAAGAGCCAGGGCGGGCGCGTGCTTTTTGAGGACGCCGCGCTCCAGGTGAATTACGGCGAGCGGGTTGCCTTGATCGGTCCGAATGGAGCCGGCAAATCCACTTTGTTCTCGCTGATCCTGAAGCGGGATGAACCCGATGCCGGCACGATCCAGCGCGACGAGTGGACGATGCTCGGATACCTGCCGCAGGAAGGCGAGGCGGTGGGAGACGAAACGGCTTTGGACATCGCCACCGGTCGGGCCGGCGAAGTGCCGGCGCTCGAAAAGCGGTTGGCGGAACTGGAAGCGGAGGGGCGAATCGAGGAAGCCGAGTATCTGGAGGCGCACGCCAAGCATGAGGCCCTGACGAACCCCCAGGTCGAGGCCAAGGCGAAGAAAATGCTCTCGGGCCTTGGTTATCGCGATTCGGATTTTGACCGTCCGGCGAAGGAACTGAGTGGCGGATGGGTGATGCGTGCGCACCTGGCCCGGCTTTTGGTCATGGAGCCGGACCTGCTTTTGCTGGACGAGCCGACGAACCACCTGGACCTGCTGTCGCTTTTGTGGCTGCAAAAGTATCTCAAGACGTACTCCGGTGCGGTTCTGCTGATTTCGCACGATCGCGAGTTCATGGACGAGCTCATCGAAACGGTCTACGAGATCAACAACCGTCGGTTGGTGCGATATGCCGGCAACTACTCCGCCGCCATGGATCAGCGCGAGGCGCAGTATGAAATTCAGCTCGCGGCGTGGAAAAACCAGCAGAAGGAAATTGCGTCGCTGCAGGAATTCGCAGACCGGTTCCGTTCGGTTTCGTCAAAGGCCGCCCAGGCGCAGAGCAAACTCAAGCAGATCGAGCGCATGGAAAAGATCGAACGCCCGGAGGCGCCCCGGAAGCCGTTCCGGTTTCGGATTCCGCAGCCGCCACGTGGCGGTCAACGGGCGGTTTCGCTGGAAGGCGTTCACATGGCCTACGGGAAGCATTTGGTTTACCGAGGGCTCGATTTGATCATCGAACGCGGTGAGCGGACGGCGTTGGTCGGCCCCAATGGTGCCGGCAAATCCACGCTCCTGAAAATCCTCGCCGGCGTCGTCGAGATCCAGAAGGGCGAGGTGCGGTACGGGAGCAACTCGAAGGTCGGCTATTTCAGTCAGCATCGGTCCGCAACGCTCGACCCGAATGCGACCCTGCTCGAGGAAGTGCTCGCGAGCAACGGCGAGATCCGGGAGGACGAAGCCCGCAGCATCCTGGGCTCGTTCCTTTTTCGGAAAGATGAGATCTACAAGAAAACGGCGGTGCTCAGCGGCGGAGAGAAGACGAGGCTCAACTTGATCAAATTCCTCGTCGACCCGCCGAACCTGCTCCTCATGGATGAGCCGACGACTCACCTGGACATCCACACGGTCGAGTCACTGGTCCTCGCACTCGAAGCCTACGAGGGCACGCTGGTCTTCATTTCACACGACGTTCACTTCCTCCGAAAACTCGCCAACCGCGTCCTGCACATCAATGCCGGACAAGTCGCGTCCTACCCCGGCGGCTACGATTACTTCCTGGAGAAGTCCGGCCTGCTCGGATCCGAGCGATTTGCGCTGACCGCCTGACCGTCAGACCAACTCGCGCAGCCGCTGGGTCGTTTCCACCCGGTCGATCCGGCTCGCCGCGACGTCCAACGTGAGCGCCTCCCAAGCGTCGCTATCTGGTTGGGGTTGGATTCCATTCAATCGCAGGAAGACCAGACAAGCTCCGAGCGCTGTTCTCTTGTTTCCGTCGATGAACGGGTGATTGCGACAAAGATAAAAAAGGTAAGCCGCCCCGACCTCGATCAGATCGCCATAAGGCGAACGTCCGCCGAAACTCGCCTGTGGAGCCGCGACAGCTGATTCCAGGAGAGCCTGCTCGCGGATGCCGTCGGAGCCGCCGAACTGCACGAGCGACTCAGCGTGGATCTCCTTCACGATATCCACGGTCAGATGGAAGCATTCGTCGGGCGTGGCGCTCATGCGAGCCGCTTCATCGTCCGGGCGTAATCGCGCATCGTTTCCCGGATGACCTTCGAGACTTCCTCCCGCGGAATCTCGGTGCGCACAGGGGTCAGCATCACCGATCCGCCTTCGTGAACGGTGACGTTGACCTGATCGCCCGGCTTCAGGTGGGCCATGTCCAGCAAAGCCGCGTCAAAGATGATCCCGTGCGAATTCCCGACTTTGGTAATGGTCTTGATCATGCGTAAAACGATGTTTTACGCCGGTCGGAATGTCAAGGGGCGATCAGGCGCTTGTTTTGGCCGCGGCGCGGCGGGCGTCGATGAACGACTTCACGCAGAGGATCACAAAGACGAGCGAAAGCACACCCATCGCGATCTGCAGTTGGATGGCGAGCGGGCGCTCGGCGGTGCCGGCAAGGAGGGCACCGAGTTTCGGGAGTCCCATTCCGAGGCCGCCGAGGGTGCCGAGCAGCCCGAAGAGAGCTGCGACGTGCATCACGTGCTTGCGGATCCCGGGCTGGCTGAGCGCGAGAATGCCGCAGATGATGAGCGGGGTTCCAAAGAAAACCGGGATGAGCGCAGTGAAGTGGGAGGCTCCGGTGGCGAGGAAGGCCGCGGTCCCGAGGAGGTCAAGAAGAACGCCGAAAACGATGGCAAGCTTGGGCATGGCGACGAATCTGCCGCGTTTTCGCCGGCGGGCAAGCGGGAATCACTCCGGAGGGCCCGGGGGGATTTTCCTTCGCATCCGGCGGATCGGCGCTATTTTCCCCGGCCATGAAAACGATCGTGATCGGCCACCGCAATCCGGACATGGATGCGATTTGCTCGGCGCTGGCGTATGCCGAGTTCAAGCGCGCCACCGGGACGGCGGATGTGATGGCGGCACGCTGCGGGAATACCAACGAGCGGATCGACTACGCCCTCCGCCGCTTCGGGTTTGAGGCGCCGGTCTTTTGTTCGGACGTCCAGCCGCGGATCGAGGACGTGATGGAACGCGATGTTGTTTGCGCCCACGTCGACTCGCCGGTTTACGAGGCGATCACGCGCATTGGAGAGAAGAAATTCCGCGGTCTGCCGGTCGTTGACGATGCGCGACGCTGTGTGGGACTCGTATCGAGTTTCAAATTGGGCCAGTATCTCTTTCCGCCGCTGGACAAAATCGCCTCCACGCGGGTTGTGAACGCCTCACTTGAGGACATCCGGGCGGCCACGCATGGAACGTTGCTGGCTGGCAGCCAGGACCTCTCGGTGCGTCCGCACCACCTCGTCGTGGCCGCCATGCACACGACGACATTCCAAAAGCGGCTGGGGGAATTGGACCTCGCGAGCACGGTGCTGATCGTCGGCGATCGTTGGAACATCCAACAGCTCTCGATTGAAGCCGGTGTTCGCGCTCTTTTGATCACAAACAATTTTCCGGCGCGCCCGGCCGTGCTCGAGGCGGCCAAGAAATGCGGGGTCGTTGTGATTTCGTCTCCGTATGACACGGCGACGACCGTTCTGCTCGCGCGTTCGGCGGTTGCGGCGAGCCAGATGCTGGATTCGGATTTCACGAGTTTGCCCGACGACATGCCGTTGCGCGAAGCGCGGGCGGATGTGGCAATGTCGGCTCAATTTGCGTTTCCGGTGTTGGACACACATGGCTGCATGGTCGGGATTCTGTCGAAGAGCGATCTTCTCAAGCCCGTGCCGCGTCAGTTGATCCTCGTCGACCACAACGAACTCACACAGGCGGTCCATGGAGCTGATGAGATTCCGATCGTCGAAATTCTCGATCACCACCGGATCGGCGTCGCGCCGACGCATCAACCCATCCTGTTCCTGAACCGTCCGGTCGGCTCAACGTGTACGATTGTGGCCAGTTGCTACCAACAGGCGGATGTGCCGATCCCGCCGAACGTCGCGGGCATCCTGATGTGCGGTTTGATCTCCGACACGCTCAATTTGACGTCACCGACCACGACGGAAACCGACCGCCGGATCATGGACGAACTCTCGGCGCTGGCCGGAGTCAAACCTGCCGACCTCGCCGGTGAAATTTTTTCTGTGGGCTCGCCGTTGCTCACGCTCACAGCCCCGGAAGTCATCACGGCGGACTGCAAAGAATATGTCGAACGCGGGATTCGTTTCAGCGTTTCACAGATCGAGGAACTGAGCTTTTCGCAGCTCGCCGACAAACAACAGGGGCTCATCGACGAATTGGAAAAGTATCGCGCCTCGCACGGTTACTTTTTCTCGGCCCTGCTCGTCACCGACGTGAACACGCAGAATTCGATCCTGCTTGTCCGCGGGTCCGAGAGCATCACGCGGCTGATCGATTACCCGGATGTCGCCCCTTTTGCGTGGGATTTGGAAGGCGTTGTTTCGCGCAAAAAGCAATTGCTTCCCTATCTGACGAACCTGATCGCGCGCGCGGCCTAGAGCCGGCCTGTCAGGCCGGCGGGTAAAGGATGCGGCCGCATTGCGGGCATGATACGACCGCTTTTTGAGCGTTTACCTCGACGACGGTTTGGGTCGTTACCTTCATGTGGCATCCCATGCAGATCTCATGTTCAAGGGGAACGATCGCCGCGCCGTTCTTGGATTTGAACAACCGTTCGTAGCGTTCGAGCAGGTCTTCATCAACCCCGGCGAGGGCCTCCTTGCGGGAGGCTTCCAGTTCGGCAATCCGGTCCTTGAGGTTCTTTTCCTTCTCGGCGAGGGCGACGGACTGGGACTCGATTTTCTTTTTGTCTTCGAGGTAGGCCTTGTCGGCGGCCTCGATTTGTGGCCGGAGGGATTCAACTTCCTCCATGAGTTCGAGTTCCTTGTCTTCGAGTGAGGAAATGGCTTTTTCGGCCGCTTCGATTTCGTGGGCGAGTGCGGTAAATTCCTCGTTCTTGCGCGTCTGGAGTTGTTGGTTGCGGTAGCGGGCGATCTGGTCGCGCTTGGAAGCGACTTCGACTTCGAGGTTCTTCTTGGCGACCTCGGTCTCGCGTGCGCGGGCGCGCGACGCGTCCAGCCTCGCCGCGGCTTCGGCGAGCAGGCGTTCTTTGGCCTTCTTCTCCACCGGGATGTTCTCCAGTTCCGCGCGGAATGTTTTGATCCGTTGGTCCCTGTCCTGCAGGGCGAGAAGTTTTTCAATCGCTTCCAGCATCTGCGGATGATGGCGGGTTGTGCCGGATTAATCCAGAGACAGTTTTTTCCGGTCGGAGGAATCCGGTTTCGCCCCGGCCTCCGCTGCGGTAGGCTGCCTTTGTGACCGTCGCCAACCAAATCACCATCACCCGGATCCTTCTGATCCCGGTGTTCGTGCTTTTTTGCGTGTATTACGGGAAGAGTTCGGAGGATGGCGAGCCGGCCGAGTGGCAGCGTTGGGCGGCGATTTTGACGTTTCTGCTGGCGTCGGTGACGGATGGACTCGACGGATGGGTGGCGCGCCGGTATGGGCAGCGGTCGCGGCTTGGGGCCGTCTTGGATCCCATTGCGGACAAGGGATTGCTCCTCACGGCGATCATCACGCTGAGCCTCAGCAATTGGACCTACGCGTTTCCGATTTGGTTCCCGGTCCTGGTGATTGCGAGGGATGCGGTGATCTTGACCGGTTGTGCGGTGCTTTTTCATCTCGACCACAAGCTCGAGGTGTCGCCGGCGTGGACCGGGAAGGCGGCAACGGCGACGCAGATGGTGGCGATTGCGTGGGTGATGCTGCAGTTGCCGCATTACCTGTTTTCTGTTTACGTCGCAGGGGCATTCACCCTCGCAAGCGGCGCCGTCTACGTGGTGCGCGGCATTGCGCAGTTCCGCCACCACGACCATCCACAATAAGATTTCCTGATGCGCAACGTCGCCATTGTCGGCCGGCCCAATGTCGGCAAATCCGCCCTTTTCAACCGTCTCGCCGGCAGCCGCATCTCGATCGTCCACGACCAGCCGGGCGTGACCCGCGACCGGATTGTGGCCGTATGCAAGCTCGGGCGGTTCCCTTTTGAGATCGTCGACACGGGCGGGATCGGCGCCGAGCCGGACCCGGACTTTGCCGAGGACACACGCGAGGCGGCGTTCATCGCGATGGAAAGCGCCGACTTGATTCTGTTTGTGGTCGATGCATTTGACGGCGTGACGCCGCTCGATGCGGATTTGGCATCGCTCATCCGATCGTCCGGGCGGCCGGTCGTGCTGGTCGTCAACAAAGTGGATACGGAAGGCCATGAAATGCGGGCGCTCGAATTTGAGCGGCTCGGTTTCGAATTCTCGTCGCGGGTCAGTGCGGCGCACGGACGCGGCATCGACGTGCTTGTCGCCCTGATTGAACGCACGCTCCCACCCGGATCCGATGGCGAACCCGTGCCATCCGGCGAGGCTCCGAAGCTTGCTTTGGTCGGCCGGCCAAACGTCGGCAAGTCATCGCTGGTGAATGCGATTTTGGAGGACAAACGCACCATCGTCAGCGACATCCCGGGCACGACGCGGGATGCCGTGGACATTGCAACCGAGCGGGATGGCCGCCCATATGTTCTTTGCGATACGGCGGGAATCCGTCATCGCTCGAAACACAACACCTCGGTCGAAGTGTTCAGCGTCATGCGTTCGGAAAAAACGATCGGCCGGGCGGACCTGAACATTCTCGTCATCGATGCCACCTCGGGGGTCACATCTCAGGACAAGAAGATCGCCGGGCTGATCCAGAAGGCCAAAAAACCGGCTGTCATCGCGCTGAATAAGTGGGATTTGATCGTCGGCGCGGGCGGGCACGACCGCGAGCTCCTGCGCGAACACACGGAGCGAATCCGGAGTGAATTGTTTTTCCTCGATTATGCGCCGGTGGTCATCCTCTCGGCCAAAACCGGAGACAATGTCCGCCGTCTGTTCACGACGGTCGAAAAAGTCCGTCAGCACGCGACGCGCCGGGCGGGGACGGGCGAGTTGAACCGCCTGCTCCGCGCCGCGATGGAACGCCAGCCACCGCCAACGCGCGCGAACCGGCGTTTCAAGCTCCTCTATGCCACGCAGACCAATCAACCGGGCACGATTCCCGCGCCGCATTTTGTGTTGTTCGTCAACGATCCGCGGTTGATTCCCGACAGCTACGTGAACTATCTCTGCGCACGAATTCGGGACGAGTGGGAATATCCGGGTCTGCCGATCCTGATTCGCCTGCGGGGCCGCCAGGGTCGGGACTCCCAAGTTTCGGAGACTTAGGCTTTTTCTTTCGCCGCCGCAAACCGGCGGATCAGGACGTAGAAGACGGGTGTCAAAAAGATGCCGAAAAATGTGACGCCCAGCATGCCGGCAAAGACGGCGGTGCCCAGCGCCTGGCGCATTTCCGAGCCCGGACCCGAGGCGAGGACGAGCGGGACCACGCCCAGGATGAACGCGAACGAAGTCATCAAGATCGGCCGCAGCCGCAACCGGCAGGCCTCGACAGCCGCCTCGATGGCGGTCCGGCCTTCGCGCTCCAACTGGCGCGCGAACTCGACAATGAGGATGGCATTTTTCGATGCCAAACCAACGAGGACGATAAACCCAATCTGCGTGAAGATGTTATTGTCGAGCCCGCGGATGAGGACGCCGGCGATCGCGGACAAGAGACACATTGGAACAATGAGGATGATCGCCAACGGCAGCGACCAACTCTCGTATTGGGCGGCGAGCGTGAGGAAGACGAAGAACACGCACAAGGGGAACACAAAGAGTGCCACGTTCCCCGCCAGAATCTGCTGGAGCGTGAGGTCGGTCCACTCGAAGCCCATGCTCCGCGGGAGTTTCGAGTCGGCCAACGTTTCCATAATCGTTACGGCCTGTCCGGAACTCGTGCCAGGAGCCGGTGCACCCACGATGTCCGCGGCGGTGTAAAGGTTGTAGCGCTGCACGCTCGCAGGCGCCGTAATCTCCCGAACCGATGCCAGCGTGGCCAGCGGGACCATTGCCCCTGTGTTGCTTCGGGCCTGGAGTTTGAGAATGTCTTCCGGGAGGACCCGAAACCGCGAGTCCGCCTGCGCGGTGACCTGGTAGGACCGCCCAAAAAGCGTCAGGTCGTTGACGTAGGAGGAGCCCAGCGAGATCTGGAGCGTGGAAAAAATGCTGCTGAGCGGGACGTTGAGCGCCTTCGCTTTCACGCGGTCGATGTCGACGTAGAGCTGCGGCGTGTTGGCATCGAAGCTGGTGAATGCCCCCGCGATACCGGGCTGGCGCGAGGCCTCGGCAGCGAGATTCCGCGTGGCTTCCTCCAACGCATCAAATCCCGCTCCGCCGCGATCCTGGATCATCATGCGGAAACCACCCGTCGAACCCAGGCCATCCACCGGAGGCGGTCCAAAGACGCCCGTGAGCGCCTCGGGGATTCCGGCCAGCCGGCCTGTGAGCGCGGCGCTGATTGCTGTCGCGGAAAGCTCGGGCGACTTGCGATGGCTGAATTCGTCGAGAATGACAAAAATCGTCGCGGCGTTTGGAAGGTTGGATCCGGAAACCACCGAAAGGCCGTTGATGACGAGCGCGTGGGCCACACCGGGCGTGGCGCGGATGATCTCGTCCGCCGCAGCCGAGACAAGGCGGGTGCGTTCCACGGATGCCGCCGCCGGAAGCTGCACGTTGGCAATCAAATAGCCTTTGTCCTGTTGCGGGATGAATCCGGTCGGCGTCGTCCAGAAACCGAACCCGGTCAGCGCCAGAAGCCCGATGTAGAGCACGCCGGCGGCCGCGGCCCGGCGGACGATGCCCGCGACCGAACGGGAGTAGCCGCCGGTCGCCTTTTCGAACGCGGTATTGAATCCCCGGAAGAACCATCCGAGCGTGCCGTTGAGAACGCGGGTGACCACGTCGGGTTGGGCGCCCTTGGGCTGCAACAAAACGGCGGCAAGCGCCGGGCTCAACGTCAGCGAGTTGAATGTCGAGATCGCCGTGGAGACCGCGATGGTGAGCGCGAACTGCCGGTAGAATTCGCCGGAGATTCCTGTGATGAAGGCGGTCGGGACGAAGACGGCGATCAGCACGAGACCGACCGCGATGATCGCTCCGAAAACCTCGTCCATGGCTTTTCGCGCGGCTTCTTTCGGCGCGAGGCCGAGGTGCAAATTTCGCTCCACGTTTTCGACCACGACGATCGCATCGTCGACGACAATGCCGATCGCCAGGACCAGTCCGAACAACGAGATGTTGTTCAGCGAGAACCCGAAGGCCGCCATGGCCGCGAAAGTTCCGATCAGCGAAACCGGAACCGCAATCAACGGAATCAATGTCGCCCGCCACGATTGCAGGAAAACCAATACGACAAGGATGACGAGCGCGATGGCTTCAAAGAGCGTGTGGATGACCGAATTGACGGATTCCTGAACGAACTCGGTCGTGTCGTATTCGATGCGATACTCCAGGCCATCCGGGAACCGCGCGGCCATTTCCTTCATCGTCGAACGGATCGCCTCGGCGGTGGCGATGGCGTTTCCTCCGGGTTGTTGGTAAATGGCGATGCCGACGGTCGGCAGGCCGTCCAGCGTGCTTTCGATGCTGTAGTCCCGTGCGCCGAGTTCTGCGCGGCCGACATCGCCGAGACGGACGATCTCGCCCCGGGCGCCCTGTTTGACGACGATCTGTTCGAATTCGTCGGGTGAGGTGAGGCGGCCCTGGGTGTTGACCGTGTATTGGAAGGCCGTGCCCTGCGGGGTGGGGGGAGCACCGACAACGCCGGCCGCCACCTGGACGTTCTGCTCGCGGATTGCCGCGACCACGTCATCCGCCGTGAGCTGGAGCGCGGCGAGTTTCTCCGGATCCAACCAAACCCGCAGACTGTATTCGTATCCGAAAATCGTGATGTCACCGACACCGGCCACCCGGGCGAGTGTGTCCTTGAGCTGGAGGATGGCGTAGTTCCCCAGATAGAGCGCGTCAAACCGACCGTCCGGCGAGACGAGGTTGACGATCATCATCATAGCAGGCGACTGCTTTTTGACGGTCACGCCGGTGCGTCGAACATCTTCTGGGAGGAGCGGGAGCGCGAGGTTGACGCGGTTTTGAGTGAGGACCTGTGCCGTGTCGAGGTCGGTCCCGAGTTTGAACGTCACCGTGAGCCCGTAACTGCCGTCGCTGTTCGACTGCGAGGACATGTAGAGCATGTTCTCAACACCGTTGACCTGTTGTTCAATCGGTGCGCCGATGCTTTCGGCCACGGTTTGCGCGTTCGCACCCGGATAGCTGGCGCCCACCTGGATGGTCGGCGGAGTGATGTCCGGGTATTGCGCGATGGGGAGGGTCAGGACGGCGACGGCACCGACGACCGTGATGACGATCGATAGCACCGATGCAAAGATCGGCCGTTCGATGAAGAAGTGGCTCGGGTTCACGGGGCCTGTCCGCCGGTCCACGGCTGGGTTTTCACTTTCTCGCCGGCTCGCGTTTTCATCAGGCCCTCGACGATCACGTTTTCTCCCGCCTTCAAATCACCGGTCACCGCCCGCCATCCGTCATCTTGCAGGACACCCGGCTCGACGCGCCGGTAGGCAACGGTCCCATCCGCCGCAACGACGAAGACATATTTCTGGCCCTGGTCGGTTCCAATCGCCTCCTGCGGCACAAGGAGCGCCTGGTATTTTGGCCCGCCGGGAAATCTCAGTCGGACGAACATTCCCGGCGCGAGCAGGTTTTGCTTGTCCTCAAAAACGCCGCGGATCGTGATCGTGCCGGTCTCGGGATTGACCCGGTTGTCGGAGAAATCAATCACCCCTTCGTGCGGGAAGCCCTTTTCGTCGGCGAGCTGGAGCTGGATTGGTGTGGTCGGCTGCTGTTCGGGTGTTGGGTTGCCACCGTGTTCCTCGTTGTAAAGGCGGATGTAGCGGAGGAGCTGCCGCTCGTCGATGTCGGCGTAAGCGTAGACCGGCTTCGTCGACACAATGGTCGTCAGCGGGTCGCGCAGGTCGGGGGTGATGAGGTTTCCGGGTGTCACCGAGGCCCGGCTCGTCTGACCGTCGATCGGTGCTGTGATGCGCGTGAAGTCCAGATTGAGTTTGGCGGTGTCGACCGCGGCCTTCGCCGCCAGTGCGCTGCTCTGGGCGCGTTGGAGGGCGGCGGCTTTGGCGTCGAATTCCTGGGCGGCGATCGTGTTTTTGGCCCGCAATTCCTTGGCGCGATTGAATTCGATTTGGGCGAGTTGGAAGTCGGCCTGGGCGCGGTCATATTCGGCCTGCGCGCGGTCGAGGTCGGCTTGATAGGGCCGCGGGTCGATGAGAAAAAGCACATCGCCTTTCTTCACTTCCTGACCGTCCCGGAACTTCGTCTCCATCAGGTAACCGCTCACCCGAACCCGCACGGCGACGGTTTGCACGGCGTCGGTCCGCCCGGTGAAAACCACAAAATCCTGCAGTTCACGTTCCGCCACCGGAGCGACCAGAACAGTGGTTTCCGGGGCTTCTTCAATGACCGGTTTCCGGCATCCGGCGAGAGCCAGGGAAAAGACAACCAACCCGAGAGCAGCTTTCTTCATGGATTCCAAATGGTGGCTGTGCGGCTCGGGGAATGCCCTTTGCTCCGCATCGGATGCCAGCGTAGCCGTCCGACCCGCAGTGTCGAGCCCGCACTCCGAACGTCGTTTTCCGGGATTGTTGCCCGCCTGCCCTTGGTGCATACTTTGCGCACGTTTGCGCCCGTAGCTCAGTGGATAGAGCACCGGTCTTCTAAACCGATGGTCGCTGGTTCGATCCCAGCCGGGCGCGCCACTCGAAATACGAGGGAAGCCCTGTTTTCATCAGTGTTGCCGGGCGAAATACCACTTTCCGGGTTTGCGAACCGTTAAGAAGAAAAACGCACGAAAACGAACCGAATCCGGCAAGTATTCGGCAAGTAGTCAGATCCCCGTCAGGACGCCGCCAACCCATCCGGCGAGCGTGTGCAGGGCCGCCCACGCTGAAAGCAGGACGAGAAACGCCCCGGCCACGTAGCACCCGAAAAGGAAATGCTGCCGCCGCTCGATCCGTCGCCGGTCTGCCGGACTGGCGTTGAGCATCTCGCGATCCATGCGCCGGAACGGTTCGGTGATCCACAGGACAGCAGGGCGAAGGTATCGCCGGGGCCAGGTATCTTGCCCGGTCATCGCAAGGCCGATCGGGGCGGCCACGAAAACCAGCAGGATCGCCAGTCCGAGAATGAACCCGGCCGCCACAGTGAGCGATAGCCATCCGGGCAAGCCGTTCGTTCCTCCGATGGATACGGCCACAAAGCCGACGACGAGAACGGCCGGAATGAGAACGCCGGCAATCGTGAGAATCCGACCCGGGGCCTGTGTCTTCATGGCGTCAGGATAGACCGCCCGGCCTCGCGGTGTCAAAGCTGCCGCCGCCCTTGAGGATTCTTGACGTGTGCGGAGCCTCCCGCCGCAGGATGTCCATCTTTGTCCACTTCCAAACCGTTCGCATTTGTTCAGATTCGTTGGAATCGCAGGGTGGAAACGTTACCGGCCCGAAACTTTTTTTGGACACAGGATGGACAATAGGTCTGCCCGCTCCCTCGTATGCACTCGACTTAAAATCGAGCGCGTTCCATCGGGCGCGTTTTCCTCTTGCTCCCTGAGTGCCCCGGCGTAATGGTTCGCACGTCATCGCATTCTATCGCATGAATAACCAACGCACATCCAAGACAGCCCGGCCATCGGTCGGGGGAATCCGTCAAACGTCCAAAGTCTCGCCCGAAGTCGCCGCACTTGTGGCACGGATCGCGACGAATCGGGGCATGACTCCCCGAGCCGTGATCGAATCCGCGTTTGCGTCCCGGTGACCATTCAGGTCGATCTCGACGAGGAGACAGCCCGGGCGCTCTGTCTGATTGCGGCAGCGTCCGGGCGGACCCTTGAACACGTCGCCAGTGTCGAGCTTGCCACGGCGCGAGTTCTTGCCGAAAGGCCCGAGCTATTCCTCGACAATCTCCGCAGTGTTTACGACGTGGACCCGGCGAGGAATTGAAGAACGAATCCGCCCCGGAACTACGCCGACGGTCCGCCAATCACAACCCGGAGTTCTCCTGAAAATGAAATCTTCTCCGGCTCATTCCATCCTTGGGCTTTTGCGAGGATCTCGCCGTATCGGGCTGTTGTCGGGTTCAATGGGTCGCCATTGACGAAACGATCACGGAGCGTGGTCAGGAAGTCGCGACGGTCGAAGCCCATTGCCTCGGCGCTATCATCCCGCAGTTCCTCGACCCGCCGGGTAATCTCGCCGCGCCTCGCCAGCATGGAAGCCGCAGACCGGCCGCCTGAGTAGCCCGCGCCACGGTAAGCCGCTTCAAGCGTCTGGCCTTTCGCCAACGCTTGCGCAAACCGTTCGTGTCTCGGGTTCTTAAGGTTCATCGGGTGTCAGTCAACAGAACGTAGCATGAACCGCCGCCGCTTGGCGATGAATGGATGAGTGACACCCGCGAGCCGGGCGAGTTCGCGGTTGCCCTTGTCCGGGTGGGAGCGGATCGCGTTGTCTGCCGCCTCTCGTTTCTCCCGGCATGTCATCCGGGCCGGTTGTGATTGGCGACGAACCCGGGGCGTGCGTGCGCTGGCTGCCTCGCCAGCGGGCTTTTGCGGTGCGGGTGGAGTGACGGAAGCGGGGGCGGTTCCTGCCCACTTGGCGAGTTCCGCCGTTCCCGGATGTTGGACGGGCCGGCCGAAGTGAAACCACCGCTCGCCCCGGAGCATGTCGGGAGCGGCCTGCCGTTTGATGGATTCGGGCAAGGATGCCCATGATTGAGAATCGTTCATGGTTTGGGAGCGTTGTGATTTGTCGTGGGGAAGTGGAAACGGACTGGCGCTTTTCGGCATCGTGCGACCGCCCCGGAAGCCCGGGACGGCCACACCATGCCCGGCCTGACATCCGAGCCGGATTCGATGAGGTCCGGAACGGCCACGGCTTCACCGTAGCCGCCTTGATGCGTGCGCGCCTCGTTCATTCCTCGCCCTCCGATGCAACCGCCCGGTCGGCGAATCGTGCCGCGTCCACGGCAAGGTTGGAAACGGCCGCCACGGCTGCCGCCTGATTGTTGAAGATGCCCGCCGCGCGGATCATCTTTTGCATCGAACGCATTCCGTCTTCGAAGTCCTCCCAGTTCCGCGGGTCATAGTCGCCCTGGGTGAGCTCCGAATAAGCCGAGCTTACCGTCGCCGTGATCGGATTGTTGGAACGGTTCGCCCACCATTCCCCGAGCATGAGACTCGCGAGCGTGTTCGCGAGTTGACCCCATACCAGAACCCCGGTCGATTGCCCGGCAACCGCCGTGATCGCGAGCTTTTCGGGCGTCAACCCCTCGTCCTCGTCATCCACCAGCGAGTTGAAGGCGCTTCGGATGATTTCGGCCATGATCGGGAGCATGATCCAAGCGACGGCAAACCGTCGGATGTTCTCTCCCTTGTCCCCGCGTCCCTCGATTGCACGCTTGAGCCCGAGCAAACCGATTGCCGCCTTTTGCCGGGCCTCACTGGCGAACAGAAACGCGAACCCGTAGGCTGGAGCGTTGTTGTTCTCGATCAAACTCTTATCCATCGCGCTCGCCGGTTGAGCGGTCTTCGCAATAACCCGGTCCATCTGGTCCATTGCCACCGCCCGGGCCTGATCTTCCGGCATCACCTTTCGGGCCTCGCGGTAATGGTAATCGAAGGCAATGGAAGCGCTCGCCGTCGTGAAAACGGCATCGGTCAGGGAAAGCCAATTGATCCCGGTTTCCGCCATCTGCAAGAGTCTCGACGGCTTTTCCCGGACCGCCTGCATGGCAAGGCGGACTTCCGGAGAGAACCCGTTGATGATTCGCCGCTGAATCGTGTTCGAATTCCACACGTCCCCGAGCCGCGTTGTGAGGTTCCCGGTTGCCAGTCTCGCAATGCCTTTCGCCCACGGCACAACCCCGATCTCGATTGATGACGTGAACGCCGCGGTGAAGTTCAGGAGGTTGGTCGAAACCTTGTAGCCAAGAATCATCATGGCGTACCGGCGGAACATATTCCGCATCATGGTATCGAGGTATTCACCGAGTCCGCTTCCAACGATGCCGTTTTTCTCGTGGACCTTGAGCCACTGATCGAGGGCATGAAGGGCCGGCGTCCCTGCTCCCGCTTCGATGGCTTCCCGGGTTGTGCGGTCCCCGAAGATCCCGCGCATCATCCGGGCGGTTTCCGCGTGCGTGATCCAGTATTCCGAATTGTAAACGTGCGACCAAAACGCATTGAGGGCGCTTCGCTGTTTGAACCGCCAACCGTGCCGCGTGCGGACCTTGGCAAAGCCTGCTGTGAGTCCGGATTGTCCCGCCAGATCGTCGAAAAGCCCGACCCCGTTTTGAATTGCCTTCGGGGTATCGAATGCCGACGGGGCGTAGAACTCCACCCGCGGGAGGTCCATCCCATACATGCGCCGATAAACCGCGTTGATCCGGGAATATTGCCGGTCGTAGAAGTCCGACAGATAGCCCATCACGGCCCGGGCCTCGGGTGAAATCGCCGCCTCGATCTCGGAAATCGTCGTCTCATCGATCCCGATCCGTTCGAGCTTTTTGCGAACGTCGGGTTGCCGCCAACCCATCAGGTAATTGACGGCTTCCATTTCCGTCATCGGGGTTTCGATGCGCTCCCCGCCGTACGTCCGCCGCGTCCATTCGAGAAACTGCTTTTGACGGTGCGCGGGTTTCGCGTCGTTCTCCGCGAGTGCCTGCCGCAATGCGTCGAGGTCCGCCCGCGAAAGATCGAGTCCCGGGGCCTGTCCCTGCAATGCCAGGCGAACCGTTTCCACCCCGAGCCGTTCCACGGATTCAACGATTCCCTCCATGAACGTCACGCCGGGCATGTTCTCAGCTTCCATCCGATGCATGCGGGCGAGCGCGGCATTGATGGAATCCACCCCGAGAAGACGTGGTAACGTTTCCCGGTAGTCCGTTTGAAGGGACGCCATGCGATCCTCGAAAGCGTTCTTGCCCCTCCTGTGGAGATTCGCGAGTTCCCGCATGACCGGGGCGTCCGGGTCCATCGCGATCTCTCCGAGCACTTGGGAGAAGTCGAGAAGGGAAAGGAAGTAGCCATGCAGCCGGCCGAATGCCTTTTGATTGGCCTTCCGTGCCGCGTCAATATCCCGATTGTAAACGGGTCGCCGACGGGCCGCCGCTTGAACCCTCCCGCGCCATTCCTTGATCTCGGCAAGCCGTGCCTCCTCTTGGATGCGCCAGCGCTCCCGGCCGCCCTGCACAATGTCTTGAATTGTCTGGAAGGCGGTCGCCAGTTCCTCGGCGCTCTTGGATGCCAGATCCCCGAATCCGTTCAGGATGCCCCATTCCCGGACGAGCATGGAAAGCGCTTCCGGGTCCGTCTCTTTGTCGATCTCCGCCGTGAGTTCGTCCAACCGTGCGGCCGTCTCAGTCTCCCCGAGCCCGACCACGGACGCGATCAAGTCAACTTCCGCCTGGGCTTCCGGCCCGAGCGTCGAGGATTGCATGCTGCTCTCGCTGGTTTTCGGTTTCGCTGATTCCAGAAGATCGGCAATGCGTTCCCGATATTCCCCCTGCAAGAATTCCTCGTAGACGGCCGCCGCCCGTTCGATCCCTTCGGCCAGTGCACGCGCACGGCTTGCCGGGGTTTTCATCTTGGCGAGGTTCGAGAACCCGCCCGCCTTTCCGCGGACTTCCGCGGGAAGCAGGGAAAGGATGGCGTCAAGGGTGCCGAACGCTTGAAGCATGTTCTTTTGATCGGCCTCGATCCGGGCCGCCCGGTCCTTCCGGGTGGTTTCCTGCCGGGCCTGTTCTTTCACGTCGGCAGCGGCCTCCCGCGCACGTTCGTTGATCGCCTTTCGGCGCTCGTCAAACTTCGCTTCGATTCCCTTCCGACGCTCAACCGCCCGCGCCTTTGCCTCGCGTTCCAGTGCGCTCCGCGTGGCCGGTGTCTTTGCCGCCTCGATCCGACTGGCAAAGGATTGGGTGATCTCCCGGCCGGCCTCGGCAATTTCCGCCCGCTCGTCGGCGTCGAGGTCCGCGAGGTCCGCCGCACGGGCCTGCTCGATTTGTTCGAGTGCCGCCTCGGGGGAGATTTCCGCGCCGCCGCGTGCGACCGGCGTCCCGCTCACCTGTGCCCCGAACTTGTCCCGGAGTTCCTGCAATGCCCGCTTCGCTCGGGAGTGAACCGCGAGCCGTTCCTCGGGATTCTTCGCCATGCGATCAATCGCCGCTTCGATGCGTTGCTCGCGTTCCTCCCGGGTGGGTGTCCGACGCTTGGCCGGTGCCCCTCCCGAGTAAACGTTTTGATTCGGATCGCTCGGCAAATACGGCCCGATGCGTCCGGCCGGATCAGTGGCGAACTGGTTCAGGGCATCCGCCACGACCGCCCGCGCCCGCTCGATCTCGTTGAAGTGTTGAGAAGACCCGAACCCGAGCCGCCGCAGGGCGTCCACGACCTTGGAAAGCCAGTCCTGCACAACGGATGCCACCGAGCGGAAAACCGAAGGATTCCGGTTTTCGAGTCCCTTCCAGAAATCCGGGTCCGCCAGTGAGTCCCCGAAAAAGTCCCCGATGGCCTCGGCAACCCTCCGGTCCTCCCGGTAGTCCGCTTTTTCCTTGTCGATCTTCGTCCGGTTACGGATGAGCGGTTCGAGTTCCGCGCGCACCTGTGCCGCCAGTTCCGGGGCCGAAACTTCGACATGGTGCCAAAGTTCATGCCCAAGCGTGAGCATGTGCGGCCGGCTGGCTTTGTTGTAGAGAAAGATCACGTCCCGGAGTTCCGGCGACGTGTTTACGAAAGCGTTATGTGGAAACGTTTCCGCTTCCGATTCAAAGACTACAACTCGTCGTCCGAACAATCCCGCAACGGCCCGCGCGAGGTTTGCGGCATCGGTCCGCTGGCTTGCATGAAGTTCACCGGCAGCGACTGATCGGATGGACAGTCCCGCGGATCGCAAGGAATCATTGGCGACGGAAACCGCTCGGTCGGCATCAGGTCCGTCGAGGGGCGCAAAATCGTTTCCATCGAGCTTGGAAATATCCGGTTCCGGGAGCTTCGTCAATTCGCTGGCGAGTTGGTCCGCGGTCACGTCCGGGGTTGTGTTCACCCGATCCCAACCCGGATTTGCCGACGCGAGGATTTCCGAAACGGCCGCCGTGCGTGCGTTCTCCACGGTGTCCCCCTCGTTCTCGATCCCGAGAAGTTCCCGTTGCCTTGCCGCCCGGATCTCGTCAACAACCGCCATCGTTGCCACTTCGGCGCTTGGCGTGGTCAGGATTTCCGAACCGTCGGGAGCGACCAAACGGAAGCCCGGAGAGCCGTCCGCAAGGGCTGTCCGCTCAATCGTCGGGGTCGATCCGTCATTCTGGATTCGAAGGGCAAGGGCCATTTCCTGAAAGGCCAAGTCCCGGCCGGCCGCAATATCTTCCGGCGTGCGGTTCGGTGTCTCGTCCCGGATGAGCTGATCCAGCTCCGCGGCTGATGTCGCCTGACTGAATCGTTGCACCTGCTTGTCACCGAATCCGGCCTTTCTGAAATCGACCGGGTTCAGTTTGAAATCAGCCGATGAAGCAAACCCGCCGCCGATCAATCCGAAGATGAGGGAAGCAACAAAGGTTTCCGGGGCCTGATCCGTCCAATATTTTCCGATTTCATCCGGCAGGCTTTTGTCCGCCATGTCCTCGCGTGCGACCGATGCCAGGACATCGATTGTGGTTGTCCCGAGGTCTTGCGCGAGTTCCTGCCCGAACTGCTCGCCCACCGATCCCGCAACTTTCAACGTGCGGCGGAGTCCGTTGTTTTTCACCTGAGCCAGAAACCGCCCGAGCGTGGGAAGTTTTCCGGTCAGGGTGTCGAGCTGCATCTTGTCGATTGCCGCCTGCCAGACACCTTCCACCATCGCGATATTCCGGGCCGCCCGCGGGTCCATGTCCGGGTTTTCGAGCCGAATGCGGTCGTATTCGTTGGACTGGTAGGCAAGAGCCGTCAGGAACGGATTGACCGCCGCCGTGCCGAGATACGCAAGCGAGCCGAGCGCGCCATACGCCCCGCCTTCAATCGTTTCCATCACGCCACCCTTGGCAATGGTCTTGATCGGATCGACTTCGTTCCGGGCAATCGCCCGAAGCTCGCGTTGCACTTGGAAGATCGGGAGAAGTGCGCGGGTGTCGTCGATCAGTTTCCCGCGTTCCTCATCGGTCGCCAATCGCCACGCGTCGGACTCCTGATTGCGGGCGTTCCCGGCCACGGCTTTGGAAAGGTCGCCATTGATCGGAACCCAGATGGGAAGATCATTTTTTTCGACCGCTCCGAGCCAACTCAAAACCCCCGCCTCCTGCCCTTGCAGGACACCGGCAGGGATAAAATCGAACCCGCGGGAAACACTCTCGCCGATGTTCTTTGCCAGCAATTCGGCCCACTGGCGCTCTTGCCCGGTCTGCTTTGCCGCCACGGAAACGAGTCCGTAAACCCGCTGGCGGTCCTCGGTAGGGATCGTCGCCACTTCCCGCGCCAGTGTGGAAAGATCGTCGGTGTCCGCCTGCCCTTGTGTGAAGCGTGTCAGTTGATCCCACACGCGCGCGGCCGGTTCCCGGAGCCGCTTTGCCTCGCCTTGAACGGTCCGATACATTCGGAACGATTCGGTGAGGAATGCGGAATCATTCTTTCCGTCCACAAGCTCGGGATACTTCCCGGCCCACTCGCGAAACGTCGGGGCCATCATCGTTTCGGTCCCCGCCATCGCGTCCGAAAGAGCCCGCGTGATCGCCATGCTTTGCAAGTCCTCGACAGCGGCCTTGCGCTTTTCCTTCCATTCGTATTCGCCCCGGACCAGTCCAAAGAATTCTTCATCCGTCACCGATGACTTGCCGAACTGTCTTTGAGCGTAGGCATTCCGAAGGATGTCTTGCTCCAGCGGAGAAACTTTCCGCTCCATCTTGTGCGAAAGGAAAGCACTGATCGCCGCTCGCTTTGGAAGGGCATCACCAAACGGGGAATACTTGACGCCAATCTGAATCGCGGGATCGCTTGCCGTCTCCGCAAAAAATGCGTCATCCCGGAAAAGGCGGGAAAACCGAGATTCGATTTCTTCGCGGTGTACCCGCGCAAGTTCAGGGTCGGAAAGTGCGTTGCTCGCCGTCGGCGAAATTGGTTCAAGTTCGGATGTCATAGGGTGTCGTTTGTGGTTGGTTTCGAAGTGAGTGGGTCCGGGGGGCGGATCATGTAAGCCTCGCCCTCGGGAGGCTGAACGGCACAAAGGATTGAGATTCCGGTTGCGCTCTTTATCCCGTCTATTGCACCTTGGAGGAACTGGCGGAACTCGGGCCAAAGGCCCAACGGAAGGCGCGAAAGCGAGTTGAAGGGGTGCAGAAAGACCAGCGGGATGTCCCCTTTGTGGAACCGGAAAACCACCGCCCACCCTTGCGGAAATGCGTGTTGAAATCGCAAGGGGGCCAGTTGTTGGCGCTCGGAAAGCGTCAGCGGTTTCTCGCGTGCCAGGCTGAAGAAAAGCCGCGGATTCATCGCGTGCCCTCCGCAGTTGTGGCGATTGGTTCGTTTGGCGGTTGCTTCTGTCGCTCGGCTGTCGGGACAATCACGAAAGCCCCGGTCCCGAGCGGTATCACGTGAACGATCCGAACCCCGATGGAATCCCAAACAGAGTCAACAACCGACTGGATCCACTTGAGATATTCGGGCAGGACATCCTTCGTCGGTTGACTGGTCCAAACGATTTGGATTTTCCCGCTGTCGCGAGGGAAGGTGATTTGCGCGCGAGCGCCGCCGGCGAACTCGTGCGAAAAGCGGAGTCGGGAAAGCCGACGGCGGGTTTTCTTGTCAGTCTGCATCATTGCCGGCCCTCCTGTTCAAAACGCCCTAGCTCGCCCCGCATTACGACTGGAACGATCCAGTTTGAGGGGCCGCGCCGGAACTTCTGCCCGTAAATGCCGCCGTCTGTGATCTTCAAAACTGCATCCGAATCAAATTCGATGGACGCGCTTTCGCGCACGTCGCCTTGCCGGTTCAGTTGTGAAGCCGTCAGGACCGCGCAATCGGCTCGAAGCGCGAGGGATTTCAGTCGGGATGTAATTTCGGAAACGGCCTGCTCTCGCGTGTCCGCATTTGTATGCCGCACTCTCTGGATGTAATCGACGACAACCAAGACGGCTTTCCCGAGCTTTACCAACCGCCGCGCTTCCGCGGCGATCTCTGCGAGCGAATCAAGTTGATCCGATATCGTCAGGGGCATCTTGGCAACTGCATGGACGGCCGCCGTGATTGCGCCAACGTCGCGCTTGTTCATTGCACCCCGTGGCGTGGAAAGGCTCACGTTTCCATGACTGGCGACGATCCGCCGCAGAATCGCCTTGGCCGGCATTTCAAGGCTGACAAAAAAGACAGGGACGCCCGACTTGGCTGCCTCATGCGTTGCCATCGAAAGGAGGAGGGATTTTCCGCCCCCGGTTGGACCGGCCACCGTCACGAGTTCACCGCGCCGGATTCCGCCGTCGAGCATTCGATCAAGTGCCGGAATTCCGAACCCGAACGACTCCGCGGGTTTTCTGTCCTCAATCTCGTCAAGCAATTCCCCAAGTTGAGACTTGAGCGTTGCAACCTTTCGCGCTTCCGGGAGGGATGCCGCATCGGTAATTTTTTCAAGATACGCCTCGGCGGACAAGTGACCGGACCGTAAGTCCGATTCCAGTTTTGCATGAGCCAGGACGATTTCGCGCCGGGCGCTCGCTTCCACAAGTTGACCGTGGAAAACGTCGGCATGATCGTGCCGGGCTCCCGGGGGCAAGGGCATTGTGTCGAGAAGTGTTGTCAGGCCATACGCGCCACCAACGGTTTCCAAGTCGCCGCGCCCGTCGAGCCGCGCAGTCATGGAAATGATGTCGGTTGGTTCGCCGCACGAGAGGGCATCCGCCACGTGCCGGAAAACAACCTTGCACGTTGGGTCGGCAAAAAGCTTTTCGTCCCATGCGAAGGCAGAGAATGCCGCCGGGCATTGCGCCAGAATCGAGACGGCCGCCTGTTCCGCCGTCAGGTTTTGAGGAAGCGTTTTCATGTCACGACTCGCGGCGGGGTTTTGTGGGAAACGATGTCCCGGCGTTCAGGTGCGGCCTTCATGGCTGATTGCCCGGCCTTGTCTGGAAAGATTCCCCGCCAGCCGTTCCGGACGCTCGTTTCGATGGAAGCAATGGAAGCCGCCTCGCCCATTTGCTCGAACTGCTTCAGCTGCTTTGCTGCCGCGGTGGCCGTCACCGGCTTTCGGAGTTCAATCCGGTGTTGAATCCAATCGTCCCATGCAGTTCGGAAGGATTCCGAAGAAAACGGGAGCGTAAGCGACCTTGGGTCGAATGATGTGCGCGCCCCCCTTTGGGGTTCCTTTGGGTTAATAGGGGTTTGGGTCTGATTTCCGGACCCTTTCAGTCTGGAATCCAGACCCTCCGAGTCTGATTTCCGGACGGTCTGAATTTCTGACGGTCCGATTTTCAGACGGTCCCCGAGCCGGTAAACGTTGCAGCGGTTCGGGCCGGCGAATGACTCTGATGTCAGTTCGCCAAGTTGCTTCAACGAATTGATCGCGGCGAAAACTTGTCCCCGGCTTGCGTTGGTCCGACGGCAAATATCTCCGACCCCACAGAACGCCTTGCCTCGTTCATCGGCTCGGTCGGCGATACTCAGCAGGACCAGCCTGGCGACGCCCTTGGAAATGCTGTCCGCAAACACCGCGTTGATTGCCGCGTTACTCATTTTCCCGCCTCCATCGTTCGAGCGGACTTGACCGCCAATGGTTCAGGGGTTATGAAACCACCGTCATCTTTGCTTCCCGCGTCAGGCCCGGCTTGCCCCCGGGCCTTCGCATTTTCGGGGCCGTCCATTTCGTAAGCCTCAGACGGCAGCGTTTTCGAGAAACGCTGCCAGGTCTTCCGGGCGAACAAGCGTCATGCGTGCGGTCGGTTTGATAGCCCGGAGCCGCCCGGACCGGATTTGCATTTCGAGGTAGCGACGGGAACATCCGATGCGTTTAGCTGCTTCAGGAAGTCGCATTGCAAGGGCGCTCGTCGGTGTTTGTGGTTTGGTGTTGCTCATATTCTCGCGAATTGGCGCGAACCTACGGAAGCGAGCGTTGACAGTCGAGAAGGGAGTATGTATTTGAAGAACAAAAACACATACCTCGTTATGCCTTCCGTAAAGAACTTCAAGCCTCAGACGGCGCTATCCTTTTTCCGCCGCAAGTTCCTCTTTCGTGGGCGTCCGTCCATGAAGCAGAAATACTCGCAGGCAGACTTGGCGAAGGATCTTGGAGTCTCAACGGTGCGTGTTCAGCAACTTGAACTCGGAACCAAACCGCTCCCAGAAAAGCACGCGATCCGCCTACAAGAATTGTTTGGCATTTCGGCGGAATGGCTTTTGGCGGGTGATCCCAAATGCCGTCCCACTACTCCCGACGGGCACGATTATTCTTCGTCTATCGCCTATCTTTTCCGCTCCAGGAATGCGTTGCGACGGATCGACTGTCGCCCCGATGAAGACGCTGCCGCATCTCTCGCCCTCGCCCTCGAAGCATTACTTTCCGAAACCCGCGTTGCAGTGATCAGGACAGCGGATAGCAAGGGGATACCGGCCGCTTGGATGCTGTTTCTTGATGTCCGTGCGGCCTTTTTGGAATCCCTCGGAAAATCATTTCCAACCGGAGAGCTATCGAAACGCCTTCAAAACGAAGCTTCGAGGATTGCAAATGCGGATGCAAAAACAATGGACGCTCAGCGCCTCGACATCACAACGCAGCATCTAGAGGGGGCGGCCGATGTTGGCCTTTGAAATGGTGCCCATGGGCGTCATTCCATGAACGAATCATGCCGCCTTGAAGTCCTCCACGTTTGCCGGACGAACCGGCAGGATGGCAAAGAAGGCCCGCGCCGCGTCCGGCTTCACAACCTCGGCATAGTGCCGTTGAACGATGGACGGGGAATTGCCCGCCTCGGTTGCCACGCGGGGAAGATCGCGGGTCATGGCCAACCGATATGTGATTGCCGAATGGCGCAACGCGTTTTCCGGCCATGCCCGAAGGTCTTTGCGGGGGGCGCCCGTTGCGGGGTCGTTCTGTGCCGCATTCACGGCCGCACGAGTTGAGAAGAAGGGACCGAACCCCGCGCCGATCCGGGCGAGGTTCCACAGGTTCCGGGCTTCCTCCGATTCCGGCCAGACCGGCCCGGACTTACGGGCGAGTGGAGCAAGCCATTGCCGGGCATTCTCGGGAATCTCCACCGTGCGCCGGCTGGAGGTCTTGGCGATGTCCGCGCCGACCGTCAGGATGCCCGCCGCAAGATCCACATGCCGCCAGTCCAACCGGGCAATTTCCGCCTGTCGGAGCCCGCAGAACATGCCGATGACCACACCGGGCAAGATCGCCGCATCACAGTTTGCCAGCAGGTCCGCTGCCTCGCCCGGCGTCAGGATGCCCGGTGCGGTCGGCACAACCTTGAACGTCATGGCTTTGGTGACAGGGTTTTCCGGGGATAGTCCGCGGGATTCCGCCCATGAAAAGAACGTGTGAAGGATCGTCCGGTATCCCCGGCACGTTTGAGCCGCGGCCCCAAGACTGGAAAGGAAGCGATCCACATCCGCGGTCATCACGTTGGCGGTGGTCGCGTCTTTCCCGGCAAACGCCACGAACCGGGCCAACCGCGTCTTGAGGTCCGTCCGGTGTCGCTCGCTCGTCCCTTCCTTTTCCTTTTGAGCGAGGAAGTCCGCCACGGCCTCGGAAAGCGATTGCCCGCCTTCCACCCGTTCCAAGTGAGCCTTGAGAAAACGTGCCGCATCCAGAATCGTCTTTCCAGTACCGGCGAGGATTTCCGCCGCGCGTGCCGCGTCCGTCCGGAGCCGGTCATCGATCATTGCCGCCCGGCCGAATTGCTCGAGTTGTGTCTTTGCCCGCTCGAAATAAACCCGGGCATCCTCCCGCTTCGCAAACGTCTTCCGGATTCGGCCGCCTCCTGGGGCGGGTTTCTCTACCCGCCAGAACAGTTTACCGCCAATCCGGATTTTCCGGGGTTCCTTGAGTTTGGTTGCTTTCATGGATGCAGGGTTGCGAACTTGAACGAAAAGTTACGCAATCCGGCAAGTATTCGGCAAGCGAAATCTTGTCCTAGAGGGTGATCGGCGGTCTTCTAAACCGATGGTCGCTGGTTCGATCCCAGCCGGGCGCGGATCTTTCCGTGATTCCGGTTTTACCGTCGGCCGGAACGGCGTAGGGTTTGGGCCGGATGAAGCGGATTGTGATTTTTCTGGCGTGCTTGCTGGGGGGGGCGGTTTTTGCGGATGACGGTGCGCGGGCGATTTTGGAGGCGGCGCGGGTGAATCCGCTGGGGAATCCGATCACGTTGAACGCCCGGATTCGTGCGGGGAGCACGGCCGTACCGTTCGAAATCCGTGTCCAGGACGGAAAGGTCGTCTATGCCTTTGAGAATCCGGCCCAGGAGATCCTGCTGGGTTTGGGGGAAAACTCCGCGACGCTGGAGGAACGGCGAGGCGGCCGGATGGCGCCGATTTCCGCGGCCCGTTTCGACGATTCGGTTCGGGGAGGACTCCTGACCTATGAAGACCTGGCGCTGCGATTTCTGTATTGGCCGAACCCGCGCCTGCTCGGCGAGGAGACGATCCGTTCGTTCAAGGCGTACAAGATCGAAATCCCCGCACCGCCGGGTCAGTCGCAGTATGGCGTTGTGCGGGTTTGGATTGCGCGGGACAATGGGGCCATCCTGCGCATCGAGGGCTATGACACCGACGGTCGGCTATCGAAGCGCTTCGAGATCGTCTCGGCCCAGAAACTCGATGGCCAATGGATGCTGAAGCAAATGCGTATCGAGCGGATTGATCCCGAGACGCGCAAAGTGACCGGTCGGACCTACCTCGAGGTCACTGGCAAGGGCGATCAGGCCCAGAGCGGGGAAGGATAGGCGCCTTGGGAGACCAGGCGCCTCAGCGCCTCGGTCACCGTGGCACGGTCCTCCCGGTAGGTGACACCAAACCACGTGCTGGTGACCGGCAGCACTCGGACCGAACCCCGCCCGGACTCGATCAAGTCGGCCACCGCATTCGGGATGTAGAATTCGGATTTTTCCTCCGCGCCCCGAACCGTCAGGAAACCGGTGAGCAGATCCTCGAGACCGGCGAAGATGGCGGGTGTGAACCCCCAGCAGTTCATGGACACAAACTCGTCACCGGTGAACCGCTGTCCCGTCGCCGCGTCCACGATCCCGCTCCCGTCGCGGGCGAGTTTGGTGAATTCCCGCACGCCGCGCAGGAGTCCGTGCTCGCTCACGTCACAGATGCCGCGCGATACGGTGCCATTCGCAGACAGGGTGGAGTCCAATGTAAATCCAGCCATGCAATAGTTGGTCGAGTGCAGGGTTTCCGTCGCCAAAAAATCACCGACGGCCTCGATCGCTCCCCGTCCATAAAAATCATCGGCATTGATCGCGAGGAACGGAGTGTCCACCGCGCCGCGGGCACACCAGATCGCATGCGCCGTTCCCCAGGGCTTGGTGCGGTCCGACGGCACATCAAAACCGTCGGGCAGATCGTTCAATTCCTGGAAAACATAGCCGACTTCGATGCGGTCCTCAAAGCGTCCGCCGACTTTCTCACGAAAATCCTCCTCGAACTCGCGTCGAATCACAAAAACCACGCGCCCGAAACCGCTGGCGATCGCATCATGCACCGAATAATCCAAAATCGTCTCGCCGGACGGCCCGACCGGGTCGATTTGTTTGAGCCCGCCATAGCGGCTCCCCATCCCGGCAGCCAGGACAACAAGCGTGGGTTCCATCACACTGACGATTTCTCGGATCGGTCCCACCGGCAAGTGCAAACCATGGCCGTTGAAAACCTGGTAGGGACCGCTCTCCGAGCGGTCCGTGGATGGCAGGCGCAATCCGCCGAAATCGTCGGATGTTTACGGAGAACGTCCCTACCAGCGGTTCGATGACAACAGTCGCCAAGCAGCCGACGGTCGGGGAATGCCGCCGAATTCGTTGGAAAAGGTTTCAGGACTGTTTGACTGCCCCGTTTTTATCCGCCGGAGCTCTGGTCGTCATTTCTGGTCCCGATTCCAGGCGCTGAGGGATTTGACTTCGATTGTCCTCGCGTGCCGCACCGACGACAGTCGTTCATCGTTGGTCAAAAACAGGTCGCAATCGGCGTGCATCGCACAGGCCAGTTGAATCGCATCGGGAGGACGGAGCGACGGGTTGGCGGCGCGCAATTCGGCAAAAAGCACCGCCGCTGGCTCATCAAACGCGATGACCTCGACGGAACGAAACGCCTCCCGATACTCCAGAACCAGCGCTTCCTGACCGAGTTTGGCCGGTCGGACGAGAACCTCGGCCATGGTGAGGGTGGAGGTTGCGAGTTCGTGGTCTCCATTGTCCACGAACTCCTGCAGAGCGTTCATTTCCTCAACGAACGCTTTCCGCTCCCACAGATAGATGAAGATATTGGTGTCCCAGAAGATCTTCATTCCCAGCCCGCGCGCTGGGTCGCGACGTACGCGTCGGCATCCTTCCAGATGCTGCTATTCACCAAACGCAACCGCGCCACCCGCCCGCAAGCCGGCGGCCCCGGCTGCGCCAGCTCCCGGCGGAGTCCGCTCTCCAGCAAGGCTTTCAAAGTGGTCGACCGGTCAATCGCCGTCTTTTTTGCTGCAATCAAGAGATCGCTGGGCAGATCAACGGTGGTTTTCATATGGCTAGCCATATTGCCGTATCGCCTGGTCCTTGTCAATGGAGCGGGCTCCGACGCGGGTGACGAACGCACTTGCAGCCCTTCTCCTTCGTGTCCTTCGAGGCCTTCGCGAGAAACACCGTTCTCCGGTCAGGATGTTCGAAGTCTCGCGAAGCTACGAAGGAAGACAAGGGACTCCCAGGGGCTGACCGCGTACGCCGTGGAGGGAAACGCTCCGTCGTTTCCTTGGCATGATGGACCGTGACGGAGCATGGCCCTGCACGGGAAATGAAATCCGCGGCTTGCGGACCACAGTTTCGCTCCGAAGGGTTGACCGCCCATTTTCCCACCCTTGAAACCACCTGCTGAAACCATTATGGTTCCATTATGGCTACGATCACGCTGAAAAACATTCCGAAGACGGTGCACGAGGCGCTCAAGGCGCGGGCCGTTGCGCATCGGCGGAGCTTGAATAGCGAGGCAATTGCCTGCCTGGAACGGATTCTGTTGGGTAAAACGGTCGATGTGCCCGGCTACCTCGAACGAATTCGCCGACTCCGGGCGGCAACTCCCGGGCAGATCGATGAGACCCTGATCCGCGAGGCCCGCGAATCCGGACGGGCATGATCGTTGCGGATTCCAACCTGATCGCCTACTTGCATTTGCCGGGTCCAATGTCCGGCCTCGCGGACGCGGTGCTGCTCAAGGATTGTCAATGGTGGGTTCCGCCGCTTTGGAAGTCCGAGTTCCGAAGCATTCTCTTTGCTTACATGCGAAAGCAAGGAACGTCCCTCGAGATGGCGCAAGCCCATTGGGCGGAAGCCATCGATCACCTCGCCACAACCCAGATGGAACCCAACGCCTCGAAAGTGCTCGCCTTGGCGGCCGACTCCTCTCTGAGCGCCTATGATGCCGAGTTCGTGGTCTTGGCCGAAGAACTCGGAATTCCGCTCGTCACCTCGGACCAACAAATCCTTCGCGAGTTCCCGAAGCTCGCCGTCAGCCCGGAAAAATTCGTCGCGGACGCGTGAAGGTGCTGCAGTGGCCCGGAGGAAAACGCTCGGTCATTTCCCCAAAAGTCATCTTCCATGACGGAGCATGTCCCTCCAACGGAGATGAGACAGAATTTGGTCCATCGCCGGAAAACAAAACAGGCGGACGGTTGCCCGTCCGCCTGCTTGTGAAAGGTTGGCCGAAAAATCAGGCCTTGATCGAACGGCGGCGGCGGATGCCCATCAGGACAACCGTCGTGCCGAGGCCGATGAGCGCCCAGGTGCTGGGCTCGGGGATGGCTTGGGCCCAAGTTGTTGCGACGCGAACTTGGTCAATCGTTTCCGTTCCGGTATTCGTCCCCTGACGTAGGTAGATCGCCGCGAACGAAGAGACTTCTGTGCCGCCTGTCCATGTAGTAACATTCTGGTAGGGCGTGTTATTGGTTTCGACTGAATCAAACGTGCCTGTGGAAACGTAAAGGCTGCCAGTGTCGTTCGCTGCCCCAGCAATTATGTTATAGCGAAAAACGATGTTGTAATTCGTGCTGAAGGAAAGCTCGGCACCGAATGTCGTTGGCGCAGTTGAGCTCCCACCCCAGGCGAGTTGGTAGCCAGCTCCCGCTGAGCGGGCATAGAGCCGAGCCCCAAAAGCCGAAGTGCCACCGTCTCCTAAGTGAAGGAAGTAATCGCCGGTAGCATTTTTCGCGGAAACGTTAATGGTTGCGAAATAGTAGATGCTGCCGGTTGTTACAGCGCTTCCGAAGGGCCGATTCGCATCTTGGTTTGACCCTTGGACAAGAGTCACGACTCCGCCTGAAACCTGAATTGGATTTGTGGCTGTCGTCCCCGTTTGCACCCAACCTCCTTGGCCGACCAAGTTGCCGTTTGAGTAGGTGTTGAAATTATCAACGAGGATCTGCGCCTGAGCCCCGACGGCCGAGGCCAAGGCGAGGCCGATGATGGTGAGTGTTTTTTTCATGTGTTTTCCCCCTGCTTTGTTTTTTGTTTTTGTGGTTAAGTGATTGGCTTCCTGCGGAAAGAGCGATGGGAGCGGTTCCCGTTGTCCGGTTTCCGTCCCGGACAGGACCCTGGGCCGCGGACAGCTGGTGCGGCCGACCGGGATGGACCCCGGCCTGTTGATGTGTCCGGAGCATCGCCATTCTGTAAAACGATGCAACCGGGGGAATGTGACAATTTCGTCAAAAAAAGCGTCCTGAAGTGCGGCCTGATAACCGTATCAGGAAGGACCCCTTTTTCCGTGTAAAACCCTCTCATTCCGTGCGGTAAGTCAGCAGGATGTGTGCCAGTCCGCGCTTGGCGCGGGAGTTTTCAGCGGTAAGAATTCAGTTTTCAGGAAACCCGGCATCTATGCAACGTTGCGCGAGGTGGATTTGTGGCAAAAAAAGAGGCGCGGCCCGGAGATTTGGTCCGGACCGCGCCCGAATGCGTCAGGGTTTACTTGCAGCAGGAGCCGCAATCTTCCCCGCAGCAGGATTTGCAGTCGGTGCAGCAATCCTGGCAGCCGGCCGCGAAGGCGGCGGGTGACCAGAGCGACAGGGCGACGGCAATAACCAAGCTGGAAAGTGCTTTCATATGTCTTCCTCCAAAGTTGAAGAATTGAACGGACAGATCTGGATGGACAACGGGGTCCATCCACAAGGCGGGATCAGGCCGTGAACTTGGGAGGGGGCGAAAGCGGGCGGTCGGTGCGCGAGGGCGCGAAGGCGGACTGGGAGAAGAAATCGGTATCCGCAGCGGGCGGTGCGGAGAAGGTGGAGGCGGAAGCGAGGACGGCGGGGGCTTGGGCAGAGACGCTGGTGGGCAGCGGGCAGGCGCACTTCGTGCCCGACGCGTGCACGTCGCAGACCGCGTCCGCACAGCAGCAACTCGCTGCGGGGACATCGACGACGGCCGGGGCCCAGCCGGGGATGGCCAGGGCGAGTAAGATGGCAAACAGGACCGACCTCACGGGCGGGAGGATAAGCCCGAAACGGCCCGAATGCAAGGGCTGCAAACCTCCTTAGATTCGACCCTCTTCGATGTCGTAAACGTCGAACAAGGCATAGACCGGGCGGTTCTTCGGGAGGAATTGTGGAATGTAATCTTCCATGTATTCCTGAAAGCCATCGGGGAGCTCGGAGAGGCGTTTGCCGCGGAGGTCGTTGTTCCAGCGAATGATTTCGATGCGGGAGGCGACTTTGTGGTTTTTCTCGATCCACTCACCGATCTCGGCATCGGAGGCACCGGTCGCCACGAAGTCGCGGAAGGTTTCAAATGGGATCCCGGCGAACTGGAGGAACAACTCGTCAAGCGGACAGCCGGAGTGGTAATCGCCGCCGGTGCCGGCGAGGACGGCGCGGCATTTATCGACCGCGCGTGCGGCAAGCACAAATCCGCCGAGCGTCTCTCGCGGGCTGCGGGGGAATTCCTTGGTGAGGTCGGGAGCGAGTGAGCGGACTTGGTCGTTCATGGTGCGGAACGGATCGTGTGCGGGACGGGTGGAATCAACAGAAAGTTGAGGCGTTTCGGGAGGAGCGGATGCGGTTTTTGCGGAAAATTGGGCAATGACGGAGCATTGCCCTCCAGATCTGACACGATTTGGCGGGGCCCTGTGCGGGAGCGTGGCGTTTCGACGGTCGGGGGGGCTGTGCGAGCTGGCCGAATTTTGGATGATGGGGGGCTGGCGCGCGGGAGAAGTCGGACGTTTGCGGAGAAACGTCCCTACCAAGGAAAACGCGTTGTCGTTTCCGTGGAAGGAAACGGCCATGACGGGAGCATGGCGGTCCTATCTCAGGCGGGGAAGAAGGTTCCGACGTTGCGGCCGGCGAGGGCGGCGGCGAGTTGGCCAGGGCGGCGTCCATCGAGGATGTGGACCGGGATTTTGGCGGCCAGGGCGAGGCGGACGGCTTCGAGTTTGGTCTTCATGCCGCCGACGGATTCCTCGCCTTTGTCGGGTCGGACATGGCGGGCGGCGTCCTCCAGGTGGTCCACGCGCGGAATGCGTTTTCCGTCTGTATCCTGCAGTCCGTCAACACTGGTTAGAATAAGGAGGTGGTCGGCGCGGAGGAGCTGGGCGACTTCGGCGGACAGGCGGTCATTGTCGCCGAAGCGGACTTCCTCAACCGCGACGGTGTCGTTTTCGTTGATGATCGGAATGACCGAACGGGATTCGAGCAGGCGGTAGATCGTATTCCGGGCATTGGCTCGCCGGGTCCGGCTGTCGATGTCGCCGTGGGTGAGAAGAAGTTGAGCGGCGTGGAGGCCGTGTGGCTTGAGCGAGGTGGAATAGAGCCGCATGAGTTCGGGCTGACCGGCGGCGGCGCAGGCTTGTTTGCCGGGAAGGTCAGCCGGGCGTTTCGGGAGTCCGAGAACGCGGACACCGGCGGCGATGGCGGCGCTGCTGACGAGGATGATTGAATGGCCCTTCTTCTGGAGGGCGGCAAATTCCCCGGCGAGGCGGCGGAATTGTGCGGTGTCGAGCGCCCGCCCGCCGGCCCGGGAGAGGACGCCCGTGCCGAGCTTGACGACGAGACGTTTCATGAACCGGCGATCATTTCCAGAAAGCCGGTTTCCAGCGCAAGACCTTCCTGCACGCCGCGGGCCAGACGGTGGCGGGTTTTTTCCAGCGCCTCGAGGCGGCGGAGGAGCTCGACCGGCGGATTCGCCGCGGCGATCCGGCGGGCCGCGTCCGAGCAGGGCTCATCGGGAGCGTGGTGGTGGCGAAGAGCGGCGGCGAGGAGACCGGCGGCGGCGTGGAGGAGGTTCTGGCGCTCGGCAATGACGGTCGCCTCGGCCCGGGCCTTGATCTGCTCCTCGCGTTCCTCGCGCCATTTGGCATCGGTCGAGTCGCGGTAGAGTTTCAGGTCGTTTTTGAGTTCCGCTTCAAGTTCGTCGGTGATCCGCTCGCGCAGTCCGGATGTCGCCCGCTGGAATTCGCGGGTAAACCGGATGGCGGCCGCGACGTCAGGCCCGCCTTTCTGGAGGAGGGCGTCGGCCAGCGCGGTTTCGATCCGGCGCGCGTCGTCGCCGGGTTCGGGTGGAGTCGGCGAGCGCAGCGGAACTTCGATGCAGCGCGAGAGAATCGTCTCGAGGACAGCGTCGGGCAGGCTGGTCAGCAAGAAGATGTGGCATCCGGGAGGCGGTTCCTCGAGCGTCTTCAGAAAGGCATTGGCTGCTTGAGGCTGGAGCCGGTCGGCGTCGTGAACAACGGCGACCTTTGTCGCCCCGATGAGCGGCTTTTTCTGGATCGCCTGTTCCATCGTCCGCATTTGGTCAATCACGATCCGGCGCGATTTCGATTCGGGTGCGACCTGGTGGAAATCCGGGTGTGCACCGGCTTCCTGCGGTTCGGTTTCGAGGATGAGGCCTGCGAGACGTTCCAGCAGCCAGCGTTTGCCGGAACCTTCCGGACCGGTGAGCAGGTAGGCATGGGCCAGCCGGCCGGATCGGTGGGCGTTCGAAAGGCGGTGGAAGGCGTTTTCTTTCGTCAGGGCCATGGACGGTGAAGGGTCCAAAACGCGGACCGGCAAGTCGAATGGATTTTCATGCGAGGGCGCGCGCGACGGCCAGAATCTCGGCGGCGACCGACTCCGGCGGGCGGGCGGCATCGATCACGCGAATGCGGCGGGGTTCCCGGCGGGCGAGTTCGAGATAGCCCCGACGCACGGCTTCGAAGAACTCCTCGGGCGAGCGCTCCATCCGATCCCGCGAACGATCGCCCATCCGGGTCACGGCGGTCGCGCGGTCGAGATCGAGAAGGATGGTCAGGTCCGGAAGGGTGTCACCCACGGCAAAGGCGTTGATCGCGGCGGTTGCCTCGGGCGCAATCTGGCGTCCAACTCCCTGATAAACGGTGGTCGAATCGAGGAAGCGATCGGAGATCACGACCGTGCCCCGCTCGATGGCGGGGCGGATTACTTCGCGCACAAGCTGCGCCCGGCTGGCCGCAAAGAGCAACAACTCGGCTTCCGGCGTGAGATTTTCACCTTCCGGCGCATGCTGGAGAAGGTGGCGGATCGACTCGCCCGACGGGGTTCCGCCAGGTTCGCGCACCAAAAGCACATCGGCTCCGTCGGACCGTAACGAGTCGGCCAGGCGTTCGATCTGCGTGGATTTGCCGCAACCTTCCGAGCCCTCAAATGTGATGAAACGTCCTCGCATCGGGAAACCTGTTCATAGTGCCGCGGCGGCGGCCGGTGCAAAGCCAGAAAAGTGGTGCTGAATCCTGCGGGCAAAGACTTGGCGAACCGGAATGAACCCGGCAAGCTCGCCGCGTTCATGTCTTCGCCCGCGAGGAAAATCTGTTTTGTCGCCGCCGAATCCGAGGAGGAGGCGTTTTACACCGACCGCTTCGACGGGCACGAACTGGTCTTCTGCGAGCGACTGGCCGATGTTCCGCCGGATACGGAGGTTCTCTCGGTGTTCATCGGAGAACGGCTCACCGGCGAATTTCTCCAGGCCCGGCCCGGCATCCGCCTGATCGCCACGCGTTCGACCGGGTGCGATCACATCGACCTCGCCGCCTGCCGCGAGGGCGGGGTTTTGGTCACCCATGTCGCGGGATACGGCGAGAATACGGTGGCCGAGCACACGTTTGCTCTCATGCTGGCCCTCTCGCGCCGCCTCCGCGAGTCCACCGAAGCCGCGCTCTCGGGCAATTACACGCATGAGGATTTGCGCGGCGGCGATCTGCGCGGGCGCACGCTTGGGGTGGTCGGAGCCGGTCGCGTCGGGCTCCATGTGATCCGCATCGCGCTGGCGTTCGGCATGGACGTCGTGGCCTTCGATGCCCATCCGCAGCGGCTCTACACGGAGATTCTGGATTTCCGCTACACTTCGTTTGACGAATTGCTCCGCCGGTCCGACATCATCACGCTGCACGTGCCGATCAACGAATCGACATTCCACCTGCTCAATCGAGAGACCCTTGGCCGTTGCCGGCCCGGTGTCCGGATCATCAACACGGCCCGCGGTGGGTTGATTGATTCACGCGCGCTCTTGGAAGCGCTCGATAGCGGCCAGGTCGCCGGTGCCGGATTGGACGTGCTGGAGGAGGAAAGTGTTTTCCGCGGCGGCGCGGCCCAGCTTGGCCAGCAAATTGCCGACCGCGTGCGATCCGGAAAAGCCGAGGGCGATCGCATCGCGCTGCCCGAAGGCCGCCGCCACGAGATCGCGCGCTTCCTTTCCAGCAACGCGCTTTTGCGCCGTCCGGAGGTCGTCTTCACTCCGCACAACGCCTACAACAGCGATGAGGCGCGCGCATTCATCAACCGCCTCACTGCCGAGAACATCGAATGCTGGCTCGACGGGGAAATTCCCGATCGCCTTTGCCCATGAATCACTGGCTCGTTAAACAGGAACCCGAAGCTTATTCGTGGGAGGACTTCTGCCGCGACGGTCGCACGGCATGGACCGGGGTCCGGAATTTCCAGGCCCGAAACCACCTTCGCGCCATGAAGAAGACCGACCGTGTGCTATTCTATCATAGCGTCACCGGCAAGGAGGTCGTCGGTGTTGCCGAGGTCATCCGCGAGGCCTACCCGGACCCGACCGCGACGGAGGGGGATTGGTCGAGCGTGGACCTCCGGCCCGTCGAAACGCTGCGCAGCCCGGTGAAATTGGAAACCATCAAATCCGATCCGGCGCTCGCGCAGATCGGCCTCCTCCGGCAATCGCGGTTGAGTGTGATGCCACTGACAAAGGCCGAATTCGGGCGGATTTTGAAACTCGCGGGCACCTGATTTTTCCGCTGGCACCCGGAGCGTGTTCGGATGACAGTTTTCGGACATGTCCGAACCGCACTTCGCAGTTGCCGCCACTTTCTCCCCGAGATTCCGGGCGGTCATTGCCGAGGCAGATCGGATCGCGCGGAAATTCAATGCCCGGTTGAGCGTGCTCCATGCGGCCGAACGTTCGGATGAAAAGGTCGAGCGGTTCCACGAGGCTTTTGCAGAACTCGGGCGGACCGAGGTGGATATTTACTGGTGCCAGGGCGAAACGGTTTCCGAGGCCCTCATCGATGCCGCGGCGAGCGAGTATTTCGATGTGCTGATCGCCGGCGCGATGGAGACGAAAAGCGAATTGCGGAATTTCACAGGGGGCGTGGCGCGCGATCTTCTGCTCCGGGCCCCCTGCGACCTTCTGCTCCTGCCCAACCCGGAGGAAGATGCGCCGGAGGAACAATCCGCCTGCCTCATGGTCGAAGCCCACCGACCGCGCTGGCGGGCTGCGCGGGACGCGATGGCGGCACTTTCCCCGGCGTCGATTTCGGTCCTCGCGGCGGACAGTCCGTTTGCCCATGCGCGCGAGGCCGCGCTCGGACATGAGGAGGATGATTCGGACGGCGAGGCGATGGTGGCGGAGTTGGAGAAGATCGCACCGAATGTCGATGTGCGATCCGTGCGCTCGAATACCGGGTTCACACTTTACGAAGTCGTCCAAGGGGCTTCGCCGGATTTCCTGCTGGTCGAAGCCGAGTGGAGAAACCGTCGGCGCCACCTGCCGCCGCACCTCGACTGGCTCAACCAGGTTATCCCGGCACGTCTATTCCTGCTCGGCAAACCACCGCGGGAGCAGATGGATGCGGAAAACGCCGATCTTCCATGAAGACCCGACTCGTACTCCTCGCGCTTTCCTTGGCTTTGACCCTCCTGCCGGTGCAGGCGTTGCAGATCGAAGGTGTCAACCTTCCGGCTCAGAAGACGGTGAATGGCCAGGTGCTCCAACTCAACGGGGCCGGGCTCCGGACGTTCAAGTTGTTGGTCGTGCCGATCAAAGTTTACGTCGCGTCGCTCTATGCACCGTCTCCGCTGCGGACGGCGGACGCGGTTTTTGCCTCGCCTGGTCCACTCCAGATGAATTTCACTTTTCTCCAAAATGTCTCTGCTTCCGATGTGGCCAAGGCTTGGCGCTCACAGTTTGATGCGAGTGCCGCCGGGAACTATCCGGGCTTCGCATCCGATCGCGACACGTTCATCGGATTCTTCGGAGCGTTGAGTTCCGGTGACACCCAGACCGTTCTTTTTTCCGGCGGAACAACCACCGTTTCGGTGAATGGACAGACGAAGGGAACGATCGCTGGAACGAATTTCCAACAGGCCTTCCTGAGTATGTGGTTCGGGAGCAACCCGGTAACGCCGGAGCTCAAGGCCGCCCTCCTCGGAAACTAAATCGCGTCCCGCGCTGTCGGGAACCGGGAACTTCGAACCAACGCCGAAGGCGTTTGATCCATCAGCCCAAGGTTGCCGAGCATGTAAGGTTGCTTCGGGGCGTCAGCGCGAGGATGTGCCAAGCCGGAAAGGGTTGCATTCTGCGTTGAATCCAACCCCTTCAGGGTTGCTTGGCTCGGTAATGAAGACCCAGGGTAGGTGCGCCGTCGTCGCACCAACCCTGGGCTGGAGGAGTGGAACGCCGTTGGCGTTTGGATTCTTCGCTCGGCGTGCGCTTTTTCGATGAGGGGATCTGTGAGAACGCCGTTGGCGTTTGGGCTTTTCGTGTGGGTCGCGGCGCGAAGCGGGACCTCTGAGAAGGCCGTTTAACGTTCGGGGATTCCGCGTGCCTCGCGCTTCAGCGAACGGGGGATCTGTAAAAACGCCGAAGGCGTTTGATCCGTCAGCCCAAGGTTGCCGAGCATGTGAGGCTACCTTGGGTCGTGATTAGGGGGGACGGACAACCCTGAAGGGGTTGGATCCAGGGCGTTCCGGCGTTGTGGAGGCATTGCGAAGGATGCTGGGATGGGTTGACTCAGCCGGCGACGGCGGCGAGCCGGGCTTCCTGGGCATCGAGCCATTCGCGGAGGCGGCTGTGCTCGGGGCTGTTCAACGCGGGATCGGCGGCAAAGATCGCGCGGGCGGCGTCGCGGGCGTCTTGAAGAATGTTGGCATCCCGCGGCAGGACGCCCAAGCGGAGCTGCGGCAGTCCGGTCTGTGCGGTTCCGAGCAAGTCGCCGGGTCCCCGGAGACGGAGATCGGCCTCGGCGACCTCGAAGCCGTCATTCGTATGTTCGAGAACCTGGAGCCGTTCGATGGCTTCGACGTCTTCGGTGCCCGGAACAAGAATGCAATACGACTTGTGCGATCCGCGTCCGATCCGGCCGCGGAGTTGGTGGAGCTGGGCAAGGCCGAAGCGTTCGGCATTCTCGATGAGCATCACGGTGGCATTCGGCACATCGACGCCGACCTCGATCACGGTCGTGGCGATGAGAAACGCGGATTCGCCCGCGGCGAATGCCCGCATGGTGGCGTCCTTTTCCTCCGGACGCATCCGGCCATGCAGGATCGCACAGGCGTGTGGAGCGAGCAGGGGTTTCCACTTTTCGAATTCAGCGGTGGCGGCCTTCAGTTCCAGTTTCTCGGACGTATCGACGAGCGGATAAACAATGTAGGCCTGCCGTCCGGCGTCCGCCTGGGCGCGGAGGAAGGCGGCGGCCTCGGGGAGCTTCGAAGCGTGGCGGATGCCGGTGATCACTTTCCCGCGATTGGCAGGCTTTTCGTCGAGGATCGTGACATCAAGGTCTCCATAGGCCGTCTGGGCCAGCGTGCGCGGGATCGGCGTGGCGGTCATCACAAGCACGTCCGGAGCTTCCGGACGGGCGGAAAGTTTCGAACGCTGGAGAACGCCAAACTTATGCTGTTCGTCGATCACGATGAGGCCGGCATTCTGGAGTTCCGCCGGATCGTGCAAGAGAGCGTGGGTACCGACGATGACTTGCGGCGGACCGGAGAGTTCGAGTCCGGTCTGTGTGCGTTGACTGCCGGTGCGGAGTCCGACGCGCACACCGAGTGGTTCCAGCAACCTGCGGAACGTGCGGAAATGCTGTTCGGCGAGGATTTGCGTGGGAGCCATGATGGCCGCCTGTTCGCCGGCTTCGACTGTAAGCAAGGCGGCGGAGAGTGCGACGAGGGTTTTGCCGGAGCCGACGTCGCCTTGGAGGAGCCGGTTCATCCGGCGGGGAGCGGCGAGATCGGTCCGGATCTTCTCGATCGCGCGGAGTTGAGCGCCGGTGAGTTCGAACGGCAGCGATGCGCGAAGCGCTTCCAGCAAACGGCCGCTCGCCGGTCGTGCCTTTCCCGGCATGGCGTCCAGACGCGAGCGCCGCGAGACGATCAGCGCCTGCATCGAGAAGAACTCTTCGCCGACCAGTTTTTGGCGGGCCGCCTCCAGGGCGTCCATCGACTCCGGAAAATGAATGGCCCGGAGGGCCTCGATTCGGGCGGTGCTGTTGTCGGCGCCCGGAATGATGCTCCGGAGTTCGATGAGGTTCGAAACGTCCAAAGCGCGCCAGACCCACTCGCGGAGCTTGCGGACGCTCACGCCTTCGCCGGCGGGATGGACCGGCGTGATGCGTCCGAGGTGGATCCGCGGGGCTTCCGGATCGTCTTCGATGATCTCGAACTCAGGAAAGTCCACGACGGTTTGCCGCCCCTTTTTCTTCGAACGCCCATAGACGACCAACTGGTCGCCGACGGCGATCATCTTGGCGACATACGGCATGTTGAACCACCGGCAGACCAATTGGGCGCCCCATCCGCCGGACGCCTCCTGGAGTGTCACCTGGAATCCCCGTTTCCATCCGCCATACGGCAGGTGGGCGGCTTTGACAACGACGCCGTGGACGAGCACGGGGGAGCCGGAATCGCCGTCCGGGAAGGGTTCAAACCGGCTGCGGTCTTCGTGCCGCCTGGGGTAGTGGGTAATGAGATCAGCGAGCGTGTCGAGGCCGAGTCGGCGCAAGTTGGGCAGCCGCTGGCGCGGGATCCAGTCGACCTCGGCGAGGCGGGTGAGGGGATTCACGCGGCGGACCGGATGTCGACGATTTGCATTTGTGCGCTGACGCGGCCGTTGAACTCGTTCCGCTCGACAAGGTAGGCCACGTCCCACGGCGGGCGCGGGAGGTCATGGGCGGCCCCGTTGAAAAAGATGGCCTGGATCCGCTGGCGTCCGGCGGGGAAATCGAATCGCAGGTGTTTTTCCTTGAGGACCTTGGGAGCGGCGAGAGGGGCCAGGCCGCGGGCGAAGAGGATCGGCTGGGGATTGCCGGTGCCGAACGGTTCGAGCGATTGCTGGGCCTCGAGCACGTCTTCGCCGAATTCGTGCAGCGGAAGCTCGGCGTGGAGACGCAGGCTGGGGACGAGCATTTCGTCGTCGACCATCGCGCGGGCAGCGGCCTCAAAAGCGTTTCGAAATTCTTCGAGTTGATTCTCGTGAATGCTGAGGCCGGCGGCCATTTCGTGTCCGCCGTAGCGCAGGAGATGGCCGGCGCAGCGCGAGAGGGCGGTGACCAGACAAAGGCCTTCGATGCTCCGCCCGCTGCCCTTGCCTTCGCCGGAATCGTTGAAGCCGACCACGATCACCGGCCGGGGGTGGCGGCGGGTCACGCGCGAGGCGACGATCCCAAGGACGCCGTGGTGCCAGTCGCGGGCGCCAGCAACGATGCTGGCGTGGCGGCCGGGTTCGAAATAGTCGTCGATCCACTGCTCGACTTCGCGGGCGACGGCTTGTTCCACATTCTGCCGTTCGCGATTTTGCCGATCGAGGCTCGAGGCGAGGCGTGAGGCTTCCTGGAAGTCGTTGGTCAGAAGGAGACGGAGAGATTCCTGGGCGGTCCCGAGACGGCCGGAAGCGTTGATCCGCGGGCCCAGCCGGAAACCGACGTCGCTGGCGCGCACGGGAGGCTGGACACCGGCCACGCGCATGAGCGCCGCGAGTCCGGTCCAGCGTGTCGCCGCCATTTGCTGGAGTCCGGCGCGCACGAGAATCCGGTTTTCTTTTTCCAACGGCACAAGGTCGGCGACGGTGCCCAAGGCGACAATGTCGAGAACGTGCTTCAGGTCGAAGTCGGGCAGGGGCGACGATTTGAGGAGGGCGTGTGCGGCTTTGAACGCGATCCCGACGCTGCAGAGATAGGCAAACTCCCCGTCGCCACATTTGGGATTCACCCGTGCGGTGCAATCCGGGCGATCGCCTTCGGGTTCGTGGTGATCGAGGATGATCACATCGACCCCTCGGGCGCGCAGGGCGGCGACTTCGGCCCGGGAGTTTGTTCCACAATCCACGGCCACGAGGAGGTCGGGACGATGTTCCTCGAGGCAGCGTTCGACACCGGCGGCACTCAGGCCGTAGCCCTCCTCCGCCCGCAGCGGCAGGAAACAAGCGGATTCGGCACCGTGTGCGGACAGGACACGGTGGAGCAATGCCAGCGATGTCACGCCGTCCACATCGTAATCGCCATAGAGAACGATCTTCTCGCGCCGGCGCAGAGCGAGTTCCAGACGCGCGATGGCCGCCGGCATTTCCGGAAGCAAATTGGGGTCGGACAGCGAGCGGAGGCGCGGATGGAGGAACTCGTCGAGTTCCGTGTCCACGGTCATGCGTTGCAGCAGAACGCGGGCGACGAATGGTGGAATGCCGAGATCCCGCGCCAACCGTCGGGCCGGCTCGGAGTCGGATTCCGGTGGGAGGATCCAGCGTCGCTGCATCGCGCGAGATTACCGCGGGACGGGTGGGTTTGACAACCGCGTCAGGTGAGCGAGGCGATCCAGTCGTGCGCGATGTCGATATCGGCCGGCGTGAGTTCGTGACCGGCGGGCAGGAGGTGCGAATCCACGCGGGCGCCCCGGTCGAGCAACAAGCGTACGAGGCGGTCCGGATCGGCCGGATGCCGGAGCGGATCGGCGGTTCCGGAGAGGACCAAAACCCGACGGCCTTCAAGATCGGTATTCGGAACGTCATCGGTCACGAACATCGGTCGGAAGAGCACGGCGGCGCCAATCGATTCCGGCCGGAGCAGCAGGAGGCCTTGTGCGATATTGGCGCCATTCGAATACCCCGCGGCCACGCGCAGCGCGGGATCGAGTTCGCGCTTTTCGTCCTGTTGATCGAGAAAGTCCGCGAGTTCTCCGCTGCGGAACTTCCAGTCGTTCACGTCAAGTTGACCCGGACCGAACCGTCGGAAGAACCGTGGTGCGCCGTTTTCGCTGATTTTGCCGCGAGGGCTGAGGATGGCGGCACCGGGGAGCAGGTGCTGGCCGATCGGGAGCATGTCGTTCTCGTCACCGCCGGTCCCGTGCAGGAGGAGAAGATGGCGGGAGGCCGGGCTGTTCGCGGGCTGGAAGATGTAGTCGAAGGGATTCATCAGCGGAGCGGTGGAAGCGTTCGTTCAAGGATCTCGCGTTGCGGCTCCAGCCATCGGGGAAGCATGAGGTTTGAGCCGAGAGATTCGGGCGATTCATCGACAGCGAAGCCCGGTGGATCGGTGGCGATCTCGAACAGGACGCCTCCAGGTTCGCGGAAGTAGATCGAGTGAAAATAGTTCCGGTCCATCACCGGCGAAACATTGAATCCCGCCGAAACCAACTCCGCGCGTGCGGCCAATTGTGCGCTGTCATCAGGTGTCCGCCAGGCGACGTGGTGAACGATGCCCGCCCCACCGGTTCCGCGGCGACCGGCCGGTAGGCACAGGAGGTCGATTGACGAGCCGCCGAGTGCGTAGCGGAAGCGGTTCCCCTCGCTGCCGGCGGGCGTTGCTCCCAGAAGCTGTTTGAGGATGTCGCCTGTTCTTTCGGCCGCCTCGAGAGACAAGGTCACTCCGTGAAAGCCCTGGAGGGCGATCTCTGAAGGCACCGGCGAAGCGTTCCATGGAGTCACCGACGTTTCCGTGCTGGATTCGACCAGTTCGATCAGGAACCCGTCCGGATCATGAAACGTGAGGAGCCGTTCTCCGAAGCGCTCAACCGGTTCGGTCGCGCCGAATCCCTGCAGGCGATCGCGCCATTTTTCGAGCGTGCCAGATGGAACGCAGAACGCGAACGCCGTTGCCTGGCCGACTCCGGGAACGCCGCGGCGGGCGTCTTCGAAAGGGAAGAAAGTCAGAATCGTTCCCGGGCTGCCGGCCGCGTCCCCAAAGTAGAGATGATAAGTGCCCGGATCATCGAAGTTCACGGTCTTCTTCACGAGGCGTAGGCCGAGGATCTCGGTGTAAAACCGAACGTTGGCAACGGGATCGGAGGCGATCGCCGTAACATGATGCAGGCCGGTGAGGATCATAATTGGATCTAAGTTACGCCGGAAAAAGCCGCGCGGCGGCCGCGGCGATGTGTGCGGGGGTCGTCCCGCAGCATCCGCCGATGATACGGGCGCCAAGTTCACGAAGCTCGAGCGCCGCCTCGGCAAAGGCGTCCGGCGTCAGATCATAGACAGCGCGGCCATCTTCCATCCGGGGCAGTCCGGCATTCGGAAGGACCGCCAGCGGAAGGGTGTCCGGCAGGCCGGTGCGGAGGATTTCGATTGCGGCTTGAGGGCCGTTCACGCAGTTGAGACCGGCAATCTCAGCATCGTTCTTCGCGAGGCGAATAAAAGCATCCGAGACGTGCAGTCCGTCCGGCAGGCGGCCATCCGGTCCGCAAGCGAGCGAGCAGACGGCGGGACAATGGTGCAGCGAGTACTTGACTTCCAGGGCGATCAGGAGCTCGTCGATAGATTGGAACGTCTCGAGAAAAATCATCTGGGCGCCGCCGTCCAAAAGTGCGCCCAGTTGCTCGCGGAAGAGTGCCGCGATTTCGTCGCGAGAAAGTCCGGGGATGCCAATTGGGCCGACTGATCCGGCGATGGTCACGCCGCGGCCTTTCGTGGCTTGGCGGGCAATCTGGGCGGCCTGCCAATTGATCTCGTTCACGTGTCCCGCCAGTCCGTGGCGGTCGAGTCGGGCGGCGTTGGCGCCGAACGAATGGGTGCGAATGATCGTGACCCCGGCGTCGGCATAGGCTGTATGGATGGCCGCGATTCGATCCGGATCGTCGATGCAGAGTGCCTCCAGGCAGGAATCGGGGGCGACACCGTTGGCGATCAAGAGTGAGCCCATCGCGCCGTCGGCGAGAACGGTTTCGGTTTCGAGGCGTTCGAGGAGATTCATGCCGTTTTGCGCCGCTTCAGGACGATGGCAAGGGATGCCAGAAACGTGACGACGCAGAAAAGCGCCGTCACGGCGAGCGAGAGACCGAGGTTCGGAACTCCGGGGATTTCCGGACCGCCCATTGCCTGCCGGATCGCCGCAACGCCGTAGGTCACGGGATTGATTGCTCCCAGCCAGCCGATGACGGAGTTCCCGGGCGGAATCGGGAAGAGTGCGCCGGAGACCATCCAGAGCGGCATCAGAACGATGTTCATGATGGCGTGAAATCCCTGGGTGGAGTCCATCGGCCATGCGACGAGAAAGCCCAGGCCGGTCATGCTGAACGCCACGAGAACGAAGGCGAGAGCGAGTGAGGGGAGGAGCTCGATTGGAAAACGGATGCCCGCGAACGGCGCGAGCACACAGAAAAGAATGGCCTGTCCGACGGCGAGCGTTGTGCCCCCGAGGAATTTGCCGAGCACGATCGCGGCGGGCGAAACCGGCGCCACGAGCACGCCTTGCAGGAATCCTTCGCGACGATCCTCAATCACCGAGATGGTCGAAAAAATCGCTGTGAAAAGCATGATGAGTACGAGGGTTCCCGGGAAGAAGTAGGCAAGGTAGCTCACCGGATCGCCACCGTCCGGCCGGAACGACGGCGTGAACCCGGCTCCAAGCAGGACCCAGAAGACGAGCGGCGTTGCGAGCGCACCAATGATGCGATTCCGTTGGCGGAGGAACCGCACCACATCGCGATGCCAGAGCGCGGCCGCAGGACGCCAGAGGTTCGACTTATTCATTGAGGCGGGCTCCGGTGCGGAAGAGGAAAACGTCCTCCAGGGTGGGTTTCGCGACCGTTGTCGAATAAACCGCCTGGCCCAGCGAGGCGGTCAGTCGGGCGGCGAGCGGGTGGGCATCCGGCGAACCGACGCGCACTTCGTTGTCGAGCGCGTGGGGTTCGAGTCGATTCTCCCGAAGCCAATTTGCGACCGCCTGCGGATCCGGTGTGGCCACGCGGAGGACTTCCGGACCGGCGGAGGCGAGCAGGTTTGCAGGGGCCTCGGCGGCGGCCAATCGACCGGCATTCAGAATGCCCACGCGGTCCGCCTTTTCCGATTCGTCCATGAGGTGGCTCGTGAAAACCACCGTGAGTCCGGTCCGTGCGCGCAAGGCGGCAATGACGGCCCACAGGTCAATGCGCGCGGCCGGGTCAAGTCCGGTGGAGGGCTCGTCCATAAGCAGGATCTTGGGCTGCGTGATCAGGCACTTGGCAATTTCCGTCCGTCGCTGCTGTCCGCCGGAAAGCGTTTCAACGAGCGCGTCAGCTTTTTCCTCCAACCGCAGGGCGGAGAGCGCTGCATCCATGCGCGACCGGAGTTCGGTGCCGTGCAGATTGTAGAGCGCGCCGGCATATCGAAGGTTTTCGCGAATGCTCAGTTTGCGATCGAGGCTCGGAGATTGGAAGACCACGCCGAGCACGCCGCGCACGCCGGCCGGGTCCCGCTGGACGTCGAAGCCGCCAACGCTCACAGATCCCTGATCAGGGGCCAGCAACGTCGCGAGGATCCGGAACAGCGTGGTTTTTCCGCTGCCGTTCGGGCCGAGCAGGGCAAACATCTCGCCGGTGGGAATTTCCAGGTCGAGGCCCGGAAGAACGGTGTGGGAACCATAGGCCTTTACGAGCCCCGAAATCGTTACCGCATTCATGACGCGGAATTCGCGGGAGGAGGCAAAATCTCCACCGCAGCCGGACGCTCCACAAACCGCAACCCGATCAACGCAATCCAAACCACGCAGACGAGAAGGCCGCAGGCGAGAATCGGCGGAGTTTTCGAAGTCATTCGAGCCGGAGGCGGGAGATCGACTCCATGACGCGGTCGCCGAGTCGCTGGTAGTTCTCGCGGGATGGGTCGGAGAGTTCGGCCGGGGAAAAGCGAATTGGCTCGCCGATGACGACGGTGATTTTCGTGAATCGAAACGATGTCGCGTTCTTCGGGAAGGCGTCATACGCACCGAAGATCCTCATCGGCAGCACCGGTGCGCCGGTTTTGGCGATCACAAGGCCGATGCCGGGCCGGGCGGGCTGAAGGTGGCCATCCGGCGAGCGCGTTCCCTCGGGGAAAAGGACAACGCCATTTCCCTCCTTGATCTTCTTGATTACCTCGCGAAGGGCGGACATGTCGTTGCCGTCGCGCTCGACGGGAATGACGTTCATCGCCGGGAAGAGAGGGCCGAAGAACGGCCATTTGAGCAGGGTTTTTCTCGCGAGGTAATACACGCCGCGGCGCGAACAGATCCCGGCGAGCGGCGGATCGAAAAAACTCGCGTGATTCACTGCCAGGATCAGCGGGCCTTCTTCAATCATTCGCTCGGGATGGACGACGCGCATCTGAAAGAGAAAACGCGCGAGGAACTTCGCCAGATTGTAAAAAATGTTGTAGATAATCGTCATTTCGCGACGGGGCCGATGCCGGCGGATTCAAGAATTTCGAGGATGGCATCGACGACGCCGTCGAGCGTCAGGTGCGACGTATCGACAACGTGGGCATTCCGGGCCTTGGCGAGCGGGGCCGCGCGGCGCGAGGAATCGATCCGATCGCGGGCTTCGATCTCGTCGGCCTGGCCTTGTGCAGCGCGGCGTTTTCGGCGGATCTCGGGCGATGCGTCGAGGTAAAATTTATAGGGTGTGGTCGGAAAGACAGCGGTTCCGATGTCCCGGCCTTCCATGACCACCGGTCGCCCCTCCGCGAGAACCCGCAGTCTGTTCGAAATCAGATCGCGGACGACCGGAATGGCGGAGATCGCAGACACGTGGCGGTTGACCGCCTCTTCGCGCAACTCGGCGTCAGGTGTGATTCCGTTCACACGGATGAACGATTCGCCGGAGTCGGTGATGCCGCATTCAATCGTGGCCGCCTGGAGGGCCTCGCCGACAGACGTGGCATCGTCGGGATTCGCTCCCTGCCGGAGGATTTCCCAAGTCACGGCGCGGTACATGCTGCCGGAGTTGACGTAATCGAATCCAAGACGTTTCGCCAGACGGCGTGCGACGCTGCTCTTTCCGGAGGCCGCAGGGCCGTCTATGGCGACGACGGTCATGATCGGGCTTTTTTGCGACGGCGGGGCCGGGTTTCCAAGGAAGAAATGACAGGCGTCCGGCGTCCGACGCCCGTCCCCTTGAGAATTTTTCGCAGGGTCTCGGCGAACGTCGGGTAGGACGTCTGCACGCAGGCGGTGTCTTCGATGACGGTTTCGCGGGTGGCGAAGAGCCCGGCGACGGCGAACGCCATGGCGATCCGGTGGTCGCCGAAGCTGGGGACGCGTGCACCTTTGAGCGGCTTGCCGCCGGTGATGGCCATGCCGTCGGGAAACTCCTCCACCTCGACGCCGAAAGCGCGGAGATTCGATGCGACGGCGGCGATCCGGTCGGTTTCCTTCACGCGGAGTTCGGAGGCATTGCGGATGATTGTTGTGCCCTCGGCGAGTGCGGCTGCAACGGCAATGGCGGGGATTTCATCGATCACGTTGGGAATTTCGTCGCCTTCGATGACGGTCGCCTGAAGGTGTCCACCCTTGATGTCGATCGTTCCCGACGGTTCGCCGTGGTCGGCGGTCTCGACCACCTCGCGAATGCGTGCACCCATGCGGACGAGAACGTCGATAATGCCGGTGCGGGTCGGATTGAGTCCGACGTTTTTGACCAAAAGCCGGGAGCCAGGCTGAGCGGCGGCGGCGACCAGCCAGAAAGCGGCGCTCGAAATGTCGCCGGGAACCCGGAAGTCCCGGGATTCCGGCGTGCGTCCGCCTTCGACCGTGACATGGATTTCCTTCAGCCGGCGGGTTGCGATCGACGGACCGCCCTCCCAGATTTCCTGCCGTTTGAGCGGCACAAGGTAGTATTCCAACATCCGCTCGGTGTGGTCGCGGGAGCGGACATTTTCGATGACGGTCGTGCGGCCTTCGGCAAAAAGTCCCGCGAGGAGCACGGCGCTCTTCACCTGGGCACTGGCGACCGGAAGACGGTATTCGATTCCTTTCAGTGGTCCGCCTTCGACGACGAGCGGTGGACATTGCTTCTCCCCTTCGGCGCTGAGGCGTGCGCCCATTTGGGTGAGCGGGTCGATCACGCGGCGCATCGGGCGTTTCGAAAGGGATGGATCGCCGGTCATTCGCGATCGGAAAACCTGCGCGGAGAGGAGGCCGGCCATGAGTCGCATGGTCGTTCCGGAATTCCCGCAGTCCAGGTCGCCATCCGGTGCGGAAAATTTCCCCCGTCCGCCCTCGACGATGACGGTTCCGGGTTCCGGGAATTCGATGTGGACGCCGAGTTGGGCCATGGCTTTGGCGGTGCTGCGGCAGTCTTCGCCCTCGAGGAAGTTCGTGATCACGCACGGGCCGTTCGAGATCGCGGAGAGGATGACGGCCCGGTGGGAAATGCTTTTGTCGCCGGGAACGGTGATCTCGGTCTCGATGAGGGGCGCGCGGCGGACGCGGAGGGTGTTTTTTTCGCGGGCGGCTTTCATGAAAGGGATTTTTGCTGGCTCCGGGTTTCCGCGGCGGAGGTGAGGAACGCGCGGACGGCTGCTTCGTCACCTGCTGCCAGAGCGGCTTCGAGGGCCGCGAGTTGGTTCTGGAGATCGCGCAATCCGGCCAGAACCTCCGCCCGGTTGTCGAGGAGGATTTCAGTCCACATCGGTGCGGGACCGGCTGCGATGCGGGTGGAATCACGGTAGCCATTGCCGGCGAGCTTCCCGACCGATGCACCCGCCGTCGAAACCGCATGGACCAAGGCCGCTGCGGCCGCGTGGGGAAGATGGGAAATCCGCGCTAGCAAGCGGTCGTGGTCCTCGGGAGTCAGCTCATGGACCATGCAGCCGACCGATCGCCAGAGTGTGCGGACGGTATCCACGGCGTCCGGCGAGGAGTTCGGCGTGGGCGTGACGATGCAGGCGGCCTTCTCAAAAAGCCCGGGGCGCGCTGCGGCAAAGCCACTTTGCTCGGAACCGGCCATCGGATGCGAGCCGACGAACTGCGGGCCGAATGCAGCTTCGCCGGCGCGGACGATTGACGACTTGACGCTTCCCGCGTCGGTGATCACGGCGTCCTCCGCAACCCGGCCGCTCAGCTTTTGGCAGAGTTCTTCAATCGACTGGGGCGCGGTGCAGAGAACGACGCAGTCCGCCCCGTCGACCGCCCTGGGGAGGTCATCCGTGACGACCGTCCCGGCCAGGGCGGCGGCAATCGGCGGAATGGACTCTGCGCGACGTGTCCAGAGGCTCAACGGCCGGTCCGGATGGGCACGGCGCAGCGCCATCGCGAGCGAACCCCCGATGAGACCGGGGCCGAGGATCGCGATGGACCGGCTCAGGGCACCAGGAAGATCTTACCCGAGTAAGGGCACTTGACTTCGGTTCCCGGGGGGAAGCCCCGGACATCGACATAACCGGCGTAGGGCGAGTGCGGGCTCGTCACAAAACCGGGTTTGCCCGGAACGGGCGTGCCGTAGGCGATTTCGCGCGCTCCCATTTGAGTGGCACCCGGAATCGTGCTCGGCGTCGGCGTCGGCGTGGCCGAGATCATCGGGTCGACCGGCGCAGGAGTCGGAGTGGCAAATGGGTCGGGCGTCGGTGAGGGCGTCGCAAATTGCGTTTGGTTGGCTTCGACGGTCCCCCGGTAGCCGAACCTGTTCCGGCCCGAGGCGCTGGATTCGTCGCCATCCTGCTGGCAGGCGGCGAGGGCCACCACAAGGGCTGTTCCGGCGATGATCGTGGAAGTCGGTTTCATAGAGTCGATTCGCTAGAGAAACGCATGGAACGCTTGTCGATTCAATCCAAATCTCGCCCGCGCGCCGGGGCTTGCCGGACGGTTCCGACAGCGGGTCGGACCGGCGAGTTGACCGGGCATTCGATGACGCGGCCCGCGGCTGCCGCCCAGACTTGATCGCCGGGCTGGGGCCGGATCAGCGCCAGTCCGGTCCAGGTTCCGAAGGCCGGCAAAATCAACTCCCCGCGACCTTGCCAGAAGCAGGCGGCGCGAAGCCGTTCGCGCCCGGGGCCCCGCAGGATCGTGCCCGGATGGACATGCCCGCACAGGCGGGGGCGTTCGCTGGGGATCGCGAGCGGTTCATGAGTCAGGACGAACGGCCCAATGGACGTCCCGGATGGGAACCATCGGATGCCCGCCGCTTCGGCAATGTGCCGCACGTTGCGGTCGTGATTTCCAGGCACCATCGAAAGCGTCACGCCGGTTCGTGCAAGGAAATCGCGAATGGTTTCGATTGTTTTCGGGTCGCCGGCGGCTTTCGAGTCAAAGACATCACCCAGCACCCAAATCTCTCGGGCGCCATGCCGGGACGCGATTTGCTCGAGGCGATCGAGGTCGGTCTGGAGGGCGCCGGAGGGGACCGGCATCCCGAGCGCCCGCGCGGTGGCGTCTTTTCCAAAATGCGTGTCGGCGATCAAAAGCACGCGGCGTGAATCCCAGGCCACGGCCCGGTCGGGATCGAGCGTGAGATCCTCTGCGCCAAATCGGATCGTCTTCATGCGTTTTCGAGTAACGATTCCATCCGGCGCACGCGGGCGGCGAGTTCTTCGGTTGAAAGTTGTTCGCGAAGCCGTTCGACGAAGAGCGGGAACGCGAGCGGCGTCGCATGCGGAACGGTGCGAAGCAAAATCTTTCTTTCGCGAATGCTGCGCAGGGTTTGTTGGAGCCGGGTGAACTCGAGTTGGTTTTCCAAAATCTCGGCCGTCGCTTGGTGGACGAGCCGGTTCTCCGGATCGTACTTGCGGCAGACGTCGTAAAGGAGGGTCGTGGAAATGGTCAGTTGTCGCATCGATTTTCTGCGGCCGGCGGGGCCTTCCTGCACGAGTCCGGCAATTCGCGCAATCTCGCGAAACCGCCGCCGCGCGAGTTCGGTCGATGCGATGCTGCCGAGGATGTCCTCGGCGAGGTTTTCCGTGGCGAAAAGTCCTTCGGCAACGGCCGCCTCAATCGGGATTGCATTCGCACTCAGCAGCTCGAGTCCGTAATCATTCACCGCCAACGAAAACGTCCGCGGAGTCGTGCGCGCGATTCGAAAGGCGAACAACGCGGCGAGTCCCTCGTGAACGGCGCGTCCCTCGAACGGATAGAGAAAAACGTGGTGACCCTCGCGGGAAGTCATTTGTTCGACGAGCAGTTCGCCGGCAGCCGGAATGGCGGAAATCTTCGCCTGAATTTCGAGGATCGGTCGGAGACGTTCCATTTCCGGTCCTGCGAATTCTCCGCGGGCCGCGCGGGTGAGTTGTTCGCGCAGACCGTCCGCCAATTCCGTCGAGAGCGGCAATTTTCCACCCATCCATCGCGGGACCGATGTGGGACGGCGCTGGCTCCGTTTGACGATGGCGCGGAGGTCGCGAAATCGGACGAGCTCGAGACAGCGTCCGCCGAAGAGGAAACGGTCGCCGGATTTCATGCGCGAGACGAACGATTCCTCGACCTGGCCGAGGCGGGCCCCGGATTGGAAAACCACATCAACGGCGGCATCGCTGGTGATGGTTCCGATGGCCAGCCGGTGCCGACGTGCGGTTGCTTCGTCACGGATTTGGAACCGCTCGCCGTCACCCTGAAGCCTCGCAAAATCCGGATAAGCGCGCAGGGCGGGACCGCCGGCTGCGGCAAACTGGAGCGTCCAATCCCATTCCTCGTCCGTCAATTCCCGGAACGCATGCGTCCGCCGGACTTCTTGGAGGAGCGTCGACGAAGAGAATTCCGACCCGGCCGCGACGGTCAGCAGGTGCTGGCAAAGGACATCGAGCGCACGGCGGATGGGACGCCGGCTTTCGATCCGCCGGGCGGTGGCGAGTTCACGCGTTGCGGCGATCTCCGCGAGTTCGAGTGTGTTCGCGGGGACGCAGAGGATGCGGCTTGGCGCGCCCGGACGATGCCCGCTGCGGCCGGCCCGTTGGAGCAGGCGGGCCACGCCTTTCGGGCTGCCGACCTGGATCACGCAATCGACCGGCGAAAAGTCCACGCCGAGGTCGAGGCTCGAGGTGGCGACGACGGCGCGAAGGGTTCCCTGCCGAAGGCCCTCTTCGGCAGCGAGCCGGACTTCGTTGGACAATGAGCCGTGGTGGAGGCCGAGCGCATCGGCGCCGATCTGCTCCGCAAGAGCGCCAAACCAGAGCTCGGCCTGTGAGCGCGTATTCGGGAAGAGAATGGTCGAGCCGTTCGCGCGAATCGCTTCGACCACCCGCGGAAGAAGCGCCAATCCGAGGTGCCCGGCCCACGGGAACTTCGCGTCGAGTGCCGGGAGCAGGGACTCGATCACGGTTTGTTTGTCCGGACCTCCGCCAATCCGCCGCATGGGCCGCGGGACGCCCTGATCGTCAAATCCGCCGAGTGCGAGCGCCGCTTCTTCGAGGTTTCCCAGTGTGGCGGAAAGGCCCCAGATGCCGGCCGATGGCGAAAGCGTCCGCAGGCGTTCGAGTGCGAGTTCGAGGAGGACGCCGCGTTTGGTTCCCAAAAGTTCGTGCCACTCGTCGACGACGATCCAGCGGATTCTTGCGAGCGAAGGCTGGAAATCCGGCTGGCTCAAAAGCACGCAGAGGCTCTCCGGGGTGGTGACGAGTGCCTCGGTCGGACGCTGGAAAAGTTTTTTCCGCTGGTAGGAGTTTGTGTCGCCCGTTCGCCGGCCCACCCGCCACGCGGGATGAACCGCCGCCGCCGCCCGCGCGAGCGTGGCTTCCGTATCCGCTGCCAGTGCGCGAAGCGGAGTAATCCAAAGCAATCGCAGTCCGCCGCCGGAATCGTGACGGGCGGATGCCTCCCCCAGCGCGCCCAGCCAGACGGCGTAGGTCTTGCCGGCCCCGGTGGAACAATGCAGCAAACCGGAATCGCCACCGGCCATGGCGTCCCACGTCTCGCGTTGAAAGGGAAGCACCTCCCAGCCTTGGGATCGGATCCATCTTTCCGCGATTTCGCTCACGCTGGGAATCTACGCACCATCCCGCCGGCCGGCAGCCGCGAAGTTTCTCGGGGCGGAACCATTGACCCGGCTCAAGGGAATCCGAGATTTCCGCACCGGGGGCGCTTCGGGTCATTGTTGCAGGGTCGGGACGGCCGTACGGTTCGCGCCTCATGTTGCAACGCATTGTCTCTCCGCCGGTCCGGATTCTGTTTTCGAGTGTGTATGGGCCGTATGCCCGTGACGACGCGGATGGCAGCCGGGCGATCAACCCGATGGAGTTGTATCACAACCAGGTCACCCGCGAGCAGGGGCCGTTTTCACTTCGCATGTTCCATCGTTCGTGGGGATTGATGTTGATCCGGGACAATGTGGATGCCGACACGACGTTGTTGGATTTCCCGACCAAAGCGCGGTTCGAAGAGGAATTGAGAAAATCGGAATTCGACGTGGTGGCGATCAGTGCCATTCCGCCGAATTTTCTCAAGGCGCGCGCGATGTGCCGGATGATCCGGGAGATCCAGCCTCGGGCGACGATTGTGGTGGGCGGGCACATTTCGGGCATGCCGCGGATCCGCGAGCGATTGGGGGCCGACCATGTCGTGCGTGGCGAGGGCGTGCGCTGGTTTCGCGAGTATCTCGGGCAGGACGTTGAGGCACCGATCCGGCATCCGCGCATCCTTTCGGGCATTGGCACGCGCACGTTGGGCATGCGGCTGCGCGAGCGAACGGGGGATGTGGCGGCAACGTTGATTCCATCGGTGGGATGCCCGATGGGCTGCAACTTTTGTTCAACGTCGGCGATGTTCGGCGGCAAGGGGCGCTTCGTGAATTTTTTCGAAACGGGAGACGAGTTGTTCGATGTCATGTGCGGCATCGAACGCGATCTGAAGGCCACGTCGTTCTTCGTGATGGACGAGAATTTCCTGCTGCACAAAAAACGCGCATTGCGGCTTTTGGAGCTCATGGAGGCGGCGGGCAAGAGCTGGAGTCTGTATGTGTTCAGCTCGGCGAATGTCCTGCGGTCCTACGAGATCCGGCAACTCGTCCGTCTCGGGATTTCCTGGGTTTGGATGGGATTGGAGGGCGAGGACAGCGGGTATCAAAAACTCGCCGGAGCCGACACGCGGGCATTGATCCGCGAGCTCCAGAGTCACGGCATCAGCGTGCTGGGATCGACGATCATCGGCCTTCCCGAACACACGCCCGCCGGCATGGACAAGGTCATCCAGTTCGCGGTGAGCCATGCGACCGAGTTCCATCAATTCATGCTCTACACACCGGTGCCCGGCACGCCGCTCTTCGAGGAACACCGCGCGGCGGGAACGTTGGTGGACCCGGACTGCGAGGATCCGGCGGATGCGCACGGGCAACTTCGTTTTGTGCACCGGCATCCGCACATCCCGCCGGGCGACGAGACCGAATTTCTCCGCCGCGCGTTCGAATCCGATTTTCTGGTCAATGGTCCGAGCATCGTGCGAATGGCACGGACCGCGCTCCGCGGGTGGCAGAGGTATTCGCGGGATGCGGATCCGAGGATTCGGGCGCGGTTCCGGCGCGAGTGCCGGACATTGCCGGGAGTTTATGCGGCGGCCCTGGCGGCAACGGTTCGCTGGTACCGAAACGATTTGGAGGCCCGCGAACGAACAGCACAGTTGCTGGCGGAGATCCAGCACGAGTTCGGGTGGCGCGCGCGATGGGCGGCGCGGTTGGGCGGACCATTTGTTTATCGGCGGATGGTTTCTGAAGCGGCAGCGCTGCGGGCTGGAAGCACATACGAACCGCCAACTTTTTACGAGCGGCGAGCGTCGCCGTGTGGATCCCCGAGCAGGGCCTCAGGTCCGGTGCCATCTTGCAAGTTTTGGAGAGGGATGGCATCCTAACTGGTGTGACGAGCCTTCGGTTGCAGACGCTGGACGACCCGATGCGGTTGCTGGTCCTTGGGGCCACGGGGTTGTTGGACAGTCCGCCAGAGGTCGAGTTTGACCGCTTCACGCGGCTGGCCGCGCGATTGCTTGGGTGCCCGGTATCTTTGTTCTCGTTGGTGGATCGCGACCGGCAGTTTTTCAAGAGCAGCGTCGGGCTTGAGAGTCCCTGGAAGGAACGGAGACAAACGGGCCTCCAACATTCATTCTGCCAGCATGTGGTAACCAGCGGGGCTCCTCTCATTGTCTCCGATGCCCGGAATGACGATCGGGTTTGCGACAATCTGGCGATCCGCGATCTGGGGGTCATCGCCTACCTTGGCGTGCCGGTGCGTTCGGCGGATGGGTCGGTTTTGGGGTCGTTCTGCGTGATCGATGGGGGGCCGCGACATTGGACCGATGAAGACCGGGCGGCCTTGGAGGATTTGCGCGATGCATTGGAAGCAGAGGTTCGGTTGCTGCAGAGCGGCCGTGCGATGATCGCGATGCTTCGGGAGCGCGATGAGCAGGAGGCGGAAAAGGAACAGGCGCTCCGGTTGTTGATCCATGACCTGCGCTCGCCGGTCGCTTCGGTCGTTTCCACCCTCGAGCTGTTCGAGGCGGTGCCGGAGGAAATGACGCGGAGTCCCGATCTGCTCCCGGCCGTCCGGCGGACGCTCGATGACGCGCTGCAGATGCTGAACCAAATGCTGGAGGTCCACAAAATGCAGTCCGGCCGCATTCAGCCGGACATTCGCTCTCAGGAGGTGAATTCGCTGCTGCTGGAAGTCTATCAGCAGATGATGCTGCTCGCGCAGGGAGCTTCGCAGGATCTGGAGTTTCTTCCGGCGCCGCCGGAACTGAAGGTGCAGGCGGATGGCATGATGTTGAAGCGGTTGCTGGTCAACCTGCTCACAAACGCTGTGAAGTATGCGGGCCGGGGTGCCTTGATCCGGTTGTCAGCACGGGTTCGCAACGATGGAGTCCTGCTGACTGTGGACGACAGCGGGCCGGGAGTTCCGCTTCACGAACGGGAACGGATTTTCGATGCGTTTGAAATCGGTTCGGTTGCCACCGGTCAGCACGATCGGTCGTTTGGGTTGGGGCTTTCCTTTTGCCGCCTCGCAGCCGAGGTCCATGGTGGCCGGATCTGGTACGAGGAGTCGGATTTGGGCGGAAGCCGTTTTTGCGTGCTGCTTCCGCAGTCGGTTTCGTCGGGCTCGAACGGGGGCGGCCGGCGAACTCAGGCCTGGGAGTGACGCCGGCGGCAGGCGAAAAGCCAGACGCCCGCGACAGCGAGGAGGGCAGCCGTGGATGGCTCGGGAACGGGCGAGAATTGGATCAGTTGGCCCACGACAAAAAACTCCTCGTTCGTGTCGCCGATGAGGACCTGAATTTCGTCGATGCCATTGAGAAAAGCCGGGGTGAAATTGTTCAACGTTCGGATGTCGATGAAGATCGAGTAGCCGGAGTTCGTTGGTGTGAGTGAGGCGCCGGCCGACAAGATGCTTCCGACACTGGTATTCGTCAAAATCAGGCCGAGAATCGGCGTGCCGATCACTTCGTTGACCTGGAACTCGAAAAAGACGTTGGAACCCAGGTTCAGCGAAAACCCCTCGTAGTCGAGGATGATGTCCGCGGAGCCTTGGTTTGGATCATTCGGGTTGCTTCGTCCGCCATCAACGATCAGGTTCGTTCCGTTGATTTCGGTATCAATGACAAACGAGCCCTGAGCGGATGCGGTCAATCGCCGCCCGGCATTGAAGGATCCGATGACCAGGGGCGAGTCTTCGAAGACCGGGTTTCCGGGCGTTGCCTCGAGCAGGCTGGTCGGCACGAAAAAGGGATCGACCACGATCTGAGCGCCTGCCCCGGTTGCGGACATCAATACACCGAAGGCGATGGCAATCCGTGTCAGAAGCGCGTTCACAGGAGCGATATAAGCAAGTTCTGCGCCGCCTGCAACTCACGTCACCGGATCGACGAGCCGGTGACGGGACCGTTATCGAACGCCGTGGGATTGCAGGAGAATCAGGCGGCCCATGAGTCCCCAGCGCGAGGCGGCGTGGGGCGGGGCCGGGCGGATTGATGTGATGACCATGTCCGGGTAGACGGCGGCCACTGCGGCGGCGATGGGCATCCAGGGGATGTCGTCTCCGAGCGTGCCGGCTTGCGCAAGCAGGTCCTGGAATTGCTTTTCGAGGGCGGCGAGGCGGGATTCGAGGGCCTCGATGCGGGAGTCGCTCATTTGATTTCTTCGACGAGGGCTTCGGTGGTGCGTCCGCCGATGGTCAGGCGGAATCGCTGGGAGCCGGCGGGTGTGGGTTCGGCGGCCGGTGTGGGCTTCGGTGCTGGCATGGCCGCCGGAGCCGGGGCGGGCGACTTGTAGAGTTTCTCGAGTTCCTGCGGGAACATGGCGAAGAGCACGGCATTTTCGTCGTTGACGGGAAGGCCTTTCTTTTCGAGTTCAGCGCGGAGGGCGGGCATGCGGGGCTCGAGGGCGTCGGCGAGTCGTCCTTCCACGGGTTCGCTGCCGGTGTTTTTCTTGGCGATGGCGAGGACTTCGGGGTCGATCGGGCCGGGGGTGCGGCCGTATTTGCCAAGAGCGATGTCCATGGCCGCCGGCGCGAAGGTTTTCCAGCGTCCGAATTTGACGTTGAGCATCGCCTGCGTGCCGACGATCTGCGACGTGGGTGTCACGAGCGGGATCCAGCCGAGACATTGGCGCACATGGGGGATCTCCAGCATGACCTCCTCGAACCGGTCGAGCATCTTCTGGTCTTTGAGCTGGTTGCGGAAGTTGCTGAGCATGCCTCCGGGAACCTGGTAGCAGAGCGTGTCGCTGTCGACGACCTCGTTGGCGTGGCTGGTGAAGGCGGAGAGTTCCTCGTAGACTTTCGAGAAGTGTTCGCGGAGCTGGGCGAGCAGGCGCGTATCATAGGTCACGCGACGCGGATGGTGCTCGAGCATGGCAATCATGCGAACGGTGTCGGGTTGGGATGTCCCATTGGCGAACGGCGTGATCGAGGTTTCGATCGCATCGGCTCCGGCTTCGACGGCCGCGTAGTAGGTGGTGGCGGCGAGCCCGGCGGTATCGTGACTGTGGACGGTGACCGGCAGGTTCACGGCTTTCTTGAGACCCGAAACGAGCTCATAGCAGACGTGCGGCGCGAGAATACCGGCCATGTCCTTGATTCCGATCGAGTGGCAGCCCATGTCGGCGAATTTGATGCCGAGTTCGATGAAACTCTCGACTGTGTGGACCGGGCTCGTGGTGTAGCAAATCTCTCCCCGGGCGTGGTGGCCGCATTTGCGGGTCTCGTCAATGGCGGTCTCGAGGTTGCGAACGTCATTCAGCGCGTCAAAAATGCGGAGTACGTCGCAACCGGCGTCACAGGTGGCCTTGACGAATGCACGGACGACATCGTCCGGGAAGGCCGTGTATTGGACGATGTTCTGTCCGCGGAGGAGCATGATCTGCGGGGTTTTTGGTGCGGCACTCTTGAGCGCCCGGAGCCGGTCGAACGGGTTTTCGTGCAGAAACCGCAGGCAGGAATCAATCGTCGCGCCGCCCCAGGTTTCGAGGCCGCCGAATCCGCAGGCGTCCAAAATGGGGGCCGCCGGCAGCATTTGCGCGGTGGTCATGCGGGTGGCGGCGAGGGATTGGTGTCCGTCACGGAGAACCGTGTTGTTGAATACGATGGGCTTCATGGTTTTTGGAAATTCGTTTGTCGGCCGCAGACGGTTTTTCGGACCGGATTCGGGCGTTTTGTCCGGAGGCTAGCGAAGCCGGTTTGGCACAGGCGAGACGAAACGATCCGCGGCGCCTGCGAACCGGGAGAAGTCTTGCTTTGGGTCAAATCGGGTCGGTGCCGGTGACTTCGGCGGCCGTGCGAAAATGGGTCTTCGCAAAGCGCGCCAGGGCGGCGGGTCCGTGAACGGCGACGATCTGGCGCGCGGAGGCTTTGACGGCGGCCGAGACGCCGCGGGGCAGGGGAATGCCGAGGGATTTTCCGTTGGTTTCGAGCCAGTCGATGAACTTTTCACGGGCGAGGATCGAGGCGGCGGCGACGGCGAAGTCGGACTCGGCTTTGGTTCGTTGATCGAGCTGGATCCGGCGGCCTTTTTCCATGAGCGCGCGTTCGAGGACGCGGACGTCGGCGAATTTGTCGGAGAGTGCGCGGGGACAATCCGGCTGCATCTCACAGAGATTCTCAATGATTCGGGCGTGCCCCCATGCGAGGAGTCGGTTCAGGTTTCCGATCTTGCGATAGAGTTCGTTGTAACGTTCTGGAGCGATGACAACGACGCTCTGCGGCGTGCGGGATTTGCGGATGGACGTTGCGAGGTCTCGGATCTTTTTGTCGGACGAGATCGCCTTGCTGTCCTGTACTCCGGCATCGCGGAGCAGGCGGGCAATCGGACCGTCGACGTAAACGCCGGCGATGACGAGCGGCCCGAAAAAGTCTCCTTTCCCGCTTTCGTCGATGCCGAAATGCGGTTCGAACAATTCGGGTTGGAGGACCTCCTCGTAGCCAAACGTGGCCGCCCCCAGCACCTCGGGTTCCAGCACAAAAGTGATGAAATCCTCCAGGCCCCGGCCCTGCAAAAGGAGCTTCGGACCTTTTTCGTAAACAGCGGCGGTCAGCTTGTCCTTCCGCGCTGCAAAGAGTGTGTAGGGTTTCTCCTCGAACGTGAATCCCCGCTCAGCGAGAACTTTTCGCAACTGATCCGCCTGTGAGGTTGTCAGGGGGACGGTGTGCGAGTGGATGGATTTTTGGGACGACATGCGGCGCCGCGCGGCGTAATCGATGTTTGCCGAAATGATTCCACGGGCAAACCAATTCCGCACCGCGCTGGGCCGCTGGTTTGAGGCTCACGGACGCCGCGGATTGCCCTGGCGCGGAAATCCGGATCCGTATGCCGTTCTCGTTTCCGAGTTCATGCTTCAACAGACGACGGTGGCGGCGGTCATACCGTATTTTCAACGTTGGATGCGAACGTTCCCGAACCCCGGGGCGCTTGCGAGCGCTCCGGAAGAACGTGTGCTCAAACTTTGGGAGGGCCTTGGATACTACTCGCGGGCTCGAAACCTCCAGCGGGCGGCTGTGGCAATCGTTCGGGATCACGGCGGACGCGTCCCGGCCGATCCGGACAGGCTGCGGTCGCTGCCGGGCGTTGGGCCCTACACGGCCGCGGCGGTGGCGGCGTTCGCCTTCGACCAACCGGTCGTTGTGCTGGACGCGAACATTTCGCGGGTGATCGCGCGGTTGGATGACCTTCGGATGCCCATTGATTCGGCCGGGGGAAAAGCCCGGCTTGCCGAGGTCGCCGGGGGCCTCCTGCCAGAATCCGGAGGGGCAGCGCACACGGCGGCGCTCATGGATCTCGGCGCGACGATCTGCCGTGCCGGTGAGCCGCTTTGTAATGAGTGTCCGGTGCGAAAATGGTGCCGCGCGGAGAATCCCGCAGAGCTTCCCGTCAAGCGTCCGAAATCCAGTTTTATCTCCGAGGAGGAATTCCGCGTTCTGGCAAGGCGCCGTGACCGGGTTTTCCTGATCGAATCCCCCGGCCCGCGCTGGCGCGGATTATGGATACTGCCCCCCGGACGACCACCCGGCGATCCGGTCGTCGAGTTGGATTACGTGGTCACCCGCCACAAGATCCACCTCGAAGTCCGGCGGAGCGAGCCGCAGGCGGGCTGGACAGGATTTCCCCTCCAGGATCTGCCGGCGATGCCGACCGCGCATCGGAAAGCGGTCTGGATCGCCGCCGGTCGGGCCTACTGAAGAACGTCGCTTTCCTTGTCGACCAGCCAGAGGTCGTGGCTGTATTCGGCAGCGGAGATGTAGCGGGCCGAACCATCGGCGAACAGATAACAGGAGCCGGACCCGAAGGCTTTCGTATTCAATACGGCATTTTGATCGCCATCAGCCAGATCGAGGTAAAAATGACCGGTGCCGGATTGAGTTCCCATGAGGATGGTCTCGGCTGGTTTTTGCACGCGCACCATGCTGACGGTTGCTGTCTCGTCCGTCTTTGTGCCCATATCGTTGAACCCGTTCAAGATGTAGCTCGTGTTGTTGCGTTCGTTGGAGAGTGGATCGGCGCCTGTGGAAAGGAAGGACTTCTTGTCGCCCGGCTGGCTGTAGAGTCGCGTGTCGCCTCCGACGTAAGGCAGAAGCAGGCGAGGCCACTTGTCCGACGACTCGACCCGCCCGGGAAGCAGGTTCTGGTTTTCGCCCGCGAACAGGACGAGTCCGGCGCCCAGCTGGCGAAGCGAATTCAATGCCGCGGCCCTCCGGCTGCCATTCTGCATGTTCGGGAGAAACGCAAAGACCAGCGACGCCAGGATCGCGATGATCGCCACCGTGGCGAGCAACTCAATGAGCGTAAACCCGCCACGCCTTGTTTGGCCTTTCGTGCAGCACGCATTCAAGTAGGATTCGGTCATGAAGGTCTTCATCGTTCTTCTGGTTGTGATCGTCTCGTCGGCGGGATCTGCGCCCGCACAAACTGTGCCAGCCGCCGATTCGGCGTTTGGAAACGGCGAGGGAGTGAATGGAGAAGTCTTTGCCATGGCCGTGCAAGCGGATGGGAAAATTGTCATAGCCGGGCAGTTCACGGCGGTCAACGGTGTGCCCCGGCAAAATGTCGCGCGGCTGAATCCGGACGGCTCATTGGACACATCGTGGTCTTCTCAGTATGCCTTTGGAGCGAATGGCCCGGTCTACGCGGTGGCCGTCGATTCCCAGGGCGGCGTGGTCGTTGGCGGATCATTCCAAAGTGCGGGTGACGCCCCGCGCTCGAACCTCGCCCGTCTGGATGGCACCTCGGGGCAGGTCGATCCGGCCTTTGGGGGACCGTCTGAAAATTTCGGAACGAACGGCACGGTTCGCGCGATCGCAGTCCGTCCCGACGGCCGCCTCGTTATCGGTGGCGAGTTCACGTCTGTCCACGCGCGGGCGCGTCGTAACATCGCGTTGCTTCAGGCGGACGGCACGTTGGTCGAGCCGGCCGGGGCGGCGGAAAGCGTGAACGGTACGGTTCGGGCGCTGGGGGTTTTGGACGATGGCAGGGTGGTGGCGGCCGGGGCGTTTTCGAGTCCGAAGCAACCAGCGCATGGGCTGATGGTTCTGGACTGAGAATTCTCTTTCTTTGGCGATTGGCCGTGTCGCATAGTCCCGCGCTGTGAATTGTGCGATCTGGGGAAAACGCGTGGAACCGGTGGCAGAGACCGGTCGTAACTGAGGGCGATGCGCACGCCTCTCTTTGAAGAACATGTGGCGGCGGGTGGCCGCATGGTGGACTTTGCCGGGTGGGAAATGCCGGTCCAGTATGCAGGAATCCTCGCCGAGCATCAGACCGTGCGCACCCAGGTCGGTGTGTTCGACATTTCTCATATGGGAGAATTTTTCGTCCGCGGACCGGAGGCTGCAGCGTGGCTGGAAGGGTTGCTGACGAACCGGATTTCGAAGCTCGCCGTCGGTCATGCGCATTATTCGCTTCTGCTGAACGAGGCCGGCGGCGTGATCGACGACCTCATCGTTTACCGTCTTGCGGACGAATCGTTTCTGCTCATCGTCAATGCGGCGAAGATCCGCGAGGACGCCGCGTGGATGGGCGAGCGGGTGGTGGCCGGGGTTGAATTCGAGGATCGCAGTTCGGATTTCGCGGCCCTTGCGGTGCAGGGACCTGAAGCCGGCCGCATTTTTGAGGCGGTGACCGGAACGGCGATGCCCGCCGAGCGCAATCGCGTGGTCGAGTTGCCGGACGGGATTTTTGTGACGACGGGCTACACCGGCGAGTCGGGGTTTGAATGGATTGTTCCGGCCACCCAGGCCGTCTCTGCCTGGCGCCGGGTCTTGGCGGCCGGAGCGGTGCCGTGCGGACTGGGAGCGCGCGACACGCTCCGTCTGGAAATGTGTTACCCGCTCAACGGATCGGACCTCTCGCCGGAACGCACACCTCTGGAGGCAGGGTTGGGATATTTTGTCGACTTGGAAAAGTCGTTTGTCGGCCGCGACGCCTTGGTGGCGCAGAAGGCGGCTGGATTGCCGGCGCGGCTTTCGGCCCTTTCGGTCATCGAAAAGAGCCCGCCGATCCGCTCGCATTACCCGGTCTGGAGCAACGGTTCGTTGGTTTCTGAGACGACCAGCGGAGCGCTCTCCCCGACACTCGGCCATGGGATTGCGCTGGCTTATTTGCCGGTTGAACTTGCCAAACCGGGCCAGTTGCTCGAAATCGAAGTCCGTGGTCGGCGATTCGCCGCCCGCGTTGAAAAGAAGCCATTCAAGAAATAGTTTATGAACGTTCCTGATGATCTCCGGTATGCCGAAAGCCACGAATGGATCCGCGTCGAGGGAGACGTCGGAACCGTGGGCATCACCGACCACGCCCAAGCGGAATTGACCGACATTGTCTTCGCCGAACCCCCGGCCGTCGGCAAAAAGATCACCGCCAAGGACGTCGCAGCCGTCGTTGAATCGGTCAAAGCCGCTTCCGACATCTACGCCCCGGTCAGCGGCGAAGTCGTCGAACGGAATGATGCCGTCGAGCAGAATCCGTCCCTCCTCAACACCGATCCGTTCGGCGAGGGATGGATTTTCAAAGTTCGCCTCGCCAACCCCGCCGAACTCGAATCCCTGAAAGACGCGGCAGCCTACCGCGCCCAGATCGGGGCATGAGCGGGTTCGCGTCGCGTCATATCGGTCCCTCGCCGGATGAGATCCCGGCGATGCTGGAAAAAGTCGGGGCAAGTTCGCTGGAGGAACTCCTCAATCAGACGGTGCCGGCCTCGATCCGGCTGGAGCGTTCGCTCGACCTGCCGGCCGCCCGGTCCGAAGAGGAGGCCTTGGCCGATCTCGCCGAGATCATGGACAAGAACACCGTGGCCCGATCGTTCATCGGAATGGGCTACCACGGGACGTTCACACCGCCCGTGATCCGGCGGAACATCCTTGAGAACCCCGGTTGGTATACCGCCTATACACCGTATCAAGCCGAAATCGCGCAGGGCCGTTTGGAAGCGCTGCTGAATTTCCAGACCATGGTCTGTGATTTGACCGGCATGGAAATTTCCAATGCGTCGCTTCTGGACGAGGCGACGGCGGCGGCCGAGGCGATGACGCTCTGCCACGAAATCCGGGGCGGCGATGCATTCTTCGTTGCCGACCACTGCCATCCGCAAACCATCGCGCTGCTTCATACTCGTGCTGAACCGCTGGGGATTCGTGTCGTGGTCGGGCCGGCCGAGTCGGTGGGCAAAGAACCGGTTTTCGGTGTGCTTTTCCAGTACCCGGCAACCGACGGTTCGATTTGCGAGCTCGGTGGCCTGATTGAACGAGCCCACGGGGCGGGCGCTCTGGCGGTCGTTGCAACGGATCTTCTTTCGTTGGTGCTGCTCAAGCCGCCTGGCGAGTTGGGTGCGGATGTGGTTGTGGGCTCAGCCCAGCGATTCGGCGTGCCGCCGGGGTTCGGCGGACCGCATGCGGCCTTTCTCGCGACTCGCGACGAGCACAAGCGTCGAATCCCCGGCCGCTTGGTTGGCGTTTCGAAGGACGCGGAGGGCCGTCCGGCTTACCGCCTCACCCTCCAGACCCGTGAGCAACATATCCGGCGGGAAAAGGCCACCAGCAACATCTGCACAGCCCAGGTGCTCCTGGCAGTGATGGCCTCGATGTATGCGGTTTACCATGGACCGCATGGACTTCGCGAGATCGCTTCGCGCGTGCACGGGCTCGCGACCCGGTTGGCGGCCGGGCTGCGCACACTCGGCCTGGATGCGGGATCGGTCCCGTTTTTTGACACCGTTCGTGTGACGGTGTCCGACGCGGAATCGATCATCACCCGCGCCGCGTCGGCCGGCATCAACCTGCGTTTGCTGGACCCACACACGATCACGATCGCCCTCGATGAGACGACGGCTGAAGTGGATTCGATTTTGCGCATCTTCGGTGGTGGCCCGGTGCCGGATGCGGAATCCGCGATTCCCAGCGCGCTCCGCAGGACGTCCGACTTTTTGAGTCATCCGGTTTTCCGCAGCCACCACACCGAGACGGAAATGCTCCGATACATCCGGCGTCTCGAGGCGAAGGACCTCTCGCTGACCACATCAATGATCCCGCTGGGATCGTGCACGATGAAGCTCAACGCGACTGCGGAAATGTTCCCTGTCACCTGGGAGACCGTCGCGGCGATTCATCCGTTGGTTCCGGATGATCAGGCGGCCGGATACCACGAGATGGCCCGGCAACTGGAGAACTGGCTGGCCGAGATCACCGGGTTTGCCGCGGTCTCCCTCCAGCCGAATGCGGGTTCACAGGGCGAGTACGCCGGCCTGCTCGCAATTCGCGGCTACCATCGTGCCCGTGGCGATCTGGCACGCAACGTCTGCCTTATTCCGACCTCGGCGCACGGAACGAATCCCGCGAGCGCGGTCATGGCCGGCATGCGGGTCGTGCCGGTGAAATGTGACGCCACCGGGAATATCGATTTGGCCGACCTCGCTGCGAAATGCACGGAGCACCGCGATGCGCTCGCCGCCGCGATGGTGACTTATCCATCCACCCACGGGGTTTTCGAAGAGGGAATCCGGGAAATCTGCCAACTCGTCCACGACGCGGGCGGTCAGGTTTACATGGACGGCGCAAACATGAATGCGCAGGTCGGGCTTTGCCGGCCGGGGGATTTCGGTGCGGACGTCTGTCACCTGAACCTTCACAAAACCTTTTGCATCCCGCATGGCGGCGGCGGCCCCGGTGTCGGGCCGATTGGCGTGGCGGCGCACTTGGTGCCGTTCCTGCCCTCGCACCCGCTCGCGGACGATCCGGCAGTCGGCGCGGTGTCCCAGGCTCCGCTGGGCAGCGCGAGCATCCTCGTCATTTCGTGGATGTATATTGCCATGATGGGGCCGGACGGCCTGAGGGACGCCACCGCAATCGCGATCCTGAATGCAAACTACATCGCGGCGAGGCTCGAGAAGCATTTCAACATCCTCTACCGCGGGGCGAAAGGCCGCGTGGCGCATGAATGCATCCTCGACCTCCGCGAGTGGAAGGCGCGGGCCGGAATTGAAGTGGAGGATGTCGCCAAACGCCTCATGGATTTTGGATTCCACTCTCCCACGATGAGTTGGCCGGTCCCCGGCACGCTGATGGTCGAGCCGACCGAGAGCGAGTCCAAAGCCGAACTCGACCGCTTCTGCGACGCGATGCTGGTGATCCACGACGAACTGGTCTCCATCGAATCCGGACGGCTCGACCGCACGAACAACCCGCTCAAAAATGCGCCCCACACGGCGGCGGCGGTCACATCCGACGACTGGCAGCGGCCCTATTCGCGCAAGCAGGCCGCCTGGCCGGCTGCCTGGCTCAGCGAGCACAAATTCTGGCCGTCCGTCGCCCGGATCGACAACGTTTACGGCGACCGGAACATTTTCTGTTCGTGTCCGCCGGTCGAAGCGGCAAACAGTTGATTTTTCGAAAGAAATCGGGAACATCCGCCGCAGGGTGAAGACGACGGCCGACTATATCGTTGCAGGGTTCGAGAAAATGGAGACGGATCTCCGTTTCCTGATGGAGTGTCTGAAGGAGGTTCTGGAAGAACTCGGACGCAAAGACGTGGCGGACTCGCTGCCGTGGATTGGAAGCGGGATGGGGAATGCCGAGGGATTCGAGCAGGCCTGTTCGATCGCCTTTCAACTTCTCAACATGGTCGAGGAATCCGCGTCCACCCGCACGCGGCGGCTCCGGGAAATCGAGGGCGGACTCGAGAAGGAACCGGGTCTCTGGGGACAGCAACTCGCGAAGCTCCGCGATGCCGGCATGTCCGCCCGCGACATTGCCGCCCGTCTCCACGAGATCCGCATCGAACCCGTGCTCACGGCCCATCCGACCGAGGCGAAACGCGCAGCCGTCCTCGAACAGCACCGGGCCATCTATGCGCTGCTGACCCAACTCGACAACGCCCAACTCACGCCGGCACAGCGGGCTGCATTGCGCGACGAGATCAAGGTCGTACTGGAGCGTCTCTGGCGCACCGGCGAGATTTTGCTGGAGAAACCCGACGTGGCCAGCGAGCGCCGCGGCGTGGTCTTCTATCTGAGGAACGTTTTTCCGAAGGCCTTGGTCGAGCTCGATGAACGCCTCCGACATGCGTGGAAAGGCACGGGATTCGATCCCGACCTCCTCGAGGATCCGCATGCGTGGCCGCGTGTCCGCTTCGGAACCTGGGTGGGCGGTGATCGCGACGGACATCCGCTGGTGACCGCTGACGTCACGTGCGAGACGCTCCGGGAATTGCGTCTAAGCGCCCTTTTGGTCATTCGCGAGGAGCTCGAGGTTCTGGCGTCCAAGCTCCCGCTTTCGAGCAACTTCCAGGAGCCGCCGGCCGACCTGGATCGGTTGCTGGTCCAGCTCTGGTCGGAGAATCCGGCGCTGGCCGAAGTGCTCTCGCGGCAGCATTCCGACGAGCCCTGGCGGCAGTTTGTGCTCCTGCTCCAGGCGAAGTTGCCGCTGGCCGCCGGCCCGGGTGAGGCGTTTGCGCTGCGCGAGGAAGGGTTCCACTATCGGAGTCCGCTGGAACTCGATGCCCACCTGGAGGAACTTTCCCGCTCGCTCCATGCCGTCGGAGCCGGTCGCCTGGCCGACACCGCGGTCATGCCGGTACGCCGCGCTCTCGATGTTTTTGGATTCCACCTCGCGGCTCTCGATATCCGGCAGAACAGCCGGTTTCACGATCTCGCCATGGATCAGATTCTCGCGGCGAGCGGTGCGACCGACGCTTCGTTCTCCGAGTGGCCGGAAGAGAAACGCCTCGCGTTTCTGCATGCCGAGCTGGGCTCGCCACGGCCGTTCCTCGGCCGAAATCCGGCGGAAGGCGAGCAGGCCGCGGCGGTCCTCGCCTGCTATGACGTTCTCCGCGAGCACATGCGCCGACACGGTCGAGAGGGCGTCGGGGCGCTCATCGTCAGCATGACCCGCCGCCTCTCGGATCTGCTCGTCGTCTACGTGCTGGCCCGGGAAGCCGGTCTCGTGCGCTGGACGGACGAAGGGTTGATCTCGGAACTGCCCGTCGTGCCGCTCTTCGAAACGCTCGATGACCTCGAACGTGGCCCCGGTATCGTTCGCGAATTTCTCGCCCATCCGATCACCATGCGGAGCCTGACCTTTCAGCAGTCCGAACGCATGCAGGTTCTCTCGCGGCGCCAACCGCGCCCGATCCAACAGGTCATGATCGGATATTCCGACAGCAACAAGGACTGCGGAATTTTTGCCAGTCAATGGGCGCTCCACGAAGCGCAGGATGCGCTGACGCGGACGGGGAACAACGCGGGGGTGAAAATCCGTTTTTTCCATGGTCGCGGAGGGACGATCAGTCGCGGCGCGGGGCCGACCCACCGGTTTTTGGACGCGTTACCATCCGGGTCCGTCCAGGGTGATCTGCGACTCACCGAACAGGGGGAAACGATTCCGCAGAAATATGCGAACCTGGTCACGGCCGTCTACAATCTGGAACTCCTCCAGGCGGGCGTGGCAGGTGTGACACTGGCGGGACGGGATGGGGGTTCGGACGATTTTCTCACGGCGTGTGAATTCTTGTGCGGAGCGAGTCGCGATGCCTATAGCGCGTTGATCCAACATCCGGATTTCATGGCCTACTACGGACAGGCCACGCCGATTGACGCGCTGGAGACGAGCCGGATCGGTTCCCGGCCGGCGCGTCGAACCGGGCAGCGGACGCTGGCCGATTTGCGGGCGATCCCGTGGGTCTTCAGCTGGAACCAATGCCGGCACTACTTGCCGGGCTGGTTCGGCGTCGGATCGGCGCTGGAGAAGCTGGCGGCGGCGGATCCGGCGGCCCTCGCGCGGCTCCGTTCCTCGCTCAAGGCGTCGCCCTTTCTTTATTACGTGCTGACGAACGTCGAGACGAACCTCGCCAGTGCCGACCGGGACATGATGCAGCGCTATGCTGCCCTGGTTGCGGAGGAAACCGTTCGCGGCAGCATCCTTGCGCAGATTCTTGCGGAATTTGACCGCACGACCTTGATGATGGCCGAAGTCTTTGGCGGGAGCATCGAAAAGCGGCGGCCGCGCATGTTGAAGACGCTGGGGCTTCGTGATGCCGCCCTTCGCACGCTTCACGTGCAGCAGATTGATTTGCTCGCGAAGTGGCGGGCGGCGAAGGCGGCCGAGTCCAGTGATGCCGAACGCCTGTTGCCGCAAGTGCTCCTGAGCATCAATGCGATCGCCAGCGGACTGCGGACGACGGGCTAAAAGGCGACCGGCCGGTTGACGGCGGCGGGCCGGGCGATGTATCTCAGAGAAATGTCCGAACGCCCGCCCTGGATCCCGGAGAATGCCGAAGGCGTCTTTGCGACGACTGTCCAACGGGGAGTGCCTGCACCCAGGCGGATTGGAATGGCCCCAGGTGGCCGTCGGGCCCCCGATGTCGATGAGTTGGTTGAAGGGGTGAAGGCCGGAGAGTTGGCGATGCTCTCACGCGCCATCACACTGGTCGAAAGCAACGCGGCGGCGCATCGACCGCTCGCCCGGGAAATGCTAATGCGGCTCGCAGAGCGTCCCGGATTCTCGCGTCGCGTCGGCATTTCCGGGGTTCCCGGAGCCGGCAAAAGCACGTTCATCGAGGCGCTGGGGAACTATCTTTGCGATGACGGACACCGCGTCGCCGTCCTGGCGGTTGATCCGAGCAGTTCGCTCACCGGCGGGAGCATTCTTGGCGACAAAACGCGCATGGAAACGCTCTCGCGGCGCCCGGATTGTTTCATTCGACCGTCACCTTCCGGTGGCGCACTCGGGGGCGTGGCCCGGAAAACGCGCGAGACCATCGCCGTTTGCGAAGCGGCGGGCTTTGACGTGGTTCTTATCGAAACCGTGGGTGTCGGCCAAAGTGAGATCGCCGTGCGCGCGATGGTGGACTGTTTTTTGCTCGTGCTGATTGCCGGGGCGGGCGACGAACTCCAGGGCATGAAGAAGGGGATTTTTGAGATTGCCGATATCCTCATGGTCAACAAGGCGGATGGCGAAAACCGGATCCGTGCCGAGGCCACGCGGCAGAATTTCGAGCGCGTCATCCATTATCTGAGTCCTGCGACCGAGGGCTGGGTTCCTCCGGTCCTTGCGGCATCGTCGCTCTCGCGGACAGGGATCGCCGACGTCTGGGAAGCCGTTCAGCGCTACTTTGTGCATGTTCGCGGAACCGGACAGTTCGAAGCACGACGGAACAGCCAGGCCATCGCGTGGTGGCAGGCGCTGGTCGAACAGGAATTGCGTGCGCGTTTCCTCGCCAACCCCTCGGTCGCCACCTTGGCAGAGCGGCTGGAATCCGACATTCTGGGGGGCCGGATCGCCCCCTCGCTCGCCGCCGAAGAGCTTCTCGCCCTGTTGCCTTCCACCCCATGAATGCATCGATCGTTCCCTTGGTTGTCGCTCTTCTGATTGGGCTCGGAATGGGGGCGGGCACGACTTATGTGATGATGCCCAAACCTTCGTCAACCAGCGTTGAAGAGAAGCGGGCGTCGGCATCGGAACAGAGCGCCATGACGGCGACGGGGATCGAACCCGCACCCGGAATGAAAGATCTTCCGCCACCACCTCCCGGAACCAAACCGATCACCGCGAAGGAACTGCAGGCGGAATTTTCTTCGATGGACGGTTTCGGGTTCGGGTTGAATTCCCTGCGGCGCTACGCAGACCTCGCCGACCGCTTGAGAGTTTCCGATCCGGCCGCCATCGCGAGGGAGTTGCTGGCTTCGCCGAATCAGCCGTCACGCGACATGGGTTGGAGCCTCGTCATGGGAGCGTTTGCGGAGCAGGATCCGAATGGAGCCTGGGCGTTCGCGCAGGGCCTGCCGCCCGGACCTCAACGCCAGATGGGCCTGTCGGCCGTCATTTCGTCGATTGCCGGCCGGGATCCCAACCGCGCCATTGCCCTCGCAGACTCGATCGAGGAACCGGGACTGAAGAACCAGATCCGATCGATGGCCTTGGCATCGGTCGCCTCGCGTGACCCGAGACGCGCCTTTGAGATCGCAAAGGCAGGAGAAGGGGGAAATGAGGATTTTTCGATGTCCTCGATTATCTACCAATGGGCGCGCCGGGATCCCGAGGCGGCCAAAGCGGCGACGCTCGGACTGACCGGCCGGGTCGGGGATCAGGCGCGAATGACTTTGATGTCGGCCCTCACCCAGCAGGATCCTCTGGCAGCCTGGCAGTTGGCGCAGACGATGCCCCGGAGCGGTGAACCGTATCAGGATCCGCGCTTTCAAGTGATCCAGAATTGGGCGAACACCGACCCGCAGGCTGCGTTGCGAGCCGCGTTGGAGATTCCCGAGCAAACCGTGCGGAACAATGCTCTGTCGTCCGCGATTTCCTCCTGGTCGCGGAATGATTTTTCAGGCGCTCTGCAGTATGCGCTTTCAGTTCAGGATTCGGGACTGCGGTCGGACGTCCTTCGTGCCATGAGCATGAACCCGTCCGGCGATCGCGCGAAATTGCTGGATGCGGTCATCGAACACATGCCGGCCGGCGATAACTTCCAGCAGGCGATCTCCGGGATTTTCTCATCCTGGGCCCGTGAGAATCCTGCGGCCGCCGCCGCCGGTGTTTCCAAGCTTCCGCCCGGCCGGATCTACTCACAGGCGGTTTCGAATATTGCCTCCCAGTGGGCGTCATCGGGCAATCCGGAGGAGGTCCTCCGATGGGCGAACGGTCTGCCGGAAGGCGAGCCCCGGCGGAACGCGCTCCATTCGGTCTTTTCCAACTGGAGCGGCGACCAGCCGGAAAAGGCCATCGCCGCAGCGGCATCGATGTCACCGGATGAACGGCGGAACGTTCACCGTGCGATCGCACAAGGGTGGAGCCGGCGCGACCCTGAGGCCGTCCTGCGCTGGGCCGGGTCGCTTTCGGATTCCGATGAGCGCCGTGACATCGTTCAAAATGCCGTCGGCAATTGGGCCTCGAACTCGCCCGAATCCGCTGCGCGCTACGTGGAGCGTCTGCCGGAAGCCGACCGCGGGCCGGCCATGGCGTCGGTTGTCGACCGCTGGGCATCCCGGGACGCGGAGGCCGCCGCCGAATGGCTCGCGCGTCAGCCCGCCGGACCACCGCGTGACGGTGCCGTTGTCTCGCTGGCCCGGAAGATTGCCGCCGAAGACCCGGAGACAGCTCTCAGTTGGGCCGCGACGATCTCCGATGAGAAGAACCGCGGTCGCCAGATGGAGAATCTTGCGAGAGACTGGGTCCGGCAGGATGCGGCCTCGGCCCGGGCCTGGATTCAGACTTCCTCGTTCTCCGCAGAGGTTCGCGAACGCCTTCTGAAATGAAATCCATGACTGTCGAAGAACGCCTCGAAAAATTCCTCACCCGCACTCCGGATCTCGCCGATGCCGCATTTGTGGCAAAGGACGCCCGGATCATGGGGGATGTCCGCCTCGGCCCGGATGCCAGTGTTTTCTACGGGTGTGTCCTGCGAGGAGACATCGAATCGATCCTGATCGGGGAGGGGACGAATGTGCAGGACGGCACGGTCATTCACCTTGCAGACGATCTTCCGGCCGTGGTTGGTGCCTACTGCACGATTGGTCACGGGGCCATGGTTCACGCCTGCACGATCGGCGACGAGTGCCTCATCGGCATGCGTTCGGTCGTTTTGGATGGCGCCGAGATCGGCTCGCAATCGCTCATCGCGGCCGGCGCCGTCGTGACGCCCCGGACCAAGATTCCGCCGGGATCCATGGTGATGGGCACCCCCGCCAAGGTGGTCCGGTCACTCACCGATGACGAGCGAAAGGGCCTGCGTCTCTGGGCGGAGAAATACATTGTTGTCGCCCGCGCACACGCGACGCTTCAGGAAAATTCACAGATCCCCTGAAGAAAAGTATTGCCGTGCGCACGTATTAGAAATACTAATACGTGCATCAGCATGAGTGCTACTATTCAGAAAATTGATCATTTGGGGATCGCGGTGAAGTCGATCGAGGCGACGCTGCCCTATTACGAAAAGGCACTGGGCCTGAAGCGCGAGCACATCGAGGAAGTGGCTTCCCAGAAGGTGAAGACGGCATTCCTGGTTTGTGGCGAGGTTCATCTGGAGCTGCTTGAGCCGACGGATCCGGAGAGCCCGATCGCGAAATTTCTGGAAACCCGTGGTGAGGGGATCCACCACATTGCTTTTGCCACGACCGCGATCGATGACCAACTCGGGCAGGCAAAAGGAGCCGGCGTTCGCCTGATTCACGAAGTGCCGTTTGAAGGCGCGGCCGGGAAGCTTGTCGCCTTCCTGCATCCCAAAAGCACATTTGGTGTCCTCACGGAGTTTTGCATGCCGAAACCCGGATCCACAACGCACTAAGACATCCCGAATTTATGGCCATTCGAAAAGAATTCCTCGACGAACTCCAAAAGCGCCGCGAGACGATCCAGGCGGGCGGCGGAACCGACAAGCTGGAGGCGCGCCGGAAGAAGGGTTTGATGACGGCGCGGGACCGCATCGATTCGCTCTTCCAACCCGGAACGTTCATGGAGTTCGGCATGCATGCCGAGCACGCGTGCCACAATTTCGGGATGGAGAAAAAGGAGCTGCCGGCGGATGCCGTTGTGACGGGTACCGGCTATGTCGGGGATCGGCCGGTGGCGGCCTACAGTCAGGATTTCACCGTGGCCGGCGGATCGCTGGGAGCCATGCACGCGAAGAAAATCTGCGACATCATGGATTTTGCCCAGCGGTCGGGCATGCCGGTGGTCTGTTTCAACGATTCCGGCGGTGCTCGGATCCAGGAAGGCGTTGAGTCCCTGTCCGGATACGGGAAGGTATTTTTCAAAAACGTCCTGCTCTCCGGCGTTGTGCCGCAGATTGCGGTGATTGCGGGCCCGTGTGCAGGCGGCGCGGCCTATTCGCCGGCCCTTACGGATTTCCAGATCATGGTGAAAGACCAGGCGAACATGTTCATCTGCGGTCCGGACGTGATTCTGGCAGCGACCGGGCAGAAGTGCACGATGGCGGAAGTTGGCAGCGCAGCCGCGCATGCAACGATCAGCGGAAACATCCATTTTGTCGCGGAGAACGATGCCCACGCCATCGCGATTGTGCACAAGCTCCTCTCGTTTCTGCCGTCGAACAATATCATGGATCCGCCGCACGATTTGGCGGTCCCGCTGGTTCTGGATCCGGATCCGTTGATGAATGATCTGGTCCCGGAGGATGCAAAGAACCCGATCAACGTGAAGGATGTGATCGGCCGGCTGGTGGATAATGGCGACTTCTTTGAAGTCCAGATGGATTGGGCGAAGAATATCGTCGTCGGATTCGCTCGGATTCAGGGGGTCGTGGTGGGAATCATCGCCAACCAACCCACCGTGAAGGCCGGCGCACTCGACATCGACGCGTCGGACAAGGGGGCTCGTTTCATCCGCTTTTGCAACATCTTCAACATTCCGATCGTGACGCTGGTCGACACCGGTGGATTTCTCCCGGGGGTGGCACAGGAACGCGGCGGCATCATCCGCCACGGGGCGAAAATGCTGTTCGCTTACGGTGCTGCCACGGTACCGAAGATCACCATCATTCTCCGGAAAGCCTACGGAGGGGCATACCTGGCCATGTGCAGCCAGGACCTCGGGGCGGACTTGGTCTACGCCTGGCCAACGGCGGAGATCGCAGTCATGGGAGCCGAGGGGGCTGTCAAGATTCTCTACAAACGCGAGATCGAGAAGAATCCTGACGAGGAGAAAAAGCTCATTGAGGAGTACCGGGCGAAGTTCGCCTCCCCCTATCAGGCGGCCAGCAAAGGAATGGTCACCGATGTGATCGATCCTTCCCTCACGCGTGCGGCTGTCGCGATGGCTCTGCGGAACACGCTTTCGAAGCGGGAAACGCGTCCACCAAAGAAGCATGGAAACATCCCGCTGTGACGCGGTCGCTTTGACATCGCCAGCTCGATTGCAAACTGACAAAACTGCCCCTTAACATGAAAAAACTCCGAGTCACTGTGGATGGACGGACCTACGAGGTTCTGGTGGAAGCCGTGGATGAATCGGGACGCTCGGTTTCCTCCGGCGCTCCGGCTCCGCTGCTGCAGCAATCGTCCGTGGCACCGCCTGTTGGTTCTGCTCCCAAGCCTGCACAGGCACCCGCGGCGGGCGCCGGTTCAATCGTCAGTCCGCTCGCAGGGCGGATTGTTTCGGTTGATTGTCAGGTCGGTCAAAAGGTTGCCTCGGGCGACAAGCTGGTAACGGTCGAGGCAATGAAAATGAACACCTTCGTCTACGCGGATGCCGGAGGCACCGTTGCAACCATCGGTGTGCAAACCGGTGACGTTGTCGAAGAAGGTCAGGTCCTTGTGACCCTGTCCTGATGACTCTTCCCCTTGGAGCGGCGGGAGACCTGATCCGGTTCGACACGGCTCTGCTTGTTCTCGTCACCGCAGCGGTGGTGGTCCTTTCCAAGGTTGTCGCCGACCTTCGAGCCGAGCTCCGTGCGCTGCAGTCCTCGGCGGCTGTCCCGAGACCGGCAGCTTTTGCGGCACCGCCGCCGCCGAGGGAACAGGAGTTGACGCCGGAGGAGTTCGTTGCGGTGATTGCCGCGGTCCATTTTTTCCTGGGTGACAGACAACGCATTGTCTCGATCACGCCCGCCGAGCCGCTCTGGTCGAGGGAGGGGCGCCGGATGATCTTTGGGTCGCACTCGCTGAGGTGAACTGTGAGCGGAGTCTCCATGGATCAGACCGTTCTGCTCTGGATTCTCTTCGGACTCGCCGCTGTCGGTGTCTCGGCCCTTGACCTCTTCGTCATCACGCACCGGCACTCGCCGGTTGGCGTATCTTCGGCTTTGCGATGGACGGCGTGCTGGATTGCGGTGGCGTTTGGCTACGCGGCGGCGATCCACTTCCTGCATCCGGGCGGTTGGGACACCGCCATGCTGTTTGTTGCCGGTTATCTCACCGAATATGCGCTATCGGTCGACAATCTGTTTGTCTTCATTTTGATCTTCTCCTTGATGGGCGTCCCGGAAGGGGCACAGCCGAAATTGATCAAGCTCGGGATCTATCTTTCGATCGTCCTGCGCATCCTCTTCATTACGTTCGGGATTGCGCTCGTCACCCGCTTCCACTGGCTGCTCTACGGATTCGGCGCGCTGCTGATCTGGACAGCGTGGAAAATGCTGACCAGTGAGGAGAATGAGAATGTGCGGCCGGATAGAAACCTCCTTTATCGCGCCGCTTCGAAGTGTTTCCGGATGTGTGATCCAGGTCCGGAAAACCGTCGCCTCGTGGTGCGTTCAGACGGGCATCTGTGCATTACGCCGTTGTTTCTCGTCTTCCTCGTGATCGGCAGCACGGACATCCTTTTCGCGCTGGATTCGATTCCTGCGATCATGGGTATCAGTGACGATCCGTTTGTGGTTATCACTTCGAATGTCTTTGCGGTGCTCGGCCTCAACTCCCTGTTTTTCGCGCTCCGGGGGGTCATGGGCATGTTCCGGTTTTTGAAGCACGGGGTGAGCATCATTTTGTTTTTCATCGGCCTGAAGATGATCGGAGGGATGCATCCGGGCGTGGAGCACTGGTTCAAAGACCATGCTTTTGTTTCCCTGCTCGTCATCGGATTGGTGCTTTTGGTTTCGATTGTGTTGTCGGTGTGGCACGAGCGCACCCAACCCCGCAACGTTTCCGCCAAGCCATGACTGCGTTTGAATTCGGTTTGACGATGCTGGTGATCGGAATGGGCGGGACGCTCGGTGCGCTCTTTCTAATCACCGTTGGGATCCGCCTGCTGACGGCCTTCTTTCCGCAACGGAACACGCCGGAGGAGAAGAAATGACGGACGCATTTCTCGGCGGCTTGCGTGCGTTGTCGGAGGGTGGTGTGGCGCTGGTGACTGGAGGGGGATCCAACCTGATCATGATCGCGGTCGCCTGCGTGATGTTCTGGCTGGCGGTAGCGAAGGACGTGGAGCCTCTTTTGCTCCTGCCCATCGGCTTCGGTTGTCTGCTTGCGAATCTTCCCTTGAGCGAGTTGATGCACGCCGGGGGCGTTCTGAAGACGCTGTATGAATTTGGGATCGGGAATGAGCTGTTCCCGCTTCTGATCTTCGTCGGGATCGGTTCGATGACCGACTTCACGCCGCTTCTTGCAAATCCCCGGCTGCTGCTGTTCGGGGCGGCCGGCCAGATCGGGATTTTTCTCACCTTGCTCATTGCTCTGGGGCTGGGATTTTCCAAGGAGGAGGCCGTAGCGGTGGCGGCCATTGGGGCGTGCGATGGCCCGACGGTCATCTATGTCTCAAATCTCTTCGCGGGCATGGAACGGATTCCGACCGCGATGGTCGGCGCCCTGGCTGTGGCGGCGTACAGCTACATGGCACTCGTGCCGGTGATTCAACCGCCCATCATGCGACTGCTGACCACACGCAAAGAACGGGAGACGAAGATGCCAAGTCCAAAGGGCAAGGTCTCGAAAGCGGCACTCATCGCATTTCCGCTGGTGGTCACCATCATCACGGGGATCATCGCTCCCAAGGGACTTCCACTCATGGGCATGATCATGCTCGGCAACTTCTTGAAGGTGAGCGGGGTTGTTCCCCGGCTGGTAAAGGCCAGCGAGAACGAGATCGCCAATATCGCGACGCTTTTCCTTGGCCTGGCGATTGGAGGAACAATGTACGGTCCGCAGTTCCTGACCCGGGATACCATGCTGGTCTTTGCACTTGGTCTGGTGGCAATTGTCCTTGATACCGTGGGCGGCGTGGTGCTTGGCAAAATCTGGTATTGGCTCTCCGGCGGAAAGGTGAACCCGCTCGTCGGCGCAGCCGGAATCTCCGCTTATCCCATGGCCGCCCGCCTGGTTCAGACCGAAGGCCATCGCTGGAACAAACACAACTACCTCCTCATGCACGCGATGGCGGCGAATACCGGCGGGCAGATCGGTTCGGTCATGGCGGCCGCAATCATGCTTTCCGTGCTGAAAGGGCTGGGCATCCTGTGAGTGATCTGACGGACGGCCTGGAACTTACCAATTCCGTCGGTCGCGCCGGATGGCGGCTCTTCGTCTGTTCGGAGACCCGTTCGACCAATGACATCGCGCGTGCACTTCACCCTTGGAATGCCGTGCGGGCCGGGGTGCAATCCTCCGGACGCGGCCGCTTCGGACGTCAGTTTGTTTCCAACCGCGGGGGGCTTTGGCTTTCCGCCGTCCTGCCGGCGGACGGTCCGCCGGCGCAGTGGTCGGGCTTTTCGTTGATGGTTGGTGTCCATCTCGTGCGTATGCTCGAGGCGTGGAGCGTTCCTGGAGCCCGGCTCCGGTGGCCGAATGATTTGATGGCCGGGCGCAAGAAGCTGGGCGGGCTCCTGATCGAACAGGCTGTCCCCGGGTCGTGGGTCGTCGGATTCGGACTGAACGTGTCAAACGCCCCATGGGAAACGGATCCGGACCTGGAACCCATCGCGACCAGCCTGGCGAGGGAGTTGCCTCTGGCGCCGTCGATCGACGAAGCCACAGTTTGCACGCTGGATGCCTTGGCGGATGCCCATGATGCAATGGAATCCGGCGGGATGGCCGCTGCCATCGCCGAGCTGAACGAACGCTGGCGGGAACCCGTTCCGGTCGAAATTCGGCTATCCGGTGGTGGGGTTGCCCATGGCAGGTTTCTCGGCCTTGATGCCGCCGGAAATCTCCGAATCCGCGGGGATCAGGATTTCCTTGTTGGACATCAAAGTGTCGAGAGACTGGTCGAACTAATCTGAATTTTTAGAATCATCACGAATCCAAAATCAAATGGCAATACGGGACAAAATCATGACGGCCGATGAAGCGGCTGCACTCATTCAAGACAACGACACGATCGGCTTCAGCGGATTCACGCCGGCCGGAGCTGCGAAGGCGATTCCGACCGCCCTGGCGGCCCGGGCGAAGGCCGAACACGAGGCCGGGCGACCCTTCAAGGTCGCTGTTGTGACGGGTGCGTCGACCGGACAGTCGCTCGACGGCGAACTGGCGCTCGCGGACGCGATTTCATGGCGCACGCCCTATCAGTCCAACAAGCACCTCCGCGCCGCCATTAATGCCGGCCGGACGCGGTTCTTCGACATGCACCTCTCCACGCTTCCGCAGCAGGTGCGGTATGGATTTCTGGGAAAATTCCAGTGGGCGGTCATTGAGGCGTGCGATGTCACGGAGAACGGCGAGATTGTCCCAACGACGTCCGTTGGAGCGTCCCCGACATTCTGCACGGTGGCCGACAAGGTCCTGATCGAACTCAACCGCTACCATCCCGCCGCCCTCCGCGGGCTGCATGACATTTTCGAACCGAAGGATCCGCCGTACCGCGAAGCGCTGCCGCTTAGCGATTGCTCGTCGCGGATCGGCACGCCGTTCATCAAGGTCGATCCGGAAAAGATCGCCGGAATTGTCGAAACCAACCTGCCGGACGAAGTGGCACCCTTTGATCCCTCGGACGCCACCACGCAGAAAATCGGGCAAAACGTCGCCGAGTTCCTGGCTGCCGAAATCCACGCCGGGCGGATTCCGAAAGAATTTCTCCCGCTGCAATCCGGAGTCGGCAACATTGCCAATGCCGTTCTGGCGGCGCTGGGCGACCATCCGGACATCCCGCCTTTCGAGATGTTTTCCGAGGTGATCCAGGACTCCGTCATTGCACTGATTCGGAAAGGCAAATGCAAATTCGTCACCGGGACATCGCTGACTGTAAGCCCGGAAGTCCTGAAGGAGATTTATTCCGACCTCGATTTCTACAAAAGGCACATCTGCCTCCGTCCTCAGGAGATCACAAACAATCCGGAAATGGTTCGCCGGTTGGGGATCATCACGATCAACACAGCGATCGAAGTCGACCTCTCGGGCAATGTGAATTCGACCCACGTCATGGGCTCGAGCATGATGAACGGAATCGGCGGCTCGGGCGACTTCACCCGGAACGGTTACATTTCAATTTTCACGTGTCCGTCACTCGCCAAAGGCGGCAAGATCAGCCCGATCGTTCCGCTCGTGAGCCACATGGACCACAGCGAGCATTCGGTGCAGGTCGTCGTGACAGAGAACGGCATCGCCGACCTCCGCTGCAAAACGCCGCACGAGCGAGCTCGATTGATCGTTGACTGCTGCGCCCATCCGGATTTCCGCGAGGAATTGCACGGCTATTTCGACAGCGTCACCAAGGGCCAAACGCCCTCGACGCTCAGTGCCGCATTTGCCATGCACGTCAAGTTCCTCGAAACCGGCGACATGCGCGGAGTGGATTGGAAGGCCGCCGGACTTCCGTGAGGAGTCTCCGGCGCGTTGAGATCAACGGTGAAAATCGGGCCGGCGGGATTCGAACCCACGACCTCTTGAACCCCATTCAAGCGCTCTACCAAGCTGAGCCACGGCCCGTGATTGAAGGGCGAAATGTTCGGGCGGAATGTGGCGTCGATCAAGATTTATTCCGTCCGGCCGGAAAGTTTGTTGCCGCGTCCGGCATCCCGGATTAAAAACCTCGATCCCAACTCACGCCATGCGCAAGAAGATCATCGCAGCCAACTGGAAGATGAACATGACGGTCGCAGAGACCGCCGCCTATCTGGAGGACTTCCGGTTGGATGTGGAGGAAGTTCACGGTGTTGAGATCGTCATCGCTCCGCCGTTTACCGCGCTCGCCAAACTCTCGGAATTGCTCGGTGGCTCGCAGAAGATTCGTCTCGGCGCCCAGAACATGTATTTTGAAATGTCCGGAGCCTTCACGGGCGAGGTGAGCCCGGCGATGCTGCGTGAGCTTTTTGTCCGCTACGTCATCCTCGGCCACAGCGAGCGGCGGCAGATTTTTGGCGAGACGGATGCATTCATCAACAAGAAGGTCCACACGGCTCTGAAGTCGGAATTGAAGCCGATTCTTTGCGTGGGGGAAACGTTGGAAGAACGGGATTCCGGCAAGGAAAAGCTGGTTCTGGAAACACAACTCCGTGGCTGTCTGGAGGGCGTCAGTGCCGAACAGATGCTCGACATCGTGATCGCGTATGAGCCGGTCTGGGCAATCGGCACCGGCCGCAATGCCTCGCCTGAACAGGCGCAGGACGCCCATGCACACGTGCGAAACGTTCTCGGTGAACTCTCCGATGCCGCCACCGCGGACAAAATCCGGATCCAATATGGCGGCAGCGTCAAGCCGGCCAATGCCGCGGCCATCCTGTCGAAGCCGGATATCGACGGCGCCCTGGTCGGAGGGGCCAGCCTGGAGCCCCGGAGCTTTGCGGAGATCGTGAAGGCGGCCGTTCCGCAGGACTGATTCAGTTCTCCAAATCCGCGGCGGTTACGCTCTGCTGCGGACGGGATGCCAGGACGCGTGCGTGCTCAACAACGCGTTCGGACGAGGAATCGAACCGGTAACCGTGGCAATTCGGGCAGGTTACCACCCGCTCGGCAACAATCGAATCACAGCCTTCGCAAACCTTGTACTGCCCCGGGGATTCGATGATCTTCTTCGCCCGGGCGGCGCGTTCGGCAAGGTGCTCAGACGACATAAAGAGAGGAAGACTACCGGAATCAACGGTTCGCTTCAAGGCGGCACAGCACCCGCAGTGACGGACGGAGAATTTCCCCGTGCGGAGTCGATGGGTTTGTGACACGTTCCGGCGCATGGCCAAAAACGTTTTGGGTGGAGATTTGAAGCCCTGTTGCTTCGAGCCGCGGACAGGCTTTTACCGGGATGGCTATTGTCACACCGGCAGCGGGGACTATGGGGTCCATACGGTTTGTGCCGTGATGTCGGATGGGTTCCTCGCTTTTTCGAAAAGCCGCGGGAACGATCTCTCAACGCCACATCCCGAGTTTGACTTCCCGGGGCTGCGGGAAGGGGACCGATGGTGTTTGTGCGCGACGCGCTGGAAAGAGGCTTTGGATGCCGGAATGGCGCCGCGGGTCGTTTTGGACGCCACACACGCCTCGACCTTGGAGTTTGTCTCACTCGAGGACTTGCAGGCGCACGCCGTGAAGTCCTAACGTCTCGCTCCGTAGGCGTTGTTCCGGTCGACGAGGAAGAGGTTTTCCCCGCGCTGTTGGAGCACAAACGTGTTGTTATCTCCGTGTTTGGTCCACGGGCCCGGCGGAACATCGCGGGCTTCCACAAACTTCCAGTCGGTCACGTCCTTCCCGGTGATACCAAGGTAATCCCGGACAGCCGGAGAGACATCGAGGCCGGCACCTTGGTTGAGGTTGGGGGAGGGACGTTCATTGCCGAAAACGTACTGCCAGTGGTCGGTACGAAACGGGCCGCAATCCTCCCACTGCGCGTAGGCAATGCGATTGCCGTGCCGGATCGCGATCCACCGCCCTTTGAGAACGGATTTGCCTGGGCGCTCGAAAGCCTGCTTGAACCATGGAATCACTTTCCGGGCCTCGGGTTTTGTCGTCCCACGGGTCACATCGTTGTAGGGGAGTGCCACGTAAAACGGATTCTGGCGCGGGATGAATCCCTTCGGCAGGAAATTCCGCCGCATCGAAGGGTCCGGGTTGTCGTAGCCGCCGAAGTTGATCGCCCAGCGCTGGTCCCAGGAACTTTTGTGGTTCGGCACCGGGTTGTTCTTGGTGGGCCGCTCGCCGACCCAAAAGACCGTCGTCACAATATTGCGACGCCAGGGATAGCGGTTGAATCCGTTGCGGAAGTTGCTGGGCGTGACGACCTGGGGTTCGACCTTGGAAATGGCGTTCTGCCGGAGAGTCATCGCGTAGCGCTCGAACTCCGACATCGCCTCGGAGGACATTGCACTCGCCGCAAGGCAAGCCGATAGAACGAGAAAAATCCGGGCTGTCATGAGGCGGAAAGGTCAAGACTATCGGCCGAAAGTCGCCTTCGGGCAAACGAAAAAGCCTGTGCCGCGGTCCGCCTATTGCGCACAGGCCGGTTGCCGTGGTATTTCAAGCGGTCCGATATGCCGACTTACGAGTACGAGTGCGAAAAGTGCCGGAAGACGTTCGATGTCTTCCAGTCGATGAAAGACAAATCATTCACCACGTGCCCGGAGGCCCTTTGTCGGATGAAGAAATGGGGCAAGGGGAAAGTCCGTCGATTGCTCGGAACCGGAGCCGGATTGATCTTCAAAGGGTCCGGCTTTTACATCACGGACTATCGGAGCGAGGGGTACAAGCAGGCGGCAAAGAAAGACTCCGGCGCCGCGAGCCCGGGCAAATCCGAAAGCAAGCCGGCATCGGACAAGACGTCGAAGCCGGCCGCCAAGAAGTCGAGCGAATGAAGGGCCGCGTCTGCCAGGCCTGTGGGGCCGCCAATGACGAGACGCGGATTTTTTGCTCGAATTGCGGTGCTCGTTTGGAGGGCGACATTGTCAACCTCGGCGGTGCCGGCGCCACTGCCGAGTCGAAACCGCTCGCGGCCCCCCCGCTGCCGCAGCAGACCGGCAGAAAGCGCGGTCCGGGCCGCCCACCGGGATCGGCGTCCCGAACCGGCGTGAGTTTCGTTCGACAACTCGTTTTCACCGCGGTGGTCGCCGCGTTTGTGGCAGCGATCATTCAGATGGCCAGAACCCCGGACAATATTCCCCCGAAGGAATCCGTCAGCCAGGCCAACGCGCGGGAGACATTGGAGCAACTCCAATCCGCCGCCGCATCCCGGCTGCCGACGACGTGGGTGATCAACCAAACCGCAATCAACGAATTCCTCGTGACCACCATCCAGATGAACTCGACGGTGGATTCGTCGTTGTCCGCGCAGTTTGTGCGTTCGTTTGTCGTGACCGAGTCCGGGGCCTTCGAACTGGGCATCGAGCAACGTTTTTTGGGACGTCCACTCTTTTTCCTGATCCGTGGTGTGCCGGAACCTTCTGGTTCACGTCTGAAAGTCCGGTGGGTGGGTGGTTTTATCGGTCGTCTTCCCGTCCACCCGAATCTCCTGCCGGCTCTCCAAGTTTTGTTCCGCCCGACATTTGCCGGCCTGGCCCAGGCGCTGGAACCGCTCGCACTGGCCGGCCGGGCGACGATCAGCCCAGCCGACGTGACGCTTGAATGGCCAGGAACCCAAACCCCGGCCCCCTAACGATCGTCCTCCTTCTGGCGGCCTGGACGCTGGCGGTGGCGCAGACCCCCGGACGGCCGGTCCGCGCGGTGACAACATCCGGACAATTCGTCGTTTATTCGAAGGAGGCGGAATGGAGATCGGTGGTGTCCCGTCGCGCGGAGGCCGCGCGCGAAGCGTGGGACCGCTGGCTCGGCAATCCGGGACGCTCGCAACAACCGATCATCATCCAGGACTTGAGAGGTCAGGCCCGGCCAAGGGGAAATCCGCGGGCCGTGACGGCGGTCTATGAAGGCGACGGCGGGCTCCCGAAGGTTCAGCTGGATGTCTACGATGCTTCGCTCTTGTCCGGCGAGGATTTCGAAGCCGAGTTGTTCCGCGCCCTTGCGCTGGATCTGACCTATCGCGGCAAGACGCTTCGGGCCGGAAAGTCGTTCCGACTCGCGCCCGATTGGGTGGTCGAAGGCATGGCTGAGGAGTTTCGCGTGAGACGGGGCGGACCGCCGGACGGTGTTTATGCCGCCTTGCTTCGGAGCGACCGTCCGCCGAAACTGGAGGATTTCCTTCGGAGTCGCCCGGCCGGGATGTCGGCCACAACAATGACCATCTTTCGGACGCAGGCGCTGGCCTTGTTGCGTGCGCTGGAGCAGACCCGGGAGCGAGGAACCGGGCTGGGACGCTTCCTTGCTTCTTTGGACGAGGGGGAGGCCTCGCTCAAATCCCTCCTCGCGGCATTTCCTTCTTTGGACGGCAACGCCGGCACGCTGGAGCGGCTGTGGACACTGGCCATTGCCCGAGGAACCGCGGCTCGGAATGTCGACGCATTATCGGTCGCTGAGACCAACCGGCGCCTGGATGAAATTCTCGACGTCACGGCGTTCAAGGATCCCAGGCGCCCGGAGGAGGGCACCGTGGGCGGAGCCGAAGCCCTGCCGCTGATTGCACGCAGCGAAGGTGGGCCATTTATCATGCGCCAGAAGGCCGCCGAGATGCTCGCACTGGAAATGCGAGCGCATCCGGCGATGCGCCCCGTCATCAGCGAATTCCGCGCCGCCGCCGAATTGCTGGCCGAGAAGCCGCGACGGAATGTCCAGAAACGTCTCGAAGAGGCCGCAAAAATCCGGGACTTGCTCGGCCAGCGGACCGGTGGAGTGGGAGACTATTTAAACTGGTTCGAGGCCACCCAGCTCGACACGCTCAGCGGGGATTTTCTGGAGATCACCAATCCTCCCGAGGCGCCCAAGCGCACGGATCCACTGACCGAACATCTCGATGCCATCGAGCGCCGGGGCTGGTGACGGGAGTTACTCGCTCGAGATGACGTCTCCGCTCGTGGCGAGAAGCGTGACGAGTCCGATATAGTTTCCAGCGGCATCGTAGCACCAGACCGACCACAGCGGGGCGGAAGTGACGCCCTTTTGTTGGAGCACGAAACTCGCGGATCCCAGTTTGCGACCCTTCTGCTGGCAGAATTGCCCGGCCACATTCCATGCCGCATCCGAATCGATGCGCACCCGGGCGAAATCGATGGGCGACGGATCGGTGACCAATGTCCGAATGTCCAGTGAGCGTTTATCGCTGATGATCTCCTGATCCTGGACGGTCACCGAATGCAGTCCGCCGCCTCCGCTGTTGCTTCGAACCGTGAAGAACCACTGCGGCGGATTCGGCGTCCCGTTGTCGGCGGAAACGCGGTAAACATTGTCCCGGTAAAAGGCCGGCAGGACCTGCACCGCCTGGAGCGCCGTGCCCGCGTTCAGAATCGGGGCGACAGCGAACAGAGAGAAAAGCGAGAAGAGCCAGCGTTTCATCCTGGAAGGTTGCCGCATTTGGACACGCCCGGTCAATTCTCCGTCGGGCACGTCCCTGCTGGTCACAACGCCGGAGATTTGTTAGACGCGTCGCGCATGGAATCTGATCCGCTGGTTTCCGTCCGCGATCTGCACAAAAGCTACGATGACGTGGCGGTGCTGAAGGGCGTGAGCCTGACCGTCGAGGAGGGGGACCTCGTCTCGATCATCGGGCCGTCCGGTTGCGGCAAAAGCACGCTCTTGCGCTGCATGAATTTCCTCGAGGTGCCATCCGCAGGCTCGATTTCCATCGCCGGTGTGACGATTCATTGCAACGGTCTGGACGAAGCGCCGGAGGCTGACCTGCAGGAAAAAGCCCACCGGCTTCGCCAACACGTCGGCATGGTTTTCCAGCAGTTCAATCTGTTCCCCCACAAGACGATCCTAGAAAACGTCTGCCTCGCTCCGCAGATTGTCCGCGGGATCTCACCGGCCGATGCCGAGGCGACCGGCCGCAAGCTTCTGGAAAAAGTCGGCCTCGCGGCACTGGCAGATCGCTACCCGGCGAACCTTTCCGGCGGACAGCAACAGAGGGCCGGCATCGCACGGGCGCTGGCGATGAACCCGAAGGTCATGCTATACGACGAGCCCACGAGCGCCTTGGATCCGGAGTTGGTTCACGAGGTGCTCCAGGTCATGAAGGACCTCGATCGCGAAGGGATGACGCAGATTGTTGTGACGCATGAAATGCGCTTTGCCCGCGATGCCAGCGATTACATTGTCTTCATGGAAGGCGGAAACATCGTTGAGATTTCCGACGAGGATGAAATTTTCGAGAACCCGAAAGACGAGCGCACGCGCCGCTTTCTTTCACGGTTCCTTTGAGCCTGCAGGTTTGACGGCTGCACTCTCCCGGTGTTACGAGCCCGCGATGAAGTTTGCGTTGGTCTGGGCCTTTCTGGTGTCGACGGTATGGGGTGCGGGGATCGCGCCGGAAAACGCCGGTGAGCACGTCGGCGAGGAAGTCGTGGTGACTGGACGGGTCGTGCAGGTGAGCCGCTTGGAATCCGGGCGCACGTTCCTGAACTTCGGAGCCCGTCACCCGAACTCGGTTTTCACCGCGGTCATCCATCCGAATACGGCCGGCTTCGGGGACATGAAGACTTGGGAAGGGCAGGAGGTTGAAGTCCGTGGGAAGGTTCTTCTCCACAAAGGGCGACCACAAATCGAATTGCGCTCACCTGCCCAACTTCGCCGGGCGGGTGAGGTGACACCGAGCGGCAATGAGACCGGTGCTTTCGATCCGCTCCCGGAGCCATCCAGTCCACTCCTTCAAGAGGAAAACGAAGCCCCTTCGGCAACGATCGGGCCGCCGCCCGCCGTTGAACCACCCGGACCGGCCGCTCCGCTGTCCGGCGTCCTGTCGGGAGCGCGTCCGGGTTGGGTGCACCAGTTCAAAGTCCCGCTGACGCCGGACGAACAGAAGAAAGCCGGACAGGGCCCCGGCGGGGTTGTGCCAGACGAAGCGACTGTCGGCGTGGTGATCCCGGAGGGCTTTGATCCGGCGCGTCCCCAGAAGGTGCTGGTGGTTTTTTCGACCGACGACAACGGTGGTGCCCACGTCGGGGCCTTGGGCCGCTTCGGCCCGATCGCGGCCCGTCACGGGTGGCTCGCCCTGGCGGCCAATGGTCCCGTGCTCGACAAATCCGTGGCGCCCGAATGGCACGCCATCATGGTTCTGGCCGGACTCCGCGCTTTGGAGGAGGAATGGCCCGGACTTCGAGAATGGCCGATGTTCACCGGCGGAAACTCCGGCGGCGCATCGCGCGCGTCCATGATCGCATGCGGACTATTAAAGGCCGGCTATCCGATCCGTGGGGTGTTCATGGGGTCCACCGGCGGTGAACGCTTCCGCGCCGGCATGGAGATTTTCAACGTCCCCAAATCCGAGATCCGTCCGCTCCGGGTCTTCCTGGCGTTCGGGAAAAACGATCGGTTGCTCAGTGACGCGGCCAGGAAGTCGATGGAATCAGCTCTCGAGGCCGCCGGGATCAAAACCCTGCGGCGCGTGGACTACGAGGGAGGACACGGCATGGAGCCGGCCACCCTCGTGGAAGGACTCGACTGGCTGGCTTCGGAAAACCCGTAGGCCGGATTACATCCGGTTGATGACCTTGCGGAGCGACGATGCGCTCGAACCGAGCAGCGACTGAAGCGAGGACGACGCGTCGTTCAGGAGCGAATGGGCGCGTTGTTTGGCTTCAAGGCGCGCCTTCTCGGACGTCGAGGCGCCGGTCGAAATGCCGCGGCGGAGCAGGTTGGCCGCCTCGTCGACCATTTTCAGCGCGGCCTTGGCGACCTGCTGTTCGGTTCCGACGACAGCTTCGCCGGGGGTCTTCGCGGCGCGTGTGCGGGCGGTCGATTTGACGGTTTTGGTTTTCGGCGCCGTCGCCTTCGGGCTTGCAGCGGCTTTCCGGGCGGGTTTGCGCTTGGCGGGGGATTTGGTCTTGGTAGCCATAACGCGCCTACCCTATACCCGCTCGGCATGCTTGCCAAGTGGCGAGTCGGTTTCCATGATGCCCGGTTCACATGGATGCCATCATTGATCTCCTGCAGCAGAACGCTCTCATGCCGCGTGCCGACATGGCCCGGCTTCTTGACATGAAGGAAGAGGACGTCGCCGCCGCCATCGCCAGGCTGGAGAAGGACGGCGTCATCCTTGGCTACCAGGCCATCGTCAATCGGGAGAAATGGGACACCGACAAAGTGACCGCCGTGATCGAGGTGAAAATCACGCCGGAGCGCGACGGGGGGTTCGACCGAATCGCGTCGCGCATTGCGAAGTTTGAGGAGGTGCAGAGTTGCTATCTCGTCAGCGGCGGATACGACCTTTTGATCATCGTTGAAGCCTCGAACCTCCGCGGTGCTGCGGCCTTTGTAGCCGAGAAACTCAGCACCATCGACGCGGTCCAGGCCACCGCCACCCATTTCCGGCTGAAGACCTACAAGGAAAACGGTGCGTTCCACCACATGGAGTCCGCTCCCGAGCGGTTGTCGGTTTCGCCGTGAGCATTCGCGTCGCCGACCACGTCGCCGGCATACCCCGCTCGGGGATCCGGGATTTCTTTGAGGTTGTCCAAACGATGGGCGATGTCATCTCGCTCGGCATTGGCGAGCCCGATTTTGCAACGCCCTGGCACATTCGCGAAGCCGCGATCTATGCACTCGAACGCGGACGCACGGGCTACACGTCCAACCTGGGCCTGCCGCGGCTCCGGCGGTCGATCTCCGATTATGTCCGGAAACATTTCCACGTCTCCTACGAACCGCTTTCGGAAGTGTTGGTCTCTGTCGGCGTTTCGGAGGCGATCGACCTGGCTTTGCGCGCTCTTTTGAATCCGGGGGATGAAGTGCTCTACCACGAGCCGTGCTATGTCTCCTACGCTCCATCGGTTGTCCTTGCCGGAGGGGTCGCACGGGCGGTCTCGACGCGGGCCGAAGACAACTTTGCCCTGCGGGCCGAAGCCCTCGAAGCGGCGATCACGCCGCGAACGCGGGTCGTGATGTTGAATTTCCCCACGAACCCCACCGGGGCCACGATGACTGCCGAAGAACTCGCTGCGGTGGCGGAGGTCTGCATCCGCCACAATCTGGTGGTCATGAGCGATGAGATCTATAGCGAGCTCACTTTTGACAATGGCAGGCACACGAGCATCGCCTCGCTGCCGGGAATGAAAGAACGCACCGTCTTTTTGCACGGTGTCTCCAAGGCGTTTGCAATGACCGGTTGGCGGATCGGATTCGCCTGCGCTCCGGTCGAGTTGATCGAGGCGATGATGAAAATCCACCAGTATGCGATCCTCTGTGCGCCGATCATGTCGCAGGATGCGGCGATCGAGGCATTGGACCGCGGGGCCGAAAGCGTCGGCATGATGCGGCGGGAATACGAACTCCGCCGGAATTTCATCGTCCGCGCCCTGAATGAAATGGGCCTCGAATGCCACAAGCCGCGCGGTTCGTTTTATGTTTTTCCGAAGATCACATCGACCGGCCTCGAGAGCCGTGAGTTTTCTCTCCGTCTCCTGCGCGAAAAAAAGGTCGCACTGGTTCCGGGAACGGCCTTTGGGCCCAGCGGCGAGGGCCACGTGCGCTGCAGCTTTGCCACCGGCCTCGATCAAATCAAGGTCGCCATGGAGCGGCTTGCAGAGTTCTGCGAAGAGATCCGAAGCGATCAGCAGCGTTCCGAAGCGATGCGCAAAACCGACTCGTAGGCATCGAGACTGTCTGCCAGCCGGAACTGCTCGGCGAGGCGGAGCGAGCCTTCCCGCCAGCGGACAAGCGTATCCGGCGAGTTCATTGCCTCGGCCAAAGCCGAGGAAAAGGCGGATGCATTGCGATCGCAGAGGCGGCCGTTGACGCCGTCGGCGATGACGTCCTGCAAGCCGCCGATTCTGCTCCCGACGATGGCGAGTCCGTGATGAAGAGCCTCGATCGCCGCAACCGGCAGACCTTCCTGACGTGATGTCATCAGGAGCAGGTCGGATCGTTCCAACTGCAATCGCACCGTCGCCGCATCCAGCCATCCGTGAAAGGTGACGCGGTCGGCGAGGCCGCTCTCCGCCACGGCGGTTTCCACGTCCGCACGAAGCGGGCCCTCTCCGATGATGTCGAGGTGCCAGTGTTTCTCACGAAGCCCGGCCAATGCCTGAATGGCCAGAACCGGGTCCTTTTGGATACTCAGCCGACCAAGAAGAAGGAGGCGCGGTGCGGAGGTTTTTCGGATATCAGGCGTTTTTTCGAGCGGCGGGATGCCATTGAGAATCACACGGGCTTCCCGTCGGGACGCCGCCTGGGCCAGGCCACCGACAAACGAGCTGACCGCTGTCACGCCGGCTGCACGCTTCCAGATTGGGCGAATCAATGGGCCGACCACGCGGAAGAGATGACCGGTTTGCTCCGGCACGCCTCCCGGGACGTCACCCAAGTGGGCCGTCAGCACATAAGGGCAACCGGTCACGGTATTCAGCACGCAGGCCAGAACGCCGGTCGGGACAACAAAATGCGCGTGAATCACGTCCGGTTTCCATTGTTGGCAGATGGTCAAGGCAGGGAGAAAGGCGGTCAGAAGATACAAGCCCATCTCGGGAACGGTGCACGTGTCCTCGCGTTGACGAAACGAAGGCGGCCGGTGCACGTCGACGCCCCGGATCATCTCGCGTTTGGCGAGGTGCCGCAGACCGGCCGTCACGACCTTCACGGAATGACCCCGCGCGACGAGCCCCTCCGCCACCTGTGCGGCGACGCGCCCACCGCCGCCACCGACCGGAGGGTATTCGTAGCAGAGAACCAGGACCTTCATTGGAGAAACCGATCGTAGATGTCCTCGATCTCCCGAACCATCCGCGCCGCCGTGAAGTGGCCGAGGATTTTGCTCCGCGCTGCGGCGCCGATCCGGTCCCGCAACCCGGGTTCATCCGCCAGCCCCCGCAGCGCTGCGACAAAATCGCTGTCACTTGCGCAAAGGAAACCATCGGTTCCATGGGAAACAACTTCAGCCATGCCATCCAGGCGGGAGGCAACAACCGGGACCCGCATGGCCATGGCCTCGAGAAGCGTCATCGGAAGTCCTTCAAACCGCGACGGCATGAGGAGCGCATCGGCTGCCAGATAAAGCGGACGAGGATCCGCCGTGTAGCCGAGCAGTCGGACGACATCGCGCAGGCCGCCGGATTCGATGCGTTGCCGAAGCGCGGACTCCTCCGGTCCATTTCCGGCAATGAACGCCCGCACATGCGGTCGCGCGCGCCGAAGTTCACCGATGACATCGAGGAAGCGCAGGAAATTTTTCTGAGCGTTCAGCCGGCCGACCCCGATGATCAAAAAGTCGTCTTCGGCGATGCCGAGCGAAGACCGTGCGGCGGAGCGCGAACCTTCGCCAGGCTCGAAGCGGGCTGTGTCGATCGCATTCCAGATTAATGTCACGTCGGAGGGTGCCAGACGCTCGTGCTCGATAAGGAACGTCCGACAGGATTGTGAGACTGCGATGACATGCGTCGCAAAGCGGTTTGCGATCTTCTCGGCCGTCAGCAGGGACCGGTTCGATGCACGATCCGGTGCATTCGTATGGTCGTGGTTGATGATCACCGGAACGCGCAGCGCCGCACCGATCGGCTTGGCGATCAGGTTCGATGCAATCAAGTGACAGTGGAGAATGTCGAACCGGCCGGACCAGAGCAGGCGGATCAGGTTCGGCACATAAATCGGGACCGCTTTGTGCGGGGAGAGCGAGTGGACCGGAACCTTCAACAGTTTCAATCGATCCCAGTAAATGCCCTCTCCATGGAGCGTGGCGACTTCATGCGAATATCGTGTGCTGCCGGCCACGATATTTAAGATGACCTCCTGAGCGCCTCCCAGATGAAGGCTGTCAATCACATGAAGGACACGCCTCATGGAAGTCGTTTCTGCCATTCCTGCCAGACCGTTTCACACCAGAGAAAGAGGCGCTCGTCCGCGCGACCGTCCAGATGTTCCCGACTCTTCTTCGCGATGAAGTCCGAACGGCGTTCCGGCGCGAGACGTCCGCTGCGGAGCCAGGCACCGATTGGGGTTCCGAATCCCTTCTTTCTGCGGTGGATGATGTCGTCCGGCAGAACGCCGGCGAGGGCTTTCTTGACGAGGTACTTCGTCGTCCCGCCGTTCAGCTTGTATCGGTGGGGAAGGCGGCGGGCAAAGTCCGCGACTTCGATGTCGAGGAACGGACTCCGGACTTCCAGCGAGTTCATCATGCTGGCGCGTTCGGCCTTCGCGAGGATTCCATCCTGAAGATAAATCTCGGTGAAAAACTGAAGCGTGCGATCCACTGCGTTGTCTGCCGCGCACGATTCCCAGGCTTCGATCGCTTCGCTGTAAATCTCTTCGATGGAGAACGTGCATCCGGTCATGTGGTGCAGTTCGGCCGGTTCGAGAGCGCCCAGCCAGACGGGGTTCCAGAGCGGGGCCGGATGGGCGAGTCCGCGCAAGGTGCGCTTGATTTTGAAGTCCCAGCTCATGTTGGCGTGGGAGACCGGGAGCCGGGAGGCGAGAAGGCGGATCGCCCGGTGGAGCGGACGCGGGACCAGGCGGGCATACGCCTCGGCGGCACCGAGCGCCCGAAAGGGATCGTAGCCGGCGAAAAGTTCATCGCCGCCGTCGCCGCCGAGCGCGACCGTGACATGCCGGCGTGCGAAGCGGCATAAAAGCCATGTTGGAAGGAGCGAAGAATCGCCCTGCGGTTCATCGAGCAGGTCGAAAATCGCCGGAAGATGGGACAGGGCCGCGTCGAGGTCGAGGCGGTCCTCGTGGTGCTGCGTATGCAAAAACTCCGCCATCCTTCGAGCGGGTTCCGACTCGTCAAACGAAGGTTCGGAGAATCCGATCGTGAACGTTTGAAGCTGCGTCGCATCGCGGGACGCCAGAGCCGCGACAGCCGACGAATCGATGCCGCCGCTAAGAAAAATTCCGAGCGGCACATCGGCCACAAGCCGGCGACGGACCGCACGCGCCAGTGTCTCGCGAAGTTCCGCGGCCAGCTCGTCTTCGCTCCGGCCGTCTTCGACCGGTTCGATCTTGTACCGCCACCAGCGACGGAGTTCGAGGTGTTCGCCCGTGAATTCCATCCAATGTCCGGCCGGCAGTTTCCACACCCGCTCGAATGGGGTGTGCGGGGCCGGGATGAGCGCGTGGGCGAAAAATTTTACACGCGCGAGTGCCGACTCGTTGCGCGGAACCGTCGGGTGGGCGAGCAGGGCGGTCAGCTCCGACGCAAAGACAAACGTTTCGCCATCGTGAAAGTAGTAGAGAGGTTTTTTGCCAAACCGATCCCGGCTGAGAAACAGGGCGCCGGTTCGCATGTCCCAGATCGCGAACGCCCACATGCCATTGAGTTTCGGCAGCATGTCGCGTCCCCATTCCTTCCATCCGTGCAGCAGGACTTCGGTATCGGAATGGTCGGTCGAAAACACATGGCCGCGCGCGATGAGTTGCGCCCGCAGGTCCGCGTGGTTGTAAATTTCGCCATTGAAGACAACGACCAATGAGCCGTCGGTTGTCGCCATTGGCTGCGCGCCGCAGGTGAGGTCGATAATGGACAGGCGACGGTGACCGAGGTGAATGCGGCCGTGGTGAAAGAATCCGTCAGCGTCCGGACCCCGATGCGAGATCCTCGCGGTCATGGCCGCCAGTTCCGTTTGGCCGCCGGGCCCGGCAAAACCCGCGATCCCGCACATTCAGCCGTCCCCCGGCACTTTCAAGTTACGGGTCTCGCGAACCATGTAAATCGATTTGCCCTGCGACTCATGGAACGTTCGGGTGATCATTTCTGCGAGGAGGCCCAGAAGCACGCAGATCATCCCGGTCATGAAGGAAAAGACGGCCATCATGGGGAGGGGAGTCTGGGTGAAAAAGTAACCCTGAGTGCGCATGTAAAACGTCCACACCGTGAACACGAACGAAGCCGCAAAGAAAACGACCCCCCAGAAGCCGAAGAGGTACATCGGCTTGAGCATGTATTTGTCGAGGAATTTCACGGTCACGAGATCCATCAGGACCTTGAGGACGCGCTCGAGTCCGTATTTGGATTTTCCGGACGTGCGGGCGAAGTGGTTGACCGGCAGCTCGGTGATGCGGGCCCCGTGCCACTTGGCGTAGATCGGGAGGAACCGGTGCATCTCGCCGTAGAGGCGGACGCCTTTGATCACCTCGGCACGATAGGCCTTCAGCGAGCACCCGAAATCGTGGAGGCGCACGCCGGAGACCGCCGAGATCAACTTGTTGGCGAGGATGCTCGGCAGATTTCGCTGGAGTGCATTGTCCTGGCGGTCCTTGCGCCAGCCGGAGCACACATCGAATCCCTCGTCGAGCTTCGCCAACATGCGTGGCACGTCGTGCGGATCGTTCTGGCCGTCGCCGTCCATCGGGATGATCGTGTCGCCGCTCGCAAAATCGAACCCGGCCATCATCGCCGCCGTCTGACCGAAGTTGCGGCGGAAGTGGACGACCTTGACCTGCGGGTGTTTGGCGGCGAGCTGGTCGAGAATCTCCGCGCTGCCGTCGGCCGAGCCATCATTCACAAAAATGATCTCCCACGGGCGTCCGTGCTCCTCCATGACGGCGAAAACGCGATCGAAGAGCGGAACCAGGGCGTCGCGCTCGTTGTAAACCGGGACAGTCAGGGAAATCATCGAATCCCGCTTTTTGGGGCGGACAGGCCCTGTGGGTCAAGGGAATAGGCGTCAGCCCTCGGCAAGCAGCCGCCGGAGGTCGGCGGCAATGGCGGCGGATTGGGCAAGTTGGTCAAATCGATACGTCAGGCGGACGCGGCCGTTCCGGTCGACGACGGTCACGTCGGTTGTGTGGTCGATCAGCTCGCCGGGCCCGGCGGTGGGTTTCGCGGTTGCCCGGAATCCCTTCGCGGCCGCGGCCAATTCGCCGCGGGTGCCGGTGAGACCGAGAACCGGCCCCGCGAAGCGTCCGGTGAATGCCCCCATCCGCTGTGGCGTGTCGCGGTCCGGGTCCACCGAAATGAAGACGATCTCCACCGACCCGCCCGCCTCGCGGACGGCTGTCGTCAGTTGAGCGAGCATGGCCGGGCAGATCCCCGGACAGTGGGTGAAGCCAAACGCGATCAGCAGAACCTTTCCCTTCAAATCCGCCAGCCGGACGCGGTTACCGGAGGGGTCGGTGAGCGCAAACGGGTACGCAGCTCGCGGCGGCGCCTGCACGCGTCCGAACCAGTCGCCCGCCGATGCGGCACCGGCGATGAGCAGGAAAACGAGCAACCTCGCAAACATGCGGACCACCATCGGCCCGGAGCCCCGGTGCATCAAGATTGGCTTTCGCGGGGCGGACTGTCTATTGTCGCGGCGCAATGAAAAAGCGCACCCTCCGCATCGGTCTCATCGGTTACAATTTCATGGGCAAGGCCCATTCGAACGCCTGGCGACAGGCGCCGCGGTTTTTTGATCTGCCCGCGGATGTCGAACTGCACACGATCTGCGGACGCTCCGAGGCGGGCGTCAAAAAAGCTGCGGACGCCCTCGGCTGGGCACGCACATCGACCGACTGGCGGGCTGTCGTGGAGGATCCGGAGATCGATGTCATCGACATCTGCACGCCGAATGACAGCCACCACGAAATCGCCCTCGCGGCCGCGGCGGCCGGGAAGGCGATCCTGTGCGAAAAGCCGCTCGCGCTGAACGTCGCCCAGTGTGAGGAGATGGTCGCGGCGGTCAAAAAAGCGGGCGTCGTCAACATGGTCTGCCACAACTACCGCCGGATCCCCGCGATTGCCCACGCGAAGAAAATGATCGAGCGCGGCGACTTGGGAGACCGGATTTATCACTACCGCGCCAGGTATGCTCAGGATTGGATTGCCGATCCGAGCTTCCCGTTGGTGTGGCGCTTGCAGGCCAAGATCGCCGGGTCCGGAACCCATGGCGACATCGACGCCCACATCATCGACCTCGGACGCTATCTGGTCGGCGAAATCAAGGAAGTCTGCGGGCTTATGGAGACGTTCATCAAGGAACGTCCGCTCCTCGCCGAAACCGGCGCCGGCCTCGGGGCCAAGGCGGCCAAAAAGACGGGCAAGGTCACGGTGGATGACGCCGTTTCCTGGATCGGTCGGTTCCGAAACGGCGCGATCGCCAACCTCGAAGCCACGCGGTTCGCCTACGGCCGGAAGAACCATATCACTCTCGAGATCAACGGCAGCAAAGGCTCGCTTGTCTTTGACTTCGAAGACATGAACCGCCTCAAATTCTACTCCGCGGACGATCCCGCCGATGCGAGCGGGTTTCGCGATATCCTCGTCACTGAAGGTACGCACCCCTACGCCGGAAACTGGTGGCCGCCCGGGCACATCATCGGCTACGAACACACGTTCGTGAACACCTTTGCTGACTTCGTCCAAGCCGTTGTGAAAGGCAAGAGCGTCCAACCCACCTTCGCTGACGGCCTCGCCAACGAAAAAGTCCTCGCCGCCGTGGAGGAGAGCTCAAAGACCCGCGCCTGGGTCAAGGTCTGATGCCGCTTCGTTCCAGCGCGCTCCGCATTCTTGTTGTCGAAGATGACCCGGGAATTGCCGACGTTCTGGAGTTTGCGCTGACGGCCGCCGGCCATTCCGTCCGCCTGGAATCAACCGGCGCGGCTGCACTCGAGAGCCTGCCGGGCGTCGACTTTGTCGTCCTCGACATTGGTCTCCCGGACGTGGACGGATTTGATGTGTGCCGTGAGATTCGAAAATCGTCTGACGTTCCGATTCTGATGCTCACGTCCCGCGCGGATGAGATCGACCGCGTGGTCGGATTGGAATTGGGGGCGGACGATTACCTGACCAAGCCATTCAGCACGCGGGAACTCGTTGCCCGCGTGAAGGCGATCAACCGTCGACGTAACCCGAAACCGGACACATCCGGGCTGCATCTGAACCGTGACGCGTTTACTGCCGAGGCGGACGGAACACCGCTCGATTTGTCGCGCACGGAATTTGAATTGCTGGCCCTTCTGGCCGGGCAGCCGGGTCGCGTTTTTACGCGTGGCCAGATCCTTGACCACGCGTGGTCGGATGGCGGGTTCGTGACTGATCGCACCGTGGATGCTCACGTCAAGTCGCTCCGACGCAAACTGCCCGATGCGGATCTGATCGAGACGGTCCGGGGTGTCGGTTACCGGCTGCGCAGTTCGTGAAGCCCAGCCGCATCGGCCGTTGGATTTCGCGGGCGATTTCGCTGCTTGCGCCGCCTTTGCACAGCCTGCATTGGAAGGTTTTCCTTCTGTGTCTGGTGGCGATTTTTCTGCCGGGGATCTATCTCGCATGGAAGGTCGGGCAGGGGATCGAACGGAGCCACCTGCGGTCCACCGAACGCGGGATGATCGACACCGCAATGGTCGTTGCCGAGATGTGGACGCGCCAGGGCATGGGCTCGCTGCCGACGGTGCGGGAAATCCGCCGGAGCGTCTTCCGGGATTTTGATCCGAATCTGCGCGTGGCGGTGTATGACGCCGATGGGCGGGTCCTGGAGGATTCTGAAAAACGCTGGACCGCTGGAACCGATCATTCCGACGAACGCGATGTTCGGCGGGCGCTCCGGCAGGAATACGGCGCAAAATGGGAACGCGATCCGTATCGGCGGGTGGTGGTTCTTTATGCCGCTGTGCCGATTCTTCGCGACGGACAGCTCACGGGCGTGGTCCGGGTCATCAAGACCACGGAGGACGTGCGCTCGTCGGTCATCCGGTCGCTGGCGGATCTCGCGCTCCCGGCTTTGCTGGCCTTGGTCCTGGCAGCGGGAGCGGCCTATGCGTTGTCGACGTATATCACAGGCATTCTCAAAAGCCTCGCCGGCCGCGCGGAGGCGGTGGCGCGAGGCGAGCAGGGGATCGGACTCGAGACGTGGTCGAAGAGCGAGTTGGGTGACCTCGCACGTGCGGTCGAGCGCATGCGTCGAAAGCTCGAGGGCAAAGCCTATGTCGAGTCGATGGTCACGACGCTTTCCCACGAAATCAAAACGCCGCTCGCTGCCATTCGCGGAGCCGCCGAGATCGCGGAAAGCTCGGACGATCCGGCGGTGCGCTCGAAATTCCTTGCCAACATCCTCCGCGAGGTCGACCGCCTATCGGCCATCGTCGACAACCTGCTCGCACTCTCGCGGCTGGAAACCCAGCCGCTCGACCGCGGCGCCCGCTGCTCGCTCCAGGCGGTCGCCGAGTCCGCTGCCGAGGCCGCCTCGGCCCGGGCGGAAACAGCGGGCGTCGGGTTCATGAGGGACCTTCAAGCGGGCGACTCGACGGTCGCGCTGCCGGAGGATGTCCTGCGGCGGCTTTTCGATGTCCTTCTCGACAATGCCGTGCAGTTCACGCCGGCCGGTGGATCGGTCACCCTTCGCGTGGGTGCCGGGCGCATCGAGATTCTTGACGAGGGTCCGGGTATTCCCAACGAACACCGTGGGCGCATTTTCGACCGTTTCTTCACGACGACCAATCCGGTGACCGGCCGGCGGGGCACCGGGCTCGGGCTCGCAATTGCGAGGTCGATAGCGGATCGCTGCCGGGCGCGCCTGCGCCTGGAGAATCGCCCGACGGGCGGTGCGGTCGCGACGGTGGAGTTTTAGTTTTCACAAACTTTTCACCGAACCTTCATCAAGGTTTCACAGGCCGCGGCGACGCTGGCGGACATGAAAGCTTTCGTCCTGGCCCTCGTGGCTCTGGTCCCCGCGGTGCTGCCGGCGCAGGTCACGCTATCGTTGGAACAATACCGGAAACTCGTCGACGCTGCAGAGGCTCGGCCAGCGCCCACGCCGGCTCCGCGCCCACCGGTCTTTCGCAGTGCCGACTACGTGGTCGATGTTGCAGGCGAGCAGGCGGCGATCACGGCACACTTTCAGGCGGAGGCCCTCGACGATTCGGCCGTTTGGATCTTCATCCCGGATGGCGGGCTGATCATGGAGTCGTTTTCGCCGCCCGAAACGATTCTCAACCGTCACGAGGGAACCTTCGCCTGGTCGCTGTCGCCGCGAGGCCGGAGCACTCTGGATGTGCGTTTCCTGGGAGAGGTCGAGTCGGTGCGCGGCGGCCGGCGGCTGAATCTGACTGCGGCTCCGGCGTTGACGGCGTCGCTCCGACTCAACGGCATTCCGGAGGGGTGGACGGCAGAAGTATCCTCGGGCCTTCCGACGGGTGAGGGGACTTGGAGATTACCACCGGGCGGGGCGGTGGAGATCGTGCTAAGCCCGAAGGCGACGGAAGCGCCCAAGCCGGTGGCCCTTGTGCCCATGCCGCCGGTGATCCGCGAGGCGACCCATCGAACACGTCTCGTCCGTGACGGGACATTCCTGACGGGGTTGGAGTGGACGGTTGTGCACGATGAGCCGATCAAGCTTCGGATTCGCCCCGGGACCGGAGCGCAGTGGGTCGCGTGCAAAGTGGGTGGCCGCCCGCTTGCGCCGGCCGAGACTGCGCCCGGTGTTTTTGAGATTCCGATCGCTGCCGAGACGGGGCCTACAAAGGTCGAGCTGACTTACACAGGAGCTGGCGCGGCGTTTGCGCCGGTTCGCGGCGAGTTCAGCATCGCCCTGCCCGGCACCGATCTGTTGGCCGAATCCATTCGATGGGAACTCACGCTACCCGAAGATCTTGAACCGGTAGCCGTCGAGGGAAACTGCGAGTTCCTGCCCTCGACGCAGCGCCATGTCCTCCATCTGCGCCGTGAGCTCTCGCGCGGCGACGCCCCCCAGGTCCGCGTCTTTTACCAAAAACCTGAAACCAAAAAACCATGACACCACTCCGTCTCTTCGCGATCCTCTTCATTACAGCCTGCACGGCTGTCGCCTGGTTCATCCTCGGGCAGGCGCTCGATCTGCGTTCCCGTCAACCGGTGCTGACCAAAGCCGTCAGCGAAGGATGGGGACCGCCGATCGCGCAGGCGCATCCAAGTGCCTGGTACGACAGTCCCGGAACGCGCGACGGCCGCGCCGGGCTCCAGCCGGTGTCGAGTCAGGTTTCCATTGGGTTGGTCTATGAACCGCGCCGAAAAGGCCTCATCTGGCATCGAGCGTATCTGGCGGATTTTCAGGGCCGGTATGTTTTCGAAAACCCGACGCCGATTCCCCAGACGATTTACGTCCGGTTCGCGCTGCCCAATCCACAGGCCAGCTACAGCGGTTTTTCGTTTGTTCTCAATGGCAGGCCGACTACGGCCAACGTCAGTGGTCGCGAACCGATCGTCGAGGCCGTTCCGCTGGAGCCGGGCGGCCAGGCCACACTCGAGGTGGCCTACAAGACGCGTGGGTTGGACAACTGGGGATACTCGTTCGGCGATGAGACGCGCATCCGGAATTTCGAACTGAACATGCGCACGAATTTTGCCGAGATCGACTTCCCGGCCGGCTCGCCGACGGCACGCCAACGTGAGGGTGCAGGGTGGCGGCTCACTTGGTCGTATCCGGATGAAATTGGTGCCCGCCCGGTGGCCATGGCCATGCCGAACGTGCTCAACCCCGGGCCGGTTGCCGCGCGGATCACGTTTTTCGCGCCGGTATCGCTGATCTTTTTCTTTGGCGTCCTGGTCATCCTCTGCCTCCGGCAAAATGTGAGCCTGCATCCGATGAACTTCTTCTTTCTGGCGGCCGGATGCTTCGCGTTCCAACTGCTCTTCGCCTACCTTGTCGACCTGATCCCTTTGTTCGTCGCATTCGCGCTTTCCGCTGCCGTCTCGCTGGCTCTCGTTTCCGGCTACCTTTTGCTCGCGAGGGGACGGGCGTTTGCACGTTGGGCGGCCCTGGCGCAGTTCGCATACATGGTTCTCTTCTCGTTCAGCTTCTTCTTTGACGGGTTGACCGGACTGACGATCACGATCGGCGCGATTGCGACCCTCGCGATCCTCATGGTCAGCACGGCGAAGGTAAACTGGGAGGAAAAGTTCCGTCGCCGTCCGCCCGTTCTTCCGGCTGCCGCCTGATCGGATGACACGGCGAGAGTTTCTCAGCCTCACCGCCGGTGCCGTGGCGGGCTACTCGCTCGGCACCGGCGGCAAAGTCTGGGGCGAACCCCTGCGCGTGAATCACCAGACGATCAAGATTTCAAATCTTTCGCAGGCTCTTGTCGGTATCCGCATCGTCCTGATGTCCGACTTCCACCACAGTGACTGGATTCCAGCCGCGCGGATTCGTGAGGCGGTTCGCATCGCGAATACGTTGAAACCGGATGTCGTCGCGCTGACCGGTGACTTCATCCACCGGGGAAGGGAATGGGTGCCGGCTTGCTTCCGTGAGTTGGCAGCTCTTCGGGCGCGGTTCGGGGTTTTTGCTGTTTTGGGAAACCACGATCACTACGCCGGGGCGGCGGGGGCCATCAGGCAGGCAATGAAGTCGGCAGGGATCCTCGAACTGAGCAACTCGGGGCTACGTGTTCGAAGGAATGGTTCCGAGTTTCGCGTGGCCGGACTGCCGGACCTCTGGCACGGGCGGCCGCGCATTCATCGGGCGCTGGGTTCGCTGGGCGACGAAGCCTCGATGTTGTTGCTGAGTCACAATCCGGATTTCGCACAGGACTTGGATGATCCCCGCGTGGCATTGATGCTGAGCGGTCATACGCATGGCGGTCAGGTTCGCCTTCCGATCCTCGGTGCGCCCTGGACGCCATCCCGGTTTGGCACAAGGTATCTCTCCGGCTTGTGCCATGGCCCGAAAAGCCGCGTCTTTGTCACGAACGGGGTCGGTGGTTCGTTCCCGGGGTTGAGAATCAATGCGCCGGCTGAGATTGCGTGCCTGACCCTGGCTTAGCCAATGGGACGTTGAATCCGCCGACGAAGTCTGACCGTGAACCATATCAAGCCGGTTCCGGCGAGCAATGCCCATGTCGAAGGCTCCGGAATCGCGGTGAGGGTGAACTCGAGGCTGTTTCCGGTGAGTTCAAAGTGTCCATCGAATCCGCCGGTGTTGGTGAAGCGAAACGCATCTGCGGAAGTGAAGTTCGTGCCGACAAAGCTAATCAGCGTGTAAGTCGTATTCACGCTCCATCCGTTGTTGACGAAAGTGAAATCATAAGTCGTGCCGAGACCCTGAAGGCCGCCGACCGAAAGCAGGTCGGACGTGGGGCCGAGATCGAAGACCAGATTGCCAGATTCCCAATAGAGGTTCTGAGCGGTGAGTGTGCCTGCGGAATTCCCGGGCGCGACCGTGCCGCCCTCCAGGAAAATCGTTCCTAGGATGCCATTGCCGCCGAGGGTGGCGCCGGGGTTGACGGTCGCCTGGCCCATTCCAAACGAAAGGTCGCCATTGACGATGAGGGTTCCGGCGTTGACGGTCGTTCCTCCAATCAAAGCATTCTGGCCCGACAGGACGAGCGTGCCGGAGGATTCCTTAACAAGTCCGCCATTGCCGGCGATGTTGCCGGCGAAATTACCCGAGTTGACAACCAGCATGGTTGAGCTTTGCGAGCCGATGTTCACGGTTCCCGCTCCGAAGAGCGCCTGAATGCCGCTGCCCACCTGATCTTGAAACGCCAACGTTGCCCCGGATGCGACGGTTGTGCTGTTGGCGATGGTTGTCAGGAAGGCGAGAGCGGAGTTGCCAGCGGTCAGCGTGCCGGCGGCAACGTTGATCTCCGAGTCGGCTGTGAGAGCCGTGGCTCCGGTCGGTGCGAAAACGACATTCCCGGTTTTGCCTGTGCTGCCCGTCTGCATGGTTGAACCGGCGACCAGCAAAAAGTCGAGGGGCGCGAGCGTGAGAGTCTGCCCGGCGGCGGCGGAGAATGTTCCGGTCTGGCCGCCGGCGACGGAGATGAGTTGGATGCCGCCGTTGAGGTCGCCAGAGAGCGTCGTGTCGGCGTAGGCGCTGAGTTCGGCCGTGCGGAGAGTCACGTTTCCGTTTCCGATGTTCGAGTCTCCGGTCAGTTCGAGGAGTCCGCCTTCGACAGTCGTGCCGCCGGTGTAGGTGTTGGCTTCGTTGAGCCGGAGACGTCCCAGGCCGGTTTTCGTGAGAGAACCGGTCCCCGCGAGCGAGCTGGCGATCTGGGCGTTCCCTCCCTGCGTGTCAATCGTGAGTCCGCCGGCTCCGATCGTGACCGCACCCGGTGCGAAGCCGCTGATCAAATCCGTATCGAGCACCGAAGAGCCGCCGAGGAGGTTCAGCCGCGCTCCGGAGAGCGTCACGGTTCCATTCCCTCCACCTGGCAGGATCGATACCGTGTTGACCGTCGAATTGGTCACATTGAGCAGCCCGGTGGTGAGGGCGGACGAACCGAGCAGGATGGAAGGACTCGTCAAAGTCGAGCCGTTGGAGGTGAAGAATTGTCCATCGCCCATGACGCCGATGGTCAGGGTGGTCGAGTTGGTCCAGGACGAGTTATTCAGTGTGACGACTCCGATCGAGGAGGAGTTCAAACCCAGCTGCCCAAATGGAGCGCTCACCTGAGAGCCGTTGCTGGCCGAGAAATTCCCGGTGCCATTCACACCCACGGCGAGCGTGTTGGACATCGTCCAATTTCCGCCGGTCATGTTGACGGTACCGATGCCGACCTGTTCCTGGGCGAGGTAGCCGCTTTCGCTTACGACGGTTGCGCCCGGTCCGATTTGGAGTGTTCCGTTTCCGGAGACGCCGACAAAGATCGCGCGGGTGTTGGTCCACGATGCGTTGTCGACATTCATGATGCCTGTCGATCCGGCGGCGAAACCCATGTTGGCTCGGTTGGTCTGAAGGACTCCGTTCCCAAGTGCACCATCGCCTGTGAGAGTAAAAGTCCCGTGTCCTTCGGCCCCGACATGAAGTTCGCCGGTCAGGGTTGCGGTTCCGCCGTTGATCGTCATTGAACCGGTGCTGCCGGGATTTCTTGCGACAAAGATCTCCGGGGCCTCAACCTGCCCGTTGGTGTTGAGAAGCGTGCCGTTTCCCGAGAGTCCCACAAAGATATTTGACGTACTTTTGAGCAGGCTGTTTTCGACGGTGACATTGCCGGTCGAACCGGCCTGAACCCCGATGGTGACGCCGTCGCTGTTGACGATCGACGAATTGCTGACCCCCAGTGTTCCGCTACCCGCGTTTCCAATTTCGATCAGATACGAAGCCGTCACACTCCCCTGGTTGACCGTTACCGTGCCGGTGGAGCCGGAGTTTCTGCCGATTTGCAGACTCAGGACGGAAATATCCGAGTCGGCGGCGTGAACCTCACCGGCGCCGTTGTAACCTACATTGATGTCGACCGGAGATCCACCTTCTGCCGCCGTCCAGGTCGAGTTGTTTTTGAGTTCCACCGTTCCCTGCGATCCGGCACTGAAACCCACCCATGCCCTTGTGCTTTCCACAGTGGTCCCCGTATCAAGTGTCATCCGGCCGGTCCCGGCATATCCGATATAGGTTCTGAACGAAGAGATCGACGCTCCGTCGGCCGTCACGACGCCGGTCGACCCGGGGTTGACGCCGAGGATCAGGTCGCCGGCTGCAAGCAGGGCCTCCGTTCCTATCGTCACCGTGCCGGTTCCCGACTCTCCCACGTTGAAATCGGAACCGGTCGCCGAAAATTGGGAATTGATGCCGGGCAAAATGGCGAGCGTGCTTCCTCCTCCAATCGTGACATTTGCGGATTCGCTTTGGCCCGAAGACTCGGCCGTTCCTCCATTGTTGATCAGAATGGAAGTGGCGCTGTCTGGCTCCCCCGACGGGTTCCAGTTCGCGCCATCCTCGTAGTTCCCGACGCCGACGACCCATTCCGCATTCTGGGCCCGAACCTCCGCCGTGGCTGCCAGTACGCCGAGAGCCCCGGTGAGAATTCGGCGGAGAGTCGCAGAAATCCAACTCGCCCCACCCCTGTTCCTCCTCTGCCTTGCAACCGGTTGAATCACGGGCTTCTACTTAGACCGCAAGGCGTTTCTGTCAAGTGAGTCTGATGATGGTCTGTTGCGGGTTCCATCGTGCATCACAGGATTGTGATGCCTTGGGAAGTCAAACCTCGTCGTCCTCCGCCTGCATGCGGCGGTTCATTTCGTCGCGTTCGGCGGCGATGGCGGTGACTTGGTCCCGGAGGCCGGGGAATCGCTGCAAGAACCGCTGGAAATCGCGTCGGCGAAGGGTGACGAGCTTGGAAAAGTCGGTGGCGGTCACGTCGGCCGAGCGGGGCGCGCCGCTGATGAGGGCCATTTCACCGAAGTAATCGCCGGGTCCGAGTTTGATGCGTTTTCTCGAGACGGAGACTTCGACTTCGCCGGACGACAGGAAGTAGATTTTGTCGGCCTTGTCCCCGGCACGGATGATCCGGGTGCCGGGTACGACGTCCTCGGTTTCAAAGTGCAGCAGGAGGACTTCGCGTTGTTCGGCGGTCAGATCGGCGAACAGCGGGAACCGCTCGGCGAGTTCGGCGGGTGAGAACGTCTTGTGTGCGGCGGCGCGCTCGAGTTCGCGGGCATGCGCGGCATCGAGGTCGGCCTGGAGCAGATCAAAATTCCTCCGCCGTCCCTCCTCCCAACGCTGGTGCAACTTCGGATGCTTCTTCAGCCACGAACAGGCGGCATCGGCGCCGGCAAAGACGAGGGGATTCAGGGTGATGGAGATCAGAGCGCCGGCGAGGATGAGGTTCAAACCCTCGGCGGGCAACAGGCCGTGAGCGATTCCGAGGCCGGCGAGAATGAAGGAAAATTCACCGATCTGTGCCAGCGCCGCGGAAACCGTGAGCCCGGTGCTCGCGGGGAATCCCAGTGCCCAGACGATGGCGTAGGCGGCGATGGATTTGCCGATGAGAATCACACCGAGAACAGCGACGACCAGGACCGGCTCGCGCACGAGGACGCTCGGGTCGAACAACATGCCAACCGAAACGAAGAAGAGGACGGCAAACGCGTCCTGCAGCGGAAGGGAATTTGTCGCGGCTTTGTGGCTGAGGTCGGATTCGTGCATGACCATGCCGGCAAAAAACGCGCCGAGTGCGAACGAGACTCCGAACAATTTGGCGGAGCCGAATGCAATGCCAAGTGCGCCGGCGAGAACCGCCAGCGTGAAGAGTTCGCGCGATCCGGTCCGCGCCGCTTGCCGCAGGACCCATGGCAGAACCCGCGGGCCGATGGCGAGCGCGAGCGCGATGAACAGCCCAACTTTTCCGACCGAGATCAGCAGCGTCCACAGCACATTGCCGTCTGCTGCATGTTCGCCGTGGCCGGCATTGCCGCCGAGTGCGGGAGCGAGCGCCGGCACCAAAACGAGGGCGAGAACCATCGCGAGGTCTTCGACAATGAGCCACCCGACAGCGATTCGGCCGTTCGGCGTGGCCACGGCCCCGCGTTCCTCCAAGGCCTTCAGGAGCACGACGGTGCTCGCCACCGAAAGACTGAGGCCGAAGACCAAAGCCCCACCGAAGGACCATCCCGCGAATTGCATGAGCACCGCACCGATCGCGGTGGCCACCGCGATCTGACCGACCGCACCGGGAATCGCGATCCGACGGACCGCTAGCAGGTCGGCGACGGAAAAATGGAGGCCGACGCCAAACATCAGAAGCATCACGCCGATCTCAGCCAGCTGTGCCGCGAGTTCCTTGTCGGCGACAAATCCGGGGGTGTAGGGGCCAATCGCCACTCCCGCCAGGAGGTAACCCACGAGCGGTGGCAAACGCAGACGGCTCGCGACAAATCCGAACACGAACGCGAGGGCGAATGCGACGGCCACCGTTGAAATGAGGCTGATGTCGTGCGGCATCGCCCGGTGTTTCGCAGATCACGGGCGGTCTGCCAATCGGAAAGCCGGTTGCCATCGCCGCCGGCCTTGGTAGGCTCCCGGCGTGAAGTTTTTGGTGTTCGTGGCCTCGATGGCCTTTGTGCTCGCCGGGTGCAAGCGGCCCGATGCACCGGTTGATCAGACGCTTTCCTCGCCTGAGCCGGCGGCAAAACCGGAGGTCGGCGGTTTGAAAGTCGGAATCATCCTTCCGATGAGCGGGCCCAACGCGTCATTTGGCGCCGCCACCCTCGACGGAATCAAGCTGGCGCTGGAGAAGGCCAACGCCGCCGGTGATCTGCCCGATGGGCCGCTGCGGCCGGTGGTCGTTGATTCCCGGTCCACGGCGGAAGGCGCGGCTGCTGCGGTGCGGGAACTCGCCGGCTCGGGGGTGATCGCGATGATTGGCGAAGTCACATCGGAAAGCACTCTCGCTGCCGTCGCGGTCGCGGCAGAGGGAACGGTGCCGTTCATCTCGCCGGGCGCCACGCACGCGGACATCACGCGGGCGGGTCCGAACGTTTTTCGTGTCTGTTACGCCGATCCGTTTCCGGGAACGGTCATGTCAAAATTCGCGTCGTCGCTCGGTGTGACACGTGCTGCGGTTCTTTTTGACCCGAATGATCCCTACGCGATGGCGCTCGTCCAAACGTTCAGCGAGGACTTCGTGGCGAGGGGCGGGACGATCGTCGCCCGCGAGAGCTACGACGCGAACGCTCCGGACTTCCGGGCACCTTTGGAGGCAATCAAGGGCCGTCAGCCGGAAATCGTTTTCCTGCCGGCCTACTTCACGCAGGCAGCGACGATCATCCGCCAGGCCCGGCCACTTGGGCTCGACATGCCGTTTCTGGGAACCGACGGATGGGAATCCGCGGCCTTCCTCGACGCGGCCGGTGCGGATGCGAATAACAGCTATTTTGCGAGTCACTTCTCCGCCGAGGAGGGGTCCGAGTCGGTGACGACCTTTGTCGGAGAATTCCAAAAAGTCCATGGCCGCACGCCCGAAGCGCTGGCAGCTCTGGGTTTTGATGCGGCTTCATTTCTCGTCCACGCACTCCGGCGCGCCGGTACGACTGAACCGGCCGCGCTCACCGCCGCGCTGGCTTCAACGGCGGACTTCCCGGGCGCCACCGGAACAATCACGCTGGATGCGGAACGGAACGTGCGAAAGCCCGCGATTGTGATCCGGGTTGAAGAGGGGAAATTCCGCTATCTGGAAACGGTCGAACCCTGATCCGGAGATTCAAGCACCTCGCCACGCAGTTCGAGCACGCGCCGGATCGTTTCTTCGATCAGGTTGTTCGGACAACTCGCCCCGGCCGTGATTCCGATCGTCAACGGGCGCCCGAGTGGAAGCCAGTCGCGCGACGTCGTCTCAGCCTTCGCGTGCAGGTCGAAATGGCGGATGGTTTCGGCCGATTCGAGACAGCCTGCGTTTCGCACGAACCATGTGGGAAGCTTGCGTTCGCCGATCTCGACGAGGTGGGTCGTGTTCGAACTGTTGTAGCCCCCGACGACGAGCAGGAGGTCGAGTGACTCGTCTAGCAATTGGAAAAGCGCATCCTGACGTTCCTGCGTCGCCCCGCAGATCGTGTCGAAATAGCGGAAATTCGCCGTGCTCCCGCCATCGCGCTCGGCGATCGCCGCGCGGAGCAGGCTTTGAATTTCCTCGGTCTCACTGCGCAGCATCGTCGTTTGGTTGGCGACCCCGATGCGGGCGAGGTGGACCAGCGGATCAAATCCCTCGCTCGTCGAACCCGCGAAACGCTGGAGGAAAGCCGCCGGATCCCCGCCGTCCACGATGAACCGGCAAACGTCCCGCGCCTGCGTGGCATCGAGCACGATGAGATAGTGGCCCCGGCCGTCCGGGCCGAGCGCGCGCGAAGCCGTTGCGCGGGTTTCCTCGTGGGTGGATTTGCCGTGGATGATCGAGGTGACCTGCTCGGTGGCATTTTGGCGCACGCGTTTCCAGACGCTCATCACGTCGCCGCAAGTCGTATCCACCACCTGGCATCCGCGGGCTTTCACCGCTTCAACGGTCGCCACCTCCGAGCCGAAGGCCGGAACAATGACGACATCGTTCGGTTCGAGGGCGGCTACATCATCGGACGCGGGCCGGGCCGGAAGAAAACGGATTCCGAGCGCCGCCATTTGCGCATTCACGTCCGGGTTGTGGATGATCTCACCCAAAAGAAAGATCCGGCGGTCCGGAAAAACCTTGGCGGCCGCGTAGGCCAGGTCGATCGCCCGCTCGACCCCGTAACAAAAGCCAAATTGTTTCGCGAGCCGGACGGTCGTCGTCCCGGCGACGAAGACGCCGCCCTGCGCGCGGATTTTTTCGACCAAGCCGCTGCGGTAGTGTTCCTCGACCTGCTCCTGGACGCGGGCCATGACGTCGGGAGTCCGAAGATTGACGCGTGTCGGGCGGTTGGTTGGTGGGTTTGTGGTCAAGGCTGTTCCTTCTGAAATCCAATATGGCCCCGGTGTCAAACCGCGAACCGTTTGTTGCAGTGGCGGGACGAGGCGGTTAGTTTCGCCGGAATGTATCAAGAGCACGATTTCCACTACGCGATGGAAAACACCCGCGTGGTGGTCCGGCCGCGGAGTGCGATCGAGACGTTCGGCACGACCCGGTTCCAATTCTCGCTCGTCAGCGAGTTGATGGATGAGGCGGACACCGTCCGGATTCGTCGGGGGCGGATTGAGGCGGAACGCCCGCGCATCGTCGCACCGCACCATTTCAGCAAACTCCTCCTCGACGGTTTCGGCGAACGCGCCCGCGAGGCGGCCGACTGGATCGAGGCGCACCCGGATGCGATGAAGATTCTTCGCTACGGGTTCCAGCTTCGAAAGACCGATTTGTCCGAGCAGTTGGTTCGCGAACCCATGGATGCCGCGTTGGAACGTCTGGGGGCCGGCATTGAGTCGGCCGACGATCCCTTTGCGGCGCTGATCGCCGGGGTGGACGACGCCTGGGAGATCTGCCTGCTGAAATTCACCATGGAAATGATCCAACGTTCCGCCGGCGAAAACGTCGCAGAGTGGCGGCGCCGCGGACTGGCTTGATTTTTCTTCGCTTTCCGGCGCTCTGCGGCAAAACTCGGAGGTCTGTTCATGATCTGGAAAACCCTGACAATTCTGGTCTTGGTCGCCGCGATTGCCGGCGGCACGGGGTATTTCGTCTATCAGTTTCACCTGAAACCACAGAAGCTGGATCGTGAGGAGAAAATCGCCGCGGCGGAAGCCCCGCCGCCGACCCCGCCACCGGATCCCAGCCTGGCCGCCTTCGAGGCCCTGAAGCCCCAACTGGAGGCAAACACGCCTGAGGCGGCTTCGGCGATTTCGGCGTTCCTTGAACAATTTCCCGATGCACCGAACAGCCGCGAAGCCCGCGCGGCGCTCGGAAAGTTCAATGCGTCCGCGTTTTTCTCACCCACGCCCGGTCCTGGAAAGACCGAGTATGCGGTGGTCTCGGGCGACTCGCTCGTCCGGATTGCCTCCAAGTTCAAGACCGGCGCGGAATTGGTCTACCGGGTCAACGAACTCCCGAACATCAACCTCCGGATCGGCCAGCAGCTCGTCATTCCGCAATTCGATGCGAGTATCGTGATCGACCGCGAGGCCCAGACGCTCACGATCAACAATCAGGGTGCATTCTTCCGCGAATACCCGGCGGTTTCCTTCCGGCTGCCCGGTGCCGCATCCGCCGGTGCAGAGGGGAAGGTCGGCGATAAATTTGTGATGAAGGAAGGCAAACGTCTCCCGTTTGGCGACAAGGGCTACGAGGAGGGCGAACGCTGGATTTTGATCGGCATCGGTGGACTGACCGTCCGCAGTACGCCTCCAACGCCTCCGGTTGCTCCGCCTGCCGAAGGAACTGACCCGGCCGCCGCCGCGACACCAACGCCTTCGCCCGCGCCGATTCCGGCCGGGATCGTTCTCTCGCCGGAGGACGCCGCAGAAGTTTTCGTGCTCGTCTCCCGCGGGACGCCGGTGACCATCAAGTGATTCATGAACAAGCAACCTCTCGAATTTGAGAAGCCCATTGCCGAGCTCGAGGAGAAGCTCGCCGAACTGGAGCGGCAATTGGACGCGAACCGCATCGACCTCGATCCGGAAGTGCGCGCGATGCGCCAAAAGCTCGAATCGACACGCCTCTCGATCTACGGCAACCTGAGCGCCTGGCAGCGCGTGCAAATCGCCCGACATACCGCCCGGCCGTTCTTCCTGGATTACGTCCGCATGGCGTTCACGGATTTCGTGGAGCTGAAAGGCGACCGCCTCTTCGGTGACGATCCGTCGATGCCCGGAGGGTTTGCGACAATCGACAACGTTCCTTGCGTGGTGATCGGCCAGCAGAAAGGTCGCGACGTGAAGGAAAACCTGCTCCGCAACTTCGGCAGCCCGCACCCCGAAGGCTACCGCAAGGCCCTGCGCCTGATGCGACTGGCCGAGAAATTCGGACTCCCCGTGGTGTCGCTCATCGACACCCCCGGGGCGTATCCGGGTGTCGGTGCTGAGGAACGCCACATTGCCGAGGCGATTGCCGTGAACATCCGGGAAATGATGGTGCTGCGTGCACCGGTCGTGGCCGTGGTTATCGGCGAGGGCGGATCTGGTGGCGCGCTCGGCATCGGTGTCGCCGACCGCGTTCTCATGCTTGAAAATGCCTACTACTCGGTGATCAGCCCGGAAGGCTGTGCGGCGATTCTTTGGAAACACCGGAAGCACGCGCCCGAAGCCGCCGAGGCTCTGAAACTCAACGCCCGCGAACTCGTCTCGCTCGGCATCGTCGACGGAGTCATCCCGGAGCCGACCGGGGGAGCCCACCAGGATGCCGAAGCCGCCGCCGCCAATCTCAAATCGGCTGTCGTCGGGGCCCTGCGTGAGATCATCCGGGTGCCGCTCGACAAGTTGCTCCGCGAGAGATACGCCAAGTTCCGCCGGATGGGAGTTTTCGAGGAATGACAGACCGGCGCGGCCTTCCGCCGGAGGCGGCATGAAGATCATCGACCGCTATGTGGGGTCGAGCGTGCTGCTCACGACGTTTTTCGGCGTCGTGGTGCTCAGCCTCGTGCTCGTGCTCGGCAATATTTTCAAGCAGCTCCTCGACCTGCTGATCAACAACCCGGACGTTCCGATTGGAACCGTGCTCGCCTTCATGGCCCTCGTGCTGCCATTCTCGCTGACGTTCACGATTCCGTGGGGATTCCTGACCGCGTTGCTGCTGTTTTTCGGTCGTCTCTCGGCCGACAATGAATTGATTGCCCTGCGGGCGAATGGCGTGAGCGTCCCGCGTGTCTGCGTGCCGGTTTTTGTCCTGGCCGGTCTGCTCACGGCGACCTGCTTCTGGATCAACGTCGAAGTCGCGCCGCGCGCCGAACAGGCCATGGCCCGCGCAGTCGTCGATATCGCGACAAGCAACCCGGCCTCGCTGTTCCGGGCCGATGAAGTGGTGGATCAATTTCCCGACCGACGCGTCTATGTCGGCGGGAAGGACGGAAACAAGCTCTACAATATCATCGTTTTCGAGATGAGTGAGCGTCAGGAACCGCTCAAAATGGTCTATGCCCGCGAGGGAGTTCTGACGCCGGACCCCGAGAATTCCCGCCTGCTCCTGCGTTTGTTCAATGCTCGCTTCGAACAGCGCGACGAAAAGGATCCGCTCGACATCACGAAAATCCAGCAGGGCATCGTCATGGAAGAAGGCGTCTTCCCCATTTCGCTGACGAAATTTTTCGAGGAGTTCCAAACGACCCGCCGAATGAGTTCGTTCACGCTTTTCGAGTTGATCGAGTACATCCGCGGCGGCGCGGAGGACCGCGACACCGAAGCCTTCGTCGAACTCAACAAACGCTTTTCCGCCTCGCTGGCCTGTGCCGCATTCGCACTGATCGCCGTGCCGCTCGGCATCACCGCCCATCGAAAGGAAACGTCCGTCGGCTTCGCGCTCAGTCTTGTTGTCGCCTTCACCTATTTCTTTTTCATCATCATGGCGGACACGTTCCGCAACAACCCCTCGGCATTTCCCTCCGTGTTGATCTGGATTCCGAACGTCGTGTTCTTCTCCCTCGGAGCCTGGCTTTTCGCACGACTCGCCAAACGCTGAGCTCTTCCCCAACGAAACGGAAAGGATTGATGCATTCGGTTGCGGACGGTAAGTTTCCGCAATGACTGAGGATTGCCAGGCGTCGAGGCGTCTTTCCGCCCGAGGAATCATCATGGGCGGGGTCTTTTTGCTGGTGGGAGCAATGCTTCTTTGGCGCGGCCCAAACCGGGGAAGCGGAGCTCCTGTCAAGCATCCGGTTCCAGAATCGTCGCAAGAGGTCTCCCAATCACTTCCGAGCAGCCAGCTGGGTTTGCCTCCGCTCCCGCAATCGGTGACTGCGTCGGAAGCGTTGAGCCAAGACGAGGAGGCGTCGATCTGGCGAGCTGTCTCCGAGGCGCGGCATGCCGTGGAACCTGTGACGGAGGCTGAAAGAAAGTTCCCCGGAAACGAGGACGTTTACTTGTTTGCACAAAGCCCCTCGCAACGGACGAGTGTCCGGTTTCTGGCAGACGCTGTCCGGATCGCGTCGGGTCGGAGAGGGGACCCTTGGGCTGTCGGCGTTCGTTCTCTGGGCCTGCCGCCCGTCGACGATTTGGCCTACGATGGGGCTCGGGTGGAATACACCCGGGGACCGATCATCGAGTGGTATCAGAACGGGCCCGAGGGTCTCCAACAGGGCTTTATTGTCAAAGAGCCGATTTCCGGAAATGGGGTCCTGCGTATGGAAGTCGCCATGGAGGCTGTCAAAACGGAGCGTTCCGGACCCGACGAGGTTTCTCTGGCCGACGAAAATGGACGGGTTTTGATGTCCTACTCGAAACTTGTAGCATGGGACGCAACGGGGCGGACACTGCCTTCGCATATGGAGGTCACGTCGAATGGCGTGGCCTTGGTCGTCGCTGCGCAGGATGCCAGCTATCCCGTGACGATCGATCCGGTGTTTTCAACCTGGCTTCAGCAGATTGGTCCGGAGGTTCTCGGTGATGGATCGGCGGACGATCATTTTGGTACGGCCGTGGCGATCTCCGGAACGACGGCCGTCGTTGGTGCTCCTGACGACGACACGGTGGCCGGAACCGATGCCGGAAGTGTTTACATCTTTGCCAAGACGGCAGACGTCGGCTGGCTGCGGCAGGCGACCCTGAGGCCAACAGATGCCGCCGCGGGAGATCGCTTCGGAGCTGCGGTGGCGGTGTCCGGAGCCACTGTCGCGGCCGGAGCCCCGGGAGATGATCGCGGCGCGCTCATGAATGCAGGCAGCGCCTATGTGTTCACCCGGGATGCGGTGACCGGCGCATGGAATTCCTTCCAGAAATTGTTGAACACGGACGCAGCGGCCGGGGACACGTTCGGAAGCAGCGTCAGTATCGCGGGCGAGCTTGTTTTGATCGGCTCTCCACTCGATGACACGGGCGCGGGCGCGGGCACCGATGCCGGAAGCGCCTATGTCTTTACACGAACCCTGGGAACATGGGGCCAGAGCGCCAAGCTCGTTGCCTCCGATGGGGCTGCGAGTGACGCCTTCGGATCTGCGGTTGCGCTTTCCCTGACAACCGCCGTGGTGGGAGCACCGAAGGACGCCAGCAGTTCGGGTTGTGCCTATGTCTTCATGTTGGGGACTGGATCATGGGTTCAACAGGGCAAACTGACGAGCGATGACTTGGCGACCGGCGATACGCTTGGGAGTTCCGTGGCGATTTCCGGCGAAACGGCGATTCTCGGAGCGCCAGGAGATGACAACAGCTACGGAATGGACGCCGGTGCAGCCTATGTCTTTTTCCGGTCACAAGGGACATGGTCCCAGCAAAAGAAACTCACCCGCCTGGGGCAAAAGCCGGGGGATGGACTCGGTACGTCGGTTGGAATCTGGAAAGACGTTGCGGTCGTCGGGAGCCCGGGGGTGGATGGCGGATCGCTTCAGCAACAGATGGGAGGCGCCTCATTCTACCGGCGTTCCAAGGCCGGATGGGACGGAGGGGCCTCCGTGATTTCGCAGGTTTACGCGGGTGCGAGGTTCGGAAGTTCTGTTGCCATCGACGGAGAGTTTTCGATCATCGGATCGCCCGGCAGTGAGTCGCAGGCGGGTCACGAGGCCGGCCAGGCAAATATCTATGCGTTTCGGAAAGAAAATGGGGAGTGGCGGTCCATCGACTATCTGTCCGCGGGATACACGTCGTTGGGAGGAGAGTCCGGAACGTCGATCGGGGTATCCGGCAACCATGCGATCGTTGGGTCGCCGAACGACGAAACGGCGTCGGGATTGAGCGCAGGGCGCGTTTTCCTGCTCACCAAGCAGAATGGAACTTGGACGTTGACGAGCGGCTTGAGGGGAAATCCGGGAGTGGCGGAAGATCGATTGGGCACGTCCGTGGCAATCGATGGCACGCTGGCAGTCTATGGTGTGCCCGGAGCCGATCGACAGGGGGTGTCCAATTCCGGAACCGCATATTCTGTCTCCCTGCTTAAATCCGGAAACTGGTCGCAGCCGGTACAGATTATTTCGACCACGGCCCTCATGAACGCGAGCCTTGGGAATTCGATTGCGATCTCCGGAAAGACGGTGCTCGTTGGGGCTCCCCTCGAGCAGGTGATTCAGAAGTCTTCTGCAGGAAGCGTCTATGTTTTCGGTTGGTCCGCGAAATCCTCCGGTTGGACGGAACAGGCCAAGCTGATCGCGAGCGACGTGGCCGCCGCCGATACTTTCGGGTGGGCCGTCGCCTTGCGGAAAGGTGTCGCCTTGGTGGGTTCGCCCGGGGCCGATACCGCCGGTGCGAATGCCGGCGCGGCTTATGTTTTCGTTCGAACCGGCAAGGGGTGGATTGAGCAAAACAAGCTGGTTGCCAGCAACGCAGCGGCGGGAGACCAGTTCGGAAATTCATTGGCCCTGTCCGGTACGACGGCCCTCATCGGGGCTCCCTTCGACGACACCAGTGCCGGAACAAATGCCGGCAGTGCCTATTTTTTCGACCAGTCAAACTCCGGTTGGACCCAGCGGGCCCAGGTCTTCGCTTCCGATGCGGCGGCGAGTGATCAGTTTGGCTATTCGGTTGCCGTCATGGAAAGAATCGCCCTGATCGGCGCCGCCTCGAAAAACACGGCCGCTGGCAGCGCCTATGTGTTTCTCCAAGACGCCAAAACGAAGGCTTGGGCGCAGGACTCGAAGCTCAGCATTGAGGATTGGAGTGCCAACGACCGGTTTGGTTTCGCGGTTGCCCTTTCGCCGGGCACAGCAATGGTCTCGTCCGCGTACGACGATACGGAGTTTGGCAACAACACGGGCACAATCCACGTGTTTGTGCCATGAAGGCGGCGATCGATCCTAAGATGGATGGTCCCAGGCTCCCAGGCTTGAAATCGCGTCCGCCGAGCCGTCTCTAAGCCATCCGTCGAGTTGCGCCTGTGCCTTGAGTTGCTGGCCGCGCACACGGGGAACAGAGACGAACGCGCAGGGGACATCGTGCAGCGCGGTCATGTCGCCCCAGAGCTTTTCGAACTGCGTGACCGGGTAGACGTCTTCCTGGCCGTGTCCCCAGCGTTTCTTGACGTCCTTGAGCGTGATGTAGGTCGGCAGCCGTGCGGCAAATCGCCGGACCGCGGCGGCGGTGGCAGCCGGGTCGCCGAGGCTTTGCCGATCGAGGCCGAAGAGCCCGAGGAGCGGATCGATTTCGATCCACGTGGTCTGGGAATTATAGAACGTCAGCAGGTATTCGTCGTCCTCGCGCGGCAGGGCGAGACCCTCGACCAAACGGAGCCGGCCGTCGATGCGTGCGAGGCCGCCTCCACGGTCGTCGATGCGCCGTGGGATCACCTCAAATGTCAACGCGGCCCCGTTTCGCCGATGCAGGCCGAGCAGGCCTGGATCAAGGTTGACGCCGGTCGTGTCAATGTTGTGGAGCAGCAGGGTGCGCAGCGCCGGACGTTCTCGGAGCAGGCCGGCGAGGGTTCCGTTGAGGAGCAGATTGGGAATTTCGAACCAGTGGCCGACCGGGTGGACGCATTGGGATGGCAGGTTGTCGCGGTAATCGGAGCCCTCGCCCACCGAGCGGGCCCAGCCCATGAGTGCCTCCTGAACGCTCTCGCGCATTTTCTGTTTCCGCTCGTCGAGGATTTGGTGGCGGGTCTCTTCGTAAGCAAACCGCAGGTCGCGGACCATCGGGACGAGGCGCAGGCCGATCGAGCGCCCAAACGACAAACGCAACGCTCCTTCGTAGCCGAAGTCACCGTGATCCCGAAGGAAATCCGCGATGGGTTTATGCGTCAGATAGCTTGTCGTCACCACGTGGGCCGGGAATGCACCGAAGTCGAAGCCCGTTTTCCGGGATTTGGCGATGTGGGTTTCGATGAACGACCGATGGCGACCGGCTAGTTTGCAGAACGGGTGGAGCGCCTTGACGACCCCGGCTCCTTCGGTCCACCGGCTGCCGACGCCGGCCGCCAGAGACACGACGGCGACTTCGCCATTCGCAAGGGCGGCGGCACCGGTCTGGCGGTCCCCGTCGGTGACATCGCGGGCCATGTCGAAAATTTCCTCTGCTGCGACGTCTTCGATGACGGTGCTGGCCGGCAGGCGATTCTGGGCGAGACCGGTGCGACCGGCGCGCAGGTCGGAGCGGATCCGCTCGTGAGCCTCGGTGTCGAATCCGCATTCGTCGAGAAGAGCATCCAGGGAACCGCCGTCGCCCGAACCCGTTCCCCGCGCGGCCTGCGGCAGGAGATTGCGGACCAGCGGTTCGATGGTTCCGCGCAGTTGGGGATCGGCGGCGGCACGCGCTCCGTAGAGCACGGCCTCAAGCCGCCGTGCCGGTGGCAACCGACGCGGGTCCTCGCGCAGGAGGTTGGGAATCATCAGGGGGTAATAGCCGGCGGGCATCAGCGCATCCGGGCCGGTCCGCAGCGTGGCGGATGATCCGTTTTCGTTGATCTCAAACCGATAAACGACCGGATCCATGGCGAAGGGCAGGGCGTGTTCGAGTTGCTTTTTTGCCGTTCCAAGGATTTCGCGCATGCGTTTCCGCGCCCAAGGGGTTTCTGCTGGATCGAAGATGAATCCCATGCCGCCACCGGACATGCCGCCGAGCATCCAAAATCCCCAGAAGGCTGAACCAAATTCCCGGCGGGCTTCGTCGATGACGCGTTCGGTAAAGAGCGTCGTCGCCCACGGGATGATCGCCTGCAACGGCCCGAAGAAATGCCGGGTCGTGAGCGCGCCGAGTTCCTGGATGTCGCCCTGTTTCAGTGCGGTGAGGATTTCGTCAAACATGGCGAGCGAGTCGGCGCGGGCCGCCCATTCGCGTTTGGAGCGGAGAAGGTATTTCTCGGTGACCATCTCCAAAATCGGCCCGACGTTCTGGGCCATCCCGCCGTGCACGAGGACCAGGCTGTCCTGGAGTTTGCGCCGGGTCTCCGCGGTGATCACATCCTCGCCGAGAATCGTGTGGGCCGGGAGCAAACGACCGCGGCTGATTCCAAACTCCGGGTCGTCCGGTCCGGCTTCGCAGCCTTCAATGACTTTGATTCCCGGCCACACACCGCCCGAATCCTGCCATCCGCCCCCCGAGCCGCCGAGCCATTCGCCGAGGATCGCGCGAGCGGCGACCATCCGGCGCTCGCTTTCGTTCAATGGTCCGGTGAGCGATCCGGTCTGGTGCGTCGCCCGCATGCAGGCGGCGATCAATGCGCCGAGGAGGTTGGTCGAAACGGCAAGACGCGAGCCTTTGGGGATGTCGTTGACCGTGCTGACCAGCTCGAACCCGAGGCCCGGGCCAACCAGTTTTTCCAGGAGTTCGCCCAGCTCGGTGCCGGATCCCTCCATGCCGATCGGAACAAGCCCGGACGCAATGACGGCTGCCTTGAGCAAGCCGAGGTAATCCTTGGCGAAATGAAACATATCGCCGAGTTCGACGATGTCGGCGGTGGCCCCGAGGTCGACACTGGTCAGGCGGATCACCGGTTCGTCGATGACACGGAATGCAGCGGCTACCGGCGGTCGGGCTTCGTCGTCGCGGCCGTCGACTCCGAGATTCACGGAGACATTGAGCACGCGCGCGCCGGCCGGATAGTCCATGCCGAGGAAAAAAATGTCGCTCCACGAACTGTGTGTCAGGTCCATGCGCACCGCCGTCTGCTCGTGCAGGACCGGGAACGGCTCATCCGCCGCCCGTTCGCGCAGCGTCGGATGGATGCCGAGCGGGTGCGTCGAAGGATGTCCGCAACGGAACATCCATTGATTGCCGCGCACGGAACGCACACTCCGGCGGACTTGGTCGGCCAGACACTGGAGTCCGAATTGATAATAGGCCTGCGCGAGGCCGCTGGCGCGGGCATCGTCCGGGATGTCACCGCCGGTTTCGGCGAGCAACTCGTCGATCGCCTCGGGAAATCGGCGGTCGAGCAGGTGGCCGTGCGCGGCGGCCGAGATCCGGCCGGCCGGGCGTCCCGCGAGCAGTGGCGGCAAAAAGAAGCGGCAGATCGCGTAAAGGAAGAAGAGCGCCCGAACTTTTTCGTAAAGGTTCGGAGCCGAGCGGCGAAAGGCATCCAGCTTCCGACAGGCGTCCCAAAGGGCACTTGCGTCGAGCCCGGCGGCGAGTTCTTCGATCGGGCGGTTGCGAATGGCCGGATCGGTGGACGTGATCGTGGCGATGAAGTCGCCGGAGTGCGCGTTCATGGTCGGATCAGCGGACGTCGGCGAGGAGGGAGACAACGGTTTCCAGAATCTCGGCCCGGCGGGGACCGTCGAGTGCCAGCGCGAGCTGTGCGGTCAGCAGACCGTAACGTTCGTCGAGGTCGAACCGCCGTCCGGCAATTTCCGCGGCCAGGTAGCGTTCGCGTTTGTCCAGATCGTCCAAAGCCGAAGCGAGATTCACCGTTCGCCGGTTCCCGGCAATGGACAAGAGGCGGTCGAGCGTCTCGAGGACGGATGCCGTCAGGACGTGCATGCCCAAAAAGCAAAGGTAATGCCCAAGGCGCAGACCCGGCACGATGAGATCCTGCTCGGCGCGGGTCGGGGTTGGCTTTTCGACGACCCGCTCCACGCGATAAAGCCCGGACCGCCCGTCAAAGAGCCGTCCGCCGACGGTTCCAAATGCCGAGATGTTGCTCTCATGCGTGGCCTGAACGGCGCTCACCGCGCAGCGTTCCGCAGCGGCGATCTCGACCAGTTGGCGGGCGCACGAGCGTTCGGGATCGCAGCTCACATAGACGTGATCGCTGACCATGAGGAGAAACGGATCGGATCCGAGAAATCCGGCACCGCGGTGGATGGCGTCGCCGTAGCCGTCCGGCTCGGGTTGTTCGATGAAGGTGATGGATCCGGCGTGAGGTCCGGCGGCGCGTTCGTAGAGATCGGCATCCCCCGGACTGATGACGACGCCGATTTTTTCAATCCCAGCGGAAATGGCTTCCTCAATCAGGTGGGTGAGGACCGGGCGGGGATAACCTTCGCGATCGACAATGGTCTGGAGGGGCAGGTGGCGCTGGTTGCGGCCGGCGGCGGTGATCAGGGCCTTGGCAATGTTCATCGGACGCCAGTAAAGCAAATGCGTTTCGGCGTGGGAGAGATTTTTACGCGGAGGGCTGGCGGGGATCCGGCCGGGTATGTTTAAGTTTTTGGCAATGATCGAACGTTACAGTCTTCCCGGCATGCGGTCCGTCTGGACCGAACAACGCAAACTCGAGATCTGGCTCGAGATCGAAATCCTCGCATGTGAGGCCATGGCCGGGCTCGGTGTGATCCCGGAATCCGACGCCGCGGAAATCCGTACGAAGGCGGCGTTCGACATCGCGGCGGTTCATGAAATCGAGAAGCGGACGAACCATGACGTCATTGCATTTCTTGAGAATGTGGCGACCTACGTCGGCCCGGCCGCGCGTTGGATCCACCAGGGTTTGACGTCATCCGACCTGCTCGACACGACGCTGGCCGTGCAGATGAACGAATCCTGCGAGATTCTCGCGAAGGACCTCGCCGGCCTCCGCGAGGCGATCGCCGTCCGGGCGCGCGAACACAAGCTCACACCGATGATCGGCCGGAGCCATGGGATCCATGCCGAGCCGATCACGTTTGGGCTCAAACTGGCCCTCATGTATGACGAATTCAGCCGCGCGTTGGAACGGTTGAACCAGACGCGCGAGCGAATCCGTGTTGGCAAAATCAGCGGAGCGGTCGGCACGCACGCACACCTCGACCCTCGTGTCGAAGCGCATGTCTGCCAGAAACTCGGCCTGATCCCGGATCCCCTTTCGACGCAGATCGTCCAGAGGGACCGGCACGCGGAGTTTCTGAACACGCTCGCTCTCATCGCCAGCAGCATTGATCGCTGGGCAACCGAGTTCCGCCACTTGCAGCGCACCGAGGTCCTTGAGGTGGAGGAGTATTTCAGCGAGGGCCAGAAGGGCAGCTCCGCCATGCCGCACAAACGCAATCCGATCACCGGCGAGCGCCTCAGCGGACTCGCGCGCGTGATCCGTGGAAATGCTGTGGCCGCCATGGAAAATGTCGCCCTCTGGCACGAACGCGACATCAGTCACAGCTCGGTCGAACGCATTGTCCTGCCCGACAGTTGCACGCTTCTCGACTACATGCTGGTCACGCTCACGAAGCTCGTTTCGCGCCTCATCGTTTACCCCGAAAACATGAAGCGGAACATGGAACTGACCGGCGGACTCTACGCCAGCCAGGCCGCGCTCCTCATGCTGACAGAAAAAGGCATGGAACGTAAATCGGCCTACGAAGCGGTCCAACGTGCCGCCATGAAAACCTGGCGTGAAGGCGGCGGCCTCCCGAAAAACCTCAGCGAAGAGCCGACCGTCTCCGCCCACCTGAGCTCCGCGGAAATCGAGCACGCCTGCGCGCCCGAACGCCATTTCCGCCACATCGACGCCAAATTCCGTGCCGTCGGCATCGAACCATGAGGGTACCGAAAACTGTCCTTTTAAAAGGCTTCGCTGGATTTCTGACCCGGTAGCACAGGCTGTCCGGCTTTTGGCCGGCGACCCGAACCTACGCCGCCTTTTTTCGGATTCGCGAAGAGAGAACTGTGGCACCAGCCAAGCCCAGAATCAAAAGGCCACCGACAGACGGTTCGGGAACGGGAACCGGGACGAACAGGGGATAAATGTCCCAGGTGTCACTGCGAGAAGCGATGATGTTGAATGACCCATTTGCCGATGGGGCGATCACATTTTCCGGAAATGGTTCCTGTCCTCCCAACATTTCCGGCCCCCCCAGCCACCAATTGTTGATCGCTCCCTGATTTCCCTGCCCGAGCGCGATGTAATACGAGTAGGTCGTGCCCTCAAGATCGAATGAGAGGGTTCCCACGAAGGCAAAATTCAATTTGTCGGGAGCATTGCTGATGACATCCCAACCTCCCATCGCGCCGCCGCTGGTGGCATTCTTGAAAAAATCTGCCGGCTCCGTTGAATTTTTGCGCCCGGCATTGATCGTGAGCGTGCAGAGGGAGGAATTGGTGCTGTTGGTAACGGCCGTCACCGTACCGTCCCACGGTTGTCCCTCCGTAATGCTGAACGCCGTGGAATTCGAAGTGTAAGCGGGATCGACGCCCCAGACAAAACGAACGTTGGTCGGCGCGGGGACGTTGACGTATCTGGGATCGTCCGGTGTGCCGACGTTGACGCTCGATTCCATGCCCCAAAAATGGAAGTTATTTTGGTGCATGGTCGTGTCATCCGTGATCTGGGCCGATTGAGTTCCCGGAAAGCCCAGCAGGATGAGCAACAAGAACCCGCCAGATTTGAATGCAGCACTCACCATTGGGACCCTTTTGCTCATAAAAAAACCTCAGGTCTATTGCACCGTATTTGCGATCTGTCAAAGCGTTTGACCATTTCGATCCCAAAGCCCGCTTGCTCAAGAGAGAGCAACCTGTCCCACAACCCGGGCGGCCCTCCGGCCTGTGTTCTGTTGATTTGGCGCCCCCATAAAACCGTTGCGCTGTGGTTTACCGAATTTGGGTCCGGGGGAGGGCCGAGGGGCAGGGTGGGTGCGAACCGTTGGAGTGAGTATGAAAGAGCATCCATTCGATCGCATCCAGACAAGCAGTGCGGGAACGGGGGAGATCAGCTCGGCCGACATCGAGCGCCGGGCGAAGGAATTGGCGCAGACGGACGGACGGTCAGTTGTTCGCGAGCACGACATCGTCCGGGCCATGGATGACCTGAGCCATCCGGGCCCGCCGCCGCCGCCGGAGGCGGACGAGACGGAGGCGCCGGTGGGTTCGTGGAGTTCGGCGTTGGCAGGGCATCCGCACACGGGGGTGCATGTTCAACCCGACGACGAGCAATCGGCAGCCCAGCGGCTCGTGGAGCAGGGGGTCGAGGAGGCGGACCACGACCGTCGTGTGGCGGCGACGGAGAATCCTGCGGAGTGAAACACGAGGTCGACGGGCTCGAGGGCCTTCGCAAGGAGGCTGCGGGGTGCCGGGCCTGCCCCCTTTATCGAGATGCCACGCAAACCGTTTTTGGAGAAGGGCCCGGCGACGCCCGGTTGGTCTTCGTCGGTGAACAACCCGGCGATCAGGAGGATGTGGAAGGACGTCCGTTCATCGGTCCGGCCGGGAGGTTGCTGGCAGAGGCATTTGAAGAGGCGGGGATCCGGCGGGAAGACGTCTATGTGACCAATGCGGTGAAGCACTTCAAGTTCGTGCAGCGGGGCAAGCGCCGGCTGCACGAAAAACCATCCGAGGCCGAAGTGCGCGCCTGCCGGCCTTGGCTCGAGGGCGAGTTGCGGGCGATCCAGCCCGCGGTGTTGGTGTGCCTGGGGGCGACGGCCGCGCAGTCGATCATCGGGGCCCATGTTCGGGTGCTTCGGGATCGCGGTCGCGTGATGGCGAGTTCGTTTTGCGAGTGGACGTTTGTGACGGTGCATCCGTCGGCGTTGCTCCGGATGCCGGATGCGAAAGCCCGCGAGGCGGCGCGTGCGCAATTTGTCGGCGACCTTGTGTCCGCGGCGGCGTTTGCGCGGGGACGGGGCGGCCGGGAGGCGGTGGAGGGTCGATCTGTCGCGTGATGAGGCGCTGTGGATGGTGGGTTTTGGTTTGTTTGCTGACCGCATGCGGACGGCCGGCGGGGTATCCGTTGACGACGTGCGTGGTTTGCGACCGGGCGCTGGATCGGTTTGGCTCGTCGGTCACGTTTTCCGTCGAGGGCTTTGAAATGAAGGCGTGCATGGAGGAACACCGGCGCGAGGCGGAGAAAAATCCGGAGGCGTATCTGAAGAAAATCCGGGAGGTCAAAGTCCTCTGACGGGCTGGAAATTCGCTTGTCACGCCGGATCGTGGAAAAGAGAGTCACGATTCCCGATATGCCGAACACGATCTTAGTCGGAGCCCAGTGGGGCGACGAAGGAAAAGGAAAAATCATCGACTTTCTCACGGACGAGGCCGACATCGTCGTCCGCAGCCAGGGGGGCAACAATGCCGGGCACACGATTGTCATTGCCGGTCAAAAATACGTCCTCCACCTGATTCCGTCGGGCATTTTGCGGAAGGCGAAAACGTGCGTGATCGGCAATGGCGTGGTCATCGACCCGGTGGCCTTGGTCGGCGAGATTGAGGGCCTCCGGGAGCGCGGCGTGAAGGTTTCGAAGAACCTCCTCATCAGCGACGCGGCGCATCTGGTGATGCCGTATCATCGCGAACTCGACGGTCAGCGGGAGGTTTTGAAGGGACGGAACAAAATAGGGACGACGAAGCGCGGGATCGGTCCGGCGTATGCGGACAAGGCATCGCGGACCGGGCTGCGGATGTGCGATTTGGTCCAACCCGAGGTCTTCCGCGAAAAACTTCGGCTCCGCATCAGGGAGAACAATGCGATTTTAAAGGGCCTCGGTGCGGCGCCGGTTAACGGCCGTCGGATTTTGGAGGACTCGCTGCGTGCGGCGGACGTGCTCCGGCCGTTTGTCACGAACACGGTTGTTTATCTCCAGAAGGCCATCGCGTCGGGCAAGAGCCTGCTCTTCGAAGGTGCGCAGGGGACGTTTCTCGACATCGACCACGGCACGTATCCGTATGTCACCAGCTCGAATACGACGGCCGGCGGCGCCTGCACCGGAAGCGGCGTGCCACCGCATCGCATGGACCGCGTGCTGGGCGTGATGAAAGCTTACACGACGCGCGTGGGCGAGGGGCCGTTCCCAACCGAAGATCAGGGCATCAGCGATGCCCTTCATGCGATGGGGCGGGAGTTCGGGGCGACGACCGGGCGCGCGCGGCGGTGCGGATGGTTCGATGCGGTCGCCACGCGGTTTGCCACGATGGTCAACGGCATCGACGACCTTGCGATCACGAACCTCGACGGGCTCGATGCGGTCGAGACGATCCGGGTTTGCGTCGCCTACAAATTGGACGGCCGGAAAATGGACGTGCCGCCAACCGATACCGATGCGCTGGCGCGCTGCACGCCGGTTTACCGGGAGTTTCCAGGTTGGATGAAGCCGACCGAGAATGCCACGACCTTCAACGCCCTGCCGGCGGCCGCGCGGGATTATGTGCGGGCCATTTCCGACCTCACCGGAGCCCGGCTGGGCATTGTCAGCGTCGGTCCCGGCCGCGAGCAGACCATCCGACTCTGATCGCACCCGTGAACCCGATTCCGCGCCACGTCGCCGTGATCATGGACGGCAACGGCCGTTGGGCCCAGCAACGCGGGTTGCCGAGGCTGGCCGGACACGAGCAGGGGTCGCGATCAATCCGCGCGTGCGTGGAGGCCAGCATGGAATCCGGCGTCGAATTTCTGACGCTCTATGCGTTCTCATCCGAAAACTGGAAACGCCCGGAGGCCGAGGTGAATGGGTTGATGAACTTGCTGGAGCGGTTTCTCAATGAAAAACGCGACGAGATGGTGCGCGAGGGAGTGCGACTGCGCACGATCGGGCGCGTGCAGGATTTGCCGGCCGCATGCCGGCGGAAGCTGGACGAGGTGAAGGCCGCAACGGCGGCCAACTCAAAGTTGAATGTCATTCTCGCGCTCAGCTACAGCGGCCGGGCGGAAATCATCGACGCTGTCCGCGGGCTCGTCCGCGACGCGGGCGATGGAACGGTCGGACCCGACGATATCACCCCCGAACTCTTCTCTGACCGGCTGAACACGGCGGGAATCCCGGACCCGGATTTGCTCATCCGCACGTCCGGCGAGATGCGCATCTCGAATTTCCTCCTCTGGCAACTGAGCTACACCGAGATCCACGTTACGAAAAAGCTCTGGCCGGACTTCTCGAAAGCGGACTTTCTCGCGGCGCTGGAAGATTACGCGGGCCGCGGACGGCGGTTCGGCGGCGTGTAGCCGATTGACCCGCATCAAACCGCGAGCGGAAAAAGCCTTGCATGCCCGGGCGTGGGATGGATGCTTTGCGGCGAAGTTTTTTCAACCAACACACATCATGTCAGCCACTACCATTACCGCCATTCGTGCCCGCCAAATCCTGGATTCCCGCGGGAATCCGACCGTCGAAGCCGACGTCGAACTCGCCGGGGGAGCCTTGGGCCGCGCGGCCGTTCCCAGCGGAGCCAGCACAGGCGAACACGAAGCCGTCGAATTGCGCGACGGTGACAAGGGCGTTTATCTTGGCAAAGGCGTGACGAAGGCCGTTGCCAACGTCGGCACCCTGCTGGCACCGGCGCTGGTCGGACTCGACGCGCTCGACCAGGTGGGACTCGACAAGACGATGCTGGCGGTCGACGGAACGCCCACCAAGAAGAAGGTCGGTGCCAATGCGATCCTCGCCGTTTCGCTCGCCGCCGCCAAAGCCGCCGCCGCCCAGGTCGGTGTGCCGCTCTACAAATACCTCGGCGGGCCGAACGCGAAAGTTCTCCCGGTGCCGATGATGAACATCGTCAATGGCGGCGCTCACAGCGACGCGCCGATCGACTTCCAGGAGTTCATGATCATCCCGAAGGACTTCCCGACCTTTTCGGAAGCCCTCCGCGCCGGCACGGAAATTTTCCATGCGCTGAAAGGTGAACTCAAGAAGCGCGGCCTTTCGACGGCCATCGGTGACGAAGGTGGTTTCGCCCCGGCGTTCACCTCGGCCGAGGACGCGCTCGACACGATCGCGAAATCTGTGAAGGCCGCCGGCTACAAGTTCGGCAAGCAGGTGTTCATTGCGCTCGATTGTGCGTCGAGTGAATTTTACGACGCGACCAAGAAAGCCTACATCTTCAAGAAATCCGACGGAGCCAAGCGCACCGACGACGAGATGGTGGAGTACTACCGTGAGCTCTGCAGTAAGTATCCGATCGTCTCGATCGAAGACGGATGCGCTGAGAATGACTGGACCGGCTGGAAGAAGCTCACCGACGCGATTGGCGACAAGGTTCAGTTGGTCGGCGATGATCTCTTTGTCACGAACGTCGAGTTCCTCCGCAAGGGCATCGACAAGGGCGTCGGCAACTCGATTCTCGTCAAGGTCAACCAGATCGGATCGCTCACCGAGACGCTCGACGCGATCGAACTGGCCAAGGAAAACCGCTACACGGCGGTGATCAGCCACCGTTCGGGCGAGACCGAAGACACAACGATTTCGGACATCGCGGTCGCGACGAACGCCGGCCAAATCAAGACCGGATCGCTCTGCCGCACCGACCGCGTCGCCAAATACAACCAACTCCTCCGCATCGAAGAGGAACTGGGCGACGACGCGATCTACGGCGGAAAAATGCGCTGAGCATTCCGCTTCGGAGGAGCCCTCGTATGCGAACCGTTCTCGTCACGGGGGCGTCCTCCGGCATCGGAAAAGCGACCGCCACGTATCTGGCCGCGCACGGATGGCGCGTGCTGGCGGGCGTTCGAACGCCCGCTGCGCCGGGCGGTCTGATTGAGGAGATCCGCCTCGACGTCACGCAGGATCTCGGCGAAGCCGTGGAGACCGTGCGCCGTCTCGTCGGGACGAACGGCCTGCAGGCGCTCGTGAACAACGCGGGCATCGGCGACATTTTCCCTCTCGAGTTCACGAGCGCGGAGCGCTTCCGCCGCGTGTTCGACGTGAATGTGTTCGGGTTGCTTGCGGTGACACAGGCCGTGCTGCCGGACCTGCACCGGGGACGCGGACGCATCGTGAACATGGGTTCCATCGGTGGACGGCTGACGATTCCGCTTGGCGGTACATTGACGGCCTCCAAGCACGCGGTGGAGGCGATCAGCGACGCGCTCCGCATGGAGCTTTTCACGGCGGGGATTCCGGTCACCTGCCTGGAACCGGCTTCGATCAATTCCGGTTCGGCCGAGAAGCTCGCGAGTGCGGCCGGGGAGGCGGACCTGCCAGAAGGGGCGCGTGAACGCTACTCGGGGCCGATGAAGACATTTGTCCAGCGGATGCTGGCCGGCGAAACATCGGGTAGTCCGCCGGAGGTCGTCGCACGCGCAGTCTTCGAAATCCTGGAAATGCCCCATCCGCCGGCTCGGAAAGTCGTCGGCCGCCACGGACTGGTTCTCCGGGTGCTGGCGCGTTGGGTCCCGGACGCGTGGCGGGAGGCGTTGTTGCGGAGGCTTTTTCTGGGGGGTGGACGCTTTGGGAGCCGCCGCTTTTTTGCTCCCCGCGCTGGCGAAAGCGGTTAGATTTCCAGCCATGAAATACGCATTTCTCGGGGCCGGCAGGATGGCGTCCGCAATCATCCAGGGCATGTTGCGCGCGAAAGTTTGCGGCCCCTCGGAGATCTTTGCCGCGTGTCCGGAACCGGAATTGCTCGAGAACTTGAGCGATGCCACCGGGGTCAATGTCCTCACGTCCAATGCCGATGCGGCTGCGGCTGCCGATGTCATCGTGCTGGCGGTGAAACCGCAGGACGTCCAGGAGGCGATCGCCCAGGCGGGTGCCGCGGTGACTGGCAAGCTGATCATCTCGATCGTGGCGGGCCTCGAGCTTGCACGGTTGGAGTCGATTGCCCCCGGCGCGCGGATCATCCGCGCGATGCCGAACACGGCTGCGATGGTCGGACGCGCGGCCACGGCGTTTGCCGGGAACAAGTCAGCCACGGTCGAAGATGAGGAAACCGCGCGCCGCGTTTTTTCGAGCGTTGGCGAAGTTTATCCGGTCGCGGAGAAATTGCTGAATGCGGTCACCGGACTGAGTGGAAGCGGACCGGCCTATGTTTACCTGATGATCGAGGCGTTGTCGGACGGGGGCGTTGCCGTCGGCCTGCCGCGTCCGCTGGCTTTGTCGCTGGCCGTTCAGACCGTTGCGGGAGCCGCGGAAATGGTGTCGGCCACGGCCGAGCATCCGGCGGTGCTGCGCGAAATGGTAACGAGTCCGGGTGGGACGACGATTGCGGGATTATCCGCGCTTGAGTCCCGCAGTGTGCGCTCGGCCTTTCTGGAGGCGGTCCGCGCGGCGACCCTGCGTGCGCAGGAACTCTCGGGAAAATGAGGCCGGCCGTTTTCGCGGCGGCCATATGGGTTCCGGTTTTCGGTGCGCTGGCAGAAGTGTCGGAGCCTGATGCGCGATTCGTTCCGACGCTGGCGAAAGAGGCAGCGGCGGAGGGCAATGCAGCCTTCGAGCTGAAAGACTATGCAACAGCAAGGCGGGCGTACGAACGCGTCCTGGATCTGGCACCGGACAATCTCGTCGGCTTGGTCAACTTGGGCGTAGTGGAATTTTCTTCGGGCAACGTCGACCGCGCCGAGGCACTCTTGCGACGGGCGGTTCGGCTGCGCATGGAGACAGCGGCGGCCTGGCTTACGCTGGGGATCATCTACATGGACCGCGAGGAGTCTGACCAAGCCCTGGCTGCTCTCTCCCAGGCGGTTCTTTACGATCCGCAGAATGCCCGGGCGCGGAATTTTCTTGGTGTGGTCATTGGTCGACGGGGATGGATCGACGGCGCGCAGTCCGAGCTTCGCCGGGCGGTCGAGTTGGACCCGGCCTATTCCGATGCGCACTACAATCTCGCGGCGTTTTATCTGGAGGAAAAGCCACCGAAGACCGAGTTGGCGCGGCGTCACTACTATCGGGCGGTCGAATTGGGTGCGAAACCGGATCCCGAGATCGAGAAAGTTTTGAAATCCACAGCGCCCCGGCAGTAGTTTCCGCGGATGCGATTCCCGGTTCTGTTCTGCGCGCTCGTGGCATTGGTGGCACCTCTTTGTGCAGCCGAGCCGCCGTTGGTCACCGCGAAGGCGGCGTTGTTGTTTGATGCGAATACCGGACGGGTGCTCTTCAAGAAAAACGAGAACGAACCGCGCGCCGTCGCCAGCACCCAGAAGCTGCTCACGGCGCTCATTGTGGCGGAGGCGGGCGATCTCTCCAAACCCGTGAAAGTCGCGGCGACGGACACGCAATGCGAGCCGACGAAAATCGGGATCCGGGCCGGGCAGACGTTCACGCGGACCCAATTGCTCAACGCCCTGCTCGTCAAGAGCGGGAACGATGTCGCCCGCGCACTCGCACGCGACAACGCGGGCAGCCAGCAGGCGTTTGCCGAGAGGATGAATTCGACCATGCGTCGCCTGGGGGGGACCAATTCCAATTTCATCAACCCGAATGGCCTGCCGGCGGACGGTCAGTATTCGACGGCGCGCGACATGGCGCGTGTGGCTCGTGCAGCCTACCGGAACCCGACCTTGCGTGAGATCATGCGCACGCGCTATTACACGTTTCGTTTTCCGAGTGGGAATTCGATTTCACTCCGGAATACGAACCGGGTGCTGCGGAATTATTCGTTCTGCAATGGCATGAAGACCGGCTACACGGTGCGGGCCGGCCATTGCCTGATCTCGAGCGGGACATACAACGGACGGGACGTCATCGCCGTGGTGCTCGGTTCGAACAAAGCGCGCGTATGGGACGAATCCGTGCGTCTGCTCGCTTTCGGCCTGGGCATTTCCCCGGCACAGATGGAACTTCTGCGGATCACCAGCACGCAGTGAGCCGCTCGTATACGCTCCAGTCTCCGGGGCCGGCGGCTCCGCCGATCGACTTCGCCGCGGAGTTAAACGAGGAGCAAATGCGCGCGGTCACATCCGCGCCCGGTCCTGCGCTTGTAATAGCGGGGGCGGGCAGTGGAAAAACGCGGACGCTGACTTACCGGGTCGCGTGGCTTTTGTCGCAGGGGGTTCCAGCCCGGTCGATTTTGTTGCTCACGTTCACAAACAAGGCAGCCCGTGAAATGCTCGAACGGGTTCACCATCTGGTCCCCGGCATCGGCGAGGGGGTCTGGGGCGGGACGTTCCATTCGATCGGCAACCGCATCCTCCGCTTGCATCCGGAGGCGATCGGCTTTCGCCGGGGTTTCAGCATCATGGACCGGGAGGACTCCGAGGACATGATCTCGGCAGTCGTCGCGCGCGAGGGTTTGGGCGGAACCGAACGACGGTTTCCGAAGGCGGAGGTGCTCGCGGATATTTTCAGCTACTCCATCAACACCGGTGCGTCGATTGAGCGCGTCCTCCTCGACAAATACCGTTATTTTCTCCCGCAGTCCGCCGACATCACCCGGGTCCAGCACGCGTATGAGGCCCGCAAGCGGGAGGCGAACTCGATGGACTTCGACGACCTGCTCAGCAAGACGTTGGAGATGTTGCTCTCGAATCCGGAGATTGCGGAGCACTATCAGGAACAATTCCGTCACGTGCTCGTCGACGAATACCAGGACACTAACAAGATCCAGTCCGAACTCGTTGAATGTCTCGCGGCCCGGCACCGGAGCATCATGGTCGTCGGGGACGATGCGCAGAGCATCTACTCCTGGCGTGGCGCGGATTTTGAGAACATCCTGCGCTTTCCGCACCGCCATCCGGACGCTCAGGTTTTCAAGATTGAGACCAACTACCGGAGTGTGCCGGGTGTTCTCGAACTCGCCAATGCGGCGATTCTTGGCAACGAGCGACAGTTTCCCAAAAATCTGACGGCGGTTCGCAAGCCGCATCCCGTCCGGCCGGCACTCGTGCCGCTGGCGACGAATTCGGAACAGGCGGCCTTTGTCGCGCAGCGTGTCCTGGAACTGCGGGATGAGGGGATGGAGTTGCATGAGATGGCGATCTTGTATCGGGCGCATTTCCACTCGATGGAAGTGCAGCTGGAATTCACCCGCCGCGGGATTCCGTTCCAAATCACGAGCGGGCTCCGGTTCTTTGAACAGGCCCATGTGAAGGATGTTGCGGCTTTCCTGAAGTTTGCGGCGAACCGGCGGGATGAGATTGCGTTCAAACGCATGGTCCGCCTGTTGCCGGGCATTGGTGGCAAAACGGCTGAAAGCCTCTGGACGCAGACCGCTTCGGCGCTCGACGGCGGGACGGAATTCGATCGGCTCGCGGGCCTCAAGGTCCCGACCAAAGCCCAGAAAAGCTGGCAGCAACTCGTTCTCACACTCCGCGATCTTTTGCCGGCGGAGGGTGCGCTCCGGCCCGGTCCGATGATCGAGTGCGTGCTGTTTGCCATGTATGACGACTACATGCAGGCGAAGTTTCCGAACTACGAAGCGCGCCGGGAGGATCTCAACACGCTCGCGGCGTTTGCCGGGCAGTTTGAGACGACCGAGGATTTTCTTTCCCAGCTTGCGCTTTTGGGCGGCGTCGAAACGGCTGACGCTTTTGCGGGGGAATCGGACTCTGAGAAAATCACGCTCTCAACCCTCCACCAAGCCAAGGGGCTGGAGTGGAAGGTGGTTTTTCTGATCTGGCTCGCCGATGGGATGTTTCCCAGTTCCCGCAGCGTGGAATCAACGGGAGGGCTCGAGGAGGAACGCCGTTTGTTTTACGTGGGAATCACCCGCTGCAAAGACGAGCTTTATCTGACGTATCCCGAAATGCGGCTGGGTGCCGGATACGGCGAAACGTTTCAAAGGCCGTCTCGATTCTTATCGGAACTCCCGGAACCGCTTTTGGAGACGTGGGATGTTTCGACCGGCCCGCGAACGGCCGCGGACGAACCGTTCTGATCAGGAGCCGGCGCGCTGCGGAACTTTGACAATCCGGGACGTGTCGTAACCCTGCGCGGTGAGCCGGGCGAGGATCGCCTGATAATCCTTTTCCGACATCCGCGGTTCGCGCGCCATGATCCACACGAGATTGCGTGAGGGATGGCCAATGACGGTGTAGCGGTAGTCATCGGCGAGGTCGATGATCAGGTAGGGAGCCTTGAAGGGCCAGATGAACTGGACCGTCCATTCGGCATTGGTCTTGCGGTTCACGACCTCACCGATGGCGCGCCATTCCTCGCGTGGGGCATCAAGGGATTTCTTATGAAAGGCATAGATCACGTCGATCCGGCCGTCCGCCCGCGGCTTGTAGATGTCCATCGTGCCGACATTGTTCTTCTCAACGATCCAGGGAATGGTTCCGATCACATACCAATCGCCCATGAATTTCGGGAGGTCGACGTAAGGAACGGTCTTCATCGGAGTGGTCGTGGCACAGCCGGTCAGCAAAATGATTGTAAGGAAAGCGGAGAGGGACTTCACAGGAAGGATTCGAATCCCGGCGGGTTTTGGAAACGCAAATGTTGCGCTTTTCAGGGGGGAATTGATCCGTTTACATGCTCGGCCAATGTCACCTTTGGAGTATTTGTTGCAACCGGCCATCCTGTTTTTCCTGCTGGGAGCGCTTGCGGTGGTGGTCCGATCGGATCTGGAGATTCCGGAGTCGGTCCTCAAGATCCTTTCGTTGTATCTGCTGTTTTCGCTTGGATTTCGCGGGGGGACGGAATTGCAGCACACAACATGGACGGCCGCGGTGGCGGTTCCTTTGTTTGCGGCTGTGGCGGCCTCGTTCGTTCTGCCGCTGTGCGTTTATCCGATGATCCGCAGGAAGTTGAATCCGGCCAATGCGGCGGCAGTGGCGGCGACATACGGGTCGGTGAGTGCGGTCACGTTCATGACGGCCGCCTCCTACCTCGAGGCGCGAGGGACCGAGTTTGGCGGCTACATGGTCGCGGCTCTCGCGCTCATGGAGAGTCCGGCCATTTTGACCGGGTTGATCCTGGCGCGACGGGCGTCGGCCGGGAATCGCGCTGCGGGCCGTCCGCTCTCCTGGGGGAGTGTGGTCCACGAGTGTCTGGCGAACAAATCGGTTCTTGTCCTATTGGGCAGCCTGGCCGTGGGACTGGTGACGCCGGCTTCAGGCGCGAAGGCTTTGGATCCGTTTGTGAGTGCGATGTTTCCGGGGGTGTTGTGCTTTTTCCTTTTGGATCTGGGCATTGTGGCCGCCCGGAGGATTTCCGACCTGCGGGCGACCGGATGGTTTTGCATTGTCTTTGCGGTGGCGTTTCCGCTGATCGCCGGCGGGGCGGCCCTGCTGTTGGCCCACGCGATTGGGATGTCGCGAGGTGATGGGGTTTTGTTCGCCATTCTCTGCGGCAGCGGGTCCTACATCGCGGTGCCCGCCGCGTTCCGTTCTGCGCTTCCAGAGGCCAATCCGAGCATCTACGTGGCCCTCGCGCTGGGTGTCACGTTTCCGTTCAATCTGCTGGCCGGGATTCCGCTGGCTTATGCCGTTGCGATGAATCTTTGGGGCGTCAACCCTTAAGGGCACCGCTGGACAGCCCGCGGACAAACAACTTCATCGTGAAGAGGAAGATGATGATGAGCGGAAGGCTCGCGACGAAGAACGCGGCCATCGTCCGTCCCCACTGCTTGACGTATTCGCCGTCAAGATAGATCAATCCGACGCCGATCGTAAACAATTCCGGGTCGCGCAGGACGATAAGGGGCATGAGGAAATCGTTCCAGGATCCGAGGAACATGAGGATGGCCAGGGTTCCGATGATCGGCCCGCTCATGGGGATGACGACATTCCGCAACTGAGCCCAGTGGGAGGCACCATCCATCTCGGCCGCTTCGAAGAGGTCTCGCGGGATGTCTTCGATGAAATTTCGGAGGACGTAGATACAGAAAACCTGGCCGCCGGAGATACCAAGAATGATCAGGGCCCAGAGCGTATTCAGGAGGTTCAGGTTCTGAAGCAGGGCGAAGAGGGTGACGATGTTCGCGACGCCCGGCAGAAGCATCAGCAGCAGGAAGGCCGCCCAGAGAACATTTCCCCCCGGCATCCGATAGCGCGCGAAGAAGTAAGCGCCCAGCAGGGCGAACAGGAGTGCTCCAATTGTGGCCGACACGGAAACGACAACCGAATTGGCTACGAATGGAAGGATGAGTTTGAAAGCTTCGACGTAGTTGGACAGCACCCAATCCTGAGGCAGTGCAGGCAGCCAGGTGTTCTCGTAGAACATGCGGTTGTTCTTCAGGCTGATCTGCAGCATCATGTAGAAGGGCAGCAGCTCGAGACCGAGCACGATCCAGATCAGGATGTGTTTGGGCCAGTCGCGTGACTTCCGGCCACTGACGGCATGGGGTGCGCTCATTTTTCGACTCTCACAAATTTGTTGTTGAACAGTGTCAGCGCGAGGATGAACACGAAGAGGAAGAGGCCGAGTGCACAGGCGTAGCCGAACTCGCCGGCGATGAACGCGCGATTGAACATCCACAATCCTGGTACCATACCCCGTCCGCCGGCACCTCCGTTTTCTCCAAGCAACAGGAACTGAAGACCAAAACCTTGAAGGGTGCCGATGATCATCAGAACGAGGCTGAGCCGAACCTGGGTCATGATCAGTGGGAATTCAATGTGGAGGAACTTTTGGAACGGAGTGACGCCGTCGAGGTCGGCGGCTTCATAGACTTCCGTGCCGATCGATTGAAGGCCGGCAAGGAAGATCAACACGCCGACCGCCCCGATCCATGGGAATCCCCAGATGATGAGGGCCGGGATGATGAGGGCCGGTTCACCCAGCCAGGCAGTGGGAACGCCCTCAAAGAAAACTCCCCAACCAAAGAACTTGTCGAGGTGGACGAGAGCGGTCTTGATGCCGCTCTGTTCGATGGCGGCGTTGAGAACGCCGAGATTCGGGTCAAAGAAGAACTTCCAAATGAAAAGTGTCACCAAACCGGGAACGATCATCGGCAGGACGAGAATGACACGATACCAATACTGCCACTTGTCGCTGCGGAGTCGGTGGATGAGCACCGCGAGAAAGATCGACGGGATCATCTTGAAAAGGTTCGCCACCACGAGGATTCCGATGGTGACAAACGAGGCCCAGAAGACCTGATCATTCAGGACATCAATGAAGTTTTTGAGGCCGATAAACTCCTTGGCGTCACCGCCTCCCCAACGGAAGAAACTGTGGTAAATGGCGCTGAGCGTGGGGAAATAGGAGAACGTGCCGACCAACAGGAGCGAGGGGATGATGAACAGGTAAAGTTTCCACTCGTGCAGGGCCTTTTTCTTGGAGATCGGCAGGGGCATGAAGAAACGTCAGGGTTGGGAATTCAGTGCCTGTTCGGAGGCCTTGAGTGCCGCGCGGGTGCTCTGGAGGTTGCGGTCGTTGGTGGCGGCAGCCTGGATGGCAAGGTCGAGTTTCAGGGCGGTTGCGCGGTCGTCGGGGTGATCGCCGGCCTGAACTGCGAGCGCCGCCAGCACCGTATCCGAGCGTTTGCCGTTGAGTTCGATTGACGTGAGTTGACGGCGCAAGTCGCTCGTGGAAGCGCGGAGGAAATCCCGCTCCATAGCGGCCGCAAATCGCTCGGCCGATCCTTCGGGTCCGAAAAGGAGGTGAGCATTCGTTGCCCAGATCCGTTTCAGGTCCGGCGTCGGGGCGAGATTCAGGCCGGATGGGTAGCCTTCCATGATCGGTTTGAACGGAAGAGCCGAGGGATGGGGTTCCACACCGACCACGGAGGGCAGCCAACCGCTGACGTCGGTCCAGATCTTGTTGATGCGCTGGCTCGCCATGAACAGCAGGAAGTCTTTTGCGACTTTCGGATGCGGAGATCCGCGGGTGAGGCCGAACGAGACCGCGGCGAGTGAGCCGGCTTCCGACAACGGCCCGAGAATAAACTCACCATATTCCGGATCGTCCCGAGTTGGAGCAGGAATCGGGGCGATTCCCACGCGGAAAGGTGCCTGCGAGCGGATGCTGGTGGAATCCCAACTGCCTGAGGTGATCATCAGTGTGCGACCCTGGACGAAGTAAAACGTCGCATCGTCGCGCTGGAGTTGCATGAATCCGGGTTGCATATAATTCGCGACTGCGCGCATGAGCTCGAAGCCGGAGAGAAGTTCCGGAGTTCGCATATCCCAATCTCCTTCAGCGTACCGCCGGAGGGTCAACGTGGGCTGGAATTCGAGGGTTCCGACGGGATTTTCGCGCTGGACCAGCTTTTGGGTCTGGGAATCGAACAGGCGTTCCATGAGTTGCGGTCCGTTGTAGCGGGACGCGGCGATCGGCAGCAGGATTTCGCCCGTTTTTTGGGAGTAGTCCTCAACCTTTTTGCAGAGCTCGATGAACTCGCGGAAGTTCGTCGGGAGTTTTTCGGAGCCGGTGACCTTTTTCAGGAGGTCGAGGTTGTAGTAGGCACGGATCGAGGTGCCGCTGAGGGGCACTCCATAGAACTCAATGAGCGCTTCATTGTAGCCGCCGCGCATGCCGTCGAAAATGGTATCGCGCAGGGGTATGCCTTCGAGATCGGTGCCTTTGTTGTAAGGGTTTGGCTCTTCAGCAAGGCCGGTGAGCGGGACGAAGAAACGGGACAGGCGTTCATCGGAAATGCCGATGCCGATCTGGATGATGTCGGGTGCCGTTCCTCCGACGAGCTGGGTGATGAGCCAGTTCGTGTAGATGCGTTCGGGAATGGGAATCTGGACGACGCGGACTCCGGGGTGTTCGGCCTCGTAAGCGCGGGCCATCGCATCGATCGCTTCGCGGACACCGCCTTCCAACTGCCAGTGCGCAATGCGGATCGTCACAACATTTTCACCCGATTCGGTTTTTGGTTTTGGCCAGAGCGTTCGGCCAAGCGCGACAACAAAACAAACCGCAAGCAGGCCGAAGCCGATGGTATTCAGAATGCGTTCTCTCACGGTTGATGATTGGCGGCTTCCAGCTCGCGTAGTTTCTTGGCGATCAGGTAGGAGCGGCTGTCGCGGAGATACTTGGCGAGAAATTTGCGGTAGTACTCGGCGGCGATATCGTTCTTCCTGAGTTCCCGCGCCGCCTCGGCGATGGTCACCCACGATGCGGCTTCGGTCTGGCGGCGGGTAAAGCCGAAGGATTCTGCGATCAGGTGATGGCGCAGACCGGCCTCCAGGTCGCCAGCCAGGATGTAGCCCTGTCCCATGGCTTCGTGGTATGTCCGTTTCCCTTGGGGCGTTTTCAGTTGGCTGGCGAGCGGTTCGAGTTCATTGAGGGCACGGATCGCGTCCTCGGGTTGCGGATGGTCAGCCTCGGTCATGTTGACGAGCCGGGCGGCTCCGGTCTCGACGACGGGGTCACCGGTTCCGCGTTCGAGCGCGGAGCGATAGAAGCGTTTGGCAGTGGGGAGGTCGCGCGGATCGGTATAATCCGCGTGGAGTCGAGCGAGGAAAAACTCGGAAAGTCCGGCGAACCGATCGTCGCCTTTCAGCAGTTCGAGGAAAAGGTCCTTCGCTTGCCGGATGTTCTCGGCGGTGCGTGGCTGGACGTTCAGAACAGAAACCGCTTCTCCGAATTGGCGTTCACGTTCATCAATGCCCTCGCGGCCCTGCAAGGAGCGGAATATTCTGTAGGCGAGGCCGGCCTGGTTGTCTTCAGCGGCTTCCCACGCTGCCTTCAAAGTTGGCTCGGCCGGGGCGGCATACAGGGAGGCTCCGGCCACGATGGAGAGGAGGAAAGCTGGAATCTGCCGGATCCATGCAATCGCAAAAACTGAAAGGAGGCGGGAATAGGGCAAAATCGGGAGTCGTGAAAGGGGGCCGGAGTCGGGATCTCGCAACCGCGGCGGAAGCTAGCGCAAAGGCGGTCCCTCATGCAAGGATGGGGACGCGGAGACGGAAAAAAAACGCCGCACAATTGTTCCAGGTCAAACGTAAAGGTCGTAGAATCCCTGACCGTCCTTTGCGATGTCTTCCTTGGTATCGGCGAGCATAATTTCGTAGGCCGCGCGGACGCCGGAAAGGAATGCGCCGTGGACCGTTGCGGGGAAGAACGTCGACGTTGCCTCGCCGGCGAAGAAGATCCGGTTCTCGACCGGGTTGGCGAGCTGGCGGCGCATGGTGTGTTTCGAGCCAACCGGAACGAACGAGTACGAGCCAAGGCTGAAGGGATCCGCATTCCAACGCGTGACCTGCCAGGCGGTTGGGTCGGGAACACCCTCGCCGTACATCCGGCGCAGGCAGGCCATGAGCTCGGCGACCATTTCGGCGTCGGACTTAGCCTCGTTCGCCTCACCGGCCTTCCCGGCGCTGAACGCCAGCAGGACGGGTTGGCCGAGGATTTTGTGAAAGTTGATGATCTCGGGCCAATCGTCCTCCTTGTTTCCGATGTAACCGATGAGTTCATGCTCGCGGTCCCAGAAGACGCTGTCGAATTTCAGGAAGATCTTGTTGAAGACACCCATCTTCATCTTTCGGATCGACTCGCGTTTCACGCGTGGCAGGGCGGGGTTGAAGGCGATGCGCCCGCTTTTGAGGACGCCGAGCGGGACGGTGACGAGAACGTGGTAGGCGTAGAAGCTCCCGCGGTTGGTGAGGACGTCGACGAGTTCGCCGGTGTAGTCGATTTGCCGGACTTCGCAGCCCAGTTCAATGCGGGTGTCGCCGGCAAGTTTATCTGTCACTTGTGAGTAACCACCGGGAAAAACGCGGTCGTGCCCCGCAAAGTGGAGGGACTTGTCGTATTCCAGCAACGAGACGTCTTCGCGCGAGCCGGCCCACTCGTGTTCGAGGTAGGTGCGGGCGACGAAGTTCAGGCGCCGGCGTTGTTCGGGATTCAGGCCTTGGGCGGCCGCGAACGATTCTTCCACCTGAAAGAACGACATTTCCTGCCCTTCCTTTTGCTTGGCGGTGACATAGTCGAGGAAATCGGCCATCATGTCCGAAATCTCCACAATTTCCGCCTCGGTAAACCGCCGTCCATCGCGGTCATAGAGCGCCACCGACCGGTAACGGGCTGGCGAAACACTGGAAATATCGGTTCGCAGGATTTCGATGCCATGACGCCGTGCGAGTCGGGCAATCGGATTGTCTTCAAATCCATGGATCCAAGACGCCCCAAGGTCGATCGGGATTCCCATTTCCTGCGACGTCCAAATCCGCCCGCCAATCCGGTCCCGCGCTTCGAGGACCACCACATCATAGCCATCGATGCCGAGGTCGCGGGCGGCCGTGAGTCCGGCAATGCCGGCCCCAATCACAACCACCTCGAACTCGCGCTTGAAATCACTCATGTTCCCCTCCGAGATAGTCGTCCGCGGTCCATTGATCAAGGACGGGCGGCGGATCGGGTCACCGGAGGTCGACCAAAAAGGTCGATTTTTCGCAACCTTGTTCTCGACAGATCGGGTGTTCTTTGGAGGAATTCGTCCCCCCGGATGACTCCGGGAACGCAACTCATGCCCGACTACCATCTCGACCATCTCGACCACCTCGAGTCCGAGGCCATTTTCGTCATCCGCGAAGCACTGGCGCAATTCGACAAGCCCGCCATCCTCTTTTCCGGCGGCAAGGATTCCATTGTTCTTGCGCATCTCGCGGCGAAAGCCGTCTGGCCGGCGACGCTGCCGCTTCCACTGGTTCACATTGATACCGGCCACAATTTCCCCGAGACGATCGATTACCGCGACCGGTTTTGTGAAAAGCTATCGGCCCGGCTGGTGATCGGTTCCGTGGAGGACAGCATTGCGCGGGGGACGGCGGCGGAGGAAACCGGCCCGAATGCCTCGCGGAATGCCATTCAGACAATCACCCTCCTCGAGACGATCGAGGAAAACGGATTTGACGCCTGTCTCGGTGGCGGTCGCCGGGATGAAGAGAAAGCCCGTGCGAAAGAACGGTTTTTCTCCCACCGGAATGCGTTCGGTCAGTGGGATCCAAAAAACCAACGTCCCGAACTCTGGAACCTTTTCAATGGACGGAAAAAACACGGCGAGCACTTCCGGGTTTTCCCGCTGTCCAATTTCACCGAGATGGACATTTGGATGTACATCCAGCGCGAGGGCATCGAATTGCCGTCCCTCTACTTTGCCCATGAACGCGAGGTTTTTGCCCGCGGGGGGAGCCTGCTGGCGGTGACGCCATTTGTGACGGTGGGGGCGGGCGAGCAGCCGGAACGTCGGACGGTGCGGTTTCGCACGATCGGGGATGCGACTTGCACCGGCGCGGTGGAATCCACGGCCGCAACGCTCGACGACATCATCGCCGAAGTCGCCGCAGCCCGCCAGACCGAACGCGGCACCCGCGCGGACGACCGCCGGTCGGAGACCGCCATGGAAGACCGGAAGAAGGAAGGATATTTCTGATATGGACCTGTTGAGATTTGCCACGGCTGGTTCGGTGGACGACGGGAAGTCGACGTTGATCGGACGCCTGCTGCACGACTCCAAGAGCATCTTTGAAGACCAACTCGAGGCGGTGCGCGCGACCTCGCTCCGGCGCGGCGATGGATCGCTCGACCTGGCGTTGCTCACCGACGGATTGCGCGCTGAGCGCGAGCAGGGGATCACGATCGATGTCGCCTACCGGTTCTTCTCGACGCCGAAACGGAAGTTCATCATCGCCGACACGCCGGGTCACATCCAATACACCCGCAACATGGTCACCGGCGCGAGCACGGCGAACCTCTCGATCGTTCTCGTCGACGCGCGGCAGGGAATTCTTGAGCAAACCAAGCGCCACGCATTCATTTCGAACCTCCTGCGCATCCGCCACGTGGTTCTTGCGGTGAACAAAATGGACCTCGTCGACTTCCAAAAGGAGGTGTTCGACGGCATCGTCTCGGAGTTCCTTTCGTTCGCGTCCCGCCTGGATTCGATCTCAGACATCACAGCGATCCCGATGTCCGCCTTGGGCGGCGACAACGTCGTCGACAAGTCCGCGAACATGCCTTGGTACGAGGGCCCGACCCTTTTGTATCATCTGGAAAACGTCTATATCGGGGGCGAGGAAAACCACGTCGATGCACGGTTCCCGGTCCAATACGTCATCCGCCCGCAGAGCCAGCAATGGCATGACTTCCGCGGATATGCCGGGCGAGTCGCCGGGGGAGTCTTCAAACCGGGCGACGAAATCCTCGTCCTGCCGTCCGGATTCCGTTCGCGCATCGCGGCGATCCACTCCGACGGACGTGAAATTGCCGAGGCCTTCCCACCGCAATCGATCGTGATCACCTTGGAAGACGACATCGACATTTCCCGCGGCGACATGTTGGTCAAACCCAACAACCCGCCCCGCATCGAGCAGGACATCGAGGCGATGATCTGTTCGTTCACACAAAAGCCGATCAGTCCGGGGTCGAAATACATCCTTCGTCACACGACACGGGAAACCAAGGCGATCCTGCAGGAGGTTCGTTACCTCATGGACATGAACACGCTTCACAAGCGGGAGGATGCCTCCGAGTTTGCCATGAACGACATTGGTCGAGTGACCCTGCGCACCGCGCAGCCGATTTTGATCGACGACTATTCGAGGAATCGTTCGACCGGATCGTTGCTCTTGATCGATGCGCTGACGAACGAAACCGTCGCCGCCGGCATGATCCTCCGTTGAGCAGCCAGCGTTTCGTCTGGGAATCGACCGGATGAACGAACGAGTCCCGGCACCGCGTTGGGAAAACCGCCTTCTCGCGATCGTGGCATGGGGCGCCGTTCTGGCGGTGTTCGCGCCAAGTCTCCTCTGGCTCGGGCAGGCGACGTGGCAGACCAACCAACTCCGCGACGCAGCAGTGGTTCTGGCATTTGCCCTCGTATTCTTGCTTCGCGACCGACCCGGCCGGATGGAGTGGAAAATGGAGTTCACTCCCCTGGCGAGTACCTATCTGGGCGGAGCTTGTCTGCTCGCCGGAATCGGCGTTTTCTTTCGCTGGCCCTTGGCGATGGTCATCGCGCTCGGACTGCTGGCCGGCGCGTTGCTCGTATTTCTCTTCGGGGAATGCATGTCCAGAATTGCTGCGGGGGTTGCTGCGGCCTTCTCCGGATTGGTCGCCCTGGCGGTGGTTTCGCCGTGGGTTGATCTTCCATTGCGGCTCTTCGCGGGCCGGAGCGCGGTCGACGTGCTGGGCTTCCTGGGCTTGGATGCACGACTCGGCTTCGCCGGCGACCCGCCGAAGCTGATCCTGATGTCAGGTGGTCATCCGTTCGAAGTGGCGCCTGAATGCAATGGATTCGGAATCACCAGCAGTTGCATTCTGCTCTCCCTGTTGCTCGCATTCAGCCGACGGTTGCGGGTCACCGACAAGATCCTCGTGATTGTTCTGGCTCCGATGATCGGGCTCTTTTCCAATGCCCTTCGAATTCTCGTGATCGTCCTGCTGACGCCGGTTGTGGGAAATCGCGGCTACCTGATCATGCACGAGGCCGTGGGAATCGTGCTGTTCCTGGCCACGTTGGTGTTGGTGTGGTGGCTGGTCGCCGGACTTCCGGACCGCTCGGAAACTCAGACGAAGTCCGCCATCTCGTAGAGGACCGGATCACGGGTGGGACGCCGTTGCCGCTTCCGTCCGGTTGTCGCCTCGTCTGACCCCGGCTTCTCGTCATCGGGAAGATCCATGTGGTCAAGGGCCTCGCCGAATTCCTCCTCCAGTTTCTCGGGATCTTCACCGGCTTCCAGTCGGCGAAGCATTTGCTCCATCTCGCCGGGAACCTTCTGGCCCGTTGCCTCCGTCATCTTGCGCATCATTCGGGCCAAAGCGCGCGGGTCCGGTTCGCTGTCGCCCATGGCACCCATTTCCCGCTCCATCTCGGCCATCACGCGTTCCATCCGGGGGTCGGCCTCCGGGCCGTTTCCCACTTGCGGAGTTTCACGGGCGCGACCGGTGACCGCAAATCGGGAGACCAGCCTTTCCATGCGGGCCCCCGGCTTGTCCGGGCAACGCGGCGTCAAGCGGCCTTGGGCGAGACTGCGGGCGAAGAACGAATAAATCCGGTTCGTATCCGGCGAATAAAATTCGTAGATCGGCATGGCAGGAATTCTGCCGCGGCCCGTGCAGACGGTCAACGGTCCTGATCTCGAAGGGGATGCGAAATGTCCGGAAGCAGCGCATCGGTTGAGACTTCGACCTCCCGCTCGATCCCGAGCAACTCAAGGAGAATGTTCACGCGCTCGCGACCCGGCAGGACGCGGGTCACCAGCGCCCGGATGCCACGGAACGGCCCTTGAATCACCTGAACCTCATCGCCGGATCGAACCTCCGAACAGATCTCGATCGTCTCCTCACCGCTCACGGCCGCTCGGAGTTGACCGATGACTTCATCCGGAACGATCGCCGGCTTTCCGCCGAAATTCACAATGGTCGACACGCCGTTGGTCGCCCGAACCCGGCGGTGCGCTTCCCGGTAATCGAAACGCGCAAAGAGATATCCGGGGAACATCGCCTCGATCACCCGCATCTTCCCGGCACCACGCCGACGGTCGAATGAAAGCAGCGGGCAGAAAACTTCAACCTCCGCCTCGGTCTCCAGCCAGTGTCGCGCCGTCCGCTCCACCCGCGGGCGCGTCTTGATGCAATACCAGTGCAGGTTCAGGGTCGGATCCATCAAGCGGGCTCGTGATTCTGCCCGTCCGGTGAGCCATGGCAAGCCGGATCGAATTGTGGCGAAATCGTTACAATTCGCGGCTTTGTGGCGGCGGGGCGGTTGTGAATAAGTTGTGAAAAACCCCTATGAAATATTATCGCACAGGCTGGATTTCGGACGTTCATCTGGGCACCCGTGGGAGTCAGGCTGCAGCGCTTTTGCAATTCCTCAAGGATACGGAATTCGAGACGCTCTACCTGGTTGGTGACCTCATCGACATCTGGGCATTGCGTCGCGGGATTTTCTGGCCGCAGGACCACAACGACGTAATCCAGAAGATTCTTCGCAAGGGGCGGAAGGGCACCGAAATCATTTATGTTCCCGGCAACCACGACGAGTTTCTCTCGGGATTTCTCGGGGCGTACGCCAGCGTGAGCATCCAGAAGAATGCCATCCATATCACGGCCGATGGGCGGCGTTTGCTGGTGATGCATGGTCACGAGTTGGACACGGTCGTTCAGAACATGGGCTGGCTCGCTCACGTGGGAGACATCGGCTACACACTTCTGCTCCGGTGCAACGGATTGGTCAACCTGACCCGCCGTGTGCTCGGCCTCAAACCTTGGTCGCTGAGTGCCTATGTGAAAGCGGAGGTCAAAAACGTCGTCAGCTTCATCGGCCAATTCGAGGAGTCCGTTGTGCGCTACGCCCGTGATTATGATGTCGATGGCGTGCTCTGCGGACACATCCACACAGCAGCCGTCCGCGAGATCGGCGGCATCGAATATTTCAACACCGGAGACTGGGTCGAATCCTGCACGGCCATTGTGGAGAACTACGATGGCCGCATGGAATTGATCCATCCGGTCTCGGCCGAGCCGACCACCGACGAGTCCGCCCAGCCTGCGCTCCAGCCGGTTCAGGCCTGAGGTTCGGCCCGAACTGCCGCACGTTGTCGCACGGCGTGCGTAATGCCGAGGACGGCGAAAAATGCGAGGCCGGCAAAAACGGCCATCATTCCCGCCGAACTCACCGCGCCCAGCGAAGGAACGCCCGCCCAGGCGGCAAGTACGGCCGGAACCACCGAAATCGCCGCCAGATGCCCGGCGGCAGCCGAACCCGCCGCCAGCAACAAACTCAGCCCGAGCACCACGCTGAGACGATGGCTGAGCAGGAGCGCCGTCGCTCCCGGCACGATGAGCATTGCTATGACCAGAATGCTTCCGACACTTTCAAACGCGATGACCGTCGTGACAGCCGTGACGATCGTGAGACCGTGCTGCATGCGCTTCGCGGGAATTCCCATGCTGGTCGACAGTGCGGGATCGAAGGCGGAGATGCGCAATTCCTTGTAGAACGCTGCGGCCAGAAGCAGGTTGGCGATCAGCATGCACGCCGAGAGCCACGCAATCCGGGGAACCGGCGAGACATCGATCACAGCGGTTTCAATTGCGCCGTAAAGAACACAACCTGGATCGAGATCGACCCGGTCGGCAGCCAGCCGGATCAGGACCAGCCCGAGCGCGAAGAGACTGCAGAAGACGACGCCGAGGGCCGCGTCGGCATTGACCCGTCCGCGCCGTTGGATCCACTCGGTGAGCAGCCCGGTGAACAAGCCGGCGGCGACGGCACCGGCGAGCATGGGGAGGGGATCCCGGCTGCCGGAAACCAAAAATGCAATCGCCAGTCCCGGCAGAACCGCATGGCTGATCGCATCGCCCAGCATGCTTTGCTTGTTCAGAAGCAGGAACACGCCCGGCACCGCGCAGGCCATCGAGATCAGCGCGCCGGTAATGACAATCCAGGTGTCGATTTCGGTCCAGTTCATGGCGAAAGTTTTTCCGGATCACCGGGAACGAAAGCGCGCCGACGTTCGGCGTCGAGGAGGTCTTCGAGCTCGGCGACAAGCCGGGGATCGAGCACGTGTTCGATGAGGTCGGCGTCGCGGTCGACGCGGCCCGGGGCGACTTCTGCGTGATGCAGAAGGTAAAGTTCCCAAAGACGGTGATTCCGCACCAAGCGGCGCGCCTCCGCAAATCCGCGCGTGGTGAGACGCACCTGGGCATCGTCCGGCGTCGTCGTCAGAAGTCCCGCTTCCGCCGCGCTCTCGATTTCGCGCGCCAGTTCCCTGGCGGACCACGGCCGCTTCTCATGCACGCTCGCGACGGGCACCGGCTTTTCGGCCGCCGCGTTGCCGGAAGCCTCCGCGCATTCATAGATCGCCCGCAGAAGGTGCTCGCGACGCAGCCGTTTGACTGCCCGGTGTTCGTCCTGCGAACGGACGATCAGCCCTCGCCGCGTGCCGAAGACAAAACTCACAGCAAACAATGCCGCGGAAGACAGCACGATGAGGGCACCCGCCGGCAGACGCGGCAAAATCGCACTGACCGCCACGCCAGCCGCGGAACTGGCCAGACCGACTGCGGCCGCCACCCCGGCCATCACCCCCAGCCGGTCACTCCAAAAGCGGGCGGCAGCGGATGGTATGACGAGGAGCGCAACGACCAAAAGCAGGCCGACCGCCTGGATGCCCACCACGGTGATCAGGATGACGAGCGCCATGAGGAGAATATCCAGCGACCGCACCGGCCAGCCGCCGGCCTTGGCAAACGACTCGTCGAAACAAAGCAACGCAAACTCTTTGAAAAGTGCCGTGCACCCGGCGAAAACAATGAGCGACGCCCAAAAAATAAACGTGGCGTCGGCCGAGGTCATGGACGCCGTCTTGCCATAAATAAAATGATCCAACCCGGCTGAGGCACCGCCGGGGAGCTGCTGAACAGCCGTCAGAATCGTCACGCCGGCCCCAAAGAAAACGCTGAGGACAATCGCGAGTGCGGCGTCGTCTTTGATATGGCTGATGCGTCGAATCAGAAGAACCGCCCCGACGCCGGCCACACCGGCCAAGGCCGCCCCGCCCAGCAGGATCGGCAGCGAACGCGTGGACAGGCCGGCCGCATGGGCCAGCAAAAAGGCCAGCGCCACACCGGGCAGCGTGGCGTGTCCGAGCGTGTCCCCGAGCAGCGAGCGCTTCCGCAGCAAAAGAAATGTGCCGACCAATCCGGCGGCGGCGCCGAACAGGCACGCTCCGGCGAGGACCACCCGCGTGTTGTGGTCCTGAAGGAGCAAAAAGCGCCAGAGCGCGTCCATCAGCGCATCGGCCCGCCGCGGCGGGAGAGGTCGGCGACCGCCTCGTCGAGCAGGGAGAGGCGCGCACCATAGGTCTTGCGGAGATTTTCCTTCGTGAAGGTCTCCGCGACGGACCCGGCGGCGACGACCCGCATGTTTAACAAAATGACATCGTCAAAATAATCGCCGACCGTGTCGAGGTCGTGGTGCACGCACACGACCGTGCGGCCTTCGCCTTTCAGCCGTCGGAGAACCTCCAGGATCGCCTGCTCGGTGGCCGCGTCGACACTGGAGAACGGCTCGTCCATGAGATACAAATCGGCCCGCTGCGCCAGCGCCCGGGCCAGGAAAACGCGTTGTTGCTGTCCGCCCGAAAGCTGGCTGATTTGCCGGCGGGCAAAATCCGCGAGCCCGACATCCGCCAACGCATCCTCCGCGAGCTTTCGATGCCGCGAGCGAACCGGCAGGCACCAGCCAATACGCCGGTAAAGTCCCATCGCGACCACATCCCGCGCATTCACCGGAAAATCCCAGTCGACACTCTCGCGCTGCGGGACATAGGCGACTCGCGGGCGGGATTCCGCATACGGCCGGCCAAAAAAAAGAACCTCGCCGGCCGCCGAAGGGATCAATCCCAGCGCCGCCCGGATCAGCGTGCTTTTGCCAGCCCCATTCGGTCCGACAATCGCCGTCGTCCGTCCGGGTTGAACCACCGCGTCAACGTCCCAGAGCACGAGCTTTCGCTGGTAGGCGACGCTGAGCGAACGGATTTGGAGCGGCGCTTCGGTCATGGATTCAACCGTCCGTGAAGCCCGCCCGGCGGGGCCTCGCCGCCGAGCGCGCGGGCGATCGTGGTGGCATTGTGGTCGATCATTCCCATGTAAGTTCCTTCATAAGTTCCCGCGGGGCCCATCGCATCAGAAAAAAGCTCGCCGCCCATTTTCATCTGGAATCCCCGGGCCGCTGCGCCTTCGAGAACCGCCCGCACGTTTTTGTCCGGCACGCTCGTCTCGACGAAGATCGCGGGGATTTTTCGGTTCACGACTTCGTCAACGAGACGGTTGATGTCGGAGACCCCGGCTTCGGATTCCGTGCTGATCCCCTGAATGCCGAGCACTTCGAGGCCGGTCGCCCGACTGAGATAGTGAAACGCGTCATGCGCGGTGATCAAAACGCGTTGTTCCTTCGGAATCGAAGCGATGACCCGCCGGACATACGAGTCCAACTCCGCCAGCTCGGCTGCATACCGCGTCGCATTGGCGCCGTAGGTCGCAGTTCCCTCCGGGTCCACTTTCACCAACGCGTCCCGCACCCCCGCAATGCACTCCGCCCACAAAGCCGGATCCATCCAAATGTGCGGGTCCGGATGGTTTCCTTCGGCGATCAAGCGGTCGGCCGGGATGGACTGGCCGACCGAATGGACTGGAATCCCGCGCGCAGCGACTTTCTGAAACGTGTCTTCGAGTCGGCCCTCGAGTTTCAGGCCGTTCGCAAAAATGGCCTGCGCCTTCAGGAGCCGCGCGACGTCGTCCCGGGTCGGTTTGAACAAGTGCGGGTCGACCCCTTCGCCGATCAATGCCGTGACCTCTACCCGGTCACCACCGACATTCCTCACCATATCCGCCACCATTCCGGTCGTCGCCACCACCCGCAACGGCTCCGCCCACGCTATCCCACTCACCAACAAAAACCCACAGGCAAAAATTCCGAAAGTTTTCATTGGGAAGGAATGTTAGTGTTGCCTATATTTTTGGCAAGGGGATTTCTGGTGCGGGGTGATGGGGCCGGGAAATTCAGCCCTTCTTGAGGGCCTCGGCGCGGAGTTGGCGTTCGGCCTCGATCCAATCGCTGGTGGAATCACCGGGCCAGCCGAGGCGCTGGCGGCGTTCGGCGATATAATAGGCGCGGAGGGCGATGTCGTCGTTGGAGATAACCATTTCGACCGGAGCCGGCTTTTTTTTCGGCGCCGTGCGTGGTTTCGCCGCGGCTTTGGGTTTGGCGGCCTTTGCCTTCGGCGCAGGTTTTTCGGTCGCGGCGGGAGCGGGTTCGGTCTTGGTCGCCGGGACGATGACGGGGAGGGGAGGCAGGACGGCGGCGGGGACTTCCGCGGGGGAGACGGTTGCCTTGGCAGTCTTGGGCTTGGTGCCCTTGGCGGCTTTCTTTTCCTTCGGCTTCGGATCGGAGGATTTCTTTGGCATGTGGGGATTGTTCACTGAGTTATCGTGCCCGGGGCAAAATAAATCTTCAAAAAAGTGCGCCCGGCTTTACGCTTCCCGATATGGCCGCATTCGTGATCCGCTGGATGGTGACGACCGTGGCGGTGTTTCTGGCGGAGAAGGTTTTACCGGGGATTCACTGTGATTCGGCCGCCGCCCTTTTGGGGGCGTCTTTATTGCTTGGGATCATCAATGCATTCGTTCGGCCGGTCCTGCTGCTGCTGAGCCTGCCGTTTATCATCGTGACGATGGGGTTGTTTATCCTGGTTGTGAATGCCCTTTTGCTCTGGCTGGTCTCGGCGATCATCCCGACGTTCCATGTGGAGGGATTTTGGTCGGCGTTCTTTGGTGCGATCCTGATCAGCGTCGTGAGTTGGATTCTGAGTTCTTTTTTCCGGAGCAGCGACGGACGGATCCGGACGATCACGTATCATCCCTCCATGAAATCGGCGGACGCCCGAACGATCCGGTGAGTTTGAGCTGTATTCCCTCATGAACTTCTTCGAGCCCGGGGTCAATCGGATCAAGATTTGCGGTATCACCAGCGAGGATGATGCCCGAATGTGCATTGCGGCCGGAGCCGATGCGCTCGGGTTCAACTTTTACCGGGGTTCCAAACGCTATGTGGACCCGGATTCGGCGATTCCGTGGATCCAGGACCTGGGCAACGGCGTCGATCGGGTCGCGGTGGTGGTGAATCCTTCGGAGGAATTGTTGGACAAAATTCGCGCCGGGGGCTGTTTCAGTGCCGTCCAATTCCATGGCGATGAGACGCCGGCTTTCTGCGACTGGGCGGGCTTTTCCCGATGGGTGAAAGCCGTTCGCGTGAAATCCGCCAACTCGCTCGGCCAGGCTCTCGAGTACGACACGCCCAACATTCTCTTCGATGCTTGGGTGGAGGGAAACTACGGTGGGACCGGCATGCGCCTGAACTGGGATATGGTTCGTGACTTTGTCGTCGAACACAAAGGACCGCGCTACATTCTTGCCGGCGGGCTCAATGTTCATAACGTTCGCCAGGCCATCCGGATCGTCCGTCCGCACGGTGTCGACGTGGCCGGTGGCGTGGAAATTTCCCCGGGCAAGAAAGAGGAGTATCTGGTTCAGGAGTTCATCCGCGCAGCGCGCGGTTGACGGCCCGGGCTTGCGCGATGCGCTGCCCGCGGCTTAGATGACGGCCGCATGAATCCAGAAAAATCCTTCCGCATCGCCGTTTTGGCTGGCGACGGAATCGGTCCCGAAGTGATGGTCGAAGCCCTCCGGGTCCTCGAAAAGGTCGGCAAGAAATTTTCCATCGAATGGCGCTTTGACCACCAACTCGTCGGCGGGGCCGCCATCGACGGTGCCGGAAAAGCGCTTCCAAAAGAAACCCTCACCGCCTGCGAAGAGGCGGATGCCATTTTGTTCGGATCGGTCGGCGGACCGAAGTGGGAGTCGCTTCCGGCCGCCGAACAGCCGGAGCGAGCCGCCCTGCTCCCGCTGAGAAAGCACTTCGGGCTCTTTGCCAACCTGCGGCCGGCTGTCTGTCTGCCGGAGCTGACGCACGCTTCGCCCCTCCACCCGCGCTCGGTTGAAGGCGGGTTCGACGTGCTTTGCGTCCGGGAATTGACCGGTGGACTCTATTTCGGTGAGCCGAAGTATTTGAAAAAGGAAGGCGGCGAGGAATTTGCCGTCGACACGATGGTTTATTGGGAAGGCGAAATTCGCCGGATTGCCAAAGTGGCATTTGAAGCCGCGCGCAAGCGGCGCGGGCGCGTGACCTCCATTGACAAGGCGAATGTGCTTCAGAATGGCGTCCTCTGGCGCCGGGTTGTGACCGAAACCGGCCGCGACTATCCGGACGTCTCGCTGAATCATCTCTACGTCGACAACGCCGCGATGCAGTTGATCAAGAACCCGAAGGGCTTTGACGTCGTCCTCGCAGAAAACCTGTTCGGCGACATCCTCAGCGATGAGATGGCCATGATCGCCGGTTCGCTCGGCATGCTTCCGAGTGCCAGCCTCGGCGAGGCGACCGGTGGATCCAACCGATTCGGCATGTATGAACCCAGCGGCGGCACCGCTCCGGACATTGCCGGCCGCGGCATCGCCAACCCGATCGCCCAGATCCTCTCCGCGGCCATGATGCTCCGGTTTTCCTGTGGACTCGACGAGGCCGCGACGGCCATCGAAGCCGCCGTCCGAAAAGTCATCGCCGACGGACTCCGAACCGGTGACATCCACACCCCGGAAACCCGACTGGTCGGAACCGAGGAAATGGGCCGAGCGATTACAGATGCCATCTGATTCGTCAGCTTAGACGGTCAGATCTGAGAGCCGCACGCCTTGAGAGCGGCTTGAACAAAAGTTAATCAACGCTTCGCGGGTTTGCACTCGCACGATCTCCGACTTGGCTTCGGCGGCGAGCGTGAGGTCGCGGAGGCGGGGTAGACGATTGCCCGCAGACGATGCATCGTAAGTGTTCATCGCCACCGGATAGCGCTTGGCGGGATCGAGCGGTTCGCCGTTTGGGAATCGCACGTCGTCGCTTTCGAAGCGCACGCCCAGAAATGAAAGGCTGAGCCTTCGGCCGGCTTGGCGGATGGCACTTTGCACGGCGAGCATTTCGCCCGGAGTCAAATGCGCCCGCAGCACATAGTTTTCGTAAGGAATGATCTTCCACATGTCCGCGACCGTTTTGGGGCCCGGTTCGATGGGCGCGTCCGAAAAGCGGCCGTGAAGCACAATCGGAACCGGACGGTCCTTTTCCGCCAGTGCAGCCTGGATGGCGGTTCCGATCAGGAGCTCGACCGCGCTGGGCCGGCCTTCGGCCTCGAGGCGTTCGGCGATGCGACCGGCCGGGCTTCCGAGAATCCTGTCGGTTTCCTCCAAATCTCTGGCAGCAAGTGAAAGGATGGCTGGATCGGCCGGCACCGAGGAATCCATCATCGCCAGCCCGCTTTCTGCCCGGATCAGCTTTCGCGAGGCCCGGTCGACGAACAAGTCGACGCGTCCGCAATGAATGCCGTAGTAGTTCGCCTGCGTGTAAAGCACGCCGTCGACGCGGTCGGCGGGTACTTCGCGATGCGTGTGCCCGGCAAGGTAAACCGCAGCTTCTGGAACGGCCTTCACAACGGCGCCGACTTGGTTCGCAAAATCGTCACCCTGCGGCCGGCGTCCCATATGCCCGGCGATCACAATGATGTCCGCTCCCGCCGCAAGGAGTCCATCCGCCGCCCGTCGAGCCGCTTTCGCCGGATCGCCGGCGTCAAATCCGGCGAGGAATTCCGGACGGAACCAGTAGGGAAGACCCGGCGTCGTCAGCCCGATCACGCCGATCTTGACTCCTTCGAACTCTTTGAGAACCCAAGGCTGCACCTTCGAAAACGCGGGGTCGCTTCCGGCCGGGGTCGAGGCGTTGGCACTCAGCGCGGGAATGGCCGACCGGCCGAGAAACTCGGCGAGCGGCTCCGGGCCCCAGTCAAATTCATGGTTTCCAATAACCCATCCGTCGTAGCCGACTTCCTCGAAGCATCGGCGCATGATGTCGCCGCGCGTTCGAAAGCCGGTTTCGGTCCCTTGGTAGACATCGCCAACGTCCACAAGCAGATGGTTCGGATTCTCCCGCCGCCAAGATCGAATCTGCGTCGCACAACGGGCGAATCCGCCGAGATCCGGAACGCCATCGTAATTCGATGTCGGCAGGATGTTTCCGTGGAGGTCGGTCGTGTGCAGCACGGAGATCCGGACGACATCCTCCGACGCGCGAAGCCAACGCGGTGTGAGGGCGAGGGCTCCGGTTGCCGCCAGTGACCGCAAAAACCCGCGTCTCGACCATGCTTGCACCGCCCGGCAGTAACCTCCCCCGCGGTTGCTGTCAAACGCTGCATTTTTTGCCTGATGCGCTAGCATTTCTCATGCTTTCGATCCCGCTCCACCTGCCCGACCTCTGGCAGCAGGATGCGGTGCGCGCCCTGCGGGAAGGGTGTGACGTGATTTTGGACGCTCCCACCGGCGCCGGGAAGACACGTGTCTTCGAGCTCTTCGTGGAAAAGGGAAACGCCATGCGCGGGCGCCAGGCGGTTTACACCGTCCCGACCCGCGCGCTGGCGAACGACAAATGGCGGGAGTGGAAAAGCGACGGATGGAACGTCGGGATTGCAACGGGCGACATTGCGCGCCAGCTCGACGCCCCGGTCATCGTGGCGACTCTGGAAACGCAGCGTGAACGCATTCTATCCAACAACCCGCCGGCCCTGTTGGTCATCGATGAGTACCAACTCATTGCCGATGCGCGGCGCGGGTTGAACTATGAACTGGCGCTCGCTCTGCCTCCGGTCGAGACCCAGTTGCTCCTGTTGAGCGGGAGCGTTCGGAATCCGGATGACATCGCTGCGTGGCTGCGCCGGCTGGGCCGCCGGGTCGAGCTGATCCGGGTCACAGAACGTCCGGTTCCCTTGGACGATTTCGCCATTGTCAATCTTCCGCGGGTGCCGGATTCGATCCATGGGTTCTGGCCGCGCACGGCGGCCGGCGCCATGGCGGCGCACTTCAGCCCGCTCCTCATCTTTGCTCCCCGCCGGAAGGAAGCGGAGAAAATCGCGCGGCAGATCGCGGCCGCGCTGCCGAGTGATGATCCGATCACCCTGACGCCTGAGGACGTTCGGATTCTGGGGAGTGACATGGCCCGCCTGCTCCAGCGGCGCGTGGCTTTTCACCATAGCGGATTGCCCTACGCGGTGCGTGCGGATTGGGTTGAACGTCTGGGAAAGTCCGGTGAACTCCGCGTCATCGTGGCAACGACCGGGCTCGCGGCCGGCATCAACTTCTCCGTCCGTTCGGTCCTCGTCGCGTCGACGCAGTATTCGGACGGTCCGTTCCAACGCGAGCTGCGTCCCGACGAGTTGCTCCAGATGTTCGGTCGGGCCGGCCGGCGCGGTCTCGATGATCACGGGACCGTCCTCTACTCGACCGGAACTCCGCGTCTTTTCGACGGTGCACCGCGTCAGGTGCGGCGGGTGAACCAACTGGACTGGCCGACTTTGCTGCGAGTGATGGAAACGGCGGCTGCGGATGGCGGCGATCCGATCCAGACGGCGTCGGATGTTTTAGGACGGCTCTTCAGCACGCAACGGGCGCCGCTTGGACTGGAGACAACGACCGGTGATCCGGAGACCCGATTTGGTCCCACGCGTCGGGAAATCCTCGGCCCGGGCGGACAATGGGTCGAGGCACCGGAGCCATCCGAGGCCCCGCTGGGCGACTGCCTCGTTCTTCATCGGGAAAAATGGATGCGGGCTCTGCGGGTGCCGCAGATCGCCGAGCGCTTCGGCACCGGACGACTCTGCCGCATGCCGACGGACCGTGGGTTTGCCTACGCGCGGGATGTGATTGTGGCGAAGCGCAATGCCGGTGAACGGTGGGTGCCTCTGCCGTGGGTGCGGCGCAAACTTTGGACCAACGAGACATTTGATGACGAAACGTTCGCGGGAACCGTTCTGCCCTTGCTGGCTGCAGAATGGCATCCGGCCGTGCCTCTCGGGGTGGTCGTCCACGGCAACCTCTTGGCGGCGCGGCTCGATCTTCGCGACATTCGCGTGCCGGCGTTTCGGATGGGTGACCAATGGCTCTTCGAGCCGCCTTCGAGAATTGTCACCGTCCGGGGTGGGGCGGGTTACCGACTGGCGAATGGAACCGAATGGAATCCGCCGCGGGGATCGGCGGCGCACCATTGGCGGTCATTGGAACTGGTCGACGAAGCCGGTGTTCCCACGGCCCGCGGGCGGGTGGCCAGTCGTTTCCAAGGAGGCGAGGGATTGATGATTGCAGCCGCTCTGGAGGACGCTCGATATCCGGTCGATGATCTGGCGCGGCACCTCGCGAACATTCGCGGGGGTTTTCGGTTCGGAGAGTTTGAAGATGGCGAGAGCAGCCGTCTGGCTGCGGTGGCGCGGGCGTGTTTTGGGCATCGCGATATCGAAGGCTATCTGGAGGCCGGCCTGTCTCCAGGGTTCGGCGGCGGAACATGGGAGGCCATGGAAACCTATCGCGAGGGCGGCCTTCGGGCGGTGCAGACTTTGGCGCCGGATGTTTCGCGTGGCGACCTGGAGCGGGCGTCCATGGAGTGGAAAAGCCTGCTCCGGCATATCCTCCATTGCTCCGATCCGCGCGCTCCGCGTTGGGAAGAACTCCGCGAAGCGGCCCGGCGCGTGCTGGCCGATTAAATGCGAATCAGCTCCGCCGCGAGGTCCAGCGCGGCGAGCACGCTGTCCGGACGGGCTTGGCCTTTCCCCGCGATGCCGAATGCAGTTCCATGGTCCGGACTCGTTCGGACGAACGGCAGGCCCAATGTGACATTCACTCCGGCGTCGAACGCATGGAGTTTGAGAGGAATCAAGCCCTGGTCGTGATACATGCAGAGCACGCCGTCGAACTCACCCCGAACCGCGCGGAAGAACACGGTGTCGGGCGGTTCCGGTCCGAAAAATCCATCGCCCAGAGCGCGCACCGCGGGCGCGATGATCTCGATCTCCTCGCGTCCGAGATCCCCATTTTCACCCGCATGAGGATTCAAACCGCAAACCGCCACGCGCGGCGAAGGCACTCCGCGCCGGCGCAGAAAGTCGATGAGCAGCCGGCCGACACGGACAATCTCCGCCTCTGACAACAAAGTGGGGACGCCCGAGTAGGGCACATGGACGGTCACCAATCCGACCGTAAGACCTCGACCTGTGAGACACATGGCGAAATCGTCGATACCGGCCGCTGCCGCAAAAAACTCGGTCTGACCGGGAAACGCATAGCCGATCCGGTGGAGTTGGTTCTTTGATACCGGTCCGGTGACGACTCCGGCCCATGCGCCGGATCGGAGTTTCGCGGCGGCTGTTTCCATCGCCTCGAGGGCCGCTCTTGCGGAGGCGTCCGTGGGCTCTCCGGGACGATGGCCCTCCGCCGAGCCCGCCACTTCGATCGCGAGACCGTGCGGTGGGGTCCAGACCTCCAGAGCCGCGCTGACCACCTCGGGTCCGATTCCGGCCGGGTCGCCGAGGGTTACGCCAAGAGTCTTGAGGCTCACGCCGGCAATTTCACAAAACTGTCGCCGGAGGAAAAGCCCACAAAATCCCGTCCCCCCACGCATTTTCCTTCGCGAGCGAGTGCGATTCGGTCCACCATGCGCGGCATGTCTGCGCAACTTGTCGCCCAAGATGTCTCTCGTTCATTTCGGATCGGTTCCGAGCGGATCGAGGTGCTTCGCTCGGTCAACCTGGCCGTCGAAAAAGGCGAATCGGTTTTTCTCTGCGGAGCCAGCGGCGCGGGAAAAACAACGCTCCTCTACACGCTGGCCGGCCTCGAAACCCCGGAGGCGGGTGCTGTCCGATTTGAAGATCATTCGCTTTACCAACTCGGCGGGGACCGACTCGCCAGGCTGCGCAATCAACGGATGGGTTTTGTTTTCCAGTCCTACTTCCTCCTGCCGGAACTGACGGCTCTCGAGAATGTTCTCATCCCGGCCATGATCGGCAAACGCGAGGCGGCCGATCGTGCGAAGGAATTGCTGGGTCGCGTGGGTTTGGCTGGTCGCGTCAACCACCTTCCATCCGAATTGAGCGGAGGCGAACAACAGCGGGTGGCGATTGCGCGGGCTTTGATCAACGACCCGGCCATTCTCTTTGCGGACGAACCGACGGGCAACCTCGACTCACACACGGGCGAGTCAATCATCGACCTCCTGCTCGGCGTGGCCCGCGAAGATCGGCGGACACTTGTTGTGGTTACCCATGACGAGAATCTCGCCCAACGCGGCGATCGTCTCCTCCGCATCGGCGACGGCCGGGTCCTCGACCAGAACTGACATGTCGCTCGATTACCCCGCCGAGTTTCAACTCCTCTCCCGCGAACTTCGCCGCCTGCCGGGGGTCGGCCCCCGAAGTGCCGAGCGGATGGCGCTCTGGCTTTTGAGTCACAAAGACGCTCGTCCACGCCAGCTGGCCGAGGCCATTTTGCATTCCGCCGACCTCGTGAGACCGTGCACGAAGTGCGGGTTCTTTGCCGTCGGGGATCTCTGTGAAATTTGCCGGACACCGGCGCGTTCCGGGCGGGAAATCTGCGTGGTCGAAAATGCCACGGACATCCTGCCGATCGAACGCACGGGAACTTTCGGCGGGCTGTATCATGCACTGGGCGGGCGTCTGGCGCCGCTCGACCACATCGGCCCCGACCAACTCCGGATCCAGCCGCTTGTCGAACGGATTCCGACTGAATTCCCGAGCGAAATCATTCTCGCGCTCAGCGCCGACGTGGAAGGCGAGGCGACCACGAACTACCTGGTCGAAATCCTCACGCCGACCGGCATTCCGCTCACCCGCATCGCCCACGGCCTCCCGGCAGGTGGCGGCCTGGAAAATGCCGACCAGATTACGCTTCAGCGGGCACTCGGCGGACGCCGGCCGGTTCATACGGAACGGTGAAGGGCCCACCGAACCAGGGTGCCCGGAATCGGCCGGATGTTGTAAAAACTCCCAGCGCCGCTTAGTTTTCTGCCATGCAGCCGGTCGTCAATTGCGAGGAGCTCATTGGCAAAGTCGTTGGTCGCCGGCGGCGGCCCGTGGATGCGATGACCTACGCAGACGGTCTTCAGCGGACGATGGGCCAAATGGTTCGGATTCGCGTGAAGCGGGGTGTCTACAAATTCCACTCGCACGAGGAGGCCGACCAATGGTTGACGGACCATTTGACGCGGAAACCGGAGAACTGACCCCGCGTCCACCGGAGAAAGGGGACTTTTTGGGTCTTTGCCGTGAGCTGAATGCCCGCGAGTGTGCCTATGTGATTGTGGGTGGTTTTGCGGTGATTCAGGCCGGGCTTCCGAGAACAACCGGCGACATCGACATCTTGATGGATGCTTCCTTGGAGAACGAGCGGAGGGTCTTTGAAGCGCTTGCGACACTGCCGGATGGCTGTGTGCGCGAACTCGAGCCGGGGGACGTTGCGAAGTACACGGTCGTTCGCGTGGCGGATGACGTGCTGGTGGACCTGATGGCGAGTGCCTCGGGCATCACGTATGAGGAGGCGGTGAAGGACGTCGTGATGCACGAGATCGACGGGGTCGCAATTCCTTTTGCGAGTCCCGGGTTGCTCTACCGGATGAAAAGACGCTCCGGGCGCGAGAAGGACAGGGGCGACATTTACTTTCTCGAACAATGGTTCGCAGCGCAGGGTCGGCCGTTACCGGAGGTCTGAACGAACTCGCGACCGCAGAATGCCCAGGAGCATTCAGGTCCGGCCGCGCGCGTCGGAGCCGAACACTTGCCTCCGCAAGCGGCGCGGATCTCCCATTTGGCGAGATCACTCTGCCATCTCGCGCGCGAGCGCGGTGATGAGGCGAGGGCCCGGGCTGCTGATCTGGCGTTCGGCTGTGACGGCGAAGAGTTCTTCGTGGATGCCGGTGCGGCAGGGAAGTTCCACCAAGCCGTAGCGGGAGGAGACATCCGGGAGAACGGCATCAAATACCGGGGCCGCGCCCACGCCGGCGGCGGCCAGTTCGTACATGGCGGCCGTGTCGTCGAACTCGGCCCGAACGTCCGGTTGGACCTGCCGCTCGGCCCACGTGCGATCCAGTTCGCGGCGGAGCGGGGATTCGCGGGCCGGGACGAGAACCGGAAAGCCAACCAAGCCCCGGCGCGGCCGGAATGCTTTTCGCAGTTCGGGCGTCGAAACCCAGCGCACGCCGAACCGTCCGCTTCGCGTGCTGTACAGCAGGGTTTTGAACGACGATGGCGCGGGTTCGTTCGAGAGCACGAGATCGAGTTGGTGCGCGGCGAGGGCCGGGAACAATTCGCCCGGCAGCCCCTCCCGAACCACAATCCGCAAACTCGGTTGCTTCTGCCACGCCCGGCTCAACAGGCGTGAGGCGAAAAGCTTCGGAACGGAATCCGCGATCCCGAGGAAGACGGTTTCCAAGCCGGGCGATCCGCCGCGTCCGACGACTTCGACCATTTCGTCACCGAGGAGGAAGATCCGGTCGGCATATCGCTGGACAACACGACCAGCCTCCGTGAGGCGCATCGTGCGGCTTTCACGCCGGAAGAGTTGGACACCCAGAAAAGCCTCCAGTTCGTGTACCTGGGTGCTCAGCGTCGGCGCGGAAAGATTCAGGAGGCGCGCGGCCGCTTTGATCCCGCCTTGAGCGGCCACCGCGTGGAAATAGCGGAGATGGTGGTAGTTAATCTGAAAGTTCATGCTAACGATCCGTTTGAAAGATCATTATTTGCAAACGAAGCCTCCCTGCGCAATGCTCCTCCATGCTGACTGCAATCGTCCTTTTTGTTGGAACCATGCTCCTTTCGCTGTGGGCGTCCGCCCGCGTGAAGAGCGTCTACCGGAAATACTCGCAGGAACCCGCCGTGGGAGGCATCACGGGAGCGGAAGCCGCACGTCGGATTCTCGAAGATGCAGGCGTTGACGGCGTTGAGATCGAAGCGCATCCCGGCGAACTCACCGACCACTATGATCCGATGCACCGGCGCCTCGTCCTGAGCGAGGGCAATTATTACGGAAACTCAGTGGCAGCGTTGGCGGTTTCAGCCCACGAGGCCGGTCATGCGATCCAGCACGCCCGCGCCTACCTGCCGCTCCATCTGCGGATGGCGGCCGTCGGAGCGACGCAATTTGCCAGCCAGATTGTTATGTGGCTGCCGATCCTCGGCATGGTCACCGGCTTTTTGAGCACCTACACGGGTCTCCTGATCATGGCGGTGGGCTGGGGGATCATCATGCTGTTCAACTTGATCACGCTTCCGGTCGAATTCGACGCGTCGAATCGCGCGAAGGCGGCGTTGATGCACAGCGGAATTCTTTCGACGATCACCGAGACGTCCGGGGTCAACAAGGTGCTCAACGCGGCGGCGTGGACGTATGTGGCTGCCTTCATCACCTCGCTGGCCTACTTCCTCTGGCATCTTTTGCCGCTCCTGATGGGGCGGCGGGAGGAGTAGAGAACTGTGTATCGTCCCCACATCCACCGCGCACGAACTGTGACCAATCCCGCTTCCCCCGGATCCGCCATCTCGCTGGACGATTACCTGGAGAATTCCCGCTCGGCGGTGACAGCCGCCGAGCTTGAGGAACTCCGGGGATTCGAGGATCGAATTCTGGCGAAGCTCGACACGAGGGAAGCGCTCGCGCACCGCGATCTCCAGGAGGGGGCCCGGCTACTTCTCGCTGCGATTTTCTCCCGCCGGGGGATGGAAGCCACCGATCCGCTGCCGATCGATCTGGCGGAGGCGGCAGTGGCTCTGCGGTATCTCCTCAAGGGAGTGGATCTGATTCCGGATTCGGTGCCCGAGATCGGCCTGACGGACGACGCTCGATTGGTAGCCTGCGTTCTCGACAGAAATCCGGAATTGGCCGGATGAAATTTCCCTTCTACCCGGGTCTGCTCAACTTCCGATGAGCGAGATTCCTGTCAGTTGGTGGGTGGCCTTCAATGTCTTCGTTTTGGGCATGCTGGCGCTGGACCTCGGGGTCTTTCACCGCAAGGCACATGTTGTTTCGGTCAAGGAAGCACTCGGATGGACCGCGGCGTGGATTACACTGGCGCTGCTCTTCAATGCGTGGGTTTTCCATGCCCTGGGCACGCAGAAGGGCACGGAATTTCTCACCGGTTACCTCATCGAAAAGTCGCTGTCGGTCGACAACGTCTTCGTCTTTGCGGTGTTGTTCGGCTATTTTGCCATCCCGGCCCAATACCAGCACCGGGTTCTTTTTTGGGGGATCTTCGGTGCACTCGTCATGCGGGCGGCAATGATCGCTGGAGGGGCCGCACTCATCACGAATTTTACGTGGGTTATTTATGGTTTTGCGGTCCTGTTGATTCTAACCGGCTACAAGATGCTCATGGGGAGCCACGAGTCGATTGACCCGGAGAAGAACATCGCGCTCCGCCTCCTGCGGCGGGCGATGCCGGTAACCACCGAGTTTCATGGGCAGCGGTTTTTCGTTCGGATTGGCGGGGTGCTCACGGCGACTCCGCTTTTTGCCGCGGTGCTATGCATCGAAGTGACCGACCTCATTTTTGCCGTGGATTCGATTCCGGCAATTTTTGCGATCACGACCGACACGTTCATCATCTACACGTCCAACGTCTTTGCGATTTTGGGTCTGCGTTCCCTCTACTTCGCACTGGCCGGCATCCTGCCATATTTCCATTTTTTGAAGTACGGTCTGGGGGTAATACTGATGTTCGTTGGCGTGAAGATGGCGCTGTCGCATACCGTTTGGAAAATCCCGACGCCGGTCTCGATCGGTGTGGTTGCAGGGGTTTTGCTGCTTTCTGTTCTCGCCTCGATCATTTACCGCCGACTCACTCCGAGCACCACCGCCTGACATGAACATTCCCGACGATTCCAACGACGCCAAAGCTGAAGCTCTGCTTACCATTTGCCTGCATGCCGCCTTTGCTGACGGCGAAAAATCCGAGTCCGAGCGCGAACAAATCCAGAAACTCGCCGCGGAATTGGGACTCGAGGAGGCATCTTCACTGGGACGGCAGGTTTTGCTCGGCAGGCGGCCGATCGGTGCCGCTGTTGCGGCGCTGCCGGCCTCGACGGACCGGATGTTGGCCTACGAAATGGCTTTGGCCGTATGCGAAGCTGGAGGAATTCCCAGTGACATGGAGAAGGTTTTTCTTCAGGGACTTCGCGCAGACCTGCAACTCACGGAATCCGAGAGTCGCACGGTGGAAACCGAAGTCGATGAGGTCGCGATGGTCCCCGATGTGCCCGCCGCGACGCCTCCGGCGATCCCGGCCGGACCGGACAACAACGGGATGATCCTGAAATACTCGATCCTCAACGGCGCATTGGAATTGCTCCCGGAGACGCTCGCAACGATGGCGATCATCCCGTTCCAGATCAAGATGGTTTACCGGATCGGGACGTCGCACGGCGTGGAATTGGACCGCCGTCATATCACCGAGTTCCTCGCTACCGCCGGACTCGGCTTGGGATCGCAGATGGTCGAAGGATTCGCGCGGCAGCTTTTCGGGAAATTGGGCAAACGTTTCGGCGGGAAGATGGCGGGCAAGGTCGCCAGCCAGGCCGCGGGGAGCGCCACCTCGTTCGCGTCAACGTATGCGATCGGCAAACTCGCCGATGTCTACTATTCCGGCGGACGGCGACTCGACACGGCTCAGATCCGATCTTCGTTTGATCGACTCAAGGGCGAGGCAGCACAACTGCACGCCAGGTATCTCCCGGAAATCCAACAACGCGCCCAAACCCTGAACCCAACGGAAATCCTCCAACTCGTCCGCGGTCAGGGACCGGCTTGACGTCTGGTCAGCTGCAACCGCCGCCGCCACACGAACACGAGTGTTCGGATGGGCTGGACTGCCCGGCAGTTTCGCCGGGATCGATCTGGACGGTTTCGATCAGAATGTCCTGAAGCGCCAGTTGTTCGCGGGCTTGGGCGAGCAAGCGCAGGGCGACCTCGCCGGGTTCGTGCACGGTGCGAAGTTGGAACTCGACGCGCTTTCCAACGAACTGCGGGAATGACTCTGCCATTTCGCCGTCCAAGACAAACGAGGCATAGGCGTTGAGCTTCTCCTGAAGCTGGAACAACTGGTCTTCGCTGCCGGTCCATGGCCGGGTTTCATACATCGCGAGCACCAATATGTCGCGGCGCGAGTCGTAGGCAAATGCATCGAGGACGCCGGGATGGGAGAGCCCCATCGGGCGGGCGGTCAGGCTTTTGTCGGGAACCATTGGTAGAGCATGAAATAGACAAGCACGCCGGTCACGGAGACGTACATCCAAATCGGAAATGTCACCCGCGCCCAAGCCCGGTGTTTCTCCCACCGCATCTGAAAGGCATGGAGAAATGTCACGATCACCAGCGGGACTATGACAATCGCCAGGATGATGTGCGACGTGAGCATCACGTAATAGAAAAGGCGGATGATCCCTTCTCCTCCGAATGGCGTGTGCACGCCCTGGACAAGGATCTTGTGGAGGACGTAGGTGATCAAAAATACGCACGAAACCGCAAAGGCTGAAATCATGGCATTGCGGTGGAGGATTTTCCGTTCCGCCTTGATGGCCACGAATCCAAGCAGGAGGAGAAAGGTCGCGCAGGCGTTCAAACCGGCATTCAGGGCCGGGAGATCGGAAACGCTCATGAAGGATTCTTCTCGCGGTCAAGCCGCTGGCAGGTCTTCGCGATGTAGGCCGTCAGCCCGGCGAGAACCACAACCACCAGAATCAGCAAGGTCACCACGCTCATTGAAAACGCCACGCCGGCTGCAATCGTTTGCGGTTCCTCGATGGAATCGACCATGGGCTGGCGGCAACCCACACAGGCATCAGCCGCCGCGGGCGCCAGCATCAGGATCCCGAGCCAAAGACGATTCATCGAGTCAAACGTTCACGCATATTTTCCCGCATGTCCATTACGAATCAGCAGGCGGGGTGGACGGCTTTTCGCGGAGGAGATCGCCGATGTCCATGAGCAGCTTTTGCACGACTTCTGGATCCGCGCCGTCCTGGAATCCGCGAAGCCAGCCGTCGCGGTCGACGAGGACGAAGCGGGTGGAGTGGGCCGGGAGGCCATCGGTGTCCTTGGCGAGCGGTTGGAGCATTCCCTTGACGACAAACTCGTCGATCTGGTCTTTGGGTCCGGTCAGAAATGTCCAGCGGCCGGGTTCGGCTCCGACTCGGGACGCGTATTCGGCGAGGACGGCGGGGCTGTCGTGCTCGGGATCGACGGTAAACGTAATGAGGCGGACGTCGCCCGCGGCTTTGCCCAACTTGCGGTTGAGCTCGGTCATGCGCGAAGTGACGAGCGGGCACGGGCCCTGGCAGCGCGTGAAGATGAAATTGGCGATCCAAATCCGACCCTTCAGATCATCCCGCCGCAAGGGTTCGTTTTGTTCCGTCGTGAACGAAAAATCCGGAACCTCCGAGACGCGTTGGAGGTGGGCCGGTGTGATTGCCGGACGGGATTTGTTGAGGTTCCCGAAGACAAAGGCAAACCCAACACTGACCGCGAGGAATGCGATCAGCGGGCCATAAGGGATCCGTCGCGGGGGAGGATTCTCAGACCCAGTAGAGGAGGATGAAGAGGAAGATCCAGACGACATCGACAAAGTGCCAGTAGAGCGAAACATTGGCCAGAGCGGCGTGGCTCGTTGGCGTAAAGCAACGCGTCAGAGCCTGGCGCAGGAAGCACCACACCAACAGCAGCACACCCACGGCGACGTGCGCACCGTGGAAGCCGGTGATGACAAAGAACGAGGCGCCGTAGATGCCGTGCTGGTTGAACCAGAGGCCTTCATGGTGCAGGTGGGCCCATTCGTAGCATTGGATGCCAACGAACAGGGCACCGAGAACGATGGTGACGAACAGCAGCGGCAGGCCGGACTTCCCGCGATTGACCTGCACCTCGCTGAAATGAAGGGTAAAGCTGCTGGTGACGAGGAATACGGTGTTGATGCTGGTGAGGAGGACCGGCAGATGCGGCGCACCGGCAGGGGGCCACACTGAATCCGGCTGCCAGGGGAATCCGCCTTCCACCCAGCGGAGGACGATGTAAGAGGTGATGAGCCCGGCGAAGAGCATGCCTTCGGAGATCAGGAACATGATCATGCCGAACTTGGCGGTCGCTTGATTAGCTCCGGAGTGTTGGTCGTGGGTGAGTGTGGCGCTGGACATAACGAAAATCAAAGGGCGACCGCCGGGCCGCGGAGGAACATGAGGAAAAGAACCAGGCCGCAAAGGAATGCGGCAAAGGCCCAAAGGCCCGTCATCAAGAGGACATTGTTGCGTTTCATTGCTTGGTGGCGACCAGAAGCCCAAGGACAACCGGCAGATAGACGATCGAGGCAAAAAACAACCGCCGGGCCGATGCGCGGTCGCGGATCAAAAGGAAACGCAGCGCGAACCATGCAAACGCCGTTCCCAGGATCAATGCGCCGAAGAAATAAACGGGCGAGTTAAAGCCCATCAGACCGGGAATCAACGAAATGACCAGAAGGCACAGCGCGTAGAGAACCGACTGGCGGCCGGTCAGCGAGCCGTCGGGGTCGCTCGCCGGGAGCATGACACACCCGGCGTTCGCATAGTCTTCCCGATACATCCAGGCGATGGCCAGGAAGTGAGGCATCTGCCAAAACCACAGGATCGCAAACAGCAGGCAGCCCTCGAGTTGGTAGGATCCGCGGGCGGCAAGCCATCCGATCAGCGGCGGTAGAGCGCCGGGCACCGCGCCGACCAGCGTATTGAGCGAGCTGACCCGCTTCATCGGCGTGTAGACCAAAATGTAAATGGCGATCGTCGCAAACGCGAGAAATGCGGCCCGGATGTTCGTGAAGCCCAAAAGCAGGACGAGTCCGGAAATGGAGAAGACAAGCCCGCAGACAAGGGCGTCGGTCGGACGGAGGCGGCCGGCGGGGAGGGGACGGTTTTTGGTGCGTTTCATCCGCGCGTCCAAGTCGCGTTCCCACCATTGGTTGAGGGCGGCGGCACCGGCAGCGCAGAGGGCGGTGCCGACGATTGTCGCGCTCAGGAGCACCCAGTCCATCGGCCCGCGCCATCCGATCAGGAATCCGACCAAAGTCGTGATAAGGACGAGCAGGGAGAGCCGGGCTTTGACCAGCGTCAGGATGTCAGAGACGAGTGATTCGCTCCGGTCTGTGGCGATGGCGGTGGCGGACTTCATACGACGCCCTGCGGAAGTGGCTGCGGATTGGGGGAGCGGAACCGATTGGTGTCCGACGAGCGGAAGAGGCGGAAACAGAAGACAACACCGAGGAGGAGCGTGAGCGCTCCAAGGGCCATGTGAGAGGTCGCGATATCCGCCGCTTTGTTTGACCAGATCGTCCAGGCACCCAGCACGATCTGACCGGCCACGCAGGCAGCCCACGCCACGGACCATCCGCGGATCACGCGGGCATTGGCGAAGTGGAACGCGCGCCACGTGACCACGCCGACGGCGACGACGATCAGGACGGCCACAGCCCGGTGGGCCATTTGAACCCAGATGAATTCGGCATTCGTCGGCATTTCGCCAGCGGCCTCGCGTTCGACATTGATCCGGGCAATTGCTTCGGCGGACGTGTCGGGAATGACGGCGCCATACGCCAGCGGGAAGTCCTTGATGGCGAGTCCAGCGTGTTCGTGGCGCATGGTGGCGCCGAGTCCGAGTTGGAGAAATATCAACACGGTTGCCCCAAGTGCCCAGTGGCGCAGTCCGCCATCCGGCACGAGCACATCCCAGCGGTTCTCGACAAACTTCCGGCTGGTGACAACCGTGAGAATGCCGATGAGGCAGAAAAAGGCTTGGGCGAGAAGGGCGTGGAAAATGCCGATCTCGTCTTTGTAGAGCGTGACGCGCAGACCGCCGAGGAGGCCCTGAATGCAGACCCCGACAAAGGCGACGATCCCGAGCATTTTTACCCAGCGGCGGGGTTCGGAAGCCAGCATCCATCCGGCGAGGATCATGGTCATGAGGCCCACGCCGGACGCGATGAGGCGGTGGGCGTGTTCATAAAAAATCCCTCCGACCCAGCGGCTGATCGGGAACAGAAACATGTTATAGCCGTAGGTCGTCGGCCAGTCGGGCACCGACATGCCGACGCCTTTGGACGTCACGATCCCGCCGCTGCAGAGCAGAAAAAACGTGGCGGCCAGAGTGAGGATCGCCCAGATGTGCAGGCCTTGGCGGGCCGGGCTGAAGGCAGCGGCCGCCATCGGCTAGTGGGATTCGAGCCGGGCCGATTCGGGCGCGGGTTCGTTTTGGGGCAGGTAATCCTTTTCGATGCCGGGCACGCTGTATTCGTAGGCGCCGTGGTAAACCGTGGGCGTCTTCGGGAAGTTGCCGTGTCCGGGAGGCGAGGGAACCGTCCACTCCAACGTGTTGGCGTGCCACGGGTTTGCCGGGGCTTTCGGGCCCTTCGTGAGTGCCCAGATCATGTTCCCGAGGAAGATCAGCGTAGTCAGTCCGAGCCCCATGGCCCCGATGGTCGAAATTTGATTCAGCGGCTGCAATTGCCGCAGGTGTTCGTAGACCATCGGATCGGCGATTCGGCGCATCATGCCGCCGAGGCCGAGGTTGTGCATCGGGAAGAAGGTCAGATTGAAGAAGATGAACGTGAGGACGAAATGTATCTTGCCCCAGAACTCGCTCATCATCCGGCCGAACATTTTCGGGAACCAGAAATACACGGCCGCGAACACCGCAAAGATACTGCCGCCGAAAAGAACGTAGTGGATGTGCGCGACGATGAAATACGTGTGGTGGACAAAGAGGTCGACCGGCGTGGACGCCATGAAAATGCCGCTAAGCCCGCCGATCACGAACATCGAGACAAACGCGAGCGCAAAGCACATCGCTGTCGTGAACTCAATCGAACCGCGCCAGACCGTGCCCAGCCAGTTGAATGTTTTGATCGCCGAGGGGACCGCGATGATCATCGTTGAGACCGAAAATGTCGCGCTGAGCGTGAGATTCATGCCGCTCACAAACATGTGATGGCCCCAGACGATAAAGCCGAGGAAACCGATCGCCACCATCGCCCAGACCATCGCCTTGTAGCCAAAGATCGGCTTGCGCGAGTGGACCGAGATGATCTCCGAAGCCAGCCCCATGGCCGGGAGGATCATGATGTAAACTTCTGGGTGACCGAAGAACCAGAACAGGTGCTGCCAGAGGAGCGGTTGGCCACCTCCGGCCGGCGAAAAGAAGGACGTGCCGAAGTTCAGGTCGGCGAAAAGCATTGCACCCGCCGCGGACAAAACCGGCACGGCGAGCAGGAGGAGGATCGCTGTGATGAAAAGCGACCACACCGGCAGCGGCATGCGGAACATTTTCATGCCGGGCGCCCGCATGTTGACGATCGTCGTGATGTAATTCGTCGCGCCGGCGATCGACGAGAGACCGTTGATAAAAATCGCCACCGCCCAAAGGCTCTGGCCGATCTGGACGCCATTATAAGCCGCCACCGAACTCAACGGCGCATACGCCGTCCATCCCGTATTTGGCGCCCCGCCCGGAACGAAGAACGCCGCCATCAGGACCACGCCGGAGAGAACGTAAAGCCAGTAGCTCAGCTCGTTCAGCAGCGGGAAGGCCATGTCCCCGGCACCGATCTGGAGCGGGATCAGGTAATTCCCAAATGCCCCGATAAGCAGCGGCATGATGACGAAAAACACCATCACCGTCGCATGCATCGTGACGAGCATGTTGTAGCCGCCCGGCACCATGACACCGTCGACCGCCAGCGTGTTCGGCAGGAACCGGCCGATGATCGGAATCTCCGCGCCCGGAACCGCAAGTTGGTAACGGACGCCCAGCGCAAGGCCGCCGCCGATGAGTAGGAAAAAGAGCGCCGTCCAGAGATATTGGAGGCCGATCATCTTGTGATCGTAGGTCCAGAGGTATTTCCGGAAAAAGCCCACGTCGTGGTGCTCGTCGTGGGCGTGTCCGGGCAGGGAGGAATCAGCAGTGGTGGCTGTCATTGACGAAAATCAAGGTCAAGGTCGAAGGAAACTAGAGGAATTTCCGCGCCGTCTGCACGGAATTTTTCAATTTTGTTTTACGCGCCGCCCGGGCTGGTGGATGGCGGTGTCGGGATCTTTGGCGAGGGTTCAATGCCCGGGGGCGGGAAGGACGGGCGGAGCGGCCGGCGGAACCGGGGGCTCCGGGGAAGTTGCGGGTGTCGTGCTCTGGGGCTGTGCGGCAAGGAGTTGCGCAAGCCACTGGGTCTCGCGCGGCAGGAGAGTGAGGTTGACGTCACCGTCGAGCATTTTCTCGGTTTCCAGGATTTCGAAAACCGCATGGAGGATTTCCTGGTCATGGGCGACTTCCTGGATCGCCTTTCCGACGATGAACGGCCGCACCGCTGCGGCTCGGGCAAACTCGACAGCAGCGGTGCGCTCAGCACTGCTCTTGATGACGGCGACCTGGTTGGCGCCTTCCTGCCGGATGGCCGACGTGACCTGTCGGAGGCGGTTGACGACCTTTTGTTCAATCTGGGCGATCATCGCGGCATCGCGGAAGTGGACTTTGCGGATGTAGACCGACCCGAGCGAGTACCCCCAGGCCTGCGATTTCGGCGAGACTTCCTCGCGGACTTTCCGGCTCATGGCGTGCCGGTCTTCGAGAAGGTTTTGGAGCGGCATGTTGCTCAGGCAGCGGACGGCGGCATTTCGCACGTTGGCCCGGAGAGAACCCTGCGGGTCGGTGTTTTTGAAGAGGAAATTCTCCGGATCGCTCACACGCATCTCATACCAAACACCGATGCCCATCGGCGTGCCTTCCTCGGAGTTGACCGGCTGGCTGCGCAGGTATTCCTGATCGAGCCGGAGGTCGACGCGCTGGACGCTTCCGAAAAAACGGACGAGCAGGCAGTGCGGCCCGAGAGCCGTCGGCAAAATGTGGAGCCCGGGTTCCGAAAGAACACCGATCACCCGGCCGAAGAGCAGGAACACCTGCGCCTCGCATTCGTTCACGATGGCATGCAGGCAGAAGAAACGGCTGAGCGAGAGCACGAGTGGAACGGCGAATGCCAACACGAGCATCGTGACGATGACAGTGACGAGAAAGGTCATGACCTGGTGTGTACGAAAATGTTTTTCGCCTGTTGGTAGAGGTCGAGCCGCACGTTGCGGAGGTAACCGGAGATCGCATCCGGTCCGCTTTCGCGGAGGAGCCGGAGTTGTTCAGCGAGCCAGCGGAGGGGTTCGACCTCGGCTTCGGCCTTCATGGTTTGAATCTCGACCGCCCGCTTGGATTCTTCGATCCGCTGATCCGCGAGGGCCTGCGCCACGCTGACATCCGAGAAAACCTCGTTGTGCGCGGTGTTGATCGCGGCGAGTGCGGATTCGATTTGTTGCGGCGGGTCGATGCCCGTGATCAATGACGAGTCCAGTTTGATCCCGTATCGCGCCTCCGACGAGCGGCATTCGCGGTCCATTTCCTCGTTGAGGAGGTTCAGGTTCTTGCGGAGGTCGTTGATCGAAATGCCTTCAAAGGGCAGGTTCGCCACTGGCGCTCCAGTTTCCGTCAGAGCCGCCGGTGCCTGAAAGTTTGCAATGCGTTCGCGGAGGACCGAGACGAAGAAGCCCATCACGTGCGCGATGGGGTTTTTCACGCCGAACAGGTAGGCATACAGATTGGACTCTGAAATGCCGAACCGGATCTGACCGGTCACGCCGATGTTGAGCTGGTCGCGCGTGACCGCTTCGAGGACCATGCCGTTCTGGTTGGCCGTCGGTGTCTCGGGATCGTACGCGAGGCTCGCAGTGACGATCGCGACATTGACCTTGTAGACCTTCTGCCATGGCCAGCGGAAATACGGCCCGCCGGGCCCGATGACCTGCAATTGGGGATAGACAAAACGCGAACGATCGGAGGCTGAAAGTTCCTCCGCCAGCGGCGTGTCGAGGGTCGTCGATTTGCCGATCCGGTGGGCCCGGCCGAAACTCGTCAGGACCGCCCGTTCATTGGGCGCGACAGTGAAAAAACCCTGCAGCAACGCGAGACCGCAAATGTAAAACACACCGCCCAGAAAAATGCCCAAGAGGATCTCAATGGTCAGCATCATCGCGGCATAGGCGGAACCGCCGCTTTTGGCAAGACCGGGGCGCGCCGGTCAGGAGGTCGCCATCAAATCCTCCAGCCGCAACGCCGCAATCTTCCGGATCTCGTTCCAGGCGGCGCGCATCTCGTCCTCCCGGGTGTTCGTCAAGCGGGCTTCGAACGCCTGCAGGATCGTATCGACCGAATTCAACCGCGCGCAGATGATGAAAGGAAACCCGAACCGCTTGCGATAAGCCGTGTTCTGTTCCTCGAACCGCGCCACCGTCACCGCGTCCAGCGTCAGGAGCCCGGCGCTCGCTTGTTCCTTTGTGGATTCCTTGGTGAGTGCTCCCTGGCGCGCCAGACGGCCGACCAAATCCGGATGCGCCTGAATCAAATCCATCAACCGGTCCGCCCCCGCCGCCTCGACCGCCTCGAACAACGCGGCGAGCAAATCCTCGCGCGACGCAAACGGCCGCCGTTCCCAAGCGGCCGACGCGATCCACGGCGAATGCTCGAAGATTGGTCCAATTCGTGCTTCAAATTCCGCACGTGGCAGATGGTTGATATCGTCGATCGTCACAATTCCCCGACAGCCAAAGGAGTTTTTGACAGAATGAACAGGAAAAGAAGGATGAACAAGAATCCCGCTCATCCAGCTCGTCGGCAGCTTAAAACATAATTCTTAAAACTTAAAACTTCCCCGAATGCCCTCCATCTCCCTGCGCCTAAATGGCGAGCCCGTCACGATCTGCGGTGTCCATCCGAACACGACACTCCTGAACTGGCTGCGCGGGCGCGGGCTCACGGCGGCGAAGGAAGGCTGCGCGGAAGGCGATTGCGGGGCCTGCACGGTGGTCGTCGTCGAGCGCGATGCGGACGGGCGGCGCGTTTTCCGATCGATCAACAGCTGCATCGCCCTCCTGCCGAGTCTGGCCGGACGCGACGTGTGGACGGTCGAGGGGATCGGCGCAAAGGGACTGCATCCCGTGCAGCGGGCGGTGGTGGATTGCTACGGGTCGCAGTGCGGCTATTGCACGCCGGGGTTCATCGCATCGCTCTTCGAGGGCTACTACCGCGAGGATGTGCGGTCGTTGGACGATCTCAACGATCACCTCTGCGGCAACCTCTGCCGATGCACCGGCTACCGTCCGATCCGCCAGGCCGCGGCTCAGGCGTGGCAATCGACTCCGCCGGACCAAAAGCGCGCCGACGAATTCGGACGGATGCTCGAAGGCGAGGGGACGCACCTCGAGCCGGTTGGATATGAAACACCCGGAACCATTTTTCTCCGTCCCACATCGCTGCCGGAACTCTTCGAAGCGATGGCGCAAAACCCAGGCGCGCGCCTGCTGGCAGGCGGGACCGAGATCGGCGTGGAAGTCGCGAAGATGTTCCGGGAATTCCCGGTCTTGATCCACCTGCAAGGGATCCCCGAGTTGCAGGAGATTCGCGTCGATGAGGATTGGATCGAGATCGGAGCGAACCTTCCGCTCACCGACGTGCTCGACCGCGTGCCCCTGCCATCCCTGCGGGAAATGCTGCGCTGGTTCGCGTCCCGTCCGGTCCGGAATCGCGCGACGCTCGGCGGGAATTTGGTGACGGCGTCGCCGATCGGCGATACCGCTCCCGTTCTGCTGTCGCTCGATGCCCGCATCGTTCTCGAGTCGGCCGCCGGATCGCGCGAGATCCCGCTCGAACAATTTTTCACCGGCTACCGCCGAACCGTCCTCGAACCCGGCGAAATCGTCCGCTGCGTGCGGGTTCCACGCGCGATCCCAGGCGCGCGGCGGATCGCCCGGGCGTTCAAGGTTTCCAAACGCCGCGAGATGGATATCAGCATCGTCTCGGCCGGAATCTGCGTTGATCTGGATGCTGTTGACAATGTAGTTGCCGCCCGGCTGGCCTTTGGTGGCGTGGCGCCGACGCCCGTTCTCGCCCGGAACACCGCGGCGTTTTTGGCGGGCCGTCCATGGAGCGCCGAAAGGGTCGCCACCGCACAGGCGATCCTCATCGACGAATTCGCGCCGATCACCGACGGACGCGGCTCGGCAGAGTTCCGCCGTGCGCTCACCGCCGAGTTGCTGGCGAAAGCGTTTGCCGAACCCGAACCGGAGCAGTCCACCGCAGTGATCGATGGATTCGGCGAGGGCTCAACGGTCGAAGCCCACCGCCACGAAAGCGCGGTCCGGCACGTCACCGGATCGGCCGAGTATGTCGACGACGAGGCAATCAAACGCGGCACGTTGGTCGTGTGGCCGGTTTGCTCGCCGCACGCGCATGCCCGCATCGTGCGCGTTGATGTCGCGGCCGCCCGGTCGCTTCCCGGTGTCGCCGCCGTGCTCACCGCATCCGACGTGCCCGGCGTGAATGATATCGGCTGTTCGCGGCTCGATGAAATCCTGCTTGCGGACAAGGAAGTCCAATACATCGGCCATCCGGTCGTGGCCATCGTCGCCGAAACACCCGAAGCCGCGCGGGCAGCAGCGGCGGCAGTCGTCATCGATTACGAACCGCTTCCCGCCGTCGTCACCATCGACCAGGCGATCCAGGATGATTCGTTTCACACCGAGGCCTCGGTGATCCGCCGCGGGGACGCTGCATCCGCACTCGCCGCCGCGCCACATGTGCTCGATGGGACGTTTGCCTTTGGCGGACAGGAACATTTCTACCTCGAGACGCAGGCGGCTTGGGCCGAGCGATCCGAGGACGACGGAATGCTCGTCCATTCATCCACGCAGCATCCGAGCGAAATCCAGCTCATCGTCGCCCGCGTCCTCGACAGACCGCGCCACCAGATCGTCGTGCGCAGTCCGCGGATGGGTGGGGGATTCGGCGGGAAGGAAACCCAGGGAGCCGGAGCCGCGGCGCTGGCGGCGCTGGCCGCGCACGTGACCGGCCGTCCGTGCCGTGCGCGGTTCAATCGCGACCAGGATTTCGAGATCACCGGCAAACGCCATCCGTTCCTCGCGCGGTTCCGGGTCGGGTATTCGGACGAGGGCGACCTGCTTGCCGCCTCGGTGGAATTGTTTGCCAATGGCGGCTGGAGCCTCGACCTGTCGCTCCCGATCTGCGATCGCGCGCTCTTCCACCTCGACAATGCCTATTTCATCCCGGCCGTCGATTTCCGCGGACGCGTTTGCAAGACCAACCTGACCTCGCAAACCGCCTTCCGCGGCTTCGGCGGCCCGCAGGGCATGTTGGTCATTGAAGAAATCCTCGACCGCATCGCGCGCCGGCTCGGCCGTCGGCCGGAGGACATCCGCGAACGCAACCTCTACCGCGGCACCGGCGAGACCAACACGACCCATTACGGCCAGGACATCGGCGACCAACGCATCCGACGGATCTGGTCGGAACTCCGCGCTTCGTCACAGCTCGACGCCCGCCGCGAGGAACTCGCCGCGTTCAACCGCGAATCCAAGACCCGCCGGCGCGGGATTGCGATGACGCCGGTGAAATTTGGCATTTCGTTTACTTATACTCCCTACAACCAGGCCGGCGCGCTCGTGCTCATCTACGGCGACGGCACCGTGCAAGTGAACCACGGCGGTACCGAGATGGGCCAAGGGCTCCACACCAAGATCCTCGGCGTCGCCGAAAAGGAACTCGGCCTCCCCGCCGCGCGGATCAAAATCATGCAGACCCGCACCGACAAGGTGCCCAATACCTCCGCCACCGCCGCATCCAGCGGGGCCGACCTCAATGGCGCCGCCGTCCGCAATGCCTGCGAAACCCTCCGCGCCCGCCTCGCCCCGCTCGCCGCCGAGATGCTCTCGAACCGCGGCGATTCCCACGCCTCCGACGACCGCGTGCGGTTTGAAAATGGCTCCGTCACTTGCGACGGACGCGTGACCGTTTCCTTCAACGAACTCGTTGCCGAAGCCTACCTGCGACGGATTTCGCTCAGTGCGACCGGATACTATCGAACGCCCGAAATCCACTACGACCGCGCCAAAGGTCGCGGACGGCCGTTCTACTACTTTGCTTGCGGAGCCGCCGTCACCGAAGTCGAGATCGATGTCTTCACCGGACAATCCCGCGTCCGCCGCGTCGACATCCTCCACGATGTCGGAAATTCCCTCAACGAAGGCATCGACCGCGGACAGATCGAAGGCGGATTCATCCAGGGCATGGGATGGCTCACCGGCGAAGAACTCCTCTGGAACGAACACGGCCGATTGCTGAGCCACGGCGCCAGCACCTACCAAATCCCCAGCATCGGCGACACCCCGCCCGAGTTCCGCATCCAATTCCTCGCCGACGCCGCCCAGCCTGGCACCATCCACAACAGCAAAGCCGTCGGCGAACCCCCGCTCATGCTCGCCATCTCCGTCCGCGAAGCCCTCAAAGACGCCCTCGCCACCTTCCACCCCCCGCACTCCGAAATCCCCCTCCGCTCCCCCGCCACCTGCGAAGCCATCTTCCGCGCAAGCAGAAGAACTTAGACTGGACAGGAAGGAGACCGGAGACCGGAAGGCGGGGATTTCAGAATGCCTCACCCGCATGGCCAATTCATTCCGAATTCCTCATTTCAAATTTCGAATTCGGCCGCAGGCCGTAAATGCCCCGGCTGATGGCGACAGAATTCAACCGCCGACGAAAAGGATTTCTGCAGATGATGCCCCACGCCCGGTCTGATGGAAACTCTGCGTGGCATGGAAGGAACTGCACACTGACCCCCAGTTTACCGGTTGTGAAATACGATGCCATTCGATGGAAGTGGTTTGCGGCGGAATGGCGGAATTTTGGAATGCCCACTTCGTGAGCTTCGCGTTCTTCGTGTTTCCAACCTCCTCCGTGTTCTCTGTGTCCTCCGTGGTTTGTTCCCCGCGGTGGGTGTTTGCGATCCTCATGCGACATTGGCGGAACCGAATCGGTTGGTGGGGCGTAACGATGCTCGATGGAAACGCGCGAACGTCTTCTTTCTGCCTATCGTGATCATTTGCTGGAGCACGGCGGTCCGCCGGCTTCGGTTTTCAAGTTCACCCGCGACCTCGGGTTGGAGGAACGCGCGTTTTTTGCCGAGTTCCCGAACTTCGATGCGCTCGAAAGCGAGATGTGGCGGGGGCTGGTGGCGCGGGTGGCCGGGGCAGTTGTCGCGGGGCCGGAGTGGGCCGGCTTCACCTCGCGGCAGCGGCTGCTGACGTTTCTTTTTGCCTTCTGCGAGGAATCGCTCGCCTGGCGGAGTCTGCTCCTCCAGCGGGTGGAACGGTGCGGTCCGATCCCGCGTCCGGCCCGGCTGCGCGGGTTGGAACTGGGATTCAAGGAATTTATCGGACCGGTGATCGAGCACGGTCATGCGACCGGCGAAATTGCAGAAAGGGGGATGTTGCGTGAGGCGTCTCCGGAGGCGTTCTTTCTTCACTTCCGCGCAGTGGTGGATTTTCACCTGAAGGACGCGAGTTCCGGATACGAGCGCACTGATGCGTTCATCGAGAAGTCGGTCGCGCTGGCATTTGATCTGCTTCGGACGCAGGCGTTCGATTCCGCGCTGGATTTCGCGAAGTTTGTCTTTGCGCGGCCCGCATGACGGCGCAGGACTCGATCCGGTCGACGCCGGTCACACGCATGGTCAGTCTCGCGGGCACCGGTGCGCAGGTCGGACTGAACTATCTCAAGCACTACGGACGCCGCGCGCTGGGCAACGCGACGGATACGTTGGACGAGGAAAATGCGGGCGCGATCTTCAAGACGTTCAGCGAGTTGAAAGGCGGGCCGCTGAAGCTGGCGCAGATGCTGAGCATCGACCAAAACCTCCTGCCGGCCGCCTATGCGCGGACGTTTGCGCAGGCGCAGCATTCGGCGCCGCCGCTTTCGTATCCGTTGGTCGCGCGGACATTCCGACGGGAGTTCGGTCGCGACCCGCACGAGCTCTTCGATGCATTCACCCGCGAGGCGGTGCATGGAGCATCCATTGGCCAAGTGCACCGCGCTCGGAAAGGCGGACGCGAGCTGGCTGTGAAAGTGCAATATCCGGGCGTCGCAGAGAGCCTGCAGAGCGATCTGCGGATCGTGAAGCCGTTTGCCCTCCAGATTCTTGGACTGCGGGAGTCCGACATCGCCGACTATTTCCGGGAGGTCGAAAGCAAGCTTCTGGAGGAAACCGACTACGTGCGCGAACGGCGGAACGCGGAGGAAATTTCAGCCGCCTGCCGGCACATCCCGGGTGTTCGATTTGCCGCGTATTTGCCGGAACTTTGCACGGCGAAGATTCTCACGATGGATTGGGTGGATGGTGAGACGCTCGACCGTTTTGCCGACGGACCCGCTGGCCAGGACGAACGCGACCGCGTGGGCCAGGCGCTCTGGGATTTCTACCATCACCAGGTCCACGAAATGCGCGTGTTCCACGCCGACCCGCACCCGGGGAACTTTGTCATCCGGGACGGCGAGGTGTGGGTCTTGGACTTCGGGTGCACGAAGGAGATCGATGCCGCGTTCTACGAAAGGCAATTTCGCTTTGTCGATCCGGGTCTCCTGCACGATGACGCGGCGCTGATGGCTGCTTTGGAGGACATGGATGTTGTGCTGGAGGGAGACTCTGCTGCCGATCGCGCCCGTGTGGTGGCGTCGTGCCGACGGTGGCTGGGGCTGCTCGCCCGGCCGTTCCATGCAGGGCGGTTTGATTTCGGCGACGAGTCGTTTCTTCGCGAGATTTACGAACTCGGCGAGGAGAGCCGGAAAGACAATGTCCTGCGCACGCTGCGCGGACGCCGGGGATCGCCGGACACGATTTATGTGAACCGCGCGTTCTTCGGTTTGTATTCGTTGCTCAGCCGCCTGCGGGCGCGGGTGAACGTGCGCATGCCGGACTTCGTCGCCGGCCGGTTGGCGGCATGATCCCGTCCACGCGCGAAGAAGCGCTGGCGGCCCTGGAGGATTTCGTCCCGCGCATGCCAGCTTATGCCGCCGGCAGGAACTATGTTGGGAGGCCGGCGGTTTCTTTGCTCTCGGCAGCCATCCGGCACCGACTGATCCTCGAGGAAGAAGTGGTCGAGCGCTCGCTGGCGGCGCATCCGTTTTCCCGCATCGAAAAGTGGCTGCAGGAAATGGTCTGGCGGACGTACTGGAAGGGCTGGCTCGAAGCGCGGCCGGGGGTCTGGGATTCGTTTGTGCAGCGGGTGGACGATTTGCGGACGCATCAACCGACGGACGTTCTGAAGCGCGCGGACGATGTGGCGGCGGGACGGAGCGGTGTGGCGGCGATGGATCGCTTTGCGCGTGAGCTCCTCGAGACCGGCTATGTTCACAATCATGCCCGGATGTGGTGGGCGTCGTTCTGGATCCACGTTGAGCGGCTCCCGTGGGAACTCGGGGCGGCGCATTATCTGGAACACCTGAACGACGCCGACCCAGCCAGCAACACGCTGAGCTGGCGCTGGGTCGCCGGACTCCAGACGAAAGGAAAAACCTACCTCGTGCGGCGTTCGAATCTCGAAAAATACTGCGATTCGCTTGAGTCCGACGGTTTGGAACGTCTGGAAGATGGGCGCGTGTCGGCCGTTGAGGTTCATGAATACGCGGACCTCAACGTGCGGCCGCTAGTGCCGGTGGAATCCGGTGGGCCGGACGCCCCGTGCGTGCTTTGGCTGCACGAGGATGATCTTCTGCCCGAAGTCGGCCCGCTGGCTTCAGCGCGTCCGACGTTTGTTGTCGCAATCGGGCCGACCGCGGATCGAGTCAGCCGGTTTCGGAGAACGGCGATGGATGACGGACTCCGGCGTGCATCGGCGCACTTCGGGTGTCCGGCGCACGTCGTCTCCAGCGTTGACGAATTCGTTGGGCTGTCGGGCGGGCGGCCGGTGGTGGCGTTCGCGCCATTTGTCGGGCCCGCCCAAGCACTCGCCGCCGAGCTGCAAAGCCGGGTTTCTTGCACGTTTGTCCGGCGGGCCTGGGACGAGCGGCACTTTCGACGGGCGACGCGCGGGTTCTTTCCGTTCTGGGCCGCCGTTTCGAAAGAGCTCAAATGATTTCCGATGATGAAATCCGCCGGGAGATCGAGACGCTCGCCGCCTCGCGGCCGGGCACATTTTGTCCATCGGAAGTGGCCCGTCGACTCACGACCGACTGGCGCCCATTGATGCCGGCGGTCCGCGCCGTGGCTGCCGTCCTCGTCCGTGAAGGCCGACTCCGCTGCACCCGCCGCGGTCGTGCCGTTGATCCTGAGTCTGCCGGTGGCCCAATCCGCCTCGGGCGGTAGGTGGCGTTTGCGGGTCCGGGGTATTTGAAACGAGATCGCTTCGTGAACTCCGCGTTCTTCGTGTTTCGAACCTCCTCCGTGTTCTCTGTGTCCTCCGTGGTTCCGACGCTGTGCCCTAATGGAAATCGTGTGAGGCGGGGGCGGGGAGGTGGCGGTCGAGGCGGGTGATCGATTGGGCGATGACGTGGGCGGTGCCTTGGTGAATCTGGAGTTTTCCGGTGATGCGGAGGAAGGGTTCCTGGGTAACAAGGAGGCGGTGTTTTTCGAAGAAGGCGGCGTAGAGGATGGCGTTGGAGACGCCGGTTTCGTCTTCGAGGCTGATGAAGACGACGCCTTTGCCAGTGCCGGGACGCTGACGGCAGATGACCATGCCGCCGATGTCGACCAGGGCGCCATCCGGGTGGTCGAACAATTCGGCGGCGGGGATGATGTCGGGGATGGACGGTCGGAGGAGCGCCATGGGATGCGGGCCGGTGGTGACGCCGGTGCCGGCGAAGTCGGCTTGCAGGCGTTCGGCGGGGTTCATCGGGGCGAGCGGCGCCGAGTTGGTTTGGTCGGCGAAGAGCGGGAGTTCGTCCGGGTGGAGCGGGGCTTCGACTTTCCAGAGTCCGTCCCGCCGGTGTTCGACGAGGCCATTGAGGGCGCCGATGCGGGCGAGCGTGCGGAGGGTGGGTTTTTCGGGGCGGACGCGCAGGCGGAAGTCCTCGAGCGAGGCGAAGGGCTGGCGGGTGCGCTCGGTGACAAGCCGCTCACCGGTCGCGCGGTCGAGTCCGCGCACGAGGCAGAGTCCGAGTCTTAGCGAGCCATCGTCTTCGACCCGGCACGCCCAATCGGATGTGGTGGCGAGCACCGGGCGGACCTGGACGCCGTGGGATTTCGCATCGCGGATGAGGGTGGCGGAACTGTAAAACCCCATCGGTTGGTTGTTGAGGATGCCGCAGTAGAATTCCGGGGCCCGGTGAACTTTCAACCAGCAGCTGGCATAAGCAATGAGGGCGAAGCTAATGGCGTGGCTTTCGGGGAAGCCATAGACGGCGAACGATTGGACCGACTGGACAATTTTGTCGCAGACGTCTTGTGGGACGCCCTTGGCTTTCATATTGGCGAGGAGTTTGACGCAGACCTTGGACATGCGTTCCTGCGAGCGGTGGAAGCTGAGGGCGCGCCGGAGTTCCTCAGCCTCGCTCCCGCTGAAGTCGGCCATGACCATCGACATCTTGAGCAATTGTTCCTGAAAGAGCGGGACGCCGAGCGTGCGTTCGAGCACGGGGATGAGGCGTTCGTCGAAATAGGTCACGGGTTCGAGTCCGTCGCGTCGTGACAGGTAGGGGTGGACCATCTGGCCTTGGATCGGACCGGGGCGGATGAGTGCAACTTCGACGACGACATCGTAGAAGCATTTGGGTTTCAGGCGCGGCAGGGTCGCCATCTGCGCGCGACTCTCGACCTGAAATGTGCCGATGGTGTCGGCGGCCTGGAGGAGGGCGTACGTGGCCGGATCATCCTTGGGAATCGTGGCGAGATCGACCGGTCGTCCGCGTTCGCGGCAGATTTCCAGCGTGTCCTGCATGGCGGCCATCATGCCGAGTCCGAGGAGGTCGACTTTGATAATGCCGAGGTCTTCGCAATCGTCTTTGTCCCACTGGGCGACGACGCGGCCGGGCATGGAGGCGTTTTCGATCGGGACGATGGCTCCGAGGTCGTTCTGACAAATGATCATGCCGCCGGAGTGCTGGCCGAGGTGGCGCGGGAGGCCGTAGATCTGACGGTAGAGCGAGGCGGCTGCGGCGGCCTGCGGATGGTTGCGCGGGACGCCGGCCTGCGTGAGTTGAGACTCGAGATCCATCGTGTGCGGGAAGTCGCCATTGGCAAAGAGGCTGGAGAACCGGCTGATCGTTTCCTCCGAGAACTCGAGCACTTTGCCGATCTCGCGCATCGCGCTGCGGCCGCGGTAAGTGATGACATTGGCGGTCATGGCCGCGCCGTGTTTGCCATAGCGGCGGTAGACTTCCTGGATGACCTGTTCGCGGCGTTCGCCGCTCGGGAGGTCGAGATCGATATCCGGCCAGGATTTGCGGCCTTCGCTCAGGAAGCGTTCGAAGAGGAGATTGCAGGCAATCGGGTCGCAGGCCGTGATGCCGAGGCTGTAGCAAACAGCGCTATTGGCCGCGCTGCCGCGGCCTTGCACAAGGATGGCACTCTCGGTGCAATAGTTGACGAGATCCCAAACAATGAGGAAGTAGCCGGAGAAACCGAGCTTGGCGATGAGGGCGAGCTCGAACTCGATCTGGCGGCGGACTTTCGGCGAGAGGTGGCCGTAGCGGGCCCGGGCTCCCGCGAAGGTGACGCGGCGGAGGAACGAATCCATCGTGTCGCCCTCCGGGACGGGGAACTTCGGGAATTCATAGCCCAGATTTTCCAGTGAGAACTCGATGCGGTCGGCGACGCGATGGGTATTCTCGACGGCCTCGGGCAGGTCGGCGAAGAGCGCACGCATCGTGCGGGCGTCTTTCAGATGGCGTTCGTCATTTTGTGCGAGGAGGCGTCCGGCTTTGGACAGCGTTGTGTGATGGCGCAGGCAGGTGAACATGTCCTGCACGGGTCGACGGTGGCGTTCGTGCAGGAGGACGTTGTTGGTGGCGATGAGGAGCAATCCGGCGGTGGAGGCCACGTCGCGGACGAAGGTTTGTCGGCGTTCCTCGCCGCGGATGAGGTGGCGTTCGATTTCGACGAAGACATTCGACCGGCCGAATGTTTTGACCAATCGTTCCAGGCGTTCGCGCGAGAGGTCCGGCCGGTCCGGATCCAGCACGCCCTCGGCGTCGCCGGTGAGGGCGAGGAGTCCGTCGGAGAATTCCGCGAGTTCGTTCCAGCGGACGGGGGATTCGGTTTTTGAGCCGCGGAGTTTGGCCCGGGTGATGAGGCGCGAGAGGTTTTGATAGCCGGTGCGCGTGGCGACAAGGACCGGAAGGATGACGCCGTCTTCCAAGGTGAGTTCCGCGCCGACAATCGGGCGCACCCCGTGTTCGCGTCCGGCAGCCAACAGGCGCGGCGCACTGTAGAGTCCGTCGCGATCACAAAGTGTGAGTCCGCCGAGCCCGAGTTCCGCGGCGCGGACAGCCAGTTCCTCCGGTTGTGAGGCGCCACGGAGGAAGCTGAAAGCACTGCGGGCATGGAGCTCGACGTAGGTCATCGGACGGGGATCATGAAAGAGAGATGGAGGCGAACTGACGCTGGAGAGTAATCTGCGTTCATCTGCGTGAATCTGTGGTTAAGAAAAATGGAACCGCAGATGGACGCAGATTTACGCAGATAGGGTTTGAGGTGGGTAGGATTTGATGAAGCGTTTGAATTCCAGCCGCGGTGTGCCGAAGTTCAGGAGGAGGGCTTTTTGGATGCGCGTTGCTTTGATATAGTGAAGGACTTGTGCGTCTTCGATGGTGGTTAGGGCTTTGATGGCTTTGAGTTCAACCAATAGATCATCGAAGCAGACGAAGTCGGCACGGTAAGGAGATGGCAGAATGGTCGACTTATAATGGACTGGTACGGGCTTTTCGCGGATGTAAGGAATGCGAACGTTGTGAACGGAAAAGGCCAAGCCGATGACGGTGTGTGTTTCGGGATCTTGTGACGAGTTCATGGTTTGGGATCATCTGCGTTTATCTGTGTGAATCTGCGGTTAAATCATTGGGGGTAGAGGTGCTTAGTCATAAGTGCCTTCGATGAGCCAGCCTTGGGGCGAGCGGGTGAGGCGGTAGAGGTGGTCGGAGACGGCGATGTCCCATTCCTCGGTGTGCCAGGCTTGGGGATCCCACCAATTTCCTGAGAGGCGGTATGGGCCGAGGGATTCGGTGATGCGGCCGTTGGCGAGCGGGGAGGAGATGTGGGCCGGGGTGCGGCCGTGGAGACGGACGCTGGCGGCGACCGGTGGACGGCAACGTCGGAGGGGGAGGCCGAGGAGCGGGCGGTCGGGGGATGGGGATTCTTCGAGGGTCCACTCGACGCGTGCGAGAAGGCGGACGCGGTCCGGGCGGTGGGTGTCTTCGGGTTCGGGGAAGCCGACATTTTCGGATCCGACGAGTGCGCCCAGCCGAGCGAGGGTTTCGCCGAAGCGGTTGGGGTCGCGGAGGGCGGCACCGAAGAGTCCGAATTGCTGGCGGGTCGGCGGAGCCGGGGTGATGCGGAGGTGGAGTCCGACGGGTTTTTCCGGCAACGTGAGCGATTCCAGGTGCGTGGAGACGATGCGGAAGAGGACGTCCGGGCGGGCGGTTGGTTCGGGGATGGAAAATGTCCGCTCGTGTGTGCTGCGGTCGTCGAGCGGGAGGGTGAGCGTCATTTGGGACGCCACGAGCCAGCGGGCGCGGAGGCGGTCGGCGAGCTGATCGATGAAGCGCCGGAGGAGGAAGAGGAGGGGTTCGGTGGTTTCGACGGCGTAGCCCAGATCGCAACTTTCTTCGAAGGATTCGGCCGGGGTGATGAGGGCGAGCGGACGTCGGGAGCGGCCGGTGGCGGTGGCCCAGATTTCGCGGGCGGCGGGTCCGAGGCGGTCGAGGGTTTGTTGGGATGGCAATGCGAGGAACTCGCCAATCGTGCGCAGGCCCCAACTGTGCAGGATTTCCAGAAGCTCCGACGGAGGGTCGAGGAAGGTGAGGGGGAGGGGACGGAGGAATTCCGGCGCGTCGCGCACGACGCAAACCGGGTCGGCTTCGCGGGCGGCGAGGCGGGCGATGGCGGCATTTTTTGCGAGGGCGGCGGTGGCGCGGATTCCGGCCGTGGCGAGATCCTGGACGATGCGGTCGCCGACTTCGTGCCAGGAGATTTTCGGGTGGAGTCCGCGCAGGTCGAGTGTGGCGAGTCCGGAGGCCGTGTCCTCAACGAACGGCGAATGCCGCAAAGCGATCTCGAGGAGGACGGCGGTGAGGGTTTTTTCCTGCCGGGCCGAGCGTGTCAGGACCTGCAGGGACGGACAGCGGGCGAGGGATTGCGGGGCGGTGAGCCCACGGTCGACGCCTTGGGCGGCGGCGGGCAGGGTGCGTTCGAGAAGGAGCCCGCTCTCCGGGTCGACGACTGCGACCGGAGTCGGCCAGAGTTCTTCGCGCCAGCGGAGGACCGCTTGGAGGGCGAAGGCAGGAAGATGGACGGAGGCAAACACGGATAGTGCCAATATGAGCACTATCTGTGTTACAGATCAACCGTGCGGGCGAGTCAGGCGCGGATTCGGTCGCGCAGGCCGCCGTAGCAGAAGGTGCGTACCAATGGAGTGGCGAAGAAATTGTGCGGGAACCCGAGCGGGATCGCGCTGACTTCGTCCAACCGGCGCATGTGATCGGCGGTGAGCGTGATTTCGAGTGAGTGCAGGTTGTCCTCGAGTTGATGGATCTTTCGGGCTCCGATGATCGGGATGACCGGAACCGGGCGGTGGCGGAGCCAGGCGAGGGCGACTTGGGCTGGCGTGGTGCCGAGTTCGTTGGCGATCGCGAGAACTTCCCTCACAACCTCCTCGTCCTTGGGACCCTCGGCGACGAATTCCTTCATCATCTCGGTATTCAGCCGGCCCTCGGATGATTCCTTGCGATTTTCCGGGAGGTATTTTCCGGTGAGGACACCGCTGCGGAGGGGAGACCAGGCGACGATGGTAAGGTCCTGATCGGCTGCAACGGGGACGAGTTCCCGTTCGACGGTTCGTTCAAGCAGGCTGTATTCGATCTGGAGTCCGACGTAGCGGGTCCAGCCACGGAGTTCGGCGAGCATGTTGGATTTGGCGACCACCCAGGCCGGGGCGTCGGAGATGCCGATGTAAAGGACCTTTCCGGCGCGAACAAGGTCGTCGAGGGCCCGCATGACCTCCTCGACCGGCGTGATCTGATCCCAGATGTGAACCCAGTAGAGATCGATGTAATCGGTTTGAAGTCGGCGCAGGCTGGCCTCGACGGCCTGGACCATGTTCTTGCGTTGATTGCCCCCGGCGTTCGGGTCGGTGCCCGGGTTGGAATTCGTGTATTTGGTGGCGAGAACGACTTCGCTGCGGTGGCCGGACATGAATTCGCCGAGGAAGCTTTCGCTCGTGCCATTGGTGTAAAGGTTGGCGGTGTCGATGAAGTTGCCTCCGGCTTGCCGGAAGGCGTCATAAATACGGCGTGCCTCTTCTTTTGAGGAGCCCCATCCCCAGTCATCTCCAAACGTCATGGTTCCGAGACAAATGTCGGATACGCGCAGTCCGCTCCGACCCAGCAGTTGATAGTTCATGGGTTTCATGCCGATGGAAAGGAACAGCGGGTTTCAGAATTGGCCAGTCACTCTTTTGGGAGACCTTCGGGATCCGCGCGGGCGGGGACGGGGAGGTGGTGGGCGGTTCCCTCTGAAAGTCGTGGCTCAACCGGCGCCAATGATGCAGAGTTGATGGCTATGGTGAAGGGCAGCACACCGATGGATCCGACGGACCCGTATCTTCGGCGGGAACAGACATTTCCGACATTGACCGTGGAGCAGACAGAGCGAATCCGACCGTTTGGCAGGGTGGAGGTCCTGCCGGAGGGGACGGTGGTTTTCGAGCGTGGGGACCGCCGGGTGGATTTTTTTGTGGTTCTGCGCGGGGCGATCGAGATTTACGAGCATCGCCGGTCGGGGATTCGTGTGATCCACGAACACGGCGAGCGGCAGTTCACTGGCGAGCTCGATCTTTTCAATGATCGGCGGATTTTGGTTGGCGGGCGTGTGCGTGGTGCGGGCGAGGTGATCCGGCTAGATCGTGCGGAGTTCCGGCGCTTGCTGGCGGCGGAGCCGGAGATTGGCGAAATCATCATGCGGGCGTTCATCCTTCGCCGGATGGGGCTTGTTTCGCACGAAGAGGGGGCGGTCACATTGATGTTCGATGAAGCGTCACCTGACCAGATGCGAATCGAGCGGTTTTTGCGGCGGAATGGATATCCTTTGGAGTTGGTGGACTGCCGGGGGGTGAATTGCGAGACCCAACTGGCAGAGTTGGGCCTGTCGGCCGTGGACCTGCCGGCGGTGCTGGTTCACAACACCGGGGAGACGTTGCGACGTCCGGGGAACCGGGAGCTGGCGGAATGTCTGGGATTGGTGGAGGAAATCCGGACGGATTCCGTGTATGACGCGGTGATCGTGGGAGGCGGGCCGGCGGGCTTGTCGGCGGCGGTCTATGCCGCATCCGAGGGATTGGCAACGGTGGTGTTGGAGCGGGAGGCCCCGGGCGGGCAGGCGGCGACGAGTTCAAAGATCGAGAATTTTCTGGGTTTTCCGACGGGTGTTTCGGGGCAGAGTCTGGCGGCGCGTGCCCAGGTCCAGGCGCAGAAATTCGGCGCACAGATTGCATTGCCGCAGCAGGTGGTGGGATTGGAGCGTCGGGAAGGTGGATTTCGGGTGGTGCTGGAGGATGGGCGCGGGATTCTGGGCACGACGGTGGTCGTGGCGTCCGGCGCGCGATATCGGACATTGGATGTCCCGGGAGCGGCTCGGTTCGACAATGCGGGTCTCTATTACGCGGCAACGGCGATGGAGGCGGGTTTCTGCCGCGGCGAGGAGGTGATTGTGGTTGGGGGTGGGAATTCGGCCGGCCAGGCAGCGGTGTTTCTCTCGAACCATGCGAGCCACGTCCACATGCTGGTTCGGAAACCCGGGCTTGCGAGCACGATGTCCGACTATCTCGTCGACCGTATTCATTCGAGCCGTCACATCACATTGCACACGGAGACGGAGATTGTCGGATTGGAGGGCGAGCGGCAGCTGGCGCGGGTGACGTGGCGGCATTTGCCGAGTGGCACCACGGAGGAAGTGCCGATCTCACGGGTGTTCCTGATGCTCGGAGCCCGTCCGAATACCGAGTGGGTGCAAGGTGTTCTGCAACTGGACGCGAAGGGATTTGTCTGCACCGGGGAGCAGGTCGAGCGAGGCGGGGAATGGCCGTTGGAACGGCGGCCAATGATGCTGGAGACCAGCCTGCCCGGTGTGTTCGCCGCGGGCGACGTGCGGTCGGGTTCCACCAAGCGGGTTGCTGCGGCGGTGGGCGAGGGTGGCGTGCTCGTGAGCCACATCCACGAGATTCTGGGGACTTACGCCTGAGGCGGGGGAGCCTTTCGGGATGCACCGGTCAGTTTGCGGATCAATACGTAGAGAACCGGCGTAAAGAAGATCCCAAAGAGCGTGGTGCTGAGCATGCCGCCGAAAACCGCGGAACCGAGGGAGAGTCGCATTTCGGCTCCGGCTCCGGACGAGATGACCAGGGGAACGACGCCGAGGATGAACGCGAAGGAAGTCATCAGAATGGGGCGAAGTCGAAGCCGGGCCGCCTCGGCGGCGGCTGCGTAAATGTCGAGGCCTTCATCTTCCTTTTGCTTGGCGAATTCGACGATGAGGATCGCGTTTTTTGCGGCCAGGCCGATGAGGACGACCAAGCCGATTTGTGTCAGGACGTTGTTGTCGAGTTGTCGGAACCAGACGAACCAAATCGCGCCGACGAGACACAGGGGGACGGTGAGAATCACGGCGAGGGGGAGCGACCAGTTTTCATACTGCGCGACGAGCAGAAGGAAAACAAACAGCACGGCGAGGAGGAAAATCGGGGCGGCGGTGCCCCCGGCGGCTTTTTCCTGGAATGCAAGTTCCGTCCATTCGAACGAGATGCCGGGCGGCAGATTCTCCCGGGCGAGGCGCTCCATGGCGGCGATGGCCTGTCCGGTGGAGTAGCCGGGCGCGGTGGCACCCTGCACTTCCGCAGCCGGGTAGAGGTTGTAGCGGGCAATCCGCTCGGGACCCGTGGTTTCCTCAACGTTCACGAGCGAGGCGAGCGGGACCATTTGCCCGTTGGCGTTCCGGGTGTGCAGGCGGCCGAGGTCGTCGATCGCGTCGCGGTAGGGCACGTCGGCCTGGGCGGTTACGCGAAACGTACGTCCAAAGAGGTTGAGTTCGTTGACGAAGATCGACCCGAGATAAATCTGCATCGCGGAGAAGACGCGATCGAGCGGCACATTGAGCATCTTCGCTTTCACGCGGTCGACATCGGCGAAGAGCCTGGGAGTGCTCGCCCGGAACGGTGAGAACGCCTGGGCAAGTGCGGGTTCGGCGGCTGCGGCTGCGGTCAGTTTGGAGGCGGCATCCTCCAGCGCCTTGCTGCCGAGGCCGGCGCGATCCTGGAGCATCATTTTGAAGCCACCGCCACTTCCGACGCCCCGGATCGTGGGGGGGGGAATGACCAGCACAAAGGCATCCTGTCGGCCGCCGAGTTCCCTACGAAGTTGCGCGATGATCTCGCTGCCGCGGATCCCGGATTTTTTCCGATCCTCGAAAGAATCAAAGACCGGGAACAATGCGGCGGCGTTCGGGGCATTGGCGAAGGTGGCGCCATTGAAGCCTGCAAAGACCGCAATGTCGGCGATTCCCTCGATCGCGAGGGTGCGTTGGACGATATCGCGCACGATCGCGTCCGTGCGCTCCAATGAAGCACCGTCGGGCAACTGGATGGCGACAATGGCATAGCCCTGATCCTGCTCCGGGATGAAGCCGGAGGGGACCATTTGAAAGCCCAGCCACGCCAAGCCGAGGAGGCAGGCATAGGCGGCGATGACAAGCCATCCGAGGCGAAGCAGCCGGCGAACGAGACCGGTGTAGCCGTGAACCACATTGGAGAACGCCGCGTTGAAGCCACGAAAGAACCATCCGAAGAGGAAATTCCATCCGCGTGTGAAGGCATCGGGCTTGGCATGATGGCCCTGCAGCAGGATGGCTCCCAGAGCGGGACTCAAGGTGAGCGAGACCAGACCTGAGATCAGAACGGAGCCGGCGATCGTCAGGGCAAACTGACGGTAGAATTCTCCCGAGATGCCCGCGAGAAATCCTGTGGGAACGAAGATCGCCACCATGACGAGCGTCACGGCCACAATGGGGCCGCTGACCTCGTTCATTGCGACTTTTGAAGCTTCGATGGGCGGGAGTCCGTTTTCGATGTGACGCTCGATGTTTTCGACGACGACGATGGCATCATCGACGACGATCCCGATGGCCAGAACCAGGCCGAAGAGCGAGAGATTGTTGAGTGAAAAGCCGAGGGCTGCCATGCAGGCAAAGGTTCCGATGAGCGAAACCGGGATGGCCACCAGCGGGATGACCGAGGCCCGCCAGGATTGAAGGAAGACCATGATGACCAAAACCACGAGCGCGACGGCTTCAAAGATGGTGTGCTCGACGGCGGTGACGGATTCCTCGATGAAAACGGTCGGGTCGTAGATGATGTCGTATGCCAGATCCTGCGGGAAAGATTGTGACATTTCGGCCATGGCCTCGCGGATCCGGCGAGCGGTCTCGAGGGCATTGGAGCCCGGCAGTTGCGAGACGGGCATGGCGACGGCCGGGATCGTGGACAGATAGGAAACAACGCTGGAATCCAGCGCGCCGAGTTCGACCCGAGCGACATCCCGAAGGCGCACCACCTCGCCGCCCTCGCCCGTTTTGACGACAATCTCACCGAATTCCCCTTCCTCGCTGAGGCGTCCCAAAGCACTCACGTTGAGCTGGAATGGGTTTCCCGTGGTGGTGGGAGGCTGGCCAACAACACCCGCCGCCACCTGCACATTCTGTTCGCGCAGAGCGGCCACGACGTCTTCGGGAAGCATTTCGAGAGCGGCGAGTTTGTCGGGCTGGAGCCAGATGCGCATGCTGTATTCGCGAACGCCGAACAGACGCACCTCGCCGACACCCGGGATGCGGCGCAGTTGTTCCCGCACCTGGAGAATGGCGTAGTTGCTGATGTAGAGCTGGTCAAACGTGCCGTTGGGCGAGAGCAGATGGACAACGAGCAGGAGGTCGGGACTGCTTTTGTTGACGGTGACTCCGATGCGACGCACCTCTTCCGGCAGCCGGGGTTCGGCAATCGCGACGCGGTTCTGGACGAGCACCTGCGCCTTGTCGAGATCGGTCCCGACGGCGAAGGTGATGGTGATGGCCAGGGCGCCGTCGGATGTTGACTGGGAGGACATGTAGAGCATGTCTTCCACGCCGTTGATTTCCTGCTCCAGCGGGGCGGCGACCGTGTCGGCGATGACATCGGGGGTTGCGCCCGGATAGCTGGCGCGCACGACGACCGTTGGGGGGGCAACCTCCGGAAACTGCGAAATGGGGAGCGTGGGGAAGGCGATGGCTCCCACGAGCACAATGAGAATGGACAGCACGGCGGCGAAGCGGGGCCGTGCAATGAAGAAGTGGGGGAGGTTCATGCGCCGGGCGTTTCGCCCTGCTCCGAGAGCGTGGTTTCCTCGGCGGCGACCTTTGTGCCGGGCCGGAGAAATTGGAAACCGCGGATGATGATCTTGTCCTCGGGCGACAGTCCCGATTCCACAACCCGGAAAGCTCCGTAGACATTCCCGAGTTCCACCGGCCGACGGATGGCGGTTTGATCCGGCTGGAGGACCCAGACGAACCGTGCGGTGAGATCCGAGACGATGGCATCGCGCGGGACGAGGATCACTTCGCGTTCGCCGCCGGCGGGCACCCGCACCCGCACGAACATGCCGGGTGTCAGGAAATTGTCGGGATTTTCGAAGCGCCCGCGCATCTCAAGCGTGGAGGTGCCGGGATTGATCTGATTGTCGAAAAAGTCGATTTCGCCCTTCCACGGAAATCCCTTTTCGTCCACGAGCTGCATTTCGATCGGCCGGTGGCCCGGCTCGCCGCGGCCAGGTTGCCGTCCGGCGAAATAGCGCCGGATTCCTGCGAGAACGGCTGCTTCGTCGGCTTCAAAGTAGGCGTAAATCGGGTGATGTGGAACGACGGTGGTGAGCAGCGTACCTTCGGTCGTTCCGCCTTGGACGATGTTTCCGGGTGTGACGAGCCGGCGGCTGACGATTCCGGCAATGGGCGTTCGGACTTCAGTATAGTCGAGCTGGAGGCGGGCGGAGCTGAGTTCCGCCTCGGCTTGGGCCACATTGGCTTCGGCCTGCATGGCTTCGCTGGTGCGAATGTCGGCTTCTTCTTTGGAAATCGCCTGGCTGGAGCGAAGCTGACGTGAGCGTTCGAGGTTTGCCCGGGCGAGTGACTGCGCAGCCCGCGCCTGGAGCAGGCGGGCTTCTGCGCGGGCGACTTCCGCCGCGTAGGGTCGTTGGTCGATGACAAAGAGCAGATCTTTCTCACGCACGTGCTGTCCTTCGCGGAAATGCACGGATTCAATGAATCCACTCACGCGCGGACGAACTTCAACGCTTTCGACAGGGGCGAGGCGGGCGGGGTACTCGTTCCATTCCGTGATGCGTTGTTGGAGCGGATGGGCGACGGTCACCGCCGGAGGGGGCGGGCTGGGGGGCGTGGTTTTCCGGCAGGCTCCCAACCCGGCAAGCATCAGGAGAGCCAAAATGGTCACGCCTTTCCGCAGAATTCCCCAGGATGCCTTTTCCATACCGCTGATTGGGTTGTAGGGGATTGTCAGCGGAACGCCAGCGGTGAGGTCAAACACCCTATCGGGGGATTCCCGGGTGTGACCATCCGGTCATGTCAGGCGATTCGCTGAGCGGGTTCCCCGAGGTGGCTGCGCGGAAGTGGTCGGTTACAAAGGCGTGCGTGGAGTTCGGCCCGGGGTTGGATGAGGTCGCGCAGGGACCAGGAGCCCGATGTGGCGATGCGAAGACGTGCGGCGGCGATGCATGGCCGCGGGGTGCAAAGGGCGAGGGTGATTGGATTTTCCTCGAGCAGGCGTTGGAACCGGTGCCACGTGCTGGCCGGGATGCGGCGGAGTTCGTGTGCGGGCGTGCCGTGCAGGTCCAGAACGAGGAGGGAAAGATTGCCGTCGCGCAACAGGAGGTCGGTGGATTGCACGGCCTGAATGGCGCTTGCGCAGCGTACCCACAGCAGGCGGCGGAGGACGGAGGACGGGCATTCGGTGGGATCGAAAGCATTGGAGCTGTCGATGAAGCCGGCGAAGATCTGGGACTGGCGTTCGAGTTCGGCGAGCACGAACAGCCCCACGCTGCCGGAGGAACCGTGGATTTCCGTGAGGAGGCCGGCGGGCAGTCCGGTGGAAGATTCTTGTGGGACCGCGGCCAAATCCGCCGTTGATTCGGGAAATTTTTCCGCAACCAACCGGCGCAAGGACTCCAGGCGTTCCCGCCGGGGTTCCGTTCCGGATGCGGGAGAAAACGGCAGAATCCGGGAGGATTCCGGCACGGATGGGATTTCTTCACGCATAGTGCTCAAATGAGCACTCTAGCGAGAAATGTTCAATCACGGAAATAGCTTGTGGCTTCGCCAGGTTCCGCGTGGGGAGAGGCTGCTCCGGCGCTTGCCGGTGAGCAACCGGGAGACGTAACCTGAAGAAAACCCGAACCACTATGGCCGATCGCTTCATGCACACCGTTCTGACTCCCTCGGTTTTGGATGCCGAGGCCCGTTATTATGGGCGAACCTACCAAGCCGGTGCCGAACCGCTTCCCGACGAGTTGACCGAGTCCGAGAAGGCCATGATCGAGTCGCGCGACAGTTTCTATCTGGCGGTGATCACGGAGAATGGCTGGCCTTACATTCAGCACCGGGGTGGTCCGCCCGGGTTCCTGAAGGTAATCGAACCGCGGCGACTGGCATTCGCCGACTATGGAGGCAACCGTCAGATGATCTCTGTGGGAAGTCTCGCCGTGAACAAACGGGTCAGCTTGTTTCTGATGGACTATCCGGCCCGTCAGCGGCTCAAGATTTTGGGCCATGCGGAAGTGCTGGACGCGAGAGAGCGTCCGGAATGGGTGGACCTGCTTGCGCCGGCGGGCGGTCACCCGGCGAAAGTCGAGCGGATATTCACGATCGAGGTGGTGGGATACGATTGGAATTGTCCCAAGTTTATCACGCCGCGGTTCACCGCAGCGCAGGTCGAGGAGGCGGTTGCCCCGCTCCGGCGGCGCATAGCCGAGTTGGAGCGGCAGCTGAACTTGAAAAGCGGTGGCGGGTAATTACGGCGGAGTGCGAAACCGGCCGCCGGATTCTGGGGGCGTGGCGATCTGGCCAGGTGGTTGACACGAGCGACGGGGCAGGGTGACGGTCAGGCGGCGGAGGGCAGGTCGGCGAGGGTGGGATCGATGAACTGGTGGTGCCAGAGTTGGGTCGAGACGACAGCCATGAGGCCCATTTCGACGGAGAGGCGGGGGAGGGAGCGGAGAGTGCGGAAGTTTTTGCGCCAGTGGTGGACGGCGGCGGGGTCGAAGTAGCCCGTTCGGCGCAGGGACTCTTCGCTGAGGAGTTGGGCGACGTAGGGTGGTTCCGGTTCGACGTGGAAGCTGTCGAGGGGGGCACGGAAGATGACCTTGCCGCGACGGTAGATGTCCTCCGGCAGATAACGTTCGGCGAGCAGGCGGAGAAGGTGTTTGTCCCGCAGGCGGCGCATTTTCCAACGTGGGTGGATCTGTGCGAGAAAGTCGAACACGTCTTCGTCAAGAAACGGGTAGCGAACCTCGACGGAGGAATGCATCGCAACGCGGTCGCCTTTGGCCTGAAGGAGGTGGCCGGCGAGATTCACGCGGGCGGCGATCCAAACACCGCGATTTTGCGGGTGCCAGCGGCGGGCGCGTTCGGGGTCGAGTCCGAGTTCCGCCCAAGGGTTGTGGGCGCGGCGGACGTCGTGCAGGCGGTCGCTGTAGAACCGGAGTTTGGAGAGCGAAAGCACGCCATAGGCATCGATCCATGCATTCGGTCCGCCGATGGCTTCTTCGATTTGCTGACGGTAGGTTCGCGGATATTGCGGGACATGTTGCAGGCGGAGAAAGGCCCTCCGGAGGTGGTTGCTCAGTTCCAGGCCGGGAATGCGGTCGAGGTGGCCGAGCAGCCGGGCGGCTTTGTACCAGGGATAGCCGAGCAGCCATTCGTCGGCCCCCTCGCCGGTGAGGACGACTTTTTGTCCGCAGGCGTGAACTTTCGAAGCCAGGCCGAGCAACGCGGCGCATGAGGTGTCGATGACCGGGGCCTCTGCGGCGGTGACGAGATGCGGGTAAGTGGAAACGGCCTCCGGAGCGTCGAATTCATGGACAATCGGGTCCGGCACGCCGAGGTGACGGGCGACGCGGGTGGCGGCGGAAAGTTCGTCAAGACCGGGTTGTTTGACCTGAACGGTGTAGGTGGAAATCGGGCTGCTTTTGGAGCGGCTGGCGAGCGCGAGGATCATGCTCGAGTCGACGCCGCCGGAGAGGTAGGAACCGACGGGCACATCGGCCCGGAGCCGTTCGTCAACCGCGGCGCAGAGCCTTTGTTCCAGCGCGTCGACGAATTCCTTCGGGTCGTTCGTATCGCGTTCCTGGCCCGCGTCCGGGAAGTCCATTTTCCAATACGCCCGCTCGTCGATTTCGCCGTGGTCGGCGTCAATGCGCAAACGGTGGGCGGGCGGCAGGAGCCGGATGCCTTCAAAGCACGTCACGGGGCCCGGAATTGCCGAGAAGCTGAAAAGTTGGTCGATTCCGCGAAGGTCGGGACGGGCCGGAACCAGGCCGGACGCGAGCAGGCCTTTGATCTCGGAGGCAAAAAGCAGCCAGTCTCCCTGACGCGTCCAATAGAGCGGTGCAATGCCGAATCGGTCGCGGCCGAGGAACAAGGTTCTCCGGCGGGCATCCCAAAGTGCGATGGCGAACTGCCCGCGCAGGGCCTCGAATGTTTCTTCGCCGAGTTCCTCCCAGAGGTGGGGGATGATTTCGGTGTCGCAGCGGGTGACCAGGCGGTGTCCACGGCCGAGGAGTTCATTGCGGCGCTCGACGTGATCGAACAACTCACCATTGAAAACCACGACAAACTCGCCGGTTTCGTTCTCCATCGGCTGGCGTCCGTCGCTGAGGCCCACGATGCTCAAACGGCGGGAGACGAGGCCGATGCCCGGGCGGATGAGAGTGCCCTGATCATCGGGACCGCGGTGGATGAGGGCGCGGGCCATGCGTTCGACCGCGTCGGGCGGTGGCAGGCGGCGGCCTCCGAGGTCGACCATTCCGGCAATGCCACACATGCCCATCCATCGCAGCAAATGGCGCAAGTGGGTGTGTGACAGGGAATTTTGCCGAACTTTTTGTCCGGGAGGAACACGCAGACGCGCAATGCGATCCGATAGCTGATCAATCCCCGTTCCGACTTCGGACGGGTCCCGATTTTACATGCACAAGGACGGAATTGCCATTGTGGGTCTTGGCTGCCGGTTTCCCGGCGGGATCAATGATCCGGAATCGTTTTGGAAACTGCTGTCAGAAGGCCGTGAGGCGGTGGGCGAGGTGCCGCCGGACCGGTGGAATGTGGAGCGTTTTTATGATGCGGAGCCGGGGATTCCAGGCAAGTCGGTGGCGCGACGCGGCGGGTTTCTGGAGAACATTGACCGGTTCGATGCGGCGTTCTTCGGCATTTCGCCTCGCGAGGCGGCCTATGTGGACCCGCAGCAACGGCTGCTCCTGGAGACGGCTTGGGAGGCAATTGAAAGTGCAGGGATCGTTCTGGATTTGGAGAACGGAACCGACATGGCGGTTTTCGTGGGCATCTCGCACAACGACTACCAGATCATCCAGGGAACACCTTGGGACTCGTCGGGCATTTCGCAGCACTCGCCGACCGGGTCCGCACACAGCATTGCGGCTAATCGGATCTCGTATTGTTTGAATTTACGCGGCGCGAGTGTCGCGATGGATACGGCGTGTTCGTCGGCGTTGACGGCGGTTCATGCAGCGTGTGAGCACATTTGGTCGCGCCGGTGCGGAGCGGCTCTGGCAGGCGGAGTGACCGTGATGATCACGCCGGGTGGGTTCATTGGCTTTTCGCAGGCCGGCATGTTGTCGCCGGACGGACGGTGCGCAGCCTTTGACGCGTCGGCCAATGGTTTCGTACGCGGCGAGGGGGCCGGGATGGTCCTCCTGAAGCCACTGGCGAGGGCGTTGGCGGATGGCGATCCCGTCTTGGGCATCATTCGCGGGACGGCGATGAACCAGGATGGATCGACGAACGGGATTTCGCTGCCGAGTGCGGAGGCGCAGGCTCGTTTGGTGGTCGAGGCGTGTGCCGATGCGAAGGTCGCGCCGGGTGACATCGATTTCGTCGAAGCGCACGGGACGGGGACCGCGGTTGGAGATCCGATCGAGGCGCATGCACTGGCCGAGGCACTCTGCCGGGACCGGGAAACTCCGCTGCCGATCGGATCGGTGAAGACGAACATCGGGCACTTGGAGACGGCGGCGGGGCTGGCGGGTTTGGTCAAGGCGTGCCTCGTTCTTCGCAACCGGCAAATTCCTCCGACGTTGCACTTCCGTTCGCCGAGTCCGCACATTGATTTTGACGCGCTCCGGCTTCGTGTGCCGGTCGCATTGGAATCGTTGCCGGATCGTGGGCGGCCGCGTTATGCGGGTGTGAATTCGTTCGGTTTTGGCGGTGCAAACACGCACGTTATCGTGGAGGAACCGCCGTCGGAGTCCCATCCGTTTCACGGCGATCCGGGGCTCGAGCGGTTCTGGCCGGTGATGTTGTCGGCCCGCACCGAACCGGCCTTGCGCGAATCGGCGCGAAGGCTGGCCAGTTGGTTGGAAGCGCGGGCGGATGCGAACGGCGAGTCACCGGTTTTGCCGGACCTGACTTACACGCTCGGCGCGCGGCGAAATCACCATTCCTTTCGTGCGACGCTCGGTGCCGGGTCCGTCGAGGAGGTGATCCGCGAACTCCGGGCGTGGGCGGACGGAGTGGATACCGCACGCGTGCGGACAGCCTTCTCGCCACGGCGCGCGGAGGCACCGCGTGTCGGTTTCGTTCTCAGCGGCCAAGGGCCCCAGTGGTGGGGAATGGGCCGTGAATTGTTCCGATGCGAACCGGTTTTTCGGCGGACCTTTGAAAGTTGTGCGGCGGCACTCAGGCCGTTCATGCGTTGTGACTTGCTTGAGGAACTGGCGCGCGACGAGGCGACTTCGGAGCTCGGCCGGACCGAGATCGGACAGCCGGCGATCTTCGCCATGAACATCGCCTTGGCAGCGCTCTGGAAAGCGTGGGGAGTGGAGCCGGCGGCGGTCGTGGGGCACAGTGTCAGTGAAGTGGCCGCTGCGCACCTCGCCGGGATTCTCTCATTGGAAGATGCCTCCCGCATTCTGGGTCTCAGAAGCCGTTTCATGGAAGAATGCGGCAAGGGCGAGGGAACGATGCTGGCGGTCGGACTTCCGGAAGAAGAGGCCCGCATTCTCATCGTCCGGCACGATCGAAGCGTCTCGATCTCGGCATTCAACAGTCCACGGAGCGTTACGCTCTCCGGGCCGCGCATGGCCCTCGAGTCCATTGCCGCGGAACTCGAAGCCGCGGGGACGTTTGCGCGTTTTGTGAAAGTGGATCATCCGTTTCACCACCCGTTGATGGAACCTGCAGCGGTCCGATTGGAGGAGGCGCTAGGCGGGATTGAACCGACCGTCGGGGCGATTCCGCTTTTCAGCACGGTGACGGGCGGGCGATGTGCCGGCGGGGAATGCGGTCCGGGGCACTGGGCGGACGGTGTTCGGGGTGCGGTCCGATTTGCGCCGGCGGTCGCGGCCATGGCCGGAGACGGGATCGATGTCTGGCTCGAGTTGAGCGCGCATCCGGCCCTTGCGGTTTCGCTTCGTGAATGTCTGCCGGGGGCGACAGTGGTGGCCTCCATTCGGAGGGAAGCCGAGCAGGCTTCGCTGGTCGAGTCGGTCCTTGAACTGCACCGGGCGGGCGTCCGATTGGACTATGCGGCCATAACGCCATCGCGTCGTCTGCTGCCCCTGCCGGCTTATGCGTGGGATCGCGAACGTTGGTGGAGCGAGGCGGCGGATTGGCGGGAGGGGCGTTTGGGCGCCGGCGGGCGCGGGCTGATCGATTGTCGGCTCACACGCGCGGTTCCGACGTGGCTTTCGAGGTTGGATGCGCGGCATATGGCCTACCTCCGTGATCATGCGGTGGGCGGGCGGGTGATTTTCCCGGCGGCGGGATTCGTCGAGTTGATCCTGGAGGCGGGCGTCGACTTTTTTGAAGGCCGTCCGTTTGTCATCGAAGACCTCGAGATTCAAAAGCCGCTGATGGTCCCGGAAGACACATCGGGCCTCCAGATCGAGATCACGCTGGATCCGCGGGAACGGCGGTTCTCGATTCAAAGCCGCTTCGAGCATTCCGCGTCCTGGTCGCTGCATGTGGTGGGAGCCATTCGCAGTGAGCGCACGGAATCAGATCGTCCGGAGTTCTCTGCTGTGAACGGTCTATCGAACGTTGATGTGCGGGAGTTTTACGGCGGGATGGCACGGAATGGTCTCATATATGGAGAGGAATTCCGGAGCGTACGCGAGTTGGCGGCGGGTGGAGGAGGTGGCTCCGGCTTCGTCGCATTGAGCGACCGGGCGGCGAAGCGCGCGGGCGAGTATGCGGTCCATCCCGTTCTGTTCGACGGAGCTCTGCACATTTTCTCGGCCGGTGCGGCAACGGTTGAGCGAACGGGACATCGCCTCAAACTTCCCGTACGATTCTCACGCATTGCATTTCTCCGGCCTATGGGCGCGGGGGCGCGTGTCGAGTCGCGGGTTGCGGACTTCAACGACGATTTCGTCGAAGGAGATCTCACGATGTTCGATGCAGACGGCCGTGCCGGTTTGGAAATCCGGGGTTTCCGTGCGGTTTCGGTTGCCGGGTTCCGGGGCAAATCCAGCCAGGATGTGGGGGACCTCATTTACCATGTCGGCTGGGAGAAGGTTGGCGAATATCCGCCGGAGGCGCTCACCATGCCGCCAATGGGAGAATTGGTTGAAAGGGCCGAGGTCGCACTGGCAGACGTCCTGAAGGTTCGCGGCAAGGAAAGACTCGAGGATGCATTGGCATCGGCGGACCGGTTGGCCGGCGCTCAGATCGCAGCCGCGCTTCGGGACGTTGCGTCGGACGGAAATCTCTCCGGGTTGCCGGTCGCGCCATCCATGCAGCGTGCGTTCGGACGTTTGATGTTGGGATTGGCGGAACAGGGCTTGGTGGAGCGAACGGGCGAGGAATGGAGGGCAACCCCGCGATTCCTTGACGCTGCCGAGTCGGCTCCGAGCCTGCTGGCTGAGTTCATCGCGTCGCATCCGGGCCATCTGCCGGAGGCGCAGCTTTGCACGGCGGTGACGTCCGAACTGGTGCCGATTCTGGGCGGTGAACGGGATGCGGTTCAGGCGTTGTTCGCCGGCCCGGGCGCAGAATGGCTGGAGCAATTTTATGGAGACGGGCTGCTCGCGAGCCACTGGCTGGCGGCGATTTCCGAGGTGGTCCGGGGCTGCGAACGGGCATTGCCCGAAGGGCGTGGATTGCGCATCCTGGAGATTGGCGCCGGGACGGGTGGATTGGCCGGGCATCTTCTGCCGCTGCTGGAGAGAAATCGCCACCGGTATGTGTTCAGCGACAATTCGGCGGCGTTCTTTGGAGCGGCCGGGCAGAAGCTGGCGGACTTTCCCGAAGTCGAGTTTCGCGTCCTCGATCTCGAGCGTCCGGTCGAGGAAGCGGATCTGGGTGCCTTTGATCTGGTGGTCGGATCGAACGTCCTGCACGCGGTGGCGGACATCCGATCGGCTGTCCAAAACCTCCACGACCTTTTGGTGCCGGGCGGAACCCTGGCGTTCATGGATACCGCGTCGCCGCAACTGTGGACGGAAACGGTTTTTGGTCTGACGAGCGGGTGGTGGCGGTTCATCGACGGCGATCTCCGTCCGGAAACGCCGCTGATTCCCCGACCGGCTTGGGAGCGAGTACTGTCCGAGTGCGGTTTCGAATCCGCCACTTCGTTGGGTGCGACACTGAACCCTCGCGGTGGAGAGGGCCAAATTGCAATCTTCGCTCGAAAAAACAACGAGTGTGCAAAGCCCGCATTGATCCGCGGGGATGCGGTGGGCGGACGTTGGATGATCCTGGCAGATGCGGGCGGCCTCGGCGACGAGCTGTCGGGCATTCTGACTTCACGTGGAGCCCAAGTCGTTCAGGTCCGGAGAGGGGCCGAGTTCCGGCGTCTGGATGGTGCCGCGTACGAGATCGTGCCCCATCTCCGGACCGATTGGGACCGGATACTGGCGGAGGATAATGTCGCAACGTGCGATCGCGTTGTCGATCTCTGGGCACTGGACGGGGTGGAATCCGAGGCCTTCGGCACGGATACGGTCCTGCATTTGACGCAAGCATGGGCAAGCGCGCAACCGGGGCGGCCGTTGCGTCTGGATTTGATCTCCCGCGATGCACAAGGCGTGGCTGGAGGCGGAACCGGCAGTGCGCAAGCGCCTTTGATCGGGCTACTCCGGGTGATTCGGAACGAGTATCCGAATTGGCTTTGTCGCTCGATTGATCTTCCGAGCGGCGGGTGTTCGGCTGGCGTCGTTCTCGGCGAACTGGTCCGCGAAGAAACGCGGCATGAAATTGCCTTGCGGAGCGGGGGACGGTTCAGCCAGGTCATTCGACGCGGGCCGGAGGCACGGCTTTCGGAGTGGGCGGGGCCGTTGTGTCTGCGATCGAAGGAGCGCGGGCAATTGGATGCGCTTGAGTATGGCGTATTCGACCTTCCGGAATGCGGAGCCCGGGAAGTTCTCATCGACACGGTTGCGGCCGGCCTGAACTTCCGGGACGTGCTCAAGGCGCTCGGTGTTTATCCGGGCGAGGCACCGGATGCGCGCATTTTCGGCGATGAAGTTTCCGGGATTGTGCGGGCCGTCGGTCGTGACGTGCGTCATCTCGCGGTGGGTGATCCGGTTTTTGGTCTGGCGGGCTTTGGATTGGCAACCCAGACGATTGCCCGGGCTTCTGACATGAGGCGCGTTCCCAGTGGGCTCTCGTTCGAAGAGGCGGCGACGATGCCGGTGGTATTTTTGACCGCCTTGTATGCGATCGAGGAAGTGGCCCGCCTGCGCCGGGGCGAATCCATTTTGATCCAGGCGGGCGCGGGGGGCGTTGGGATGGCGGCGCTCCAGGTCGCGCGTGTGCTCGGGCTCGAGGTGATCGCGAGTGCGGGAAGTCCGGCGAAGCGGGCGCTTTTACGGACGCTTGGTGTCCGGCACGTGATCGACTCACGTTCGGGAGATTTCGCGGAAGCCGTCCGGCGGATCACCGGTGGGCGCGGTGTGGATGCGGTGCTGAATTCGCTGGCCGGCGAAGCGATTCCGATGGGGCTCGCCTGTTTGGCAGAGTCGGGTCGGTTCCTGGAGATCGGCAAGCGGGATATCCATCAGAACAGCCGCATTCCACTGTGGCCGCTCCGTCGCAACGCCTCCTTTCACGTCATTGCGATGGACGCGATTTTCCAGGCGGGCGAAGAGTCCGCAAGCGCGCTGATGGACCGTTTGGTGGAATTGATCGAAGCGGGGGCGGTGCGTCCGCTGCCTTTCCGGGCGTTTCCGGCGATGCGGACAGAAGCGGCCTTCCGGCACATGGCGCAAGGCAAGCACTCGGGAAAGGTGGTCGTTTCCTTTGCAAAACCGCTTGTCCATCGGCGCACGCAGCGGCCGGCCGGCGAGTTTCGCGTGCGGCCGGATGCGTCGTATCTGGTCACCGGAGCCTTTGGCGGGTTCGGGCGGGTCATCGCCAACTGGCTGGCGGGAAAGGGGGCGCAGCATCTCGTTTTGATGAGCCGCAGTGGAGCGGCAAGCGAAGAGGCCCGCACGTCCGTTGACGCTTTGGTTGCGAAGGGAATCCGTGTGGATGTTGTTTCCGGCGATGTCGGGGACGAAGTCGACATGGATCGCGCGATTGCCGCCGCCGGACCGTCGTTGGTGGGTGTTTTCCATCTGGCGATGACCATTGATGATGCGCCGCTGGAAACGCTGGATCGCGAACGCATGGTTCATGTGCTTCGGCCCAAGTGCCGCGGGGCGATGCTTCTGCATGAGGCGACGCGCGATCGGCCGTTGGATGCTTTTGTTCTATTCTCCTCGGTTTCAAGTGTGTTTGGAAACCCGGCGCAGGGCAACTATGCGGCGGCCAATTCGTATCTCGATGCGCTTGCACACCATCGGCGCGCGATCGGCCTGCCCGGGCTCGCCGTGAATTGGGGTGTGCTGGGAGGCCGGGGTTATGTAGCACGGAACGAGAAAGTGGCCGAATATCTTGCGCGCCAAGGCACGGGCGCGGTGAGTGAATCCGAGGTGATCGAACTGCTCGAGCGGTTCCTTTCAAACGACACCAGCCAGGCCCTGGCAATCCGGGTCGACTGGTCGAAGTGGCGGCAGGCATTCCGCGGACTGGCTTCGAACCCAATGATCCAGAGCCTGATCGAAGCGGAGGCCCCGGCTGGCGAGGGACAGGTGGTCGGCGACTGGCGCGAGCGCATCCAGTCTGCACCAGCGGAAGAGCGTCCCGCGTTGATCGCTGCGGCTGTTCGGGAAATTGTCGCCTCGGTTCTGCGCCTGAAGCCGGATGCGCTTCGTGATGACCAGCCCTTGACCGATCTGGGTTTGGATTCGCTGATGGGTGTCGAGATTGAGACGTCCATGGAGCGGGTGATGGGAGTGGCGTTGCCGCCGACGAGTTTGATGCGGGCCCGGACGATCGGCCAGATTGCGGAGTTGATCGACTCGCATCTGGGTGGAGAAACCCAGCGCAAGCGGACGGAACCGAGTGTTCCCGAACCGGCGGTCGATGTGGAATCCATCTCCGACGAGGAAATCGAAGCCCTCATGCAGGAGGGAACGCCGGAGGTCCGGTGAGCGACGCCGCGGAGCGCCGGGAAGCCTTCAAGCGCTGGCTGGCAAGTGGTGAGGCGAGCTTGGGGCCGATCAGTTTTCCGCAAAGGGAACTTTGGGAGGCGACGCCCGTCCCACGGGACGACATCTCGCATCACATCTGCACCTACATTCATGTTCGCGGGCGGTTGACGGACGAGGAATGCCGCGCGGCGGTCGAGCGGGTTGTGGAGCGTCAAGAGGTCCTGCGTACGTCCATTCTGATGGGGAAAAACGGCCCGGTGCAATGTGTGCGGCGCCGGGTACCAGTCGCCATCGCTTTTGATTCCGTGTCGCAGCATGAATTGGAGTCGCGGATGAAGGCGGTGTTTGAAGCGCCCTTTGATTTGCGAATGGGACCGCTTTATCGCGTGGCAATCCTCAGGCGCAGTGAAGACGAGGTCTACTTGGTGCTGGCGATGCACCATGCGATCGGAGACGGCTGGACGCTGGGCGTGTTCGTTCAGGATTTGATCGAAGCGCATGTCCTTCGGCGACTGGGCGGAACGGCTCCGCTGTCCGTTGTCGATGAGTCCTATCGTGCGTGGACAGCGGCGGAGTTGGCCCGGTGGACGCCGGATGCGATCGGGCGTCGAGTTGGATTCTGGCGGCAGCGTCTGGCGGGGGTGGAGCGATTGTGGCCGGCGCCGGCGGGCTATTGCGGTCCGCTCCGACGTCGGCGGGACTTTCTGCCGTCCGAAATGCTGATGGCTTTGCGCGAACTGGGGCGTGTGGAGGGCGCAACTTTGTTCTCTGTTTTGCTGGCCGGTTTCCGGATGGCCTTCCTCGCTTGGAGCGGGCGTGAAGATTTGGTGGTGGGAACCCCGGTTGCCAATCGCCACTCGGCCTCGGTTCGGCAGACGATGGGCTATTTTGCCGGCAACGTTCCGCTTCGCGGGCAGGCAGTGGATGGGGAGCCGTTCATCGATGTGCTTCGCCGAACGCATCGGGAGAATGTGGAGGCGTTTGGCCATGCAATTCCGTTCAGCGAGTTGGTTCGGGAACTCGGTGAGCGGCCGGAGGCGGTTGGACATCCGATTTATCAAGTGCGATTCGCTTTGCAGAACCATCCGATGCCGGATGTTGACGTGCCGGGACTTTCGGTTCGGTCGGTCATGTGCTCGACCGGGACAGCGCGTTTTGATCTCGGATGTGAACTGACGGAACGCGCTCAAGGCTTGGAGATTGTCTGGTTGGATCGGCCCGGGATGTTTGACGAGGCTTCACTGGAAAGTCTTCACGCGGCATTTGTGTCAGCACTGGAGTCGGCTGTGTCCGGGAACCTGGCGGCGTTATGACAATCGAGGCTCCGGACAGCAATCGACGCGAACATGTGGATGCCACGGCATTCGTGGGCGGGGCACTGACACTGCTGGTGCTCCAGGCTGCCTCCGTGATCGCGATCGGAAGGGGCTGGTGGTGGCTGCTTGGAATGCTCATCCCGATCACGGCTCACTTCATGCACGGTGCGCTGATCGGCCTGCACGAGGCGTCTCATGGTCTCCTGCGGAAGAATCGTTGGCTGAACGAAGCGGACGGAATTCTCATCGGAGTTTTCAGCTTTACGAGTTTCAGTCTCTACCGCGCTGCCCATCAAACGCATCATGCGCATTTGGGCCGGGAACGGGATGAGGAGTTCTGGCCATTTGTCTGCACCGACGTTCCGCGGTGGGCCCGGGTCGCAGCGGCTGTCGGCGAGCTGACTTTCGGGATGATTTTCAGTCCATGGATCTTCTTTCGATCGTTTCTGCGGAAGGGCTCGCCGATCCGCAGTCCGAAAGTCCGGCGACGGATCTGGCAGGAGATTGGCGCGATGGTTCTGGTTTGGGTGCTGGTTTTATCAGCCGTTCAGATCTGGTCGCTGTGGCCGTATTTCATCGGTGCCTATCTGATCCCGGCTTGGCTGGCGGGGAACCTCCAGAGCTGGAGAAAATACATTGAGCATATCGGAATGAACGGGGACACCGTGAACGGCTTGACGCGGAGCATTGTGCCACAAACGGCCTTTGGGCGGCTCATTGCGTTCACCCTGCTTCACGAGCCGTTTCATGGCGTTCACCACCAGAAGTCGGCGTTGCCGCATGCCGTGCTCCCGCAACACGTGGATTTGCTGGAGCCCTCGCGTTCGGACGAAGTGGCGCCTTTTCCCAGTTATCGGGCGGCGCTTGGTCATCTGTTCCGGTCACTGGGCGATCCGACGATGGGCCCACAATGGAGAGCGCGGTGAGTACGGTTTTTGAAGCGGTCGACCTGCGGAAGGATTATGAGAATGGCCGGATTCAGGCGCTCCGCGGCGCGAACTTCCGCATCGAGGCCGGCGAGTTTGTGGCCGTCATTGGCCGCAGTGGCTCGGGCAAAAGCACGTTGCTCCAGATGCTCGGAGCGCTGGATCGTCCGAGCGGCGGCCTGCTGCGGTATCGCGGGCAGCCGGTTCCGGAGGGAAGGAAAGCAGCGGCGTATCGAGCGTGTGACATCGGATTTATTTTTCAGTCGTTTCACCTGTTGCCGACGTTCACGGCTTTGGAGAATGTGCAGATTCCCATGTTCGAGGGACGACTCGGTGCACGCGATCGGCGGGCGCGTGCGGTAAAATTGCTCGAGGCCGTCGGATTGGGGCACCGCCTGGACCACCTGCCTTCGCAGCTTTCGGGCGGCGAACGTCAACGGGTGGCGGTGGCGCGGAGCCTGGCGAACGGTCCGGGGGTGCTCCTCGCCGACGAACCGACGGGAAATCTCGACAGCGAGAATGCGCGGGAGGTTTTGGATCTCATCGTCCGGGTGCAGGCCGAGCAGGGGATGACTTTGATTTTGGTCACGCATGATCCCGAGATCGCGGCCCGCGCGGGGCGTACGCTGGTGATGGGCGACGGAGTCGTTCGGGAGCGACAACCGGAGGGCGTGTTGTGAGATTTCTGACGGTCATTTTGCGCGGACTGCTCCGTCGGCCGGTGCGGACGGGCCTGACGCTGGCGGGCATCGCGGTTGGGATTGCGGCCGTGGTGGCATTGGTCGGAAGTTCGCGTGGATTCGAGCAAAGTTGGGAGCGAAGTTTGGATGCGCGGGGAACCGACATCGTGATGAGCAACCTCGGGAGCGCGCTCACGCCGAAGCCGTTCAACGAAGAGGTCCGGAACCGCATTGCTGATCTGGATGCGATTTCCGAGACGAGCATGATTCTCGTGGAGGTGATGTCGTTGGAGGGTTCGCCAATGATGATGGTGTCCGCACGAGAGTGGGGGGCGTTTTCGTGGAGCAACCTGCGCGTCGTGGAGGGACGGCTGCCGAGTGATGCCGAGGAACCGGCGGTGGTTCTTGGAACGACGGCGGCCGAGACGATGGAGAAAGAAGTCGGCGATTCTCTGGAGATCGACGGCACACAGCTGACGATCGTTGGAATTGTCGATGGCGGTGGATCCATGGAGAACGGCTCGGCTGTGCTCGCGCTCGAGCTTTTCCAATCGATCACCGGAAACGAAGGGCGCATCAACGTGATCGACATCCGGCTGGAACCGGGCACCAGCGAAGAGCGTGCCAGGGCCCTCTGTGACGAGATCTCTGATCGGGTCCCGGAGGCGCGTGCGATGGTCGCCCGCGACCACATCCAATCGAGTCAGGGCAATCGCGTCATTCGAGCGATGAGTTGGGGCACGTCGTTGCTGGCGGTGCTCGTCGGAGTCTTCGGCGTGATGAACACGATGCTGATGACCGTTTTCGAACGCACGCAGGAAATCTGCGTCCTGCTTGCACTCGGCTGGCGTCGCTCGCGCATTGTCCGCATGATCTTGTTCGAATCCGCCCTGCTGGGTTTCCTCGGTGGACTCGCTGGCGTGCTGTTGGGTGTGCTCGGCCTGAAGATCCTGGAGCGGCTGCCGGCGGTCCGCGGTTTGCTGGAGACAAACATCAGCCCCGATCTGCTCTTGTTGGCGATCGGTCTTTCGACGCTTGTGGGGATTGTGAGTGGCCTCTACCCGGCGTGGAGGAGTTCGCGGTTCAATCCGGCCCGGGCCCTCCAAGGATAGAAAAAGGCCCGGCTCCCTCGATGAGAGCCGGGCCGTTCGGCGGGGTGATTAGTCCCGCTCGACTTCCACTTCACCATCTTCGTCAATCTCGACGCGGCTGATCACGCGGTCGTCACCGACGGTCGTGTAGCCCACCGAAACCGGGGCACCGACGCGAATCCGGGTCCGGGCCTCCTCCGCGGTGAGCGTCCGACCTTTTTTGGTCGAATACGTCACTGTGTCCGAGTAGCGATAGCTTACGGGACCGCTTTCCTCGCGGATGACCATCGCCGAGCCCGGCGTAAATTCGGTCACCGTTCCGGTTCCGGTCATGGTCGTCGTGGTGGTGGTCGTTGTGGATGTTTGGGCAAAAGCCGAAGCTCCTGCCAACAACAGCGCTGCAATCAGGTTTTTCATGGTTTTTTTATTTTCGGTCGGGGGTTCACCCGTTCCTTAACCGTTGATCGATTATCCCCTAACGTGCAGGGGTTCAGCGACTTACCTGACGGCAGTATCAGAGGGAGGCGGCTTCCGAACGCCGGCAGTGGGCGAGGAGGCCCGAAGTCAGACGCGAACGGAATGGGTTCGCCGCGTCCACCAAACGAATGCGTACCCTGCGATGGCGCCTCCGAGATGGGCGGCATTGCCGATTCCCGGGGCGAAACCGGTTAGGAGAAAGACGGTGGAGAGGGCGACGATGGCGTAGCCGAGCCATTTGGCCTGGAGGCGAACCGGGAGGACGAAGAAGACGAGGGCGGTGATCCGGAGTTCCGGAAAGAGCGCGGCGAAGGTCGCGATCAATCCGCAAACCGCCCCGGAAGCCCCAATGAGCAGCGAGTCGGGAACGAGCAGGATTTGGAGCAATCCGCCCACCACACCGGAGCCCAGATAAAGCATCAGGAAGCGGCGTCCGCCGAGCAACGGTTCAAGCGAACGGGCGGCGAACCACAGTCCGAACAGGTTGACCAACAGGTGCAGGAGGTTCCAGTGCAGGAATTGGTAGGTGATCAGTTGCCACAAAAATCCCCGCTGAAGGCCGGCCCAGCTCAGACCAAACAAACGGTCCATGGCGACAACTTGCTCCAGCAGGAAAACGGCGAGGTTGATGCCAATGATCAGCTTGGCATTCGAAAGCGACGAACCGGATGAGTTCAGTCGCATGGATTAACGTAACCCGCTTTCAATGAATTTTCTAAACCGTGTTTTTACGTCACGCTGCCAGATCGCTGGGCGGCGGGGTCGGACGGAACCGGAACCGCTCGTGGTAGCGTCCGTTGTTGTGTTTCCGGCAGCATTTCACGCAAGCGATCGGACGGGAGGGTCGGCGAACCCGGGCCAGGATGGTCCCGCAGTGCTGGCAGGCGTAGAAGAACTTGCGTTCGACCTTCCGCCGCTTGAATGGCAGGTCGTGACAGCGGGGTTCGTTCGGAATCCCCAACAATTCGCAAGCTTCGCGCCATTCGCGTCCGTGGGCAGCGATCCGGCGCCGTCCGGCGGTATGTTGGGCGAGGAGATGAGCGAGTTCGTGACGGAGAGTGCGCTGGACCTCGGCGGCGGAGATTTCGACGAGTTTTGGATTGAGGACGACCATGCGGTCGGTCCAGGAGGCGAGTCCGGCGGTGGTGCGGAGGGCGGGATTCCAGCAGACGGAGACTTTGAGATGGCGGCAGCCGATGGACAGGAGGAGTTGGTTGGCGAAATCGGCGAGGAGAGGGTCCGGGCGCAGGCGGGAGCGCTTTCTGGACTGGAGCTGATCCGGGGTTGAGCGGATCCGTTTGAGAACGGAGCGACCGAAGTTGAGGAGGAGCTGGTGGTGACTGATCATTTCGCGGCGGAAAGGTGGACTACTTTTCGCACGGCTTCAATGGCCCGGGCGATATCTTCAGGGGAAGTTTTTTGGCCGAGGGAGAACCGGATGGTGGCGCGGGCGTGGGCGGGGGGGACACCCATGGCGAGGAGGACATGGGAGGGTTGGACGGAGCCGACCATGCAGGCGGAGCCGCTGGAAACGCAGAGGCCCTCCAGATCGAGTCCCATGAGGAGGGCCTCGCCGTCGCAGCCGGGGAAACTGACGTTCAGGGTATTTGCCAGGCATTGGGCGGGGTTGCCGTTTCGAATGGCGCTGGGAACGGCGGCTGAAATTCCCGTCCAGAGGGTTTCACGGAGCGGTTCGAGGCGCCTGGACTCGGTGGAGGCGGTGGCGATGGCGCGTTCGGCGGCGGCGGCGAGGCCGACGATGGCGGCGACGTTTTCCGTGCCCGGGCGGCGGGTGTTTTCGTGGGCCCCGCCGTATGAGGTTTTGGCAAGGGCGATGCCGCTGCCCAGCCAGAGGGCTCCGGCTCCGACCGGGCCGTAGAATTTGTGGGCCGTGAGCGAAAGCGCGCTGAGCTGGTCGAGCTCGGGAACGGGGAGTTTGCCGAAGGTTTGAATTGCGTCAGTGTGGAAAAACACACCGCGATCACGGCAGGTTTTGGCGAGCTCGCCGAGGGGTTGGATCGTGCCGGTCTCGTTGTTGGCGTGCATGATCGAGACAACGGTCGTGTCGGGTCGGATCGCGGCGGCGAGGCGTTCCGGATCAACGACGCCCGTGGCGTCCACGGGCAGGACGGTGAGTTCAAAACCTTCGAAGTGGGCGAGGTGCTCGCAGGCGTGCAGGACGGCGTGGTGTTCGATCGCGGAAGTGATCAAGTGCCGGCCTTGCGGTGCGTGGGCACGGGCGAGGCCGATCACTCCCAGATTGCAGGACTCGGTGCCGCCGGCCGTGAAGATGATCTCGTGTGGACGAGCGCGGAGGACGGCCGCGAGCCGGTCGCGGGCGTCATCGATCAACGCGCGGGCCCGGCGACCGGCGGCATGGACGGACGAGGGATTGCCGCCGACGGCGTCCAGGGCCTGGACGATTTCGTCCCGCACGGCAGGGTCGAGGGGCGTGGTGGCGTTGTAGTCTAGATAGACCATTCGCTGTCCCCCGCCGCCGGCTCGCGGCGCGATTTATCGAGGATGCGAAGTTGCTTTTCCTCGTAGATGACCAGTGATCCGGGGGGAACGCTGTGCATGAGGAAGACGTTGGCGCCGATCGTGGAGCCGGTGCCGATGACGGTCTCACCGCCGAGGATCGTCGAATTCGGGTAGATCGTCACGCGGTCGCCGACGTCCGGGTGGCGCTTGCCGCCTTTGACGAGGTGGCCCTCGGCGTCCTTTGCAAAGCTCCGGGCCCCCAAGGTGACACCGTGGTAGAGCTTCACGCGGGCGCCGATCCGGCAGGTTTCTCCGATGACGACTCCCGTGCCGTGATCGATGAAGAAATGGGGGCCAATCTCCGCGCCGGGATGGATGTCAATGCCGGTTCGCGCGTGCGCCCACTCGGTCATCATCCGGGGCAGGAGGGGCACGCATTCCTTGTAGAGCCGATGGGCCAGGCGCTGGATCGAGATCGTTTCGATGAACGGGTAGGAGAGCAGGATTTCCTCGTTGCTCAGCGCCGCCGGATCGCCTTCGTAGGCGGCTTCGATGTCCGTTCGCAGCAACTCGCGAATCGACGGGAGTTGATCGAGGAAACGGAAAAGGATTTCCTGGGCGCGCTGTTTGGGGCACTTCGGATCGGGCACTCGAAGGCTTTTCGTGATCTGGTCTTCGAGCTGGGCGGCGAGGTGATCGATCCGCTCGGCGGTGAGGTCGCCCAGTTCGCCCCGGTGAATCGGCTTCTCGTCGTGAAAACCGGGGAACAGCAGCTCGAGGAGCTGTTCGCAAATCTGGTGCAACTGCCTCTTGGAGGGAAGGTTATGGCCATCGGTGTTGTTGAGGCCTCCGACTCGATCGTACGACTCGAGAACTTTCTTCACGATCTTCGGCAGCGACCTCTCCATGGCGGGCTCCAATATGCCCGGGCGGGGCGGATTGTCGAGATTCGCGGAGGGGCCTGTAACAAGCGGGTTGCAGGACGCTTTTCGTGTGCGACGATCCGGACCCATGACGCCGCTCGTCTTGTTTGTCGGTTTCCTCGGGGCAGGAAAAACAACGGTCCTGAAGCACCTGGTGCCCGTTCTGGCTGAGGCGGGGATCCGACCGGGGCTGTTGATCAACGATTACCAAAATGCCCGTGTCGACGCGGAGCAATTCCGGGAACTCATCGACGAAGTCCGGGCGGTCAGCGGCGATTGCGTTTGCTGTGGGTCGCGGGATCAATTCTTTGCGGAATTGGGGAATTTCCAACACGACGGTCGCCGGGTGATGCTTGTCGAGACGAATGGAACGACCGATCCGGGGCCATTGATCGAGGCGCTCAGTCTTGATCCGTCCCTCACCGGCTTTTCCTTGCCTTTGCAGGTTTCGGTCGTGGACGCCAAGCGCTGGCAGAAACGGTTTTGGCACAACCGGCTCGAACGTGAACAGGTTCGGACGGCCTCGCATGTCCTCCTCACCCGTGCGGATGAGGTTGCGGCCGAAAGGCGGTCCGAGGTCGAACGTTCGCTCGCGGATTTGGGAACAGGCGGCCGGATGGTCAATGTCGGCATGCTGGCTGCGGAATTGATTGCATTGGCCGACGAGTTGTCCGGCGCGCAAAAGCGCATTATCGGTGGCGGCGACGAACCGGGCCACGCCGGGCACGACCATCACCATCACGGCCATGATGAGCATCACCACCACGAAGAGCACCATTTTGCTTCCGAAGAATTTGCGTTGCCGGAAGTGGTGTCCCGGGCCCCGTTTGCGCGTTTTTTGCGGGAATTGGCCCCGGAAGTCGTGCGAGCCAAAGGCCTCGTCCGGTTCCACGAGGATCCGGAGAACTTCTTCGTGTTCCAGAAAGTGGACGACGACATCCAGTATTTTCCCGTGGGCCCGTCCCCCCGGCTGCAAACGCCGCTTCTTTTGTTGGTCGGACCGCACCCGGAGCGCAGCAAACTCGCGGAGCGCATTGCCGCGCTTTAGGTCTTCTTTGCGCCGACGAGGCGGTCGAAAAGTGGCGAGGCCATCAGCGTGGTCACCACGGCCATGATCACGAGCGTGGCGAACAATTCCTCGGAAATGATGCCGCGCTGGAGACCGATATTGATGATGATGAGCTCCATGAGGCCGCGGGCGTTCATCAGGGTCCCGATGCCCAGCGCCTCACGCTGGGGGAGTCCGGAAGCGCGCGCCGCAAGCCAGCAGGCAACGCCTTTGCCAAGAATCGCGGCGAGCAACACCAGCAGGCAAATCCCCCAGAGGGCTGTCGTATTCAGCAGGCCGATTTTTGTGTTCAGACCCGAATAGGTGAAAAACAGCGGCAGCAGGAGGGCGACGGTGAGCGGTTCGATGCGCTCGATGAGTCCGCGGCTGACCGCACCCCGCGGCATGGCTGCTCCCATGACAAATGCTCCAAACACAGCATGCAGCCCGATGAGATCGGTAAACCAAGCGCCAAGCGCCATCAGCGACAGGCAGAACACCAGTCCGCCTTCCGAGAGTTCGTCGCGATGGAGGAGAAGACGCTCGAACCGGCCCAGAAGCGGCCGGATGAGTCCAAACGTGACAGCCGCGTAGGCGATTCCGCCGCCAATGTTCCAAAGAGCGTGCATCCAATTGTCGTCGAAGCTGGCCAGCACGACGGCCAAAAGGCACCATGCCGTGGCATCATCGATGGCGCCGGCGCCGATGGCCACGGTTCCCATGGTTGTTCCGGTGAGGCCTTTGTGCCGGATAATCCGGGCCAGCATGGGGAACGCCGTGATGCACATCGCGGCGCCGAGGAAGAGCATGGCTTCTGACGGGGACGTCCGCTCCGGAAACAAGTCGGTCGTCTGGATCAAAACCCAGGCCAGTCCGGCACCCAGAACAAACGGAGCAATCATCCCGGCCGCAGACACCGCCAGCGAAGCCCGCAGGCTCTGGCGCACGACGTCGACCCGGAACTCCACGCCGACAACAAACATGTAGAGTGCCAGACCAAGTTGCGAGGCCGGGAAAAGGTAGCTCTGCGTGTCGCGGGTGGCCTGCGAAGGATCCCACGGAAACAACCATTCCTGCGCCGCCGGCCAGACGAGCCCGAACAGCGACGGCCCAAGGAGCACGCCGGCGATCATCTCGCCGACGACTTGAGGTTGACCGAGGCGCAATGCGATGGCCCCGACGGCCCGGCAGGCCAGCAGAATGACCGCGAGTTGCAGGAAAAACTGGATGGCGAGGTGGAGGTTGTTCACGCGGTTCGATCCGATTCCGGAGCGGCGGGCAATTGCCAGAGGAACCCGCCCTTCGCGAGGTCCTCCAAGATTTTGCGACCCAGCTCATGAGGGGCCGTGGGTTTCCCGTCAGCCTGCGGAGGCGGTTGGTAGAGACGTCCGGTTCGAATGGCGTCATCAAAGGCCCGCAGAATGTCGTCGGCCGATCGCCCGCCGTCACACCATGCGACAATCGCACGTGCGTCTTCCGACAACTTGCGACAGACGAGATCGCGCTGAAGGACGGGAAGGCCGGCGTCCGCTTGCACGCGTGACAGCGGCGTTGCGAACGGCCGCTCGGTGACGTGATCGACCGTCTCGAACGCCGTGGCGTCCGATGTCGCCGCCTCGGCAATTCCGGCAGCAAGGCAACGGCTGAGCAGTGATCCCAAAAGAACGCCTGGCTCCGCAGGATGGGGAACGCCCGATGCTGTCAAGGATTCCAGCGCCTGTTGACGGACCGCGGGCAATCCGAGGAACTGTCCCGGCCGTTGCGAATAGACCCGCAGGACGGCCTGAATGAACGGCTCCCGACTGGAGAACCGGGCGCCGCCTGCCGAAACGAACTCCTGGGTGCCGTCCAGAGAAGGTGACGGCTGGGATGAATCCACCGGGCGGATGGCCATGGCGAAGCGCAGCCTTGCGAGCCGTTCGGTCGTGAAGTTTCGGTCGATGAGAACATCGCTCCTGGCCAGCAACGTGGTTCGGAATTGCGTGTTGCGGGCGAAATCCATGTATTGCTCGGCGTCCACGACCGACCGCTTGAGCATTTCGATCACGGTGGCTGCCTTTTGACCGAGGTTGGTTGGGAATGACTGTGCCACGGCGGCTTCGCTGACGTATTTCAGACCGTGCGCCTCCGCCCGTTCCATGAACTCGTGGAAGTAGCATGGATCGTTGGTTGTTTCGAGGTATTCGTGGATGAAGTAGGCGGGTTCGGAGCGGGCGAGTAGCTTTTCAACCTCGGCAAGCCAGCGAGCCAGCCAGCCTTCCTTTCCTCCCGGGGCGGTTTCACGGAGGAACGCGACCAAAGTCCGTGCCTGCGCATGCTTTTCCATCGGATCGGCATACCGGCTCGTGTGATAAATCAGCATCTCGCGAACGACCCGCAAATGCGCCCATCCGGGAAGCGTGTTGTAGCTGATATAGGCCATCCCCTGCGGTTCGAGCTGCGAGCCACAGACGGCGAGCAGGTGTTCCTTGACCGGTGCGGGAACCCAGGAGTAGACGCCGTGGCTGGCGATGTAGTCGAATTTTCCGTCGCGCTCGGCCGAGACGTCGAGGATATCGCGTTGCTCAAAGCGCACGTTGGTCAGGCCGGCCGCAGCGGCCAGCCGCCTGGCATTCGCCACATGGCGTTCGGCGAGGTCGATTCCGAGGAATTCACTTTCGGGAAAAAGCTGGGCCAGCGCCAACAACGTAAACCCCTGTCCGCATCCCAGCTCCAGCATCCGGCATCGGGCGGCTGGGGCCGGGCGCATCCCGAACAACTGCCCGACGGCACCAATCCGAGCCGGGTTCATCCGTGGGAACGAAGCAGCAATGTATTCCAGTTCGTCGTAGGGTGAGCGCTCCAAAGGGGGGCTTTCCGGTGTCATGATGGGCGGCAACGTTTGCTGATTTCGCGGTTTCAGGCAATGGCCAATCCGAGGGGCCGTTCGGTGGGCGGCCTGATGCCGGTATCGGGCGGACGTTTCGCGGAAAACGACCTTGACCACGCCTCGATTCTCGGTCAATTCCTAAGCCGTCATGTCCGTCAAGTGCGCCGAATTCTCCCGAGGCGAAAGCGCGAGCTTTCAGATGATGTTGGAAACCTTGGAGGATCGGATTGCTCCGGCGACGATTGTTGTCGGGTCGGTGGGGGCGACGGGCTACGATGATCAGCCCTTCGTGGATGCAGCCAGCTCGCTAGCCCAAGCCGAGCAGGCGGCAATTTACGACCTCTTCAACGGGAGCACGCAACACTACTATCTCGTGCTTCAGGCGAGCGATAAGGTGCTCTTTGAACCGGCGGATAACTCGGTTTTCCTCGCGGTCAACAGCGGCACGGCGATCGCCTTCTTCTACGATCAGAACAACGACAACATCGTCGGCGTCAATGAACTCACCGGCCTCGCGTTGGGCGCGAATGCCTCTGTCAATGTCGGATATTCTGTCAACGGCGACGTTCTGACCTCGGTGAATTCAACAACCGGCCTGTTCGAGAAAAGTTTGATCGCCGACACCCAGGCAATCCGCCAACTGACGGTCAGCGGGAGTGTTGTCGGAAACATTTATGCCGGCGGGGCGATTTCCAATGTGCAGGTCGGCTCGGTTGAAATGATCGGAACCGGCACGGTTGGCAATGGTGCGACCTTTGACATTGGAGGTGGCACGGGCTTTGGAACGGATGTGCTGGCCGCGATCACGATTCCGGCGGGCAAGGCCGCCCCGGGAATCACCAATGTGTCGATCAGTGGCGGAGTCGATTCGATCATTGCCTCCAATGGCGGATCCAACGGTGCCGGTGGATCTATCTCGAACATCCTCGTCCAAACCGACGTCGACGGTCTGTTGATCCAGGCCGGCCATGGTGGGGCCGGAGCCGGAACCTTGTCCGGTGGCGCCGGCGGCCGGGTCACAAACGTGACCATTCAAGGCAATATCGACACCCAGCTGGTGCCGACGACCGACCTCATTGCAATCCATGCCGGAGATGGTGGTGTGGCGGCCGGAACCGGTTCCGGCGGAGCCGGTGGGGCGGTTTCGCTGATCTATGTCGGCTATGACCGCGCAGGTTCATCCATTATCAAGTCCGCGGACTTTTCGAATGACCGCGTTGAAGTCACGGGCGGTGACGGAGGGAGTGGAGCACGCGCCGGCGGCGTCGGCGGTTCGCTTTCCTCCATTAACGTGCGGGTGGCGCCCGGATCCGCCATCGGCGACGGGGTTCTCATTGAGGCGGGCGACGGAGGTGTCGGCCTGGCTTCCGCAGGCCGCGGGGGCAACGGGGGATCGATCTCCAATTATTATGTCGTAAACAACAGCGAATTCCTCGCGACTTTGTCGAACAATGTCGTCGAAGCCGGGGCCGGCGGCAATGGTGTCGGCGGCGGTGGAACCGGTGGATCGCTCGTCACCGGCGTCATTCTGGGCCAGCACCTTTCCGTGTCGGCGGGTGATGGCGGGGACAGTGACCTTCGCGGCGGAGTGGCCGGGTCCCTGACCAACCTGAAAATCGCTTTCCGCGGTGACGCGGCGCTGACGCAATTTGGCCAGCAGGAGTCGAATTTGAGGAACGTTTTCGCCCGGGAGGTTTTTCTGCGGGCCGGAGCGGGCGGTGACGCCCTGGTTTCGGGCGCCGGCGGGGCCGGCGGTAACATCTCGAACGTCCTGGCGCCCCAGACGGATCTTCGTGCGTTTGAGATTAACGATACCTTCGGTGGGGACGGTGGAATCGCGACGGCCGGAGCGGGTGGTCGCGGCGGCTCACTTAACGGGCTTCGTTTTGATTTCGACATTGATTCGGCCGATTCCGTCGTCGCCAACATCCGCAGTGGTGATGGTGGAAACGGCGCTCGGACGGGCGGTGCCGGTGGTGCATTTTCAAACAGTTCGTTCCTCCTGTCCGATGCAACGATCAATGCATCCTCTGGAAACGGCGGGCATGGATTGGCTGGCGGGACCGGTGGAGCGGCCACTTTGTTGACCTTCGCCACGCGGGGCAGTGTCGGACTGAGTCTCGGCTCCGTCACATTCGCCGCCGGGAATGGCGGCAACTCGGTGACGACAATCACCCCGCTTCCGGCGGAGCCGAATGGCACGGGACGCGGCGGGAATGGCGGTTCGCTTTCCCAAGTGTCTGCCCAAGCTTGGGGCAACGTTGAGCTTTCGTCCGGTCAGGGTGGGGGAACAGGGAGCGGGACGGCCGGCAACGGCGGAAACATCGTTCGGGCCACTCTCCAAGCCGAAGATCCAACCTATCAATACCTCACGGTTTTTACACGGGACTTCGACCCGAACATCGTTAATCCTGAGGACCGGTTCACGTCCTACTTCCTCACCCAGGCGCCGACGCCGGCGACGGGATCCAACGCAACGCTGATCGCGGGTAGCGCAGGCGGCGCCGGCACCGGCTTTACCCCTGCTCGCGGTGGAATTGGCGGCTCAATCACTTCAGCCAGCCTCGAATCTCTGGCAGAGGTTTCCGTTCAAGGGGGCGACGGATCCTTTGGCGGCGCCGGTGGCAATGTCACTGGAATCACGGCCAGCGGTGCCGCATTCGACGTGGTCACGATTTTCCAAACCTTCAACGTCGCCACAGGCGTCACCACGACGGACTTCAGCAACGCGACCAATCCGGTGATTGTAACCGGACTTTTTGGCGACGTCAGTGTCGTTGCGGGCGATGGCGGCGACGGTCCAGCGGTTGGCGGACGCGGCGGATCACTTGCCAACGTCATCGCGTATACGAGCTATGTTTCGTCGGATTCGGCGATCTTCGAGGCTGGCGATGGCGGCAATGCCACGACTGGCCGTGGCGGTCAGGGCGGTTCCCTCACCGGACTTTCGATCCTCGATGGTTCCGCGGAGTTCTCGGCCATTGCCGGCAACGGCGGCGACGGTGGAGGTCTGGCCGGTGCCGGTGGGGCAGGCGGCGCATTGAGCGACGTTTCGGTTGTTCCCGAAATCATGGCCCGGGTGATCGCTGCGGGAGACGGAGGAGACGCACTGTCCGGCCGTAGTGGCGGAGTCGGCGGTTCCATCGCCCGCGTTTTTGTATCCGGGGACATTGGCGAACGATGGGGAGCAGACTATGGGTTTGGCACCACGAGTTCGTCGATGGGAGGAATCTTTGCCGGTTCGGGAGGCGTGAGCGCTTTGACAACCGCCCGCAGCGGCAACGTCACCGACGTGACGGCCCTGGCCATTGCTTCGATTGTCGCCGGCCGTGACAGCATGCCGGAACTCGTCGGACGTATTGACAACGTCATCCTGCGAAGCTTTACGACGCTTGCGCCGAACGTTGACGGAAGCTTCGACGCCAGCGGCGGAACGGTCGACACGATCAATAACACAACGACCAATATCAACGACGCCTCGTTCGTCGGCGGAATCGCCAATCCGTTCGTACCGGATGCCGACCAATTCAAGGTCAACGGCGGGCCACCGGATGGCCTCACCGCGCCGGTCACCAATTGGGACCCCGGATGGACGCCGTTGGACGGCTTGATCGCGGCCCAAACGATCGGCCCGAAAGTGACCGCCAATGCCTGGCTTACACGTGACCCGTCCGGGACTTTGGTTCTGGTGAGCCGATTCAATACCATCTGACCCCTTTCAAATGACCACCAAGACACTCACCCGGCCGAACAAGAGACAAAAGGCCCAGCGGAACCGGACCCTCAGCGAACCGGGGACCTCAACGGTTTTTTTGGAAAGCCTTGAGGCACGGATCGCTCCTGCGGGGTTGGATGGCGTCTCCTGGCAGGCTGCCACCTTCGGCACACCTATTCTCCTCTCAGCCGGACAGGGGCTGGGGACAACGGGCGGCGATGGGGGAACGTGGTTGCTTCATGTCGAGAAAGGGCAGGCGCTGGTTTTCCTGACGGATCTCAACGGAGACAGTCAGGTCAACGTCAACGAGATCACAGGAATTTCGGCGGGGAACGGCCTGAAGTTGACTTCGTTTGTCGACATCAACGGAGATGTCGTTACGAACCTCAATCCCAATGGAACGCTGACCGATCTGGATCCCACGGACAGTTTCCGGGATGGACGCGTCGTTTTGGGATCGACGATCGAGGGGATTACGCTGCGGACACTCAACGCCAACGACAGCGTTTCTTTCCAAACCCATCGGGCGGACACATCCTACTCGATCTTCGGCAACATTTTTGCCGGCGGTGGTTTTGGCGCTGCCGGAGCCGGGTTGATCATCGATACAACCGGGGCGGAGACTCCGTCCGTCGGAACTCTCCTGCCGTCCGTCGGCTCGATCATGACGGGAAGTGCCGTTTCGAATCAGAGTTTCTCATTTGGTATCAGCGGAACGTCCAGCGATGTGCGGGGGATTCTTTCCCCGTATGCCGCTCCGGCAGGAACCGCGGGCGGAGACATCATTGGTGTCCACGTCGGGGAAGGTGCTGTTTCCTGGACCTCACCAGTCCTCGATCCGTTGACGGGAGACGTTTCTTACGGTTACACCCCGGTCGCGTTCCTGATCGGAGGCCTTCATGCGGGCGACGGCGGTGCAGGGGCCAGGGGTGGTGATATCCGGGAAGTGACGCTTCTTTCCGACGTCAGCGGATTTTTTGCCTATGCGGGTCGTGGAGGTGATGGTGTTTCCGGGGGCGCGGGCGGAGGCATCATCAATTTGAGCGATCTTGGTTCCTTCAATGCGCTCGTGCAGTTGAGAACCGGCAGCGGTGGCACGGGATTTAGCGGGGCGGGGGGCAACGGTGGAACGCTTTCCCTCGGTGAATTTTTCACGACCGGAAATGTCAGCATGATTCTTGGGGACGGTGGTGATGGCGTGACGGCCGGCGGTCGCGGGGCCGGTCTTTCGACCGGATCGTTCACTCCTCAGGACGTTCTTTCCCGTCCGGTTCCGATGGAAATCGTGACGACCTACCGTGATGCCTACCAGATTGGAACGCCGCTTCAGGTGGACATCAACCAGGACGGCATCGGTGACATGATTTATGTCGCGCGCGAACCCAACATGCTGGTGGTGCGACTTGGTGTGTCGGTGACGCAAGCCGACACGACACTCGGCGAGTTGGTCACGACGTACGGATTCACCGCCGACTCACCGACTTTCTATTTGCCGGCTCCGTTGTATTCGACAACGGAATCGGTCCCGCTTGCCGTCGCGCAATTCGGGTCTGAACTGGGAATCATCACGGCCTCGTCAGCGGCAGGCTCCCGCGACGGGATCTACACGTTCATCTGGAACTCCGAGACGAACAGCTTCGATGCACCGGTGAGGAGCGCCATTCCTTTCTGGGCCAACCGGCTGCCAGAAGGTGGAGCAATCACCGATATCGTTGTGGGAGACTTCGATCAGGATGCCGTTCTGGATATCGCCTATGTCGGACAGTATCGATCTCTCGCGACCGATTCCGGACTGAAATCCGATCTCGTTGTTCTCAAGGGCACGGGGGACGGCTACTTCTATTCAGATTCGACCCTGACGCTCCTGGGTTACTCGAACGTTTACGAACTCTCCAAGGCCCATGACCAAATCATTCTGAACGCGACCGGCAATCAGGGCTTTGATTACGACGTCATCCTGGCCGCACAAACCGAAGGTGACGGGTCGGCATCCATCCGAAGCTTCAGCATGGAAAGTGGAGTGATGGAAGAGGCATGGTCGGTGACTTCCAAATTCCAGACCCGGACGTTCAATTCGGATGCCAACAAAATCGAATATGGGAACGCGCAAGACGTTGCTGTGATCGATTTTGCCGTCACGGACATCGACGATGACGGATTCTTCGATGTTCTTTCGCTCAACGCCGAAGGGGTCGTGATTGCATTTAAGGGGAACGCGGACGGCGAATTTTCCCAAGTGCTGAACACTCCCGAAACGTTTGCCGCCATCAAAATCACCGGCGAATTCGGCGTTTTGGGTCAGAATTCGGACGGCTTGGATGGATCGTTCAAAGGCATTGTTGTCGGCAACTTCGATGGCGATCCGCTGACGAAGGAGTTTGCGCTCTACAGCATACCTTCAGACAAGTCCGACCCGCTCGGGTTCTACCAGTTTTCGATTGATGGGTTTGTCCAGAACTACACGGGAAAAACCAGCACCGGAGATGTGACGTCACTGGGCGTTGCAGAGTTTGTCAAGCCGGACAGCGTGGATGGGGAAGTCGTTGCATTCGCCACGTATCAGGGCGACTACTCGGATGATTCTCTGGCGACCGGCTTCGCTTTGGGCAATCCGTATGTCGGTGCCAAGAGCCTCTCGGCGGTCCTTCAGATCGGGGGAGCGGATTCCATCATTCCAAGCATTCTGGAGTATTCGACGATCGAGTACGGCTTGGTGGCGGGTGACGGCGGAGACAGCCTGCTTGGTGCGGGTGGCCAAGGTGGCTCTTTCGGCAATGGCTCGATTGCGATTTCGCCGCAGGGCGTTGCCGAGTTGCCGCTGGCTGGCATCACTCTGTTGATTCCGCGAGCCGCCAACGGGTTCAGTGCGACATTTACATTCGATGCCGGCGACGGCGGCAACGGGTTCACGAGCGGGGGAGCCGGCGGCGGCGTATCCGGGATGGGTGGGCGCTACACAGGTTCGGGTCTTCTCGGAGCACTGGTTTTGCTGAATGCGGGAGACGGCGGCGATTCAATTCAGGGGCGTGGCGGGAACGGCGGAGCGATCTCGAAGGTCAGCGTGGATACACTGTCCACTGCGAACGGTGGGGATGGAGGCCGCGGGATGACCGGTGGGTCGGGTGGCAGCGTCGTCGGCAACGGGGTTGCTGGGCTTTACGACACTCTGGATGCCTTTGTGACGATGCGCGGCGGCGACGGGGGACTCGGGATCAAAGGAGGCGGTGCTGGCGGTGATGTTTCCGGCTTCCGTGCCGGCTTCCTGAAACTCGACGGCGTCTACGGCGGCTCGATTGACTACAGTGGCGGAAATGGTGGAGCGTCGATTGCCGGCACGGGAGGCAACGGAGGTTCGATCCGGTCCTCCAATCCGCTGGATGAGTTCAATTTCCTCGTCGGCCCAATCACTCTTGTCGCAGGCGCGGGCGGCTCCGGGTTAACCGGTGGTGCAGGTGGTGTGATTACCAACTTCATCAACCGGCCCTCCATCCCTGAAGGGTTCACGCCGACTTTGCTTGATTTCCGGGCGGGTGCCGGAGGCGACGGCTATCTCTTCAAGGGCGGAATTGGCGGTGGCATCTCTTCCATCACCGTATCGGGAACCGGCTCCGATCTGTTTATATCGTCGTTGGAGTTCAACCGCTTCATCGCGGGTCAGGGCGGTGCCAGCTTCGGAGCGACCGGAGGTTTGGGCGGGTCGATCTCCGCGGTGACGTCTTCGGCAACGAACTCGTCTCTGGCGATCGCTGCCGGAGCCGGGGGCGACGGCCTCACAGCCGGCGGAAACGGCGGAGGCATCTCCTCCGTCACCGGCACAGCCAAGGGAATTGGGGCCGGTGAGTCGTCCAAAGTGCTGGTGATCGCCGGCGAAGGCGGGGATGCCTATTCCTCGACTGCCACAGCCAACTCGCTGCAGAGTTCGCTACTGGCCTATGGCGGGGTGGTCGGAATTGGGGGAGTTGGGGGCAGCATTGCCGGATTCCGCTCAACTGGAAGCTTGGTTACGGTCGACTTGATTGCAGGAAATGGTGGCAATTTGATCAACTCCGGTTCCGCTTTGGACGCCCGGACGACCGCCGGTCGCGGCGGCTCGATCAGTGGAGTCCAGATCGATGGCAGCGCTGGAGATTGGCGGATCGATCAGGCGATCACGGCCTACGTTCCTGCTGGAACGAAGATGTCCTCGTTTGTCACCGGTTGGCTCTCCTCGCAGTTCCAAGGCCCTCTCGACAATTCTCAGGGGAACGTTGGGGTTGTCGTCGGTGCATCCGGCCGTGTCGCGGGCGGTGTTTCGCCTCTCGCCGGCCTCAACGGTTCGGTAAGCGGATTTAAGGCCAGCAACATCATGTCCATGGTGGCGGGCTCGGTGGAGCGTATCTCCGCGATCGTTTCGATCAGTGGTCTAAACGTTCCGACCGGTGGTGTGTTGGGTGCCTACAAAACGAATCCAATCGATCACTCGAATTCGCCCTATTACCTGGAGGACTTTGATAATGACGGGATCTACACCTTCACACCGACGGCTTCAGCCGGCGTGAAGTTGATGGATGGTGCGATCCTGGCGATCTCGAAGCAGGCCGGGCTGGGTGGGCCGCGGGTATTTTAAGGAGCTTTGACCGAAATTCGCTGCAAACGTGCAGCCGCGGCGGAGGCGTTCCTGTGTCCGCCGCGGCAGGAATCGCGTTTGCGCGTTTGAGCTCATCATGTATAAACACGCTATGGCGATAGACCCCAATCCTCCGTCCCAACAGCAAACGATCGAAATCTCGATGACCAACGCCTCCACGGTGTATTCAAACATGTGCCGTGGGGTGATGACCTCGGAGGAGGTCATTCTCGACTTCGGCCTGAACCCGAATTTGAACGGCCGGGTTTTGGACGAGGCGGTGGAGATCAGGAGCCGGGTCGTGATGAGTTTTCCCTCCGCGAAGCGTCTTCTGCACCTTCTGCATGCGATGGTTTCGAAGCATGAAGAGGCTTTTGGACCAGTCGTTCTGGATGTGAACGAGCGGCTGAAACACCCGACGACGCCGGCCCAGTAATCGGGCTCTGTCGTGCGTGAGCCAGCCATGACCGTTGCCGAACAACAGGCGCTCTTTGAGCGGACGCGACGGCGGATTCAGCAGAATCTCCAGGAGATCGCCGCCCTGGCCGAGAAGGCCACCGGCAGCGAGGGATTCTTTCCACCATTCGTCCGTTTGGCCGTGGACTCGCTCGGCGGCGTTGGCGGCGCGGTTTGGCATGTCAAGGCGGAGGGATTTGAGTGCATAGCGGCGCACCAATTCGATTCCAGCGGATTTCAGCAAAACCCGGCACAGAAGCGGGCGGTGGAGCATGTCCTGGCCGAGGTGGCCAAACTGGGGCGCTCGCACATCGTCCCGCCGGGCGGACGCGGGGAGACCGAGGACATCAACACCACCGCATTTCCATTTTTCTACACGCCGGTCGTCAGCGATGGAAAAGTTGTTCTGATCCTGCAGGTCTGGATCCCGGACAACGGCGATCCGAAGACCTACCACGACATCAATGCCTTCCTCCATTCCTGGTGCCAACATGCGCTAACCTATCTGCGCAATCACCAGCGGACGGCGCTCGTTGGACGCAATGAGGAGCTGAGCCAGTTGGTCCGGATGCAGTCGGAACTGCTGGGTGAACTGGATGTCCGGGAGGTTTCTGCGGTGACCGTCAATTACACGGCGGATGCGCTCCGTGCCGATCTGGCGGCGCTCTTTATCCGGCATGGTCGGGGTTGGAAGTTGATTGCGGCGTCGAACCAGGATGCCGTCGACGAGAAAAGCCAGCAGACGCGTGCACTGTCGGCGTTGGTCGGTGATCTTGGCCCGGCGGAATCGGCCCTTGTCCGTCAAGCTGGTGAAATGGATGGTGCGGCGCAGTTTGAGGGGACCGACTTCCAGAGCGTCGTGTGGCGGACGATCCATTCACGCCAGAAACACCCGGACTATACCATCGCCGCATTCCGGCATGAGTCTCCGGGATTCGATAAGACCTCGTCGGAAACTCTTGATCGCATAACGACCGCTGCGGGACGTTCAATTGAAACGGCCCACCACTTTCATGCGATGCCGCTCCGGCAGATCACCTCGCGGGCGGCCCGGTGGATTCATGATTGGCGGTGCCGCCGCCGCGGGCGTTTGGTCGCGATCGGAGCGATTCTGTTGGCACTTGCCGCTGTGTTGTTTCTGATCCCGGTTCCGATCAAGGTGCCTGCCGTGTGCGTGGTCGAGCCGACCCAGCTTTCGGCCTCGGTGGCGGAAACCTCCGGGAAGATCGTGGAGGTGCTGGCCCGGGAGGGTCAGCGGGTTCGTGCGGGCGATCTTCTGGCCCGGATGGACGACCGCGAATATGCAACCCAACTCGCCGTTCTTGAGCAGCAGCGCTTGCGTTGGGAGGTCGAAGGGCTTCGCGCCCAGACGGCCGGGTCCGAGGCCGAACGCAAGCTGGCCGAGGTGAATATCCAGCGCGAAACCGAGGCGATGCGACGGATCGAATACCTGCGATCCAAGACGGAGATTCGTTCGCCGATTGACGGCGTTGTCCTGACGAAGAATCTTCAAAACCGGCTCGGGGAGACGCTCGAGCAGGGGGCAAAATTCTGCGAGATCGCCGGCGATGAATCCTACGATCTTGTCCTCGAGATCCGTCAGAGCGACATTGGCGACCTCTTGCGGGCGTTGGAAAAGCAGGAATCGCTGCCGGTGAATTTCATTCTCCACTCCCACTCGCAGTATCAGCTCCGTGCGACGATTGATGATGTCCGCCGCGTGAGCGAGCTTCCGGAAATCCGTCAGGATCATAGTGCGTTCCTCCTGCGGGTGCCATTTCCTCCTGGGAGTCCGGTGGAGGATCTGCTGAAGCCGGGCTACACCGGAAAGGCGAAGGTTCGCATCGGGAGCGGCAGTCTTTTTCACTCGTGGTTCCGGCCATTCTTCAACTACTGGCGCGTCGAATGGGGCGTTTGACTCTCCTCCTCCTTGTATTCGTGCTGGGCGCCGGGCTGCTGCAGGCCGACCAAGCTCCGATCGAGGCCAAGGGCCTCCTGAGACCGGTCCGAGAAGTGCGGCTGGCCAGTCGTTCGCAGGGCGTGATCCGTTCGGTCGTCGAAGAGGGCACCAAAGTTGACGAGGGCGCAACCGTGGTTCAGCTGGAGGACGCACGGGAACGGATTGAGGTCGAGAAACAAAAACGCGTTCTCGAAATGCGCGAATTCGAGGGGCGCGCCGGCCGCACACTCGACACGAGTGGGGCGATTTCGCGGATGGAAGGAATGGAAAAGGCGATCAACCACGAGGTGGCCAAGCTTCTCCTCGCGGAGGCCAACGAGTTTTTGGAACGCCGGCGGGTCGTGGCGCCCTTTGCCGGGGTCGTGACCGAACGCATGCGCGGCGTCGGTGAAGCGGTCGACGAATTTGTTCCGGTGCTCACGATGGTCGACCTCAGCCGGCTCTACTTCGAAACCTATCTCCCGGCTGCACGCGTCCGAGACGTGGTCGAAGGCCAGCCTGCGGAGGTACGCATTGAAACGTTCCCCGAGCGGGTTTTCCCTGGCACGGTCAAGTTGATTTCGCCCGTCGTGAGTCCGGCCAGTTCCGAATTTCGCGTCCGCATCGAAGTGGACAATTCCGACGGTCAGCTTCGCTCGGGTCTGCCGGGGATGTGCCGCATCCTCCCGCCGACGATGGCGGAGGCGGCGGAGGATTGAACGGCCGGTTCGGTGCAAGATGACCACGCCGCCCACCACACCCGCAGGGGGCCAGCAGGTCGCGGATTCGATCCCGGCCGGGCTGCGCCGGGACTTGGTCCATCGCGATCAGCGTTATCTCGGACGTGACTTCGTTGTTTTCAAGAACCCGCTGGGGTTGACGTATTACCGCCTGCCGAAGGCCCATGCGGCGGCGGCCTTCCTCTTTGACGGGAAGCGGAGCGTCGGGTCGCTCGTGGACGAGCTTCGTGCCTCGAACCGCTACTGGCGTGCGCTTCCACGCGAGAAAGCGCAGGAGGAAGTCATGCAACTCGCCCGCCAGCTGGCCATGGCCGGACTCCTTCGGGTGGCCGGTGGATCGGCTGTCGCGCGGGGACGCCACAAAAAGCAACTGAAGAAAAAGCATGGATTCGAGTTAACGGTCGGGAAAGCGCTTTATTTCCGAAAGTCGCTCTTCGATCCCGACGTCTTGCTTTCGCGGATGGTCCCTTGGTTCCGGTGGCTTTACACGCCGGCTGCGATGATGGCCTGTGGGGTGTTTTTTGTGATCACGCTGTTCGCCGTGCTCCGTGAATGGGACGAGGTGACCGCGCGCGCAGCGAATTTTTTCACATTCGAGAATCTCGCGTTGAGCTGGGTCATTTTTTTCGGGGTCAAGATCATCCACGAGTTTGGCCATGGCCTGACCTGCAAACGCTTTGGCGGCGAGGTCCATGAAATGGGCTTCATGTTCATTCTCTTCACGCCGTATCTTTATTGCAACGTCAGCGATTCGTGGCTGGCGTCGAAGGCGGGCCGGATTTACGTCACCGCGGCTGGGATTTTTGTCGAGTTGATCCTGGCGTGCATTGCAGCCTGGCTGTGGCTCGGCTCACAGCCGGGGTTGTTCCACCAGGTTTGCTTCAACACCATGTTCCTGTGCAGCATCTCGACGGTTATTTTCAACGCGAACCCGCTTCTCAAGTTCGACGGCTACTACATCATGACCGACCTGCTCGAGATTCCGAACCTCAAGCAGAAGAGCAACGCCTACGTCACCCAGTGGGCGCAGCGGGCGCTCCTCGGAATCCGAAAGGCCGGCGCCCAGCTGGCGACCTATGAGCTTAACCCCCTGTTCGGATTTTACGCCGTGGCCTCCTACATCTACGGATGGGTGATCCTTTACAGCATCTCGACGCACCTCTTCAACGCGCTCCAGCCTTACGGCCTGGAGGTCATCAGCCGTTCCTATGTGGCATTGTTTCTCTTCACCTCACTCGCGCTGCCACTCTATCGTCTCAGCATGTCGGTCAAAGACGCCCCGGAGATCCGCACCAACACCCTGCCGCGAATGCGCTATGCGCTTTTCGTGATCCTCGCAGCCAGCGGTCTGTTGTTCGTCATTCCGTGGAATGACACGATCAAGCGGATGATTGTCATCGAGCACGCGCAGGTCGATCCGTTGTCATCGAAAAGCCCGGGATTTCTCAAGGAACTCAATGTACGGGAAGGTCAGTCGGTTGCCGCGGGTGAACTGGTCGCCAGACTGGAGAATCGCGAGTTGCTGGCGGAGCGCAAGGACCTCGAAGCCGAGCGCGAGTTGGCCGAAATCCGCTATCGGGCAGCCATCACCGACGAACGGCCAGACGTCCAACAGGCTGCCTCCGCCCAGCGGAAGATGGCGCGCGAGATCGAGGAACAGATTGCGGCAATTGACGAGAAGATTGCATCGCTTGAGATCCGGGCTCCACGCGCCGGGGTGGTCAGAACGTGGCACATCCGGGACCTGGTCGGGCAGTATTTTCCCGCGGGCCGGCCGGTGGTGGAATTGGGGACGGATCAGAATCTCAGGGGCATCATCCCGCTGGACGAGCGCCAGGCCCGGCGGGTGCAGGCAGGCCAGACCGTCCGGTTTCGGATTCTGGCGGAAGGTGATCGCGAGTTTTCCGGCGTTGTTTCTTCGCGGCCGGTGTCCCCGATTCCGGAATTCACTTCACCCGTGATGGCCAACCTGCTTGGCGGCGATGTGCCGTCCACGCACGATGCCGGTGGGCGAACGACGAAACCCTCGCTCCCACATTACGAAGCCGATGTCGCCTTTGATCCGGGAGATGCTGTCCTCCGGCCGGGGATGGCTGGGAAGGCGCGGATTACAATCGCCCGGACAACTCTCGGTCTTTGGCTTTGGGATCGCTTTGTGGATTGGCTGAATCCGGACATCCGGCTTTGATTCAAGGTCCGGCTTTTCGGACGGCGTCTTCGGCGGCCTCGAGCGGAAGTCCCGTGGATTCGTTGACGCGCAGGATGAGGTCGGCCCGCGCTGCTTCAATGAGTTCCCGGGTCTCTGATTCGGCCTGGAGGATTTTCGCTTTTTCGTCGGCGGTCAAAGGACGGCCGAGGTCACGGGTGATGCGGTCCTCAAGCGAGGGCATGGGTGAAGGAGATGGGGTGGGTTTGGCACGTGGAGAGGGTTTATCATCCTCGGTCAGTTCATCGCGCACGCGATCCGCCGCCCGCTGAACGCCCTCGCGGGTTCGGTCCACCGCATTTCCCACGGCTTCCCCCGCGCGTTCCGCGGCATTTTCGATGCGGTCGCCGATCGATTGCGCACAGGCGATCACCGGAATGAAGAGAAGGAGGAAAACAGTTTTCATGGGCACACCCGGGGATCGCGTCCGGGTGTGGCTCAGGATGCCAGTTCGGCGGCAATGAGTTTCAGGCCTTCGCGGACCTGCTGATCGGCCATGGCGAAGGAAATGCGGAGGCACTCGTGCCGGTGCGGACAGTCCGCTCCGCTTCCGAAAAAGAAATACTCTCCGGGGACCACCAGAACACCACGCTCCTTGAGGTGCTCGTAGGTTTCGCGTGACCGCCGTCCGGTGTCGCGCATCCAAAGCCACAGGAACATGGCACCGTCGCATTCATGCAAGGCATAAGGCACGTCATCCGGGAAATACTCCTCGACGGCGGCCAGAGCGGCATTTCGCTTTGCGAGATAAAACGGGCGAACGATCTCGCGGCTCGCCTGGACCAGTGTTCCATCCTCAAACAGCGGCGTGGCGATGGCCTGCCCGAAGTTGCCATTGGCGAGGCCGGTGACGGCCATCATGGAAGATACCGCCGCGGCGACGTCCGGTGGCCCGACGACGAAGGCGGTTCGGGTGCCGGGCAATCCGACTTTCGACAAGCTCATCACGTGAATGGTCCGCGGCGACCAAGGCGGAGTCACTTCCTCAAAGAGTATCCCGGGGAACGGCCAACCATAGGCATTGTCGATGATCAATGGCACATCCGCCTGGTCGCAGAGCGCGAGCAGCCGGTTGAGTTCGGAATCGGAAAGCACGTTCCCGCTGGGATTGGTCGGTCGGGAGACGCAGACGGCGCGGATGTCGTCGCCGACGGTGAGGGACTCGAAATCGACATGATAGCGAAACCGGTGCGGGCCGGTTTCCTCGACGACCGGGCGGTGTGATGCGATCGAGTCGGGCGCGAGGCATTGGTTGGCGTAGCCGATATACTCCGGGACGAGCGGAAACAGGATCCGGCCGGGAGCACCGGAGGAATCCGGGCCGGCGAAGAGGTTGAACAGAAAAAAGAAAGCCGTTTGGCCGCCCGGCGTCACGGCGATGTTCTCCGGCCCGACCGGCCACCCGAGTTCCCGACGGAGGAGTGCGGCGAGCGCTTCGTGGCAGTGGTGGTTTCCTCTGGGAGGATCGTAGATGGCGAGCGTTCGACGGAGCGTTCCGGGATCGTGGAGGATTTCTTCCAGGCGCCGGTGCCAGATTTTTTCCATCTCGGGGATATGCGCGGGGTTTCCGCCGCCGAGCATGTGGAGGCTCGGTCCGGAGGCGGCAAGCGCCTGACCGAGATCCTTCATGAGCAGCTCGATGCCGCTCCCGGCGGCCAGCCGTTCACCCGTTGCCGAAAACTTCATGACAGCGAATTTTGGATGGCGATCAATCGTGCGTAAAGCGGCTGGAGGGCTTCGGGAATGATGCGCGTGCCGCCGATGGTCGCGATGAAATTGGAGTCTCCGACCCAGCGTGGCACGATGTGCACGTGCAGGTGGTCCTCAACGCCGGCACCCGACGCCCGGCCGAGGTTCCAGCCGATGTTGAACCCTTGGGCACGCACCGCTTCGCGGAGGAGACGCTGCGCATGGATCATCAACCCCCACAGTTCCAGTGCTTCACCTTCGGTGAGGTCGGCCATTTCGTGAACCTTCCGGTAGGGCACGGCCATGAGATGGCCGGCGGAGTACGGATACTTGTTCATGATGAGAAACGTGGATTTGCGCCGGGTGACGACGAGGTGCGAGGCGTCGTCAGATGACTGGGCGGCTTCGGTCAGAAAATCCCATCCGGTCCGGTGCTCGGCTTGGAAATACTCGACGCGCCACGGAGCCCAGAGCGATTCGAGATGGGGTTTGGGAAACGATTCGTTCACCAGCCCAGTGTCCGCGGGCGGGCGTGAAAAATCCAGCCGTGAGAAGTTGGAAACGCATTCGAGGCCCGGGTCGAGGTTGGGATTGAATCGGGTTGAGTGATCCTGAAAGACTCGGGGCATGAAAGTTGAGGCCGCTGTTTTTGACATAGGCAACGTGCTCCTGCTTTTTGACTATATGAAGGCGGCCTGGCGGCTCATGGACAAGAACCAGTTGGTCGAGCTTCCTGAACGCACCCGCATCGTCAAAGCGAAGCATGATTATGAGTCCGGCCTGCTGAACCGGGCTGAGTTTCTTGATATTGTCCGGCCGGAATTCCGCGACGTCGGCCCGATCGAGGATTTTGTGGCGATCTGGCAGGACATCTTTGAAGAGAACCGGCCGATGACCGATCTGGCACGGCGGCTGGCCGGGCGGATGCCCGTGTTCCTGATTTCGAACATCAGCGATATCCACATCGAATTTATCCGGCACCGATACGATGTCTTTTCGATCTTCCGCGATGCCGTGTATTCCTGTGAGGCGTGTTATATGAAACCCGACGAGCGCATTTTCGAGCATGCCATCCGAAGGTTCGGGATCGATCCCGCCGCGGCACTCTACTTCGATGATATGGCGGACAATTGTGAGTCTGCCGCCCGCGTGGGATTTCGCGTGCACCATTATCAACACGAGAACCATCCGGCGGCCGAGGAATGGACGGCCGGGCAGCTGGCCGGATGAAGACGTTCCGAAAAGAACTCTGGTTCGACACCCCGGCCCGGCGCGCCTTTCTCAATATCACCTCGGATGTTGAAGCGTCGGTCCGCGCGAGTGGTGTCGCCGACGGACTTTGTCTGGTGAATGCAATGCATATTTCAGCGAGTGTTTTCATCAACGACGATGAGGGCGGGCTGCACGCCGATTTCGAAAAGTGGCTGGAGGGGATCGCGCCTGAAAAGCCGCATTCACAGTATCTGCACAACCGCACCGGTGAGGACAATGCCGACGCTCATTTGAAGCGGACCGTCATGGGTCGCGAGGTCGTGGTTGCGATCACCGACGGACGGCTCGATCTCGGACCCTGGGAGCAGATTTTTTACGGCGAGTTTGATGGAGGCCGCCGAAAGCGCGTATTGATCAAGATCATCGGCGGTTGATCCGCGGCGGCCCTAATTCAGCCAGGGTTCATCGGGCGCTTCGGCGAGGAGCTGGAGATGCGGGCTGGATTGCCGCATGATTTCGAGCCAGGCGGTTTGTGGCGACTCCATTCGGATCAGGTCGCGGGTGGGGGGAATCACCAGCCACGCCTCCTCGGCAATTTCCCCCTCGAGTTGGCCCCGGCTCCAGCCGGAGTAGCCGGCGAACGCGCGCAGGCCCTGACGCCATTCCGGCTCGACCGCTTCCTCTCCCAGACGACCGACGAACGTGCGGAACGCGACGGCGGTTGGGTTTTCACGCCATTGAAGGCTCGCGAGGATGATGGTCGAGGGTTCGACCGGGCCGCCGTAGCAAATGGGCACCTCGGGGCTCCCGGGCACCAGCGGGAACGCCTCCTCCAGCGGGCGGTTGAGGACGAAGCCGGTGGCGCCCTCGTCCGGGGTGTGATGGGAAAGGAAGAGAATCGTCCGGCGGAAATTCGGATCCCGCAACGAGGGGTGGGCGACCAAGAGCGAGCCGGTCAGGTTTTCTTCACTCATTGCTCCGATTTAGCATATTCCAGCCCGGCCGTCCGTGATTTCCGCCAGCCTGTTACGCAGGCGTTTAACGATTATTGGCTCGGACGGCGCCAGGTTCCGGGTTTCCTTGGGATCGGCAGCGAGGTCGAAAAGGACGTCGGGTGCTTCACCGCCGAATGTGAGGAGTTTCCATTTTTCCTCGCGGATCAGGAAATGCGAGCGGCCGATTTGGGAGAGCGAACAGGTGGCGGGTTTGCGCAAATCGGTCCCGTCCAAGCCGTCCGGCACCGGCAGGCCTGCGGCGATGCAAAGTGTTGGAAAGATGTCGATCAGACTCGCCGGGCGCGGGTCGATGCCGGCTTCAAAACCGGGACCGCGAACGAAGAGCGGGATTCCGACGCTTTCTTCGTAGAACGAGCGTTTCTCCCAGCATCCGTGATCACCCAGCATATCGCCGTGGTCGCTGGTAAAAACAACAAGCCATTCGTCGAGTGACTGGCCGCAGGCCTTGATGGTGTCCAGCACGCGTTGGAACCGGCGATCGACTGCCTCGACCATGGCCGCATAGGCGGCGCGGGCCCGACGGGTGGCCTCGGCTGGAACGTTGAGCGCCGACCGGGCCAGAATCGGGTGGACAGGCGGGAAGTCGGGTTCCGGTGGGACCGTGGAATCGAGATGCCGCGCGAACAACTCCGGTTCACAGAGCAGCGGAAAGTGCGGCTGCTGCAGGCTCACCAGCAGAAGGAGCGGCGTGGCGGGATCAACGTCATACATGCCGCCAAAGTGCATCCGAAGGAAATCGCAGGTTCCCTGCACCGTCAGTTCATCGTGCAGGGCGAGGGGGGAAACACCCGGGCCGGCCGCAAGAACATCCTCAACCCCGCGCCATTTCCGTCGGCCGATCTGTGGCCTGCCGGCGTAGGCTCCCGGCCATTGGACGGCCGTTTCGGAGCCGATCCGGTGGAGCCAACCCTGCATTTGATCGGGGCCGCGGTGGTGCAGTTTGCCGGATGCAACCGTGTAGTAGCCATGATCGGCGAACCAGCGTGAAAACGTCGGAGCGCCCGGGGTCAGATCGCTCTGAAAATCCTCGCAGCCGATGCGAAATGGATATTGCCCGGTGGCAAAGCACTGACGGGCCGGAACGCAAACGGGCGACGGGGTGATGGCGTTGGGGAAGATTCTTCCCCCTGTGGCGAGACGGTCAAGGGTCGGCGTCCGGGCATTCCGGTTTTCCGCGAATCCCGCGGCATCGCGCCGAAACTCGTCTGCCATCAGGATCAGAATGTTCATGGCGGCTATCATTCCGCCCGGTTGGAGGCGGGTCGTCAACGGCCCGACGCAAAAATCGGGGAAAATCTGCGCCTGACGGGTTGCCGAGTGGAATCCCCGAGGATATGTTGCATGCGTTGCGTGAAGGCGATTCCTTCCATTTTGTTCGGTTTGGCGGGAATTCTCGTCCTGACGAGTCTGGTTGTCGCATGTCGTTCGGAGGGAGATGCTTCGGCGAAGACGGTCCAAGCGGTGCCAGCCCCGTCGCCGGATCGTCCGGTGCCCGGAACCGCTCCGCGGTTGCCACAGGAGGAAAAATGAAGCGGGCCGTTTCGATTCTCGCACTGGTTGGGTTCCTGCTTCCGGCGCTGCAAGCGTGGCAGCCAGGGACCTCCCAGCCGCAGGCTGCGGGTGGGTTTGTTGTTGACGTCGCCGACCGCACGGACGTGCTCGCATTTTTCCACACCGCGTATACCGCATCCGAGGGGGCCACCGGGCGGATGAACTGGACCGGGAACCTGACCCTGGGCAATGCCGGAACGACTTCAGCTGCGTTTCGCGAGGACGTCCGGCGGCGTGTCAATTTTTTCCGTGCGATGGCGGGCCTTCCGGCAGACGTTGCCTTCGACAACGAAAAAGCAGCCAAGTGCCAGCAGGCGGCATTGATGTTCGCCGCGAACGGAGAACTGAATCATAACCCACCTCTGTCCTGGCTGTTTTATTCGGCCGCAGGGGCGGAAGCGGCGGGATCGTCGAATATCCACCTTGGTCGCTTCGGGCCGGAGGCGATCGACGACTACATGGAGGATCCGGGCGACAACAACGCACCGGTGGGCCATCGCCGGTGGATTCTTTATCCCGAGTCCGTTGAGATGGCCACCGGAGACGTTCCGTCGACGCCCGGCAAATGGTCGGCCAATTCCCTGTGGGTTGTCGGGAACTTCGGTCCATCCCAGCCCCTCAGATTTGTTTCGTGGCCGAATGCCGGCTTCATCCCTCGCCGTTTGGTCCCACCGCGTTGGTCGTTGAGCCGCCGTGATGCGAACTTCGCCAGCGCTGTCGTGACAATGAAGCAGGGGAGCTCCGTTGTGCCGGTCACCGTCATTTCGCGGACGGACAATGGTTTTGGCGACAACACCATCGTCTGGGAACCACAGACGCTCATCACCAATTCCGATGCGGACATCCCTTATGAAGTCACCGTCTCCGGGATCACCGGCAATGGAGTGCCGGGGTCACATACTTACACCGTTCGGGTCTTCAATCCTGACGTTCTCGGGCACGCCACCACGATTTCCGGACCATCGGCGATGGCTCTGAGCGGGGCCGATTTCTCCTTTGCTTCGGTGCCCCAAGCCGATGCTTACGAGTTGCGGGTGAGTCGCCTCCAGGAAAGCACGTGGACGGAAGGAGCGGAGGCGTCGGTGGGCATCAAGGACGGCACGTCGAATTCGTATTCCCTTCGGCAATCCACCGTGAAGCGCAATGGAAATTCGGCGTTCCAGTTGACGATACCCGGTTTTTCGGAGCCGGTTCAGTGGTTTGAAATCGACCGGGAGTTGGTGCCGTCGGCCCAATCCAAACTCGTCTTCCATGATTTGTTCCGGTGGGTCCATGCGAAGAGTCAGTTGTCGGTTGAGGTGAGCACGGATGGCGGAATGACGTGGCGGGAGGTCTGGAAACGGAATGGAAAAATCACGACGAATGAGGCGACCGATGACGACTGGGAGACGGTGTTTCAACGTCGGGAGGTTGACCTGGCGGGGCTGGCGAACCAGCCGGTTCGACTGCGCTTTGTGCTGCGGGCCGGGGACTTTGCATTCCCGGGTACGTCGATTTTCTACGGTGCCTTCGTCGACGACATTTCGATCACGAATGCGGTTGACCTGATTCAGACCAAGTCGACCCAACTCAGCGCCGCCGCGAAGACCTTCCGCCTGGATGCGGGGACGGCCGGAAGCGGGTGGGCACCCGGCGCGAAGTTCGCTATGCGAGTGCGTCCGCAAGTCGGGACTCGGTGGTTCGAGGGGCCGATCCAGATCTGGCCGGTGGTCGACTTTTGGTTTGGACAGGGCCAGGGCGTTGCGTTGACCCTGCCGACAGATGTCCTGAAGATCAGTGGTCTTCCGACTGGCCTGAAGTTCAACGCATTGACGCGAACTCTGTCGGGCCGGCCGACCAAGGCAGGATCGTTCACGGCAGTCGCCACCGTTCCGGGTGGAGTGCGCAACTATTCTTTCTTGGTCGAACCGGCACCGGCGTGGTCGGTGGGAACATTTGAAGCGATCGTCGCACCGCCGGAACCGGCAGGTGCGGGTCCGCTTTCACTGGGCGCCCATCTGACCGTTACAACCACGTCCATGGGAGCGTTCTCGGGGACCCTTCGGGCCGGTGCGAAAAAGGTGGCTTTCAAAGGCCAGTTCGAGCCGATTGCCGAATCGCTGCGGGGTGATGCGCCGATCTCTGCAAACGTTTCGGTAGCCCTCGATCCGAGGAATCCCTCATCCCAGATGGAAATCGTGTTGTGCATGCTCCCGGATTCAGACCCAGACGACCCGGGTCTTTCTGGTTCGGTGGAGTTCGCGGGACTCACGTTTGACGTTGTTGCCGGATGGCAGCGCGTCTGGAATGCGCGCACGAATCCGGCGTTCGGTGCAACGCCGAGGACACTGAACGTCGCTTTCGAAAATCCCGGAAACGCGGGGCCTGCCGGGGTGGGCTTCGCTGTGGCAAAGGTCCCAACCACCGGCTTGGTGGCGTGGGCGGGAACTCTTTCGGACGGAACGGCGTTTACCGCGTCGCATGGACTCACTCCATCCCGGGAGCTTCCGCTCTATGCCTCACCCGGTGCGTCTCCACGGGCGGTCGTCTTTGGGATCGTGGGCACGACATCGGGCTCCCTGGTCCGGATCGACCCGGACGGCGATTTTCGCTGGATCAAGTTGGCGACTCCGGCCGGAGTGGTCGATCGTGTGCATCGCGACGGCTTCGATGTTGATCTTGAGGCGGTCGGGGCGCAGTACGTCGCACCCGCTCTCGGCAGCGGGCTTTTCGGAAATCTTGCGGCTGGATCGAGTCTGGTCTTCGATTTTGGCGGTTCATCGATGGCTTCGGTACCGGCCTTGACGGACTACTTTGCAGACGGCCGGGCCCGCATTCCGGTGTCCTGGCGGGTTCCTCCAGGGTTTACGGTGGCCGTTTCGGGATTTGTGCCAAAGATAACGTTCGCGCCCTCAACTGGGTCGTTTGTGGCGACAGCAGCGGTTTCAGGACCGGTTTCGAGGGCCTTGAACGTGCGTGGGCTTTACATTCCCGACCTGGATGCGCCATCTATGAGCCGCGTGGTGGGTTTTCACCTCCTGCCCGACCTGCCCGGGGTGGGTCAGAGTGCTTCGATCACGCCGGTTCAATCCGGACCTTTCGCTGTCGAGGCCCCCTGAAGAACGTAATCAGGCCGCCGGTTGTTGCTGCGTCAGGCAGTGAAAGGCACCAAGACCCCAGATGAGCTCACGGCAGTCGATCGGGATGATCTTGCGGGTCGGGAAGACTTCGCGCAGGACCGATTCCGCCCAGGCGTCATTTCGTTCGCCGTATACCGGCAGGAGTACCACCGAGTTGGCAATGTAGAAGTTGGCGTAACTCGCCGGAAGGCGGATGTTTTCGCGGACGATCCGAGACGGCATCGGGATGGTCAGCACGTGCAGCGCCTCGCCGCTAGAAAGCTGCATCGCCCTCAGGCGGTCAAGATTGGCCTGCAAGGGTTCATGATTCGGATCGCTCTCGTCTTCCTCGATGGTCGTGACAACCGTGGTCGGCGAGACGAACCGTGTGATGTCGTCAACGTGTCCGTCGGTGTCGTCCCCCTCGATGCCGTCACCCAGCCAGAGCACTTGTTTGACGCCAAGGGTTTCGCGCAGTTTCTTCTCGATCGCGGCACGGTCCAACTTGGGATTGCGATTGGGGTTCAGGAGGCAACTTTCTGTTGTCAGAACGCTGCCGGCACCGTTCACGTCGATCGAGCCGCCTTCCAAAATGAAATCTCCGTGATCGAGGAGGGGAAGGCCGAGCGCCTCGGCGACGCGGCCGGGCACCTCGTCGTCGCTGTCGAACGGGGACAACTTGTAGCCCCAGGCATTGAAACCAAAGTTCAGCACAGCGAGGCCGGCGCCACGGCGCACGAAGATCGGGCCGTGGTCGCGGCACCATGGTTCGTCTGTCGGAATCCCAAAGAACTCCAGCCGCTCGGGCGGGGCATTCCGAAGCAACCCGCGCACCCATTTCTCCTCCTCAGAATCACGCACATTGATCCGGACGATCTCGGATTCCGACAGCGCCTCGGCCATGCGCACAAAGGTGGGAATGACCCGCTGGTAGGATCCCGGGAAGCTATTGCATTCCGGGTGCGGCCAGGAAATCCACGTGGCCTCATGGGGTTCCCACTCGGCCGGCATCGTCTGGGCCGGAGCGGGGGTGTGGCGGGCAGTCATGAGGGAAGCTTCCTTGCGGAGTCGACCGGAAAACAAGTCGATTTTTGTGACATTCCGATCATGAAAAGTTTCGTCCGTCGGCCGGGGGACGGATGCCGGAATCTGGAGCCCGGCGCAGGGCAAAAGAAAGCCAATTTCACCGCTTGCAAGCGATCATCAGGCTGGCATAATGCGCGGTTCCAGTTTTTCGAGCCATGAGCATTATTGAGAAAATCGAAAGTGAGCAGTTCAAAAAGGACCTGAAGGATTTCAAGGTCGGCGACACCGTGAAGGTCCATACGCGCGTGGTCGAAGGCGACAAGGAGCGGGTGCAGGTTTATTCGGGCATCGTGATCGGACGCAAGGGCACCGGGCTCAATGCGAACTTCACGGTTCGCCGGGTCTCCTACGGTGAAGGCGTCGAACGCGTGTTCCCGCTGCACTCGCCACGCATTGCGAAAATCGAAGTCGAACGCCGCGGATCGGTGCGTCGCGCGAAGCTCAACTTCCTCCGCGATCGCAAAGGAAAGTCCGCGACGACGGTCAAGGAGAAGGCCGAGCGGGCCTGATGCCCTGCTCGTTCGAGCACGAAGACCATTTGATGGCCGCCGGAGTTTCGCCGGTGGCAGGGATCGACGAAGCCGGACGCGGACCGTTGGCCGGACCGGTTGTTGCGGCGGCGGTTATCTTGCCGCGAACGTTCGACACGCGCGGACTGGACGATTCCAAGAAGATGACGGCGGGAGCCCGCCTCGAACTCTATGACCGTCTAACCGAGACACCGGATGTCGTGTGGAGTTGCGCGTACCGGACCAGCGAGCAAATCGACCGGGTCAACATCCTCCGGGCCTGTCATGAGGCCATGCGCGAGGCGGTGCTTGGGCTGGGTGTCTCTCCGGCCCATGTGCTGATCGATGGTTTACCGGTACGGGATTTCCCGGTTCCCCAGACCGCGGTGGTTGGTGGAGACGGGTGCAGTTTCAGCATTGCCGCTGCCAGTGTGATCGCCAAGGTTTCCCGGGATCGGGCGATGGAGGAGTTTGACCGCACGTACCCGCAATACGGCTTTTCGCGCCACAAAGGCTATGCAACCGCCGAGCATCTTGACAGACTCCGCGTGCATGGCCCCTGTCCGATCCATCGCCGGAGTTATTCGCCGGTGGCTCAAGCCGAACTCTTCTGAGTCCGAACACATCCTGCTGGGGCGCCGGGGCGAAGATCTGGCGGTCCGTTATTTGAAGAATGCCGGTTGCCGGATTCTGAGACGCAATTTTCGGGCTCCGAGGGGCGGTGAGATCGACGTTGTTTGTCGGGACAAGCGTCACAACGAACTCGTTTTCGTGGAGGTGAAGACCCGCACATCCGAGGCATTCGGCCGGCCGATGGAAGCGGTCGATGCGAAGAAGCGCCGCTTGATCATTCGCGGCGCGATGACATGGCTCCGATGGCTGGACATGCCGGATGTGACCTTTCGGTTCGACGTCGTGGAGGTCGTCAACTCGGAGCCACCCGAGATTCGCTGGATCGAGAATGCTTTCCAGCTTCCGGATGACTTCAACTATTAAAGGACGAGACCCATCTCGGCCAACTTCGCGCGGGTCTCAGCGGCGTCACGGTTCAAGACGGCGTTGATCCCGATCGAGGAAGCGACTTCGCAGAGCAGGGGACGATCTTCAAGGTAGGCGACTTCGCCGGGTTGCACCTGCGCGACATCGAGCGCCAGGCGGTAGATGTCCAAATCCGGCTTGCGGAAATGCACGAACGCCGAAACCACGAAGAAATCGACAAAGTCTTTCAGATGGAATCGCGCGATGCGGTCTTCGGCGATTTCGCGTCCCTCGTTGCTGACGACGGCAATTTTCAGGCCATAAACCGCCTTCAGGCGGCGGACCAGGTCGATCGTATCCTGATAGGGTTTCGCTTCCTCCAGGATGAACTTCGTCACTTCGGCCGGGGTAAACGCACGAGGTTCGTAAAAGATAATCTGCCGCAGGTATGTTTCGAGGGTCATTTTTCCCTCCTCGTACGTGTCGTAAGTGACACGGTGACGGTGATCGAGTTCGGCATAGTCGACCGCGAAGTGTTCGGCTGTGCGCTTTCTCAGTGCGGTGTCCCAGCCGTTGGTCAGAAGAACGCCGCCGATGTCGAGGAAAAGGGTGGTGATCCGCGGATTGCTCATGTCGGGGAGGCAATCACACCCGACGCGGATTGGCGAGCAGGCAGTTGACCCCCTGCCACGTAGTGCCGGAATGCTCCGCGCAGTGCGTTCTCCAGCGAATCGGAGGCCACGAATCCGCAAGCCTGCTCGAACGAACGACCGTCGACCACCCAGCGGCCCGGCCAAATCTCCCGCGCGCGGTCCCTTGTCAGGCTCGGAGTGGCCCGACGAAGCGCCGGGACGGCATCGACGACGGCAGAAAGCACGCGAACCAGCAGCTGGGGGATGTGAAGGGTGTGGCCGTTTGCGCCGGCGACTCGTGCGGCGGTCTCGATCAGATCGAGATCGGTGATTGTGCGTCTCGACGCCACATAGAACGGTCCAGGCTCGTCCGTTTCTGCGGCGGCCAAAATCGCGGTGACCATGTCGTCGACCGAAATGAAACTGAATTCCTTCGGGCGAAGTCCGGGCTTTGTGCGAATCCATCCGCGGGCCATTTGAAAAAGCGGCAGGGTTGCTGTGTCGCGCGCTCCAAGAATCATCGGCGGGCGCAGAATGGTGACGCGCCGATCGGGCAGACGGCGAACCGCCTGTTCCAGAGCAAGCTTGGATTCGCCATACCACGTCAGCGGTGCATCCGGAGTCGCTTCGTTGCGGGCTGCCAGGCCGGATGGTGTTGGGCCTCCGGCAGACTGCGAGGAGAGCAGAACCGTCCGGGTGTCGGTTGGCAGAGCAGAGAGAACGGCGAGCGTCCAGTCCACATTGGTTCGGAAATATTCGTCCCGGTTTCGCGCAAACAAGATTCCGGCACTCAACACCGCAAGGTCCGCACGAACCGAGGGCCATTTCGTTGGATCGGTCGACAGGGCTTCAACAAGCGACCTGTCGATCTTCTCTGCATCGAGTTGGGCGTCGAGCTTGGCGGGATCGCGAACCGGTGCCAGCACGCGCCAACTGTTCTGGACTGCACGGATCAGGAGATTTCGGCCGACAAATCCCGTCGCGCCGGTGAGGAAGAGAGTTTTCATGCGATGGTCTTTTCGTACAGACGCCAGGTCTTGTGTTGGATTGCGCCGAGCATGATCGAGTTCTCGGCGATCTCGGTGTTTGTTTCTTCGATCCAACCCAGCTCCGCGTAATCGAACCGTTCCTTGGCTTTGACGAACTGCTCGAACAAGAGCCAGGCGTGCAATCCCCCCTTGTCCCGGTATCGCGGCGAGATCCCGTAGACGACCTGACGGGCCGTGCGGATTCGGCGGATTTTCAGGAGCCAGAGGATGTGCAGCGGGCGGATCCATCTCGGTGTCCGACAAACGGCGGCGAGAATCTCGTTGATGTTGGGAAGCGAGAGGGCAACGCCGGCATTTTCGCCGTTCATCTCGGCAATCAGGATCATCTGCGGGTCGGCAAAAACTTTCATTTCGCCGGCCGTTTCAAGTAGCTCGTCCATCGAGATCGGAGTGGAGCCCCAGTTCCGCTCGAGGGTTGAATTATAGATCTCGTGAACGATCTCGAGTTCCTTTTCCAAACGGTCGAGATGAATCGGACGGAGGATGACCCCTGCCCGCCGTCGCGTCCGCTCGACAATCTTCGCCAGCCTCGCGGGTGGTTCCAGTTTGGCCAGGGGCAGATGATACCCGTAGGACTCGCACGCCTTGACAAACCCGGCGGCGATCACCAGCGCTTCATAGTAGGCGGGATTCCATGTCAGGCCGATGAAGGGCGGAATGTCGTGCCCTTCCACCAGCAATCCGCACTCGTCGTTGATGGATGGATTATAAGGTCCGCGAACGCGATCGTGGCCGGCCTCGCGAAGTGCATTCATCGCCGCATCGGAGAGCGCCGCCGCAGTTTCCGGGTTCTCCTCGCACTCGAAGAATCCGAAAAAGCCGGTTCGGTCGGCATAGCGTGCGTTGTGCGTTCGGTTCGTAATCGCCGCGATGCGTCCGACCGCGCGGCCGTTTCTTCGCGCGATGAATGCCCGGATGGTGCCGTGTCTCCGATGGAACGCCGAATCGGCTTTGAGAAACTTTGCAACGGCACCGGGGAATGGCGGGATGAACGCGGGATTCCCGCCGTGAAGGTCCTCGGCGACATCCTCGAAAGCGCGGAAATCCTTGGCACTCCGACAGGGATCGATACGCAGCATCGGGCGATTATGCCCGCCGACCGTCGTCCAAACCAAATGATTTCAGCGCTTCACCCAGAGGGCCGACTCGCCTGCACCGAGCGAAAATTGCAGGCGTCCATTCGCAACCTGCGCGTCTTTTCCTGACACCGAATCGCGGTAGTTTCCGTCCGTCATTTCCGGCGCCACGCCGAGATCGAAGGACTGGGTGGCCGTCCCCTTGTTCCATGCGGCGAGGGTGACGTCGTCAAGATGTCTCCTGACAAACGCATAACGTTCCTCGTCCACCGCGAGCGTCCGGCGGTGACCGTAGCGGAGCGAGGGATGCGCATGGCGGGCCCGGGCCATGGTGCGAAAATGTTCGCGAACGGCTTTCTGGGCGTCACTCAAAGCCGTTTCGTCCGGCATCATTCGCCGATTGTCAGGATCGCCGGCTCCTGTGAGGCCGACTTCATCGCCGTAGTAAATCATTGGCACACCATCGATCGAGAGAATGAACGAGAGAGCCAGCATGAGCCGCCGGTAGGATGCGGGATCATCCACTTTCGGCGGTTTCGCCCAGCCAATCTCCTCCTCGTCGTCAGTGGCCGGATCGGGCAGGTCGCCGTCCGCGAAGGCCATGAAACGTGACTTGTCGTGGTTGCCCACCAACGGAGACATCAATGTTTCTTTCCCGTAAATCGTCTCGGAATCTCCGAGCGATGCGTCCAGTGCGTCGAACCCATCTCCGTTCTTCGCGAGCACATCGATGATTGTATCGTAGAGCGGAAAGTCGAATTGTCCGTCGAGCATGTTGGGACCAACGAACTGCATGATCCCCTGGCGGTCCATGAACGTCTCGCCCACAAAGTACATCGGCTCGTCTTCGACGCTGCGCATGGTGGTTCGGAACTTCCACCAGAACGACGGCTTGATGTGTTTGACGGCATCGAGGCGGTATCCGTCGAGGCCGAACGTGTTGACCCAGTAGCCCGCATTATCTAGGAGGAACGCGACCGGCTCGGGTTTGTCGAAATCGAAGCCTGGCAACCACTCCTCGAACCACGTGGTGAACTGCTGCTCGTCCCAAATCCGGAGGTTCTTTCGGCCATCCGGAAGCATCAGTTCGCCAAACCACTCCCGTTTCTCCTTCCAGAGCGGGTGTTCGATGTGGACGTGCCGCAGGACGAGGTCTGCGATGAGTCGGATGTTGTTTTCATGGGCGGCGGAAACCAGGTTCTTCAAGCCGTCCGCTCCGCCAAAGCGCGGTTCGACTTCGGTATGCGACACGGGCCAATACCCGTGGTAACCCGTATATGATCGATAGGGCGGCAGGTATTCCTGCCAGGCACCGTCCGGATTCCGGTTCAAGGGAGCAAGCCAGAGAACATTGATCCCGAGATCGGAAAAGTAGCCGCTCTTGATCCGTTCGCGGATCCCGTCGAAATCGCCGCCCAGATAGTTTGCCTGCTGGAGAACAGCTTGGTCGGCGACCGGACGATCATTGGAACGGTTGCCATTCACAAAACGGTCGGTAAACGCGTAATAAATCACGCCATCCTGCCAGCGAAATTTCGGATCGGGGCCGGTTGCGGCGCGGGCGGGCCGGCTGATCCGGCCGTCTGAGCCCAGCACCGCGACGCGGACCCAGGTCGCGGGAGGGAGGGATTCGGTCGCAACACGGATACGATCGCCGTCGACGGTTGCCTGGGCGACCTCGCTGGTGCCTTCCGGATATTGGACGACCGCAGAAACGCTGCTGGTCGGGGCCGTTGCTCGGAAGGTGATTTCCGAATCGGTTCGGGACTCCGCGAAAACGGTGGGATCGGTCGGGAGCGCCCCAGGTCCCTGCACGGCGATCGTCAGCACCGCGTTGCGGGAAGGCTTTGCTTCCAAACGCAATGGAATCTCGAGAAATCCGCTGGCTTTGCCATCGACGCGAACCCGAAGTTCGAAGGTCGTCGGGTCATAAGATGCCTGAAAACCGGGACCTTCCGGTCGGGGCAGTTTCAGGTTTCCGTGGGCACCCGGATTGGCAAATCGCCGCATATCGAGAACGAGTTGAGATCCCGGCGCGACGTATTGGATCGGAATCCATCCAAGGAATGGCTTGGCATCGGCGGGATTGGTGGCGCGGGCCGGCGTGAGCCACGCGATGGCGATAACGAGGAAAAGCGGGATGAGCGGTCGGTTCACGGATTCTTGGTTTGGATCATTTCAAGGTAGAGAGGGGTCAACGGCCCGATGGATCCGATTGGGATCCCGCGATCGCCGGCATCGGCTGCTGTCGTCCGAATCTCGCGGCCGGATCCCAGACGGTCGGAAAGCCGCCACGAATCGCCTTTGCCGAGCTGGTCCAACAAGACCGCTGGCAGACGCACGCGCACGTCCTGGAAGGTCTCGCTCGGGTGAAGGTTCACGACGATGAGGAACGTCTGGCCGCTGGTCGGATCACGCCGGACGTAGCTGTAGAGCCAGTGACCGCTCGCCGATTCGCCGGGAAGCCGGCCATAGTCCGGGTTCTGTTCGTTTTCCGGGTTCATCGGGAAGAAGTCACCGTCACGGAAAGCGGGCTCGGCAACCAGACGAAGAAGCGTGCCATAAAACTCCCGCAAGTCACGTTGTTCGGGGGACAGTCTCCCGCCGTCGAACGCCCCGTTGTTGACCCATTTGGTGAACTCAGGCATCGACCAGTAGTCAAAGATCGATGTCCGCGCATCGTCTCCACCAAAGCCTTCCTCGCCGGCGGCGGGTTCACCGACTTCCTGCCCGCTGTAAAGCATGACCGGACCGCGTGAGAGGCCGTAAAGAATGGCGCTCACCGGACGTCCGACATGTGGGCCGACGTTGCCCCATTCCCCCTTGGCGGCGAGGCGGACTTCATCATGGTTTTCCGCATAGCGAAGGGAATTGTCGGCAACAAACGGGCGGGCGGCGATGCGGTCGAGATCGTTCGCCCACGCTCCTTTGTCATAGATCTCCTTCAACTTGTCATAGGTCGCATCGTCATAGACCGCATCGAATCCGGCATTGAGGAGATCGAACATGACATTGCCACCGCCGACCTCGGCGACGAGTGGGTCGCCGGATGGAACTTTGCCGGGATCGGTATCATAAGCCTCGGCAACAAAGAAGACGTCGGGATTGCGGCCGCGTGCGCGCGCAATCATCCAATGCCAGAATTCGGGTGGCACCATGTGGGCCATGTCCACGCGGAATCCGTCGACACCCAGGCCCTGCCAGTAGGCGATGATCTCATCCATTTTCGTCCACGTGTCCGGGACGGCGATGTCGGGGTTCGCACCATGGGGATAGAGCCGCGTGCTCTTCGTTGGGTCGAGAAAATCGTATCCGTAATTGAGTTTCACGGTTTCATACCAACTGCCCATGTCGGGCTCCCAACTGGCGAGATTGCTGCCGGTTACGCGGCCGTGTTCCATCTCCGGAGCAAAGAGTCCATCGCTTGGAGTCTTCGCCACTTTTGCCGTTGGGCTTGCCGGCCGTCCCTCTGAATCGACGGTCGGGAGCCGCAGCGGCGGGCCTTTGCCAAACGGACGGGCTTCGGGCGTCAGCCAAAAAAAGTTGTTCTTTGGGTCAAAGTAACGGGTTTTGTCATCGTTCTCGCCGAAACTCAGGTCCGGACGGATCGACGATCTATAGCTGCGGGCGACGTGGTTCGGGACGAAATCGATGATGACCTTGAGACCGGCTGCGTGGATCCGGTCGACCATGGCCCGAAACTCCGCGAGGCGCTCCGCGGGATTGTCCGCATAGTCGGGACAGACATCAAAGTAATCGCGGATGGCATAGGGACTGCCGGCCAGGCCTTTCAGGAGGTCGGGATCGTCGGCGGGCTCGCCGATCTCCGAGTAGTCGGTCGCCGTGGCCTGCTGAAGGACGCCGGTCGGCCATACGTGGGTGAATCCCATCTTTTTCAGCTCCGCCAAGGACCGTTCATTCATGTCCGAGAATTTTCCGGAACCGTTTTCCTCGATGGACCCATTCACCTTGCGCGTCTCATTCGTGTTCCCAAAATGACGTGGCAGGAATTGGTAAATGCGCGGCCGGGCGCTCTCACCGGTCCCGCGCAGATCAAAACCTTCTGAACTTTGTGCCAGATACCGCCGCAGGACGATGTCGCCGGTTCCGCCGGCCCCGGCCGGATCGATGTTGCCGAAAAGACGACCCCAGCCGTTCGTTCCTGCGAAATCTTTCACATAGACCGCCAATCGAAGACGGTCCAGCGGTCCAACAACCGCTGGCGGAAGGGCGACCCGAATGCCGCTCGATGAACGCTCTACGCGCACTTCGGTGGGAGCGGGTTGCCGGTCGTTCCACATCGTCCCGGTCCATCTCCGCTGAGCCGTTCGCTCCGGCGAAATCATCAGGATCGTCTGGGCATTGAATGGCAGGAAGACGGTCGAGCCTTCCTCATCGCGGCCGAACGGAACGATCCTCGAGCCGGTTTGACCCGTCTGACCGAGCGCAACGAATAACGTCGACGTCGCCAATCCGCCGCCCTCAGCTTCGAGGACCATGCCGCCATCCGATTCGGAAAGTTTGTAGCCGATCCCATCGCGTCCACTTCCCGAGTAGAGAGGCGAGGCGAAGACTGGAACGGTGGACATGGACAAAATGGAGGCGGCAACTAAGGATCGGATCATGGTTCGGCTTCGATGCGGTAAAATCGTTGGTTGACTCCGGCGGAGGTATCGTTGAACTCCATGGTATCCACACCGGAAGTCGACGGAGCGGTCAAAAGCGATCCGGGGAGGTCGGTACTCCACGAGGATTCCGTCAGCGAATTCTTGTAGGCTACCCGGTATCGTTTGCCGGGAACGGCCGGCCACGTCAGCCGGAAACCACCACCGGGCGGCTGATCAAACGTGGTGCGGAAACCGCGGGCCGGTGTGAGGCGGTCGAAGCGGGAATCGCCAACCGAATCGCGAATGGCTGCGATCGGGAGCACCAGAAACTCGTCGGGATCGAGCCGCCCATTGTCAGTCACGCGGGCTGGTGCCTGTGCAGTCAATGCTCCGCCATTGGCGGTTTGGACGGCCGCGCTGGCGATGTAGAGGGTTTCGGGTACGGAACCGAATGTGGCAACGAGGTCGACGACACCTTCCATCTGGCCGGTTGGAACCGAAGCGACTGAGCCCGTCAAACTCGATCCTGTCGCGTTGTGCCGTTGCCATCCGATCCAACCGTTGGTGGATTCCATACAAAGGACGGCTGCGGTCGTTGGAATGGCCGCCTGTCCGGTTTTGCTCCACCCCGGGAGGAGCGGCGTCGACGCTGAACTCAGGAGCGTGTCGGAAACAAAGACAAAGTGGTCGTTGCCATTGGCACTGCCTGCGAACCAAGTCGCCACGTAGAGCTTCGTTCCACGGATGGCGGCGTAGACGGTCATTCCCGGGTTCGACAGCAGATAGCCGGAAGGAGCGAATCCGTTGGGTTGGAACGGAACGGGGCCGACGGGAGTGGTGATCTCAACGGCATTGGTGGGACTGGATGTCCCGGCGCCGTTCACGGCAACGATGGTATAGGAATAGCTCGCCCCCGCAGAAACCGTTGTGTCGGTGAATGTCGTCGAGTTGCTGGTGCCAACCTCGACGCCATTGCGGAAAATCCGGTAAGTCGCCGCGCCGGACGCCGCGCTCCAGGTCAACGTGACGCTGTCGGATCCCGCGGCGGAAGCGGCCAGTCCGGACGGGGTGGGCGGCGGAGTGGTGACGGCGCCGTCGTCTTCAACGAACACGTGCTGAATCTCCGAATAGTGAGTGTTGTTCCGGCTGTCTGTCGCTTCAATGTAGTAGTCGAGCAACTTGCCCCGGAAACCGGGAACCGTGGAGTCGGTGACTTTGACAAAGTAGTAATCGGCCAGTTCAGGTGGCGTGGTGAAATAGTTGATCTGCCCGTTGTTGGCGGCCGCGTTCAGGGCGGTCTGTGAATTTGGCAGCACGCGCCTGTTCATTGGAACCGTGATCCAGGATCCCACTTCCGAGCCGCCGGCGTAGGTCTCGTTTTGGTTCGATGCGAGCGGGTTCGAGCCGTCGGCGTCCACGCGGATTTTCAGGTTGACGGCCGAGACGTTCGAAAGATCGTAAGCGTGTGTCCAGACGTAAAATTCACTCGGCATCTTTTTCAAATACCGCGTGTCACCTCCGGGGATGCTGTTGAACCAACCGAACGTGTAGCCGCCGGGATTGTAAGGGAACCTCTGCGGCTTGAGGACCGAGGGTGGTGTCCGGTCGTTGTTCCGGCGGGCGGATGTCATCCAGGGTTGAAGCCGCTCGATCGCACGTCGCGTTGCGAGGGCCGCTTTCACCTCATCATCGTTGCCGAGGCCTCCGTAGTAGTTGAATCCCGAATCAAGGCCCTTGAGGTAAATGTGCCAAGCGAGTTCGACGTCGTTCGGATTGGTCCAGGTGCCGTCCCAATCATAGGGGGCCTGAATTTTCCAAGCGTCGACCGAACCGCCTTCGTCGCGAAGGATCTGTTCGGCGGTTTCGACCCAATTGGCCCCGGTGATCACGGGCGCCCAGCTCCAGAACTTCAGGGCGAAGCCCGGAGTCTCCATATCAATGACCGTTCCGGGCACCCGCGAAGTGCTGGAGGAAGCTCCAACGGGCGGCTCGATCCATTTCAAGAAATAAGGCGAACCATAGTCGCTCTCCGGAAAAATCCATGCACCGTCCTCGATGTGCGCGACCGGGGCGGCTGCGCCGTGCGCGTTGACGAAGTCCTGCGGTGTTGAGGGACGATATCCGGCCGAGGCGGCGCCGTTGAACAACTGGGGCGTAGCCTCCATCCACGAGCTGGATCCGCCACCCCAGGCATTGTCGCCATCGGTCGAAGGCATGACGATCACCGGTCGGTTCGGGTCGTTAGCAAAGGGCGAGATGAACTGCCCGATCTTGCCGATCCCTTCGTTGGCATAGCCGTAACGATAGCTGAGGACGTCATCCGAGGGAACGGCGATCATCGACTTCTCCGCACCCGTCCAGGGATTCACGTATTTGACACGGTGGAGTTGATAAGCATAGGGCGCGACGTTCCATGCAGCGTTCCCGGGATTCGGCTCGCTGTACCACCAGCCATCCGTCGGCGATGGCCCCATCTGATCGGCGCGGTTCGGCGGACTCGAGAAAATGTTGAATGATCCCGTCGGGCTCGCCTTCGTGTTGTACGTCGGACACGTGCGGCTGATGTGATGGCTGGCAACGATGACCCACTCGTATCCCTCGTCGACCAGCACATCGATAATATGGCGCGAATAGGCCATTTCGGTCGGAAAAAAGCCCTTCGAATGGTCGGACAGACTGGCGTTGCCACCCCAGGCCTTCCACCAGGCCTGCTTGAAAATCTGGATTTCTTTGCGAAGGACTTCCTTGGGGATCAATGGAGCCAGCGAGTGATGATAAGTGAATCCGACGAGATCCATTCGCCGCGCGCCGGAGCCGTTTTGTGTCCGCCAGCCGCGCGCTTCGCGGTAGCCATTTGCCCATCCACTCCCGTACCCCAATTGTCCGAGCGAGCCCAGTTGCCGGACATTGTCGATCAGCGAACCGCTGTAGCTAACCGCGAAGCCACCGTTCGAATTGAACGTCGTGAGCGAGTTGCGGGGGCCGCTTTGGTAGGAGTTCCGGCGGTCGTCCAATCCGAAAATGTTTCCCAAGTCGTTCTCGGGGTGGATCGATGAGGAACCCGGGTAGGTTTGGGTTGGCTTCAAAACGATCGAGTCCCACGCATACTGAACGCGACTCGTCTGACTCCCGTTCCGGTTCCATTCGGGCCAGTAGATCGGCTGGTGGTTGTGCCAGAAACGCGACACGTAGACATTCCCATTTGCCCAGGCTCCCAGCGGAGCGCCCAGCAGAACGAAGACGGCCACCACCCGGAGGCTTGAACAGTTCAACCTGTGCGGTGGGGGGAACGACATGAGGAGAAGGGGGACTATCTGCCGATCGCTTCGCCGGAGCGTGAGACCTGCAGGCCGTTGAAGAAGGCGTCGCGGCTTTCTCCATCGACATTGAAGAGGGCGAAGCTGTCGATTGTGGTGCCGGCATCGCCTCCGAGGCGGCGGCCGGTGAGGCGCTTCGTTTCGCGGGTATCGAGCGGGGTGATTTCGAGGTCGTAGGTGTCCGGGGTGACGAGTGTCACGGTCACGGCGATACCAGCCGGGGTCATGGGAACTCCGGTGTCCGTGTCGGGTTCGCCGTCCTGAATTTGATAGTTTGCATCGCCTTGGTAGAAGCCAAACTGCATGCGGGCGCCGGCTTGGTATTCGTCCCATGATTCGGCGTTTGCCCCATTGCGGAGGGCGAATCCGATGGCACCCGGCTGGGGATCATCATTTTCGAACTTTGGAAGGAAGTCCTCGCATTTGAGAAGGACCGAGAACGAATCTCCGACCTGGAGTGGCGTATTGAGCGTGCGGAAAGCGACGGCGGCTTCCAGTTCCACTCCGTTGGCGAAAAGTCCGAACGCTTTTCCACCACTGGCGATGTTTGCAATTCGGTTGTCATCGTTAGCGCCGGCAATGAAGAACCCGGAATGTGTGTATTCGCCGGTACCCGCCTTGGAGCGAAGAACCCATGCGCCGAAGCCGGATCCGGAATTTTGGTCCTGGTTCCATCCATTGTTGTAGGCACTGTGGGAGGCCTCATCTTCGGCGATGTTGACGCGGTCGGCCGCCTGGCCCGGGATGCTGAGGAGGATGGACGCAAGGAGGAAGGGGACTTTTCTCATCGGGAAACAGGGAAAGAATAGTGACGTTGTGCGTGCTATCGAAGCATCAAATTGTTGAACAGATCAAGAGATCCGGCGGTCTCACGGATCCAGTCGGACGCGGTAGAATCGGCGTTGGCCGGTCGTGCTTGTGTCCGTGAATGTGCCGGTGGTGAGACCGGTCGCCAGGACGGTCCAGCTTCCGGGTGCGAGAGTTGTGGACGATTCCACGGCATACGTCCGCCCGTCGACGGCATTCCACGTGACGGTGAACCCGCCACCCGGAGCAGCTGCGAGGCTCGAGACGCGGAAGATCGAAGAGGCGTTCAGTGGATCGGTGCCTGCAGCGACCTCCGAGGCGTTCGACATACCGTCGCCGTCATTGTCGCCGGCGGATGTCAGTGAGAGGGTTTGCGGGCCGGCCGATGTGGGAGCGGAAGCGACCGAGTTGTTGTTCGGGTTGAGCGTCGAGACAGTCGCCGTGGCGGTGACACCCGCGGGAAGTCCCGTAAGCGTGTAGCTGGTCGCCGCCGTATCAACGGTAAGCGATTGACCGTCGCTGCGGCTGATGGTCAGTCGATAGAGCGGGGTGAGGCCGCCGGGATCGGTGACTGCATTCCATGTGAACGTCACCGAGCCATCGAGTGCGTAGCTGCTATTGGTTGGAGCGGCGGCTGGAGCCGGCAACTGTGTCACATCATAGACTTTGAGGAATTGCGCCTCGTAGGGAGCTGTTGCCCAGGCCGGGTCAGTGGTCGGGACGGGATTCAGAGAAACAAAGACACCGTTCGTTCGAATGTCGCTTCCGGTGCGCCCGCCGCCCCAGAGCCAGGTATCCCGGCGGTTCGGATGCTCATTGTTCCTTCCGAGAAAAGCCGCGATGTTTTTGACATTGTAGGTCCGGCCATCGCCGAGACCGAGTTGACCGGCGAGCGTTTCGGAAACCCGGAACGTGTCCGAGCGAGTGGTATTTCGATCCAAATTGACAAAGGCCAGGACGACATCCTGCTGCGAGGCGGGAGTGCCGGGCGACGAATACTTGGCGACCGCAAAGATCTGTTGATTCGGCTGGCTGTCGAATTGCCGGTTGAGGAACCAGCGATTGTTGGAGCGGAGCGCCGGGCTGAAAGCCCGAGCGAATCCGATTCCACTGTAGACCGGATAGAGGAACTGCACGCCGAACGCGTTGTTGTTCCATGCGGTCCATTGCGGTTGCATCGAGTTCCACTTTTTGAAGTTCGGGATGTTTTTTCCGAAGTTCAGTTCGTACCAATCGAACCCGCCTTGGGGCAGGTTGTCCTGAACTTTGGTGCCGGTTCCGATCTCCTGTCCGTACATGATCATCGGCGAGCCATCGACGGTGCTCACGGTGGCATAGCGGATGAGGGCCTCCCAGGAGTCGGCATAAGGTGCTTCGTCATGCGATGTGTTGTTCAGCAGGACGAGGCTCGTCCCGTAGGCATTCCGACGGTCTTCAAAAACCTGCCGATAGGCGGTGGTGGTGGTGGCTTGTTGGAGCGGGAAAACGATGTTCTCATTCAGCACCGCGAAGTGCCGGCTCGAGCGATAGGTCACTTCGCCGCCGTCGAGGCTTTCGGTCATGAAGACAAAGTTCCACTTCACCGAGTGGGTGCGGTTGATGATGTATTCCATGCACTGCGGCGGCAGTCCCTGGCCGAAATCCTTCCGAAGTCCGTCGATCCCTTCGTTGTCGAAGGACTCGCGAATGGCGGCACCACCATCGGACGGGGTCGAATTGAACCCGCGGTGGCCGGATTGGACGATCCAGTAGGGGAGCACCTCGCCGAAGTAACGCCAGACGTTCACTGTCGGAGTTCCGAGGCTCGCGAGGTCCATCCAATCGCCCTCATTGCGCACGGTCGCTCGGCTGGAGTCCGCACCCGGATAGCCGGTCACGAGTGTCGCATAGCGGCCGAAGAAGACGTCGCGCACATCGCTCCACTTGCCGAAATCATCACGGTCCGGTGCGGTGGCGATGTTGTTGGCATTTTGGGCCGGCGCACTGTAGGCAGCGGAGCCTTCGTTCCCGTTGGTCGAGAAGAATTGCGGGACGCGGTTGCGGATCTGATCGCCCGCTTGCCAATTGCCCGGGTTGCCCGCGCCTCCGAAGATCTCCACACCCTTCTGGCCGAGAACGACGTCCGGTGATGTGTGGTTGAATGGGAAGTCGAGCATCAACTGAACGCCTTTGTCGTCGGCCGCCGCCGCGAAATTCTGGAAGGCTGTCATGGCCGCCGCGTAGTTTGTCGGGTGGGCGGCCGGATTGGGCAGCCCGATATCATAGTTCCGTGTGTAAAGTGGATTGATCTCCCAGAAATTCCGGATCGAGTACGGGCTGCCGGGATCATAGGAACTGCCGGTCGCAGGATCGTTCTGGCGGCCCTCGAAGCCTTGGGGATGGAAGGGCTGGAACCAAATCCAGTTGATCCCGAGATTGCGGAGCCAGTCGAGGTTGGCGCGCGCGCTCGGGCTGTGGAGGTCCTCAAACGTTCCGCGCTGTCCGAACGAGGGGCCGGTTGCGTTGATATTGGTGACGTGCAGTTCGTACATCCGCATTTCGCGAGCGGACTTTGGCGCGACAACGATCGCATGGTCGCGGTAGCCGCTGGCGCTGATCCAGATCCAGTTCGGGTTGCCCTGCACTCGGAAGCGTCCGGTCAGGCGGTAGGCACCGGTTTTCTGCACGGGCAGGACGAGGCGGTACTGGCCGCCGCCGAGGTTCTCCATCGCGTAGGCCCGGAAGTAGGAATTTGTATCGGCGGTCGTGATCAGGTTCCCGTCGGGCGGAATGATCCCGTCCTCAATACTGTCGCTGTTCGCGTCGAGAGCGGCCCGCTCGCGATTGTTCAGGTTGGTGAAAATTTCAACGTCCGTGAGGTTCGAGACGTTCGGGCTGAAGAGCACTTCGATCTGTGGAAACGTCGAGTCGTTGATCTCGTCGATATAGAAGTTCGACTTCGAGTAGTTGGCGTTGACGCCGTTCACCGTCAGGACGGGAGGAGGGTAGGCGACCTGGAAGGAGGTGGGAGACTGCTGGGCGTCGGTCTCGACGCCGGACGTCTGGTTATTGCCAAAGACGTAGGCGTCCGGGCGATTCGAGTGAACGGTTTTGAAGTAATACTCGACGCTTGTTCCGGCGGTGGACGGAACGGTGATCGTCGCCTTCCAAAACTGGTTGTGATTCTGCGTGCCGGATGCGACGTCGGAGTGATAGCCAAGGACCACCGACTGCCAGCTTCCGCCGGCGAAGCGATAGATAAACCAACCGCCGGTTTGATTGGTTCCGCCGCCTTTCCAGACGCCTTGATAGAACGTTACCGACTGCCCGGCCGCGGGATTGACCGGGTCCCTCATGGTGGAGGGAATTCCGTTTTGTGTCACTCCGGGTATGTGCCAGATGTTGGCGACTTGGGCATTGGCAGCCGTCAGCGAGACCAGCAGGAGGGCGAGGAACCGATACAACGTATTCATGGCAGGGAGATGATGAGGCGGTAGAAGCGCCGATTGCCGGCGGCCGGGTCGAGAACGCTCTTGGTGGAACCGTCACCGGAAATCGGGCTTCCCAGATTGCTCCACGAAGAAAGATTATCGGAGACGCGAACTTGATACAAACGGCCTTGGATGGTCGGGAATGAGAAGGTGTTCCCGGACTCGTCGCGGGCGAGGCTCGTCTGAGGCCATCCGCTCGCGCCGGCATTCGGATTCGAGCCGACGATGTATTCGTTCAGGTTGCTGACCCCATCGCCATCTGGGTCGGCCCCGGCATCCACACCGATCGAGCCGAAGTTTTCGATCTCCCAGTTGTCCGGCAGTTGGTCGCCATCCGAATCGGTCAGGTCGACACCCAGGTCAAAGCCGATCGAAAGCACGTGTGGGCCTTCCCCGACGAGTTCCGCTTCGACTTGGTGCGTCTGCGCCTGGTTCCGGCGGAGGACCGTTGTGAAGCCGGTGGGGCCGACGTCGGTCGCGGCGGAGTTGATCTGTCCCGCTTCGACGAATGCGCGAACGGTGTCGGTCGTCCCAACATTGGTCACCGCGACGCGGCCGCCCGAGACGGCCTCGGCGGAGAGTCCCTGTTGTCCGCGGACCATGAGATCCAGCAGGTTGGGGGAGAGTCCGAAACGAACAAAGGCGCGCGAGAGTCCGCTGAGTTGGTAGGTGGCCTGCAGCCGCTCGGACGATGCGGCGGTGATCCGGATGGTCTTGGTGATTCCTCCGTTTGCAAAGGTCCAGCCGGTGCCGGTGGAGGCGGGTGCGACGGAGTAGGTGGCATTCACGGACGCGTTGCTGCCTTGGTTGGAAGTGTTGACGGTCCACCAGTCCTTGAATCCGCTCGTGCGGAAGGCCGCGACATTGGTCGTGTTCGGGACGACGTTGGTTGCTCCTTCGTCTTCAGTCTCGGTTCCGCTGTAGGACGCGAAATTTCCGGCAACCTGCCAGACGCGGGCGGTGAACGGATCGCGCATCCACGCAGCAGTCATCCTTCCGCCCCGCGCCTCGAAGACGGCGAACAGGCGGGAATTGAAGAGCAGGTATTCCGAAGAACCGTCGAGGTCCACGTCGGACGCTTCCGTGCCAAGTGTCGAAGAGGTCGCAGTGGAGGCCCATTGTTCGACACGTCCGTAAACATTCGCGAAGCGGGCCTGCGAATGTGCGAACCGCGCGAAGTCCGCGAGCGTCTGCCCGCCTTCAACATCGGGGTTGATGTAGGCTCCGGTGCTGAACTTCGACAGGTCGCTATTGTTGGTGTTGTGGAATGCGGTTTGGAAAACCGATGCTCCAAAGGCTGCCTTGGCCAGTTGACCCAGCGGGGTGGTGAAGCCGAGGGTGTTGATGGACTGCCAGGCGGCGTTCGAGTGGCCGCTGACACCAACCTGGCCGAAAGGCTGTGTGCCGCCGAAAGTGCGTTGGGACAGGCCCTGTTCGAACGCTGAGCCGAAGTACCAGTTGTCGTAGTTTTCCTGGGTCGCATGGTCGATCCAATCCTTCGCCGTCTGGGCCAGCGTCTGGCCGGTGCCACGATCACGAACGCTCCACGTTGTGTAAGTGTTTCCATCCAGCCCGCGGTAGGCGACCTGGCCGCCGAGGATCTGGGCCGGAGTGACGAGGCGGATCCATGGGCGCGAAGCGAGCCAGCGGACGTTGGCGTCGTAGGCGTCGGCCTTGGCGGAGTTCAGGAAATCGCCCATATCGCGCCAGAGAACGACGAGTTGGTCCTGGACGTCGGCTCGTGCGCGCCGGGAGAGGAGTTCGCGAACCGGGAGGGTGGCACCGCCGTCACGCGTGCTGTCGAGATAATCCGATGTGGTGTCGTGGATCGGGAAGATGTGGACGTTGTTGACGCGGTTGATGCGGAACCCATCGGTGCTCAACGCGGACGTTCGTCCGAACCATTTCGTGAAGTGGCGGCCTTGGTCCGCGAAGGTGTGGCTGTATCCCATGCCGGCGATCTGGGAGAGCGTGGCGGTATCCAGTACGCGTTCCGGCGCCCAGAAGGTCTGGCGGGAGGTGGTTGGTGAACCGTTGCCGTAGATTGCGTCCAGGAACCGGTTGGCGAGTCCGGCGTTGGCGGAGTTGAATGTGAGCGGGAAGTATTTCGGCACATGGTCGGCGAATGTGGACCCAAGGATCTCGACGGTGCCGGCACCGACCAGATTCCGGATTCGCGTGTTGAGAGCCGGACCGTCGTTGGCGGCATCGGCGGTCGGGTTGCGAGCCCATTGCAGCGACGAAGCCAGCGTCGGTGTGATATGGAGCGCGAGCGGAGCCCGGTAGGCTTCGTGGGTTTGAACCAATCGACGGTAGCCGGCTGTGCCACTGGCGACGAGCGCCTGGGTTTGGCTGGCGGGAAGGATCGGTTGGTTCCCGTGCGCAAGCAGCATGACTTTGGCCGCCTTGCCGCGGTCGTTCGCACTCGAACGGCCGACATAGCTCGCGAGTTTTCCGTTGATGCGAATGTTTTCCTGGTCGCGCCAGAAGTCGGACGCGAGCCAGTCATCGCCGATTGTGTCGCGGATGTCATTCCGGCCGGAGATGTCGCCGGGACCGCCGTCCTGCGTGCCATCCCGAGTTGTGAAGATCTGGAAGTTCAGGGAGTCCGGATCGCCCAGCCAGCCGGCGTCTATGAGCGCCTGGCGGTGAACGGCGAGCTCGACGGCATCGTGCTGACTGGACCAGGCGATGGCTGAAAGCCCGTTCGCTGCGATCCCGCGACGCTGGACGCCAAAGTCGTATGGGTTCTGGACGAACGTGGTGGAGTTTGAAGCCCGATTGGTGTCGACCGACACGCTTCCGGAGTTGGTCGAATAAACGCCGATGACCATTTCCCAGCGCATGTCGGTTGCGATATCGACGCTGTCCGGCAGGGCCCGTTCGCCGACGGCCGGATTCCCGGTATCCACAACGATATAGGCATCGAGTTCGCCCTGTTCAGCGAGGGCGGCGAGGTCGAGGAAGTCGATTCGGAAATAAACCATGCCGTCACCGTTCTGACCCGCTTCACCGCCATCACGGAACGAGAAGGCGACGATGTCCCGCGACGAATCGAATCCGTTCGTCCGGTAGACGTCCGCCCCTTGCGCGCCGCCTTCGTTGTATTCGTCCAAAGCGAGGAGATCGGTGTGATTCCAGTCGCTGAAGGTTCCGATGCGGATCGAGCCTTCGCCCGTGCCGCCGCCGACCGAATCGGTCCGGTTCGGGTTGGTTCCTGCAGCGAGTTCCTGAGCGTTTGTGAAGCCGTCGGCATCAGGATCACCACCGGCACCGTTCACCGGGTTTCCGTCATCCGCGGCGGCCGTGCGCAGGCTGTCTGTGCCATTGTCCAACGCGTCGAGACCGTTTTGAACTTCCCATCCGTCCGGCAGCCCGTCGGCGTCGGTGTCGGCTTTCAACGGGTCGGTTTCAGTCCACTCTTCGCCCGCATCGTAAGTTCGGTTGTTGTTCGAATCGCCTTCGATCCGACCATTGAAGTTCATGTCCTCGCCGAACCCATCACTCAGGCCATCCTCATCCGAATCGGCCTTCGTCGGGCTGGTTTCGGTCCAGTTTTCCCACGACTCCTTGGTGTTGTTTGGCCAATCGCCAAGGTTGGGTCGGGAGGCGGCGTACTGGTTCCTCGCGGCACCGGTCGGCAGGGCCGCGCCGTCACCGTCGGTCCAGCCGTTGCGATTGGCGTCTTCGACGCCGTCGGGAATACCGTCACCGTCCGTGTCGGGATTGGTCGGATCGGTGACTGTTCCAGCCGCCTGGCGGGTCCGGTTGTCGCCCTGGCTGGCCGAGCCGACCCCGGGAACAAACGTGTGGTTTTCCAAGACGGCATAGAGTGGGGGATCGAGGTCGCCGATGAAGTTGGGGAACCCATCGCCGTTGGTGTCGGTGGTCGCATTGGTCGACGGTCCGGCTGTGCGCCAGCCGACTTCGAGTCCGTCCGGGAGGCCATCGCCATCGCTGTCCGGCGTATTCGGCAGGCTGCGGCCGAAGGCGAAGTGGACATGCACGTCGCCGTTCGTCCAGGTCTCAGCGTTGGATGTGGGCAGCGCGCGTGGGTTGGTTTCGTCGATGTCGACGAGTCCGTCTTCGTCATCATCGTTGCTTTCGTCGAGGTCGGTGGTGACCGTCTGGCGGAGAATCACGCGTGCATTCCGGCTGGTCGTGACCGGCTCGGTGCCACCGGTGGTCGCGGTGAGCAGGTAGGTGCCCGGTGCGGTGATGCGCCACGGGAAATCCCATGTCTTCGAGTTTCCGACCGTCGTGACCACCGGACCGTCCCAAGTTCCGTTGGAATTGGCATCGACGAGCGTTGGCTGTTCGTTGGCATCCCACTCTTCGTTCCCATTCACGTCGGTGAAGGTTTCGCCGGCGTCGAAAAGCCCGTTGGAATTCGCATCGACGAACGGCTCCTGTCCGTCGAACTGCCCGTTCGAATTAAGATCGTCGTAGACCTCGTTGAGGATCTCAATCGCGGGCGAACCGGAGAGCGTAAGATTTTCGACCGACGCGCTCGTGTTCGCACGGATTGTGTAGATCAACTCATCCGGCCCCGGCCCGTCAGGCAGAATGATCTCAACCGGTCGGCCATCCGACCCCAATTCGGCGGGCCGGGTGATTTGCACAAACGGCTTGGTGCTCGGACTGGCGCGGACGAGGCGGAAGGCTTGGAGCACGCGATTGTCGGGAGCCGGGAAACGGTATTCCACCCGCAGTTCGTGCAGGAAGGCGGCGACATCGTTGTAAAGGTTCGGCAGCGGGATCGAGAGTTCGTGATAGGCATTCCCCGGGCCGAAGTCGCCGTAGTTGATGACAAAGTTTGTCCGTGTCTGAACGTCCCCATTGGCGAAGAAGGTGAAACGTTCTTTCAAGTCCGCCTCGGAGAGGCCGGCAGCCAGAGCCTTGGAGAAGTAAACCTTCAGCACGTAGTTGTCGTCGATCAAATCGCCGTCACTTTGCGGCCAGGCGATGTTGATGCGCTCGAGCGGCCCGGCAGTCTGGACGGTGCGGACGAGTTCGGTGAAGTGGCCTTCGGCCGGGCTGAGGCTCAGGTTGCGGGAGGACGAGGCTTCCAGAAGGCGGAATGTCAAAGTCGCCGTGCCGGACGCCGGGATATTCGTAAAGCGAACCCGCCACTCGCGCGGATGCGGGCTGGTCACGGCCGGGTTGGCAGTGACCTCCGTCGCGCGCGCCCATGCCGTCGAAATGGACGCATCGTATTCACCGTTGCCGTTCACGTCGGTGAACGCTTCGTTCGCGTCACGTTGACGGTTCTGGTTGAGATCGGTGAACGGCTCGAAGCCATCGCCGTTGCCGTTCAACTGGAGCGTCACCGAATCGTTGTTGCCGCCATCCGAGTCTGCGATGTTGTACCAGAGTTCTTCGACCGTATGGTCTGTTCGGACGACGATCTCGTAACTCGATCCGCCGACTGTGTCGCCGTTGTTCTGCGGAAAGGCGACCGTGCCCTCCGGAGTTTGTGCGTCGTAGTAAAAGGTCTGTGTGAAAGTTTGATAAAGCGCCGCCTGCGTGTCGCGGTTGCGGTTCAGAAGCGCTTTGGCGCGGATCACATGAAAACCTTCGCGGAGGCCGGTGGTCAGCGAGTTGTAGTCGTTGTGAACATGGAACTGTGCGGTGGCGGGATTCCAATCCTGGACACGAAACGTCGTCAGCATGTCCCGTTTGTAGCCGGTCGATTCAGGACCCGCCGGCCACCAGGACGGTGATCCGGTCTTGAAGATGCCAATCTTGTAACGAAGCGTGCTTCCGGGTGGCGGCGTGGGGATGGTCGCCGAACTCCACCAATCGTCCGGGGTTTGGTTGTGGCGGAAGTTCATCTCGGCCACTTGCGTCGTTCCCCGTCCGATTCCACCGGCTCCTTCCGGGAACGATCCGTCTGTTGTGTAATAGGCAAACATCCGGAATCCGGCGCCCACCGAGTTGGTCTTTGCCCAGAGGGTGATCGTTGATGCGCCTTCGATGTATTGCTGGTTTCCCACGCCGTTCGTCCCCTGCGGGCCGCCAACGGTTTGAGCGGGATCATGGTAGATCCATGAAGCGACATTGCCGCTGTGGGCATTAAACGAATTGGCGTTGGAGGGCCCTTCGTTGATCGAGAATCCACCGCCGATGACTTTTGAATAAGTTTCGGCGCCGGGCGAACCGGTTTGGCAGCGCACGGTGTTCACCGCGGCGAACTTCTCCGGATGCTGGCGGTCCACAAAAATCGGTTGTTCGTATCCGATCCACGTGTCGGTACGCACAGCCGGCGGATTGTCACGGAGGGCGGGATCGGTGATGCCGTCCGGAACGGTGGCGTTGAGGTCGACGCCGCCGTCGAGTTTGAGCATGATGTTCTCCGCCGATCCGTCGGCACGGGCGAGAATCGTGAGCGGGCTGCCGCCTTTCACGACCGGGACGGTGGTCTGATAAGTGAACGGGACGGGAGTTTGTCCGGCCGGATAGCCCCGGTTGGGGAGGCCATAAGGATTGAACTGTGAGTCGCCATCCGGGCCGTCCTTTCTCGTGACGCGGATCCGGTCGACTTCCCGGCCATTCTGGTGGAGGGTGACAGCGGACTCGGGCCAAAGCCTCGAGAGTTCCGGCGTGCGATAGCTGAAGACGAAGTAGCCACCAGCTGGAACGATCGTGCTGCCGAGCTCGCTTCCCCACTTATAAAACCCGACCTGCCCGGAACCGTTGGGACCGGTCGCGTATTGATAGAGATAAGCGCTGGATGGGAAGCTATGCGAAAACGAACGGGCCTGACCGGCCGCGTTATTGTCGTTGAGCATGATAACCATCGTGACCTCGTCAGCCGGGCTCCCGACACGCGTGGACCCATCCGGACGGCGGTTGTCGCGTCGTTCGTAAGCGAGATAATCACTGTCCGCCCAGCGTCCGACCTGGAACCCGCGCGCAAAATCCTGGTGGATTTTCAGGAGGTTCGGGATCCGCGGATCTCCGAACTGGCCGAGAAATGCCGTATTGGCGTGGCGTGGAAAGGCTCCGCCCGATTCACCCAATGTTTCGGCCTTGTAATAGCCGTCCGTATAAACCAATCCGATGCCTTCGCGCGTGTAGTAGATGGCATGTTGCAGCTGCCGCATGGCCGAGTAGTCACTGTCGTGGCTGTTGGCGTGCATGACGCCGAGTGAAGCGGGGAAACCACCGGAGCCGGGCTGGTCGAGGCCGGACAGCGAGGCCCATGGATTGCCCAAGCGGCCGTTGAGGGTTGAGCGCAGGTCGTTGTCCACGAGCCGCATTCCGGCATCCCAGTATCCGCCATATCCTGGAGGCTGGCCGAGGTGCTCGCCGAACACCAGCGCGTCATCACGGCCGCGTTCGGAGTCGAAAACCGAGTCGCGGTGGTTTGCATCGGAAAAGCCCCGGCTGATGTTGAACTGCCGTTGGACGGCGCCGAGATAGCCGGCGTCGCTCGTGTCTTTCCCGGCTCCGCCCTGCTGGCCGAAGAAGTAGTCCGGCACGTGCTTTACCGCGTCGAGGCGGAGGCCGTCGGCCTTCGTCCGATCCATCAACCAACGGACATTGCGAATCAAATAAGCCCCGACGTCCTCCTTATAAAAGTCCGGATTCGCTGCGATGATTTGAGCCGTGATTCCGTTGTCCGGTCCGAAGCCCACATAAGTGCCGTTCGGAAGCCGATCATAGTATTCCGGATTGTTCGGATGGCGGACAAACGAATACTTCGGGTGCGTGGATCCTTCGGTGCGCCCGAAATTGGCATTCGGCGTCTCGTGCGCGATGTCGATGAGGTCGGCGAGGCCAAGATTCTGAACCTGCCACGACGAGCCCCAATCCCTCGTGTTGTCCCACTTCCGGTAGAAGCCATCCTCGGTCACGCGCAGATGGAAATCCTCCGGAACCATGCCCGGATAGATGTCGATCGGCGTGTTCTCATTGTAGCCCGGGACATCGAATGCCCGGTGATTCATAATGTTATCAAAGTAGACCCGTATTCCAAAGCGGTGGGCCACTTCCATCATGTGCAAAAGATCCGCCTCCGTCCCGTAGCGCGTCCGCACCGTGTTTCTCTGGTCCTTCGACCCCAGATCAAAGGGATCCCAAAGGTCATAGCCAACGGACAATCCGCCGCTTCCCTTGGTCGGTGGGGGAAGCCACAAGGAGGTGTAGCCGGCCTCGGCCAACTCGGGCATCTTCTGTGCGATTTCGGCCCAGCTCGTATTGAAATACTGGAGCATCGCCTCCGCCCGAAGTTCACCCGTACAGAACCACCCGAGGAGGATGCCGGCGAGGGCACCTCGGATCGCAACGGGAGGCAGTTGCTTCATCGAAATCGGGGGCGGTAACACTTCTCAGGTAAACCAGTTGCATGAACTCGTGTGGGGCGCAAGGGAACGCCTGACGATTTCTTCACTGATCTGCCTGATCCCGAGGCTACTTCAACATTGGACTGGCACAAACGGACAGTTGTTGTACGGTTCAAGGCGGCATGAGTGATTCCCCCCCGAACATGGCTGCGATTGCGAGAGCGGCTGGGGTGGGAAAGGCAACTGTTTCGCTGGCTTTGCGAAATGATCCTCGGTTGAGGCCGGAGACGCGGCGGCAGATTCAGGAAATCGCCGAGCAGATGGGGTATCGGGCGAACGCGGTGGTGTCAAATTTGATGGCGCAATTGCGCGCGAGTCGGAATCCGAAGTTTCAGGCGACGATCGGAATTTTGAATGCGTCACCGATCCGGGATGGACTTCGGACGAATTTTACGTTTCGGGCGTGGGCGGCGGGGTTGCGCCAGCGGTGTGAGGAACTGGGGTATGCGGCGGACGAGTTCTGGCTGCATGAGCCCCATCTGTCGCCGGCAAGGCTGAAGCAGACGTTGGCGGCGAGGAACATCCGGGGGGTGGTCGTGGCGGGTGTCCTGCACCACCGCGAACTGCCTCCGGAGTTCGATGGCATTTGGGAGGACATCGCGAGTGTGGTCGTTGGTATCCGTCCGGAGCGACCGGCCCTTCATTTTGCCTGTAATGATCAGTATTCCACCGCACTCCATGCGGCTTGGGAAGTTGGGGCTCTCGGCTACCGGTCACCGGCGTTGGTGATCGATCCGGCGATTGAAGACAATATCGATCACCGTTTCAGCTCGGGCTTTTCCTCGGGCTGGCGTCAGCACGGTGGTTCCAGCGATGTTCCGCTCTTTGCTTTCCAACCGGATGGTCGCGAGGCGTTTGTCCGGTGGGTGGGGGCGACCCGGCCGGACGTGATCATCTGCACGCACATCGAAATCCGGGAATGGCTGGAGTCCGCCGGCTGGAGGGTGCCCGCGGATATGGGGCTGGCGCACCTTGACCTGACGCGCGAGATGACGGGCTGGAGCGGAATGAATCAGAACAATGAATTTGTCGGATCGTTTGCGATCGACCTCGTCGTTGGCCAGCTTCACCGGAACGAGGTGGGCATACCCGATCGACCGAAGTGCATGATGACGGAAAGTCTCTGGGTCCCCGGAGCAACCCTGCGGACGGTGAAGCCGCGTGCCGCCAGGGCATCCCGCAAGTAGGTGCTATTGGAAGCTGGCGAGGTCGTCGACCTTCTGTCCCTTGTCCGTCGTCTTCGTAATGTCCTGCTGGATCTTGTTTTTCCCGAAACTCACCGCGATGGCCGTCGTCCGAAGATTGTCCTGGGAACCCGCACCATAATACTCAACCCAGTTGTTGTAATCCGTGTCGACCTTGATCGCGTAGGCCGTGCCCCAAGGGTCGTAGTAGATGCCGTTGGTGCCGACTCCGCTCTTCGGATTCGCCCCGCCTTTTGCCGGACGCGTCTCCAAAAACGTAATCCGTCTCGGATTCAGGCTGCGGTAGTTCTCACCCGTCAGGACGCGGACGATTTCGCTGTTGTATTGGCTTCCGGTCTCCGGGCCCTGGAACCATCCGTCCGCATGCTCACCCACGCCATTCACGACGGCGACTGGAGAACGACCGTATTCCGTCTGATAAGCCTTCACCGCCGTCGCCAGCTGGACCACGTCATTCTTGGCCTCCGCCCGCCGGGCGGCATCGATCGCACCGTTCACCGCAGGGAACAAGAGGCCCATCAAAATGCCGATAATGGCAATCACGACCAACAACTCGATCAGCGTGAACGCTGCAACGGTCCGGGAGAGGGATTTCATGGAGCGGGAACTCCCTTGAGCGTAGAACTCCGGGCAAAAAACCGCAACACAGAGGACTGACCATTTCCTTTAAACAGTTCAAGGTCGGTTGAGTCCCTTGACGTCCGGCGAATGCGGTTGATCTTCGCGGCCGATGAAAAAGGGAGTTTTGCCATTGTTGATTTTGGGGGCCTATTTGATGTGTGCGGGGTTGGCCGGGTATTTGTCGAACCCCGCGGGTGCGAAGACGGCGTTGTTTTCGGGCGGGGGATTTGGCGGGTTGTGTGTGGTTTGGGGACTTCTGCTGGCGGCGGGTCAATCGTGGGCTCGCTGGGCCGGGTTGGGAACCATGGGGCTTTTGACGCTGGCGTTCATTTGGCGGTCATCGGCCGGATGGATGGCGGTTGCCGGGGGGAACTCGGACAAGATTTTCGCAGCGTCGCTGATCACGAGCATGCTGGCGGCGACGGTGATTGCCGCGACGTTCCTCTGGCGCAGCCGGGTCTGAGTGGATCAGGCGGAGATGGCGTTTCGGACACCGGCGGCAATCTTCCGGAATGCTGCCGCGGCTGCGCTGTCGGGATGCGCGGCGACAGCGGGCAGGCCGGTGTCCCCCGCTTCGCGTACGGCGGGCTCAATCGGGATCTCTCCGAGCAAAGGCACCCGCAGGCGGGCGGCCTCCCGAACGCCACCGCCGGAACCGAAGATGTCGTAGCGTTTACCATCCCCCGGACACAGGAAATAGCTCATGTTTTCCACAATTCCGAGAACCGGGACGTTCGTTTTGACGAACATGGAAACGGCCTTTCGAGCGTCAATGAGAGCGACTTCCTGGGGCGTGGTCACAATGACGGCGCCGCTCAGGGCGACCGTTTGGACGATCGTCAATTGGATGTCGCCGGTGCCGGGCGGCAGGTCGAGGACAAGGAAATCGAGTTCGCCCCAGGCGACCTGACGGAGAAATTGCTGGGTGTAGCGCGTGACCATCGGACCGCGCAGGACGGCCGGCGAGCTGTCGTCGAGGAGGAATCCCATCGACATGAGCGAAAGGCCATAGCGCTCGATGGGGATGATCCGGTTGTCGTCATCGGCGGTGGGTCGTTCGTTTCCGCCGAACATCAAGGCAATGCTCGGACCATAGATGTCGCAATCGCACAGTCCGACTTTGGCGCCGGTTTCGGAGAGTGCGAGGGCGAGGTTGGAGGCGACGGTGCTCTTTCCGACGCCGCCCTTGCCGCTCGCGACGGCAATGACGTGGCGGACGCCGGTGATCTTTGCGGGCCCGATGTCACCCGCAGGTCCGGCGGGTGCCTGAACGTCGACCTTGACGTTCACCTTCTCGACGCCGGCCACGCGGTCGACCGCCTGCGCGGCTTCATCGCGAATCTGGGCGGCGGTCTTGGTTTCGTTGGTTGTGATGATCAGCTGGATCTCGACTTCGCCGCCGTTGACCCGCACGTCTTTCACGAGTCCAAAGGACACGATGTCCCGGGAGAAACCCGGGTATTTGACGGTTGCGAGGGCCTGACGGATCGAATCTTCGCGGATCATGCCTCATCCATACGCGATCAGCCGCGAGCGGCAAGTCCGGGTCAGAACGCCTTCCGCAAATGGCTCGGCAGGATGCCCAACTGCTCCCGGTATTTGGCAACCGTCCGCCGGGCCACGGTCAATCCGCGCTCGGCGAGCATCGCCACAATGGCCTGATCGCTGAGCGGCCGCGAGGGATCTTCGTCGCGGACAAGAACTTGAATCGCCTGGCGGACGCTTTCGTTGCTCACCGCTTCCCCCTCGCTGTTCGTGTAACCATGCGTGAAGAAATACTTCATCTCGAAGATCCCGCGCGGGGTCTGCATGTATTTCCCGGAGGCGGCCCGGCTCACGGTCGTTTCGTGGACTCCGACCGCATCGGCCACCTGGCTCATCGTCAGCGGCTTGAGGGCCTCGGGACCATGTTCAAAAAATTCCCGCTGTCTCGTGACGATCTCACGGGCGATCGCGAGAATCGTCTCCTGACGCTGGTGGATGCATTTGATCAAAAATCTGCCACCCTTGATCTTCTCGCGCAGATACTCGCGAACCTCGCGCGCGTCCGACGAGACAAGATCTTTGTAGGCATCCGAAATGCGGAGCTGAGGCACTTCATCGGAATTCAAGCGGACCGTGTAGTCCTCGCCATCCCTCTCGACAACAACCTCCGGCACGATGATCTGTTCCGGAACGGCTGAAAAAGCGCGTCCCGGCCGCGGGTCGAGTTTGGCAATGCGGGCAGCCGCCTGTTGAACGTCGGTGACCGGCACATTCAATTCCTTCGAGATCTCAAGAAGTCGTTTCCGTCCGAGCGCTTCGAGATGATTCCGAACCAAATCCGACTCCAGCGATTCGCCGAGTCCCATCCGGCGGAGTTGGAGGAGAAGACACTCGGCAAGGTTCCTTGCGGCGATCCCGGGCGGATCAAATTCCTGCACCTGTTCAAGCACTTCCTCGACCTCCAGAGGCCGCACATCGGTCGCGTAGGCGATGTCCTCCACGTCCGCCCGCAAATAGCCCTGCTCGTCCAGATTGCCGATGATCTCGACCGCGATCCGGGCGATGTCCCTCGGCCACGAGGCGGTGTAGACCTGTTCCAGAAGGTGCTCCTGCAAAGTCGGTTCGCGGGCCTGCGAGTCGAAAAAGTGCTGGCGCCGCTCCTGCGCGTCCCGCGTCCAGGGATCGGCAACCGCCCGCTGCGCGAAATATTCGTTCCACTCGCTGTTGATCGAATCGGTCTCCCGCACGCGCTCGGCCTCGACCGGCTCGGGCACTTTTTCTTCCAATGCCGGATTCTCCCGCAGTTCCTGCTCGACCATCTGGCGGAGTTCGGTCAGCGGCGCCTGCAGGATGCTCAGACTCTGCTGCATCTGCGGCGACAGCGTCTGCTGCATCGCCAGTCCGGCGACTTGTTCCATGCCCACCATCAACCCGGAAGGTAGGCACGGAAAGTGCTTGCGCAAGCAATTTGCGCACCAGCTTTTGACCACCGGCAAAAATTTTCTGCTGGGGCGGGGAGGGGACTGGCGCTTTATTTCCCGCCGACATGACCGACGAAGATGCCTTCCTCGCATTGAACATGGTCCCGAAGCTCGGGCCGGTGCGGGTGCGGCGGTTGCTCGATGCGTTTGGCGGACCGGTCGAAATCCTGAAAGCCCCGGCCGCCCGGCTGGAGGCGGTGGATGGGATCGGCCGGGAAGTGGCGGCCTCGATCCGGGCTTGGGAGAACGCCGTGGATCTTGTGGAGGAACGGCGTTTGGTCCGGGAGCACGGAGCCACGGTCCTGACATTGGCATCGCCCGGATATCCGTCCTGGCTGCGGGAGATCCATGATCCGCCGACCGTTCTCTATGTTCTGGGTGCGATCGAGGACCGGGATCGCCACAGCATTGGTGTGGTCGGGACGCGGAAGCCAACGCACTACGCCGAGGGCTGCGCGAAGAAGCTTTCCTATCAACTGGCCCACGCCGGCGTCACGATTGTCAGCGGCTTGGCACGGGGCATCGACACCGCCGCGCATCAAGCGGCCCTCGCGGCCAAGGGCCGGACGATCGCGGTGATCGGGAGCGGTTTTCTCTCGCTCTATCCTCCGGAGAACGCCGAATTGGCTTCGAAAATCGCGCAGTCCGGCGCGGTGGTCAGCGAGTTTTCGATGCGGGTGCAGGCCGACCGACAGACGTTCCCGATGCGCAATCGCATCATCAGCGGGCTCTCGTTCGGGCTCCTCGTGGTCGAGGCCGGTGGACGGAGCGGGGCCTTGATCAGCGCGAATCAGGCCCTCGACCAAGGCCGGGCGCTCTACGCCGTGCCCGGCCGGATCGACCAGCCGAATGCGATCGGATCGAACCGCCTGATCCAGCAGGGCGCAAAGTTGGTGACGGGCGCGCAGGATATTCTGGATGATTTCGGGCTGCTTTTTGCGGAAAAGCCGGACCTCATTCCGCCGCCGGCGCCGGACCTTGGTGGAGCGGAGGCGGTGGTTTTTGCGGCGGTGGGGGATGATGAGGCGCTCTTCGACGACATCATATCGAGAAGCGGGTTGCCAACCCCGGTGGTGTCTTCTACGTTGCTCGCCCTTGAAGTGAAAAGACTCGTCCGCCGCACGCCCGGGGGACGGTTTGTGCAAACCCGCTGATCATGTCCAAAGCCCTCGTCATTGCCGAAAAACCCAGCGTCGCCTCGGATCTCGCCAAGGCCCTCGGCAAGTTGCCGAAAAAGGACGATTACTTCGAAAATGACGAGTTCATCGTGACGTCGGCGATCGGCCATTTGGTCGAACTCTGCCTGCCCAACGAGATGGACAAAAAGCGCGGCAAATGGAGCTTCGCGAACCTCCCGATCATCCCCGACCAGTTCGATCTCAAGCCGATCGAGAAAACCCAGTCGCGCTTCAACTTGGTCAAACGCCTCCTCAAACGCGCCGACGTGACCGAGGTCATCAATGCGTGCGACGCCGGCCGCGAAGGGGAGCTCATTTTCCATTACCTCATGAAACTCGCGGGCAACAAAAAGCCCACGAGCCGGCTGTGGCTCCAGAGCATGACCCCCGAGGCGATTCGCGAGGGGTTTGCCTCGCTCCGGGCCGGCCGCGACATGGTCCCGCTCGCTGAGGCGGCTGTCTGTCGGAGTGAGAGTGACTGGCTCGTCGGGATCAATGGCACCCGCGCCATGACCGCATTCAATTCCAAAGGCGGCGGGTTCCAACTCACCCCGGTCGGCCGGGTCCAGACGCCGACGCTCGCGATTTTGGCCGAACGCGAGGAAAAAATCCGCGCATTCGAGCCGCGGCCGTATTTCGAAGTCTTCGCCGACTTCGGCGTGGCTGCCGGAAGCTACCGCGGCCGATGGTTCGACGAGCAGTTCAAAAAAGGCGCCGACGAAGACGGCCGCGCCGAACGGATCTGGGATCGCGCCCGGGCCGAGGAAATCGTCAATCGCTGCACCGGGAAACCCGGCGTCGTCACCGAGGAAAAGAAGCCGGCGTCCCAAATCGCGCCTCAACTCTATGACCTGACGACACTCCAGCGGGAGGCGAACTCCCGCTTCGGACTCAGTGCCAAGCGCACGCTCCAACTCGCCCAGGCCCTTTATGAGCGGCACAAAGTTCTCACCTATCCGCGAACCGACTCGCGCTATTTGCCGGAAGACAACCTCGGCAATGTCAAAGCCGCTTTCACGAAACTCGAGGCTCCCGACCTCGCTGCGCATGCCCAGAAGGCCCTTGCTGCCGGATGGGTCCGCCCGAATAAACGCATTTTCAACAACGCCAAGGTCACCGACCACCACGCAATCATCCCGACCGGGGTCTCGCCGAAGAACCTCGATGAGTTCGAGTTGAAAATCTACGACATGGTTGCCCGACGGTTCGTTGCGGCCTTTTTCCCGCCCGCGCAATTCGAGGTCACCACACGGATCACCCGCGTGGAGGGCGAGGCATTCAAGACCGACGGAAAAATCATCACCGATCCCGGTTGGCTCGCGGTCTATGGAAAAGCCGCGGCCTCCGACGACGAGCAGAGTGTCTGCCCGATCGTGCCCGGCGAACCCGCTTCCACCGACGCGCTTGAGATCAAGGCCAACGAAACCAAGCCACCGCCACGTTTCACCGAGGCCACATTGCTCTCGGCGATGGAAGGCGCGGGAAAGCTCGTCGACGACGAGGAACTCCGCGAGGCCATGTCCCAGCGCGGCTTGGGAACCCCGGCAACCCGCGCCCAGATCATTGAAGGCCTCATCCTCGACGGCTACGTCCTCCGCCAAGGCCGCGATCTCATCGCAACATCCAAAGGCCTTGCCTTGATTACGCTCCTCCGCGGTCTCGGTGTGCAGGCCCTCACGTCTCCGGAACTCACCGGCGAGTGGGAACACAAACTCAAACGCATGGAACGCGGCGAAATGCCCCGCGAGCAATTCATGCAGGAAATCCGGGTCTTCACCGAAGAAATCGTCACCAAGGCCAAGGACTTCTCGGGCGATGCCGTGGCAGGGAACTATGTGCCGCTCGATGTCACTTGCCCGAAATGCGGCCATGTCGGTTTCCCCGAGTCGTTCAAGGCCTTTGAATGTGGCGCGAAGTGCGGCGTGATCGTCTGGAAAAACATGGCCGGACGCCAGTTTGAGCGCGACGAAGTCCAGGCGCTCCTCGAAAAAGGCGCGGTCGGCCCGCTCGAAGGATTCCGCAGCAAACTCGGTCGTCCCTTCGCCGCCGTTGTCAAACTCGACGGCGAGCACAAACAATCGTTCGACTTCGGCGACGAATCCGCCGGCGGAACGAAACTCGATTTTTCCGTTCTTCCCGTGATCGGGAAGTGTCCGGTCTGCTCGACCGGGAACATCCACGACACCGGGACCGCATGGCAGTGCAGCAACACGCCCGCCTGCAAGTTCCGCATGGGCAAATCGCTCTGCCAGCGCGAGGTGCCCCGCGAACAGGTGGTCCGCCTGCTTGAAACCGGCCGCACCGACCTCATCCCGCGGTTCATTTCGAAAAAGGGCCGACCATTCTCGGCCTACCTCAAAATTGACGGCGGGCGCGTGGCATTCGAATTCGAGGAACGGAAGCCGAAAAAAGCCCCCGCACGCAAACGGGCCGCAGCGCCGGAGGCGGCGTGAACCCGGGCTGGCAGACGCTCGCCTACCTTCTTCCGGCGGTTGTGACCGCTTTCTTCCTGCCACGCATCGTGCGGTATGCGTTTGCAGGAATCCATCCGTTCCCGCCCACGCGTTGGGCCTGGCCCGAAGCGGTCCTCACCGGCGCGATCGCCGGCTTTTTTCTTCTCATGGCCTTTCTGTCCGCCGGAGCGGAGAAGGTTCAGGTCACGCTCGGCAGCGTGCTGATGAGCATGTTTTTCTACTCGGGCATTGCCCTTTTCCTGATTGGGTTCCTGGTCATGCGGGGCCGCAATCCCGTTGAGGCTTTTGGTTTGAATTGGCGGGCTTGGCGCACGGAGGCCGTCCTCGTCCCGGCGGCGTTGCTCGTCGCCATGCCATTCATCGTGGCCGCCCAATGGCTCGCCTACCAGATCTCCGGTCCGGAGACCACGCCGCAGCCGATTGTCACGTTCCTTCTGGAGAATCCCGGTTGGCGCGAACGTCTCGCTGTGGCCGCCGTCGCGATCGTCGTCGCGCCGCTCGTCGAGGAATTGATCTACCGGGGGTGCGTTTACGGAATCTGCCGGCAGTATGTCGGCCGGATCCCCGCGCTCGTTTTTTCCGCGGTCGTTTTCGCAGTGATTCACGGTCACGCTCCATCGCTTGTCGGTCTGTTCGTGCTCGCCGTCGCCCTGACCCTTCTCTACGAGCGGACCGGATCCCTCTGGGCGCCGATCGCACTTCACGCCGTCTTCAATTCGCTCACCATTGCGGCCGCCATCCTGTGGCCCGATCTTGGTTCGTGAAAAAGAATCCGGAAGACCGCTTTCTCCGCGACCTCCTGCGGGGGATTCCTGCCGGACGCGATCTGGTCGTCGGCCCGGGGGACGACTGCGCGGTGGTTCGCGTTCCGGGTGCTTCGGAAGTCCTCCTGCTGAAGACCGATTGCATCGTCGAGGATGTTCACTTCCTGCGCTCGCACGATCCGGCCCGCGTCGGATGGAAGGCGCTCGCGCGCACGATCAGCGACGTCGCGGCGATGGGTGGTCGGCCCGGGCAGGCGTTGATCACGCTCTTCACGCCGTCCGACCTGCCCGCCGGATACTGGAAAAAATTTTATTCCGGATTGAACCGTGCCGCGACCCGCTTTGAGGTGGGCATTGCCGGTGGTGAGATTTCCCGGTCGCCGGGCGGGATGGCGGTTTCGATCGCTCTCACCGGTCACGTGGCCGCGCGTCATCTGGTCCTCCGAAGCGGTGGCAAGCCCGGCCACCGTCTTTTTGTCACCGGCCGTCTGGGCGGATCGATCGCCGGCCACCACCTCGACTTCGTTCCCCGCGTCGCCGAAGCCCGTTGGCTCGTCGAAAACTTCCGTCCCTCGGCCATGATGGACCTCAGCGACGGCCTCGGGAGTGATCTGCCGCGGTTGGCCTCGGCGAGCAAATGCGGATTCGCCATTGATCCGGGACAGCTTCCGATCCGCCCGGGATGTACGCGTGATCAAGCGTTGACAGATGGCGAGGATTACGAACTCCTCTTCGCCTGTGCTCCGTCCAAAGAGCGTGTTCTCCGCCGCAATTGGGTCGTCATGTTCCCGGATACGCCGCTCACCATGATCGGCGAGTTGAACGAGACATTCCGCTCCCCGAGAAACTGGCCCGGAGGATGGGACCACTTCGGGTGACCCGGTCGGTCCGGAATTCTTTTGGACGTTGTGCGGTGGATTGCTAGGGTGGCGGGGCTATGAGTTTGAAGTCGAAAGTGAACATGCGTCCATACTCCTCCCAAGTGCTGGACGGACTCAGCCGGGCTCCGAGCCGGGCGATGTTGTATCCGGTGGGATTCAAGGAGAGTGATTTTTCAAAGCCGCAAATCGGCGTCGCTTCCACGTGGAGCATGGTCACACCCTGCAACATGCATATCGACCAACTCGCCCGCGAGGCGGCCATGGGCATCGACGCTGCGGGCGGAAAGGCCACCATCTTCAACACCATCACGATCTCGGACGGCATCTCGATGGGCACCGAGGGGATGAAGTACTCGCTGGTTTCCCGCGAGGTCATCGCGGACTCGATTGAAACCGTCGTGGGTTGCCAGGGGTTCGACGGGTATGTGGCCATCGGCGGGTGCGACAAAAACATGCCGGCCTGCATGCTCGCGATCGCCCGCATGAACCGCGCTGCGGTCTTTGTTTATGGAGGCACGATCCTGCCGGGTTGCCTGGCCGGAAAGAAACTCGATGTCGTCTCGGTTTTCGAAGCCGTGGGCAAACGCGCCGCCGGTAAGATCGATGACAAGGAAATGCACGCCGTTGAATCGTGTGCCATTCCCGGGCCGGGGTCATGCGGCGGCATGTATACCGCCAACACCATGGCCTCCGCGATCGAAGCCATGGGATTCAGCCTTCCCAACAGCTCGGCCCAGGCTGCGGTGTCGGATCACAAAACAAAAGATTGTCGCGACGCGGGCGCGGCGGTCATTGAGATGCTCCGGCGCGGCATCCGGCCTTCGGATATTTTTTCGACGGAGTCGCTTGAGAACGCGATCACAGTGACCATTGCCCTCGGCGGTTCGACCAATGCGGTCCTGCACCTGCTGGCCATCGCGCACGCCGCAAACGTCAAGCTCACCCTCGATGATTTCACCCGTATCGGGAAACGCGTGCCGGTTCTCGCCGACCTCAAACCCAGCGGACGGTTCCTCATGTCCGAACTCATCGAGATCGGCGGCATCGTGCCCCTGATGAAGGAACTCCTTTCCGCCGGACTCCTGCACGGCGACTGCCTCACCGTCACCGGCAAAACCCTGAAGCAAAATCTGGCGTCCTTCAAAGCGTATCCCAAAAATCAGGAGATCATCCGCCCGCTCAAAGACCCGATCAAGAAAGACAGCCATCTCGTCGTGTTGAAAGGCAACCTCGCCCCGGCGGGCGCCGTGGCCAAGATCAGCGGCAAGGAAGGCGAACGCTTCAGCGGCATCGCCCGCGTTTTTGAAGGTGAGGAAAAGGCCCTCGAAGCGATCCTCGCCGGCAAGATCAAGAAGGGCGACGTGATCGTCATTCGCTACGAAGGACCCCGCGGCGGACCCGGCATGCGGGAGATGCTTTCTCCGACCAGTGCGGTGATGGGGCGCGGCCTCGGGAAGGATGTCGCCCTGATTACCGATGGACGCTTCTCCGGCGGCACGCACGGATTCGTGGTCGGTCACATCACACCCGAAGCATTCGACGGCGGTCCGCTCGCCATTGTGAAAAATGGAGACCCGATCACCATCGACGCAACCACGCGCTCGCTCACACTCGGCATTCCCAAATCCGAAATCACCGCGCGGCTCGCCAAGTGGAAAAAGCCGAAGCCACGCTACCGGCGCGGAGTTCTGGCCAAATTCGCGAAACTCGCGGCCACTGCCTCCGAAGGCGCGGTAACGGACGGATCGCTCTGATTTCATGTCGGAAATCCCCGCCCATCCCGCGCTCGCTGACGCGTTGGCCCGGTTCGACAGCTTGAGGAACGTTCAACTGTCGCTCAGTTTCGGCGAGCAGGTGGATCCCGGCGTGGTTCGCCAGGCTTGGGCGGCGGTGGCCCTCCGGCATCCCGTCCTCCGCTCGGCCTTCCTGAGCGCCGGGCCCGAGGGGGCACGTGTGCGCGTGCTTGCGACCGTGGAGCCCCGGTGGGAGTACCAGGATTGGCAGACGATCGCTCCGGAGGAGATCCCGGCGAAGTGGAACGCGTTTCGTGAAGCAGACGCAGCGGTTGCTCTTGATCCGGCGCAGGCCCCCTGTTTGCGCACGGCCGAGATCGGTTTGCCCGGGGGCGGAAGGCATTACCTGATCACGTTTCCCGAATTCCTTCTGGACGAATTCTCGATCGCCAGGGTCCTGGTTGACTGGCTCCGGGCACTCGGCGGCGAAGATCTGGGTGACGTCCCGGAAATCGCCACCTCAGAGCCCGGCTCCGCCGCAGTCTGGAAAGAACTGATCGGCGAGGACGACCAACCGCTCGACCTTCACGTGCGGGCCGCCTCCGGTGTCGGCGGGGAGGCCCGGCTGATTCTCAGCCGAGAGGAAAGCGATGCGTTCAAAAGTTACTGCACCGGGCGGGACCTGGACCCTGCTGCGGTGCTTCAGGCCGTCTGGGGGCTCACACTCCGACGCCACGGTGCCGATGGACGCCTCCTTCTCTCGCGGATCTCTGTTCGCGGTGAGTCCGGGGAGGCGGGATGTTACGAAACGTGGCTGCCGGCTTCGGTGCCCGTTTCCGGTCGTGTGCGTGACGGCCTTCGGGCCGTTTCCGAAAACCGGGCCCGAATGGCCGGGAATGGCCGCGTGAGCCTCTCGCAATTGACGAAGTCGGAAATCCCGGCCCGCTTTGGTTTTGGCGGACGGGATCTTAACGACGTGATCCATGGTGCGCTGCCACGCTGGATCAATTTCGACGTTCGTTTGCACCGTGCATCTCCCCCGGGCCCCTTCCTCGAGGTGCGGGATGGATTTCGACTGGAACTTACCGCGGGAGGAGGCGGCTTGGATGAAGCCATGGCCGCGAAGATGCTCGAGAGAGTCGCGACGTTGCTCGGCGATCTCCCGAATCTCGACGAAAAAACGTGGGACCTCATCCCGGTTTGCAGCCCGGAGGAGATCCGCCGGATGCGCGCGCTTTCGCGTCCTGCCGAACCCTTGGATCTCAAAGACTCAACCGTTCCGGCCTGCTTCCGCGAACGCGCTGTCGCCGACCCCGGCCGGGCTGCGGTTTTTGACGGCGATTATACCCTGACGTTCGGCGAACTTGATTCATTGAGCGACCGTTTGGCCGCCCACCTCCTGCACGCCGGGCTGGCCGGCGGTTGGAATGTCGGGCTGTTTCTCTCCCAATCGTCCTGGGCCGCCATCGGTCTTCTGGGCAGTTGGAAAGCGGGGAACTCCGTGATCCCGCTGGATCCTGCGGCTCCGCCCGAATGGATCGAGTCAACGCTGGCGTCGAATGATGCCGCGGTGGTTTTGTGTGATGCGGCCAGCGCACCTTTGCTGGATACGACAACGCGTCGCCGGATCGTTCTGGATCAGGAGTGGGACGCTCTCGAGACATCGGATGGCGCTCTGCCGGCCGTTACGCCGGAGTCTCCCGCGGCGATTCTTCCCGGGCACTTCGACTCGCCTGCGCCGGCTTTGAAGGCGTTGACGCACGGGTTCCTTGCAGCCGCGTCCCGTTCCGGTGCGGTTGCGCTTGGCTTTGGGCCCGGGGACGTTTTTTTGGCCCATTCGGCCGCCGGCGGGGGGGCATTCCTTGATGAGTGGTTGATCCCTTTGGTCGCAGGGGGGGCCGTGCGAATTGCGGATGATGCGCTCGTGGATCCCGCAGCGGGCGATGCCACGCATGTTCGGTTGACTGCGCCTGAGTGGGCGAATCAGGCCGCGCGGTGGAAGCGTGGGGATGGCAAACCGGGGCCGCTTCGCGTCGTCGCTGTGGAAGCCGGCAATCCCAACGCGCGCGTTCTGGAGATCTGGGAAAACGCCCTTCCGGGAGCGACGACGGTCTTCTGGAGCCCGGCCAGCCTGTGTGGGATCGGGCTGATTTCGAAGGCGGCGCCAACCGCGGTTTTTCTTCCGCTGGGGGCGGCGGCACCGAGTTGTGAGGCGTTTGTTTGCGACAGCGACGGACACGATGTTCCGGATGGTTTCGCCGCCGGTTTGTTCCTGAAGTTTCTCGGATGGAAGAGCCTGGCCGAGGGGTCTCGGCGGGGTTGGCCGGCCGGACTGCGCGCGTTTCGCGATGCGCAGGGGTTGTTGAGTCTGGAGGGCGGGGGAACGGTCCCTGGCTTTGCGGAGCGTGCCAGGATATTGGAACATCTGCCGAGTGCGCTCGACGCGCATGTCGGTCGGCACATCTGGACCTTGGACGGACCGTCCGGGCGTTTCTCGGTCCCGGAGTGGCCGTTGACACGGGGAGGCTGGGTCGATGAAGCCGCTCTGCCGCAACCGGAGGAGAAGAAGGTGGCCAAGGCCGTCGCTCCCGTCGCCACGCCCGTTCCAAGCCGCTCGCCTTCGTGGAGTCCGCTCCAGGTATTTCGGGAAAAAGGTTCCGCCCGCCGCTTGGTCCTGGTGCCCGGTGCGGCCGGTGATCCCTCGGTTTTCTCGGAACTTGCTGCCGCGATGACTCCCCATCGACGCGTGATCGGTTTGCGCAGCCGCGGGTCTGCGGATCCGGAGGCCTGTCATCCGTCAGTGGAAGCGGCGGCTGCCGCTTATCTCACGGCGGTTTTGGAGGATGACCCGGTTGCGGACTTTGTCCTCGCCGGATTTGGCACCGGAGGAACGGTTGCTTTCGAAATGGCTCGTCAGATGCGGGCGGCCGGGCGGCCGGTGCCCGCTTTGGTTCTTATGGGCGCGCCCGCTCCCGAGGAGGATCGGGGGCGCGACTGGCTGGCCACCATGAAGTCTGCCGTGCTGCGTCTCACGACCAAAACACCGCCGGAGCCGGCGGTGGAAGACTCGCCGGTGTTTTTCGCCCACGAGCAGGTTTGGCGGAAGTATCGCGCGGTTCCCTCGGACTTCCCGGCAACACTAATTGTTCCATCCGACTTTCCGTCCGAGGCTGCGGCGGGGTGGGACGTTCTTTGCCCGGGGCTGTCCCGCGAGTCGATGAAGTGCCGTTGGGATGAAATGCTCGGACCAGCGGGAGCCAAGCGGTTGGCTTCGATTCTCGAGGCGATCTAAAAAAACGGGCGCGGGGACCGAAGTCCACCGCGCCCGGGCTTGGGGGAAGTTTTTCTTAGTAGGCCGCCTGTGCGCCCTTGATGTTCTTCTTCTGGATCCAGGGCATCAGCGAGCGGAGCCGCTGGCCCGTCTTTTCGATCGGGTGCTTCTCGCCGTCGGCAAGGAGCTTTTTGTAGCGCTTGTAGCCGGTCTTCGTTTCGTTGACCCAATCCTTCGCGAACTTGCCGGTCTGGATGTCCTTGAGGGCGGCTTTCATCCGTTTCTTCACGGAGGCGTCGATGATCTTCGGGCCGACGAGAACGTCGCCCCACTTGGCGGTCTCGCTGATCGAGAAGCGCATGCCGGCGATGCCGGACTCGTTCATCAAATCGACGATCAATTTCAGTTCGTGCAGGCACTCGAAATAAGCCATCTCGGGCGAGTATCCCGCTTCGATGAGGGTTTCAAATCCGGCTTGGACAAGGGCGGAGCAACCGCCGCAGAGAACGGTCTGCTCACCGAAGAGGTCGGTTTCGGTTTCTTCCTTGAAGGTGGTCTCGATCACGCCGCCGCGGGTGCCGCCGACGCCCTTCGCCCAGGCGAGGGCCAGCTTTTTGGCGTTCTTGCCGGGGTTTTGGTAAACCGCGATGAGCGCAGGCACGCCTTTGCCTTCCGTGAATTGGCGGCGGACAATGTGGCCCGGGCCATTCGGCGCGCACATGATGACGTTGACGTTCTTCGGCGGAACGATCGTTTTGAAATGAATGCTGAACCCGTGCGTGAAGAGAAGGGTTTTTCCGGCGGTGAGGTTTGGGGCAATGTCCTTTTCGTAGACATCCGCCTGCTTCGTGTCCGGGATGCCGACCATGATCACGTCCGCGCGGCGGACGGCCTCGGCGGTGTCGAAGACTTCAAATCCGTATTTCTTCGCAACTTCCCGGCTCTTCGATTTCGGGTAGAGACCGATGATGACCTTCGCACCGCTGTCCTTGAGGTTCAGCGCGTGGGCATGTCCTTGCGATCCGAATCCCAGAACGGCAAGGGTCTTGCCCTTGAACTCTTTGAGGTCGGCGTCTTTGTCAGTGTAGATCTTGGCTGGCATGGATGGTTGGGTTGGGTGAGTCAGTTGGTGCGGGAGAGGGCGACTTTGCCCGTGCGCGTGAGGTCGGCGATGCCGAACGGCTTCATCAGGAGCAGGAACTTTTGGATCTTGCTCTCGCTGCCGGTGATCTCAATGGCGAGCTTCTCCGGCTGCACGTCGATGATCTTCGCGCGGAAAATGTCGCAAATCTGCATCACGTCGGCACGCGTCTTCGAGGTCGCGTTCACGCGCAGGAGAACCAGTTCGCGGTCCACATATTCCTCGTCCTTGAAATCCTGCACGTCGATGACGTCGACCAGCTTTTCCAATTGCTTGGTGACCTGTTCGAGAACCTTGTCGTCGCCGCGGACCACGATCGTCATCCGGGAAGCGGAGGCATCAAGCGTCGGGCCGACGTTCAACGTATCGATGTTGAACCCGCGGCCGCTGAACATGCCGGCCACACGGGCCAGCACGCCGAATTTGTTCTCAACGAGAATGGAGATGGTATGTCGCATGAACAGGAACCGGGCATGATTGCGGGGAGTCCCCGACGAGTCAATCGGTTTCAGGCAACGAAAAGCGTGGCCGATTTGGCGCGCTGCCTCATCGGGACGGACGCAACAATTTGGCGGCTTGCGAAACCCTTGGAATTCCCACATGGTAAATCATCTCTCCCGCTCCGGGGGCCCGACCCGGCGCGGTTTTTTCACATATTCCAGTCTTCATGAACAATTCCCTCGCCGCCCGATCCAACGAGGCGCTGATTGATGAGAACTACCAACAGTGGTTGAAAGATCCCCGCTCGGTCGGCAACGACTGGGCGGCCTTCTTCGAAGGATTTGAACTCGGCTATTCCCGCAGCGAAAGGAACGGGACCGGCGCGCCCGATGAGCCGTCACCGGATGCGATCGCGCCGTCGTTGCAAACGCGTGTGGATGCGTTGGTCTATGCCTACCGGACGATGGGGCATTCGATCGCGCACCTGGATCCGTTGTCGGAAGCGGCGCCGGAAAATCCGCTGCTGAGCCTGCGGGAGTTGGGCTTTTCCGAAAAGGATCTCGACCTCGTCGTGTCGTCCCGGTTTTTCCGCGATGACCAGAAGATGACGGTCCGCGAGATGATCGCGGAATTGCGGACGATCTATTGCGACACGTTGGGTGTCGAATTCATGCACATCCAGAATCCGAAGGTTCGGAACTGGGTCCGCGATCGCATCGAGAACCGCCGTAGTGCCACGCGGAATGATCCGGCGGTTCATCGAGACATTTTGTTGAAACTCTACGAGGCCGAGACGTTCGAGTCGTTCATTCACACGAAGTATGTCGGTCAGAAGCGGTTCTCGCTGGAGGGTGGAGAGTCGTTGATCCTCGCTCTGAATACGATCCTCGACAACTGCGGCCGGGCCGGCGTCAAGGAGATCGTCATGGGCATGGCCCACCGGGGGCGCCTGAACGTCCTCGCGAATTTCCTCAACAAGCCGCTGAGCATGATCTTCAACGAGTTCCAGGACAACTTTGTTCCGGAGCTGGTCGGCGGCAACGGTGACGTGAAGTACCACCTCGGCTACCAGACCGTTCGGAAAATCCCCGATGGCACGGAGGTCGAAATCCGGCTTGCCGCCAATCCGAGCCACCTCGAAGCCGTCGACCCGGTCGTCCAAGGCAAGGCCCGCGCACGCCAGCGGATCGTTGGCGATACCGAGACGCGGAAAAAGGTCGTGCCGATCCTGGTGCACGGCGACGCGGCATTCATCGGACAGGGCGTGGTCCAGGAAGTGTTCAACATGTCCCAATTGCCCGGTTACCGGACCGGCGGCACGATCCACATCATCGTCAACAATCAGATCGGGTTCACGACGTCGCCGGATGACGGTCGTTCGACGCACTATTGCACCGACATTGCCAAGATGATTGAGGCGCCGATCTTCCACGTGAACGGCGAGGATCCGCTCACCGTCCTCGAAGTCGCGCAGCTGGCTTTGGATTTTCGTCAGGAGTTTGGACGGGACGTCGTCATCGACATCTACGGGTACCGTCGGCACGGACACAATGAAACCGACGAGCCGAGTTTCACGCAGCCCGACCTCTACTCTCGCATCAAAACGCACGAGCTCCTCAGCGAGAAATTTGCCCGTCAGGCCGGTGAGATCGGCACGGTGAATCCGCAGGAAGCGGCCGCGATCAAAGCCGAAGCCCTGCGAGAACTTGAGGAGGCGCTGGCCGATGCCAAGAAGCCGGCGGACGCCCGCAAGAAGAGCGAGTTTGCCGGATCGACAGCGATCTTTCAACCGCCTTATTCGCATGAGCCGGTCAACACGGCGATCAGCGAGCGGACGCTCGAGCAGGTGGTCACGGCGCTGACGACCGTTCCGGAAGGGTTCCGAGTGGTGCCGAAACTTCGCCGAACGGTGCTTGAACGCCGGCTCCAGATTTGGAAAGCCGGGCAGGGTTACGACTGGGGCTTTGCGGAAGCGCTGGCCTTCGGATCGCTCCTGCTCGAAGGCACGCCGGTGCGGCTTTCGGGTCAGGACAGCCGGCGCGGCACGTTCAGCCATCGTAATTCGGTCCTCTACGATGAGGTGACGCGGGAACGCTACATCCCGCTGATGAATATCGCGGAAAAACAGGAACGCTTCTGCGTCTATAATAGTCCGCTTTCCGAATACGCAGTTCTCGGGTTTGACTACGGCTACTCGATGGATTTCCCGTCGATGCTCTGCATTTGGGAGGCGCAATTCGGTGACTTTGCCAATGGCGCACAGATCATCATCGACCAATTTATCGCATCCGCGGAATCGAAGTGGCGGCGTCCGAGTTCGATCGTGATGCTCCTTCCGCACGGCTACGAGGGGCAGGGACCGGAACACTCGAGCGCACGCCTGGAACGGTTTCTCCAACTCTGTGCGGAGGACAACATGCAGGTCTGCAATTTGACCACACCGGCGCAGTATTTTCATGTCCTCCGCCGCCAGATTCACCGGGGCTACCGGAAACCTCTGATCATCATGACGCCGAAAAGCCTGCTCCGCGCGGAGGAGGCGGCCTCGAAGACCGAGGACTTCACGAATTCGCGATTCTTCGAAATCCTCGACGACGCGACATTGAAGTCGAAAAAGAAGGTCGAGCGCATCCTCTTCTGCTCCGGCAAGGTTTACTACGACCTCGTCAAAGGCCGCGAAGAGGCCGGTCAGCAGGAAAAAACGGCGATTATCCGCATCGAGCAGCTCTACCCGCTCTACGGCGAAAAACTGCAGGAAATCGTGCAGTCGTATCCGAACGCCAAGCGATTCGTCTGGTGCCAGGAGGAACACGCAAACATGGGCGGCTGGGCCTTCGTTGCTCCGCGCATCGCGGGCTTGATCGGTTCGTTCCTCGGTTATGCGGGACGGGCCGAAAGCGCCAGCACGGCGACCGGATCGCTCTCCGCCCACAAGGCGCAGCAGGCGGCACTGGTCAAACAAGCGTTCGAAGTGTAAGAACCCGCGCACATCCATGAACATCGAAGTCAAAGTCCCCGCCGTCGGGGAATCGATCTCCTCCGGCATCCTCTCCGTCTGGCACAAGAAAGAGGGAGACACGGTTGCCAAAGACGAAGTGCTTTACACTTTGGAGACCGACAAAGTTTCGCAGGAAGTCCACGCGCCGGAGGCCGGCGTCGTTCACCTGAAGGTCGCTGAAGGCGACGAGGTGAAAATCGGTCAGGTCGTCGCGGAAATCGAACCGGGTGCCGCCGCTCCCGCCGCCAAAGCACCCGAGGCGCAACCCGCGGCGGCGAAGGCCGAACCCGAGCCAAAACCCGCCCCGGCTCCGCAGGAACCCGCACCCAAGCCCACGCCTGCGACGCCCGCTGCTCCGGCGGTAACATTTTCGTCCATGGCACCCGCACCGCGCGGTGGGACAGACGGACGTGCCGTCCGCAAAAAACTCTCCCCGCTCCGCCGCAAGATTGCGGCCCAACTCGTCATGGCCCAGCACACCGCGGCCATCCTGACCACGTTCAACGAGTGCGACATGAGCGCTGTGATGCGTCTCCGGAAGGAACTCCAGGACGACTTCACCAAAAAACACGGAGTCAAACTCGGCTTCATGAGCTTCTTCGTCAAAGCCGTCGTCGACGCGCTTCAGGCCATCCCGGCGATCAACTCCCGCATCGACGGTGACGACCTCGTCATGAACAACGCGTTCGATATCGGCGTTGCTGTCGGCACCGACCGCGGCCTCATCGTTCCGGTGCTCCGCGATTGCGAGAAACTGACATTTGCCGACATCGAAAAACTCCTTGCCGAATACGCGGTGAAAGCCCGCGAGGGCAAAGTGAGCCTCGAGGATCTTCAGGCTGGAGTCTTCACGATCTCGAATGGCGGCGTCTATGGCTCGCTGTTGAGCACGCCGATTCTCAATCCGCCCCAGAGCGGCATTCTGGGCATGCATAAAATCCAGGAACGTCCGGTTGTCGTCGACGGCCAGATCGTGGCCCGGCCGATGATGTATCTCGCTCTGAGCTACGACCACCGGGTTGTGGATGGCAAGGAAGCCGTGACCTTCCTCGTCCGCGTGAAGGATTGTCTGGAGAACCCGGCCCGCCTGCTTTTGGGAGCCTGATCCGCCGGCCGGTGGGGCCTTGCCTCGCCGTCGCGCTTGTCAAACCCGCCCCGGCCCGGTAGTTGGGAGGTTTTCCCATGGCAGCAGCAAACGACCTCCGCAAAGGCATGGCGATCCGTTACAACGGAAACCCGGCCATCGTCCTCGACGTTCAACACCGCACCCCCGGCAACCTCCGCGCCTTCGTGCAGTGCATCATCCGCTACATCGGCACCGGTAAATCCGCCGACATCCGGTTCTCCTCGACCGAAAAAGTCGACCTCGTCGACGTGAATCGCCAGCAGTTGGAGTTCAGCTACAGCGACCACCAGGGCTACCACTTCATGGACCCCGAGAACTACGAGACGATCACCCTCCACGAAGAACTCATCGGTGATTCCAAACAGTATCTCGTCGAGAACCTCAAAGTCGAAGTCCTCAGCATCGAAGGCCGCCCGGCCCAGATCGAACTGCCGTCCTCCGTCACGCTGAAAGTCGTTGAATCCGCCGAAGGCGTCCGCGGTGACTCGGCCAACAACGTCCAAAAGCCTGCGACCCTCGAAACCGGCAAAGTCATCAACGTCCCGCTCTTCATCAAGGAAGGCGAGATGATCAAAGTCAGCACGTCCGACGGATCGTACCTCGGCCGCGCCTGATTTCCTGACCTCCCGCGGCGGCGGATTTCGCGTGTCGCCGCCGCGGAAAATTGCTCTCATCGGGCATGCCACCCACCCGGTCACGGAAGAGCCGGAAAAAAAAGCCCGCCAAATTCCGTGCGACGCTCACCGGTGTCGCCCCGGACCGCGTGCCGAAGCGGTGGGTGAAATTTGTCGTCGGACTCTTCCTCCTGCCGCCGGCGTGGATTCTCACGCAAACATTCTTCACCGCCTTCGCGCGCACGACCGTGCACGACGCGTTTTGGTCCACCGAGGAATTTTGGTTCTTCACGATGGGCGTCCTCATGTGGCTTGTCGTGTTTTTCGGACTGCCGAAGTTCATATGGATCTATGTCTTCGGCCACGAACTCACGCACGCCATCTGGGTCTGGCTCATGGGCGGACGCGTCCACCAATTCCGCGTCACCAGCAGCGGCGGACACATCCTCGCCGACAAAACCAACACGATCATCGCCCTGGCTCCGTATTTCTTCCCGATCTACAGCGTGCTCGCGATCTGGCTCTTCGGGATTCTCTCGATCTTCTTTGACATGACGCCTTACTGCCGCGTGCTCTATGGCGTCCTTGGGGCCACTTGGGCGTTCCACCTGTCATTCACCTGCTGGATGATCCCCAAAGGCCAGCCCGACCTCACTTACGGCGGCACCTTCTTCTCCCTCGTCGTGATCTATACCCTCAACCTCGCCATCCTCGCCGCCCTCCTCATCTTCGCATCCCCCGGCGTCAGCTGGACCGGCTTCCTCCGCGACCTCTTCGAAAACGCCGGCGAGTTCTCCGGACAAGTCCTGCATCACGTCCGAAGCCTCAGTCGCTGAGCCGAAAAGGGCGCTTAAGGTGGCGAGACGCGCCAGCGGTAGAAATGTGAGCGCGTGCCCGAGTGAAAGTCGACTGTCTCGGAAATATGCCCGGAACTGGGAACCGTCCATTTTCCCGGAAGCCCGTACCAATGCACCGCATCGAGGCTCATTTCCAACGAAACGCGAGATCCCGGAACAGCTTCCAGACCCACCAGAGCCCGGGCGGCAGAAAGCGGTCGAAGGGCTGCCCGCTGGCTTGCCGACGGCGAGTCACCAAATAGGAACTCGTTGACCGGAGAGGGGACTCCATCCGAGGACTCTCGATCGTCGCGACCCGGCTGAAACGGAGCGACTTCCTCGGCATCGGGAATTCCATCGTTGTCCCAATCGTCCTGAACGAACTTCCAGACATAGCCGTTTACGGCTCCATAAAGGACGCCATTTTCATCGACCGAGATCTGACCGTTCGCACGCACAGGCCCGCTGAAACGCTGCCATGTTGAGCCGGGGAGTGGTTCGTGAACTCCGACCAAAGTGGAAACAAAACCATCCGGGCGAATCTTTCGGATCGTTTCCGACGTTTCGACGACGTAGAGATTTCCGAGCCGATCGCTGCACATCCAACCCACACTTCCGAAAGATGCCTGGGAAGCGGGACCATCCACAGAGTAGAAGGACCCGGTTCCAACAAACGGAACGACCGTTGAACCGGAAACGCGTTTGATCGTGCGATCTGCCGTTCCCACAAAGATTTCGCCGGCCGACGTAAGAGTGATTCGCGTGATCTGTCCGCCGGCATTGGCTACCTGAGTCCGCGTCAGGGAAGGGGGAGTGCTCCGCTCGATTCTGTCGTTGATCCCCCACAGTACGCTCCCGGAGGGCTCGAACGAAAAAGTCGCCGACGCGAAGCTGCTGGCATTCGGCCCGCGGCTGTAGCCCGGCGCAGGAAACGTCAACGCCGTAGAGGAGAACGTTGATTTGTTGAGCGCCCAAAGGTCACCAGCGGGAGAGAGATGCAGTTCGACGAAGGAATCGGAATGGACGCCGGAATAGAGGCGGGTGGATTGACCGTTTGCCAACCGCCAGATCGATGACGAATACACCGCTCCCGCCACGAATAAATCGCCCGTTGGAGATGCTAGGACGTGCTTTGGAGTGTTCACGACCGTCGTGGCGATCGGGCCTGAGGATTCTGTCGACGGTGATCCGGTGGGCGTGATTTGGTAAAGCGTTCCCGTCGAGGCAAACACCGCCGTTTCGTTGAGCGTGAGGAACGCGGGATTCATTCCCGGCTTGAAGCCGCCGATCATTAACTTCACACCCGGAACGGCCGGGAGACTGTCGGGAAGTTTCGGTGAGTTCTCGGTCGGAAAGGTTCCGTCGGTTGTATACCTCCATGTCGCTCCGGTGGTTGTGGAGCTGAGTTGGATTGGTGCTCCAGCCCGGGCGCGATCACCCCACTTGGCGACCGACGCGGTCAAAACGCCGACGGTCAAAGTGTAGGAAGTAACCGCCTCATCACCGGGGAGCCATCCGGGATAGTAAGCACGCGCGCGGATCACCTTCGGCCCGGTCACCCAAAGGTCGGGCGCCGGGGGCGACTCGGCGTAGGTCGAACTCGTTTCTGTAACGGGCGTGTTATTGGTGGTGTATCGGACGGTCAGATTGCTGAAGTATGAACTTCGCAAAGTCACCTGCGTGTAATCGTTCAAGGGAGACCACGGCATGTAGACCGCCGGGGCCTTCAACTGGTACGTCCCGGTCACAACACTGCTGGGAGTGGCTCCCGGATAGAACGCTCTCGCCCGGACTTCGCCGGGACTCCAGATCCAAATCTCCAAGGGATTTTGCACAAGCGGACTGCTCTCCGTGGGATCGGTTCCATCCAGGGTGTAACGAAGAGCCGCTTGGGCGTTTGGATTATCCCACGTAATTCTGGCCGGACCGACGTACGTTCCCGAAGCAACTTTCAAGATGGGCGCGGCCACTTGTGTCGCGCGAAACAGACGCTTGATCGGACCATAGGTGGATCCGACGATGACCCGTCCATCGTGATCGCGCCCAAAGCACGTCATCCAATGTCCGGTGGCTAGGACGGTCGCTTGGTAGGTGCCATCGGGAAGTTGGGTCAGGGACCGAATGGTTCCTCCCGCGTCGCCAAAAAGGTAAATCGGGTCTGACGCCGCGCTTCCCTCGGTGAAGAAGTCACCACCGATGACCACCGACTCCGTGGGATATTCGTAAGCCGGCGGAGTCAATGTCCGGCCGGGATTCGTCTTTCCCGCGACGGGCTGCGTGCCTTCGAGGTAGGGCCAGCCGAAGTTCACGCCGGACGTCCGCGAGCCGGCCGGGAGCACATTGATCTCTTCCCGGGCCCGCTCGCCCGCATCTCCGATGAAGAGGTCGCCAGTGATCGGATGAAAGGCAAACCTCCACGGGTTCCGCAGCCCCCACGCGATGATCTCCGGCGCGGCATTCCCCTCGCCAAGGAGCGGATTGCCCGGCGGGATTTGATAGGACGTTCCGATCTCCACGTCGTCCACATCAATGCGGAGAATCTTCCCGTGGAAATTCGTCAGATCCTGAGACTTCTCCGAAATGCTTCCCGCAGCCCCGTCATCGCCCACAGCGATGTACAAAAAACCATCCGGACCAAAACGGATTTGCCCGCCGACGTGTGTGTTGTTCGTTCGGGGAAACTCGAGGACCGTGACCGGTGGCTGCGGTTCAATGGATGATTCGCCAGGTGCAAAGGTATAGCGCACGACCCGCGATGTACCCTGGTCCGCAATGAACGCATACAGTCGCCGATCCGTCGAAAAATTTGGCGAGAAGGCAATGCCAAGAAGCCCGGTCTCGCCAGAGCCCTGAAGATAGAGATTGAGCACCGGAGTCGCATTCCCGTTCTCCACCGCGTGGAGCGTTCCGAGCGCGGCTGCGACATAAAGGCGGCCTGGCTTCGTAGGACTCGGTACAACATCGGTCACATACCCGCCGGAAAAAGCCGATCCACCCATCGGCTCAACTTGAAACAACGGAAGCGCAGCGTTCGAAAGAGCCGGCAATGCGGATGCAAAGAGCGCTTTCAGGAGCGTGTGACGCAGAATCATGCCGGCTCAAGTAAGCCATTCCGCAGGGAAACAAAAGGACGTAATCGTAAATTATTCGACGCAACTCCGCCGACGCTCCCCCCGCACGCCCGAACCATGTCCCCGTATGCCCCGGGAACCCCGGACGGGAAGAGGCCGTCGATGGCTGCAACGGTCCGGTCGAAACCGCCCCAACGGGGCACCCCATACCGGCCCAAGGCAACGCCTTGGGGCTTTCCAACGCCACGCCGAGAGCCCTGAAGTGGCGGCTCAACCCGGCTGGATGAGCCGGGCTTTCAGCCCTTGGCGTTCCCAATTTTTGCGGATTCCCGGGGCGGTGCCCCGGGCTGGTATGGATTGCGCCTTTGGCGCGGGACGCGTGCCTCCGGGTTCCTTAGCCTCTGGTCACCGCCTCCGGTGTGAGGTCGAGGAATTCTGTGACGAAGGTGTTGGCGGGGGATTGTCGGACTTCGGCGGGGGTTCCGGTTTGTTGGATGGTTCCTTTGTCGATGAGGACGACGCGGTCGGCGACTTCGAAGGCCTCTTCTTGATCGTGGGTGACGAAGATGGTTGTGAGGCCGAGGCGTTGGTGGAAATCGCGGAGCCAGCGGCGGAGTTCTTTGCGGACTTTGGCATCGAGGGCGCCGAACGGTTCGTCGAGCAGGAGGACCTCGGGTTCGATCGCCAGCGCGCGGGCGAAGGCGACGCGTTGGCGTTGTCCGCCGGAGAGTTGGCTGGGCAGGCGGCGTTCGTAGCCATCCAGTTGGACGGCACCGAGCAGGGTTTCGACGCGGTCCCGGATGGCGGATTCCGGCGGGCGTTTGGATCGCGGCAGAACGCGGAGGGCAAAGGCGATGTTTTCGAAAACGTTCATGTGGTTGAACAATGCGTAGTGTTGGAAAACAAAGCCGGCGCGGCGTTTGTAAGCCGAGAGATTGGTGACTTCGCGATCACCGAAGAACACGCGCCCATCGGCGCTGTCCGGAAACTCGAGTCCGGCAATCACGCGGAGGAGCGTGGTTTTTCCCGAGCCGCTGGGGCCGAGGAGAGCGATGAGTTCACCGGATTCGATTTCGGTGGAAACGTTGTTGAGCGCCGGATAGCGGCCGAAGTGTTTGGTGACGGTTTCGATGCGGATGCTCATGGGATGTTCTTGAGTTGTTGTTCAGCGCGCCACTCGGCGTAGCTTTTGATGAGAAGGGTGAGGAGCGCCAGGAGCGCGAGGAGCGAGGCGACGGCAAAGGCGGCGGCGACTTGGTATTCGTTGTAGAGGATCTCGATGTGGAGCGGCATGGTGTTCGTCTGACCGCGAATGTGGCCGGAGACGACCGAGACCGCCCCGAATTCGCCCATGGCGCGGGCATTGCAAAGAATCACGCCGTAGAGCAGGCCCCATTTGATCTTCGGCAGGGTGATCCGCCAGAAGATCTGCCAGCCATTTGCGCCGAGTGTCAGTGCCGCTTCCTCCTCTTTCATGCCCTGGGCCTGCATGAGCGGAATGAGGCCGCGCGCGACGAAGGGGAACGTCACAAAGAGCGTCGCCAGAACCATGCCCGGCACGGCGAAGATAATGCGGATGTCGTGCTCGCGCAGCCACGGGCCGAGCCAGCCCTGCGCACCAAAGACCAGCACGTAAATCAAACCGCCAATCACCGGCGAGACCCAGAGTGGCAGGTCGATGAGCGTGATGAGAAACGAACGGCCCGGGAAGCGGTAGCGGGTGACACTCCACGCCGCGGCGAGTCCGAAAGCGGTATTCATCGGCACGGCAATCCCTGCGATCAACAACGTGAGCCCGATCGCGTGCAGGGTGAATGGATCCCGAAACGTGGCCAGAAAGACCCCGACACCCTTTTCGAAGGCCTCCTGGAAAACGACCACCAGCGGCAGAAAGAGGAACAGGGCAAAGAAAAGGAAGGTGACGGTCGTGAGGACCATTTTGATCGCCAGCGGGTCCGACGTGGCTTTGCGCGGACGCTGGGATTCAAGGCGAATGGTGGAGGCTCCGGCCATAACTAAGCGATTCCGCGGCGTTTGTTGTTCCAAGCCTGCAGTCCGTTGCTCACAAAGAGAATCAGGAGTGAGGCGACGAGCATGACAAAGCCCAGCGCCGCCGCTCCGGAATAGTCGTACTGTTCGAGTTTGCTAATGATCAGCAATGGCGTGATCTCGGTCTTGAACGGGAGGTTGCCGGCGATAAAGACGACCGAGCCGAATTCCCCGACGGCACGTCCGTAGGACAGCGTGATGCCGGTCAGGATTGAAGGCAGGAGGGCGGGGAAGATCACCCGCCAGAATGTCTGCCAGCGGTTGGCTCCGAGGCAGGCGGCCGCTTCTTCGACATCTGCGGAGAGGTCTTCGATGATCGGCTGGACCGTGCGGACAACGAAGGGCAGTCCGATGAATGTGAGGGCGATGTAGATGCCGATTTGGGTGAACGCAATGCGAATGCCATAGGGTTGGAAGAGCGCGCCGATCCAGTCGTTGGGGGCATAGAGCGCGGTGAGCGCGATGCCGGCGACGGCGGTCGGCAGGGCGAAGGGCAGGTCGACCATGGCATCGAGAATCCGGCGGCCGGGAAAGCGATACCGCACCAATACCCACGCCGCGATGACGCCGAACACGCCATTCGTCGCCGCTGCGAGAAAAGAAATGCCGAAGCTCACCCAATACGAAGCCACCACGCGCGGCGCGGTGATGGTTTCCCAGAAATGTTCCCATCCGCCGGACAGCGTCCTTTGGCAAAGTGCGCTGAGCGGGATGAGCACGACGAGACTCAGGTAGATGAGCGTGGTTCCCAGAGTGAGCCCGAAGCCGGGTATCACATGCTTCTTCATCAGATGTTTTGGGCTTCGGAGATCATTCGGCGGAATCGCTCGAGCATGGTGAGCACGGCGGTGATGTGGGCCTCGACCTGTGCGTCAAGCGGTGCGCGGTGGGGCGTTTCAAAGACGACTTCAAATGGCCGCGGCTTCTGCGTGGGGGGCGCTCCGAGAATGCCGGTGTAGCCGGCATCAATGACGCCATTCTCCGCGCGGAAATTGTCGATCGTAGGGTCGGTATTTCGCGGCAGATGGCGGGACGCGGCCGCGAGGCTGGGCTCGAGGACGTGGCGCGAAAGCTGGCTTCCGCGGACAAATCCATACAGCCCCTCGCTGGTATCGTCGGTGTGGAGCGCGACGATGCCGTCGAATGCGAGCTTCATCAGTTGGCCTTCAAGGACGAGCACTTCGATCTCATCACTGCCCCGCCAGAACTCGCGGTTCATATCGGCCCCGCTTTTCAACCAGCGAGCCTGGCGCGAGAAGCCCCAGGGATTGCAGACGGGATAAACAAAGAGTTCGTAGCCAAGAGCCGGCGACGGATCCTCATGCAGCCGGTGGAGGAGTTCTGTCGCGGCCAGGATGCCGCTGATCTCGTCGCCGTGGATGCCGGCGAACACGCCGACCCGCAAGAAACTGCCTCGGTCACCGGGGCCGGTGAAAAGGAATCGGGGGATCAAACCCGATACGCCCTTGGGATCACGGAACGAAAGATGAGCCGTGAACAGGCGATCCGAGTGGCTGGAAAGGTCTTCCAGCGGAGACAGGATCGGACTGAGCTGGTGCCGAAACGCGGACGAGTGGTGATCTTTCACGGGTGTCATCTTTTTTCGAAGATCTGGTCAAAGAGGCCGCCGTCATCAAAGTGCGTCTTCTGCGCTTGGTCCCATCCCCCAAAAACCTCATCGATATGAGCGAGCGTGATCGGCGGGAAGTTCTCGGCAAACTCGGCTGCAATCTCCGGGTTCTTCGGTCGGAGGAAATGACGCCCGGCGATGCGCTGGCCTTCTGGTGACCACAGGTAGAGAAGGTACTCGCGGGCGAGACCCGCCGTGCCGCGGCGTTCAGCGTTCTTGGCGACGACGGCAACGGGCGCTTCCGCGGCAATGCTCATCGACGGGTAAACGACGTCGTAGTTCTTTGGATCGAAAACCCGGGAGATTTGAAGGGTCTCGCTTTCAAAGGTCAGGAGCACGTCGCCGATACCTTTTTGGACAAACGTGTTCGTCGCCGAACGGCCGCCGGATTCCAGAACGGGAACATTCTTGAAGAGGCGCGAAATGTAGTCGCGCACGGCGGATTCATCGCCGCCGAACTGCTTCCCGGCCCACGCCCAGGCGGCGAGGTAACTGTAGCGTCCATTGCCCGAGGTTTTTGGATTCGGGATGATGACACTGACGCCCGGCTTGGCGAGATCCGCCCAGTCCTGGATTCCCTTGGGATTTCCTTTGCGAACCAGGAAGACAATCGTCGATTGATAAGGAACGCTGTTGTCGGGCAGGAGCGACTTCCAGTTTTCGGGGACAAGGCCGCCGCGAGCGAGAACGTTGATGTCGGTATCCTGGTTCATCGTCGCCACGTCCGCCTGGAGCCCGTCGAGAATGGCGCGGGCCTGCTTGCTGGATCCGCCATGCGACATGTCAATGCGGACGTCGCCTTTCTTTTGCTCGGCACGATGGGCAGCGAATGCCCGGTTAAAGTCCGTGTAGAACTCCCGGGTCACGTCGTAAGAGACGTTGAGCAAGGTATCCGCGGCGCCTGCGGCCGTGAGCGGAAGAATGGCGGCGATGAGAAAACGAATCATTAGAGATTTTCGACGGTGGCTCGGGCTTCTTCGGCGAGTGCGGTGCTTAGGTAACGTTCCCCCGTGCTGCAACCGATCGTCACAATCAGCTTTCCCTTGTTCTCGGGGCGCGAGGCGACTTGGAAAGCGGCCCAGACATTGGCACCGGTGGAGATCCCGCCAAGGATTCCTTCTTCGAGTGCGAGTGTGCGGGCGGTTTGAATGGCGTCTTCGTTCGTAACGCGGACGACCTCGTCAACAATCCCGAGGTTCAGGTTTTTCGGAACGAATCCCGCGCCGGTTCCCTGAATTTTGTGCGGACCGGGTTTGACGGGTTCCCCGGCGAGGGTTTGGGAAATCACGGGGGAATCGTTTGGCTCGACGGCGATCGATTGAAAGCTTGGCTTGCGCGATTTGATGACCTCGCTGACGCCGGTAATCGTGCCGCCGGTTCCGACGGCCGACACGAGGATGTCGGCTGCGCCGTCGGTATCCGCCCAGATTTCTTCGGCCGTGGTGCGGCGATGGACTTCGGGGTTCGCGGGATTGTTGAACTGCTGGGGAATCCAGGAGTTTGGGATTTCGGACCGGAGTTGTTCGGCACGGGCGATCGCACCTTTCATTCCCTCGACGGCCGGCGTGAGAACGAGACGTGCTCCCAAGAGCGCGAGCAATGTGCGGCGCTCAAGACTCATGCTTTCGGGCATGGTCAGGATCAACTTGTAACCTTTCGCGGCGGCGACAAAGGCGAGGGCGATGCCTGTGTTGCCTGAGGTCGGTTCAATGATCGTCGTTGAAGGTGTGAGTTCGCCCGATTTCTCGGCGGCCTCGATCATGGCGGCGCCGATCCGGTCCTTGACGCTCCCGAGAGGATTGGCGAACTCCGCTTTAAGCGCGATGGTGGCCGGAAGTCCGGCCCCGAGGCGGTTCAGACGGATCAGTGGTGTGCGACCGACAGTCGAAACGACGTGGGGATGAATGGGCATGATCTTTATGGGCGTGAGGGTTGGTAGATCTGGTCGAAGACGCCGTTGTCGGCGAAGAACTTCTGTTGGGCCTTTGACCAGCCACCGAACGTGTCATCGATGGTGACGAGTTCGAGTTCGGGGAACGTTCCGGCATACTTGGCGCGGGCGGTCTCGGAAACGGGACGGTAGAAGTGTTTGCCGATGAGGTCCTGGCCCACGTCGCTGTAGAGATATTCCAGGTAGGAGGTGGCGATCTCACGAGTGCCGCGTCGGTCGACGACTTTGTCGATGACCGTGACCGGCGGCTCGGCGAGGATGCTAACGGACGGCGTGACAATTTCGAAGCGGCCCGGCTTTTCCTTGAGGATCAAATGAGCCTCGTTCTCCCAGGAAAGAAATACGTCGCCGATGCCGCGCTCCGAGAAGGTGATCGTCGATGCGCGGGCACCCGAGTCGAGCACCGGCACATTCCGGTAAAGCTTCGTAACGAATTCCCGGGCGGATTCCTCGTTGCCGCCGGGTTGACGCAGCGCCCAGGCCCAGGCGGCCAGGAAGTTCCAGCGGGCACCGCCGGAGGTTTTCGGATTCGGGGTGATAACCTGCAATCCCGGCTGGACCAGATCGCCCCAGTCTTTGATTCCCTTCGGATTGCCTTTGTGGACGACGAAGACAATCGTCGATGTGTAAGGCGAGCTATTGTGTGGCAGGCGCTTCTGCCAGTCCGCCGGGATCAACTTTCCCCGCGTGGCGAGTTCGTCGATATCATAGGCCAGCGCGAGTGTTGCGACGTCGGCGTCGATTCCATCGAGGATCGAGCGCGCCTGTTTGCCGGACCCGCCGTGGGATTGCGAGACGCTGACCTCCTGGCCGGTCTTTTCCTTCCAATGCCTGGCAAAGGCGGCGTTGAACTCGGTGTAGAGTTCGCGCGTGGGATCATAAGACACGTTGAGAATGGTGATCCGCTGCGCGGAGGCCGGGCTGAGGGTGGCCGTGGCGGCGATGAGGATGGTGATGAGTGTTTTCATGGAAGCGTTCAAAAGGTGGCGCCGAAGTGGATTCCGAGGATCGTGGCATTTTCGACCAGTCCGCGGGCACCGGGGCGGATGATGTATTGAAGGGTGGGCTGCACGTAGGCGAAGCGGTTGATCTGAATGCGGTAGTCGAATTCCAGGACCGCCTGGTCGGTGCGCGGTGCGCGACCGCGGCGTTCATCCTGTTGGGCCGCATCGAAACTGTAAGAGCCGTAGGCGAAGGCCACGCCGACCTGGTCGTTGTCGCGTCCGGGGATGGGGCCTTTGTAAACGAGGCCCGCCAGCGTGTAGAAGGGGAGGGCGTTGTTGACCGGCGGCGCAAAGTTGATCGTGCTGAAGAAATAGAGGCCCTGCGGATTCCGCTTCGCCGGCTGGACCGGATTCTTGTCCGCGTTCGTTTTGCCATCCGGCTCGGGCGAGCGTTCGCGGAAGAGTTGCTGGTCGGCCTGCCAGTAGAACTGGAATGTGCCGTCGCGCGTGGTTCCGTCGAATCCGGTGTTTTCGACGCCCCAGTAAATGAAGCCGGCGGCGTATTTCCCGGAGAGTTTGTCCGGACCAATCTTCGGGGTGATGCCGATTTCATTGATGCTGTATAGGCCGTTCAGCGAGGGGTCGAGTTGATAACCTGCGAATGAAAGCCCGTGGTTCAGCGGGTCGGTTCCGAAGGGGTAGGCGAGATAGAGGCCGGACTGCGCGTAGAGCCAGGAGGTCGGCTGGACGCGCACGTATCCGCCCCAGGTCGAAAACGAACCGCCCCACGGCAGGTTCGGATTGATCCCCTTGGCCGTGCGGATCGACTGGTTCACGAACAGTTTCGACTCGGGCTGCACGAGGAACAGATCGGTTGGAACCTGCCATCCGCCGGAAATCGTGAGCAGGTCTTTTGCACCGAAGAGTTCCGGTGTCGTGTAAGTCAGATAAAACTTCCGCAAGCGCCAGCCGGCCCCGCCGGTGTAGGCGCTCGGCCGAAACGTGCTGTCCGTCCCCGAATACTGGTTGATGCTGTAGGTCGCCTCACGCCAGCGGAGGTTCCCTGTGAAACTCAAGCCATCCAATGCTTCCCATCGCGTCAGCCGGGCCAGGTCCACGTCGACGTCAAAATTGATCTCCTGATCGAATCCACCCCGCTGTTCGAGTCCGCCATCCACAATCGCCAGGTAGTTGGCCCGCCAGTTGATCCGGATATCCACCCCGCGGTCCTCCAAAGTGTCGCGGACGCCCAACCAGTCGCCGGACGCATATTTTCCCTCCCACCAATCGGTGCTCTCGGCCAACGTGGCGGACGGAAGGGCGGCGGTTTGCAGGAGTATCAATGCGGTGAGGGTGAGTCGGAGATTTTTCATCAGGTGGTCCTTTCTGAATGTCGATTGATTGTGTCGTGGTTTTGGCCACGCGGTCCAAAGGATCGTCCGCGTTGGTAAGTCGACCTATCTAGTCGTTATATCCGACGGGTCAATGGGAATTTGTGTGGGGCGGCCGAAATTTTTGGGTGAGGTGAGGGGGAGTGGCGTCGTTTTGCTTGAAGCGGACGTAGGAAAAAACGATAGCTCATGCGATGACAGGAACGACGACGCGACAAGCCGCGGAAGTGACGCCGGAATTTGAGGCGGAGGTGGACGAGATAGTTTCGCATTATCCGGTGTCAAAGCGGAGTGCGTCGCTTCCGCTTCTGCATCTGTGGCAGAACCGATTTGGGTTTGTGGACGACAGCGGTGTGGAATGGATCGCGGCGAAGCTGGGATTGACCCCGGTGAATATTCTCGAGCTGGTGACGTTCTATCCGTGGTTTCGTCGTGAGGCGGCCGGGAAGACGATCATCCGTGTCTGCCGCACGCTGGCGTGTGCGATGGCGGGCGGGTATGAGGTGAAGGAGAAGTTTTGTGAGGCGGTGGGGTTGGATCCGAACGAGGAGCATCATGGCTACGGGTGCGCTCCGCCGACGACGCCGGACGGGAAGTTCAGTGTGGAGTTCGTCGAGTGTCTGGCGAGTTGCGGCAGTGCTCCGGTCGCCCTGATCAACGACGACCTTGTGGAGAACATCCGCCCGGAGGATGTTCCCGGAATTGTCGATCAATACAAATAACATGGTTTCCCTGCTTCCCACGCCGCATCCGAAGGAACGGCGCATCATTTTCGAAAACATCAGCAAGCCCGGATATGCCCCGGACATTGAGACGTATCTGGCGCACGGCGGCTACGAGTCGCTAAAGAAGGCGGTGGGCATGAAGCCGTCCGAGATCGTGGACGCGGTCAAGGCGGCGAACCTGCGTGGGCGCGGCGGAGCGGGATTCCCGTGCGGCACGAAGTGGAGTTTCATCAAATACGACGACGGCAAGCCGCATTACATTGTCGTGAACGGCGACGAGTCGGAGCCCGGGACGTTCAAGGACCGGTACATTCTGCATCAGGATCCGCATCAGTTGGTCGAAGGGCTGGCGATCTCGGCGTTCGCGACCAACACGCACCTCGCCTACATCTACATCCGGTGCGAATTCCCGCATGCCGCCCGGATTGTTTGGAATGCGATCCAGGAGGCGAAGGCGAAAGGTTTTCTCGGCAAAAACATCCTGGGGTCCGGATTTGATCTGGACATCTACGTCCATCAGGGCGCCGGGGCGTACATTTGCGGTGAGGAGACGAGCCTGCTCGAATCGCTTGAGGGCAAGCGGCCGTACCCGCGGATCAAGCCACCGTATTTCCCGGCGGTGCTCGGTCTCTACATGAAGCCGACGATCGTGAACAACGTCGAGACGCTCTGCCATGTGAAGCACATCCTGCGCCTTGGGCCGGAGGAGTATGCGAAGATGGGCACGCCGGGTGATGGCGGAACGCGCACGATGTGCGTGAGCGGCGACGTGGTTCGGCCGGGCTTCTACGAGCTTCCCTGCGGCGCGGTGACGATGCGGGAGTTGATCTTTGATGTTTGCGGCGGATTGAAGCCGGGGCGGAAATTGAAGGCGGTGATCCCGGGCGGGAGCTCGGCGAAAGTGATGCGCGCCGACGAGGTTTACAAAATCAAGGTCAAGGGACCCGACGGCCAGGTGGTCGACAAGGAACTCCCGATGCTCGATGTCGTGATGGACGCTGCCACGCTCCAAGCGGTCGGTACGATGGTCGGAAGTGGCGGCGTGATGGTCATGGACGACTCGCGCGACATGGTCTGGGCACTGAACAACCTGAACCAATTCTACGCGCACGAAAGTTGCGGTCAGTGCACGCCGTGCCGGGAGGGCAGCCTCTGGATGTCCAAGGTCACCACGCGCATTTTGGACCGCGGAGCGCGGGCGGATGATGCAGCGAAGTTGAAGTCGATCGCCGACAACATCGCGGGCCGCACGATCTGTGCGTTTGGTGAAGCCTGTTCGTGGCCGACCCAGAGCTTCCTGGCGAAGTTCCCGGAGGAATTCGAAAAGCGCGTGAACGACCCGGCGGTCGTGGGCTGAGGCCGGACGTCCGGGCTCCGCAATGACCAGTAATTTCAGCCTTTTTCTCGCGCTTCGCTATCTCAAGCCGAAGCGCACGTTCCTTTCGATCATCACGCTGATCTCGATCCTTGGCGTGACGCTTGGGATCATGGTTTTGATCCTGGTGATCTCGGTGATGACCGGGTTTGAACAGGAATTGAGGCGCAAGGTCATCGGGTTTGACGCGCACGTGATCGTCTCGAATTCGGCTGTGATGGAAGACTGGGCGCAAGTCGCCGCCGGCGCGGAAAAGGATCCGTTGGTGACGGCGGTTGCGCCTTTTGTCCAAGGGCCGGTGATCATCGAATTCCAGAATCGCCGGCTCGCACCCAAGATCCGGGGGATCGATCCCGACCTGGAAGAGAAGGTTGTGAGCGTCCGCGAGTTCATCGTGGAGGGCGCCTACGATCTCGATGGGGACAAGACAATCCTTGGTTCCGAACTCGCCCGCACGCTCGGTGTGCAGGTCGGGGACAAGGTGACGGTTTTTTCGCCGGGCAACATCAACGAGATTCTTGCGGAGCTCGACCGACTGGAGAAGGAGGGCAACAACGCGACGACAGCGTCGGAACTCAAGAATATGATTTTGCCGACCGAGTTGGAGGTCTCCGGCATTTTCGAAAGCGGTCGATATCTTTACGACAGCGAGTTTTTGCTCGTGCCGCTTCACATCGGACAGGAATTGTACAATCTCGGCGGGGCGGTCCATGGGTTGGCCATGAAGACTCAGGATCCGTATCTGGCGCCGGAAGTTCGGGACCGCCTCAATATCAGCCTGGAGCCGCCGAATTACGCGCTCACATGGATTGACCTCAACAAGCAGATCTTCGACGCGATCCGCATGGAGCGGAATGTCATGTTCTTCCTCCTGATGTTCATCATTTTGGTGGCGGCCTTTGGCATCATGAACACGCTCATTACCGTGACGGTCCAAAAAACGCGTGAGATCGGCGTGATGAAAGCACTCGGTGCCCAGACGCATCAGATCATTGGCGTTTTTCTCATGCAGGGAATGGTTGTCGGGGTGTTTGGGACCATCGCCGGATTTCTCCTCGGCGTGACGACCGTCCAGTATCGCAACGAGGTCAGCCAATGGCTGGCCACTGTGCTCGGCATCGAAGTATTCCCACGCTCGGTTTACCAATTTGCGGAGATTCCGGCGGAGATCGTACCATCCGACGTTGCGATCATTTGCGTGAGTGCATTTCTGGTCTGTTCGCTCGCGGCCTTGATCCCCGCGTGGTTTGCCGCGCGGCTCGATCCGGTGAAGGCTCTGCGGTACGAATGAGGCCGTTGACAACGGACCGGTGGACCCATTAGCTCTGACGCATGCTCAACCCGAATGACCCCGAAGACCGCCTGATCCGCTGGATCCTCATCTCGCTGGGCAGCGCGGCGGTTCTCGGGTTTGTCGCCACGGCTACCGTCGTTTCCATCCTGGTCTCCATGAATTTCAACATCATGGAGTGGATGGAATAGAAGCCCTTGCGCGGCGATCCGGGCGGTGTATTTTCCTGCGCCCTGGAGACCCCGGCCGCGGGATGAACCCCGGCACCAACCTCTCCGGGCCTTTCCAAAAATGAAGAAGTTGGTTTTGTCCGTCGTCAGTTCCGTCTGCCTGCTCGGTGCCGCTCACGCCGAGACCGTCAAGGTGACCGAGAAGATGGTCCGGAATGCCGTTCAAGGCTGGTGTGACGCGCTGGTGAAAATCAGTTCGACTGCGAGAGAAGGCGGCGACGCCGCGGCGGTGGCGGCCGAGGTCCTGAGCACGGGCTACGACTATGACGATGGGAAAGTCCTCTTCAAGCCGACCCTCACCTCTGGGAAACAAACGTTCCGGCTCACCAAGGAGGGCGCGCTGGCTTATTTTGTCGGCGGCAACCCGAAGTATCCCGACGACACCGGATTTGCCCTGAAGGACTGGCGGAAGGTTCGCTTCGACACGGCGGGTGTGATCGTCGACGACAACATCGGAATTTTCATGGGCAATGTTTTCTTCACCGATGGAGCGGGCAAGGAGACCAAGGTCGACAAGACGTTCGTCTTCCGTTTCGACGAAGACGGCAATGCGCGGATCATCACGCACAAGTCCGCCCTGCCCTACGAACCGGCCAAGTCCTGAGCATTCCGGGGCGTTTTGCTCTCGCCAGCGCGGTCTTCGCCGGCGCCGGCTGCGCAGAGACACGCGCCGAGAATGATGATGACGCCGGAAACGTAAACCCACAGCAGCAGGAGCATCATGACTCCAACGGTCCCGTAGATCGCATTGTAGTTCACGAAGCGCGGCAGGTAGTTGACGAACGCGTTCTGGCAGGCCTGCAATGCCACGGTGACAACAAGCGAAGGCATCCAAACCTGCCGAAAGTACACCCTCCGCCGGGGGGCCAGCATGTAAAGCAGAACAAACGCGTAGAACAGAACGGCACCAGCCACCGCATAGCGGGCCAGGTCGAACACACTGGTCACCACATCGAGATTGAACCACGGGAACTGCGCCTCGAGGAATTCTTCGAAGGCGGTCAGGATTTTCTTCGCTCCCTGCAAGATCGCGGGCGCAATCAGACCCAACAGCAGCGCACTGGCAATCACCCCGATCATCAGGAGGTTCTTCAAAGGCAACTGCCACCACGGAATCTCGATCGTGTGCCACGCGCGATTCACACCCCGGACCAACGCCTGAAAAAAGCGGAGCGAACACCACAGCAAAATGACCAGTGAGACCGCGCTGACGCTGCCCCGTGAGCGTTCCAACGCCTCGACCATTTGCCAGATCCATTGCTGCTGGGCCTCACCGACGGGAAAAAACCGCTCGAAGGTGCGAATCACCTCGTCCGGAGCTACGAAAAGTGACCCGGCGGTAAGCATCAGAGCGAACAGCGGAAAGAGCGAGAAAACGGCGTAATACGCGAAGGACGCAGCCCGCTGTTCGCCGTCAATTTCCGTGAAAATGCGGATCGTTCTCCAGACAACATCCCACCCATGGCGCAGCATCCGGCCGATCATCGTCGGGATACTAGGGGGAGGGCTGGCACTCTGCCAAAGAGAAACCGCTTGCATTCGCCGCCTACGCGAACTTACCGTTCCGGTGTGTCCCAGACATTTGGTCAGTATATTCGCGCTTTGCGGGAGCAAGCGGGTTTGACGCAAAGGGCGTTGTCCGCTGCGGTCGGGTTTCGAAGTCTGGCGCACCTGAGCGATATCGAAAGTGGGAAGCGTCATCCGGCGCGTGAGACGCTGCCGAAGTTTGCGGAGGCGCTGGGTGTGACGGTTAACGAACTGGAGTCCCGGGATGAGCGTGGACCGGTGGAGGCGGTGAAGGCCCTGTTCGCGGTTCGGCCGGAAATGGTTGGAGCTTTTCTGAAAGTGGTGGAAGCGGCTCGAACGATGGAGGCTCAGGATTTGGTTGAGCGGGTCTGTGGACGGCCCAGCGCCGCGCCGCCCCCGCCCACGTCGGCGCCACCTGAACCGACTCCGCCGCCCGCGGCGGTGGAGGAAGCTCCCGTGGCGGCCGATCCGAACGAAGTGTCGGACGATGCATCACGGAAGGTTTCTACTCCGAAGAAGACCCGCGACGATCAGCCGAGTTTGTTTTAGGTTGCCGAGGGATGTCGGCAGCTTTGGAAATTCAGCACGGGCTTGGTGTTTCTTCCGGATCGACCGTCTTTAGCGGGGCCAGAGTTTTGGAGGGTCCGGATGCTCTCCGACGGATTTCCGTGGCGGGTCGGGTGAGGAGGGCGGGGGACTGGCAGATTTGGGAATCTGGTGAGCGGTTTTTTGCCGTGGCGGCGGTCCGTGTGGGGGGGCGAAGATTGGCCGCGGCGACCTTCCGGCTTTACCGGCAGTTGTTCGAAGCGGTTTCCGGACGGATGGTCTATCGGATCTGGCATTTCGTCCCGGCGATCAACTCGATGGAATCCGGTCTGGAGAACTATCGCGCCTTCTGCCTCGGCCGGCACGCGGCGTTCCAACACTTTTCCATTGGCGGCCATCCGGCGGCCTCCGCGGTCGGATCGGCCGGTGACGAGTTGGTGGCGTGGTGCCTGGCGGGCCCGCCTCCCGTCCGGCCACTGGAGAATCCGTTGCAGATCCCAGCCTATCACTACCCGGTCGCCTATGGTCCCCGGCCGCCGCGATTTTCGCGGGCGGTTGTGACTCGCGATGAGATCTTTGTATCCGGCACCTCCAGCATCCGGGGCCATGAAACGGTGGCCCGCCGCGACACGGCCACCCAACTGGCTGTCACGCTCGACAATATGCAGGCGGTTCTTGCCCAAGCCAACCTGGACTGGCGGGCGCTCGCCCACGCAGGGAGCTCCGCCACCGTTTACCTGCGGCGGGCGGCGGACCTTCCGAGCGTTCGGCGGGCTCTCCAACAGGCGTGGGGAACGGCAGAGAAACAAACCCTTTACCTTCAGGCTGACATCTGCCGGATCGAACTGGACATCGAAATCGAGTGCCGGCTCGCTCTCAACCCAACTGACCGGCAACGAACCGGGCCACGGACCGCGCGTCGTCCTCGGTGAAAGGCCGCTCGGGACGGGGTGGGTCATTCAGGTCCTGATTGCGAATCTCGCCACCCTGCCAGATCCAGGCCTTCCCATACGGGCCCACGCGCCTCGGATCGCTCCACGTGTGAATCCCCAGCAGCGGGCGCCCCAAGGCGGCGGCCAGATGCATCGGACCACTGTCCACACTCACGACAAACGCACTCTCCCGAATCAACCGGACCAATTCCGCCATCGTCGTCCGATTGGTCCAATCCTCGACCCCTGGCCGACTCCAATCCGATTCGAATGACCCAAAACCGATCACCCGGATCGGGATATCTGCTAACAATGCGGACGCCGCGATAAATGCAGACACTGCGGCGCCATTAAGTGACTTACCACCACCTCTGGCGAAAGGATGCAGAAGAATGTAAGGCGTTGAAAGGGAGGATATTGGAAGCATTAGATCCGAACAAATGGTAAAATATTTCGGACTGTCGGGAGCAATCCCCAGAGCCGGAAGGACGCGGAAATAGCGATCGACAGCGTGTTCGTTGGGATCGACCGGAACCCGGATCGAATGGAAGATTCCTGCGAGTTCGCGGGAATCGCTCAGTCCGCAGGTTATGCGAGCGCGACTGGACCAAGCTGTGATTCCGCTTCGGAGAAGACCTTGGAGGTCGACGGCGATGGCCGGCTGAACCGTCCGAAGTTCGCTAAACCAGCGAAACGCACGAAGAATACCCAGAGGACCTCGGAACTTTTCTCTGGGAAACGGGATGGTGGAGTGGATAGCGGGGTGGTGGTCGAGGAGGGGTTGCCAGCGGGGGTCGATGATCCAGGTGATCTGGGTGGTGGGCCAGCCGGAGTGGATGGCGGAGGCTACGGGGAGGGCGTGGATGACGTCGCCCATGGAGCCGGGCTTGATGAGGAGAAGGGAATCCGGAGGAGTCATGGTCTCCGGCGGCAGGCCTTAGCGGCCAACGGCGAGGCGTTCGGCGAGACGGCTCGGCAGACCGGCATCCAGGATGGCGCGTTGGGCGGCTGGAAGATCATAGTCGAGACGGCGGAGGATCACCTCGTTGGCGGCGGTATCGTAGATGCAATAGGCTGCCCGGGGATCGCCATCGCGGGGTTGGCCGACGCTGCCGACGTTGATGAGGTATTTCTTCCCGGGCTGAAGAACGAGGGTGTCGAGGGCAATCGTCCGGACGCTGCCGTCACGGATATAGGCTTTGGGGGCGTGGGTGTGGCCGATGAAGCAGATACCGGTGTGCTGGTAGCTGAAGGAGGCGGCGGCATCGAGTTGGTTGAAGACGTAGCCCCAGCGGTGGGGGGTGTCGAGGGTGGCGTGGACAATCGTGAAATCCCGCACCTGCCGCTGGAGGCGGAGGGCGCGGAGCCATTCTTTCTCGGATTCGGAAAGCTGGTCACGCGTCCAGTTCATGGCTTCCTCAGCGAGGGGATTGAATCCTTCCTGATCACCGAACATGGAGGCCTGTTCGTCATGGTTGCCCTTGACGACGGGGCAATCGAGTTCGCGGACGATCTGGAGGCATTCGTGGGGAAAGGCGTTATATCCCACGACGTCGCCCATGCAGACGAAGTGCGTGCAATTCTGAGACTGGGCATCGGCCAGCACGGTCTGGAGTGCATGAAGGTTGGCGTGGATGTCGCCGAAAATCGCAAATCGCATGAAGGAGAGTCAGGTCATCGCGGTTGCCGCGAGAGAGGTCACTTTATTCGCTCGTCCTCAGGAATTTCCAGCTTCTTTTCGAGTTCCCGGAGCGTGCTGACGAGGGTGGGAAGGCGTTGGTGTTCACCTTCGAGGTAGAGAGCGTGGAGAAGGTCATAGGCTTCCTGCTCCCGGCCGATGCATTTGGCCATTTCGTAGCCCGCAAACCGCCGGACGTATTCGGGTGCGTCGGGGAACTCCGAAGCGCGAAGGAATGAATCGGCGGCCTCGCAGTGGTTTTCGAATTTGTCCCTCAGCAGGACGCCCAGTTGGAGGTAGAGCTGGTAGCGGTCCGGGTTGTTGCGGATTCCGCGTTCGAGGATTTCGCGTCCGAGCCGAAAATACTGGCGTTGGGCGCGGATGCGGAGAGCCTCGCTCTTCTGTTTTTCATCCTGAAGGGCGGCGGCGCTGGCATTCCATGCCATGTGCCATGCGGCCATGTCCCAGTAGAGAAGGGAGCGGGGTTGCAGCGTGGTCACGGTGTCGAATAACGCCGCCATGCGACCCCATTCGGTATTCTCCCATGCGATGTGCGCTTCGATCCACAGAAACGCCGCCAGCGGGGAGCGAAAGCCACTGAGTGCCGCGAGGAAACCCATCTGGCCGACCCGTTCGCGAAGGCCGAGGTCGAGGGAGGTTTTTCGGAAATGGGAGGCGACGGCGCTTTTTTGGACAGCTTGCTGGAGCGGAACCAGCGCGGCTCCCGCAGCTGCCAGGAGCAGAATGGCGATGGCTCGCCTCATAGCTCCCGGCCGGCGAATACCAAAGCCGCCAGAAAAAAGTAAACGGCGATGTAGACAGCTCCAAGCAGGGCCGTCTGGAGGAACAGGCCGAGTGGCACGGCCACCCCCGCAATGACATCGTCGCTCAAGTTGAAGGCCTGAAGGTCGGGGAAAAGAATCGCAACAGCCGCCGCCAGCAACCGCGTCCACCATTGGATGTCAACGCCGGTCAGCCAGAACTCGCGCGCTGTCGCCTGCAAGTGGCCGATGAAATACACGGCCGCCGACATCAGGATCGTGAAAATCGCCGAGGTTGAAATCGTCGAGATGAACAGCGTCAAGGCCGCCAGCAGGGCGGCTTTGATAAAGATCATGGTGATGCCAGGAATGAGATTGATGTTGAACGTCGCAGCGGTGACTTCTTTGAGGGCGATTTGGAGATCCTCCGGCGTCGCCCCGGCGAGTTGCTCGCGTGTTTCCGCCAGGACCCAGCTCTCACGCATCCACAGCACGACCAAAAACAAGCCGGTCATGAGGAGCGTCGACAAAGCCAGCAACAGAAGGATGCCGCCGAGTTTTCCGAGGAGATAAGAAAAGCGCGGCACCGGTTTGGCGAGGATCGTGTAGATCGTCCGGTCTTCCATATCCTTGGGCAGAAAATTCGCCGTCGCCAGAATTGCCAGAATCGAGGTGAAGACCGACATGGCACCGAGCGAAATGTCTTTGAGCATCTGGAACTGCTCCTGGAACGAGAATTTGGCGACGAAGGCCGAATTTCCAATGATCAGAAGCGCAAAGATCAGCAGGAAATAAAAGACCTTCATGCGGACCAACTCCGTGAAGGTATTCCAGGCAATGGCCAGGGTGCCGCCGAGGGATTTCATCCCTGCAACTATGCGAAAGCCATCGCGGGCTGTCCAGCAGCCGCCACCTACTTCTTGAGGGCGTGGCGGAGCCGGTGCCGGATGTTTCGGAGCAAAACCGCGCCGCCAACGAACGCCCCAGTGTAGACCATTGGCAAAAGGAGGCACAGTGCCAGCCTCCAGAGATCCGCGAGCCGGGGCGGCCCGGCGAGGGGATGCAGAGCCGCGAGCACCACATGAAAAACCAGCTCACGGGCGGTCAACAGCAGAAAGAGGGTGAAAGCCGCATGTACGATGTTTCCACCGGCCCACGCATGCACCGCCGCGATCGCGATCGCCGCAGGCAACCAGACGCAGTCAATCGTCTGGAGCGTTGGACTCATCTCAGAAAGCCATCCGTGCATAATACGTTCATAAGCCGTTCCATGCGACCGGTGTCACGGAATTCCCGAACGATCTTTGCGGTAGAGCAAAAGAATTCACCCGTTTCGGCGACCTCCCCCATGGCGGCGGCAGTCGAGAGCCCGAGAGCCGCCTGTCGCGGCCGTTTCGAAATCGTTGTTCGGAACCCACGACGACAATGTTCATCCACAAACCGCACCTTCAATATCACGCCCGACCGGAAAGACCCGACCCTTTGTTCGCCATGAAGCTCCAGGAAGTGATTGGCGGGCAGTGGGGCGAGATGTCGGTCATGATGCAATACCTTTTCCAGGGATGGAATTGCCGGGGACCGGCGAAGTATCGGGATATGCTCTTCGACATTGGGACCGAGGAAATCGGTCACGTGGAGATGCTGGCGACAATGGTGGCGAGGCTGCTGGAGGGCGCCGATGCGAACACGGTCGAGTCGGCGGCCAAAGGGAGCTCGCCCGTCGCCGCCGTATTGGGCGGTGCCAGTCCGAAGGACATGATCCTTTCGGCCGCCATGAACCCGCAGCACATCATCGTCTCCGGGCAGGGGGCGATGCCGGCCGACAGCTTGGGAAACCGCTGGACGGCGGCGTACATCTGCGCCAGCGGGAATCTTCTGGCGGACTTCCGCTTGAACCTCACCGCGGAGAGCCAGGGCCGCGTTCAGGTGGCCCGACTTTACAACATGACGGAAGACCCGGGCGTCCGCGATCTCCTCAGCTTTCTGCTGGCCCGTGACACGATGCACCAAAACCAATGGCTTGCTGCCATTGAGGAGTTGGAAGCGGATGGGCTGGATCGGACGCCCTGCCCGATGAATTTCCCCGCCGAGAATGAAGCCGGGGAGTTCAGCTACCAATACCTGCAATTCTCGGAAGGCGGTGCCTCGGCTCAGGGCCGATGGGCTTCCGGGCCTGCACCGGATGGACGGGGAACGTTTCAGTTCGTGAGCGAGCCGATGGCCCATGGGAGCCCGCTCGGATTCGAGTCACCCGGCGAACCCCGATTCTACGGGACGCCTCCGGAACCGGTTCCTCCCACTGCGGTGGCCCGGTAGGTTGGCTACTCGCGAACGAAGGGCGGCCCGGCTTCGTTGCCGACGCCATCGACCGGGAACTGCGGACCGCGTTCGATTTGCTGGTCCCACACCGAGACCATCTGGTCCACGGTTTGGTACCCGAACGCGGTCGCCATCGCCTCGGGCGATCGGAATCCGCCAAGACGGGCCACCCGGGCCAAGGCCCGGCGGTCGGTCTTTGGCGCTGCCGCGTAGGCCCGGTTCAGGTCGGACTCGCGGATGTCTCGAAAGGCGGGCGGGCGCGCGTAGTCGGGATTGTTGATGAATGGCGGGGCGTTGTACTGGACGGGTGTCTCAATGACGGGTGCCGGCAGATCGCGAAACTGTCCCCGTTGTTCGGCCGCCGCATCGGCAAAAAGGACTTGAAGGTTCGAAGCCGCGTCGGTGGAGGGAACCGATGCAGGGGACTCCGAGGCTGGGGCCGGAGCGGTGGGTGATCCCGCCGCCACGGGCGTGGGACTGGCGGTCAAACCATCGAAACGAAACTTCGGACGCTGGTCACTCATCAGCGTGACCGCCAGCGCCGCCAAAACCGCCATCGCCAGGGCAGCCCAAAGCATCTCCATGGTTGCTGGCCCGATCGCGGGACGTCTTGTTTCAGTTGGTTCGCTCACAAAGGTTTTTCGGGTGTCGGGATCTTTTGACCGCAGGGATGATAGCGCATTTCCCTCCGTTCGGGAATGAAAAGACGCCAGATTGCATTCGGCGGGTCCTCGGGCGATGATCCCGGCTCGTGTCGCCGGGATGGTTCCAGTTCAGTGCGGAGGATTTTTCCTACGCTTTCATCAGCGTACTCCTGGAGGGGGTGCCGTTCATTCTTTTGGGCACGCTGGTGGCGGGTGTGATCGACCAGTTCCTTCCCTCCAAAACCATGGTGCGCTTTCTGCCGCGGAATGCGTTTCTTGGGATTTGCCTGAGCGCAGCCATGGGGCTCTTCTTTCCGATGTGCGAGTGCGGCGTCGTTCCGGTCATTCGACGTCTCATCGCCAAGGGACTGCCGGTATCCAACGCAGTCGCCTACATGCTGGCCGCGCCGATTGTGAATCCGATTGTGGCCGTTAGCACGTATGCTGCCTTCCGCGGCCAAGCCGCGGCGGAGTTCACGTTTCTCCGGCTTGGATTGGGTTTTTTCGTGGCGGTCGTGGCGGCATTTGCGGTGCATAACCTGACCGTGGGAAAAGTTCTGCGGCGCGAGGTCATCGAGTCGGCGACCCTCCAACCGGACGCCGGCGGGGTGGCTATACGGCCATTTGGACGCCGTCTGGTCGGGGCGCTGGAGTCGGGTGTCCGCGACTTTCTCGACGTGATGGTTTATTTTGTCCTCGGCGTGGGCGTGGCCTCGGTTTTCAGCACGGCGGTGAACCAGGAGATCATCATTCCGCTCGCGTTGAACGAGTGGACGGCGGTCGGCTCGATGATGGTTCTGGCGGGGATCCTCTCGCTTTGCAGTACGTCGGATGCGTTCATCGCCGCGACGTTCACGGCATTCCCGGGCACGGCAAAACTCGCGTTTTTGGTCTTCGGGCCGATGATGGATTTGAAACTGCTGTTTATCTACAGCGCGGTGTTTCGGAAGCTCTTCGTGGCCGGGCTGGCGGTGGGGTTGTTTGTCTTCATTGGGCTGATCTGCGTGCGGTTGGGGGTGCTGGGAATATGAGCGCCATTGCCTCGAGAGTCCTGTCCGCCGGCGTCCTCCTCGTTTGGGCCGCCGTTCTGCTCTATTTCGAACTCTCCGGGCGCGTCGCGAATTACCTCCACCCGGCATTTCATTTTTGGACGTTTTCGTCGGCGGTCGTGCTCGCAGCGATGGCGGCGGCGTTATTGCTGACGCGGCCATCGGATTCGGATGCGCCGCCGATACGTTGGCCGGCGCGCCTCTTCGGCACCGGCGTGTTGGTCATTCCGCTTTTGTTGGCGACATGGATTTCGCCGAGCCAATTCGGGGCGACGGCGGTTTGGAACCGGGGATTCGTTCAGGATGTCGGTGACCTGGCGGCATATCAACCGCCGATGGATCCTCCGTTGCCGCGCGAGGATGGATCGATCGGCGAAGGCGAGCCGATGAATCCGTCGCTTTACCTGCCGCGAAACGAAAAGGGCCAACTGCAGGCCGAGGCGATCGACCTCCTCTACGCCGCCAAGGAACCGACTCTCCGGCCGGATTTCGAGAACAAGGAAGTCGAAATCATTGGCCAGTTCCTCCCGGCGCGGACCGGCAATGCGGACGGCGATCGCTTCAACCTCGTCCGCATGTTTGTTCTCTGCTGCGCGGCGGACGCGCGTCCGCTGGCCGTGACGGTGAAAGCCGCGCCCGGCACCTCGTTTCCGGAAATGGAATGGATCAAAGTGACTGGACGCGCGACATTTCCGGTCGAAAGCGGGCGGCATACGCCGCTTGTGATTGCGGATCACATCGAACCCACCGAACCTCCACCCGAAACATTTCTCTACTAAGATGCCCCGGCAAATTTCCTCCATCCTTTGTGTCCTGCTCGTCGTCCTGTCAACGGCTCATGCCGAGTTCCGCGGGACATGGATCGCAAGTGTCCACAACATCAATTTTCCGCCGCGGGCCGGGATGTCGGTGGATGAACAGAAGGCCTCCGCCATCCGTCTCCTCGACGCCGCGAAAGCGGCCGGGCTCAATGCCGTTCTTCTCCAGGTGCGGCCGGAAAGTGATGCGCTTTACGAGTCCCGCATCGAGCCATGGAGCCGTTATTTGACCGGAACACAGGGTCGCTCGCCGGGCTACGATCCGCTCGCATTCTTCATTGCCGAGGCCAAGAAGCGCGGCATCGAGGTCCACGCCTGGCTCAATCCCTACCGCGCCGCCGCGAACTCCTCGACCCCGCGCGCGGCCAATCACATCAGCCGCCGGTATCCGCAGTTTACCTATCGGGTGGGCAATCTGCTCTGGATGGATCCCGGTTCCGCTGAGGTCCAGCGGCATATTGTTTCCGTGGTCCGGGATTTGGTGCGCCGCTATGACATCGCCGGGATTCACCTGGACGACTACTTCTATCCGTATCCCAAGAACGACGGATCGATCTTTCCGTTTCCGGATGAGAAAACCTATCAGGCCTATCGAGCGCGCGGTGGAAATCTTTCGAAAGCGGACTGGCGCCGCCAGAATGTCAATTCGCTCGTCCGGGCGATTGATGAGGCGGCGCACGCAGAGAACCCGCGGATCAAATTTGGTGTGAGTCCCTTTGGCATCTACACGAAGGGCACGCCGCCGGATGTGCGGGCGGGCGTCGACCAGTTCCACCAACTCTACGCGGACCCGGTGGCCTGGATGCGCAATGGCTGGATCGATTACCTCGCACCGCAGCTCTACTGGGCCGAGAACAGCCCGCAGCCTTTCTCTTCGCTGCTGCGTTGGTGGCGTGGGTCGGATGCAAATCCCCGCGGCGTGCCGATCTACCCCGGCATTGCCATTGATCGTATGACGTCCCATGGATGGCCGGCATCCGAGATCGCCCGCCAGATGGAGATCCAAAAATCCGTGGCCCCGCGTGGCGGATTCATCCTCTGGAGCATCGGCCCGCTGGTCAAAAACACGAAGGGCGTGACACCCGTCGTGCGGAGCCATTGAGCATTATTGCTCAGGGCTCATCAAGGCGGCCGCCCGGCACTTGAGGCGGAAGAGCAACGGACCGGCCTCGAAACGGCCCAGGTCCTCTTGAACGCTCCGCGCGAAGTCCGCGAGGAACTTGGCTTCCACGGTTTTCGCAAACGCCGGATCGTGCACGGCGGCCGAAAGCTCGAAGTTCAACATGAACGATCGGTAATCGAGGTTGATGGATCCGACGACTGAAAGAGCGTCGTCCGCCAGAAGGACCTTTTGGTGCATGAAGCCGGGTTGGTAGCGCCAGACTTTGACGCCGGCCGCACGGAGTTTCGGATAGTATGTAAACGACGACAGCCAGGGCAGGTAATGGTCCGGGTTTTTCGGCAGAATGATCCGAACGTCGACGCCGCGAAGTGACGCATGGCAGATCGCGTGGAGGAGGGGACTGGAGGGGACAAAATACGGGCTCGCCATCCAGAGCCGTTGCTGGGCGTCTTGGATGACCGACAGAATCGCAGCGGCTCCGACGCTCCATTCTTCCGCAGGACCGGAGGCGATCGGAAGGACCGCAGCCGTCCCGGCCGGGACTGGTTCGGCGCGAAGGGAGCGGTGCGGCAGGGATTTTGTCACATAGTTCCAGTCCTCCAAAAACGACATTTCCAGGGCGGCGACAACCGGACCCTCGAGCCGCATGTGCGTATCGCGCCACGGACCGAACCGCTTTTTCAATCCGCAATACTCGTCCCCGACATTGAGGCCGCCGATGAACGCCACGCGTCCGTCGCAGACGACGAGCTTTCGGTGGTTTCGGAAGTTGATTTGGAAGCGGCGTCCGTGCTGGCGGTTGGTGACGAAGCATTCGATGCGCACGCCGCCGGCGCGGAGGCGTTCGCGATACGTGGTCGGAAGGTCCTTCGAACCGACCTGATCGTTGAGAACCAGAACGCGGACGCCTCGGGATGAGGCCGCCAGCAGACGGTCGGCCAGCTCGCGGCCGAGTCCGTCATCGCGGATGATGAAGAATTGCACCCAGACGGACTCCCTGGCCTGATCGATCGCCTCAAAGATCGCGCGAAATGTGGCGTCGCCGTCGATCAAGAGGGCGGCCGTATTCCCGGACACCGGAGGCAGGCCATTCAGTCGCTCGGCAATTCTTGCGCCATCCAGAAACGGATGCGGAATGGATGCGCGGAACGGTTCCAGATAACGCGCCGTCTCGCTCAGCGCCTGGTCGAGTTCAGGCGATCCGCCAGTGCCGGCCCGCGTGTAGCCGGAGAATCGCGACTCGCCGAAGACCAGGAACAGCGGAATCGCAACGATCGGAAAAACCAGCAGGCCGATGCACCAACCGACGGCCGACTGCGGCGTCCGCGCAATCAGGATCGCCCGCAGCGCCAGAACGACAGCGATCGCCTCCAGCAGGATCGTGATGACTGCAAAAATCCACGAGAAATGGTCCACCAATCCGGAGACTGCCCGAGATTCCCGCGGCCGGGAAAGATCAAAGCGCTGGCGGAGCGTAGCGGGCGGCCAGATCCCGGCGGCTGATCTTGCCCCGTTCATTCGTCGGGATTTTCTCCGAAAAATGGAATTCGCGGGGGCGTTCCCACGGCGCGAGGCGTGACGCGCAGTGCGCGCGCAAATCCGCAGCGGTCGTGCCGGGTTCGGTGACGACCAAGGCTGCGACCCATTCGCCGCCGCCCTCGCGTGGCACTCCAAAGACCACAGCCGCCCGAACCCCGGGATGGTGGCCCAAGGCTTCCTCCACATAGGCGGGGGAAACTTTCCGGCCGCCGACGTTGATCAGATCCGAATCCCGCCCGATCAGCCGCAGGCCGCGTGGCGTCTTTTCCAAAAGGTCGGCCGGTTCGTAAACACCGTCCGACGACGTGAGTCCCACGGCGTCACTTCGAACGCGCGCCCTCCAAACGCCGTCTCCCGACGGCTCGAGCCCGAGATCGACACCCTTCAGTGCCGTTCCGACAAATCCGGTCGGGGGACACGGATCATCGCTGGCGTCGAAGGCAATTCCCCCGCATTCCGACGCTCCATAGAACGAGTGCAACTTCCGTCCGAACCGGCCGTGAAATTCCGCGGCCAAGCGGGCGTCCAATGGAGCGCCCGCCGAGATGCACAGGCGCAGTTGTTCGGGCAAAGCCTCGACGGTGAGCAAAGCGCGGAACATGGCCGGCACCGCCGGGAGGACCGTCGCTCCGGAATTCAACAGCCCGGCGGCCAGCGCGCGGGGCAGGGCGTCCGTGGCGGCGACCAGAGGAATCCCGCGGGCGATGAGCGGCGTGACCAGATTGCTGAATCCGTAGGAATGGGTGAATGCGACGACGCCGAAATTCCGGTCCGTCGCCCGGATCTCCATCGACTCACAAACGTTCTCGCAGTCCGCGAGCAATTGCGCAGCGGTGAAAGGCAGGAGGCTCGGCCGTGACGTCGTGCCAGACGTCAGTTTGTAAAGGTCGGCCCGGCTCTCGGGCGTGACCGCGCCATTTTCGAGATCCAAAAACTCGAGATCTTTTCCGGCAGCAACGATCCGCGTTCCCGCATGGATGTCCCGTTCCACCTGCTCGCGCACGGGAGCGGCGAGTCCGGCATCGACGAGGACCACCGGACGTCCGGCCCGCCAAGCTCCCAAAAGAGCGGCTGGAAAACCCGCGTGGTTCCCGGTTTGAAGGACCACGGCGGAGGGGGTCGGGGACGCCAGGAGGCCGGCAAAATGGCAGGCCTCGTCCTCAATATCGTGCCAGGTGCGCAGCAGGCGACCGTCCGGGCCGAAAATGGCACCGTCGGCGGCAGAGGCGAGGGTGCGCGACCAAGCATCGAGGAGGACGGCGGCTTTCAAATTCACTATTGCTTTCCCAGACACTCGCGATATCCTGACCAACTTTTCAAGAATGAAGCCAGAGATTCATCCCGAGTATCGCGAGACGATTATTGTCTGCGCCTGCGGAGCCACCTACCGCACCCGTTCGACCCGCGACAATATCAAGATCGGCATTTGCGCGGCCTGCCATCCATTTTTCACCGGTGAGCAGAAGTTCGTCGACACGGCCGGCCGCGTGGACAAGTTCAAGCGCCGCTACGGCACGGTTCGCGTCGCCCGCGCCGCCCGCAAGTAGATTCCCGGCCCCGGATTTTCAAACGGTGAGTGCCCTTTGCGGGGCATTCACCGTTTTTTCTTTCCATGGACTTTGCACCTTTGATCGAGCGCAAGCGTCGCCGGTTTGGCGAGCTCGAAAGCATGATCGGCGACCCCGGGCTCTTCGATGACGCCCGCCGGGGCCGCGAGGTCCTTCGTGAGCACGCGGCGGCCCGTGAACTCCTGGCCACGTGGGACGCATTGGTCAAAGCCCGGCGCGAACTGGACGAAAATCGCGAACTCGCCGCGGGGCCGGACCGTGAAATGGCCGAACTCGCCGCGGCCGAGATTCCGGCGTTGGAAAAGGCGATCCCCGACCTCGAACGCGCGGTTCAAATTGCACTCCTCCCGCCGGAACCGGATGAGGACCGGGACGCCATTGTCGAAATCCGGGCCGGAACCGGAGGCACCGAGGCCGCCCTTTTTGCCGCCGATCTCTTTCGAATGTATACGCGCTACGCGGACTCGCTGGGCCTGAAGGTCGAGCAGATGGACTCCAGTCCGGCCGACCTCGGCGGGCTGCGGGAAATCGTCTTTCGTGTTTCCGGGGAATCCGTTTTCCGCCGGTTCCGCTACGAGAGCGGCGTGCACCGCGTTCAGCGGGTCCCCGCCACCGAGGCGCAGGGTCGCATTCACACCTCAACCGCCACCGTCGCCGTCCTCCCCGAAGCGGAGGAAATCGATCTCGAACTCAAGCCCGAAGAACTTCGGATCGAAGTCTGCCGCGCCGGCGGCCCGGGTGGACAGGGGGTCAATACCACCGATTCCGCCGTCCAGGTCCTCCACATTCCGACCGGTCGCATCGTTCGTTGCCAGGACGGCCGTTCGCAGCAACAGAACAAGGAACGCGCCCTCCAGATCATGCGCGCCCGGCTCCTCGAGGACAAACGCCGCGAAGAACAGGAAAAATACTCCGCCCACCGGCGCTCGCTCATCGGTGGCGGCGGACGCGAGGAAAAAATTCGCACCTACAACTTCGCCGAAAACCGGGTCACCGATCACCGGATCAAGCTGTCGCTTTACAACCTCGACCGCTTCCTCCAAGGCGATATCGCGGAAATCGTCGACGCCCTCCAGACCAGCGACATCGAAGCCCGGTTGCGCGAAACGGCGTGGGACGCCTAAGCAAATAATTCCATAACCTCCCTCTCGGGCTCTATTACGGTGTCGACCGGGAGGGCGTTCGCACACCACCCACATGCTCGAAATTCCGAGTTCCTACTTCGGGTTCTGGTGGTCCACCGGCGATTCCGCCAATGTCTGGTGCGGCTGCTCTCGAGACGGCGTCGCTTTCCCGGACGTGGAAAGCCCCGGCCGGACGGCAGGTTGAGGAGCCGCCGGAAGACGCTCCCTTGGGGGCGCGCCTGATTGCAGCAAATCGGGTGTTGCCCGGCGAGGGTCAGGAGCTCCGCCTGCCCGGACAACCCTGCGGACTGCTCTGGTATACGGGAATTCTTTCTCGTCAATGGCGAGTTGATTCCGGACCACCCGTCTTATGTCTGGGCGACGATGGGGTTTCGCCGCTCGCCCGGCATCCATTTCATCTCGGTGGGGAACCGGTCCCTGTTCAGCGCCGCAGAATTCGACGTTGCGGCGACGACCACGGCGCAGCGACTGCATGAAGCTGTGGTGAACGAGAATTGAGCGGCATCGGATCCAAGCACTCTGCTATTTCTCGAGTGCGAGAATTCGGTGGAGCTCGGCGAGGGTCATTGGGTGCGTATGGCCGCCATGCCCGCTCGGGACCAGAAGTTCGGACTCTGCACCCGGAACGTGCGCGCTTTCGTACGTCACGACGCCATCCGAGCTTCCGATCGCGGAGCGGCTGGACCGAATTCCGATGATTGAGTGGTAAGGAGCGGCCATCGGGGCTTTCCGGAGCGCGGAGAGAAACTGGGAGTCCGGCGAGAGGCCGTGGATGCTGGTGGGAAGTCGGCCGCGGTCGTCCCGTGGGATCAGGTGGCCCAGGGTTCGGATCTCATCGCCCAGCCAATCCGGAAAGCGTGTGAGCCTCATGCCCAATGCGGAATAACTGGTGAGCGCCATGCGGCTTCCCTGGTGCGGGGTCATGAGGAAGATGACGCGCCGAACGTCGGTCCTTGGTTCGAAGATCAGGCTTTGACGAACGCGGTGGTTCGCCGGCAGTCCGGCAATGCCGGGAACGATGCGTTCCGCAGCATCCGGACTCAAGCCGGAGACCAGTGTCCTTGCCAGCAGACCACCCATGCTGTGCCCGACCAGAATGGCAGGTTTGAACCGGCCGTGATTTCGGACGACGGCGTCGAGTTCCTGACGCAGTTCGAGCGCCGAGGCGGGGATCGGTTGGCCGGTCGGGTAGTAAAACATCCAGAACTGGAAGCGGTCGCGCACGCCGGGATCCGCCCAAAGAGCACGCACCACATTTGCCCACATCTGCGGGGTCGAGAAGAGACCGTGCACCAGCACGACCGGGATTTTATCCGGATCGAACGGTTGGAAAAACGTGAGACGGGACTGGCCCAAACGGTGCGCGTTGAGGAAGTTCTTCCATCCGTCGAGCCGTCCGGGGCCGAGTGATTGGGCCTTTTCGATCACGGCCTCGAGGTTGCGCGCGACAGCGAACGCGCGTTGATCGATCCGCGCTCGATCGGTTCTCAGAGAGTCGAAGAGGCGGATTTGCGAGCGTGGGGTTCCATTTTTTTCCGGGGACGCTGGCGTTGCGACCAGGGTTGCGGGCACCAGAAATCCGGAGGACGGAGCATTCGGCGTGTTGCCGGGGATGATTCCGATGACCGGGAGTCCCAGACCGTCCCGCACGAGACCGGGCGGGGCCCGGCGGGAGTCTGCGCGACGAAGCTTTGAGAACTGCCCGCGAGAATACTCGTTTCGTTTGGCGGGTGTTCTCCAGAAAAACTGTGGGTCGCCGGCGTTGATGGCGGGCAGCGCGGCAGCGAGGGCGGTCCGGTAATCCGCTTTCCTCACAGCTTCGGCGGACGAGGAACTCGAGGATGCGGGAATTGCGCCAAACGTGCGGTTGATCCGTTCGGCTTGCGTGACTGTCGGAGGACTTTGGCAACCGGTCAGGACCAGCGCTGCGGCGAGAAGAATCGTCCAACGAAAGGGATCCATGCGGGAAAAGCAGACGAAGGAACGGGCGGGGTCAAGATCCGGATGTGGACACAAGGTGAGGGGACTTGACGAATATGGTGAGTTCAAACAGCTTCGCGGCCATGCGTCGTGCTTTTCTCGCGTTGTTCGTCGTGGTTCTTTCCGGATGCAGTTCGACCGGTGTCTATGATCTGCGAAAGAGCGCTGGACCGGTATCGCGGGCACCTCGGACCATTTTTGTTGAGCCGTTCAGCGTGCGCACCAAGGCGCTGAATCTCGGTGAGCGCTCCGCGTCCGAAAAGGCCGCTTTGGGACGGGAAATCTCGCGAAATCTTGCGGACCGCACGGCGCTTGAGATCCGGCGCTACGCGGCGCCTTCACAGGTCCTTCCCGTCGGTCGAGTTCCCGCCGTCGGTACATGGCTCGTTCGCGGGGAAATCCTGAAAGTCGACCAAGGCAGCCGTGCGCTGCGGACCGGCGTGGGGCTCGGCATGGGACGAACCGAGTTCCGGACGCGAGTATCCGTCAGCGAAGTGCGGCCTGACGGGCTGCGCAAGCTCCTGACCTTTCGGACCACGGGAACGTCAGGCCTGGAACCGGGGGCCGCGCTTGGAGTTGCAACAGGGGCCGGTGCCGTCCAGGTCGCTGGCGGGGCGCTCATGGGAAGCCTGGCCGGTGTGAGCAGTGATGTGGATCGGACAGCCTATGAAATTGCGGCTGTCCTGTCGTCCTACCTCTCGCGCAACCGCCTCCTTTCGCCCGATCGCACGCCGCTCACCCCGAACATGGCTGGAGAGTTGCCGACAACGATCAATCCGCGTCGGATTCTCCCGGCTCCGGTTCGGGATCAACTTGGAGATTGAGGACCGGCCGGCGGTCAGCGGGTGCCGGCGAGTTGGTCGAGGCGCGCAATTTGCGAGGCGGCAAGCTGGGCAAGGTAGGATTCCGGAAACTGGGACCGGAGAGACTCGAGCACACGGCGGGCGTCGTCACGACGAAAGTCCCGCATGTAAATCTCGGACTCACTGTAAGCTGCAAACGGGGCCGCGTACGACTTCGGGTAGCGGGTGACTACCTCGGCGTAGGTCGTGATGGCCTCTTCGGACTTCCCGGTCGCATCCAGATTCTGGCCGACTCCGAAGAGGGCGCCTCCGGCGAGCGGATGATTCGGGAAGACCTCGAGGAACTTGCGGAACGTCGCGGTGGATTCGTCCCATTTGCCCTCGTCGCGTTGGGCGGCGGCGAGGTTGAAATAGGCGTCCGCTGCGGGCATCGAGCGCGGGTATTTTTCGATTACTGCTGACCACCCGGCGGCATCATTTGCCTCGGCGAGCAGGCGTTGGGCAGCCTCGTTCGTCGTGGTGGTCGTGACATACCAGATCGCCACGGCGACACCTGCGGCAACAACCGCGGCCGCGCCACCGAGAATGGCAGTCTTGTATTTTTCCCAGAAAAGTTCCCATTCGAGGTCGGTCGATTCGACGATGGGTTCGTCGGTGCGTTGGGTCGGTTCGGCCATGGGAATCAACCTCCGACTTCGGCGCGTGCGGCTTCCGCCAGAGCGGTGCTCAGATAACGTTCGCCGGTCGAGCAGGCCACGGTGACGATGAGCTTGCCGGCATTTTCCGGGCGTTTGGCGACTTCGATCGCGGCGTGAACATTCGCGCCGGAACTGATCCCGGCAAGAATGCCTTCCTCTTTTGCGAGGCGACGGGCCATGGCAAATGCGTCGTCATTGCTGACCTGGATGCACTCGGTAATTTGCGCGTCTCCGGACTCGGATTTGAGGTGCAGGTTGTTTGGAACGAATCCGGCCCCGGTCCCCTGAATCTTGTGTGGGCCCGGCTTGATGGGTTGTCCGGCGAGGGTCTGCGAGATGACCGGCGAATCCTTTGGTTCGACAGCGATCGCTTGGAAGCCCGGTTTGCGGTTCTTCAAAACTTCGACACAGCCGGTGATCGTGCCACCCGTGCCGACCGCCGCGACGAGGATGTCGATTTTTCCATCGGTATCGTCCCAGAGTTCTTCCGCCGTCGTCTTCTGATGAATGGCCGGGTTGGCCGGATTGTTGAACTGCTGGGGCATCCAGGCATTCGGGGTTTCCTGAACGATCGCCTCGGCGCGTGCGATGGCGCCTTTCATGCCCTCGGATCCAGGAGTGAGGACCAACTTGGCCCCAAGCATGGCGAGGAGCGTGCGACGTTCCACGCTCATCGTCTCGGGCATTGTGAGAATCAGTTTGTAGCCCTTGGCCGCGGCGACAAAGGCGAGTGCGATGCCCGTGTTGCCACTGGTGGGTTCGACGATGACCGTCTCCGGTGTCAGGATGCCGCGCGCTTCAGCATCCTCAATCATGGCCATGCCGATGCGGTCCTTCACGCTGCCGAGCGGATTGAAGAACTCGCATTTGAGCGCGATGGTTGCCGGGAGCCCGGCGGTGATGCGGTTGAGACGGACCAGCGGCGTGCGGCCGACGGTTTCCACGATGTTGTTGTAGATCTTGCCCATGGGAAAATGGATCGGATCGCAGAGGCTACACGGCCCGCCCGAAGCCCGCAACGGGATTTGTCAGCCTCCCCCAGAGCTGCGGATGAGCATCAGATTGCGAATGTAGATGATCCATCCGGTCGCCTGACCGAGCACGCCGACGATGTCCCGTCGCCAAATGAAATAGACGAGGAGCATGGTCGCGCCAATCAGACTCATCCACCAGAATGCCACCGGGATGACCGACCGCCGCTCGCGCTCGCTCGTGAGCCATTGGACGAGCATGCGGCCCGTGAAAAGCAACTGGCCGCCGAGGCCGAGCGCCACCCATGCCAGACCTGCAGGACTCGTCACATTGAAAATCGTTGCGAGCCATCCACCGCCGCGTCGATTCAGATAAAAGTATCGGGTGAATTCCTCCGGCGTGAGAACCCGGTCGCTGAGGCGTCCGGGCCGAGTGATCCGATAGGCGAGAGAACCATCCGGCAACTGGACAACAGCCACCGTGTTCTTCGCATCCGGAAGGTCGATTTTGAACTCCGCAACGTGCCCGGTCGTGGCCGTCTCTTTCGCAGGGCGGCCGAGCGTGTCCAGAGTATCCGCCGATGCACGGGTGAACCCGAGGATGAGAAAGAAAATACAGACAAAACGCATGCGGACCGGCGTTATGTCACGCTGGCCGTCCATTCGCAACCATGGATGGCCGGGCCAACGGTGCTACTTTCCGCCTGTATCTCCAAAATCACGTTCGACCAACGGACATCGAACACTCCTGGGACGCGGAGGCGGTGGAAAATTCCGTCATTTCAACCCGGGGAACCGAGTTCCTGAGGGAGGGTGTTGCCTTTCGAGCCGACTTGGCGCGATTCCGAAAGTTCTCGTTTCCCACCTGCACGCTTCGAATAACGCGTGTGGAACTTCTCGGCTCCACACGCCGGCCGGCCAAGTGTTCCCTTGGCCGTCTCGATGATGAAGATCATGGAGGCGGCGTCTGGCGGTGCCCGCCAGTACCGGCCCTGTCAGCGCCCGCAATCGTCCAACAATTCGTAACCCACTTAGTTGAGATGCACCTTTGGACTTTGATCGCGGCGGGAATTCAAACGATCTCCGGGAGGGTTTGAAAGCATGGATATCGAAACGGTGCATGCCGGGTTTCCAGCCAAACTGAAAAGGATGAGCGGCCCAACGAACAAAGCATTGGGCCGGTTTCCGATTGGCCGATATTCTCAAAACATTCGCACGGCTTTCCAGCAACGCCGCACAGTCGGGAAAACCTAAATCACAAAAACCAGCAGGAACCGAAACCATGAGCAATACCAAGACCGGCCTCAAAGCCCTCCTTCGTCCGGAAGACAGTATCGTCGTACTGATCGATCACCAACCCTATCAGTTCACAAACCTGAACAGTCATGAACCAACCATGATCATGAACAATGTCGTTGCTTTGGCCAAAGCCGCTAAAGTTTTCGACGTGCCCGCCATTCTCACCACAGTGATCGAAGATCGGGGCGGCTACATCATCAAGGGGCTTCAGGATGTCTTTCCCGATCAGAAGCCAATTGATCGCACCTTTATCAATACCTGGGAAGATCCGAAGGTCACCGACATCGTAAAGGAAAGCGGCCGCAAACAACTCATTCTTGCCGCACTCTGGACGGAAGTTTGCCTGGCCATGCCGACCATTCAAGCCCTTGGCGAAGGTTATGAAGTATTCATTGTCACCGACGCTTCAGGTGGCGTCAGCGCAGAAGCCCATGACATGGCAGTGCGCCGAATGGTTCAAGCCGGTGCGGTCCCGATCACATGGTTGGCCGTCGCCGCTGAATGGCAGCGGGATTGGGCACGTGAGAAAACTGCGGCCGGACTCTCCAGCGTGCTCCTCGAGCATGGCGGCGGCAGTGGGGTTGCGCTTGCCTGGGAAATCCAACTGTTGTCAGGCGCACAACGGGCCGCCAAGTAGAAACTGATTTTCATCGAACAAAGAAGGGAAAATCCGATGGCCTACTTCACAACCTCCGACAGTACCCGTCTGTTCTACAAAGACTGGGGTTCCGGCCAACCCATTCTCTTCTCCCATGGCTGGCCGCTCTCATCCGACGCATGGGATCAGCAGTTGTTGTTTTTCGGACAGAACAATTACCGGGTGATCGCACATGATCGCCGCAGTCATGGCCGTTCCGACCAGACATGGGATGGCAACCACATGAACCAGTATGCAGACGATCTGAAGGAACTGATCGAGGCGCTGGATCTGCGTGAACTCATTTTGGTTGGTCACTCGACCGGTGGAGGCGAAGTCGCGCACTACCTTGGCCGTCATGGAACAAGTCGAGTTGCCAAAGTCGTGCTCGTTGGTGCTGTCCCGCCGCTTATGCTTCGAACGGATGCCAATCCTCATGGCACTCCACGGTCTGTTTTCGACACCATCCGGGAAAACACCGCGAAGAACCGTTCTCAGTTTTTCCATGATCTGGCGATACCGTTCTATGGCTTCAATCGCGATGGCGTCGAAACCAATCAAGGCATTCGCGAGAATTTTCGCCGAATCGGACTGCAGGGCGGCATCAAGGGACAGTACGACTGCATCCGCGAGTTCTCGGAAGTCGACTATACGGATGATCTCCGGCGCATAAATTGCCCCACACTGGTCGTTCACGGGGACGATGACCAGATCGTTCCCATCGATGCTTCCGCTCGGCTGGCCGTCAAACTCCTTCCGAATGCAAACCTGAATGTTTATGTGGGCGGTTCACACGGGCTCACGGAGACCGAGGCCGACCGTTTCAACTTGGACATTCTGAAATTCATCCGATCGTAGGAGGCGCGCCTCGTGTGCTGCTCCTGATTATTGGCCTCCTTGCAATGACACGAAGTGGCCGATGAGCTCTCCTCGAATCTGCGTCGCACATGCCATCTTCCCAACATCCCGGAGTTTTTCAGGAGTTTCCTGAATCCTCGAAATCGTCCTGCAATGGGTGCTCTCGAACAGAGTCTTCGGGTGCGGACCTGATTGTATTCAACGCAGCGATTTTCACCGGCAATCTTGCCCAACCCGAAGCATCTGCCCTGGCCGTCAAGAAGGGCCGCATCTACTCCGTTGGCACCGATGACGAGATTCTGGATTTAAGGGATTCCGGCACGACGGTAATCGATGCGGGCGGGCGCCGACTCATCCCTGGCATCAACGATGCCCACATTCACCTTCTCAACGAAGTCAGCTCCAACTTCAACGTGCGGTGGGAGGGGGTTCCCACCTTGCAGCGTGCCTTGGAGATGCTGAGCGAACAGGCGAAACGAACGCCTCAGGGACATTGGGTGAAAGTGATCGGTGGCTGGTCCCCCTACCAATTTCCCGAAAACCGCTTTCCAACGATGGACGAACTGCGTGCAGCCGTTCCCAATCGCCCATTGTTTGTGCAGTACGCGTACAATCGCGGCTTCATGAATGAACAGGGCATCGCGGCTCTTGGCGTGGGCACTGAACGATTCCCCGATCTGGAGGTCATCGACTTCGAAAAGGACGGGCGGGGCAACTTCACGGGAATTGTTAATGGCGACACATTCGGCTTTGTCGCCATGGAGACTCTGTTCCCACAACCTTCGTTCGAGGAACAGGCGAGTTCAATGGTGGAAACCATTTACAGCTTGAACCGATTTGGTGTCACTTCCGTCTTCGATTGTGGCAGCCGTGGCTACCCCGAAGCCCACACCATCCCGGAGGCCCTGATGCAGGAGAATCGATTCCATCTGAGGCTGTCCTTTGTCGACATGCAATGGGGCAGTAGCGCCAACATGGTCGACGCGGAAATTCGGGCGGTTACAAAAACCTCTCCGATGAGCCCCGGACAAAACCTCCTGCCTGCTTTGGCACACGGGCACGTTTATCGTGGTGTCAAGGCTTTGGATCCGCAGGTGCATGACCATGAGAATTTCGATCGCCCTGCAGTCGTGCTCGATCGAGCCAGGATAAGACGTCATGTCGTGGAGGATATCGCCAAGCTGGTCCGAAGACGCATGCCTTTCCGCATGCACATCAGTTACAACGAGAATATCACGCCCTTTCTTGACGCCATCGAGGAGATGAACTCAACCACCCCGCTCGATGGCCTGAAGTGGAGCATTGAACACGCGGAAACGATCACGCCGGAGAACATTGACCGCGTCAAGAAGCTGGGAGGCGGCATTGCCCTGGATCCCAAGATGGCTTTGCACGGCGATGGATTCATCAAAACACATGGCCGTGAGAAGGCATTGTCAACACCGCGCCTCCGCCATCTCGTCGATAGTGGGATTCCCTTGGCAATGACCACCGATGCCTTCCGTGCAAGCAGCTTCAACCCTTGGTTGGCCATCAGTTGGATGGTTTCTGGAAAATCGGTCTCCGGGTCGGAGGTGCTCGCCGAGGACAATCGCCTCAATCGGGTCGAGGCCCTTAGCCTTTTTACTCGGGGAGCCGCCTGGTTTACAGACGCAGAGTCCGAATTGGGCAGGATTGCGCCGGGCTATTTGGCGGACTTCGCTTTGCTGGACAGAGATTGCCTCAGCGTTGCCGAGAACGAAATCAAGTCCGTGACCTCCGTTTTGACTGTAATAGATGGGCGAGTGGTGTTCGGCGCGCAGGATTTCGAAGTGCTCGTGCCGCCCTTGCCTGACATCGTCCCGACGTGGTCACCGGTCAAATTCTATGGTGGCTACTACGGAGCTCGCAAACTGAACGACGGATACGGAAAGAAATGAGCAATCCCACACAAAACAAGACCACGTTGCATTCTGCCAATGCTGCTGTCGCCATCGGTGATCATGAGGGTTTCCTTTCCTTCTGCACGGAAGATACGAAGTGGGTCTTTGTCGGTGAACTTAGCCTGGAAGGAAAGGATGCCGTTCGCAAATGGATGAAGGCGACTTACCGATCCCACCAATAGTCACGACCTCGGAATTGATCGCTGAGAATGATCTGGTCATTGCCTCGGGCAAGATCACTTTGCACGAAACGGAAGAGGAGCCAGCGGATTTTCACTATTGCGATATCTGGCGCTTCCGGGACAACAAAATGGCGGAGCTCACAGCTTTCGTCATAAAAGATGGTTCGTCATGATGGAGCCCGGCGACATGCGATGGGAAAGGAGCAAAGTGACCTAAGGCATTTAGGCCGGATAGCATTCTCGCCAAAACTCTTGAAATTACAAATCCCAACCAGTCACCTCAAAGCAAAGATACGATGAAAGAAGAAAAATCCGTCATGGGCACCCGTAAAGCGATCTTTCCGAAGCGACCACATGTTCTCTACCAACAGTATAGTTACTCCCCCGCAATCCTCTCGGGAGACATGCTTTTTGTCTCTGGGATGGTTGGTGCGCTTGAGGATGGGACACCCGAACCCGATCTAAAAAAACAGGTGCAGCTCGCATTCGACAGCCTGCAGGAGGTCTTGAAAGAAGCTGCGTGTACATTCGACGATGTCGTCGATGTCACCATGTTTCTCATCGATCCTGTGGCAAGTGTCGACTTCGTGCTCGACTCCATGAAAAAGGCATTCCCGCGGGAGCCACTGGCCAACGCGACCATGGTGGGCGTCACGTGGCTCGCCGGATTCCAGTTCGAAATCAAGGTCATCGCTAAAGTTCCTGCCCACCCGCCCGGCCCGTCGATGTCCCGGTGAAAAGTTCGATAAAGCCGAACCTCAACGCTGCGTTTCTTCGATCAACAACTGGGCGAAGAGTTTCGCGTGCGGGCTCGGACGCAGTGCGGGGAGACCAATCACTACCGGGACACTGTCCAGATTCGGTGAGAAGAGTTTTGCGACAAGGGTGTTGGGCAGAATGCCGACAACTCCTTCCAAGGAAATGAATGCTGCGTTCTTCGCTTCCAATTCCACAAAGAGAGTGGCGAAGCTCTCGTCCACCATTGAAACAAAACTTGCTGCGATCCCATGAGGCTTCAGCAATTCGCGCACGGCAGGCGCATACTCGGGATAATTCTTTTTGCCCAAGCCTACCAGGGGTAACCGGCGAACTCGTGCGAGTGGTATGCGTACCAGTTTTGCAAGGGGATGTCTGGCCGGCAGAACCAGCACGGGGCGCATGCGGCAAAGTTCGATCCATTGAAAGCCGGGAATCTTCGAGACGGCGACGGACGGACTGATCAGGAGATCAAGAAGTCCCTTCCCGGCCCGTTCGTTAATCTCCCGCGAAGAGGGGTCAGCCAATTCGATTCGAACTCGGGGCGCGACCGTTTGGAACTTCCCCAGCACGCTGGCGATGATGCCGGCAGTCATCGACGGCGTATAACCCACACGCAAAAACTCCTTTCCGGTTCCCCCTCGCATCCGTGCCATCGCATCGTCCGCCCGCGCGAGCACTTCGCGGGCTTCTTCGTAGAACAGATCCCCCGCTTCCGTCAGCCTCACCGAATTGGAACCGCGTACGAGGAGAGTAACTCCCAATTCTTCTTCAAGGTCTTTGACCTGCCGGCTCAGCGGTGGTTGGGTGAGATGAAGACTCTCCGCCGCACGATTGAACGACCCGTGGGAGGCTACGGCAATGAAGTATCGGAGATGACGTAGCTCCATATGCAGGCCTTGCTACACCGAAAAGGATGGGCAGGCCAAGGAACAAAGCATTGGGCATGCCCTTTTCAGATGATATTCTATCCGAAAACAAAGACTCATCGTCGTTTAGATCTGCAGACGGAGATGGAAACGAAACAGGAGGTTTGTTCATGAGCACTGGGGATTCAGCCCTGCCCTGATATCTGCTATCAGGGACCGCCCTGATACCCGGTCAACCTGCGGCAGCAACCTGTTACATGCACCCTTTTTTTATCTCAGAAGTGGCACTCCGCTGGAGCTTTCAAAATGACTTTATGAAAACACCCAAAGAAACCATCGAATATTTTCTGGAGAACACGACTAATACTGCGGTTGTCAACGAACTGGTCGCTCCGGATGCGACATATATATCACTCAATTTCGACAACCCGGAGTTGCAGAGAATTCTACCATGGGCGGGCACCCATCACGAGGGTGCGAAGGGCTTTCTAGAGACCTTCTCCGGCGTGCACGAATACTGGACGGTGCAAGCGTTTGAAGTGAACGATATTCTGGCGGAAGGCGAGAAGGTGGCTGTTTTCGGCACTTTCACTTACACTTCAAAAACCCTCAACAAATCCACTACGTCTCCGTTCGCCATTCTGGCCAAGGTGAAGGATGGGAAGATTTTTCATTTCATGTTTATGGAAGACACGTTTTCAACGACCGGATCTTTCAGGATCACTCCGGCAGGCACTTTTCACAGCGATCCCAACGGGGGTATCATCACCCTCTGATGGTCGCACCGGGTGGGCGTGATCACCCTTCAAGTCGCCGCGACCGTTTCTACCGCAGCGGATCGACCACCCGAAGCCTGCGCGTTGGTAAGGATTGCGGTTGCGTGCTGACTCGCGGCTAAGACTTGAAGTCCGGGCTTCCTGATTCCGTTTCCGCAACATCAGCTCTCGTGCAGAGTGCAGATAGGTGTGCATGGTTGTTAGTTCGTAGAAGGACTGCCCCAGAAAGCCGAATTCGGCGCGATCTCGAAGTATGACCGGCTGAAACGAGGTTCGGACGTTGGGGGAGTGGAAAGTGCGGAGATGAGGGGCCTCTTCTTTGAATTATCCCGGGCGAGACTCACCGAGTTGAGCTTTGAGTGCGCCTCTGTCTGAGGGACCGAGGTGAATAGCCGGTTTCTCTTTTGACGACTCGCGAAAGGTGGAACGGGTCTGCAAACCCGCTCTGCGCGGCGATCTCCGCGAGTGACAGTCCGGTTTGCTGGAGCAGCCGGATCGCGTGATCCGTGCGGGCACGCCAAAGCGCCTTGGAGGGACTCGCCAAGTCTGCCACCCGAAACAACTGCCTTAGGCGTGACGCGGAGAGTCCGCTGCGTGAAGCGAGTTGTGCCGTATTGGTGATAGACGCCGCCTCGGTTCGCAGCAGGTCGAGCGCACGGATCACTGCTGGGTGAAGTGGTTTCGGAGACCGTCGGTGCTGCTCGCAGTCCCCGGCATAATGCAGCAAACACGCACGCCCGAGTTGCTTCGCCGCAGCCTGGAACAACGCACCCGCCCGTGGCACTGCAAGCGCTAGTTCAATGAGCGCCTGAACGGAGGCGGAGATCGGAAAGACACCGGTGAGATCATCAAGAACTGTTCGCTCTGCCCGGGATAGAGCGACAGGCATGACCTGACATGCGGTATGTACGGTGTCCCGATCGATCGCGAAGCGGTAGGTCGCGGTGAGTCCCGCCCGCGTCAGGGTTGCCTCGCCGGCCGCAACCTCGCGGACGTGGTCGCCAAGTTCGAGGCGCAGAGAACCCTCGACCACGACCACGAGCAAGTACGAGTCGTGAAAATGGGGGCCGTAAACGCCCCCTGCAGGATAAACGGCGCGGACAAAGTGACTAACCTCATCAGACCGATGAACCACGTGGATCGGCGCCCGGTTCTGAAGAGATAGCGTTTTGGTCTTGGACATGGGAGTTCTCCGTGAAATCGGGCATCCGAGGAGCTGGAGGTCACGCTCCCCGGGCGATTGACCCTTCCCAGCAGAAATCCTCGTCCGGGCCGACCTGTCAAGAATCCTTGGCCCTAAACAGGCGCTACAGATATGTTTTTGCGCGGCACGGTCATGGCCAATTCTTTGAATGCGTGAACATTTTTGGTCATGAATTTTTCTGCCCCACTGCATGATGAAATTTCGGTGAAATGGTATCGCTGCCCTGTTGATCGGACGGTCATGCGAAAGCTCATGGAACGAAGTGATCGGAAGGGCATCTTCCAAGCGGGCGGTCATTTGGTGCTGTTCTTTGGCACGATGGCGGTGACCTACGCGGTGTTCCTGCAGATCACGGTTGCGAATTGGTTTTGGACGGTCCCACTGCTGTTCGTCTGCACCTTCTGCCACGGCACGGTCGCCTCGTTCATGGGAGGCACGGCCTGCCATGAACTGTGCCACAAAACCATGTTTCGGAATCAGAAGCTCAATGAGGTTTTCCTCTGGATCTTTGCCTTCCTAAGCTGGTTCAATCCCGTCACCTACCGCCTCAGTCATGTCCGGCATCATCAGGTCACAGCGCACCATGGTTTGGACGGGGAGATTATTCTCCCGCAAAAGCTGGATTGGAGTGAACTCGAGCCAGATGAACTCGCACTGCCTCAACGGCTGGATGGGGCATTCCTTCGCCTGCTGGCCGTGAACTTTTGCCCGATCCCCATCCCCGGTGCCATCCTTTCGCGTCTCCGGCTTTACGTCCGCTACGCCAAGGACGATCTGGAGGGCCTTGGTCTCTTCGCCGGCGGCATATGGTGGATGCAGTCCGTTATGCCGGCGGACAAACCGGAAGCCCGTCGGCGCAATTCCAGCTGGGCTCGTACTGTTGTTATCGGCCACCTCCTTCTCGCGACCGTTCTGATCGCCACCGGCCACTGGTTCCTTGCACTCCTCTTCGCCGGTCATGGTACCTATGCTTCGTGGCTCGGAAACCTCACCGGGCTCCCACAGCATCTCGGCATGGAACCCGACGTGCCGGATTTCCGCCGTTGTTGCCGCACCTACACCTGCAGCCCTCTTGTGGGGTTCCTCTATTGGAACATGCAGTATCATGTGGAGCACCACATGTTCCCCGCCGTTCCCTGCTACAATCTCCCTGCGCTCCGCGCCGCGATTTTGGACGACGTCCCGCCTGCACCACACGGTCTCCTCGCCACCTGGAAGGAGATCATCTTGCGCCTCCGCGAACTCGACCGCAAACGCTTCGCTCCCGCGTTCATCGTTAAGACCTGACGTCCGAAACCTTCGCGTCTCGGCCCGATGGTACCGGGAATTAGGAATCGCTGATCAATTCGGAGTTTCATAGAAAAAGGCGGGTGCCCGGGATTGGCACCGATGGGACCGGCAGGTATACCATTGAGGAGCCTGTGCTAGACCGGGGCGGCGGGTTCGTACGGCCGGGTCTTCGGGGCCGAAGGTGTCGGCGGAATGGGCTCGCGGGGGAGGTTTCCACCATCGTCGCCGCCGGCATCGGGGCGGTGCGGATCGAAGAAGTGGTCCATGGCGAGAAAGAGCGCTTTCGCATGGCGGGCGAAGAGAAGGTTGAAAATGCAGATGGGCACGATCACCACGGTCAGCAAGAGCGGGAGCGGGAGGACGAAAAATGTTTCGAGGATCAGATACAGCGCGATGCCGAGGAGGCTGCCGACGCCGTAGTTGACCGCCCAGATGGCCAGGAGGAAATATCCGGTCTCGCGTTCATAAGGATATCCGCAGCGCGGGCAGCCATCGAGCGGCGTAAACCAATCGCGAAACGAGCGCACGGACCGGAGCGGGATGAACATCGGGCGCGTGCCGCACTCGGGGCATTTCAGGGCCACGGCCCGCCGGAAGAAAAGTCCGGCCCGGCGAAGGTCTTTTCTCATGGATGGTCGGTGCGTTGGATGCGCGAGGCGTCGTATCCTTTCGAAACAGCGAGCGCGACGATTTCGTTGTAGGTGCGGTCCGGCAGGTTGGGATCGCGGGCGAGGATCCAGAGGAATTTTCGGGAGGGATGGCCGACGAGCGCCCAAGAGTAGTTTTTCTGATCGAGTCCGATGATCCAGTAATCGCCCCTGAACGGCCCGCCGAAGCCGACTTTGAGCTTCGTTTTGTTCGAGCCCGGAACGACCGTGGCGGTGCCGGTGACCGAGTCCATCGAGCCATCCGCACGCCGGCAGCGGTTCACGACCTGAATCCGGCCGTCGGGCAGTGGTGTGTATTCCGCGGTGGCGGGACCGGTGCATTTGCGTTGGAACCAATTCGGATAGCGGGCGATCTCGTGCCAGGTTCCGGCGTAGCGCCGGAGGTCGACGGATGGGACGGTCGCCAACGGGGGCCGGGTCGCGCAGGCCCCGAGGCCGACGACGAGAAAAATTGCAGCGAGCAGGAGAATCGCTTTCATAAGGGTATGCTACGCCTGTGCGTTGTTGTTTTCATCGGTTTTCTCGCCGGGTGCGGACCTGTCGGGAAGCGCGCCGACCTCGTTTTTGTCAATGGCGCCGAGCCGGAGTCGCTCGATCCCGCAATCATTACCGGCCAGCCGGAGGGGCGGGTCGTACATGCGCTTTTCGAGGGACTTTGCCGGTTTGATGCCGACGGGCGCGCGGTTCCGGGGATGGCGGAAAGTTGGGATGTGTCGGAAGACGGGCGGGTTTACACGTTCCGGATTCGCGAGGATGCGCGGTGGAGTGACGGACGGCCGTTTGTGGCGGACGATCTCGTGAGCGCATGGAAACGCACGCTCAACGCGGCGACGGGCTCGCAATACAACTACCTGCTCTTCCCGATCAAGAACGCCCAGGAATTTGCGGAAGGGAAAATCGACGACTTTTCGCAGGTCGGCGTGAAGGCGCTCGATGAACGGACCGTGCGGGTCGAACTCAACCATGCGACTTCGTATTTTCCGGAGCTGTGTGCTTTTCCGACGCTCCATCCCGTGCGCGTCGATCTCGTCGAGAAACACGGCGATGATTGGGTGAAGCCCGGCAACCTCGTCGGAAATGGCGCCTATGTTTTGGAGGACTGGCGGATCAATGACCGGATCCGCCTGCGCAAGAATCCGCATTACTGGGACCGCGAGAATGTGGACCTTGAGATGATCGATGTCCTGCCGATTGCGGATGCGAATGTGGCGTTCAATTTTTATGCCAGCGGACTGGCGGACCTGATCATGGACAAGGGACTCGCGCCGCCGACGCTGCTGCAGGATTTGAAGAAGCGGCGGGACTTTCATTCGGCACCATTTCTTGCGACCTACTTTCTCCGGTTCAATTGCGAGCGCGGGCCGTTCGCCGACGAGCGGGTGCGGAAGGCGTTTTCAATGGCCGTCGACAAACAACGCATCGTTGAAAAAATCACGCGGGCGGGCGAGCAGCCGGCCGGTGGGTTTGTGCCTCCGGGCATCCCGGGCTACGTCGGAGCGGATGGCCTGTCATACGATCCAGAGGCCGCCCGGCGGTTGTTGGCGGAGGCGGGATTTCCCGAAGGACGCGGATTTCCGCTCGTCAACTATCTTTACAGCAAGAGCGAGCTGAATGAGGCGATCGCGATCGAACTCCAGAGCATGTGGCGTGAAAAGCTCGGCGTGACGGTCAATTTGTCGCGTCAGGAATGGAAGGTCTATCTGAACTCCATGTCGCTCCTCGACTACGACATCGCGCGTTCGAGTTGGGTGGGGGACTATCCGGATCCGAACACGTTCCTGGATATGTTCCTGACGGGCGGCGGGAACAACCGGACCGGATGGAGCGATCCGCGCTACGATGAACTGATCGCTGCCGCAGCGCGCGAGCTGGATCCGGCCAGGCGATTTGAAATTCTGCGGGACGCCGAGGATTTGCTGGTCCGGCAGGCGGTGCCGATTTGCCCGTTGTATTTTTTCGTTGGGATTCAGCTCTACGATCCCGACCGGATCGGCGGAATTCGCGCCAACGTCATCGACGAGCACCCGCTGCGCGCGATCTATCGCAAGGACCGCCGCGGAACTATTCCTCGATGATCGTGATCTGCGAGGGATTGCGGACTTCGATCTGCGGCGTCTGGCCTTGGTAGAGGTCGAGTGTTCCGGTGACGCGAACATTTTTATCGCGATAGGCATCGAAGCCGTCGGGGAACTCGCCGTAGTTCCGCTGGAAAACAATGGCCACGAATCCCTGCTTCTTGGGCATGCCGACATTGATGAACGTGATCGATTTCGACTCGGTTGTTCCAATCGTGGTCACCGGCCCGACCACCGTGACGTCCTTCCCGGCGTGCTCGCGCAGTTTGTCGAGGTCGTGAGATTCGATGACCGGCAATTCCGGATCCGCCGCAACCGCGGACATGGCGACGAACAGGGCGAGGAGGAGACGCTTCATGCAGCCAATGTTAAACAGGTCGGAGCAATTTCCCAGCAGATTGACGAGAGATCAGTGCGCCGTCATGGCGCGGAGTGATTCCTTGCTCATCGCGCCGCTTCGACGGGCGATTTCCTGTCCGCCGCGGGTGACGATAAATGTGGGAAGCGAGCGGATGTTGTACTGGGCCGCCAGGCTGGGATTTTGGTCGACATTGATCTCAACGACATCGACCGAGCCTTGGAGTTCGCCGGCGAGTTCGCGGACGACGGGCTTCATCGTTCGGCAGGGTGGGCACCAATCGGCAGAGAAATTCATCAGCACCAGCCCGGAGCCGCCCATCGCCACAGGATGCTCCGGTTCACGCGTGAGAAGTACCCAACTGAGTCCGCCTCCGAGCAGACACAGGATCACGGCGGCGATGAGGTTGTTCTTCATGCCGCCGGATAGAATGAGGGAATCGGCTAGACGCGTCCAGCATCTCGCGCCGTGTAAAGCGCGACGAGGGCAGCGCCGATGGCCTGCGAGAGTTCGCCCATCGAGGCCGGAAGGATCTTCAAGCTCCGGCGCTGGACCGGGAAGAGCCAGGGCTCGGCAGCGTCCCGGATTCCGTTCAGATAACGGGAGCGGAATTCCTCGGTGGTCGCATGCGGGTCGATGAGGCCGCCGCCGATGATGACGTATTCGGCGTCGAGAGCGATCGAGAGGTTGGCGACATGGAGCCCAAGGGCTTTCGCCTGCAAATCGAAGATTTCCAAGGCCATGGCGTCGCCTTTTTGTGCGAGGCCGCGGAGCGAGAGGGCTTTGGCTTTGGGAGTGGTGTTCACCGTGGCCAATTCATGTCCCGGATATTTCGGCAGGAAATGCTCGATGAACTGGGGCAGGCCGGAGATCGATGTGTAGGCCTCGAAACACCCCCAGGTTCGCCCGCATCCGCACGTGAATGCCGGCAGGCCCAGCAAGTGAAGGGGGGCCGGCATGTGGCCGGCTTCCATTCCGGCCAGCGTGTCGCCCTCGAGCGGCAGTCCGCGCGGATCGACATAGGCTCCGCCGAGTCCGGATCCCGGCGCGAGCATAATGACGCCGACTTTGCGATTGCCACGGACGGCCGCGGCCTCGGCGACGCCGCCGTAGTTTCCATCGTTGCCGCAGACGAGTGGAATTTCGCGGCCGGCGGCTTTGGCGATCGCCTGCGAGTAATCGGCATGGAATTCCCATCCGGCGAACGTTGGCGGCAAATTGGCTGTCCGGTCGAGGACGCCGTAGGAAAGATACGGCCCGGGGAGCGCGAGGCCGACTCCGCGGACCTGTTCCCATGTCAGGCTGTTCTCGCGGAGAAAAAGCTCGAGCCCCTGCACCCAGCCATTCACAACCGCCTCGGTGCCGAGCTCGGAGTTGGTCGAACTTTGAGCCAGGTTGAGGGAAACCGGGCTGCCATCTTCCCAGACCCCGCAGGTCTTGGACGTCGTTGCACCGCTGTCGGTGCCGAGAAAAACAGATTTCATCAGGGTGAGTCCCGATCATTTTCGGCCGGCAGAGGTTCGTCAAGGTCCGCGAGGGCTTTGCGCAATTTTCCGGGCCGGCGGCGCAAGCCCGCCCGGAAAATCGCTTTCCATGCCCGGTCGTCTGCATAACGTGACCGGACGATGTTCAGCCGGCTCTCCGACAAATTGCAGGACGTTTTCAAGGATCTCCGTGGTCACGGAAAGATCAGCGAGACCAATGTCACCGACGCGATGCGCGAGGTGCGTCTGGCCCTGCTCGACGCCGACGTCCATTTTCAGGTTGCCAAGGATTTCATCGCCCGGGTGAAGGAAAAGGCGCTCGGCGAGGAGGTTCTTCGGAGCGTCACGCCCGGCCAGCAGATCGTCAAAATTTTCCACGAGGAACTCTGCACGCTCCTCGGCGGCGATTCCGAACCGCTCAACCTCACCAAGCCCGCGCGGATCCTCATGGTCGGTCTTAACGGTGCGGGTAAAACCACGTCGTCCGCCAAACTTGCCCGCTACCTGAAATCCCAGGGCCGCGCTCCCTTGCTCATCGCCTGCGATTTGCACCGCCCGGCGGCGGTCGACCAACTCGCCGTCCTCGCCGGGCAGATCGATGTGCCGGTTTTCCGACCGGAACCCGGCGAAAAGGACGTCATCCGCTCCACCAAACAGGCGCTTGCCTGGACTGAATCCGCCGGCGGCAATGTGCAGATCTTCGACACCGCCGGACGGCAGGAAATCGACGAGCCATTGATCCAGGAACTCAAGCGCCTGCGCGACCTCGTCCAGCCGCAGGAAGTCCTCCTTGTTTGCGATGCCGCCACCGGCCAGCAGGCGGTCAGTGTCGCCGAGCATTTTCACGCCGCGCTCGGCCTCACCGGCATTGTCCTCACCAAACTCGATGGCGACGCCCGCGGTGGCGCCGCCCTCTCGCTCCGCTCGGTCACCGGTCGGCCGATCAAATTTGCCGGGGTGGGGGAAAAGACCGATCAATTCGAGCCGTTCCACCCCGACCGCCTCGCGGGCCGGATTCTCGGCATGGGCGACGTCGTCAGCCTCGTGGAAAAGGCCGCCGAGGCGATCACCGAGGACGATGCCCGCCGTCTGGAGGAGAAACTCCGCACCGCGAAGTTTGACCTGGAGGATTTTCTCCAACAATTCCGCATGCTCAAACGCATGGGACCGCTCGAAAATATCCTTGGCATGATCCCCGGCATGGATAAAATGCGCGTTTCCTCGATCGACGAGGGGCAACTGAAACGCGTGGAGGCGATCATTCTCTCCATGACTCCGCAGGAACGCGCCCGGCCCGACATTTTGAATGCCCGGCGCCGCCAGCGGGTCGCCCGTGGCAGCGGCACCACCGTCACCGAGGTGAACAACCTCCTCCTGCGCTTCTCCCAGATGCGCAAGATGATGAAAAATATGGGCCAGATGAAAAAAATGATGGCCCGCATGGGACGGAACATCCGGGCTTGAAACGGCCGGTGCCGGAACTTGCAAGAGGACAAAACAGACCGCACACTAACCGACAGATATTTATGGCAGTAGCAATCCGACTCCGCCGCGAAGGCACGAAAAACCGTCCGTACTACAAAATCGTCGTCGCCGACCAGCGCCGCGCCCGCGACGGGAAGTTCATCGAAATCATCGGCTCGTACGACCCGAAGAAAGAAGGCGAAAATTTCGACATCCAACTCGACCGCGCCGAATACTGGGTGGGCGTGGGAGCCCGTCCCTCGCAGACGGTCGGCAGCATCATCACCAAGGCCCGGAAGAAGACCGCGGCCTGACGTCCCCGGCATGGAAGAGTTCCTGCGCTACGTCATCGGTTCGCTCGTTGAAGCGCCCGATGATGTCGTTTTTACGAAAACAGAGACGCCGGAACGGATCACCTTTCATGTCGCCATGCGGAAGTCCGATGTCCCGAAAGTCATCGGCAAAGGCGGGCATACGATTCAGGCCCTCCGCACCCTCCTTCAGGCCGCCGCAGCCAAGCGCGGTACGAAGGCCTATCTGGAAATCATTGAGTAAATGAAAAAGCTCCTTCTCGTCGCCCTCGCCACCGCCCTCGTCCTGCACACCGGCTGCGAAATGCACTCCGCGGACAAAACGGTTCCCGGTTACGCGGAGAAGATGGCCGAGAAGCAGAAGAAGGAAGCCAAGCAGGCCGAATCGACCGAACCGGTTTCCGCGAACCCGCCCCGGTTTTTCCCGTCGCCGGCTCCGGCGCATTGACCTGGTGATCTGAAGTGCGCGTCTGATTCGCGCGACCAACCATCCGTGCTTGCAGCGGCATTGGATTTCTCCAAATCTTCCGCCGTGCTCTCCAACGGCCTGATTCGTCTCTGGGAGAAACCCGAGGTTCTCCAACTCAACAAACTCCCTGCCCGCACCACCTTCGAGCAGTTTCCGACCGCGGCACTCGCCCGGGCCCGCGACAGAAATCCGTGGCGGATCGACCTCGATGGCGAGTGGGATTTCGCCACGGCCGACTCGCCCACTGAAGCCGAGCAACTCGCCCGGAACAGCAAGACCCGCTGGACCAAAATCCAGGTCCCGGGCCATCCCGAACTGCAGGGCCACGGCGCACCGCACTACACGAATGTGCAAATGCCGTTTTCCGAGCGTCCGCCCACCGTTCCCAAAACCAACCCGACCGGCGTTTTCCGGCGGTGGTTTGATGTGCCGGCGGACTGGAAGGGTCACCGTGCGATCCTGCATTTCGGCAGTGCGGAGTCGCTTCTGGCCGTGTGGATCAATGGCGTGGCGGTCGGTCTGAGCAAGGGGTCGCGGCTTCCGGCGGAATTCGATGTGACCGATTTGATCGCTGCTGGCGGCACGTTCGAATTGGTTGCCGTCGTCAGCAAATGGTCCGACGCCAACTTCATCGAAGACCAGGACATGTGGTGGCTTTCCGGCCTGCCGCGCAGTGTCCAACTCTACGGCTGGCCACCCGTCCACTTCACCGACATCGTCGCGCGCCCCCGCCTTGCAGCGAGCGGCGACGGCGAACTCGAACTCGAAGTCTCGATCGGTCACAACTCGTCCGTTCCGCCGGAGTCGACCTTGCGCGTGACATTGATCGGACCAGATGGCCGGAAACACGACGCGGGAAGTTTTCCGTTCCTTAGGGAAATCGGGACACATGCCGAGCTTCATTGCGTTCTACTGGCCAACGTGAAAGTCCCAAAGTGCCGACCGTGGTCTTCTGAGGACCCCGCGCTCTATACCGTGGAACTGGAGCTTTCCTCCGGTCGTGCCAAGTCGTTTTCGACCATCCGGGTGGGCTTTCGGCGGATTGAGGTGCACGATGGAGCGCTCCGCATCAATGGCCGCCGTGTCTTCCTTTTCGGCGTGAACCGCCACAGCCACGACGAGCGACATGGCCGCGCGGTCCCGCGTGAGCGGATGGTCGAAGACGTGCGCTTGAACAAGCGCTTTCACTTCAATGCCGTTCGCTGCTCGCACTATCCGCCGGACCCGTACTGGCTCGAGCTTTGCGACGAGCATGGACTCTACGTGATCGATGAGGCGGATGCGGAATCGCACGCCTTTCACAACATCCTTTGCGATGATCCCCGTTACGCCACCGGCTGGCTCGACCGCTGCATGCGCATGGTCCAGCGCGATCGGAATCATCCGTCGGTCATCTTCTGGTCGCTCGGAAACGAAAGTGGCTTTGGAGCGAACCATGCCGCGGCCGGCGCCTGGATCCGGCACGCAGATCCCGACCGCCCGCTTCACTACGAAGGCGGAATCTCGCTGGGGCAGTCGAAGGTTTCGTTCCTGCACGGTCAATCGGTCACTGACATCATTTGCCCGATGTATACGTCAATCGAGGATCTCCGGAAAATGGACGCGTTCCTCGAAAGGGCTTCGCGGACATTGAAAAAACAGTCCACGGCCGGGTTGCTCGAGGGGGCTGTCCGGGCCGTCCCGCCGTCCGCAGGAACCCGTCCGCTCCGTCCGCTGCCCGACCCGGTCCACCCGGCGGAACGCCCGATCATTCTTTGCGAATACAGCCATGCGATGGGCAACAGCAACGGATCGCTCCACGATTACTTCGAGTTGTTCCGAACTTCGAAGCGCATCCAGGGTGGATTCATCTGGGAGTGGTGCGACCACGGCGTTCTTCGCCCGACAGCCGATGGACAGCCCGAGTGGGCGTACGGCGGCGACTTTGGAGACACGCCGAACGACGCCAACTTTTGCTGCGACGGTCTCGTCGGACCCGACCGACGGATTCACCCGGCGCTCTTTGAGCACCGTCATCTCGCCCAGCCGGTCTGGGTTCATGACGACCTGACAATCGAGAACCGTCAGGATTTCACCGGCCTCGATTGGCTCAAGGGCGAGTGGAAACTCTCAGTCGACGGCAAGGTGATCAAACGCGGATCGCTGAAATTGCCGAAGCTTGAACCCGGCGGCCGGAAGAAACTCGCCATCGCGACCGGCCGTGTCCCGAACGGACACGCGACCCTGGACTTTGTTTTTCGTGCGGCGAAATCCCGCGGGGTTTTTGCCGCGGGCGAGGAGGTCGCGTGGAACCAAATCGTCATCCGCTCGACCGAAACCAAACGTTCGCCGTCGAAACCGGCCCGGCTCGAATGGGGTGAAGACGGTTCACGCCTCCAAATCGGCCTTGGCCAATCGGTTTTCACATTCGACTCGGATGAAGGGAAGCTTCTCGCCATTGAGGCCGGCACACAAAACGTCCTCACCGCATCCCCCGGTGCCGCCCTCTGGCGCGGCGCGCTCGATAACGATGGGATCAAACTCTGGAGTGGACAGGATGGAAAGCCACTCGGCCGCTGGCTCAAACTCGGACTCGACCGGATCGAACGACAACCGGATCGCTGCGAGGTCAGCGAACTCGCGGAAGGCCGCGTTGTCGTGAAGCTGGAGGAACGACTCAGCGGGCGCGGACGGTGGGACGATTTCCGGCTTACCACACGATTCGAGTTTTCGTCCGAAGCCGGGCTGCGGATTTTTCATGACGTGCGATTGGGAGCCGATGATCTGGTCGACCTGCCCCGGGTCGGGTTCCGGTGGTTCTTGGACCCGAAGCTTTCCAACGTTCGGTTCTACGGCCGCGGTCCTCATGAGAATTACCCGGACCGCAAATCTTCGGCGCATTTCGGAATCCACGCGTTCGAAGTCGCCCGACAGCTCCCGCCGTATGTCATGCCGCAGGAATATGGCCTGCGCAGCGATGTGCATTGGATCGAACTCGCCGGCGGCGGATCGGATCTGCGCTTCACGCCGTCCGCCCCGCTGGCGTTCAGTGCGATCCCGTTTCGGACCGAGGCCCTCTTCGCGGCGAAGCACGTGACGGAACTCTCGCCATCCAACGAAACCGTCCTGACGCTCGACGCGGCCCACCGCGGGGTCGGGACCGCCAGCTGCGGCCCCGACACGCTGCCCGCCTACCGGATCCGCGGTCGGCGGTTCGCCTGGGACTACGCGTTGGACGTTGGCTGAAAAGAAGCTTAGCGCCCCGCACAAACCGTCGGGTTTTTGCGTCAGCGAGGAATGCAACCCCCTTCAGGGTTGCGAACGGGCGGGATGACGACCCTGGGTAGCCTCGCCCGCTCGGCAACCCAGGGCTGACGGATGGGACGCCGTTGGCGTCCGCGCCTCGCGCGTGAAACTGAGCGCCCCGCACCAACCGTCGGGTTTTTGCGTCAGCGAGGAATGCAACCTCCTTCAGGGTTGCGAACGGGCGGGATGACGGCCCTGGGTAGCCTCACAGGCTCGGCAACCCAGGGCTATTGGGTGGGACGCCGTAGGCGTCCGTGCGTCCGGCGTGAGCTGACCCGCCGACCTCGCAGCCTCGGGAATGCTTGGCAGTTTGGGAGGACGGCGTCTGGGCCTCGCGCATTCATTTAAAACGCGAACGCCAAAGGCGTTCCACCGCCTCAGCCCAGGGTTGGTGCGACGAAGGCGCGCCTACCCTGGGTTTTCATCAGCAGGGAAGGCAACCCTGAAAGGGTTGGATTCCCGGCGCCAGCGCACGTAACGCTCCCTTCGAGACGTGGCGCGGCGAACTTTCCCCGGGCTACCGCGCTTCGGCTAGATCCGGACCGCCCGCCGTTCTTGCTCGGACACGAAGCAGGCGTCGAGGATCCGCTGGATTTCGGCACCGCGGGCGAAATCCGGTTCGCCCGGTTTCCCGGTTCGGATTGCGCGGATGAAACGCTCGTAGTTGTTCGGGACCGGTTGGCATTCGACGTCGCGCCATTCGGCCTTGTGGAATCCGTCGCCCCGGCATTCGCGGTAGGACTTGGTGGAACGTTCCGAGTCCATGTCGATCGAGCCTTTGGTTCCGCAGATCTTGAGATAAAGCCGGTTCTGGTGGCCGCCCGCCCAGCGCGTCGTGTGGATGACGCCCAGTGCGCCATTGGCAAACTCGACATGCATCACGGCGGAATCGTTGGCATCCAGCTTGTATTCGCCGATGCGGTCCTTGGGGGCTTTATGAAAGGCCTTGAGTCGGCAGTTGACCTCCCGGATTGGTCCCACCGGATAAGTCGCGTAGTCGAGAATGTGGACACCGACGTCGCCGAGTGCGCCCTTGCTCCCGTGGGCGGTCGAAAGGCGCCAGAGCCACGCGGGATTGTTCGTCCAGTCGCCCCAGACGGTCGACGCGAGCCAGGCCTGGAGATAACTGGCCTCGACGTGCCGGATTTCGCCCAGTTCACCGCGGCGAATCGAGGCGGCCGCGGCCTGGATGCACGGCCAGTCGCGGTAGGAAAAATTCACCATATTGATCACGCCGGCCTTCTTCGCAGCGGCGAGCATCTTTTTCGCCTGCGGGTAATCGACCGCCAGCGGCTTTTCGCACAGGACGTGCTTGCCGGCCTTCATGCAGGCGAGGCTTACGGGCGAATGGAACGCATCGGGCGTCACCACCGAGACCGCATCGACCCGGCCCGAAGCCAGCATTTTGTCCAACGAGTCGAAGGCGTTCGGGATTTCGTGCCGTTCGCAGAAAACCCGGGCGCGCTCGGGGTCGACATCGCATCCGGCGACAACCTCGCAGCCGCTGATGCTCTTGAATCGCTCGGCATGCACATTGGCCATGCCGCCGGTGCCGACAATGGCCACCCGGATCGGGGACGTTTTCTTTTTCATGATGATCTCAGCGAAAGCCTTCGGTCGGACGTTCGGCCGCTTCGGGATCCTCAGGCAAAGGCTCGAGCGCCGGTGAGTTCGGACAGGCGTCCGGGATTCTCACCAGCGGCGCGGCCCAATGAACGCCATTGCGGATCACGAGTTGCACCTCCGGTTGGTGATAGGTCGGGTAGGTCTCGTGGCCGGGACGGAAGTAGAAAATCCGACCGTTCCCGCGCTGCCACGTGGCGCCGCTGCGGAAGACCTCGCCGCCGGTGAACCACGAGATGAAAATCAATTCGTCCGGCTCCGGGATGCCGAATGGCTCGCCATACATTTCTTCCGCCGGGATCACAAAATGGTCGCCGAGCCCCTGGGTGATCGGGTGCGACGGCCGGATGTTCCAAATGCGTTCCTTGTCGGTCGACTCGCGCCATTTCAACGAACACGTCGTTCCGAGCAGGCGTTTGAAAATCTTGGCATAGTGCGCCGAGTGCAGCGCCACGAGGCCCATCCCTTCGAGCACCCGACGCTGAACGCGCGAGACGACCTCATCCGCAACGTCCCCATGCGCCATGTGTCCCCACCAGATGAGGACATCCGTGGCGTCCAAAACCTCCTCCGTCAAACCATGCTCCGGTTGGTCCAGCCAGGCGGTTCGCACTTCGAGCGACTCGTCCTTGCGCAGGAAGGCGGCAATTGTTTCGTGCATGCCATCCGGGTAGATGGCGGCAACTTTGGGGTTCTTCTTCTCGTGGCGGAATTCTCCCCAAACGAGGACACGGGTTGGGTTGGACATAAGACAAATCCGATTCGAAATATTGGGCTTGGACGGACCGAGGGTTGATTGGCCGTTGCTTGGTGAAATGCCGGATTCCTCTTTGTCGTTCAAGAGGATCGGATTGCACATCTCCTTGGTTTATTGCACAAATCCGACATGGCCGAGGAGGAATCCCATCCCTGCGCACGGGACATCTGCTGGGCACTCGGACGCCTGCGCACGGGCCGCGCCCGCATCGAAGTTCCGGCGGCAGTCGGCCTGCACCGGCGGCATGGCAGCGCGGTCTTCCACCCGGATCCGGAACTTTTCCTTCAAATCGGCGGCGGCACCGAGTTTGACACGCCGGCCGGGGTCTTTGTTTTACGTGCTGGAGATTTCTGCATCATGCCCGCCGGGGTTCCGCACGGGGAGATTCCGCTGGATTTCCGGACCCGTTACGGGATCCGCGTCTTCATGCGATCCGGCGCGGATACGCTCGCCGTCGAAGCGCGGGCCGACCGCCAGCGGCGCATCCACTCGGCGAACGCAACACTCGTTCCCGGTTCCGCCGAGGCCTTCCGCGTTCTGGAGAGTGCGGGGGCCTCGGTGCTCCTGCATCCCGATCATCGGCAGCGTTTTCTCCGCTCGCTGGTCGAGACCTTTCTGACCGCCGCCCTGTCGATGGTGCTGCATCCCGGGCTGGGCCGGCGCGAGCCAATCCCGCACCTCGTCTCGGAGGCGGAAAAGTGGATCCGGCTCCACATCTCGCAACCGGAGCTCACCGTGGCGCTTGTCGCGCAGGCCCTTTCGTGCTCGCCTGACCACCTTTCGCGCGTGTTCCGTGCGGTCCATGGCGTCGGGTTGAATGCCTGGATCACACGCGAGCGCATTCAACTCGCCTGCGACCTGCTCGCCCGCTCGGCCCGTAATGTTTCCGAGATTGCGTGGTCCTGTGGGTTCCGACAGCCGTCGTATTTCATCCGCGTCTTCCGGAGCCGGATGGGGCAGACGCCGCGCGAATGGCGCGAAACCAAATCTGGCGTTCAGGCGATCTGAGAAGCGCTGTGCGTCCGCCGGTACGCACGCGCACTGGAGCCCGTCAACTCCCGAAAGCGCCTCGAAAAATAAAGCGGATCATCGAACCCGCATTCGGTGGCGATGTCTTTGACCGGACGGCGGGTTTCCGCGAGGAGGCGGCGGGCGCGACGGATGCGGGCTTCCTGGAGCGTCTGGCCCGGCGGCACACCAAATGCTTCCAGCCAGCGCCGGCGAAATGTCGATTCCGACATGCCGACGGCCCGCGCCTCGGACGCCCAGTCGACCGTCTGCGCCGGTCGGAGTTCCATCCGGCGGCGCAAATCCTGGAGCGGACGGACGTCGCTTGGACTGTCGGACGAATTCGCACCGAGGAGGCTCTCGACGACCAGGCGTTCACAGACGCGATCGATGCGGTCCGCCGCGCCGGCTTGTGATGTTTGTCCGAGCAGTTCTCTCAAATTCGTGAGCACCTCGTCGACGGCGGCGGTGTTCCGGATTTCCCAGATCGGCCGGGACGCATCGACGAGCCGGGAGGCCCGGAAAACCCGCATGGTCGACGCCGGATAAATCAGGAAAAGTTCCTCCCAGGTGCGGCCTTCCGGCTGCGGTCCGTATTCGACGAGTTCACCGGGCCACTGGGTGATGACACACGGTGAGCGGACCGCCCACTCGGCCCCGGCTTTTCTGTAGATTCCTCCCCCGGAGAGAATGAACGAGAAATTACAGGTCGCGAACCGCCGGTGCACCCAGTCGCCCTTGCGCGGGACGTAACCGATCGACGACACCGGCCAGGGCGTGGGAAACGCGCGGGGCAGGGGATCGCAGTGGGTGAACGAATAATCCATGTTTCTGAAAGGCGAATCCATTGAGTCCAGTCGGAACGCCTGACATCGTGACCGAAATTCACCATGAAGCAATCCCCTCCACGTCGTGCGTTGATCTTCCAGGGAGGCTGGGAAGGTCACGAACCCGCCAAAGTCGCCGCCCTCCTCGCCGACGATCTCCGCGCTGCCAATTTCGACCCCTTGGTCGTCGACTCGACCGAGATCCTCGCCGACGCCGAGCAGATGCGCACCTTTGACGTCATCGTTCCGTGTTGGACGACGGGCAAACTGTCGCCGGAACAATCGGCCGGATTGCTCACCGCCGTGCGCGAGGGAGCCGGACTCGCCGGCGTGCATGGGGGAATGAGCGACGCGTTCCGCGGCAACATTGACTACGAATGGATGGTCGGCGGGCACTTTGTCGGTCACCCACACGTCGGCGCCTACACCGTGCGCAAGACCGCCGTCGCACACCCGATCACGGACGGCACGCCCGAGGAATTCGCCTACTCGTCCGAGCAATATTACATGATGGTCGACCCGGTGATCACGGTGCTCGCTGAGACGGTTTATGTCTACGAAGGCCGCCGCGCCGTCATGCCGGTGGTGTGGACCAAAACCTGGGGAGCCGGCCGTGTGTTCTACTCATCGCTCGGCCATGCGCTGTCCGAGTTTGACGAATCCGGACCCATGCGCCAGATCGTGCGCCGGGGCCTCGTCTGGGCCGCGCGGGGAGGGGAATCTTGAAGACACGCGTCGGTGTCATCGGCTGCGGCAACATCGCCAAGGCGTATTTCCCGACCATCCAAAAATTTGCCCATCTCGATCTCGCGGCCTGCGCGGATTTGAACGCCGAGGTCGCGAAGGCGAAAGCCGCCGAGTTCGGCGTCCCGCGCGTCCTCACTCCCGATCGACTGATCGCCGATCCGGACATCGACCTCGTCTTGAACCTGACGATCCCGGCCGCGCATGCCGAGATCGACCAAGCCGCGCTCAACGCCGGCAAACACGTGTTCAGCGAAAAGCCGTTTGCACTCACCCGCGAGGAGGGCCTCTCCGTCGCGGCTGTCGCCGGGCAGGCCAAACGACGCGTCGGATGCGCCCCGGATACCGTCCTTGGCGGCGGACACCAAACCTGTCGGCAATTGATCGACAGCGGCGCCATCGGCCGTCCGATCGGCTTCACCGCCAATATGCTCGGCGGCGGTCACGAGACGTGGCATCCCTCGCCGGAATTCTATTACGAAAAAGGCGGCGGACCGGTCTTCGACATGGGCCCCTATTACCTCCACGCGCTCATCGCCCTTCTCGGCCCCGTGCGCCGCGTCTCCGGAAGTGCCTCGATCACGTACGCCGAACGGACGATCACCAGCCAGCCGAAGGCCGGGAAAATCGTCCGCGTCGAAGTGCCCACCCACGTGCTTGCACTCCTGGAATTCGCCGACGGGGTCACCGGCACGTTCTCCATGAGCTTCGACCTGCGCGGACGGCACTCAAACCCGTGCCTCGAGGTCTATGGTGACGGCGGTTCCCTCCGCGTGCCCGACCCCAACGGCTTCGGTGGCAAAGTCGAGATCTCCCGCGGACGCGACGAATGGCAGGAAATCCCGCCCACCCACGGATACCTCGAAAATACCCGCGGACTCGGACTCGCCGACCTGGCCGCCGCACTCGCCTCCGGACGCGACCACCGTGCCAACGAACGCATCGCCCTCCACGCCGTCGACGTTATGCAGGCCATCCACGAATCCTCCACCGAACGCCGCTGGATCGACCTCACCACCACTTGCAAACGCCCCCTGCCCATGAAAGCCGGTCTCCCCGAATTCGTCCTCGACGAATTCGCACCCTGACCCGCCCCAACTTGGCACGGCACCTGCTTATTTAGCATCAAGGGAACAGCCCGGCCGAAGGGCAGAAGCTGCAACGCGAGGGGGACGCAAGCAGCACGGGTCGGCCGGGCTGTATTTCCCTCCCAAAGCTTCACGCGAAGCTCGCAAAAGTGCCACCCCGCCTCGGCTGCTCCGGAATTCTGTAAATTCATTCTGTCCAAAAACAGGGTTTCTCGCGAAGGCCACAAAGGATTCGAAGACGGCCAACGGCACCAACCCGTGCTGCCACCAGCCTGAATTCTGTAAATTTTGTAAATTCTGTCCAAAAACTGGATCTCTCGCAAAGGCCACGAGGGCTTCGAAGTGCCACCGTTCTCAAAGCCAACCTGAAGGCTCGCGATATCGCGAGGGAGGAGGTGGAAGTCGCCGTCCGCGACCCGCTCCAGGTCGAATTGGTCCGGCCGCCTCGCACGATTGTCACGAGGCCGTATCTGGATAAGGTAACCGGTGAGAGGATGCTGATGCGTGTTGTGATTGAGGAAACCGATGAGGAAATTGCCGTTGTAACTCTCTACAAAACGTCGAGATTCAGAAAGTATCTGCCGGAAGGAGGACTATGAAAGTCGAATACGACCCACAAACCGACACTCTCACGATCACCCTTCGTGAGGCGAGGATCCGGGAGAGTGATGAAGTGCGCCCCGGGGTCATCGCTGATTTCGGCTACGACGGCGGCGTGGTCCGTTTTGAACTGCTCGACGCCTCCAAGGTAGTGGACCGCACGCGCGAAATGCAATTCGCGCTGGCCAGTGACTGAACCATTTCGGCGCAACCCGCCGCAAGCCGGCCCCGTCTGAATTCCGTTAATTCTGTCCAAAAACTGGATCTCTCGCGAAGGCCTCGAAGGATCCGAAAGACGGCAAACGGCACCAGCCGCTGCTGCCGCAGGCCCGAATTCTGTAAATTTTGTAAATTCTGTCCAAAAAACAGGATTTCTCGCGAAGGCCGCAAAGGATTCGAGACGGCAAATGGCGCCCTCCAGCCCTCGCCGCCACTCCAAAATCCTAATTCCGAATTCCAAATTCGGCGCGCAGCGCCACGAGCGATGCCTGCAATCGCCCTTTGGAACGCCCAAGCTGCCCGCTTGTTCCGGCCTAGCAGATCGGCGGAGGCGGAATGAGCTCAACGAAGGGCTCGCGGCTTGACGTCCTTAAAAATATCTACAACATGTAGATATGAAGACGGCGAAAATCTTCCAGCATGGAGGCAGTCAGGCCGTTCGCCTGCCGAAGGCCTTTCGCTTTGAGGGCACGGAAGTTCTGATCGAAAAGCGGGATGATGAGGTCGTTCTCAAGCCCGTGCCGCTTCCCAAGTTCCGGACCTTCTCCGAGATCGCACGCCACCTGGCGGAGAAATTTCCTGATGCCGGTGACTTCCCCGAACCGCCGCCCAGGCCCACGCGGCATGAGCGTCCCATCCCGGAGTTCTAATTCTGACGCTTCGTGAAGCCAGTATTCCTTCTGGATTCCAGCATCTGCATCCCGGTTTTGCGCAACCAGCCCGGGCTCGATCAACTTCCCGACCCCGCCGTCACGGGCATCCCTGTGATCGTCGCGGCAGAACTCTGGACCGGCGTGCAGAAAAACAGGCGCACGCATCCCCACCACGCCGACCGTCTGGAGGCCTTTCTGAGCCTCTTTTGGATAGCCGACTTCACCCTTGAAGCGGCTCAACACTACGGCGACATTCGTTCAGCCTTGGAAGCGAGCGGCACGACCATCGGCCCGCTCGATCTCCTCATCGCTGCCCAGACCCGCAGCCTCGGTGCCACCCTCATCACCCGCAACGCTGCGGAATTCAAAAGCATCAAGGACCTCAACGTCCAGGCTTGGAAATGAAAAAGCGGCGCAACGCGCCGCAACCCAATTCCAAATTCAGCGAAACGCGCTGCAAACCATTCCAAAATCCAAATTCCGAATTCCAAATTCGGCGCAAAGCGCCGAAAACTTGCCGGGAGCATCCCATTGCGCTATTAAGTCCGCTTTGTTGCGATGTCCGATCCCACCGCTCCGCAAGCCTTCATGGACCGCTGGCAAACTGCCGGAGCCCCCGAACAGCGCGCCCGCCAGCAGATCGACGCGCAACTCGCCGCTTCCGGATGGGTCGTGCAGGATTACAAACAGTTCGATCCCTCGGCCGGCCGTGGCATCGCACTCCGGGAGGCCCCTTTGAAATCCGGCACTTGTGACTACCTCCTGCTTTTGGACCGCAAAGCTGTTGGCGTGATCGAGGCGAAGAAGCAAGGCACACTTCTCTCCGGTGTCGCCGAGCAGTCGGGGCATTATGCGGGGAATCTTCCCGACATCATTCAGGCGGCATCCTCCGGCTCGCTTCCCTTCCTATACGAGTCCACCGGCGTCGAGACCTTCTTCCGTGACGAACGCGATCCCGCGCCCCGATCCCGCCGGGTCTTTACCTTCCATCGCCCCGAGACACTCGCCGCATGGCTCGCGCTTCCCGACACACTCCGCGCCCGGCTCGTCGCCATGCCCACGGCCCATCCGTTGTCGGAGCAGAATCTCCGCGCCTGCCAAGTCGAGGGCATCACGAATCTTGAGCAATCTCTGGTAATGAACCACCCGCGCGCGCTGATCCAGATGGCCACCGGCGCCGGCAAGACCTACACCGCGTGCAGTTTCACCTACCGGCTCATCAAGCACGCCGGGGCAAAACGCGTCCTGTTTCTCGTCGACCGCGCGAACCTCGGACGCCAGGCCAAGGGCGAGTTCGATCAATTTGTTGCGCCCGACACCGGCCGCAAGTTCACCGAGGTTTACAACGTCCAGCATCTCACCTCGAACGCCCTCGATTCCGTCGCCCGCGTCACCATCTGCACCGTGCAGCGCCTTTACTCCATCCTGCGCGGCGAGGAACTCGACGAGGACATCGACGAAAAATCCGGTTACGAAATTGCCACCGCTGACACCCGCCCGAAGGACGTCGCCTACAATCCGGCCATCCCCATCGAGGCCTTTGACTTCATCGTCGTCGATGAATGTCATCGCTCCATCTACGGCCTTTGGCGTCAGGTGCTCGAATACTTTGACGCCTTCCTCATTGGCCTCACCGCCACGCCGAGCAAACAGACCATCGGCTTTTTCAATCAAAACCTCGTGATGGAATACAACCACGAGCGCGCCGTCGCCGATGGCGTGAATGTCGGCTACGATGTCTATCGCATCCGCACCGAGGTCACCGAGAAGGGCGGCAAAGTGGAGAAGGGCTTTTACGTGGACCGCCGCAATAAAGAAACACGAAGTGTTCGCTGGGAACGCCTCGACGAGGATTTCGCGTACGCCGCCACCGCCCTAGATCGCTCCGTCGTGGTGAAGTCCCAAATCCGCACCGTCCTACAGGCGTTCAAGGAGGCGCTGACGACCCAGCTTTTCCCCGGACGCACCCTCGTCCCGAAGACGCTCATCTTCTGCAAGGACGACTCCCACGCTGAGGACACCGTGCATCTCGTGCGCGAAGTTTTCGGCAAGGGCAACGACTTCGCCAAGAAGATCACCTACAAGACCTACAACCCGGAGACGAAGCGCTACGAAAAATCCGAGACGCTCATCCAGGAGTTCCGCACCTCGCCGCAGCTTCGCATCGCCGTCACCGTGGACATGATCGCCACCGGCACCGACATCAAGCCGCTCGAATGTCTTCTCTTCCTGCGCGACACCCGCAGCAGGACCTACTTCGAGCAGATGAAAGGCCGCGGCACGCGCGTCCTCACCCCCACCGACTTGCAGGCCGTGAGCGGCGCTGATGCGCGGGCCAAGACCCACTTCGTCATCGTGGATGCCGTGGGCGTGTGCGAGAGCGACAAGACCGATTCCCGTCCGCTCGAGCGCCAGCGCAGCGTCGCCTTCGACAAGCTCCTGCTCGGCGTCGCCCTCGGCAAACGCGACGAAGACAGCCTCACCACCCTCGCCGGACGCCTCGCAAGGCTGGACCGCGAGATTGGCGAGCCGGGCCGGCAGGAGATCCACAAATTGGCCGGCGATCTTTCCCTTTCCCAAATGTCCGCCGCCTTGCTCCGGGCCGTGGACCCCGATGCCATTGCAGAAAAGGCCACCGGCAAACCCGGCGCATCACCCGCCGAAGTGTTGCCCGAGCAATTTGAAGCCGCCAAGAAGGAGCTGGCCGACGCGGCCTGCGCCCCGTTCGACCTGCCCGCCCTGCGCGACGCCCTCGCCAAGGCCAAGCAGGACGCTGAGCAGACCATCGACACCGTCACCATCGACAAACTCATCATGTCCGACTTCGACGCCGCCGCGAAGGAAAAGGCGTCCGCGCTCGTGAAATCCTTCCGCGAATACATCGAGCAACACCGCGCCGAGATTGCCGCGCTGCAAATCCTCTACAGCCGCCCCTACAAACAGCGCCTCACCGAGCCCATGCTCAAGGAACTGGAGAAGAAACTGCACGAAACCCACGCCGCCCTCACCGAGGACAACCTCTGGAACGCCTTCGCTGCCACGCGCCCGGAAAATGTCAAAGGCCGCTCCCAAGCCGGACGCTTCGCCGACCTCGTCTCCCTCGTCCGTTTCGCCTTGGAACACCAGCCCGTCCTCGCCCCCTTCGCCGACTCTGTGAGCGAACGCTTCCAAGAATGGCTCATGGACAAAGCCAAGGCCGGCACCGTCTTCACCCCCGACCAGCTCGCCTGGCTCAACCTCATCCGCGACCACATCGCCACCAGCCTGAGCATTGAGCCCGAGGATTTCGACTACGCCCCGTTTTCGCAACAGGGTGGCCTTGGGAAAGCCCATCAGCTCTTCGGCGATGCCCTCCCGGCCTTGTTGGAAGAACTCAACAACACCTTGGCCGCATGAGCAAACCTGCCAAGAAAACCAAGTCCGTCTCCTCCGCCGTCAGCCATGACTACTCCGGCTTGGTCAGCGACGTTAGTGAATTGCTGGAAGCCGCGCGGCGGGCAAGCGTGCGCACCGTCAATGCGTTCATGACCGCCTCATATTGGGAAGTCGGTCGGCGCATTGTGCAGTTTGAGCAGGGCGGTGAAAAACGAGCCGAATACGGTGAAGCATTATTGGAACGTCTTTCCCAAGATCTGACTGCCAAATTTGGCCGCGGTTTCGTGCGTCCTAATTTGATTCGATTCCGTCAGTTTTATCAAGCGTTCCCAAATCCTGAAATTGGTGCGACAGCGTCGAACGAATCTTCCGCCCCCGTTCAAATATGTTCGACAGTGTCGAACGAATTGACGGTGGCCTCAATTTCCCAGACGCCGTCTCGAAAAATGCAGACGCCGTCTGCACAATTTAGCCTCGCCGACCTCGCCCGCGCCTTCCCGCTGCCATGGTCGCACTACGTTCTGCTCATCAGCCGCAGCCGGTCGGCCGAGGCGTTTGCCTTCTACCATACCGAGGCCCTGCGCGGCGGCTGGTCCGTGCGCCAGCTTGCGCGGCAGATCGACAGCCAGTTCTACGAACGCACCGCTCTCTCGCGCAACAAGGCCGCCATGCTCGCCAGAGGCGCGAAGCCCCAGCCCGGCGACGTCGTCAGCGCCGACGAGGAAATCCGCCATCCGCTCGTCCTGGAATTCCTCGGTCTGCGCGACGAATACTCCGAGACCGACCTCGAAGCCGCCCTCATCCAGCACCTCGAAACCTTCCTGCTCGAACTCGGCAACGACTTCGCCTTCATCGGCCGCCAGCGCCGGCTGCGCATCGACGACGATTGGTATCGCGTGGACTTGCTATTCTTCCACCGCCGCCTGCGCTGCCTCGTCATCTTCGATTTGAAACTCGGCCGCTTCACCCACGCCGACGCCGGGCAGATTTACCCCGTGATATATGAACACTTTCCACTACGTTTACGTGTTACGAAGCCAGTTCGACGGCAATTTCTACGTGGGCTACACCAACGACCTTCGTCGGCGAATCGAGCAACACAACGGTGGTCTTGTTCGATCCACCGAAAATCGTCGCCCGCTCGATCTAGTTTACTACGAGGCGTGCCACGATCAGGCCGACGCGACCAGGCGAGAAAAGTATCTCAAGACTGCATGGGGCAAGCGTTACATCAAATCGCGCCTCAAGGGTTATCTCATGGGGTAAATGTTTATCTGAACTACGCCCGCGAGCACTGGTCGCAGCCCGGCGAAAACCCGCCCGTCGGCGTCATCCTCTGTTCCGGGAAAGGCGAGGCCCTCGTGCGCTACGCCACCGAAGCGCTGCCGACGAAAATGCTCGTCCGCGAATACCTCACCGCGCTGCCGGATGAAAAAGTCCTTGCAACCGAACTGGAGAAAACGCGCAAGCAACTGGAGTCGCGGAAATGAGTGCGAAGCCCGACACCGCAGCCCCAACCGGGCGAAAGAAATCAGCTGAGGGCAAGGAGTGCAGCGACACCGCCCTGGGTCACGCATCCCAAAACAAGTCGAGGCCTGAAGGGGCGAAAGACCTTCCAGCAGGATGGAAGCTCGTCCGTCTTGGTGATATCGCGAAGACAACAAGCGGAGGAACACCACGCCGCGACAGGCCACAATTTTACGGCGGCAAAATTCCTTGGGTGAAGTCGGGGGAGCTTGGCGACAGCGTTGTTTACGAAACCGGCGAAACGATAACCGAGGAAGCCCTCGAATCGTCGAATGCAAAAGTTTTTCCAAAAGGCACGCTTTGCATTGCGCTCTACGGCGCAACGGTCGGCAAGCTCGGCGTTCTAGGAATCGACGCGGCGACAAATCAGGCAGTGTGCGCCATCTTTCCGCGCGACTGCCTCGACACGCGTTATTTATATCGGTTCTTGGAGAGCAAACGACGTGACCTTGTCGAGCAAGGTAAAGGCGGAGCGCAGCCAAACATCAGCCAAGGCATCATCCGTAATACGCATATTCCGTTCCCACCCCTTCCCGAACAGCGGCGGATTGTGGCGGAGATTGAGAAGCAATTCACGCGGCTGGAGGCGGGGGTGGCGGCGTTGCGGCGGGTGCAGGCCAACCTCAAACGCTACCGCGCCGCCGTCCTCAAAGCCGCCTGCGAAGGCCGCCTCGTTCCCACGGAGGCAGAGCTTCAGAAGTCAGAGGGCAGAGGGCAGAAGTCGAGAGCGAAATTTGAAACAGGCACGGAACTCCTCGCCCGCATCCTCACCGCGCGCCGCCAGTGGTTCGACAGACAGCAGGTGGACGCAAAAACGAAAAGGAGATACGTCGAACCTGCCCAACCTCAAACTGCCACTCTTCCTTCGCTCCCCGATGGCTGGATTTGGGGCACATGGAATCAGGTCTCGAATTGGGTAACTTACGGCTTTACGCGGCCCATGCCGCACGTTGACGCCGGGATTCCGATAATCACAGCCAAGGGCGTGAACAAAAGACGGATTGATTTCGATGGGGCGCATCTCACAACAAGAGATGCCTACGCGAAGCTCTCGGAGAAAGACTGCCCGCTGCCCGGCGACATCTTGATAACAAAGGACGGAACGATTGGTCGAGCCGCAGTTGTGGATACCGACCGCGAGTTCTGTATAAACCAGAGTGTTGCGGTCATTTGGCTTCGATCCTGTCCGATGGAGAGGAAATTCATGCTTGCGGTCATAGAGTCCGAACTAACACAAAAGCCTACTTGGGCGAAGGCTCGCGGCGTCGCGATCCAACATCTATCGATTACCGACTTTGCCAATATGGCGCTTCCAATCCCACCCCTCGCCGAGCAGACGCGGATCGTGGCGGAAGTGGAGCGGCGATTGAGCGTGGTGAAGGGATTGGAGTCGGTGGTGACCGCCAACCTCCAGCGCGCCACCCGCCTCCGCCAGTCCATCCTCCAAAAAGCCTTCACCGGAGAACTCACATAATAGGAACAACAATGAGCATCACACACGATCCAACGCGGCACGTTAACTACCTTCAACAATGCCTTTCTCAGGACAAGCGTAGCCTCGGTATTTTCCTCGCTGCCGGTTGTCCAGTCTCGATTCGAGTTTCCATCACCGGAGGGACAGAGCCACTCATCCCCGACGTTGCCGGTCTCACGAGTCTCGTGGCCACAAAACTGCGAGCGGGAGCTCATGCGGCAGCTTTTGAGACGGTTTTGAAACACTTGACCGATGACGGACACGCTTCAATCAACGTAGAGACGCAGTTGAGCTTCATTCGGGGTTTGAAGGCGATTGCCGGAGCTGGGAACGTCCGCGATCTTGCAGTGGCAGACCTCAATTCCCTGGAGGATGAGATTTGTAGATGTATCGGTGAACGCGTCGAGCGCGCTTTGCCCACTGGAGAGAATCCATATTCGCAGGTGGCTGCGTGGATAGGTTCAACAATCAGGGCTCAGCCGGTTGAGATTTTTACGACCAATTATGATTTATTAGTGGAACAGGCACTCGAACGTTTTCGAATCCCTTACTTTGACGGCTTTAGTGGTTCGAAAGATGCCTTTCTAGATTCACACTCAATCGACCACGACGAATTTCCTCCTCGTTGGGCGCGGTTGTGGAAGCTTCACGGATCGATCAACTGGGCACTCAATGCTTCGAACCAAGTCTGTCGCGGGGGATCAGTATTTAACAATTGTATCATCCACCCGTCCCATCTGAAGTATGACGAAAGCCGGCGGATGCCATATTTGGCGATGATTGATCGCCTGCGCACGTTCATCAGAAAACCTTCAAGCGTTCTGGTCGTTTGTGGTTATTCCTTTCGCGATGAACATTTGAACGCGTGTTTATTGGAGGGCTTAACAGGCAGTCCGAGGTCTGCGGTATTTGGCCTCTTGTATGGCAAGCTCGCCGATTATCCTGAGGCAACCAAACTCGCGACCACGGCAGGCAACCTTTCGCTTATGGCGCGGGATGGAGCTATCATTGGGACGCGAAATGGTATTTGGGATAACCGCGATCCCGGTGACACCGGCATTTGGTCAGGCGCTGTCGAGTTGGAAGCAGATCCTACTGCCGGCGCTACAAAAGTTGCATCTTTTCACCTCGGCGACTTCGTGCGCTTAGGCAAGTTCCTCGCCGCGTTAATTGGAAAAGAATCTCCCGGAGGCAGTCATGCCATCTGACCCCACCTACCTCGGCACGGTTGAGGACGTTCGTGGTGCAACCATTAGCGTTGTCCTGTCAGAAGAAACTGTTTCGGGCCTGACATTCATAAACGGTGCAGGTTACAGAATCGGTCAAGTTGGTAGCTTCGTGCGGATACCGCTTGGCCTTGTGGACCTTTTCGGAGTCGTCTCCCAAGTCGGCGCAGGAGCTGTTCCGGAAAAGCTCGCTGAGACTGAACCATTTGGTCGGCGCTGGATGACGGTGCAGTTGGTCGGTGAAGGTAGAAGGTTTGGAAAATTTCTCCGAGGACTCTCGCAGTATCCAACAGTTTCAGATCCCGTTCACCTCGTCACTGAACATGACCTCGCGAAAATATACGGAAGGCCAGATGAGCCGCAGACAATCGCTATCGGTCAGATTGCTAGCTCTGAATCAATCCCGGCATTGGTTGATCTGGACAGGCTAATCACCCGGCACTCAGCAGTTGTCGGAACAACTGGCGCTGGCAAATCAACGACGGTAGCGGGCTTGTTGAGCACTTTGACTGATCCAGCAAGGTTTCCTTCTGCTCGAGTTATCATCCTTGATCTGCACGGCGAGTATGCAACTGCTCTTCGCGATCGTGCAACGGTCTTCAGGGTCAATCCCGATGCAGCGAGAGGGGAACGGCAGCTCAACGTTCCATACTGGGCGATGACTTCAGACGAACTGCTGCCTATTACGTTTGGCTCGCTTGGCGACACAGAGCGCGGTGCAGTTCTGGAGGAAATTACGAAAAGAAAACGCGCCGCACTCGCGTATCTCGACAGTCCGCCGATCACGGTCGATCAAGTCAATGCTGACAGCCCAATTCCATTTAGCATCCACAAGCTCTGGTTTGACCTTCATTGTCTGGTTAACGCCACGCACACCGCACAACAAGCAGCGCAAAGGCCTGAGACGATGGCGTTCGAGGAATCCGCACCAGGCACGCCGATCCAAGCTGGGGATGCAATGACTGTTGTCCCTCCGCGATTCCGGAGCATCCAGCAAGGTCAGGTCTGGTTGAGCCAATATCCTCTGCGAATTTCCCGTCCACTGGAAGGCTTGGCTTCACGGCTTCGTGATACTCGGCTAGATTTTCTCTTTCGGCCAGGGCCGTGGCTGCCAGCAGTCAGCGGAGAAACAAGTCAAGACCTCGATACTTTGCTTGCGGACTGGCTGGGCGGAGCTATGCCCGTGACAATCCTCGACCTTTCGGGGGTTCCGTCATCTATCGTCAACCCTCTGGTTGGTGCAGTGCTTAGAATAGTTTACGAAGCGATGTTTTGGGCCAGATACCTCTCTGAGGGCGGACGTGAGCGACCACTGCTTGTCGTGCTAGAAGAAGCTCATGTTTACTTGGGGAAAGAAGCACAAGGCCCGGCGGGAGCAGCCGTGCGACGTATCGCCAAAGAGGGTCGCAAATACGGGATTGGCGCGATGTTGGTGAGCCAAAGACCTTCCGAGATTGATACAACAATTCTTTCGCAATGCGGAACGATGATTGCGATGCGATTGGCAAACTCATCCGACCGTCAGCATATCGCTGGGGCAGTATCGGAGCACCTTCAAGGTCTACTCGATATGCTACCAATTCTGCGAATAGGAGAAGCTATCATTGTTGGTGAGGCCGTCCATCTTCCCGTTCGCGCGCTCATTAACCCGCCCGCCGAGAATCGTCGCCCTGACAGTGCTGACCCTGTGGTGTTCCAGACTAATGGGCCGGGCGGCTGGAATCGCGCAAAAGAACCTCAAAATTACGAGGATGTAGTAACCGTTTGGAGGCGACAGAACCCGCGCTCCCCACGCCAATCTGAAATGCAACCCGAATAAGAAAGAGATTAATCATGGAATGGTTTGAAACACCTGAATCAAGTAACATCGCTCGCTTCCGTTACGAAGCGGAGACCCTGACACTCGAAATCGAGTTTAAGAACGGGAACATCTATCAGTATTTCGATGTGCCCGAGCCGGTTTACGAAGCGTTTTGTCAGGCTGGGTCAAAGGGTAAGTTCTTTAGCGAAAGCATACGAGGCGCATATCGTTTCGCCCGTTGCTAACCAAATTCCCAACATGAGCAACCATACCGCTCTCGTCCAGAAAATCAGGGCCACTGGAATCCGGCAGCTGCCGGACAGCATGAGGGGCTGTCCTTCCGCCTTGGACCTGCTACGGCGCGACAAGACGGCGATTACGTGGAGCAGCTAGTGTTTGCCTCAGCCCCTTGTTCCTCCCCGTGAGCCTTTTCCGAGAAATCCGCCGCCTCTGTCTCAAGGATGCCGAGCAGCATGAGGACATCCTGACCGAGATTGTGGCCGCAGTTCTTCAGAACAATCACCATTTGGCGCAGCTGTGGTTAAGAACGCTCGAGATTGAGTTTCCGGATGATGCCACGATCACCGTCGAAACCCAGTATGCGATGGACGGCCTTGCAGATCACGAAACCGACAGCCGAGTGGACCTCGTCCTTCGCATCAGTAACCCGTTAGGAAAGCAGATTGTTTTTGTGGAATCGAAGGTGGGCTCCACGCAGGGCAAAAACCAACTCGGCCGATATGCTGCGTTGCTCCGAAGGGAGTGCGAAGACGAGGGAGCGCAGGGCACATTGGTATTCCTCACGCAAAGTTTTGAGGAGGCGACCGATCCCTCGGTGCCAGGGGTCAAGTTTGTCCGCGCCCGCTGGTTTCAATTTTACAAGATCCTCAAGTCCGGGAAGAGCAGCGACGGGCTCGAGAAGCAACTCATGCTGTTCATGGAGGAGAGGCACATGTCGGTTGGAAATCAATTTCGATCCACGGATCTGGTCGCCCTGGAGAACTTCCGGGGCGCCAAAGCCGTGATCGATGAAACGCTCGCTGAAGCCTGCGACGAATGGAAGAAGGTCTTCGGCAAGCGAGGACAGTTGAACAAGGCCCATAGTCAGATGGGGAAGGACGGCTGCTACATGATCTCGACAAGGTTCCCGGGATTTGAAGTGCTCCTTGGCTATTGGTTTCCAGCCGCCGATTCGGACGACGGTGTTTCCCTTGGGCTGGTTTTCCAGAGTGATCCCAAAGCGTCGAACCGCTCCCTGGTTTTGGAAGCATTCCAGAAGTGGGCTGAGGAGAAGGGTAAAGGGTGGGAGTCTTGGGCACTGGATAATCCGAGAGAGTGGGCGAGCATAACCCGCTGGGAATGGCTGCGGGTCTTTCTCACCCGGGACGATCATGTTGCTGCCGTGAAGGCGTATTTCCGCGAGCTCTTGGAGGACGTCAGGGCCTTCCAAGCGCGGTTCCCTGAGCTGCCCTGGATGCCGTTGGAGGCCAAGGACGACGCTGGAGAGTAGTAACCCATCCATGACGGTACCTCCATCGGCGGAACCGCCGTCGTCCAGATCCTGCAAAAACTCGCAGTCTTCCGCGGCCTGCCCGCCTCCATCACCGTCCAATTCGCGGAGTCGGGTCGATGATTTCTTGTCGCTTCAACGCACCGAAGGTGGGATATTTGACGCGTCAACGATTTACTGACCTTCGCGCATTCCGTGTCCACCTGCCGCTATGAGTTTCACGTCAACGGACTCGCCACAGGCGAGGGCCGGATCGCCGCATCCGCGTTGCGGGAACTCTTGGAGGATGTGACGGAATGCGCCGGGAAGGCGCTCCGTTTGGCCGTTGAGGGGACCTCGGTCAAAGCGGGGCGGCCTCCAACTTGGCTCGATTCGGCCGTTGATTTCACGGTTACCGGGATCGGTCCGGGATGCACGATGGTCTCGGTGGAGGCGCCGGTGCTCTCCGAGCTTCTTGGGGAAGATCTCAACCAAGCGCACTTCTTCGCGGACGCGCCGTCTGGGGAGGACACCGCTCTTTCTCTCTTCTCGCGGTCCGTTCGCGCCACAATGGTCGGGGACATGGAAAGCAACTCCTACGACCGTGGGGTGTTGAAGAGCCTGCTGGGGTTCCGGCGATTGTTCCGGGGAGTGGCGTCCTCGATCGAGCTTCGTTCGCCCGATCGCGCGGCAGATGAGGTGACATTTGGACTGGCGGAAATTGAGAAAGTCGAGCGGCTCCGTCACCGAATCCCCGAGCCACAGGCGTTTGTCGTTTCCGGGAAGCTCGACAGCATTCATCACAGCGAGAAGCGGTTTTGGTTGGAGCTTCCAGACGGTCAGAAGGTGCCGGGTCGTGTGGATGAAGAGTTTCTCTCGGCGGAGGACTTGCGGGATCTCTGGGGAGGCAAGGTGACCATCAAGGGACTGGTGCATTTTCGCCCATCCGGGAAGGTGCAACTCCTGGAAGCGCAGACACTGACCGCCGCCGGAACGGGCGATGAAGTCTTCGCCGTGTCTCCGCGAATCGAGGAATCGCCCCTGCTTTTTGATACGGCCCGCATCGATTCCTCGACGATTGGGCAACTCCGGGGCAAATGGCCCGGGGATGAGAGCATCGACGAGTTGCTGGACGCCTTGCGGGACGACTGATTGTGGCTCGGTTCGTTCTGGATACGGGGATCCTTGTCGGCTATGTCCGCGATGCGGAGTATTGCCGGTACGTCGACGCCCGATACCGGCCGTTGGAAGCGCCAAACTTTGCTGTCATTTCCGCCGTTTCCAAAGGGGAAATGCTTTCGCTGGCCGTGCAGTTCGAATGGCAGCAGAAGAAAACGCAGCTCCTGACCGAAATCCTCGCCAAGCTCCCGGCTCTTGAGATCCATCGCCCGGCAATCCTCCAGCGGTATGCGGAGATTGATTGTTACAGCAAAGCAAAACTTCCTGCGCGTCCCCTCCCGTCCGGAAGTTCGGCACGGAAAATGGGAAAGAACGATCTCTGGATTGCTGCGACGGCCTCCGTTCTTGAGGCGCCGCTGCTCACTACGGATGGCGATTTTGATCATCTTGACGGCATCTTCCTGTCGGTTTTGCGCATCGACCAAAAACGGACTCTCGCAGACATCTGACCCATGACCGCGCCCGCCCTCGTCCAGAAGCTGTGGAACTACTGCAACGTCCTGCGGGATGACGGCCGGAGCCCCAGGACGAAGGAAGAAGGCAGAAGGAAGAATTGAAGACTCCATGAGCACACCCAGCGCACTGGTTCAGAAGCTTTGGAATTATTGCAACGTCTTGCGAGACGATGGGCTCTCGTATGGCGATTATGTGGAGCAGTTGACGTTTCTGCTCTTCCTCAAGATGGCGGATGAGCAGTCGCGACCGCCGTTCAACAAGCCGTCGCCCATTCCCAAGGGTGCGGACTGGCCGGCGTTGCTAGCCAAGGATGGCGACGAGCTGGAAGTTCATTATCGCCACACGCTGGAGGAACTCGGCAAGAAGCCGGGCATGCTCGGCGTCATTTTCCGCAAGGCGCAGAACAAGATCCAGGACCCGGCCAAACTTCGCCGGCTCATCGTGGACCTGATCGACAAGGAACAGTGGTCATCGCTTTCCGCCGACGTGAAGGGCGACGCCTACGAGGGCTTGCTGCAAAAGAACGCCGAGGATGTGAAAGGTGGCGCGGGCCAATACTTCACGCCGCGCCCGCTCATCGCCGCCATCGTGGACGTGATCGCTCCGCGACCTGGACAGAGCATCTGCGACCCCGCCTGTGGCACGGGTGGCTTTCTGCTCGCGGCGCATGATTACCTGGCACGGCATCATGCACTCGACCGGGCACAAAAGAAGAAGCTCAAGAGCGGTACGTTCTTCGGCATCGAGCTGGTGGACAGCGTCACGCGGCTTTGCGCGATGAATTTGTTGCTCCATGGCATCGGCGGGTCCGGGGCGGACGGGCGGAATTCGGAGGAAGAACTGCCCGTCGTGACCAAGGATGCGCTGGCCGGGAAGCATGGCGAATACGAGATCGTCCTGGCCAACCCGCCCTTCGGCAAGAAGAGCAGCGTGACCATCGTCAACGAGGCGGGCGAGTCGTCCAAGGAATCGCTCATCATCAACCGGGACGATTTCTGGGCGAGTACGAGCAACAAGCAGCTCAATTTCCTCCAGCACATCTTCACGATCCTCAAACAGCACGGACGCGCGGCGGTGGTCTTGCCGGACAACGTGCTCTTCGAAGGCGGTGCGGGCGAAACCATCCGGCGCGAACTGCTCAAGCAGGCGGACGTGCATACGCTCCTGCGCCTGCCCACCGGCATCTTCTACGCGCAAGGCGTGAAGGCGAACGTCCTGTTCTTCGACCGCAAACCCGCGCAGGAAAAGCCGTGGACGCAAAAGCTCTGGATCTACGACCTGCGCACGAACCAGCATTTCACGCTCAAAGAAAACACCCTGAAGCGCAGCGACCTCGAGGACTTCGTCGCCTGCTACAATCCGAAGAACCGCCACGACCGGAAGGAAAGCGAGCGATTCAAATCCTTCACCTACGAAGAACTGACCAAGCGCGACAAGGTGAACCTCGACATCTTTTGGCTAAAAGATGAGGCGCTGGAGGAGTCCGCGAATCTACCGGCTCCCGAAGTCATCGCCGCCGACATTGCCGCCGACCTCGAAGCCGCACTGGAGCAGTTCGCCACAATCGCGGAGGATTTGAAGTAGATCGTGAAAATCGCGCCGCTTCAGATCCTTCCGGCACGCTGGGATTGGCCGTCAGCAATTGGAAACTTTATCCTGAATTTCGGCTCGCTGGACTATCTGGTATTTGTGTTTCTGAAGGATCACTTGCCTGCGGCTGAGTTCTTCTGCCGTGAGCCGGGCTTTCAGCCCTGAGCGTCCGCGATTTTGAAATCCCGGGGCGTTGCCCCGGGCTGGTATGGGGTTGCGCCGTTGGCGCTTGATCGTCGGATGGCTGGCCTGCGGCGGAATTGGGAATTTGAAATGGTTTGCCGCCTTTCTGCGGAATGCGGAATTTGGAATGGGGAATTCTAGATGAATAGTCCCTTCGGGCGAACCGCCCTGAAATCTCCGCCTTCCGATCTCCTTTCAATCCTGTAAATTTTGTTAATTGACTCGCTCGCTCCCGCTCGGCTCGCCCTTTGGGCCAAATCCGCTTCGCGGCCTTTGGTCTACCCAAGCCGTTCCCACGGCATGTGTTTTGTCTAAGAAATCCTCTGCCTTTGTGTCCTTCGCGGTCTTCGTGTTTGGCTCTGGCGGGGAGGGGGGTTAGCGGAAGAGGCCGCGTTTGGGGGGTGGGGTGGATTCGCGGAGGAGGGCTTCGATGGCGTTGCGGTCGCGGGCGTTGGCGATGGCGTCTTCTTTGGAGATGGTGCGGGAGAGGTAGAGTCCGGCGAGGTCTTCGTCGATGGTGTGCATGCCGTCCTTGGCGCCGATTTCGATGAGGCCGACGAGTTGTTCCCAGCGGCGTTCGCGGATGCAGGCGCGGACGGCGGCGTTGGCGGCGAGCATTTCGGTGGCGAGGACGCGGCCGGATCCGTCTTCTTTGCGGATGAGGCGTTGGGAGACGATGGCCTCGAGGGAATTGGCGAGCTGGGCGATGATCTGGGGTTGTTGGTCGCCGGGGAAGGCATCGACCATGCGGTCGACGGCTTTGGGGGCATCGATCGTGTGGAGCGTGGCGAGGACGAGGTGGCCGGTTTCGGCGGCGGTGATCGCGGCCGAGATGGTTTCCGGGTCGCGCATTTCGCCGACGAGGATGACGTCGGGGTCCTGGCGGAGGGCATGGCGGAGGGCCTCAGAGAACGACCGCGTGTCACTGCCGACCTCGCGTTGTTTCACGATGCTGGTGGCATTTTGGAAGATGTATTCGACCGGGTCCTCGATGGTGACGATGACCCCGCTGCGTCGGCGGCTGATTTGTTGGACCATGGCGGCCATCGTGGTGCTTTTGCCGGACCCGGTGATGCCGGTGACCAGGACGAGGCCGCGCTGGAGTTCGCAGAGCTGGAAGACGGACTCGCGGTGGCCGAGGGTGCCGAGTTCGGGAATGGCTTCCGGGATCGCGCGGAAGGCGGCTTCGAGCGATCCGCGGCTGTAGTGGGCATTGGCGCGGAAGCGGCCGAGTCCGTCGACCTGGAATGCAAAATCCAATTCCCAATCTTCCTCGAGCCGGGCGCGTTGGGACTCGGTGAGGATGCCCAGGACGAGCGAGCGGCAGGCATCGGCGTCGAGCGCGGCCTCGATGAGGGGGGCGAGCGAACCGGAGATGCGGGCCATGGGCGGAGCGCCGGTGGTGAGGTGGAGGTCCGAGCCACCGGCGGCGACGGTGCGGCTCAGCAAGTCGATCAAATCGGGCATTTCGTCCATGGATCGTTAGCGGCGGTTGAGGGTATTTGAGGAGGCGACGCCGCGGAGGGCGCGTTGGATTTCCTGCGGGTTGTCGGCGTTTTCGATGGCGACACTTTCCACGACGCGGCCGGAGCGGATCAGACCGAGCAGCGAGGTGGCGAACGATTGGGCGTCCTTCGGGTCCGCGCGGGCGATGAAGTCGGTCAGTTCGCTCGCGCGGCCACTGGCGAGGATTTTTCGCGAGAGCCCGCTGTTGGTGAAAAATTCCACGACGAGCGCGGGCTGTCCGTCCAGCGCCGGGAGGAGGCGTTGGCAGAGCACGCCGATGAGCTGGCCGGCGAGGGTATTGCGCAGGGTCTCGCGTTCTTCGGGCGTGAAGAGCAATTCCAACCGGGCGAGCATGTCGCTCGAGTTCGCGGCGTGGAGGGTCGCAAAAACGAGGTGCCCGGTCTCCGCGGCCTGGAGGGCGGTGGCGGCGGACTCACCATCGCGGATCTCCCCGAGAAAAATGACATCCGGGCTCTGCCGGAGCGATCGGCGCAATCCCTCGGCAAACGTTGGCGTGTCGATCCCGACTTCGCGTTGGGTGAATGTCGCCCGGCGCGGGGTGAAAACGAATTCGACCGGGTCTTCGATCGTCACGATGTGCCGGGCGGACTCGCTATTGATCCAGTCGAGGAGGGAGGCCACCGTCGTCGATTTTCCCGAACCGGTCGGACCGCAGACGAGGACAATCCCCGACCGCCGCGCGGCCCAGGTTTTGAGCAGTTCCGCCGGAAGCCCGAGGGTGGCCATTTCGGGCACCTGGCTCCGGATCCGTCGCAGGACGGCGGCGCGGGCGCCGAGTTGGTGGAGGAGGTTGACCCGAAACCGGGTTCCGGTCGCGCTGGTCAGGCCGGCATCAAAGTCCGTGGCACCCGCCGGGGCCTGGCAATGCGCCCAGAGTCGGTCGAGATCGTCCGCGTCCACCGGGGGGGAATCCACGGCGATGAGCTCGCCATTGACGCGGGCCTGCGGGATTTTGCCCCGGTGGAGGATGAGATCGGAGGCCCCGCTCTCGTCCGCCGCCCGGAGAAGTCCTTCGATGAGAGGGGAAAGCACGGGGGTTGGTTAGCATGGTTTCGGGATCCGGACAATCGGGTTTGAGCCCGTGGTGGACTGCTCCAAGGCGGGCAGAGGGGCCCGGAATTCGCTGAATTCCCGGGATTGACTCGAATTTTGATTCCGCTTACGATCTCCCTCCCGTTTTTAATAACCAGAAAGTAGGTGAAATTATGCCGGAAGTAATCGTTCGAAAAGGTGAGCCGATCGACCGGGCGCTCAAGCGCCTCAAGGTCAAGATCGACGCCGAGGGCCTCATGGATGAGGTTCGTCGTCTTCGTGCGTTCGAGACCCCCACTCAACGCCTCCGCCGCAAGGCCAAGAACAACGCCAAGCGTGCCAAGATGAAAATCCGCTTCAATTTCAACCCTGCAAGCTGATTTGCGTCCCACACGGGTCGTTTTTGCCGGCTGCGGTTTCCTTGGTGAAGCCGCAGCCGTTTTGCTTTTACGGGGCGGGGCGCGCGTCCTCGGGCTCACGGCCACGCCGGAATCGGCCGCCCGCCTCCGCCAGATCGGCCTCGATGCCGAGGCGGTCGATCTTTCCCGGCCATTTGGGCTCCCGGCGGAGTGGACGGGTGCGGATTGTTTGATTCATGCGGCGAGCTCGCGCCGCGGCGGACCGGATGCCTACCGGGCGGTTTACCGGGATGGATTGCGACATGCGTTGGACGCGGTCCGACCGGAACGCGTGATTTTTACCGGGAGCACGTCGGTTTACGGTCAGTGCGACGGCGCGTGGGTTATCGAGACCTCGCCGACCGAGCCGGATCGCGAGACCGGGCGCATCCTGCTGGAAGCCGAGGCCCTGGCACTGGCGGAGCCGCGGGGGTTCGTGGCGCGACTGGCGGGGCTCTACGGTCCGGGGCGGTCGGTCCTGCTCCAGAAAGTCATTGAGGGCACGGCCGTGCTCGAGGAAGGCGGACATCGCTGGATCAACCAAATCCATCGCGACGACGCCGCCCGGGCGCTCGTGCATTTGGCGACTGCGGATGCGGAGCCGGGTCTTTACAACGTCTGCGACGACACGCCGGCGACGCAGCGGATGGTTTACGAATGGATCACGTCGTTGCTCGGGCGTCCGATGCCGCCCGAGGGTCCGGCGGACCGGAATCGCAAACGTGGTTGGACGAGCAAGCGGGTCTCGAATGCGAAACTTCGCGTCACCGGATGGGCGCCGGATTTCCCAAGCTATCGGGAAGCGGTGCCGTCACTCGCCGCGCACTGGGACGCCACCCAACGGGCGTAGGCCGGCGCGACGTCCGCGGCGGAAAAACGCACGATCTCCGGCACGTCGTAGGGGTGCAATTCGGAGAGCCGGGCCATGAGCGGGTCCGCACACGTGGTCTTGAAGAGCACGATGACCTCCGCGGTGTCTTCCAATTGGCCCTCCCAAAAATAGATCGACCGAACGCCGGGAACGATCGACCCGCAGGCGGCGAGCTTTTCCTCAACCAACTGGCGGACGACTGGGGCCGCGGCGTCGGCCGAGGCGAACGTTGTGAGGACAACGTCCATCAGGCCGCCACGACGAGGCTCGGCTGCCGGACGATCCATCCGCCGCCCAGCACCCGATCGCCATCGTAGAAGACGGCGGCCTGACCGGGTGTGACGGCGCGTTGCGGTTGGGCAAGGCGGACGCGAGCCTTGCCGCCGGCGAGGGGCGTCACTTCGGCGTCGGTGCCCGGATGGGCGTAACGGATTTTCACGTTGGCGGCGACCGGTCCGGATGGCTCGCCACCCGACCAGTTCACGCGATCGACTTCAAATTCTTCGCGCACCAAATCCTCTTCATCGCCGACGATGACGCGGGACGTGTCGGGATCGATGTCGATGACGTAGCGCGGGCGGGGCGAGCCGCCGGGCAGGCCTTTGCGCTGGCCGATCGTGAACATCTCGATGCCTTCGTGTTCGCCGAGAAAATTGCCCTGCGTGTCGTAGATGCCGCCGCGGTGGAATTCCTTCTCGCCGAGGTGCGAGCGAAGGAACGCCTTGTAATCGTTGCCGGGGACGAAGCAGATCTCCTGGCTGTCCTCTTTGTCCGCGACCTTCAAACCGAGTTCCCGGGCGATCTCGCGAATCTCGGGCTTGGTCATGCCACCGAGCGGTGTGAGCGCATGGCGGAGTTGGTCCTGGTTGAGGCTGAAGAGAAAATAGGACTGGTCCTTCCGCGGATCGTGTCCCTTGCGCAGGACGGCGTGGTCGTCGAAATGGTCAATGATCGCGTAGTGTCCGGTGGCGATGAAATCCGCGCCGACCGCGCGGGCTTTCTCGCGGAGGTTGCCGAATTTCAGGCGTTCATTGCACATCACGCACGGGTTCGGGGTCCGGCCGGCGCGGTATTCGCTGGCAAAGTAATCGATGACGATGCGCTCGAATTCATTCGCCTCGTCGACGACGTAGTGGGGCACGCCGAGTTTGTGGGCGACCGCGCGCGCGTCGGCGATCGCCGAGGGCCCGCAGCATTTGTCCTCGGCCCGCGAGATGCAATCCTGCGGCCAAACTTTCATGGTCACGCCGACGACGTCCCAACCGTCCTTCTGGAGCAGCCAGGCGGTGACGCTGGAGTCGACTCCACCGCTCATGCCCAAAACGACGCGTCTGCCGTTGCCTTTCATCGGCGGCACTATACGGCGGTGGTTCGGGGCGTCAAACCCCGTGCGGACAGCGGGCGGGCCACGATGTCGTAAACTTGTGAGCCGACGACCTCCGCATCGACGAATTCTCCCGGCGTGCAGGGTTCGGTCAAAATCACGCGGCAATCGACTTCGGGCGCGTCGGCTTCGGTTCGCCCGATGTTCGGTTGTTCGACGAGCACGCGGACGGTTCGTCCTGTCATCGAGGCGGCCATTTCGCCGGCGATCTTTTGCTGGAGTTTCATGGCCTCGCGGTGGCGGCGGTTTTTCGTGCGTGTGGGAATCTGGTTTTCCATTTTGGCCGCGCGCGAGCCTTCTTCCTGCGAGTAATTGAAGACGCCGAGCCGCTCGAACCGCGTGGTTTCGATGAATTCCATGAGCGACTCAAAGTGTTCCTCCGATTCGCCGGGGAACCCGACGATGAACGTCGTGCGCAAGGCGAGCCCCGGGATGCCGGCGCGGAGACGGGCGATGAGATTTTCGATGTGCTCGCGGGATGTCTCGCGCCGCATGGCCGCCAGCATGTCGGAGTGGATGTGCTGGAGTGGCATGTCGACGTAGCGCGCAACCTTCGGATTTCGCGCCAGCGCGGCGATCAACTCATCGCTCCAGTGCGCCGGATGCGTGTAGAGGAGACGAACCCAAAAATCGCCGCCGATCTCCGCCAGTTCGTCCAGCAGGTGGATCAACGTCTCGCCACGGGCGGGATTCACCGGCTGCCGCGGACCGGCCTTTTCGGTCCACCGGTCCATGCCGAAATAGGTCGTGTCCTGGCTGATGAGGTTGATCTCGCGAACACCCTCGGCGACGAGCTGCCGGACTTCGCGGACGATCGAATCGATCTCGCGGCTGCGGTGGCGTCCGCGCATTTGCGGGATCACGCAGAAACTGCACGGATGATTGCACCCTTCGGCAATTTTCACGTAGGCGGTGTGACGCGGCGTGAGGCGGAATCGCGGTGTGGCGAAATCCGGGATGTAGCGGGATTTCGGCGTCACGAGGTTGAGCACGCCTGCGTCCTCGGATTCCAAAACCCGGCGGAAAATTTTCCCGGCATCGGCGACTTGGTCGAGTCCGATGAACGCGTCGACTTCGGGGAGTTCGTGAGCGAGTTCTTTCGAGAACCGCTGGGACATGCAGCCGCTGACGACGAGCTTTTGGCCGGGTCGCGCGTGTAGCCCACGGAGACGGTGGGATTCGAGAATGGCGTCGACCGACTCCTGTTTCGCCGAGTCGATGAACCCGCACGTGTTGACGACGAGCACGTCGGCTTCGGCGGGATCGGCGGTGATTTCGAATCCTTCGGCCTTTGCGCCGCCGAGCATGATTTCGGCGTCTACGAGGTTTTTCGCGCAGCCGAGGCTGATCATTCCAACCTTCCGGTTCATGGCGTTTCTTCGAGCGTGGGTGTGGGTTCCGGCGTCGCCATATCCCAGAGACCGGCCGGAGAGGGCGAGGGGGATTCTTCCGGAGTGGGCTCGGGTGTTGGCTCGGGCGTGGGCGTCGGCGTCGGTTCCGGAGTGGCGGGAACCGGCTCCTCGTGCAGGCCGGGAACCGGCTTGAGGCGTTCCAGTTTCCGCAGGGTTGAGACAAACGAAAGGACGCCGATGAGCGCCGCCAGGGCCACAATCAGGGTCAGCAGCGTTCCAATGATCGCCCGGCGGCGGCGACGGCGGGTCGGATAGCGCGGTGTGGAGGGTTGCTCCGTTCCGGAGAGTGCGTCCAGATATTGAAAACCTTCCACAGCGGCCACGGTTTGGTCCGGGAGAAGCGGGCGGATTTCATCCTGCGGGACGCTGAGGTAGGCGGCGTAGTCGAGCAGGAAAAGCCGGGCATACGTCGGATGTTCGAATCCGGAAAAGTCGTCCGCCTCGATCTCGCGCAGGCGTTGGACGCGGATCCGTGTGTCCCGGGCGGCCTGTTCCAGAGACACGCCGGCTTTTGTGCGGGCTGCGGCGAGGCGTGCGCCGACAAAAAGTTCGGGAGTCTCTTGTTGCTTCTTCTTGCTCATCGGAAAAGGGGTGCGGATCAATAGCCGGAGTCGGCGTTCAGATCGACCAGAATCTCGCGGTCCTTTGCGCCGTCCTTCGGACCGACGACGCCGCGTTGTTCGAGGATGTCCATGACGCGGGCGGCGCGGGTGTAGCCGAGTTTGAGGCGCCGCTGGAGCATGGAGGTCGAGGCCCGGTTTTCCTGCCGGATGATCTCCAGGCATTTGGTGACCAGTTCCTCGTCTTCATCGCTCACTTCTTCTTCGGGCAGGATCGGGTTCGTGAGCTTCTCGTGGATCCCGGCATCAAACTTCGGCTCGGCCTGTTTGGACACGAAGTCGACGATCCGGTGGATTTCCTCCTCGGTGACGAGAACGCCCTGGGCACGCGTGAACTTGGACGTGCCGGGCGGCAAATAAAGCATGTCGCCCTGGCCGAGCAATTTCTCCGCGCCGTTCTCATCGAGGATGACCCGGCTGTCGATTTTCGATGCGACCTGAAATGCGATCCGGCTTGGGATGTTGGCCTTGATGATGCCGGTGACGACGTCGGCCCGCGGGGTTTGCGTGGCAACGATCATGTGGATGCCGGCCGCGCGGGCCATCTGGGTGATGCGGGCGATCGCGCTCTCGACATCGGCCGGGGCGGTCTGCATGAGGTCGGCGAGCTCGTCGATGATGACGACGATGAACGGCATGCGGTCCGGGACGATGATTTCCTCGCCACGCGGGACCCGAATCGGCGGGGCCGGCTCGTCGGGTTCGTCCGGATCCTCGTCGCCATTTTCGCCTGGCGGCTCCATGGCTTGCGGCTCGGCGGCGGCCTTTTCCTCGTCGAGTTCCTTTTGGGATTTCGGGAGCGGGCGGTCGTTGAAGGCGGAGATGTTTTTGAGGCCGACTTTGGCGAAAATCCGGTAGCGCAATTCCATTTCGTCCACGACCCAGCGCAGGGCGAGGAGGACTTTCTTGGGGTCGGTGACGACCGGGGTGATCAGGTGGGGCAGGCTGTTGTAGACCTGCATTTCGACCACTTTCGGATCGATCATGATGAACCGAAGTTGCTCGGGCGAATACCGGAACAGGAGGCTCGCGATGATCGCGTTGATGCAAACGCTTTTTCCGCTGCCGGTCGTGCCCGCGACGAGACAGTGGGGCATTTTGGCGAGGTCGCCGATGATCGTGTTCCCGTAGACGTCCATGCCGAGGGCCAGCGGGAGTCGGAAATTGGATTCGCGCCACGCGTCTTTCTCGAAAAGCTCGCGAAGGGTGACTTTGACCTTCTTGGAATTGGCAATCTCGATCCCGACGGTGTCCTTGCCCGGGATGGGTGCCAGGATGTTGATCCGTTCGGCCCGCGTGGCCCGCGCGATGTCGCGTTCGAGCGAAACGATCTTGTCCACGCGCACGCCGATGTCCGGGTAAACTTCGTAACGTGTGATCGTCGGGCCTTTCGTGATCGTGCCCGGCGTGGCCTTGATTCCGAATTGCTGGAGGGTTTCGATGATGAGGCCCTGGATCGTCAGCAACTCGTCGCGGTCAAGCGGAGCCCGGCCGGATTCGTCGTGTTCGTCGAGCAGGTCGAGGCCGGGCAGGGTGTAATTTTCCAGGTGGACGCCGGAGAGTCCGGGCTTGAACCCGCCATCCGCCTTGTTGCCCATGACGTCCGAAAGTTTGGGTTTTTTGGCCGGTGGGGCCGGCGCGGTCGCGTCGATGATCTCGGGCTCGGGCGGGGGAGCGACCGGTTCGGGTTTTTCGGGGGCCTGGGGGATCTCGGGGCCGCCTTTGCGCTTGAGCTTTTTCTCCAGTTTCTCGGCTTTCTTTTGCAGGACGCGACGTTGTTCTTCGACCCGGCGTTCCTCATCCAGGCGCTGCAGCCTGGCGACGCGGCGGGCCTCGATCCACCCGAGGAACGACTTCCACGCCATCCGCGTGTCGCGCACCGGGTGCGTCGAAACCGCGAAGACGAGGCTGAGAAGATAGACCAAACAGAGCAGGACGACGGCCGCCGGTTGGCCCACGACCGGAGCCAACGCCTTTTTTCCCAGCCACAGGCCGAACCATCCGCCGGGACTCTCGATTTTGATCGCCTCATCCCAGTCTTGAAAAAGCCACGGCTGGATCGCAAACAGGCACGCACCGACCAGCACCATCAAAATCCCCCAGCCGGCCTTGTCGAGCAGGCGGTAGCCGGGCACAAACCATTTTGCGAGGCCGTAACCGATCAAAGTGGCCGAGAGCAGGTAGGCGGCGGCACCGAAACAGAAAAGCATGTAGCCCGCCAGCAGCGCACCCAACGTCCCACCGAGGTTCGCCGCAAGGGCGGACGACGTCGTGGTCGTGCTGATGAGCGGTGCCCAGGAAGGCACACCGTCCGGATGGTATGTCTGCAGCGAGATGAACAAGTACGCGCCGGAACAGACCAGAGCGAGACCGGCAAACAGATTGGTCGCCCAGTTGGTGCGCGGACGGTTAGGCATGGAACCCTTCAGATTCCCTGATTTGCGTCCGGCACGCAAGCGCAACGGGGCCCGTCGCGGCGCGGATCGGCGGGGCACTGGCTTACTTGGCGAGTCCGCTCAGGTATCGGAAGCTGATTCCGAGCGAGGCGAGGGGATCGCCGGGGCAGACATCCTGTTCAACAATGAACCACTCGGTGCCCGACGCGTCGGCGGTTTCGACAATGGCCGGCATGTCAAGGTTGCCGGAGCCGACTTCTGCGAAAAATGCCTTGTTGTCCGCACCAAAGCCAAAATCCTTGAGGTGGATGAGCGGACTGCGCCCGGCGACTTTCCGGATCCACGCAACCGGGTTGCACCCGCCGGCCTGGACCCAGTAGGTGTCGAGTTCGAACAGCAGGTTTTCCGGGGCTGTGGCGCGGAAGATGTAGTCCATGAGCGTCTCGTCCCCAATCCGCAGAAACTCGATCGCGTGGTTGTGGTAGCTCAATGTGCAGCCGTGCTCCCGGAGCACCGCACCGGCGGCGTCCAAATCGCTCACCATGGCCTTGATGGACGCCACATCCTTGAAGTCCACGCCGGACGGATACGGGTAGGCCGTGTGAATGGCCCCGAGCGTCTGGAGGCGTTCAACGATGGCCTTCGGCTCGCGGCGGATTCGGTCGCCGGGTTCGTGGGTGGCGCAAATCTTCAGTCCCTCGGCGTCTGCGAGTCGGCGGATTTCCGAGGCGGAGATCGACTCGGGAATCCCACTGACCTGCACGGCCTCGTAGCCGATCGCCCGGAGCCGGGAAAGCGTGCGGGCAAGGTCGTCGGTCGAGGTGCAAAGATCACGGACGGTGTAAAGCTGGGCAGCAATTTGGGAGAATTTCACGCTGCAAAGAATGCGGGCTCACCGCCCCGAGGTCAAAGGGGTTCTGGATCAGCCGGGCGTTTTTGCAGGATGAGCAAAGCCGGCGCCAGCACCACCAGGCTCGCGAAGAGCGACCATGCGACGCCCAGCGAGCAGACCAACCCCAATCCGCTCAGGCTCGGATTGTCCGCAAAGACGAGGGCCCCGAATCCGCTGACGGTCGTCAAACCGCTGATCAAAACCGGCTTCATGACCGACGCGAGATTCTCGGCCACGGCCCCGGGTTCGCGTGCGGCGAGCGTCAGGTGAACGCCATAATCGACCCCGACCGCGAGGATCAACGGAAATGCCAAGACGTTCAGGATGTTGATCGGGGCGTCGAGGAACTTGAGCGTGGCAACCGTCCCGGCCAGGGCAAACGCCAGCGCGGCGGCATGAAGAAGCAACGGAAACCAAGCGCGATAGGTAATCAAAAGAACGCCAAGAATGACGGCGATCACCACCCCGCCAAAGACGAACAATTCCCGCGTGGCCCATGGGACCAAATCGAACAGCATCTGGCTCCAACCCGTGACATGTGACGCTGGCGAAGCCGTCAACAACGACTCTTCGAGGACCCGCCGGTCCCGTTCGATGCCGGGGTTGGCCGGACGGATATAGAAAACGACGTCACCGGTCTGGACTGAAAGTGCGCGGTCGATTACAAACCACCACGGCGAAGTGGCGGGCAGCGATTCGGAAAGTGAGGATGCCGACTGGAGAGCGCGCAGGAGCCGGACCCCGGGATCGAGTGCGCCGCTCCGCAATCCGGCGGCCGCCTCCGCGACGGCGATCCGGCGTTCGAGTCCCTCGGAGTCGAGTGAGAGAACCAGTTCGCGGTTGCGGGCGACTTGCTTGGGATCGGTGACCAGCGAACGTGGGCTCGAGAAACTCCCGACCACACCGGCTGTTTGCAGGCGTTCGAGCGTGCGCTCGATTTCGGCCAATTCCGAGGAGGGGGCGGTTGCCGGGACAACGAGCATGACCGGTTCAAACATTTCCGGAAACGCCTTTTGAATCCGCTCCAAGGCTTTGGCAGCCGGGATATCGCGAGGCTCAAGGGAACGTGTGGAAATGTCAAATCCCAGCGGACGCCACGGAGCAAGAGCCACCGCCGCGGCACCGAGCAGAATCAGCAATCCCCGGAGACCGTTCGACCGCCGCAACAACCAATGACAGAACCCGAAGATCGGATCCGAGCGTCCAGGCGGCGGGGAGGAGCGTTCGAAAAGCGGCATCAACAAAATCATGAAAACCGCGCCGAAGATCACTCCGAGTCCGATGAGAATCCCCAATTGTCCGAAGCCCGCCGAGCCGCTCAGGAGCAAAGCGGAGAATCCGAGGCTGGTCGTCAGCGCGACCCACAGGATCCCGGGAGCCGCGCGATGAATGGATTCCGCGATCGCCGCCTCCCGCGTTTTTCCGGCCGCGCGTTCCATGCAGAACCTCTGGTAAAGCAACAGACTGAAATCGTCCCCAAGACCGATGAGGATCGAGCAAAATCCCATCGCGATGACACTCAGGTTCGAAAACACCATCGACCCGGCTGCCAGCGCCACGACACAGGTCAGCGAAAGGATCAGGACCGAACCCGCCAGCGGCAGGAGCGAACGGAACGAGAACCAGAAGAGACACGTGACCGCCAAAACGGAAACGAGACTGGTCACGGTAATGTCCCGCTGCATGCTGGACGAAATCTGGTCGACATAAGCCGCGCGGCCGGTCACCGAAACCATCAATCCATCCGACCGCTTTCCGAAATCCTCCAAAAACGCATCGACCTGCCGCATGAGGTCGCGCGAGGCCTCGGCACCGAGGTCGTCCTGACGCGTGATCACCGGGACGATGCGGACACCGTCGGCGTCCAAAGCGAACGTCTCCGCGACCGCCAGCTTTTCAGAAAGCGTCGCCGCGAGTGGCGCGATGATGCCGAGGGGGTCGTTCTCCAGTTCAAAACGCGCGAGGGGCGAACCGGCGGCGGTGCGCGAGGCCAAACCGGCGATGCGTTCTTCGAGGCGTCCGGGTTCCAAAGCCGCCACGGTTTTGGCAAATTCGTCGTCCGATTGGCCGAGCAAAAGTGGGGCGATCAGATTCGGAAGCGTCGCGCGTCCGGATTCAGTAGCGGTCGGTGGGCCGTCCAGAACCCGCAGGACCCATGGCTGCAAGGAGAGTTCGGTGACGAATTCATCCGCCGCCGAATCATCCGAACCCGGTGGAAATTCGAGAACGAAAGCCAGTTCGCGGGACGTGCTGAAGTGCTCATTGAAAATCCGGAGACCGGCGACAGCCGACGAGTCCTGCGGAAGGATGTTGAGGATTTCCGAATCGAACGACGCCGTGCGTTGGATGATGATCGCACTGGCGGCGAGCAGGAAAAGTGCGGCGGCAACGAGCAGTGCGGGACGGCGGACCGCCAGTCTCGCCACGCCCGCCGCAATCGTCTTCACACGTTGAATCGAAACTCGATCACGTCCCCGTCCTGCACTTCGTAATCCTTGCCTTCGAGGCGAAGTTTTCCGGCTTCGCGGGCTTTGGCTTCCGAGCCGAGGGCGATGAGATCGTCATAGGCGACGATTTGTGCGGCGATGAATCCGCGCTCGAAATCGCTGTGGATCACGCCCGCCGCAGCCGGAGCCTTGTCGCCGGCATGGATCGTCCAGGCGCGCGATTCCTTCGGTCCGGTCGTCAGATACGTCCGCAAGCCGAGGAGGTGGTAGGCGGACCGGATGAGCTGGCTCACGCCGCTGTCGTCGACTCCGAGTCCGGACAAGAATTCCCGTGCTTCGGCGGGCGGGAGCTCGGCGAGTTCGCTCTCAATCTGCGCGCTGATCACGACGGCCTCGCTGCCGAGGTGGGTCTTGGCGTATTCGCGGACGGCGTTCACGTGACGGGCTGCAGGCGAATCTCCGCCGAGCCCGGCCAGATCGTTTTCGCCCACATTGCACGCGAACAGCGTGGGTTTCGAGGAGAGCAGGAAAAATCCGCGCAGGATGGCCTTTTCGTCCGCGGTGAGGTCGGCAGTGAGGGCTGGTTTGCCGGCGTCGAGGTGGGGGACGAGTTTTTCGGCGAGGGCGAGTTCGGCTTTGGCGGCTTTGTCACCGGCCCGCGCGCCTTTTTGCGAACGCTCCGCGCGTTTCTTCACCGAAGCGAGGTCGGCGAGGATGAGTTCGGTATTGATGACTTCGATGTCGCGGATTGGATCGACCGAGCCGGCCACATGGTGGATGTCGGAACTCTCGAAACAACGGACCACCTGGACGATCGCGTCGACCTCGCGGATGTGGCTCAGGAATTGATTGCCGAGACCCTCGCCTTCACTCGCGCCGGCGACCAAGCCCGCGATGTCGACAAATTCGACGGCGGCCGGGATGGTTTTTTCCGACTTCGAGAGGACCGCGAGCTTGTCGAGCCGCTCGTCGGGAACGTTCACGATGCCGACATTTGGCTCGATCGTGCAAAAGGGAAAATTCGCCGCCTGCGCTTTGCGCGTGCGGGTGAGGGCGTTGAAAAGAGTGGACTTCCCGACGTTCGGGAGCCCGACGATTCCGGCTCTGAGCATAGGGGCGGACGCTAACCGATCGGCGCGGGAAATGGGAAACCTTCTTTGTGCACCGGCGGGGGATTCGGGCTTGTGGAATGGATTTTGCTCGCTTCCTTTCCAGTGGGCTGTTTTCAAGCTCCACGCCGACGGAAAACCACTTGCCATGAACGACGCCTGCCCGAATCGCCTGACGAATGGACTTTACGACCCCGCGAGTGAACACGACTCGTGCGGCGTCGGGTTCGTCGCGCGGATCAATGGCCGTCGCTCAAACGATATTCTCCGCACCGGCCTGCGGGCCCTTTGCAGCCTGATGCACCGCGGCGCCCTCGACGCCGATGCCAAGACCGGCGACGGCGCAGGAATCATGACGCAGATCCCGTTCAAGATTTTCGCGCCCGAAGTCACACGGCTTGGCCACAAACTTTACCAGGACTCGGATCTCGGCATCGGCGTGCTCTTTCTGCCGCACGACAACGCCTACGCGCAGGCCCGGGCCAAGGCGATCACACAGGAAGTCCTCGAAAAGCGCGGCCTTTTCCTTTTCGGCTGGCGCGAGGTGCCGATCAACCTTCACGTACTGGGCGAGAAGGCCCAGATGACCATGCCGCGCATCGAGCAGGTGCTCGTTGGACGGCCGTGGGGAATGGCCGATGATGACTACGAGCGTCGGTTGTTCCTGGCGCGGAACGAAATCGAGGACATGGCCGCGGCGGACAAAATCCGGAATTTCTACATGCCGTCGTTCTCGCACCGGACGATCGTTTACAAAGGCCTCCTCGTCTCCGCGTCGCTGGAGAAATTTTACACCGACCTCTCGAATCCGGACTACGAGACGGCGCTCGCGGTTTATCACCAGCGCTACAGCACGAACACGTTCCCGACGTGGCCGCTTGCCCAGCCATTCCGCATGCTGGCGCACAATGGCGAGATCAACACGATCCGCGGAAACCGGAATTGGATGCAGTCCCGCGAGGCCGAACTCCGCGCGGATTTCTGGGGTGACGACATCAACCTGCTCAAACCCATCATCCAACCCGGCGGGTCCGACTCGGCCAGTCTCGACAATGCACTGGAGGTCCTGAACATGAGCGGGCGGAATCTGCTGCACGCGATGACCATGCTCGTGCCGCCGGCCTATCGGTCCGATCCGTCCGTGCCCGCCGAACTCGCGGCATTTTACAAATACCATCAGTGCATCTGCGAGCCGTGGGATGGTCCCGCCGCACTCTGTTTTACAGACGGAGTGACCGTCGGGGCCTGCCTCGACCGAAACGGCCTGCGGCCCGCCCGTTACAAGATCACGGACGATGGCATTTTTGTGATCGGCTCGGAGGTGGGAGTTTCGGGATTGGACCCGTTGAAGGTTGTGGAAAAGGGACGGCTCGCCCCCGGCGAGATGATCGCGGTCGACACCGCAGCCGGCAAAGTGCTGCGCGACCGCGATATCAAAGCCCAGCTCGCCGCGCGCAAGCCTTACGCCCAATGGCTTGCCACGCATCTTCTTGAACTTTCGCAAACTCCGGCCGACGCGGTCGCGGTGCCATCCGGCGAACTCGACATTCTCACACTGACGCAGCGGCAGATCGCATTCGGTTATTCGAGCGAAGAACTCGAGATGGTGATCAAGCCGATGATGAAGGAGGGCGCCGAGGCGGTCGGCTCGATGGGGGACGACACGCCGCTCGCGGTGCTCTCGCTCAAACCCCGTCTGCTCTACACCTATTTCAAGCAGCTCTTCGCCCAGGTCACGAACCCGCCGATCGACCCGATCCGCGAAAAGCTTGTGATGTCGCTCAACACCGTTCTCGGTTGGCGGAAAAACCTGCTTTCGGAAACGCCCGAGCACGCGCGCATGGTGATGATCGAGTCACCGGTCCTGCTCGACGAGGATCTCGAGAAGCTTCGTGAGCTCGGTGGCGAACATCAGGCCGCCAGCGTCTCCGTGCTCTGGCCAGCTGCGGATGGTCCGGATGGTTTGGAAAAGGCCGTTCATCGGGTTTGCAAAGACGTGGAAGCGGCGGTCGACGGCGGGGCGCGCATGGTGATCCTGTCGGACCGCGGCGTTGATGAGGCCAACGTGGCCGTGCCGATGCTGCTGGCATCCGGAGCGGTCCACCACCACCTGCGGCGGGTGGGCAAGCGGATGAAATCCGGCATAATTTGCGAGACCGGCGAGGCCCGCGATGTGCATCAAATGGCGTGTCTGGTGGGCTTCGGCGCAAGTGCCGTGAACCCGTATCTGGCCTTCGAAACCGTCCGCGAGCTCCTCGAGAAAAGCGGCGACGTTTCCGGCTACGCGGCCGCGGTTGTCAACGTCCGCAAGGCGCTCGAAGCCGGTCTGCTGAAGATCATGTCGAAGATGGGCATTTCGGTCGTCAACAGCTACCGCGCCTCGCAGGTCTTCGAGGCGATCGGCGTTTCTTCGCGCGTGGTCGAGGAATGTTTTACCGGGGTCTCGACCCAGATCGAGGGCATTGGGTATCGCGAAATCGCCGAGGAGACGCTCACTCGCCACGCCATGGCCTACTCGGGAGCTGTTCCGATCGAGGCCGGAAAACTTGACGATCCGGGCTTCTACCGGTTCCGCCGCGGTGGCGAGCTTCATGCCGTCACACCCCCGGTACTGCAGAATTTCCATTCCTACGTCGGCATCAAGGGCATGGACAAAGCCGGCAAAGCGGAAGACTACCGGAAATACGTCGACTCGGTCCTCGCCAACCGGCCGATCGCACTCCGCAACCTTCTCGAAATGTCGCCCGCAGCGGGTGGACCGATTCCGCTCGAAGAAGTCGAGCCGATCGAGGAAATCCGCCGCCGGTTCACGACGGCCGGGATGTCGCTCGGTGCCTTGAGTCCCGAGGCGCACGAATGCCTGGCCATCGCCATGAACCGCATTGGTGGAAAATCCAACAGCGGCGAGGGCGGTGAGGACCCCGCGCGCTTCCAACGCCGGGACAATGGCGATTGGGCGAACAGTGCGATCAAGCAGATTGCGTCCGGACGTTTCGGTGTCTCGGCGGCTTATCTGGCTTCCGCCAAAGAGATCGAAATCAAAATGGCGCAGGGCGCGAAACCCGGCGAGGGCGGGCAATTGCCAGGCCACAAGGTCAGCGCTTACATCGCCAAACTCCGCCACGCAGTTCCGGGCGTGACTTTGATTTCGCCGCCACCGCATCACGATATCTACTCGATCGAAGACCTGGCCCAGTTGATCTACGACCTGAAGCAGGTCAACCCGCGGGCGCGGGTTTGCGTGAAATTGGTCGCCGAGGCGGGCGTCGGCACAATCGCAGCCGGCGTCGCCAAGGCACACGCGGACATTATCCTCGTCAGCGGCCATGATGGCGGAACCGGCGCATCGCCATTGAGTTCAATCAAGAATGCCGGCGGTCCGTGGGAACTCGGCGTCGCGGAGACCCACCAGGTGCTTATGCTGAATGGTCTGCGCAATCGCGTGACGCTGCGGACGGATGGCGGCATGCGGACCGGCGAAGACATTGTCTATGCGGCGTTGCTCGGGGCCGAGGAATTCAATTTCGGCACGGCAGCGATGATTGCGATGGGCTGTGTTTACGTCCGCCAATGCCACCTCAATACCTGCCCGGTGGGCGTGGCCACGCTCGATGACCGCCTCCGTGGAAAGTTCAAGGGCAAGCCCGAACACGTTGTGGCCTTCTTCAACGGCGTCGCTGAGGACGTGCGCCAGATCATGGCGAGACTCGGATTCCGGACGATCGATGAAATGGTCGGCCGGGTCGAATGCCTGCGCCAGAGGACGGTCCCGGACCACCCGAAGGCGAACACGCTCGATCTGTCCCGTCTGCTGGTGAACGTCGCGAAAGACGATCCGGCCGCGCCGCGGCATGCGACGCGGTTCCGGAACGACGGGCCGGAAGACCGCACGCTCGACGACATCATTCTCCAGGATGCACGCGATGCGATCACCGACGGCCGCGCGGTTGTGTTGTCCTACAAAGTGACGAACGTGAACCGTTCAGTCGGTACCCAGGTTTCGGGCGAAATCGGCTACCAATGGGGCGCCGATGGCATTCCGGCCGGCACGATCGAACTCCGCCTCCAAGGCAGCGCGGGTCAGAGCCTCGGTGCCTTTCTCGCCCCGGGTGTTCGTCTGGTTCTGACCGGGGAGGCGAATGACTACGTCGGCAAATCGATGAGCGGCGGCGAAATCATCCTGAAGCCGCGGTCCCCGCGGAAGTTCGTCGCGCACGAGTGCATGATCCTCGGAAACACGGTCCTGTACGGCGCGACAGGCGGCCATCTTTTTGCGGCCGGACGCGCCGGGGAACGGTTCTGCGTGCGCAATTCCGGTGGCACGGCTGTTGTCGAAGGGGTGGGGGACCACGGGTGCGAATACATGACCAATGGCACCGTCGTCATCCTCGGCCCGACCGGCAAAAACTTCGGCGCGGGGATGACGGGCGGTGTGGCTTACGTGCTGGATGAAGGAGACGTCTTTCCACCGCGCTTGAACAGTCAGTTGGTCGCAGCGACGCGCATCGAGGACGCGACGGATGTCGATGCGCTTCGCGGGCTTCTGCAAAAACACCTCGCCCTTACCGGCAGCGAACGCGCCCGACAAGTCCTGAGCACATGGGAGGCGATCCTGCCCAAGTTCTGGAAAGTCTCGCCGAACGTCCCGACTGCCAAGCCGATCCCGGAACCCGCCGGATCTGCCGACGCCGCCGGAACGGTGATCAGCGAAGACGTGCTTGCCGCGAAGCCCTGAGCGGGGCACCATCCGGCGCGTGTTGACCACACGACTCGTCGCCATCGCGTTGTTTGCTCTGGCCGGCACCGCCGCGGCCCAGGAAGTTCTCCGCTGGGGTGCCGATCCCGACAGCAATGCTCCCTTCAGTTTTTTTGCGCCCGGCGGACACGACCGGCTCACCGGGTTCGAATACGAAATCATCGAGGCCATCGCCCGCCGCATGGGGCGGAAAGCCGAGTTTGTGCGCAACGATTGGGACGGGCTCATTCCCGGATTATCACGCGGTCTTTATGACGTCGTCATCTGCGGTATTGAGATCAATCCGGAGCATGCCGCCGAGGTGGACTTTTCGAATCCCTACTATGTGACATTCGAACAACTCGTGCTCCGGTCCGGCGAACCCGAGGTTACGGCGCTCAGCCAACTTGCCGGAAAATCGATCGGCACGCTCGATCAGACGGCCGCACTTCGCATGCTCAAGGCGACGCCGGGAATCAATGTCAAAGCCTATGACGAGGAGGTCAACGCCTACCAGGACACGGCCAATGGGCGTATTGACGGCGTTTTGTTGGATTATCCCATTGCGCTTTACTACGCCACGCCGATCAAGGGCCTGGAGTTTGTGCCGACGCCGTTCGGCCAGATTTCCTACGGCATTGCGATGCGAAAGGGGAACACCGCCCTGCGGCAGGAGGTGAATGCCGCGCTCGCCGGTCTGATCGAAAGCGGCGAACTTCGCGACATTCTCTCGCGCTGGAACCTCTGGACGCCGACGGTCGCCAGCGCGCTCGGCCAGCCGGAGGAGCCATCCGCCCCGCCCACGCAGTTCCAATCGTTCATCGCCGGCGCCACCGCCGCCCCGACGCTCACCGAACGACTGGAGCGCTACTGGCGCTTTCTTCCGTTCCTCGCGCAAGGGGCCTGGGTGACGCTCTACGTTTCGATCCTGTCGATGTTTCTCGCGATCGGGGTTGGCTTTCTCTGTGCGATCATGCGGGTCTTCGGGCCGTGGCCTTTGCGCTGGATTGCTACCATCTACATCGAGGTGATCCGCGGAACTCCGTTGTTTATTCAACTGCTCATCATTTTTTACGGACTGCCGAATATCGGGATCAAACTCGATCCGCTCGTCGCCGGACTCCTGGGGCTTGGGCTCAACTACGGAGCCTATGAAGCTGAGAATTATCGGGCCGGCTTGCTTTCGATTCCAAAGGGACAAATGGAAGCCGCCCGCGCCCTGGGGATGACTCAGGCACAGGGCCTGCGTTTCGTGGTGATCCCGCAGGCCTTCCGTGTCGTCCTGCCGCCGGTGACGAACGATTTTATCTCCCTGCTCAAGGATTCATCGCTCGTCTCGATGATCACGTTGCTCGACCTCACCGGGGCCTACCGGCAGCTGGCAACGACTTATTACGATTACTTCGGCACCGGTCTCCTGGTCGCGGCGATCTATCTGTTGATCGGACTGCCGTTCGTCCGTCTCGCGCGTTGGACGGAACAAAGACTCGCGGTCGATACGCGTCGCCCGGGTCAGCGTCCGGGTCTCTTCAGCCTGCCAACTCCGGCGAAGCGCTGATCAGAGTTCCTTCTCGAGTCGCTCCGCCAGCCACTGCTTGATCATGCTCTGGTAGTTGAGGTAGCGGGATCGGGCGAGGCGTTTGATGCGGGCCAGCATGCGTGGGTCGAACCGCAACGTGATCGTCGTGGAGTCTCGGTTGTCGCCTTTGAGGATCGAGCCGTTCATCAATCGCGGTTCGAGAAACGTGACAGCCCAATAGTCCGCCTCCTCTTCTTCCGAGGCAAATCGCGGGAGATCTTTCCACTTGGTGAGAATGGCCATGGTTCAGGCGGTGGCTTCGGAGTTTTTTCGTTCGTAGAAGTTCTCTTCCTCGGAACTCATCGGTCGTGAGAAAATGACGCGGTAACGTTTTCCATCCGTCCAAAAAACCGTGAAAAGCGCGCGTCCGGAAACGGCCCGTCCAAGGATGAAATAGCGCGCTTCAATCCCGGCGGTTTCATCGATCTCCGGCATCATGCGAATGCTGAACGGATCTTCGAACGATTCCTCGATCTCCTTCGCTGGAATCCCGCTGCGTTCCAGGCCGACTGCGCTCCATTCGAATTCCATCAGCTTTTCGCCGGTTGGATCAATTCGACTTCGTAGCCCTCCGGCGCATCGATGAAGGCGATCACCGAGCCGTTCGACGACGCATGCGGGCCGTCGCTGAGCGGATATCCGCGTTGTGCCGCATGGCTGGCAAAGGCGTCCATGTCCTCGACCTCAAACGCCAGATGGGTAAGATCTGGCCCGACCACCACCGGGCCGCTTTCATCGAATTTACAAATCTCGATCAACTCCTCGCTCCCCGGAGCTTTGAAGAAAACGAGTTGCGAGCCGCGCCCGCTGGTGCTCCGACGCACCTCCTCCAGTCCCAGCACGTCTCGGTAGAAGGCGACCGTCTTGTCCAGATCCGTGACTCGAAAGCGCGTGTGGAGGAGCTTCTTGACCATTCCGGAATCATTAAACGAGCGCCGCCCCGCTGTCGAAGGGGAAGTTTCTCGGCGGCGATCGACTCGAGGATGGGATCGGATTTTTTCGATTGCCGTGCGGGCGGGGGCACGAGAGCCTTCCGGCGCCTCATGATCCGGATCAACTACCATCCACCGGGCACGCCACCGGCGACCCTGCTGGCGCGCGACGGCGCGAAGGAATCCACCATCTCGCTGATCCAGTATGATCCGGAATCGTTGTTCGAGGGGCAGTTCGACACGTTCGAGGAGCTTGTCGCGCGGTTCGATCCGGCGAAAGTGAACTGGATCAATATCGACGGGCTGGCGGATGTCGAGTTGCTGAGGAAATTGGGCGCCCATTTTCACATCCATCCGCTCGCGCTGGAGGATGTGTTGAACACGACCCAGAGGCCGAAGATCGAGCGGTTTCCCGAGCATTTCTTCATCGTCAGCGAGATGATCTATTTCAATGACCGAGAGGAACTCGATTTCGAGCAGGTGAGTCTGTTCCTCGGGGATTCGTTCGTCCTCACGCTTCAAGAGGAAAAGGGTCATGATGTCTTTGAGCAGGTGCGAACCCGCCTGAGGTCCGGCCGGGGAAACTCGCGGCGCATGAAAGCGGACTATCTCGCGTATGCGCTTCTGGACGCCACCGTGGACCAGATTTTTCCGGTGCTCGAATCGGTGGGTGATTCGATCGAAGAGGTCGAGGAGGAATTGTTGGACCGCCCGACGAGAAACTCGCTGCGCAAGCTCTACGAGGCGAAGCGTCTGCTTCTTCAACTGCGGCGCGCTTCGTGGCCGCATCGTGAAATTTTCAACGCCCTCATCCGCGATGACACCGGCCTCGTCGGACGGGAGACCCAGATTTTTCTCCGCGATTGCTACGACCACACGACACAGATCATCGACATCATCGAGAGCTACCGCGATCTCACCGCCGGACTCATGGATCTTTACCTCTCGAGCCTTGGATTTCGGACAAACGAGATCATGCGCGTGCTGACGGTTGTATCCGTGCTTTTCATTCCGCTCACGTTTTTGGCCGGCGTTTATGGCATGAACTTTGATACCGATTTGCCGTTGAACATGCCCGAACTTCATTGGCCGTTCGGCTACATCTTTTTCTGGGGCGTGTGCCTGAGCATCGTGGCCGGGATGATTGTTTTCTTCAAACGGAGAGGCTGGCTTTGAGGTCCGTCCTGATCGTCACCGCGTCATTCGGCGAGGGACACAATTCGGCGGCCAACCGCCTTGCTGCGGCACTTCGGGCGGCTTCATCCGAGGTAAACGTGGAGGTGCACGACGTGTTCCTTGAAGCCTATGGAGCGCTCAATCGTCTCGTCTGTTGGATGTATCTCGTGGCGATCAACCGGTTCCCGTTCGTCTGGCGGATTGCCTTTTTCATCCTTGACCGGACAAGCGTTGTGGGCGGCGGAATCGGGGTGTTCGGGCGCGCCGCCCGGCGCTTGGCTGAGCTGGTGGAGGGGCGCCGGCCCGACGTCATTGTGTCAACGTATCCCGGCTACGGCCATCTCCTGGACTACGTGACCCGCCGGAAAGGCGTGCATCGTGTGCGCTTGGTGACCGTTGTCACCGATTCACTCACCATTAACTCGGTCTGGTACCGTCCCCGGACCGACTTCTTTCTCGTGACGAATGAAGCGACGGCCGATGTGATGCGCCGGGCCGGCGTCCCGGCCGAGAAGATCCGTGTCACCGGATTCCCGGTGCCACCCGAATTCGCCGAGCCGAACGTTCGCGAGGTCGGTCCGCCGTGGCGGGTTCTCTGCATGGTCAATTCCGAGCACCATCGGGCCGGAGTCCTCGTGCGCGAGTTGGCCAAAGTTCCCGGGATCGAACTCACCGTGACCGCCGGCCGTGACGAAGCGCTTGAGCGGGAACTGGAGGCGATTCGCCGTGAGACTGGCAGCTCGTTTGAAATCTTCGGCTGGACGCCGCGCATGGCGGAGTTGATCCGGCGAAGCCATCTGATCATCAGCAAAGCGGGAGGCGCAACGGTCCAGGAAGCCATGGCGGCCCGGGTTCCCATGATCCTGACCAAGATTGTCCCGGGCCAGGAGGAGGGGAATGCCCGACTGCTTCTCGAAGCCGGGGCAGCGGTTCTCGCCACCGATCCACGTGCGGTCGCCGCCGAGGTCGCGCGCATATTCTCTGGCTCCGCCGAAGCCTACCAAGATCTCTTCGAGGGCACCGCGAAGCTAAGCCACCCGGACGCCGCCTCCGCCGCCGCGAGGTTTCTGCTCGCCATGGACGACTGATTCTTTGGCTTTCCTCCGGACGGCCGAACGGGTTTTCTTTCCGCCCTATGGCTTGGCAATTCGATTACCTCATCGTCGGGGCTGGGTTCTCGGGACTGACGATGGCCGAGCGATTGGCAAACGAACTCGGCCGCACGTCGTTGGTCGTCGAGAAACGCGACCACATCGGCGGCAACGCCTATGACAAGTACGACGACCACGGTGTTCTCATTCACACTTACGGTCCGCATTACTTCCGCACCAACTCGCCCCGGATCCGTGAATACCTTTCGCAATTCACCGCATGGCACCCGGTCGATTACCGGATCCTTTCCTTTGCGCGCGGACGCTACTGGAATTTTCCGATCAACCTGAATACCTTCGAGCAGTTTGTCGGCCGTGCGGCGACGACCGAGGAAATGGAAGCCTGGCTCGCCGCGCAGCGAGTCGCGATCGAGAATCCGGCGAACTCCGAAGAGGTCATCATCTCGCAGGTCGGCTGGGAACTCTACGACCTGTTTTTCAAAGGCTATACCCTCAAACAATGGAGACGCCACCCGCGGGACCTCGATGCCAGCGTTTGTGGCCGCATACCCATCCGGACAAATCGCGACGATCGCTACTTGCGTGAGGATTTTCAGGCGCTGCCCAAAGCCGGCTACACGCGGTTGTTTGAGTGCATGGTCGCAGCGTGTGGCGACAAAGTCCGAGTTCTCCTGAGGACCGATTACCGCGAGGTCCTTCCGCATGTGACGTTTCGGCGAATGATTTACACTGGCCCGATCGATGAATTCTTCGACTTCTCAGAAGGGGCCTTGCCCTACCGCTCGCTGCGTTTCGAACCCGAATCGTTCACGCCCGACCAACTCCGTGAACGGGAGCCAATCTCCGGTCGCAAGGGATTCTGGCAGCCTGCCATGCAGGTGAATTACCCGAACGATGAAGACTTCACCCGCATTGTCGAAGTCAAACACGCGACCGGACAACTCTGCGAAAACACGACGATCGTTCGCGAATACCCCGACGACTACGCTCCGGGCAAAGAAGCCTACTATCCGATTCCGGCGCCGGATGCCGCCGCCATCTACAAGCGTTACAAAGAACGCGCTGACGCCACGCCCGACGTATCCTTCATCGGTCGCCTCGCAACCTACCGCTACTACAACATGGACCAGGTCGTCGGCATGGCCCTCGCGGAGTTCGATCGAATCAAGGAACAGCCCTGATTCGTTCCTGCCCGACTTGATTGTCGTCGCCCGACCGCCCGTTTCGGCAACGAATCCTGCCATACTGCTCCGATTCCCCTGCTCAACAAGACAGAACCCACAGGCCGGGTTCGGGCCATGCTACCCCAACGGGGCAGAACCCACCGCCCGGGTTCGGACCAGAATGCCCCGAGGAAACACGACCCACACCGCTCGGTTTCGCGGCAAGCTGCCCCAACGGGGCAGAACTCAGTAGCCCGGGGTTGCGTCAGCTACCCCGGGTTGTTCGAACCTGCAGCGGCAACCCTGAAAGGGGTTGCACACACCTAAGCCATGCCGCCCAACACCTCCACAACGCGGTCCATTTCCGCCCGCGTGTTATAGAAGTGCGGGCTGAACCGGATCCAAGCCCTTCCATCCCGGCTGCTCCGCAACGAGGCCGTGATTGACGCCGCCTCCAGGCGCTGGAAAAGGTCGGCGGACGGCACTCCCGGGTGCCTGGCCGTGAGAATCCCGGACCGCAACGGCTCGTCCGCCGATGGCGACAGAAACTCAAAACCCATCGCCCGCAGCCGTCCTTCGAGATGATCGCGCACATCCAACACGGCCGACTGCACGCGCTCGATCCCGAAACCAAGGAGCATATCCAGCGACGCTTTCATCCCGTAAATGCCCGTGACATTCAACACGCCGGGTTCGTAGCGGCGCGCGGTCTCCTCGAACACAATCTCCTCTTGGGCCAAGAAATCCGGCGAACGGACATTCCACGCTCCCAAGAGCGTTGGACGACAAATTCCAAAATTCTCGCGTTTGACGTAAACAATCCCGATCGCCAACGGACCGAGCATCCACTTGTGGGCGTCTGCACTGAGAAAATCCACGTTCGCCACACTCGTCGGCGCCGCCCCGAGCGTCTGGATTGCATCGAGCGAAAACAAAACCCCGCGTCGCCGAAGCATCGCCCCGATCGCATCCACATCAATCCGCCATCCGGTGAGAAAATGACATGAGGCCAGCGCCACAAGCCGCGTGCGGTCGTTCAGGACGCTTTCAACAAGTTCCGGCGTGATGCGTCCCAGAACATCCGGCTCGAGGCGCCGAAGAACGATGCCGAGACGCGCCAGCGCGGTCCACGGATAGACGTTGGCCGGATAATCGTCGCCATAAAAAACCAACTCGTCGCCCGGACGCCAGTCCAACCCATTTGCAAAAAGGCTTAGACCCAGCGACGTGGGCCCGAGCAGGGCGACCTCATCGGCCCCGGCTCCGATCAATTGGGCGCACGTCACCCGGGTTCGATTCACGTCCCGAAGAACGTTGCCGAATTCCTGATGATGCTCGCAACTCGCGGTCGCATGCGCGCACATCGCATCCGCCGCCCGCCGGGGCAGGACCGTCACGCCCGCATGCGCCAGAAAAATCCGCTCCCGCGCGACGGGAAACTCGCGGAGCCGCTCGTCCTCGCTCGCAAACAAACTCATTTGCGCGCCGCCTCCGCCTCGTGGATCAGTTGCCAGAAGTCCTTCGTGCGGGACAGCGACTGGTCCTCATCGTCGAGCGGGAGGTTCGATCGAAACAAAAAATCGCGGATGGTGTTCTTGTGAAGAACGCGGTGGACAAGGATCCCCTCCGCATGGGCTTCGAAATAGATCCGGTAATCGGTCGCCCGATACCGGTGCAAAACCCGCCCGTCCCGACTCACCCTCCCAAACCGCTCGCCATCCAGATTCCCCAAGTCCTCCGGCAAAAAATGAAATTCCGAGAGCAGCTCCAATTGCAGCTCCTTCGGCAGAGCCGCCATCTCCGCCGCACTGATCTCGTTGAATATCACCTGAAACACGCGTCAACCATACCGGCACACGCTCCCCAATTGGCAAGACGCGAATTGGGGCTGCCAGAGGACCCACGCCGGCCCGGCTTTGAGCTGCGGACCCGCGGCGCAACCGTATGCACGTCCCGGTTGACAAAGCGCCGTTTCGCGGTCTAAACGGGCGAATGTCGAATGCTCTTGAGGTCTTGGAAGACCGCATCGCGCCTGCCGGGTTGGCCACCTTTGTTGACGTTGATGGAGATGTTGTAACCGTCAAATCCAGCGTCGGCACCAGCCTGGCTCTTCAGGCGGCGGTGACGGCCGCGGTGGGCGGTGACAACCTGACGCCGAGCCAGATGCAAACGCTCACATTGGGCAGTCCGTTTGCCGGAGGCGCGATCAAGATTTCCGTGACGGGCAAAGCGTCCGGAGGCGACGGCATGGTCAACGTGTGGGCGATTGATGCGACTGGGATCGATCTGGCATCGGTCGAGGTGCGCGGTGATCTGGCTTCGCTGACCGTCGGAGACGCGATTGCGGCCAACGGCTCCGTGAAGACGGTCAGCGTTCAGTCCATCGGTGTCAGCGGCGGTGCGATGGACAAGGGGTGGCTTATGGCCGGCGGCACCGGACTTTTCACGGTCGCCGGCGACGTGAACGGCGCGCGGTTATTCTGGTACAATTCGGCCGATGCCGGCAGCATCGCGGTCGGCAAGATTTTCATCGGTGGAGCACTCAAGGGGGGGGCGGGGGTCGAAACCGGGCTGATCGAGATCCGGCCCGGATCGCCGACAGCGGATCTCAAGGGAACGGCCACCCTGACCGAGCTTTTCGTTGGACGAAGCCTGGAGTCCACCGCCTTCTCCCAGACCGCCTCCGTGATCGTTGGAAACGTGCAGGCCCCCTCGGACCTTCCCGGGGTGATCGGGAAAGTCACAGTTGGCGGCTCGTTGCTGGGCGCAGCCGGCAAGGAATCTACCGCGTTGATCTTCGCGAGCACCTCGATCGGAGCGGTGAACATCGGAGGCAAGCTGACGGGTGGCGGTGATGGATCCGGCTCGATCTATGCCGCTACCGGCTCGATCGGACCGGTGAATATCGGCCAGTCCGTGTTCGGCGGCGATGGCGGCTACTCCGGCAGCATTTTTGCCCATCAGTCGATCGGAGCGGTGACGATTGGAGGAGCACTTTTTGGAGGGACCGGCGACAATTCGGGCTCGATCCGGTCCTACACAGCGGGGCTGGGTCCGGTGAAGCTCGGCGCCGGTATGTTCGGAGGCGACGGAGACTCCAGTGGATCCATCCTCGCCAACACTTCCATTGGTCTTGTGCAAGTCTCGGGCAACCTCGTCGGAGGAACCGGAACCGGCTCGGGGTCCGTGACCGCTGCAAACGGGAACTTCGCGGGCGTGACGGTGGACGGTTCGGTGGTGGGAGGCGATGGCAACGGCTCGGGCTATCTCGGAGCCCAGGGCGCGGTGGGTGCTGTGAAGATTTCCGGTTCGTTGATCGGTGGCGCCGGATCGACCTCCGGCTATCTGGTTGGCTCCACGCTCCTCTCGCTTTCCATCGGCAAGAATTTTGAAGGTGGCAGCGGTTACGCTTCGGGCTACGTGGCCGTCCAGAGCCCGTTGGCGAAGACCAGCTTCATTTCCATCGGCGGCAGCATGATCGGCACTGAGGGAGTCACTTCCGCAAACTTCTCCGGAAGCATCAGGCACCAGGGTTCGGTCACAAAATTGACGATCGGCGGCGACGTGCGCGGGGGTGACAGTGCGAATTCCGGCTGGTTCCGTTCCTTCAGCCTTGGATCCTTCGCGATTGGCGGCGATGTGGTGGGGGGCAGCGGAACCAGCGCCTTCGCGAGTGGATCGGTCAATATGGAAACTCTGGGAACCGGCGTAATTGGCGGAAACGTTGTGGGCGGGGACGGCTCGATCTCCGGTTCGCTTTTCTTCTCCACCGGCAAGAGCCTCGTCATCCGCGGCGGGATTGCGGGGGGCGCCGGCAACCATTCCGGCTATATCGATTGGGCTGACCTTGGCACCCTGCGCATTGGCACGGCCGGCCTTGCAACCTCCTCGTTGAGTGGCGGAGGAGGAGCCCAAAGCGGCTATCTGACCGGAGGCAGGGTTGTTTCGGCGTTCATCGCCGGCGACATTGCGGGTGGCAGCACCGAAGGGGCCGGCAGCTTTTATCTCGGCATAGTGGGAAATCTCACCATCGGCGGCAGTGTCCTTGGTGGCTCAGCCATCAACACAGGCAGCATGGTTCTCACCACAGTAACAGGGAAACTCACCATCGGCGGCAACTTGGAGGGAACTTCCGACCAGTCCGGCACCGGCAACGTTTTTGCCATCAGTTCGATCGCAGCGTTGGAGATCAAAGGCAGCATCCTGGGCGGAAACGCCTCGAAATCCGGCATCATCAACAGTGGATCCGTTGTCGTGCAGAACGCGCTCACCAGCATCATCGTCGGCGGTGACATCGTCGGCGGCAGCGGCTTCAATGCCAGCACGTTCAACCTCGGCTCCGTGCGCGCCGGAAACATTGGCTCGCTCTGGGTGAAAGGCGACGTGACGGGCACGGCCAGTCAGAGCGTTCTCCTGTCTGGCACAGGCACGGCGTCTGTCGCCGCCATCGGCACCGTTCGAATTGACGGCAGTGTCACCTTCGCCGACATCATCGGCGGCTATCTCACTGAAACCTCCACGATTAATGGGGATGGAGGTTTCAACGCCGCCGCGAAGTTGGGCACCATCACGATCTCGGGAAACTTCGTCGATTCCAGCATCGTCACCGGCGTGCAGACGAATACCACCAACCCCAACGCATGGGCTAACGGCACCAACACGCTCCTTGGTAGCGATTCCCTGATCGCCAGCATCACCAAGATCGTGATCCGCGGCGCCACGAGCGCCTCGGTGCAAAATGGCATCGCGGCCGAACGTATCCTGAGCCTCACACTCGGCGACTCGCTCATCCCGATCGCCCCGGGTGCCCAGCACTTCAAAGCCGGCCCAACGGATTTCTGGGTCCAGCAGGTGAGCTAGACGCGTTGTTAAATTGGCACTGACGGAGCATTGCCCTCCAGTGTTATTCGACAGTGAAGTGGAGGGAGGCGGATTCCGGGCCGGAGCGGGCGGTGAGTTGCCAGCGGCCTTTGCGGAGGGGGACGAGCGGGGTGGCGAGGGGAGTTTCGTTGAGGAACCATTCGCAATCGCGAAAGCGTTAGCGAAAGCGTTAGGGTCACATCTTGACATTTGACATTCAGCGAAAGCGTTAGGGTCACATCTTGACATTTGACATTCGAGCCTGTAGCAAGATGTCATGTCGAGACCGCTGAGGTGCGAGTATGAGGGGGGATGGTATCACGTGACGGCGAGGGGGAATGAGCGGCGGGATATCTTCCGTGGTGACAAAGACCGGGAGCATTTTCTGGGCCTGGTTGGGGAGTTGGAGGATCGTTTCGGTTTGGAGGTTCACGCCTACGTGTTGATGAGTAACCACTATCACCTGCTGGTGCGGATGGCCCGGGAGTCCGGATTGAGTGTGGGGATGCAGTGGCTGGGGGTTTCCTATAGTGTGTGGTTCAACCGACGGCATCGAAGGAGTGGGCATCTTTTCCAGGGCCGATTCAAGGCGGTGGTGGTGGATTTTCCGGAGTGGGGAACGAGTCTGAGCCGCTACATTCACCTGAACCCGGT
>JANRKJ010000009.1:0-1776 GCA_033763515.1 Terrimicrobiaceae bacterium | reverse complement strand
GTCCGGCCGCCATCACCACCACGCCCAATCCGTCCATCGCTGCTTCGTACTTGTGCGGCATCATCCGATGGTTACCCCCGCCTCCGGTTGTTTCACCCCGCTCCATTTCGCATCGGCGCTCAACACCGACGCCATCGACGTCGTCGGCGTATACAGCCCGCCTGACACAATGAGCTTCATGGCTTCCTCGACCGAAATATCCACCGACGTCACTTCACGCTCGGGCACCAGCAGAAAATATCCGGACGTGGGATTCGGCGAGGTCGGCACATACACGTGAATCAACGGCTCCTGCGCCAGCGAGGCGGTCTCGGATTTCGTCATCCCCGTGACGAACGCAAAGCAGTAGTGGCCGTTCTTCGGAAACTGGATCAGCACCACCCGGTGATACGAGGTCCGGTCCGAAAACGAGAGGATATCCATCATCGATTTGAGCGTCGAGTAAATCCCGCGGACCAGCGGCAGGCGGTTCAACCAGTCTTCCCAGATCCGGACGATCTGCCGGCCGATAAAATTCGCGGCGAACAGTCCCACGGAAAACACAAGCAAAAGAAGCGCCACGATCCCCAAACCGGGAACGTAATACTCCGGCACCCAGCGAGCTACCGTCTCCCCCAGGATCCCGTCGACCGTAACAAAGAGCGCCTTCAAAATGAGGATGGTGCCCCAGATCGGAGTGATGACGAGCAGACCTGTCAGAAAGTATCGTTTCAACAAGGTTTTCAGCATATCAGTCAGGTCTTGAACAAGGCCCTATAATGTGGTGGCTCATCATACAGACATTCCCCAGGTGCCGCAATCCATTTATGGGTATTTTCAATGAGTTACACCAAAAAACCGGCACCGGGCGGCGCGATAAGATAGCGTGAACCTTCGGAGCCTTCCGCATTCACATCACAACAATACGAGGACATCCTCTCGAGCCCGGCCGTTCTTGCTATTCAGTGAGCAGGGCATTACGATCGCGCAACCGTTGAACCACCGGCAGGATCTCTCTTGGCAAGAACACACAACCGCACAGCCGGCACGTTCCTGACGCTCGAAGGCACCGAGGGCAGCGGGAAATCGACACAGGCCGCGCGCCTGGCACAGGCGCTTCGCGCTGAGGGCCATGCCGTGCTCCTCACGCGGGAACCGGGCGGCACACCGGCAGCCGAGCAGCTCCGTGCCGTGCTGCTGCAAACCGATTCGGAATCTCTCGCCGCAGAAACGGAAGCCTTCGTCATTCTCGCCGCGCGCCGCCAGCATGTGGACCACGTGATTGCACCGGCGCTGCAGCAGGGAGCGGTTGTGATCTGCGACCGGTTTGTCGATTCCACCCTGGCCTATCAAGGCTACGCGCGAGGACTGGATCTGAAGACGCTGCGCACGATGAACGGATGGGCCACCGGAGGTCTTGCCCCGAATCTCACTCTCCTCTTCGATCTACCCGTGGCCACCGGCCTGCGCCGGCGACAACGCGACGCCGCAGGGCAAAACCGGCTGGATCGGGAAACCAAGCGCTTTCACGAAAACGTGCGCTCCGGGTTTTTGCAACTCGCGCGCAAAGAACCCCGGCGCATCAAGCCGGTCAACGCGGCGAGAACCCCCGACAGGATTGCGGAAGACGTACGCACGCTCGTGTTCGATTGGCTGGAGAAGCGCCTGCCGCAAACGGGGCGAAAAAGGTAGCCATGCCCTTTCGCGACATTACCGGTCACGAACATCCGATCGCGGTTCTGCAAGCCGCCGTCGCGCACGACCGGCTGGGACATGCCTATCTTTTCCACGGCGAAG
>JANRKJ010000008.1:0-364086 GCA_033763515.1 Terrimicrobiaceae bacterium | reverse complement strand
CGTCGAGCGGCGAGGTCGGCGGGCTTGCCGCCAAAGAGGAAGAGGCTTCCAAACTCTTCCAGACAGGATGAACAGGATTTCGGATGACGGGGCAGCGCGCCGCTTGCTGAAAACTGAACACTGAAACCTGAAAACTTTCTCCGACAGAACCCAAGCCGTGGGGACGGCCAACTTCCGGAGAACCTTTTGAGACAGAATTAACAGAATTAACAGAATGGGCGGAGCAGAAGCCGCTGAACGTCATAGCTTTCTTTGACAAAGGCACCATGGCCCTGGGCGCCAGCGGTCGATCCGGTGGTAGGGACGTTTCGATGAAGCGTCCGACTCCCGCCGCCCCGCGGCGGCATCTTCCGAATTCTTTAGACAGAACCCAAGCCGTGGGGATGGCTTGGGTAGACCAAAGGCCGCAAAAGCGGCCTTGGCCCGAAAGGGCGAGCCGAGCGGGAGCGAGCGAGTCAATTTACAAGATTTACAGGATTTCAGAAGACAGGGTAGCGCACCCGCTTGCTGAAAACTGAAGACTCATTTCGCCCGTGCGCCAACGGCGCAACCCCATACCAGCCCGGGGCAACGCCCCGGGATTCCCGAAACGCGGAGAGCCCAGGGCTGAAGGCCCGGCTCATGGCGGAAAGGATCAACCGGATGTTCTGTCAAATGTCAAGATGTGACCCTATTGGTTTCGGGGTTCTCCGAATTCTTTAGACAGGACTAACAAGATTTACAGGATTCTTGGGAAAGTCCCGCTGGCCGGTGCGCCAGCGTTCGACCAAGTGGTAGGGATGGCTCTCCGCAGCCGTCCGACGGTCGCGCGCCGAAGGCGGCAAACCGCCCCGGGGTCCCCGAAACACGGAGAGCCGAGGGCTGAAGGTCCGACTCGTCGCAAAAAAATCGACCGCCGATGAAAAGGATTTCCGCAGATTCTTTGCACTGCTGCGCCATCTGTCTCAAAAGTGGATTCGGAAGACTCCTGCCGCGAAACACACTCCAAACTGACTCAACTCACTCTTGCACTTTGTCAAAAGTCAAGATGTGACCTTAGCGCTCGCCAGGTGCAAGAAGATGCACACTGACCTCCAGTTCCCTGTCTTCCTTCAAGCGGAGGCTTAAGCATTTTTACCTAAAGCGACATGATCGACATTTTCAAATGGCTGCTCTAGCCTTCCTTCCACTCGAAAGCCCATCTGGAGAAAAGCCAGAATAGCCTTACACTTATCAACTGGCAAGGTTACATAATACCTCCGATATTGAGCTCGAGATAACGCCCATTTTAGCAAGGAAAGAATTTCATCGAAGGAGTCGAACGACGAAAAAAGATTCAGTTTTGCCATTCCCGATCTCTTTTCCGTTAACACCAACAGGCATACGAGGCGCCGCGCACCCTCTTGCATTCCAAATATCCTTCTTGGTTTTGCGGAAAAAGAGCGGATACCGCCCGCATGGTTTATGATGCCTTGCATTAGGCTCTCGGCATCCGTCGAATTGAACGAGTAATACCAAGCACTGGACCACTTCTGCAAAAACGGCGAAACGCTTTTCCACATCTTATGTGACTGACCTACCTCTACAAGATTGCGGACGGTCCCCCGGTTGCTCGTAACCTTCGACACTGATATAGACGCAGCAGGGGCAGATCTAAGCAATGTTCCAAGCACATATTCGTCACGATCACGATGCAAGTGATGACTGAGTACAGCTTCCAATCTCATCCCAGCCCGGAGCAGGTAAAGGATGACGTGAGGCCTATTTGATGGACAGGTGCAGTAAAGCTTTCGATACCCTAGGGCTTTACAGGACTTTAGAATTGCCATCCTCACATCCACTCCTATTCCTAGACCTCTATAACTGTCTCTCAGGAGTGTCGGCCCCGTCTTTACAGCGCCGAATTTCTTGACACTTAGAACAGTATATCCAAGGGTCACCTTCCCAAGGTTCAGCTCGTATAAAAGCTTCTTTTCGGTAGAAAATGCCGCTTTGATAGACCTATCAGGAAAAACAACCTCGTTCACGAAATCGTCATCGATATCTTCATAAGCAGTAGCCACCGATTCGAAAACAAGCTCACGAAACTCGCTAATGTTTTTCTTCCGGATGCGTTTTATTACAATTTCACCCTTTATCGACGCTCTCATCCTCTGGATAAGTTCACTCCCCAATGAGTCACCTGGAGTGACATAAGCGAAGCCTTGCGGAACCATAAAGCGATGATTCCGTTCGCGCATCTTCTCCAGTGAAAAGGGCTGCTGAAAAGTGAAGGGACGCGCTACAGATATCACCCAGCCGTGCGAGCTGCGTTCGTAGTAGCGCTCCGCTCTGGTTCGTTCAATGCCAAATTCTGAAGCCCGGTTGATCGCTTCTGCGACCGGAAGTCGAATCACCTCGTCTACGAAGAAGCCGCCCGTCACCGCGGCTATAGGAGCTGTCTCATAGAGAAATACGATCCCCCCACCCGATGCCGTGAAAGACTTTCGTAACTCTGCGCGCTTCTCGCCGGCGTATATCGCACGTGCATGCTCACTACGAATGCTTAGCAACACTGCATGCGACTCACTCATTGCTTTAGCGGCTGTTTACGCGCAATGAGCGCATCGATATTCCCGACGACCGTCCCGTGGGAGATCACGACAGTTGCACGATCCCAGAGACGCTTTTGAAAGTAGCGACTAATGATTCGCACGCAGTCAGGATCGGTTATGGAGATATCTCGATGCTCGGTCGTAGACTCGTGCTCTGCAAGAGCTATTAGCCACGCCACATTGTCATCAATGCGACATACACTGACCGCAGCCGGGAGATCCTCGTCGGAGGGGTCGTCAAGGACCGACAGTGAGAAGTTTTCGAGCCCGCTTAGTTCTGCGGTCAAAGTCCGCAGCCACTCAGCTTTCTGGACTGTTAGACGCTCTACCCTCCGGACGTGTGCTGGGCATTTCTTAACGATCTTCTTGATATTTTTAAAGTATTCCTTCCCATCGCCAGTGAATCCAGATGGTTGATACACTCCGAGATGAGTAACGTCTGCATTGTTTTTTGCGTGCTGCAGCTGCAATTGCCACGATGCATAAAAATCTCTTTCGTGGTGTGCGGCCGCTCGGCCCGTTCCGCGAAGAAGTAGTCGCTCGATGTTGCCCGCCTCCAGAATGGCGTTCGCAGTGACGTGGTTCTCGATAATCACGGGAATCATCGCTACACTGACAGCTACCAGCACTAGCCCCATGCCCGCGGGAACACTGAAGTTAGGCCAGGCTGACGGCGCAAACTCCAAATAAAGGCCTACAACGATTGCGAGGACTTCAAACGCAACGCCGATAGTGGTTAGATTCTTTCTCATTGCTTCGATTTCGCAAGAAACACATTTACTCCGGTCAGGGCGGCGAAGACCTTCGCTTGAACTTCGGAATCATTCATCATTCTACTAAGACCAGAGGGATGGGGCAGAGGAATCCAGTGACAATCCCACTGAACCGGCGGGAGGAGGTCTCCCGCGAACACCTGAGATGTAGTATACGAACGCCCGATTACGCCAGCAAATTCTGCGTTGCCTACCCTCGGCAGGATGTGAGAAACAGCGTCTTTGCCTAGAAGCAGGATGAACGTTGGCTTCACGAAGTTAATTTGAGACCACAGAAACTCTTGGCAACGCCGGAACATCTTCGCTCTAGTGGCAGCCGTGTCTTCCTGACTGCCGCATTTGAGCAACGAAGTTAGGTATAGACTGTTTCGCAGATCCGAATCCGTTCCTGTAAATCCAGCGGTTGCAAACCAACTGTGCAGGCGAGAAAAGCTGTTACCTGCAAAAGCGATCCCCGATGAGATTGCACTCTTGCCCGGCGACTGTCCTATGCACATTACTCCCGCGTCAGCCGGGCCTCTTTCCATACCTTGCGGCTTCAGGAGATTGATCGTAAATTTGCGTTCGCAGAAGCGGCAGCCATCTATCTCGCGGTGCAGCAGAGTTAATCGAGAGCAAGAAGTTCCGCTGATAGGTTCTTCGAGTTTCTCTGCTGAAGATGGTGCCAGCATGCCAGAGATAGCTATAGCAAAAGCATACCTTGTTTGGCAGAGATTACCAAGTCACAGCGGTGTGCGAAGTTAGTTTCTTGTGGGAACTGGGGATCGGTGTGCATTTTCTTTCATTCGCGCTATTTGCTCGAGACGGGATATTCTGGCAAAGGCAACTCTCATTCTCAGGAAGGGCACGTTTTCACTATGTTTGAAGTCCGAATGTTGCAAATGGTCAGCTCAAAAATCACTAATGAGCTCCTTGATCTCCCGCCGGATGAACTCCATGCAGTCGTCGGCGGGGTTGTTTTTCATGATTCCCGGTGAGCGGTTTTCGGTGGGCTGGCGGTTGAGGATGATGAGGCGTTCGAGTTTGTTGAGCATCTTTTTGTTTTGGGGGATGACGACGCGGAGGCGGTCGGCGCGGGTGAAGAAGGTTTTTTGTTCGTGTTGTTTGAGGCGGGAGCCGATTTCCTTGGCCTGACCGACGTAGACGTATTCTTTGCCGCAGATGAAGCAATAGACGGCGGGGAGGCCGATGAGGTTCTTTGCGGCGAGCCAGGCCATGGCCTCGTCGAATTTCCCGCCCTCGTCCTTGCTTTTGAATTTCAGGGTGAAGTCGGCGTCGTTCCACGTCAGGTCGCGAACCCACGAGGAGAGGATGCCTTCGGCGCGCCAGTATTCGAACACGTTCTGCTCGATCTCTTGGTAGAGCGCCTTGTGGCCTTTGCGCGTGCTCTCGTATTCCACATCCAGGTCGTCGTCCTTGATGCGGGCGATGATGGCTTCGCGCTGGGCTTCCCAGAGGGCGTCGAGCGAACTGCGGATGGTCCGGAGCATCGCATGCCGCGTCTTTCGCTTCGCCTTGATCTCTTCCTGCTCGGCGGAAATCTCGGCGCGTTCCTCGGCGGTGGCCTCGATCGTGGAAACCGGGCCGCCGCTGAGGTCCTCGGCGGGAACTTTCCGGCGTTCGAGCAACTCGACGACCTCGCGGAAGTCTGAGACCGTCTTCCAGTCGGGGTCGCCGGATGCGATGAGGTGCACGCTTTGATGAAGGACGCCGTCCAGGAGGAGGTCGACGATCTCACCCGGCGAATGGGGTCCCTCGACGGTTCCGTTGATGGAGTAGAAGTAGGCCTTTGCTGACATGATTCAGAGGTGTTTCTGGCGAAGCGATCCGTTTGGGCAGGCGGCGGCTGGGAATGGCGGGAGCGAGGGCCGGTTGCTTCGACCGGCTGGCTGGCTTGGCATCCGGGGAGGGCGAAGGGCGGTGTCCGTGCGCCGGACCCGATTTGCGCCTGCCGAAACTCCGGGGATTGCCGTCATCGACCGAAAAAGCGCATATAGCGTTATGGGCCGCCCTTTGTCGAGCCCCCATCCGGTCGTCAGGGAAAAATCTTAGGGGAAGGCGGACAGAAGTTTTCAGGTTTCAGTGTTCAGTTTTCAGTCCGGGCCTGTGGGCGTGGGCGAAATCCCCATTTCCCTCGGTGGTTTTTGTGTCCTTGGTTCCCGTCGGGGAAGATGAGCCGGGCCTTCAGCCCTGGCGCTCCCTTTTCTTGGATCCCGGGGCGGTGCCCCGGGCTGGTATGGTTTGCCGCCTTCGGCGGAATTCGGAATTCGAAATGAGGAAATGCGGAATGATCTGGCCCTGCGGGCGAAGCCGTCCCCACGGCTTGTGTTGACTCGCTCGCGCCCGCTCGGCTCGCCCTTCGGGCCAAAACCGCTTTTACGGTTTTGGTCTACCCAAGCCGTCCCCACGGCTTGTGTTCTGTCCCATGAAATCCTGTAAATCCTGTAAATCCTGTCTAAAGAGCCTCTGTGTTCCTGCCTTTCCCGTCAGGGGGTTAGGATGACGGTGAGTTTTTTGGGGCCGTGGGCACCGAGGACGAGGATGCGTTCGATGTCGCCGGTGCGGCTGGGGCCGGTGATGAAGGAGAGGAAGGCGGGGATGGTGCCGTGGGATTGGCGGACGTGGGCGAAGGCTTCGGCGAGGTCGGCGACGATCTGGGATTCGCTGGCGATGACGATGTGGTGCGGGGGGAGGACCGATAGGGCGCGTCCGCCGGCTGTTGGGGAGGTGACCAAAATTCCGCCGGTCTGGGCGACGAGGCATTCGCATCCGCTGATGCCGGCGTCGCATTTTTCCAGGTCCAATTTGTCGTAGGGTTGGTCGGTGCGGAGGGTGGGGAGGCCGAGGGCGGCGACGGCGGAGCGGCCGGCGGCGAAGTCGTGGGTGGCCACGGATTTCCATCCTTCGGCGGCGGCGATTTCGGCGAGGACGGGGGCCGGGTCGGCGCAGCGGTGGACGACGGTTTTAAGGTCGGCGGAATTTTTTTCGAAGATGGCGATGCGGCCGGCGAGGTCGGCGGGGACGGGCGGGAGCCAGTCCTGCGGCGGGTGGCTTTCGGAAGCGGAGGCGGCGGCGCCGTGGAGGTGGCGGGCGGGTGCGGGGGTTTGGAGGGCCTCGCGGATGCGCCGGAGGATCTTTTCGCGGCTATCGGCGGGCATTCCAGTATTCCTTGAACGATTGTTTCGGAGCGCGCGGGAGGTCGCGGGTTCCGGTCCACAGGCGGGCGGGGTCGAACGGCTTGCCGCGGATGGCGTGGATGAAGGGATCGGCGAGCCGGAGGAGGGGGGCGGCGAATCGATAGAGCGCCGGTCGGCGCATGAACCACGCGAAGCCGCCGAAGACGGGTTTTTCCCACCAGGCGGTCTTTTGGACGGTCGCGTTCCGGCGGTTTTGGAGCAGGTGGTGGTGGAGGTCGATCTTGACCGGGCAGGCTTCGGTGCAGGCCCCACAGAGGGACGAGGCGAACGAAAGGTGCTTCCAATTCTGGAGTCCGCGCAAATGCGGGGTGATCACCGAGCCGATCGGGCCCTGGTAGGTCGTGCCGTAGGAATGGCCGCCGACATTTTTGAAGATCGGGCAAACATTGAGACAGGCCCCGCAGCGGATGCAGTGGAGGGCGTCGCGTTGTTCGGGGTCGGCGAGGAGCGTGGTGCGGCGGTTGTCGAGGAGGACGACGTGGTATTCCTCGGGTCCGTCGGTCTCACCCGGTTGGCGCGGTCCGCCGAGGAGCGTGTTGTAGCACGTCATGTTCTGTCCGGCGCCCGCGGTGGCGAGCATCGGGAGAAGGACGGCGAGGTCGTCGAGTTTCGGCACGACTTTTTCGATGCCGACGATGGTCACGAGAATTTTCGGGAGGGTCGTGCTGAGGCGGGCGTTGCCTTCGTTTTCGGTGATCGAGATGTGGCCGGTTTCGGCGACGGCGAAATTTGCACCGCTGATGCCCATGTCGGCCTCGCAGTATTTTTTGCGCATCACGCCGCGGGCGATCATCGTGAGTTCCTCGGGCGTGTCCGCGGGGGCGGTGCCGAGTTTCTTTTCGAAGACGTCGCTGATCTCGTCGCGGGTGAGGTGCATCGACGGGAAGACGATGTGGTAGGGCGGTTCCTCGCGGAGCTGGACGATGAATTCTCCGAGGTCGCTCTCGACGACTTCGTAGCCGGCTTTTTCGAGTGCGGGTCCAAGGTGGATTTCCTCGCCGGTCATCGTCTTGGATTTGATGATCCGGCGGACGTCGGCGGCTTTGGCGACGCCCGAGATGTAATCGGCGGCCTCGGCGCCATCCGCCGCCCAGAAGATCTTGGTCCCACGGGCGGCGAGTTTGTCCGTGAGTTCGACGAGGTATTTGTCGAGGTGGTTGACGGCTTCGAATTTGGCGGCGGCGGCGGCGGCGCGGGCGGCCTGCCAGTTCGTGTAGCGCGATTTTTGCTCGTCGCGTTTGACGTAGTAGCCGCCGAGCGCTTTTTGGATGAGGCCGCGGTGGCGGAGGTCGTGCGTGAGCCGCTCGGCGTCGCGGTGGAACTGGCGGGCTTCAACCGTGCTCATGAGAGAGAATGTGCCAGAACTTCGGCGAGGTGCATGCTCCGAATGGGTCGGCCCTGACGGTCGAGCAGGCCCTGGATTTGCATCAGACAGCTCGAGTCATTCGAAATGACGAGATCGGCGCCGGTCTCGAGGATCGAGGCGCATTTGACCTCGCCCATCGCAGTCGAGATCTCGGGAAATTTCACGGCAAATGTCCCGCCGAATCCGCAGCAGGTCTCGGCTTCCTTCATTTCGATCAGTTCCAAGCCGCGCACGTGTTTCAGCAACTCGCGGGGCTCGCGCTTGATCCCCAACTCGCGCAGGCCGTGGCAGCCGTCGTGAAATGTCGCCTTCGCCGGAAACTCCGCACCGATGTCACCGACCTTCAGCACGTTCACCAAGAACGAGGAAAACTCATGGGTTTTGGCCGCCAGGGCCTTCGCCTCCGCCTCCCGCGGCCGGCCATGGTAAAGCTCCGGATAGAACACGCGCATCATCGCCCCGCACGATCCGGAAACTCCGACGACCACCTCCGCATCGCGAAACGCGTCCAGCATCGTGTCCGCCACGTCCCGGGCCTCACCCCAGAGCCCCGAATTGAACGCCGGCTGCCCACAGCACGTCTGCGATTCCGGATAATCCACCTCGTGCCCGAGCTTCTCCAAAACCTTCACCATCCCAATCCCGGCGCCCGGATAAAACTGGTCGACGAAGCAGGGGATGAACAGGGAGATCTTCACAAATGAGCGAAATCGATCATATACGGCGGAGCGGAGATTGCAAGGAAATCAGCGGAGCCAGATGGGTTCGCGTGCGGGGAGGGCGGCAAACCCGGGGATCATGGCTTCGTTTTCCAGTTCGGCAATGGCGCCATCTTTGCGGATGACGAGGACTTTTTTGCCGCGGGGGAGGGAAGCGAGGGCGGTGTGGAGGGAATCATCTTCGGCGGCATTGGCGATGCGGACGCCCTGGAGGTGGGGGAGAAGATCGGCGGGCAGGTAGTTCTCCCGGACGGCGAGGGCGAGGAATTCGGCGGCGGAGGGAGCCTGAACATCCGCGGGCCAGCCGATGCCGGGTTTTCCGAATTGGAAGGCGTCGAGGGCCATTTCCATGGAGGCGTTCTGGAGTGCGTGGAGCGGGTTTTTCTCGTCCGCGGGGGTGGGTGAGACGGGGCCGGAATCTTCGGCTGCTTGAGCGGGGGTGGGTGCGGCCTGTTCGGGGGCCGGCTGCGCAGGCGGGGCGGGCTTGCAAGCGGCGAGGCAGGCGGCGGCGGCCAGCGGGATGAAACGGCGCACAGGGATGGCTTCCCATCCGGTGGGAAATTTGGCAAGAGAACAGTGATGAACCCCCCATTGGAAACATGCGTGGCGGTGATCGGCGCGGGACCGGCCGGCTTGATGAGTGCGCTGCTTCTCGCACGTGCGGGGGTGCCCTGTGCGGTATTTGAGCAACACGAAGGCATCTCGACGCATCCGAAGGCCATGGGGATCACGCGCCGGTCGGCCGAGATTTTCCGTCAACTCGGTTTGCTCGACCGCATGCAGGAGGCGGATTTTTCGACGGCGGAAACGCAACTGATGATCTGGGCAAAGGCGCTGGTGGGGGAGGAACTGGGGCGTGCGCCCCTGCCGGCGGCGGATGTGGATTGGAGTCCGTGCCGGCCGTTCCATTCCCCGCAGACGCATACCGAAGCGGTCCTGCTGGCCGCACTCGAGGCGGAGCCTTTGGCGCGCGTTCACTTCCGGCACCGTGTGCGCACGATCGGACGTGAACCGCACGCGGTCGAACTGGACGTGTCCGGGCCGGAGGGTGGTTTCATCTGCCGGGCCGAATGGGTGATCGCGGCGGACGGGGCCGGCAGTCCGGTGCGGCGGATTCTGGGTATCCAGGCCGAGGGCCCGGGTGACCTCGGGCATTTTCTGAACGTGTTCTTCCATGCGGATCCCAGTGTGGTTTTGGAAGGCCGCCGCTCGCTGCTTTACAACATCCTTCGGGAGGATCTGGTGGAGTTTCTGGTCTCGGTGAACGGACGCGACCTTTGGCTCATGCACCATTTTTTGCAGCCGGGGGAGGACGCGACGCGTTTGTCTCCCGAGGTGCTGGAGGGGATGATCCGGGCGGCGATGGGACTGCCGGATCTTCGCGTTCAGATTCTCGGTCGGGCGCCATGGGTGATGAGTCCGAAGGTGGCGACGGCATTTCGGAATGGGCGGATTTTTCTGGTCGGAGATGCGGCCTCGCGGCTGAGTCCGGCAGGCGGCCTCGGGATGAATACGGGGCTGCAGTCCGCGCACAATCTGGCGTGGAAGCTCGCCGCAGTCGTCCATGGCCACGCGGGCGAGGGGCTTTTGGATACCTACGAGAAGGAACGGCGATCGGTCTCGCTCGGCGTGATGCATCACACGAACGAGAACTCCGGCGAGGTCCTGCGGCAGGTCGATTGTGCGCTGCGCGGGGCGTTCGATGAGTTGAAAACGATGCTCGCCGCCAGCCATCGGCACGAGGAGGACCGGCGCTTCGACACCGGCATCGAGTATTCCAACGGTCCACGGTTCCCGCATGCCTGGGTTCGCGTGAACGGCCAGCGGCTTTCGACGCTCGATCTGGTGGGCGGATCGTTTGTGGTGCTCGCCGGTCCGCGGGCGCAGGTGCCGAAGGATGCGCTTTACAAAGTTGTGCGGCCGGAATGCGAGGACGCGTCGTTTGCGGCAGCGTGGGGTTTGGATGGAGAGGGCGCGATTTTGGTTCGGCCGGATGGATTTGTGGCGGGGCGCGTGCAAGGGGATCCGGCGACGGTCACGGCGGCGCTTCGGGTGGCGCTTTCCGGGGGATGAGAGTTTTCGATTTATGGGCGGGGGTCGGTGGCGGTAGGGTGGACGGCAGATGAGTCAGGTCGCGTATTTGGGGCCGGAGGGCACGTTTTCCGGGATTTTGGTTCGCAAGCGGTTTGGGAACAAAAAAGCGTATGTCGCGTGCGCGACGATTGATGCGGTTTTCGAGGCGGTCCTCGGCGGGGAGGTTTCTTTGGGATTGGTTCCGGTCGAGAATTCGTCGGGCGGGACGGTCTATGACACCGTCGACCTGCTGATCCGCCACGCCGGGCGGGTTTTCATCCGGGAGGAACTCAGCCTCGACATCCGGATCGGATTGCTCGGCCGGCCGGGCGGGGCGATCCGCACGGTCTTCTCGCACTTCACCCAAATCAAGCACCACAGTGCCTGGATCGCGGAGCGGTATCCTCGGGCCAGGATGGTGCCGGTTTCCAGCACGGCGGTGGCGGCGCAACGGGCCGCCGCGACCAAGGCCGCCGCGGCGCTCGCCTCGCCCGGCACAGCCGAACTCTACGGGCTCGATGTGCTCGAAATGCCGGCCGGCGACGAGCCGGTGAATATTACGAATTTCTTCGTCATCGCGTCCGCGCCGGTCACCCCGACGAAACCGGACCGGACGGCGCTGGTGGCCGCCTTGCGAAACGAATGCGGGAGCCTCCACCGATTTCTTGGACCGTTCGCGCGGGAGCGCGTGAGTCTCACGCGCATCGTTTCGCGCCCGGTTCCGGGTCAGCCGCAGACGTATGTTTTTTATGTGGAAATTGAAGGCGGGCCGGACGCCGGGCCGGTTGGCCGATCGTTGGAACGTGCGGGCGGGATTGCGCGTTCGCTGACGACGCTGGGCACGTTTCCGGTCGGGCGGCGGTTCAAATCCTGAAAATCCATTTCGCCGGCTTGCGTGCGCCGGTGGGTCGGACTATCCAATTCCGATCATGAAGCGCATGATTTTCCTGCTCGCCCTCGCGGTGGCGACAGCCTTCGCCCAAGAGGAACCCACGATCACGGTCCGCAAGGGCGATTCCACCAACATTGCCTTCCGTCCGTTCGGTGGCGCAGCGGGAGCGGCGGCAATGAAGGTCGTCCAGAATGACCTCGATCTCTCCGGGTTGTTCGCGATGGGAGCGCCCGAACGCGCCAGCTTCCTGATCACCGGAACGGCCGCCGCCGGCTCGCTCCAAGGCACCGTCACCGACAACCGCGGCAGTGTCGTTCTCCAAAAAACCTACACCGGAGACACGCGGGCGGCGGCCCATGAATTCTCCGACGACATCGTCGAGACGATCACCGGATTCCCCGGCATCGCCCGGTCGAAGATCGCGTTTGTTTCGACGCGAACCGGACGCAAGGAAATCTACGTCGCCGACTACGACGGCGCGAACGTGCGGCAGTTGACGAAAGACAACGTGATCAGCGTCGCCCCGGCGATCAATGCGGACGCCACCCGCCTTGCCTACACCGGCTACCAAAGCGGCTACGCGGACATCTACCTCATCGATCTCGCCAGTGGCGCCCGCAATCGCATCGTCAAATTTCCGGGCACCAATTCCGGAGCCAGCTTCTCGCCGGATGGCGGCCGATTGGCGGCGACACTCAGCAAGGACGGAAACCCGGAGCTCTACGTCATGGGAGCGAATGGCGGCGGAGTTCGCCGTTTGACCCGCACAGGCGGGGTCGAGTCGTCGCCGACTTGGGGACCGGGTGGGAGCGAGATCATCTATTCCTCCGACGAACGCGGCGGCCCCCAACTTTTCCGCATCGGGGCATCCGGCGGCACCGGCCGAATCCTCTCGACCGGCTTCGGCTACTGCACCGAACCGAGCTGGTCGCCGGATGGCAAAAAAGTGGCCTTCACGGTCCGGCAGGATGGATTTTCGATCGCGGTGCTCGATCTGGCCAGCGGGGCGACCCGCATCGTCGCCCAGGGCGAAGATCCGGTGTGGGGCGCGAACTCCCGCCACCTGATCTACAGCAGCGGATCGAGTCTGGTTCTGTTGGACACGGTGCGCGGCCGCAGCGTTCCGGTGGTCACCGGTCTGGGCAAAGTCTCCGAACCGACCTGGTCGCGGCGCTGAGCGGAGGAGGCGGCCGGGCGTCCCGGATCGCCATACATCCTTCAGATTGATTGCGTATGGCATCGATGCCATACTGCGCTCGTGAAGATTACGTTGAATGTTGATGACGAAGTGCTCGCCCGGGCGATGAAGGCCCTGCGCACGGACAACAAGACGTACGCGATTGATCTGGCGCTCCGCGAGGTGGCGAGGCGGTTGACGCTTGCGAAAATCCTCGATGCGGGCACCGGCTTCAGCGGCGACGAATTGCGTGAGGCGATCGACCCGACCTACAATCTGGAGGCCGCGCGTGCCTCGGAATCCGTTCACGGAAATGCCCGCAAGACCCGTTCTCGTCGATAGCAGCTTCTACATTGGACGCATGCGGGCGGGTCGGGACCCTTTCCACGAAATGCGGGAATGGGGAACCGATCGCGAGTTCGCCATCTGCGGGGTCGTTCGGTGCGAGGTTGCCCGCGGCATCATCAACCCGAAGCTGCTGGCCGTTTTCCGGAAAGCCTGGTCGGTGATGTTGAATGTTCCGACCGACAACCGCATCTGGAACGATGTCGAGGATCTGGCGTGGAAGCTCGCCCGCAGCGGGAAGCATCCGCCGCTATCGGATCTTGTCATTGCCTGTTGTGCCTTGCGGATCGAAGCGGTTGTTCTGACTTTGGATGCCCACTTCCGGGATGTTCCGAACCTCATGGTGACGGATCACCTTTTGTGAGCCGGGATGAAAATGGACGGGGGCGCCCGGTGAAGGACGCCCCCGCTTTTGGTCGATGGCTGTAAGCCGGATTCTGTCCGGCCCGGCTTTCACCGGGCTTGGACGGTCATTTGTCTCGTCCGGTCGGAGACCGGGCGGTTCGGTTGAACTGCGACTATTACCCGGAGGTTCCCGGCCGGCCTTTCGGCCGGCGGGACGGGCAGGCAACCCATCCTCCTGTTCTGTCTTGCACCGCATGGGGTTTTTCGTGCCCCCGCGATTGCTCGCGGGGCGGTGGGCTCTTACCCCGCCTTTTCACCCTTACCCGTCGCCGAGGCTCCGGGCGGTTTGTTTTCTGTGACACTGTCCGTCGGCCCGGGCTTGGGCCCGTGCCTCCCGCGCGTTCTACGCGGCATGCCGCCTTCTGGTGTCCGGACTTTCCTCCCGGCGCCTTGCGGCTGACCGGGCGACCGTCCGCCATCAGGAAAAAAATTACAGCACCGGTGGACGGGTGGCAAGCCGGGTCAACGGCGGGCGTATTTTGGTCAGCTGCGGAATTTCTGGCGGAGCCAGGAGAGCGGGAAGCGATCGCCGGGGCAATCGGTCGGACGCGGGTTGATTTCCTTGTGGCCTTTGACGATGGCGGGTTTGCCCTGCACGCGGCCGACGCGGGAGCGCAGGTAGGTGGTCAATTCTTCGAGCGCCGCGAGCTGGGCGGCGGTGGGTTTGTCGCGGTTGAGGTCGCCGACGAGGCAGATCCCGATCGCGATGTCGTTGAGATAATCGCTGGCGACGTGGCCGCCGTTGATCTGGCGGGTCCAGCGGCTGCCGATCTCGATTTCGCCATTCCCGGACGAATTACCATTGCCGATCACGAAATGGTAGGCGAGCCCGTTCTGCATTTTGCGCACGCGGCGGTGGTAAACATCGAAGACGCGGGCGTTGCCCTGCCGGGTCCCGCTGTTGTGGATGATGATGTATTTCCAGCGCCCGCGTTTGACGCGGGCCTGGTCGATGGCCTTTCGGACGCCCGGGGTCAGATAGCGCCAGCGTTTGAAGAGACCGCCGAAGGCCTGTTTTGGCGGAGGTTCGTAACCGCGCTCTTCCTGCTTTCCGGATTTTTCGACGACGATCGGGGCTTCGGGGACCGGCTTGGTGGATGTTTTGGCTGGTTTCGGAGTCGGCGTCGGCCGCGGTGTGGACGTCGGCGCTGGCGTCTCGTTTTGTCGCTCCGGGGTTTCATCTTCGCCGCGTTTCTCGGTCGTTACCGGCCCGTCCGGAATGCTGATAAAGTCATCGCCTCCCTTCGGCGTTGCCGCGGGTTTGGGTGTGCTCGTCGGGCGCGGAGTCGGTGGTTCTTCGGGTTCGGGCGGTTCCGGGGTCGCGGTCGGCCGGGGTTTCGGAGTGGAGCGCGGGGTGGGCTTGGGCGTGGCGGCCGGCTTTGGTCGCGGCCGGGGGGTGGCACTCGGCGAGGCTTTGGGGACCGGACGGATGTCTTCCCGAACCTGGAGGAACAAACGCCGCTTTTCCTCCTCGGTCATCTGCCCGGAGAGCGGAGTGCATACGGCCCACATGACGCCAAGCAGCATCAGGAGCCGGAGGCAGGTTCGTTTCCGCACGCCGCATCCTAGCAGAGCGACCCGGCGGATCAAGGCGGGGCTGGCGGAAAGCCGGACGCTCAATAAAACACGCGCTGCAGGCAGAGTCCGCACGCGGGTGCAACGTGATTCCAGCGCGGGCCGCCGGATTCCAGACGCTTCGCGAGTTCGGAGGCGTCGATCCGTCCGGTGGCACAACGGACCGCCGCGGCGGCGAGCATGCGCACCATTTTGTAGAGGAACCCGGAACCGCGAAAATCGATTTCGATGTGAGGCCCTTTCCGGCGGATGCGGATATCGTGGATCGCGCGGTGGGTGTCCTCCGGCTGGTGCGAACGTTTCGCACAGAATGCCGCGAAGTCGTGGCTCCCGACAAAAAGCGCCAGAGCGGCTTCGAGGTGGGTGGCGTTGAGCGGATGGAAGACGTGCCACGCGCGGTTGTTCCAAAGCGGCGGCATCACCGGCGCATTCCAGAGCGTGTAGCGGTAGAGTTTGCCGGTCGCAGAAAACCGGGCGTGAAAATCCGGCGAAGCAGAACGGGTGGACATCACACGGATGGCAGCCGGCAGGTGGGCATTCAACGCCGCCGCCCAGGAGGCCGGGTCGAGTGCGGATGAAGCGAGTTCCGCATGCGCGCACTGGCCGACTGCGTGAACACCGGCGTCCGTTCGACCAGCTCCATGGACCGTTACCGATTCGCCCGCAATCGCAAGAAAGGCCGCTTCGAGGTGGTCTTGGATCGTGTTCCGGTCCGGCTGGCTTTGCCATCCGCCGAAACCGGTGCCGTCGTAGGCGACGACGAGCCGGAGTTTCATGACGGCTGGGCGTCGAGCCAACTTTGGAGGATGATCTGGGCGGCGACCTGATCGATGATCTTTTTCTGGTCGCGTGCCTTGCGGCCGGCCTCCTGGAGATTGCGCTGGGCGGCGACGGTGCTGAGCCGTTCATCCCACGGGACGACCGGGCAGGGAGCGATGGCGCTCAATTGTTCAATGAACGTCTTCGCCTTGGTGGCTGCGGGGCCGAATGATCCGTCCATATTGCGGGGCATGCCGACAACAATCGTGGTGGCATTCTTTTCGCGGGCGAGCTGGGCGATGCGTTCGGCGACTTTGCCCTCCTTGACGGCGAGGGTTTCGAGCGGATGGGCGAGGAATCCGAGTTCGTCACTGAGAGCCACGCCGACGCGGGCGTCGCCGAGGTCGATGCCAAGGGCGCGTTTCATTTGCGGTTGAAAATCCCATACCCGCCCCCTAGCTTCAATTCCCATGTCACAGTTGTCTCTCGAGAAGTTCGGCGAGAACCTTCCGGTTTCCGGAGTGGTGGCCTTTTCGCAGGTGGCGATCGGCCTTGGCGCGGGCCTGCTCGTGGCCGACCGGATTACGAGCAATGCGCGAAAGGGCGCGGCGATTGCGTTGATCAGCGCCGGCGTGGCCGCCTTGATCCCGGTCGTGGCCGGGGTGGCGACGAACATCTCGCGGCGTCCGGAGTCCCGACGCACGATGCGCCGCAAGCTGGAGAGCATCCGCCACGATTCGGGGCTTTCCGACGACGAGAGCGCGATCTAGGCGTCCATGCGCCTGGTCCTGGCCTCGGCCTCTCCGCGGAGGAGGGATTTGCTGGAAGCGGCCGGCTTCGAGGTTGTCTGTGTGCCATCCGGCGCGGACGAACTCGAGACGGATTCCCTTTCACCGGATGCGTTGGCGCTGGAAAATGCGGGGCTGAAAGCGCGGGCGGTGGCGGCGCTTTATCCCAACGACATCGTCCTGGCTGCGGACACGGTGGTCTTTTTTGACGGACGCTTTTTTGGCAAACCGGTCGATGCCGATGATGCCTTTCGGATGATTTCTGTTTTGCAGGGTCGTACGCACGAGGTGGTGACCGGCGTGGTTGTCATCGCGCCCGGCCGCGGCCCCGAGGTGTTCTCCGAATCGTCCCGGGTGACTTTCCGACCATTGACCGACAGCGGGGTGGCGGCCTACCTCGTCTCGATCCATCCCTATGACAAAGCCGGTGCGTATGCGGCGCAGGATGACGACGGTCGATTGATTGCCTCGATCGACGGCTCCCGAACGAACGTCATCGGCCTTCCGATGGAGAAGGTCTGCGCGTGCCTGGACCGGCTCAGGCCCTCAGCGTGAGAGCAGGTTCTCGGGTCGTTTTTCGTCGGCCGGGGGCGGTGTGGGAGTCGCGCCCTCTTCCGGAAGGGCGACCGGACGGTCTCCCAGCCCAGGGAGCGTCTCCTCGGGTTTCGGAGCGTTCGGGTCGATGATCTGTCCACCGACGATGACCACACTTCCATCGCTCCCTCGCCGCAGGGTCGGACGGGTGGAGAACTCGTTGTAGGATTTGCGGTCGAGCACCTCACCGTTCAACCCGATCTTCGAGTAAAGAAACACCTTGGGTGCCGCGTTTTGGAGGATGTGCACGCGGTTCTGCTGGTCCAGCATGATGTCAGGGCTTCCGAAGGTGAGGAACCGTCCGAGCTGATGCGTGCAAAAGATCACGCCCTGGTCCGGGTCTTCGATCCGGATGTAGAGCTGGGTCGTCTGGGAAAGCCGGTGCGACAGAATCGAAATGGCACGCAGTGAGCCGGCGCCCGATTGGCCGTCTGGAACTCCCACCGTCTTCTGCCACAGGACACGTCCATCGGTGATTTCGATGTTCTGTGTTTGCGAACTGAAAAAACGGCGAAGGTCGGCGACGTAGACCGTCGCGCGGACCCGGTAGGCACCGAACTCGCTGATCGGGAAGAGGGGAGTCAGGTTGACGGTGCGGGAAATCCGCTGGCCGGCACCGAGAACGAGCGCGGCGTTCGAATAGTTCGGATCAGTCGGCGGAACAGGCCGTCCATCGGTCGTCTCTACCTGGAATCCGAACCAGTGATTCCGCGGGTCATCCTCCAGGCGCAACTCGCGACCGCTGAGGTTGGTGATCGAAACGGTTGCGAGAACCGGTTCGTAGCGGATGTAGAGGCTGCGTTTGATCGCGAGGTCGACCTGAACCTGTGCGACGGCGCCCATCGTCGTTGCAAGGACGAGCAGGATCGAAAGGGCAGCGACTCGCAAGATGCGGCCCGGGATGGTGCGCGCTCGCATCATTCCTTGCCGGGGGCGGTATCCGAGGCGGTTCGGAACCCGAGGGCATCATCCTGCTGGAGGTCCATGAGGCGGATGACGCGGCGGGTGACCGAGGGATCTGGATTCTTCCAATTTCCGCCGCGGATGACGGGTACTTTGTCGCCGCCGGTGTCCGGGGAAGCGTCGTATGTGGCGGTCCATTCGGAGACGTTGCCGGCTGCACCAACCATGCCGAACGGGCTGCGGTCGCCCTTCTTGGCATCGACGGGGTTCCAACGCTTGAAGCCATCCTTGTCGCCGCCCTTTTTTGGGTTGGGGTCGAGGTCGATTCCGGTATTGGCGAGGCTGGCGTCGTCTTCGTCTCCCCAGGGGAACTTTCTTGCATCGGTCCCGCGGGCGGCCTTTTCCCATTCCTGTTCGGTGGGCAGGCGCTGGCCCCGCCATTTTGCGTAGGCGTAGGCGTCGAACCAATCGACGCCGAAGACGGGCGAGTTCACGTCGAGCGCGGCTTCCTGGTAACGGCCCCAGCGTTTGGCGCGGGCGTAGTAACCGGGCATCGGCGGGTTGAGTTCCTTCATGTCCGCCCAGCCGACCGGGACGTGCGATTTGCCATCCGGTTGGTCCTTGTGGGCGAAGTCCTTCGCGCGCTCGGGATTTTTTTCGAGGAAATCGAGGAACTCGGCGTATTGGCCGATGGTGACTTCATTTTCCGAGATCCAGAAGTCGGGGAGGGTGATCCGCTGGCCGTCCTGGTAGATGAATTCGCCGGCGGGAACGCGGACCATGCGGTCGAGTTTTCGAACATCACCGCCTTTTGGTCGCAGGATCATGAACCAGACGGCGAAAAGCGCGGCGGCCAGGAGCGTGAGCGAGACGAGCGTGTTGATGAGCAGGGTGCGCTTCTGGTTTTTCTTGGCCTCCTCGACCATGCGGATGGCTGCGCGTTCCTGGGCGTCGAGCTTGTAGGCATCGGTGGGCGCTTCCTTGGGTTCGCGCGCGGTGAGGGTCTGCAGGAATGCTGCCCACGAGGGCGGGGCGGTGGGAGCGTCGAGCAGGGAATCGGCGAGTTCACGGCTGATGGGAGCGCCGGGGACATTCGGGAGGACACCGAGCAGGATCCGGCCGACCGCCTGCATTTCGGTGGCGCTGTCGAAGGCCTCGGTGGTCTCGGCGGTGGCGATGTTGGCGATGCGGGGGCGATTGTGGGGGCCGATCAGAATCGCGTTGTCCGTGATGAGCTGGTGGGGGATTTTTTCCCGTCCGAAGAAGCCGAGAACCTCGGCGCATGCGCGGAGAACGGCCAGGCCGGTCGCCTCGTCGAGGCGGTCGCCCGCCTCACGAATCTGCCCAAGGGTCCGGCAGGGGATGTACTCGCAGGAGTAGAAGTAAATCCCGTCGCTCTCACCGGCTTCGTAGACCGAGATGATGACAGGGTGGCCGGCTTTGGCCTTCATGCTGGCATTCTCGATGAAGTGGCGGACAGCCGCGGGATCGCCCGCGCGGGAACGGTCGAGGACGTAGAAGCGGACGAGCCGGCCGACGGTCGTTTGGCGGGCGCGGTAGATGCCGCCCATTCGACCGGTGCCGATTCGGGCCTCGATCTGGTAGTTTCCGATCTGGGTGCCGACGAGTTCATCCGGCGGCAGTTCGACTTCGGCACCGAGGAACGGCGTTGCTGCAGCAGCGGCGGCGGCCGGTTTGGGTGTTGCCGCGACCGCGGCACGGGGCGCGGCGGCTTTGGGCGTTGCGGCAACGGCACGGGGCGTCGCGTGGGTTTCGATTTTCTGGGCGACAGCAGCGGCCCTCGCGGGATCGTCCGCTTTGGGCGTGGCGCTGGCCACAACGGGTGCCGCGGCCCGGCCTTTCGGAGTTGCTGCAACCGGCTGAGCGCTGGCGGCCGGTTGGGCGGTGGCGACGGCCCGCGGACGTGCGGCAGGAGTCGCCACGGCCCGCACGCTGACGGCGGGAGCGGTGAGTTTTTTCACGGCCTCGACGAGAGCGAGTGGGTCGAGGGGTTTCATCAGCAGCGTTGAGGATCCGATCCGGTCGGCATACTCGGACACGTCGTAAGCGGAGAGCAGGATCGACTTCATGGCCGGCAGGTGCGGCTGGATCGTGTCCCGCAGGGTGAAGCCGTCGGAGGGTTGGAGAAAAATGTCGCAGACCAAGACGTCACAACCGCCATGGGTGTTGATCCAATCGACGGCCGCGTCCGAGTTGGTGGCGGATCCGGCTTCGGCAAATCCGGCGGACTCGAGGGCTGCGGCGAGGGGGGCGGCGCTATCGCCGTCGACGACGAGAATCTTCATTGGTTTTCCTGCTTCAGGTACAGCGGGAGCGGGAAGCGTTTTGCGAGCGTTCCGGGTTCGGCGCGGGTGTCTTGAAGTTCGTTATTGTAGTAGACTCCGACGATGTAGCCGGCGTAGGTCCGTCCCGGGAGGCCGTTCGATAGGGCGCTGCCGGGCAGGTCGCTGTCGGGGAGGATGTAGGTCACGTCGAGGAGTTCCGGTTCGTTGTCGGCCCAATTGACCGGCGGGCTGATCCACTGCGAGACGACCTTGGATTCGGTGAGTTGGACGTCGCCGGCTTCATCCTGTTCATAGAAGAACACGTGGAGTTTCATCTGCCGGGTGTCGATGTCGGAGCCCGGACGGGATTTAATGGCGACGCGAAGGGCTTTTGTGCCCGGGTTTCCATCGCGGAGCCGGGTGTCGACGATGCCCAGGTTGGAGCCGGGTTGAAGACCGGTGTCATCCCGCACGTCGGCTCCGACCTCATCCATCATCGGCGTGGTCTGTGGACGGGTGGCAGCCACTTCGCCAAGTTGTTCGAGTTTGCGTGCAGATTGTGCGCGAAGTTCGGGGCTGAGGTTCGGAAGGGCGAGGACGCGGGTGTAGATTTCGGCGGCGGGGCCCGGTTGTTGGACGCTTTCAAACGCCCGTGCGCGGCGCAGGAGGATCCCCGGGTCGTCGGGCAGGAGGCTGTCCGCCTCGTCCAATTTGGCAAGGGCGCCTTCGAAGTCGCCGACGCGGTAGGCACTGTCGGACTCGTTTACGAGGCGGTTGATTCGCTGGACCATGGCGGCGTCCGGCTGCTGCGGGGTTTCCGTTGCGGTGCCCGAGTCCGGGGCCGGCGTGGCAACGGGAGCGGCGGCGGGTTGGACCGCATCGACGGTCGCACTGTCGACAAATTGCTGCCGGAGCTTCGGCAGGAAGAACCAGGCGACGGCGAGCATCTGGGCGGCGAGGACGAAGCCAAGGATTCCGATGGAGACGGCAAAGGTGGTGCCAATCGGCTGGCGGGGAATCGGAGGCTGGCTATGGGAAACCGGAGTCACAAGGGGTTAGAGGGTAAGCAATGCGATGGAAAAAAAAAGTCCTATTCCCCGTCGTGCTTTTCTATGACGACGCTCAACGTTGTTTCACGTCCCTGCCGGCGAATGCCGACGTCCACGGTTTGTCCGGGTTCGGTTTCGGCGATGCGGTTGCGGAGGTCGATGGCATCCCGGATCGGGCGGCCATTAAACGAAACCACCACATCCCCGTATTGAACGCCGGCGCGGGCCGCCGGCGAATTCTGCACGGGTGCGACAATGGCTCCCGCTGCGTCGGGGAGACCGAGCTGTGCGGCGAGGTTGCGCGTGAGGGACTGGCTCACAACGCCGAACCACGGCCGGATCAGGCGGCCGTTGCGGCGGATGTTCTCATAGATCCGGCGAACTGTATTCGACGGAATGGCAAAGCCGATCCCGTCTGCGAGGAGGACCGAGTTGTTCAGGCCGACGAGTTGGCCATTGAGATCGACGAGCGGGCCGCCGGAGTTCCCCGGGTTGATCGGGGCATCGGTCTGCAGGAATTCGTTTGTGAACTCGGTGGAGGTCCGGCGGCCTTTGGCGCTGATGATGCCGCGGGTGACGGTTTCCGACAGGCCGAATAGATTGCCGACGGCGAAGACCATCTGGCCGACGCTCGCGGCATCGGAGTCGGCGAACGAAATCGGACGAAGGCCGTCGGTTTCGATTTTCAGAATGGCGACATCGGAGCGCGGATCGCCACCGACGAACTTCGCGGGGACAAGGCGACCGTCGTGCAGTTGGACATCGACGGCCGAGGCGGCCGAAATGACGTGCCAGTTCGTGGCAATGTGGCCGTCGTCCGAAATGATGGCGCCGGATCCGAGTTGCGGGCTCGCGGATGGGTTGCCCGAGCCGCCGAAAAGCGAATGGAGAATCCGTGCGCGTGGGTCGGCGGCCTCGGCCGGAACCGCATGGATGCTGACGACCGAGGGAACGACGGCGGCGACAAGCTGGGTGAACTCACGGTCGATCGCGGCGAGGTTGTCGAGTTTCAGCGAGGCCGGCGCAGCGGGTGTGCCCGTCGGCGACGAGATGGCAACCGGTGCGGCCACGGCGGGGGACCCGCTCTTCCAAAGGTAAAGGACGGCGACCGCGGCCGAGATAACGGCGACGAAAACGAGGAACTGCAGCAGACTTTTCATCCGGTGCGTTTGAACAAACGGTCAGAATGCCGGATCAAACCTGGCCGACGTCAGGATTTTCTCGCGGATGGCTTCCATTTCAACGGATTCGTCGAGCGGGGTTTGCCAGGCAAAGAAGTAAAGCGTGCCGGTTTTGTCGTTGGCAATGGCGACATTGACGGCGTGCATGCGGCCGGTTTCGCAATCGAAGTCGTATTCGACGCGGAGCGATTTCATCCCTTGGAATTCGCCCTTTTGCACGGTCGATTCGGAGCCTTCATCCTGCGACATGTCGATGAGGGCGGCGGCATATTCGCTTGGGGGCTGGCCAGTGCGGTCGGGGACTCCGGTCGTGACGCTGAGCGTGACCGACGTGGATCCCGGTCCCTTGCCCTTGCCGAATTGGTAAACATAAACCCCATCCTCCGCCTCTTTGGTCGATTCCCATCCCGCCGGGATTTGGAGGGCGGCCTTCACGTCCTGGAGCGGATGGTCGGTGAGCTGGGATTCCTCGGCGAAGACGGCCGGGGCGGCCAGAAAAAGCGCGAGCGCGATGGTTCTCATGTGTTGTCTTTTTTCGATTTCGCGGATTTTTGAAAATCGGGAAAGCGTTGTTTCAATTCGGCCATGGCGCGGTCGGCTTCAAATGGATTGTCGGCGCGGCGGTAGGCATCGGCCGCTTTTTGAAGTGCCCGGGGCGTGATGTCCGGGTCGTCGGTGAGCACGGAGACGGTCATGAACGCGCGCGCGGCACCGTCGAAATCGGCACGCGCCATGAGGATCTCACCGGAGAGCATGCGCGCCTCGGCATTGAGTGGTCCCTCCGGCTGGAGCAGGAGGGCTTCTTCAACGAGTGACAACGCCTTCGGAAAATCCTTCCGGGCGACCGCGATGCGGGAGGATGCCAGCACGCCGCGGGCGCGGGACACGGGATCGCGGGCGGATTCCAGATAGCGGTCGACGACGCCCTGGGCTTCGCCGGCCTTGCCGAGTCGAATGCGCGCCTCGGCGAGTTGGATCAGCGCGGCGGGCGGGAGGGCGGCGGGATTGGCCAGAAGCGGCGCGAGCAAGCTTTCGACGCGTGCGTGGTTTCCATCCCGCGCGAGCCGGTCGGCGAGCCAGACCGAGACTTCGGCCGGGAGGTTGGTGGATTTGGATTTCTCCGCTTCCGCAAGCACCGCGTCGCGGTCCTCGAGATAATAGTGGGCGAGGATGATGAGGAGGGTGGCGCGTTCGCCGTATTGGGCGGCATCCTGTTTGCGCGCCTTGTCGAGATCCGGGATCGCTTCCTTGTACTGTTTCTGTTCGAAAGCCGTCCGGCCCAGCCAGAAGTGGGCCTGCGCGGCGGCGGCGGTCTTCGGGAATTTCTCAAGGAGCGTCTCGAAGGCCGCTGCCATTTCCGGGAATTTCTGCTGTTGGCCGCGGATGAGCGCGGTCTGGAGGAGGGCGAGTTCCTGTTCGGTCGTCCCGGGATGTTTCTCCGAGACAGCGGCGAAATCGGCGAGGGCGGAGTCGAATGCTTTGCTCTCCTGGTGGGCGAGGCCGCGGCGGGCGAGGGCGCTGGCTGCCATGGCATGCGACGGATACTTTTCAAGAAATTCGGAATAGACTCCGGCGGCGCCGGTGGGGTTGCCGGATGCGGCGAGGCACCAGCCGAGTTTGTAGAGCGTGTCGGCGCGCAGGCTGGGGTCGATTTCTCCTTCGAGAAGCTTCTGGTAGAGTGCGCCGGCTCCGGCGTAGTCCTGCCTCTTATAGAGGGTCTCGGCTTTGAGCAACTGGGCTTGGGTGCGTGCCTTGGGATCGGTGCTCTTTTCGAGAAAGGCGTCGACTTCGGCCACGAGGTTCTCGTCATTGAGGGCGTAGAGGCTCACGAGGCGCTGGAGGCGGGCATCTTCGGCCGGCGCGGCGTCCGGAAATTCTTTGAGGAGGCGGTCGTAAACACGCCGGGCTTCCAGGTTGTTTCCGGTCTGCCGATGGGAGGCCGCGAGGAGCTGGAGGGCTTCCGGACGGGCATCCGGAACCGCCAGATCCACCGCCTTCTCGCCGAGTTTGATGACGCCGCGATAATCGCCGCCTTGGAAGCGCAGGCGCATGGCGCCGATGGCGGCCAAGGGTTTCCAGTCGTCCGAACGATCCGACGACAGCACGCGATCAAAGAGGGCGAGAGCCGCTTCGCGATCACCCGCTTCGGAGGCAAGGGCAGCGGCCTTGACAGCCGCTTCGTCGGAAAGCTGGGAATCCGATTTGGCGATCGCCTCGAAGAATTTCCGGGCTTCGGCCTTCCGGCCGGCGCGAATCTCGAGATTGGCGAGGGCCATTCGGGCGTGGTCCCGGTAGGGGTTTTTTCCGTCGGCCTCAACGACTTCGCGGTAAGCCGTGGCTGCCTCCTGGTCGCGTTTCAGGTAGTCGAGGCTCCGTGCGAGGAAATAGCGGGCGGTGAGGCGCACTTCGGCATCTTTGGCCTGGTCGGCGGCGGTTCGGAATTGGATCCGGGCGGCATCGTAAACGCCTTCGGCAAAAAGAAGTTCGCCCAACCGATAGGCGCCGGCTCCGGCGAATTCGCCCTCCCGGAATTCCATGACGAGGTCCTCATAGCGCGCGCGCGCGGCGGCGGGGTTTCCGAGGATGCGGTGGCATTCCGCCAGGCGGAACAGGGCGGCGTCGCGGGATTCCTGAACGCCCGAGACGAGGTAACGTTCGTACTCGGGGATCGCCAGATCGTGCATTTTCCGGGCGTAGAGGCTGTTGGCAAGGGCGAGGGTCCGTTTGGCCGTTTCTTCGGGTGTTGTCGGCGCGACGCGAATGGTTCCCGCCTCATCCTCCACCGGTGCGGGTGGCGGCGTGGGAGGGGGCATGTTTTCGGGCGATGGCCGAGGGACCGGACGATAGGGCACTTCCAGGGGAGTCGACGCGGGCACGGCCGGAGCGACCGGAATTGGTGTCGCCTCGGGAATCACGGGAGTGGCAAGGGGCCGAACCGGCTCCGCCCGCGGGATCCGTTGCATCCAGGTCGGGTTCTCGTAATCGTCCAATGGAGCCGGGTTCACCGGGATCGCGCGGCGGACCTCCGGTTCCTCGGGCGTGTTTTGGGCCGGGGCCGCGGAGGCCACAAGGCTGGCTCCGGCAATCAGCCAAATCGTCCTCATTCGGGGCGGCTGGTGGCGAAGGCCACGTTCCAGATGTTCGCGCTGCGGCAGATGTCGAGCACGTCGACGATGTGGCGGTAGTCCACGTTTTCATCACCCCGGAGCACAACGGCCTGGTCCGGATAAAGCGCCGAGATTTTCAGCAGAGCTTCTTTCAGGGCGTCCGGAGTGAACGTCCGGCGGTTCATCACGATCGAGCCGTCGGATTTGACGTTGAGGATGACTTCGCCCACCGCGCGGCGGGTTTCCTTTCCCTCGCGGGCGGTGGGTACTTTCACGTCGAGTTCGGTTTCGTAGCGCGCAAAATTCCACGTCACGAGGAAGAAGATGAGCAGGAGGAACACGATGTCCACCATGGGTGCAATCTGGAAGCCCGGGGCCTCCGGCTGAATTCGCCCGCGGAAGTTCATGTCATTCGCGATCGAACCGCGCGGGCATGCTCGCCGAGAGAAGTGCCATAAGCTGGGTCGACGCGGCTTCGAGGTCGGAAATCAGAGCTTGGACGCGTCCCCGGAAAAATGAATAAGCCGCCATGGCGGGAATGCCAATGACGAGCCCGGCCGCCGTCGTGACGAGTGCCTCGGCAACGCCGTCGGCGAGCATCATCGGCCGGGTGGCGGCGATATCGCTGGCTACGACGCTGAACGATTTGATCATGCCGAGCACGGTGCCAAACAGACCGAGCATGGGGGCGATGGCGCCGATGTCGGCGAGATACGTGATCCGTTGGTTCAACGATCCCGCGATGCGGGTGCCCTCCGCCTCCGCGATTTCCCGGGCTTGTGTGATCGAGGCGCGGGGATTTTTGGTAATGAAATCCAGCGTGCGTTCCATGACGCGTGCGACGCCCTCGTTGTGCCGGTGGGAGAGGGCCAGAAGGCCCAGATAGTCTTTCTTGCGGATCAATGCGTCCGCCGCCTGCATATACCGGCCGGTGGCAACCGCCCCGCGACGGAGCGTCACCAGATAAATCAAGATCAGCATCACGCCGACGACGGACAGGACGCCGAGGGGGATCATGACCGGACCGCCAGAGACGAGGACTTCCCAGAGGTTCATCGCTTGGGCCGAGGCGGTGGGGTCATCCGCGGGAGGTTGGCTCCATGCGACGTGGCCAAGGCCCAGAAAAAGAACGGCCTGGATTGCTTTGGACATAATGGAAAGCGCAACGATACCGTCCGTGAGCGCCGATGCAAGCCGGGTGTCCGGCATCGAGTGCATCGCGGTTGCAGGAAGAATCGTAAACCCCTACGCTATGACGACCATGACTATCGCTGAGAAAGCCGCTGCGCGCACGTTTCCCCCCTTCAGTCTCACCCGTTTGCTTCGGAGTACGTTTGAGCCGAAGCCCGGCCAGAAGATCTGCGTTTTGATCGACTTGGACGAGCCGACGGAAATCCGGGACTTCGCGTTCCTGCGCAATCCCGACCTTTCGATCCAGCGCAATGCGATCACCCACATCTACGAGGAACTCCACAAGGGCACGATGGAAGAACTCGGCCTGCAGGGTGGGGAAATTTTCGCTTATCAGGTCACCGGCGGGAGCAATCTCGACCTGCCGGACGAGGCGATCGACAAAGATGGGAACGTGGTTTCGCTCGAGCGCGATGTCTATCCGAAATACGACATCATCCTTTGCATCTCGACCTACTCGGCGACGGCACCGCTGACGGCGTTTGCCAAGAGATACCATTTCCGCGGGGCCACGCTGCACGGGTTGAATCAGGTCATCCTCTCGTCCGGCCTCTCGGTCAATTACGACGACGTGAGCGCCGACGCCGAAAAACTCCGGCTGGGAATGACGAAGGCGGACTGGGTCGAAATCGACTTTTTGCATGCCGGCACGACTCACACGCTGCGCCTGGAGCTCGGTCGTCAGGAGGCGCAGAAGAGCCATGGTCTCTGCCGCGGGGATGAGCCGGATGTCGCCAACCTGCCGGCTGGGGAAATCTATTTCGTTCCGACCGGTGCCGAGGGCCACTTCCCGATGAAATATGAGGACGGCACGATCGGACTCATGCACGTCACGGGTGGCCGCATCGCACGGGCCGAATTTTTGAGCGGGAACCCCGAGACCGTGGACGCGCACAATGCGAAGTTGGTTTCCGATCCGGTGACGGGTGAACTGGGCGAGCTCGGTTTCGGCACCCAGATCCTTCCGGTCTCCGGTCGGGACATCCAGGACGAGAAAATCCGCGGGACGATCCACGTTGCGACCGGCCGCAGTGACCATCTCGGCGGGGAGTTGACACCGGACAAATTCGCGAACCACAAAAACGCGACGCACGATGACATTCTCTTCGCGCCTCACAAAACGCCGGAGATCCTGGTCACCCAGGCCCGCATGTTCCGCGACGGCAAGACCGAGGTTCTGATCGAGAATTTCGAGCCGTCGGAATACATGAACCGGCTCGTTGCCGCCTGATACCCCGGTGAGCGGGGTCCGGGATTGCAGCGAACACGGCGCGGGGACATAGTGCGGAAATGACCGAGCGACCCACTGTCCCCGACGCCGGGGGCCATTTTGGCCCGTACGGCGGCATGTTCGTCCCCGAGACGCTGATGACGGCGTTGAAGGAACTCACGGACGAATACGCGGCCGCCCGGAAAGACCCGGCTTTCCGCAAGGAACTGGCCGCCCTGCTCGGGGATTTCTGCGGCCGGCCGACCCCGCTCTACCTTGCCGAACGCCTCACCGAAAAGCTCGGCGGGGCCCGGATTTACCTCAAGCGCGAGGACCTTCTCCACACCGGCGCCCACAAAATCAACAACGCGATCGGCCAGATTCTCCTGGCGCGCCGGATGGGGAAAAGCCGGATCATTGCCGAGACCGGGGCGGGTCAGCACGGAGTCGCGACGGCCACAGCAGCGGCTCGCTTTGGGTTTGAGTGCGTTATCTATATGGGTGCCGTCGACATGGAGCGGCAGGCGCTCAATGTCGCGCGCATGCGGTTCCTCGGTGCCAAAGTCGTTGCCGTTCACGCCGGCCAGGCCACCCTCAAAGAGGCGATCAACGAGGCCATGCGCGATTGGGTCACCAATGTCCGGACCACGCACTACATCCTCGGCAGTGCGCTCGGCTCGCATCCGTATCCCATGATCGTCCGCGACTTCCACCGGGTGATCGGCGACGAAACCCGCAACCAAATTCTGGAACGCGAGGAACGCCTGCCGGACCGATTGGTCGCCTGTGTCGGCGGCGGGAGCAACGCGATCGGATTTTTCCATGCCTTTCTCGGTGACGAAAGTGTGCGCATGACCGGTGTCGAAGCTGGCGGCGACGGGATTCTCCCCGGCCGCCATGCCGCGCGCTTCCAAGGCGGTAAATTGGGCGTCCTCCAAGGCACGAAAACCTACCTGCTGGCGGACAACGACGGGCAAATCGAGCTGACCCATTCGGTTTCCGCGGGCTTGGACTACGCCGCGATCGGGCCCGAACACAGTTACTACCGCGACCAAGGACGGATCGACTACGACTTTGCCACGGACGCCGAGGCGTTGGACGCGTTCCAGACGCTCTCACAAACCGAGGGCATCATCCCCGCGCTCGAGTCGGCCCATGCGATCGCCCACGTGATCAAGATCGCGCCGTCCCTTCCGCGGGAGTCGATCATCATTGCCAATCTGTCAGGCCGCGGAGACAAGGACGTTCATCAGGCCGCTGACCTCCTCTTGAAATAACGGAGATTTTTCACGCAGACTTGCGCCGGCCGGACGCTCGTGCTTTTTCGAACGGAGGGTGCTTCGGCGGTTGCGCCGCTCCGCATTTATGACGTCTGACTCATCTTCGAAACCCGCATCCAAGGCCCTGCGGGTGCTTTGGCCGCTGGTTCGGCCGCATCGGTGGAAGTTCCTCGGCGCGGTTGCGCTGAATGCCTGCCATGGCGTCGCCGTGACCTTCCAGGTCTTCACGATCGGGTGGCTGGTCGATTGGGTCCTCGGCAAAGGGAATGTGCCTCCCGACATGTGGAGGCGCGCGGTCTCGCTGGCTGGCGGCTATTTTCTCGTCTCCACGTTCGGCCGGATGCTCGTCTGGCACATCGGCTACCGGATGTTCACGCGCATCCGCGAGCAGGTCGTGGCCGCCCTGCGGGCGACGTTCTTTCGCCAGATCAACGCGCTTTGCCTCCGGTTTCACATGAAGCGGAGTTCCGGCGAGTTGTTCAGCTATCTGTTTGGCTCGCCGCTCGCAAACATTGTTCAGTTCTACCAACACTCTTCATCAAACCTCGCGGGCGCCCTGACGACCGTCGCCTCCGCCTTGGGCCTTCTCATCTGGATCGACTGGGCGCTCACGCTGGTTCTGGCGGTCACGGTTTGCATTCAGGTCTACATGATGAACTACGCGCGGTCGGCCAACCGCCGCATCCACCTCGACTACCAAAAGCTGGAAGCATCCGTCACAGGCACGGTCGCTGACCTCATCCGCGGAAGCCGCGCGGTGAAGTTGCATGGCATGGAACACGCGGTCGAAGGCGAGTTCAGCCAGCAAGTCCTCCTGATCTCGAACAAAGGCTACGAGCGAGACATCAAGGTGCACCTGCAATGGATGAAGCAGGAGACGCTTTCGTATGCGGGCTTCTCGTCCATGATGCTTGCGTGCGCATGGCGGTTCACCATCGGGGAGATCACGATTGGCGAGGTGTCGATGTTCCTGCTCGCGTTTCAGCAACTTTCCGCCCCGATGCTGGTCATGTCCCAGGCCTTTGCGCTCTGGGGTTCCGCCCAGGCATCGATCGAGCGCATCGCAGAGGTTATGACCGAGACGTCGACCACTCCGGATCCGGAGGGAACGCCGGTTCCGGTGCCGCCCGCCGGGGACCTCGAAATGCGTGATGTGGAGTTTTCCTACGGGGGCGAGCCGATCCTCCATGGCGTCTCGTTTGTCATCCCCTACGGCCAAAACGTGGCGCTTGTCGGGCCGTCGGGCTCCGGGAAGAGTACGATCGCCCAGTTGCTCCTGCGGCTCTATGACCCGGACCGGGGCGAAGTGCTCTTCGGCGGCCAGAATCTCCGACAGTGCGCCGGGGCAGAGATTCGCCGCCGCTTCGGGATCGTGCCCCAGGATCCTTTCATCTTCCGCACAACCATCCGGAAGAACCTGTGCGTCGCCAACCCGGATGCGGACGATGCGGCGATCGAGCGGGCGTGTCGACTGGCCAATGCCTGGGAGTTCATTGAAAAGCTCCCGGAAAAACTCGATACGCGCGTTGGTGAGGGCGGCTCATCCCTCAGCGGTGGACAACGTCAGCGTCTGGCGATTGCGCGGGCGATTCTCTCGAACCCGCCGGTATTCCTCTTTGACGAGGCAACCAGCGCACTTGACACGCTGAGCGAACAACTGATCCAGGAAACCATGCGCGCAATCAGCGTCGGCCGGACCACCATCACGATCGCCCACCGACTCGCCACGGTGAAGGAATGCCATCGCATCCTGGTCGTTCGCGGGGGGAAGATCGTTCAGGACGGCACTTACGAGGAATTGTGTTCACGTCCCGGGCTTTTCGCCGAGCTTGTCGCCGGGCAGGCGCTTCAAAGCCGCTCGGAGGCTTAGTCCCGGTGATACGGCAGGCCCGCGTTGATGGCGTAGGCGCGGTAGATCTGTTCGAGGGCGATCACGAGCGCGAGTTCGTGCTGGAGAGTGAGCGAGCCGAGCGACCAGAGGAGGTTCGCTTTCGAGCGTGTGGCGTCGGACCAGCCATCGGCACCGCCAACCAGAAGTGCCACGCGGGATTGGTTTTCCAAGCGTTGGATTTCCGCCGCGAAGGCGCGGCTTGTGAATTGCCGTCCACGTTCATCGAGCAGGATGCGAAAGTGGCCGTCGGAATGCTCCAGCAGCCGCGCCTCCGAGTCGGGCCTGGCTTTGACGAAATGTTCCTCGATGCGGGTGACGTGCCGAAGACGGCCCAGGTAGTCGGCGATGCCATCCCGGGCAAATGCCAGGGATGGCCGGCCCACCGCGAGGATCTTCCAGGTCAACGGGGGGCGACTGGATTGAAATCCGCCGCGTGGTATGAACTCCGCACGAGCGGCGCGCTCGCGACGAATTGGAAGCCTTTGTTCCGGGCGATCTCTCCGTAGAGCTGGAACGTCTCCGGATTGACATACTCGACGACCGGCAGGTGGTTCGGTGTGGGCCTGAGGTATTGGCCCAGTGTGAGAATCTGGACGCCGGATTCACGAAGGTCGTCCATGGCTTCAAACAACTCGTTCTCGGTTTCGCCCAGCCCGAGCATGATTCCACTTTTCGTCATCATCGCCGGATCCATTTCCTTCGCCCGGCGCAGAACGTCCAGAGAAAGGCGGTATTTCGCGCGCGAACGCACCTTGGGCGTGAGTCGTTCGACGGTTTCGAGATTGTGATTGAAGATATCCGGCCGTGCATCGACCACGCGCCGGATCGAATCGTCCTTCCCGTTAAAATCGGGAACCAGCACCTCGATGGCAATTTTCCGGTCCATGGCCCGGATGGCTTCAATCGTGCGGCCAAAGTGATCGGCTCCGCCATCGGCGAGGTCATCGCGGGCGACGGCGGTGATGACGACGTGATTGAGTCCGAGGCGGCGCACGCCCTCGGCGACCCGCTGCGGTTCGTCCACCTCGAGCGGCATGGGCTTGGCGGTGTCGACCGCACAGAACCCGCACGCCCGCGTGCAGCGCTCGCCGGCGATCATGAATGTCGCCGTGCCCCCGCTCCAGCACTCCCACCGATTCGGGCACTGCGCGCTTTCGCAGACCGTGTGGAGACGGAGGTCGGAGACCAGGTCTTTGGTGGAGAAGAATACGGGATTGTTCGGCAATCGGACTTTGATCCACTCGGGCTTTTTCGCCTGATGGAGCTGCGGATCGATCTTCGGAGCGGGCATTTCGCCCGAGATCATCGCGGAGGGCCCCGCCAGTGTCAAACCTCCCCGACCCGGGGCCACCGCATTGCGTCGAAAAATTTGCATTTCTCCCCTTGAAAAAGCGGATACGCTGATCAGGGTCGTCCCTGATTTATGGACCCAAAGATCCGCATGCCACACAGTGCCGGCCGGCCGTTTTACCGAATCCGGCGCACGCAGGTACCCGATGGCGTGTATGATCCGGAATCCGTGCGCCGGAGCCGCTCCCGCCCCTCCTGGCAGAGGAAGAGAACGAACGAGCTCCTGTGGGTCCTGCCGATCGCGTTGCTCGCCCTGGTGATCGTCTTTTTCGTCCTGCGCGGCTAAGATTCGAGGGCAGGCCGGGCTGGCCAGACGGGTCGAGCGGATGTAGATATGGCAGGAGATGAACGAGTGGATCCTGTCGCTCCTTGTCAGCGGTTCCTTGGGAGCGTTGATTGGGCTTGAGCGGCAGTGGGAACGCCAGTTCGGCCATCCAGATCGACACGTCCCCGCCGGTCTCCGAACGTTTGCCCTGTGGGGGCTCACCGGAAATGTTTGCGGCCTTTTGGCCCGCGAATGGGGTGCCTTGATCTTTGCGGCCGGGCTCGGTGCTGTGGGTCTTTGGACAGCCTTGTTCCTTTTTTCGCGGAGCCGGGAAAAGCCGGGGGCCGGCATGACGACGGCCTCAACGGGTGTCTTGACGTTCCTGATCGGCGGGATGGTGGCTGCCGGGCAGTCTGTGCCGGCGCTGGTACTCACCGTGCTGGTTTTGCTCCTGCTGGCCGGGCGTTCCCGCCTGCATGCGGTCACCCGCAAAATGACGCGGGAAGACCTTCGCATGGCGCTGCAGTTTCTCGCCGTGAGCGGCGCGATCCTGCCGTTGGTTCCGGATCGGACGTTCGGTCCTTACGAGGCCTTCAATCCGCGGTCGGTCTGGCTCATGGTGGTGATGGTTTCCGGTCTGGGGTTCCTCGGGTACCTCGCCGTGCGCTGGTTCGGCGAGACGAAGGGCATTGCGTTGACCGGCATCGCGGGCGGGCTCGCCTCCAGCACGGCGACAACGTTGAGCATGGCGAGATTGAGTCGATCGCGGCCGGCGGTGTCCGACGATTGCACGCTCGCGATTCTGCTCGCGTGCACCGTCATGCTCTGGAGGGTCGTTGTCCTGATCGCGGCGATCCACGCGGAGTTGGCGATTGCGTTGATCCCGGACTTCGCCGTCCTGAGCCTGCCCGGAGCGATTTACGCGTGGACGCGCTGGATGCACCGCGGGAACGAATCGCCCGCCGAAGGCGGTCGGTACCGGAATCCGCTGAGCCTGAAAGTGGCGATTCAGTTTGGTGTGCTTTATGCCGTCGTTGTGCTTTTGGTCAAGGTGGCATCCGCGTGGTTCGGCGGGGCAGGTGTCATGGTGGCGAGCTTCCTCTCGGGTTTGACCGATCTGGATGCGATTTCGCTGTCTCTCTCGAACCTCAGCGGGAACGGCGGAATTGCTGTGCCCCTGGCAATCCAGGGCATCTTGCTGGCGACGGTTGCGAATTCGCTGATGAAAGCGGGGCTTGCCGCCTCGCTGGGCAGTCCGGAGTTGCGTCGGCGGACGTTGTTGGTGTTGGGGGTGACGGCGGCGCTGGGCGTCGCGGCGATGTTGGTCCGTTTGATGGTCTGAGAATCCGGCTCAGGGAACGGCGGTCGCCGTTTGGACGCCGCGGGCGAGGTCCTCGAATGAAATGTCGAGTGGCGGATATTTCTCCCAGCCAGCGAAGTCGTAATGCCACCATTCAAAGTGGAAGGCGAGGAAGCCGTATTTCGTCATGACGGCCTCAAGCTTTTGGCTGTTTCGGCGTTGTTCCTCGGTCCACTTTGGCGAGTCGCGATGGGCGCGGGTGGTGAAGTCGTCAAACGGCGTCGGCATTGGCAGTTCGTTGCCGAGGCGGTCGACCAACGTGACATCGACGGCCACGCCGCGGGTGTGGCGGCCCTTGCTTTTCGCGGGATCCGAGACGTAGCGCTCGTCGGGCAGGATCGCCCACATGCGCGCCTGCACCGAGAGGGGTCGGTATCCGTCGTAAATTTTGAGCCCGAGCCCTTCGGACGCGAGTTCCTCCTGCACTTTCTGGAGGGCGGCGGCGACGTCGGCGTGGACCCACGCGGCTGGAAACGGATACAGCCGGTAGCCGGTGAAGTTGTAAGTCGTCGCATAGCGAATTTCCTGCAGCATCGGCGGGTAGATGGTATTCACATTGACCAGCCGGTGCTCGACGTCGGCCGCCGACACGGCGGCGTTTCCCAGGAGAATCGCGCAAAAGAAAATCCGGTGCATGCGGCCTCGATAGCGTGCCATGCGGTCCGAGGCGATCCGGAAAATGGCAAGCTGCCGGAGAAGATTTTCAGTTTACAGCCGGGGTCGTCCCGACGATACTCTCCGCTCCATCGCTCACGTGGCGGAACTGGCAGACGCGTACGGCTCAGGACCGTATGGGGCAACCCTTGGAGGTTCGAGTCCTCTCGTGAGCAGAATTCCCGCCGGGTTCCCGGCCTTACCGCGCCTTGCTCCCGCAACAAGATCCCGAATTCGTCCGCCGGACATTTTCCTCGATTTCCCGACGCTACGATTTCGCCAATCACCTGCTGAGTGGCGGCATGGATTTTCTCTGGCGCAGTCGGGTGGCCCGGTTGGTTGCTTCCAGAAATCCCAACTGCGTTCTCGATCTGGCGACCGGGAGCGGTGACCTGGCCCGTGCGATCCGTCGCGAGTTGCCCGACACCCCGGTGGTCGGGGCCGATTTTTGCCTGCCCATGCTTGCCGAAGCCGATCGCAAGGGTGTCCCACTGCTCGTTCAGGCGGATGCCCTCGCCCTTCCTTTTGCAAACGCGGTTTTCGACGTCGTGACCGTGGCCTTTGGCCTTCGAAACATGGCGGCGTGGGACGTGGCCCTGCGGGAAATGGCCCGTGTCCTCCGCCCCGGAGGCGCGCTCTTTGTCCTGGATTTTTCCCTCCCGGAACAGCCGATGCTACGCTCTTTCTACCGTCTTTATCTCCACCATGTGCTGCCGAAGGTGGCCGGATGGACGACCGGCCGGCCCGAAGCCTATGAATACCTCGGCGAATCCATCGAAGCGTTTCCGCGAGGCGGACGCATGACGTCGCTCATCGACTCCTGTGGATTTCAGACGGAGCGCCCACAGCCGCTGTGCTTTGGCATCGTGGCGCTTTACTCTGCGGAGCGCTGCGCCGCCGGTTGATTTGCCTTGCCCGGCGCGGCGTCCGCGGCAGAATGAGCGCACTATGAAGGTCGGGAACGCATTCTTGGAAACCCTCGAACCCCGCATTGCACCGGCCCTTCTGGTCCACGGTGCCAACCTGCTCGGAGGAGGCGAAGACTCGACGGGTGAAACCTCGCTCGACGGTGATTCCTTTACTGTCGTTCGTGTATCCGGAGGGCAGGCGCTCGTGTGGTTTGACGCCTCCACACAATCGATCACCGGTGTTTCCTTGGGCCATCTTTCGAGCGTGGAAATTTTCGGTGACGTCAAGGGCGACATCGTCACGAATCTGGCCGCCAACGGCCGCTTGTCGGACTCGGACAACGATCCCTCGAACGGCGAAGACGGCAACATTCTGCTCGCGAACACGATCACCTCTCTCACGATCCAAAAGACGCAGTTTGAGGAAGGCAATGTGGGCAACATCATTGCAGGCGGCGGGATTTCGCGCGTCTCCGTTGGCGGCTCGGTCTCGGGAATCTACGCCGGGAATGGCGTGTTTGACGCGGATTCCAACGCTGCCACCGGCGGTGTTGTGGCGGTAACGGTCGGAATTCCGGTGGACCCCTCGGGAACCGGGCCGGACGGCTTTGTTTTTCAGTCTCTCGCGGCGCAGGCGACCAGCGGGGCGGCCATTTCCAACGTCACGGTCGGGACGGGCGTGAACCTGCAGATCATCGCGGGTGACGGTTTGACAGCAGGTGGGGCCGGTGGCGGTATTTCGAACGTCACAATCTCGGGCGCCACGGTTTCCGGCGTCTCCACAGTCAGCTATCTGATCAAGGCCGGCGATGGTGCAGACGGCCTTTCGGGCGGGCACGGGGGATCGATTGCCGGCGTGACGGAGAGCGCCTCGACGCAGACGGCGATCTACCGTGCCGGGGATGGGGGCCAGGCCGTGGGGGTCGGAGCATTGAACGGAGGCAACGGCGGCTCGATTTCGCGGGTCAATGCGCAGAGCGACCAAACAAACTATGAGGTGACGGCCGGCTCGGGCGGCGATGGACCCGGTGCCGGCGGCCTGGGCGGCGGCATTTTGCAGAGCACATTTGTCGGCCGGGATCCCAAGACGGGTGTTCTCGTCGCCGGCGACTTCACGGGCGATTCTTCCGACGATGTCATCGTGGTGGACTCCGGGTCCGGGCAGATGGTGCTCATGGAAAACGATGGCAGCGGAACGAATTTCCTGCCGGTCGACCAAGGCGGTTCGAATCCCTTCATCCCGGCGGTCGGCGTTTCCCCGCGTTCCATCCAGGCCGCCGACATCGACGGTGATTCCGATCTCGATTTTGTCGTGCTCTACACCAACTCGGCGAACTTCGGTGTTTTCCTCAACAACGGAAGCGGTGTTTTTTCGGGCACGAGCTACTCAGCCGGCGTCGCCCCGGTCGATATCGCGCTCGGAAACTTTTTCGGCGACAGTGCGATCGATGTGGCGATTCTCGCGAGCTCGGCGTCGGGAACCCGGATCTCGGTCGCCGAGGGCGATGGGCTGGGCGGATTTGCCCTGCTCGGAACCACCATCGACCTCGGGCGGCAGCGCAATGCGGTGGACATGGTTGCGACAGCGATTGATGGCAATCCGCTTACCGACCTCTTTGTCGGTTTCGGTGATGGCCGGATCGTCCCCCTGCTGGCGACCGGATCAAATGCCAGTCTGTTCCAGACCGGGACGACCGTGACTGCAACGAGCGGGGGCACGGCCGTGAGCATCACCAACCTCGATGTCAGTGAAAGCGCCGGCCAGCTGCTCGCGTTCAGTTCGTCGAATGCCGCGATCGCCGTCTTTGATGTCGAGAACAGCTCGATCACACCGACCACCTTTTCGCCTGTGCTCACCGGAATCGCCGGCCAGGCCCTCGTGGCGCGTTTTGGCGGGCTCGCCGATGGTAATATCCAGGTGCTCAACGTCGGGACCGAAACATCCGTCGTCACCGAGTTCGCTGTCGGCGATGAATCCTACTCGGTCGGCCGGTCGGTCACTTCCACCGAGACCCTCAAGACGTTCGTTCCGCTCGAGGGCGCCGGGATTGTCGGCCTGACCGGCTCGCTGACCCGGATGGTCGCCAGCGACGGCGGAACGGAATTCTCGACGGTCGATCTGCCCTTCATCGGAAAAGCCATCACGCTCACGGCGGGTGATGGCGGTGACGGAGGTCGTGGAAATGGTGGCGCCGGCGGGGCAGTGACCGGTCTTCGTGCGGAAACGTCGGCCATTGAGATCATCACCGGAAGTGGCGGGAACAGCCAACTGGCAGCCGGCGGCGCCGGTGGGGCCTTCTCCGGTGCCACCGGCGCGCCAATCAAGGTCGATACGAGTTTTGTTCTGTCAACCGGCTCCGGCGGCACCGGCGGCACCAATGGTGGCGCGGGCGGATCGATCAACACCGCCAATGTTTCACTGGGGACCGGGAGCATGGCCGATCTGATCACGGGTTCCGGAGGCACGGGCGGATCCGGGGCAGGGGGTGCCGGCGGGAGCGCGACCGGCCTCACGGTCACCATGCAGGGGGATGCTTTCTCGTTGGTCCTCGGCGACGGCGGATCCAGCTCCGGACGACTCGGCGGCGCCGGCGGCGCGGTGACTCGCTTCACCCTTTCGCAGGAATTTGACGATACGGCTGAGGCGCTCGGCGATCCCGTTTCGGTTGTCGTTTCCACCGGCGATGGCGGCAGCGCTCCGGCCGGCACAGGTGGTGCGGGGGGGGCCATCACGACCCTCAAGGTCACCGTCGATCCTTCGGCGACCACGGGTTCGGTCGGAATCGATTCCACCGCCGCGGTGAGTCTCCAAACCGGCAGCGGCGGGGCCGGCTCGATCGGCGGCACCGGCGGCAGCCTGACCGGTTTGCAGGTGAGTGCGATCCTGGATGAGCGGGGAACCGAACCCAACACCATCGCCTTGAATTTTGCGGTGCTCGAAGTGATTGCCGGTTCCGGCGGTGCGGGTTCAGTCGGAAACGGTGGTGCCGGTGGATCGGTCACAGGCCTTCAGACGAAGAATCTCACGGGTTACGACACGTTTTCGGTTTTTCTCGGGGATCCCGGACTGGTCGTTCTCGCCGGCGACGGCGGCGATGGTAATGCCGCCGGTGGCGCCGGTGGCCGGATATCCAACGTCTCCGCGTCAAACGGACTTGCCCTCGGGAATGTCGTCCGGGCGACCTGGCTGATGGATGCGGAAATCGTGGCGGGGGATGGCGGTACCGGTGGGTCGGGCGTTGGGGGGGCCGGCGGAAGTTTGACGAATATTCGAGTCGGTGTGGCTGCCAAGGAGTTCATCGACCAGGTTCTGGGCGATGCTGTCTTGTTTGGAGGCACCATCACCGCGACGGCTGGATCTGGCGGAGATTCCGTGGCTTCGCGGGGCGGTGCCGGCGGATCGGTCACAGGAAGCGTTCTCGCCGCGGCTCAGGTGGCGGCAGGTCTCGGAGCCCCTGTCACCAGCTTGGAGATTCGTGCGGGGCACGGCGGCAATGGCCTTCTTGCCGGCGGTCTCGGGGGAGCCATCACGACGCTGAACCTCCAGACTCCCGCCCAGGATGCGCGCCCCGTGCTCGATCTTCCCGGCGCCACAACCCCCAAACAAGGAAACATCTACGGAGCCATTCTCGTGGCGGGGAACGGCGGGAATGCCACCTCGGCCAGCGATATCCGCGCAATCGGCGGAGCGGGTGGAAATATCTCCGGAATCACCCAGTCGAAAGACATCAACAGCTTCCTGAGCCAGTTGCAGGCTGGCCGCGGCGGTGACAGCAACGCGGGAATCGGCGGCAACGGGGGATCGGTGACCACCGTTCGAACCCCCGGCTTTATCGGACGTCCGTTTGATGCGTCGGCCGCACGCATTGGGGTCTTCGATGACGGTCTTCCCCAAGGGGTATTTGCCGGTTTGGGTGGCGCAGGCGGCGTTTCGGATGGTCTGGTCGGAACGGTGGCCAACATCGTCGCCCGTCAGATCTCAGCGATCGGCGCAGGGGCCGACGTGGCTGCAAACACCGGGCTTTTCACCGCGGCACGCTCAGTCGCCAATGTCCGGGCCGACCTGATCGGTTACGACGTCAACAACAACGGGATCTTCGAAGGCCCTGGCTCGCCGTCCGGAACGGTCCCGGTCGACGGGTTTATCATTGGCACAACCGTGAGCGGGATCGTGACCGCCAATCCAACGCGGACGGCGGCGTTCACTTTCAACAGCTGATTGCTCAATCAATAAACCGGCGGGTCAGATCCTGATAGGCATCGATCCGCCGGTCGCGAAGGAATGGCCAGTGCGTGCGCTGCGTGTCCACGAGATCGAGGTCGGCCTCGACGACCAGGACCTCCTCGCGGTCGATTGACCCCTTCGCCAGTATCTGCCCGGCGGGATCGGCGACGAAACTTTGGCCCCAGAATTCAATCCCGTCCCCGCCGTCCGGCGCCTCGTGCCCGATGCGATTGGGAACGGCAACATAGCAACCATTCGCGACCGCATGACCACGCTGGATGGTTTCCCACGACGAATGCTGGCGCACGCCGTGTGCCGGCTTTTCCTTCGGGTGCCAACCAATCGCCGTGGGATAAAAAAGAATCTGTGCGCCCTGAAGAGCCGTCAGTCGTGCCGCCTCCGGATACCACTGGTCCCAGCAGACCAGCACGCCGATCCGCCCGTACCGCGTGTCCCACGCCCGGAAGCCCAAATCGCCCGGCGTGAAATAGAATTTCTCGTAGAAGAGCGGGTCGTCCGGGATGTGCATCTTGCGGTATTTACCCAGCAGCGAACCGTCTGCGTCGATGACGGCGGCCGTGTTGTGGTAGAGCCCGGGAGCGCGGCGCTCGAACAACGAAGCCACCACCACCACGCCGAGTTCCTTCGCCAGATCTTGGAAGCGTTGCGTCGTCGGCCCCGGGATCGGCTCGGCCAGTTCGAAATACTTGTGATCCTCGACCTGGCAAAAATAGACCGAACGGAAGAGTTCCTGAAGGCAGACAATGTTCGCGCCGCGGGCGGCGGCCGTACGGACCCCCCGTTCCGCCGCCGCGAGGTTTTCGTCGAGATTCGCAGAACAGGCGTGCTGGATGATACCGATCTTCACAAGGGATTGCGCCATGGCCCGAACCTTGCCACATTTCCGCGCCATGAAAAACATGCTTTTCGCTCTGCTTATCGGTTTGACATCCGCCGCCCTCTCCGCGACCGATGCAGCCGCCATGGAAGACATCCGCATCATCGTCAAAACCGACAAGGGAACCATCGAAGGCACGCTCTTCGCCTCCAAAGCCCCGGTCACCGTCGCCAACTTTCTCAACCTCGCCAGCAAAGGCTATTACAATGGGATCACGTTCCATCGCGTCATTCCCGACTTTATGATCCAGGGCGGTGACCCGACGGGCACCGGTGCCGGCGGACCGGGCTACACGTTCGAAGACGAGGTCAACACCGGACTCAAGCACAACAAGCCCGGCCTCTTCTCGATGGCCAACCGTGGCCCCGCCACCAACGGCAGCCAGTTCTTCATCACCCACGTGCCCACTCCCTGGCTCGACGGGAAACACACGATCTTCGGCGAAGTCACCAAGGGTCAGGACGTCGTCAACGCCATCAAACAAGGCGACAAAATCACCGCGATCGAAATTCTCGATCCCACCGACGCTCTCTTCGAAGCCCAGAAGGATCGCATCGCGGACTGGAACAAATACTTGAAGTAAACTCCTCCGGCCGTCCGGGTTGCACCGCCGTCGCCGCCGGAAAATTTCCTCGCGGCGACAGCGGATTCCCTTTGACGAGCGCCCCCCCGCCGCCATTGAATAGGCTCATAAGGCTATGAGGCTTTTGGTCTGCTCACGGACGTGTCTCCCCCGGTTCGTTAACGAGCCGGTTACGCATTTTGTCAGCCTCGTCGACCCGGATGAGACCGATGCCATCAAGCACAGCCCGAAGTCCACGCAGAAGAAAATGCAGTTGGTCTTCAGCGACTTGGACGATGTCGAAATCATGCTGCCGATGTTTTCGAAATATGCCCCGCCCGAACCCCAGCACGTCGAGGAACTGGTCAAATTCGGACGGGACCTCGAGCGGCTTCCCGACTGGGGCCTCCTCGCCCACTGCGAGGCCGGGATCAGCCGTTCGACCGCTGCCGCGATCACCATCCTGACATCGGCTGGCTACAAGCCGCAGATGGCCTTTGGTCTCGTGCGCCGGATTTGCCCCGACATGTTGCCAAACCGCCGGATTCTGCGCATGGCCGATGAAACCCTGAAAACCGGGGGCGTGCTCGAACACATGGCCGAAGTCCACCGGGCCAAGGCGTTTCGCCGCGTCGGCCATGATGACCCGACCACTCTCCGGCTCCGCGACGCCATGGCGGAAATGAACTCACCCTGGGGGCGCATTCGCAGCCTCTTCCGTCGTATGACCGGCGTCCGCCAGCCCGATCCCCGCAAGGCTGCGAAGTATCTCAACGGTTCAAACGGCAAAAAGCACTAGCCCCGCCGGCGGCGAGGAAGGCTTGACCGGTGTGCGGAAGCCCCTCATATTGACCTATTCCCATGCATGAGCAGGGCGGGACTTGTTCCCGCCTTTTTCATCTCGGGAAACAACGATTTTCTATGAACTCCGACCTCATTGCGATGCTCGATTACCTCGAGCGTGAAAAAGGGATCAAGCGCGAGATCTTGGTGGAAGCCATCTCGGGCGCGCTGCTCGCTGCTTCAAAGAAAAGCTTCACGTCCGGAACCCGCGAGCTCCGCATCGACATCAATCCCCAAAGCGGGTCGATCCGCGCCATGGCGAAGCTGATCGCCGTCGAAAAGGTCAACAACCCCCACGACGAAATTGCCCTCACCAAGGCGAAATCCGTCAAACCAGACGCCCAGCCCGGAGACGAGGTCGAAATCGAGGTGACTCCCCGCGATTTCGGACGCATTGCCGCACAAGCCGCCCGGCAGGCAATCAACCAACGGATTCGCCAGATCGAACGCGAGATGATCTACGACGAGTTCAAGGACCGTGCCGGTGAGATCGTCAATGGCACCGTCCGCCGCTTCGAGAAATCCGACGTGATCATCGACCTCGGCAAATTCGAAGGCGTTATGCCTTCCCGCGAGCGAGTCGTCACTGAAGATTACAATGTCGGCGACCGCCTCCGGGCCTACGTCGTCGCTGTGGAAAATGGTTCCCGCGGTCCCGAGATCATCCTCTCCCGGAGCCATCCAAATTTCGTCCGCCGACTCTTCGAACTGGAAGTCAGTGAGATCGCCGACCGCACGGTCGAACTCAAGGTGATCGCCCGCGAGGCCGGCTACCGGACCAAGGTCGCCGTCCATTCCGCCGACCCGAAGGTCGACCCCGTCGGTGCGTGCGTCGGAATGCGGGGTGCGCGCGTCAAAAATATCGTCCGTGAACTCAACAACGAAAAAGTCGACATCATCCGCTGGGACCCGGACCCGGTGAAATTTGCGAGTGCCGCCCTCAAGCCGGCGAACATCTGCAGCATTACCGCCGACGAGGCGAACAAAACCATCCGCGTCCTCGTCAAAAAAGACGACCTGTCGCTGGCGATCGGCCGCCGCGGCCAGAACGCGCGCCTGACGGCGAAGTTGACCGGTTGGGAAGTCGACATCCAGGAGGACAAGACCGCCGAGCAGGTGATGGAGAGCCGGAAAGCCGAAGCCGCGCAGTCCCTCTCCGGACTTCTCGGAATCACCGACGAACAAGCCCAGAAGCTCGCGGCGGAGGGCATGAATTCCGTCGAGGTCATCCTGTTGGCCAGTCCGGCCGACATTGCGGATGTTCTTGGCAGCGATTTGGAACTCGGGCAAAAAATCCTCGACGCCGCCCGGGGCGTCGCACCGGCAGAAAGCAACCCTCCGGCTTGACGGCCATGAAACGCCGCCTCCGGAGTTACCCATTATATGGCAGAGAAAGTCAAATCCACGAAATCCGAAGACAAAGCCGCCAAGCCGAAACGCGCGACCTCTGCCTCGCGTACTCCAGCGGCGAAGACCGCTTCGGAACCCGCGCCAGCCACCCCTGAGAAGCCCGCAGCGCCGGCCGCTGCAGTTGACTTGCTGGAGCCGAAGAAGAAGGTGAAAAAGCCGGCGGGTGAGCGCCCGGCCGGATTCAAGCCATTCACGCCCATCGGCAAGACGCCGATCCATATTCCCCCGATCCCGAAGATCGACCCGCCCGCCCCGGAGCCGGAGCCAGTGGCCGTCGTCGTTCCCGAGGAATCCACCGCACCGGCACCGGCGCCGGATCCCGTCGAGGACGTTCCGTCCAAGCGCGTCCTGCACCTCAAGCCGCCGATCATCGTCAAGGACTTGGCCGACCACCTCGGTCTCAAGCCGTTCCAGCTCATCAAAGACCTGATGTCGCTGCAGATTTTTGCGAACATCAACCAGACCATCGAGCCCGACGTGGCCGCCCGCGTCTGCGAAATGCACGACGTCATTTTCGAGCGCGAGAAAAAGGACACCTCCAAGGGCCACCACAAGGTCGAGGTCAAGGTCGAGGCGCCCAAGGAACCCGAAAAGCCGAAAGCTGACGAACTCATCACCCGCGCCCCGATCATCACGTTCATGGGCCACGTCGACCACGGCAAGACGTCTCTTCTCGACGCGATTCGCAAAGCCCGCGTCGCCGCCGGTGAAGCCGGGGGAATCACCCAGCACATCGGCGCCTACAGCGTCGAGCGCAACGGCCAGAAGATCACGTTCCTCGACACGCCCGGCCACGCCGCCTTCACCGCCATGCGCGCCCGCGGTGCCAACGTCACCGACATCGTCGTCCTCGTCGTCGCCGCCGACGACGGCCTCATGCCGCAGACGCTCGAAGCCATTTCCCACGCTCGCGCCGCCAAGGTGCAAATCATGGTCGCGATCAATAAGATCGACCTTCCATCCGCCAACCCGGACCGCGTGAAGCAACAGCTTCAGGAAAACGGGCTTGTTCCGGAAGACTGGGGTGGCGAGATCATTTGTCTGCCGGTCAGCGCGACCAAGGGCACCGGCATCAACGAACTCCTCGACATGATGACCCTCCAAGCCGAGGTGCTTGAGCTCAAGGCCTCCGCCAGCGTGGCCGCGCGCTGCACGGTCATTGAAGCGCAGGTTGAGCAGGGCCGCGGTCCCACCGCCACGGTCATCGTGCGCATGGGCACACTCCGCGTCGGCGATTCATTCATCTGCGGAAATTACTGGGGCAAGATCAAACAGCTCATCAACGACCTCGGCAAGCCCGTGAAGGAAGCCGGTCCCGCCACGCCGGTCAAAGTGCTCGGGCTGAGCGGACTGCCGAATGCCGGTGACGAACTCACCGTCATGGATTCGGAAAAATCGGCCCGCATCCTCAGCGAGGAACGCCTGGAGGGTCTGCGGCAAAACAAGCTCGCCGCCCCACAGCGCGCGACATTGGAGAACTTGTTCGCCAACCTCGCCGCCGACCAGAAGCCGACCCTTCAAGTGGTCGTCAAATCCGATGTGCAGGGTTCGCTCGAGGCGATCGTCAACGCCCTCAAGGACATTCCGCAGAAAAAGATCTCGCTCGAGATCATTCACTCCGCCGTTGGCCCGATCACGGAATCTGACGTCCTCCTCGCGAGCGCATCGAACGCCGTCATCATCGGCTTCAACACAAAGACCGAAAACACCGCCGCGCAATCCGCCAAGCGCGAAGGCGTCCAGATCAAGCTCTTCAGCATCATCTACGAATTGCTCGACCAGGTCCGCGAGGCCATGAGCGGCATGCTCGAACCCGAGCTCCGCGAAACCGTCATCGGCCACGCCGAGGTCAAACAGGTCTTCGAACTCTCGAAGGGCAAGGTCGCCGGCTGCATGGTCACCGATGGCCGGATCGCTCGCACCGCGCGGGCCCGCGTGCTGCGCAAGCGCCAGCCGATCTACGACGGTGGCCTCGCGACGCTCCGCCGGTTCCAGGACGATGTGAAGGAAGTCCGCGCCGGGCTCGAGTGCGGCATCAAGTTGGGTGATTTCACCGAATATCTCCCCGAGGACATCATCGAGTGCTACACACTCGAGAAAGTGCCACAGCAACTCTAACCCCGCGCGGACCGGGAGTCCGCACCTGCCATGAAACACCGCCTCGAAAGAGTCTGTGAAGTCCTCAAGCGTGAACTCGGCGTCCTCATCGGGCGCGAAATTGATTTCTCCCCCGTGCTGGTCACGGTGAGCGGGGTCGACGTCACGCCGGACCTCAAGCAGGCCCACGTCTTTGTCTCCGCGCTCGGCACGCCCGGCCAGCAGCGCGAGGCTCTCGAAAAGCTCGAGCACAACCGCGCCCACCTCCAGCACGAGGTCGCCAAACGCGTTGTCCTCAAGCACACCCCGCACCTCTATTTCAAACTCGACGAGTCCATCGAACGCGGCTCGCGGGTTTTGCACATCATGGACGAACTCGGACTCGGAGAACAAAAACAGTGAACAGCGCGGGATTCGACGAAATCCTCCGCGCCTTGGAAAATGCCCGCACCGTCGGGGTCGCCAGCCACCTGCGGCCGGATGCCGACGCGCTCGGCTCGACGATCGCCTTCTCGCTCTGGCTCCAAAGCCTGGGAAAGGCCGTGACCGCATGGAATGAAGAGGGCACAACCTCAAAGTTCCGCTACCTGCCCGGCCACGAAATCGTGAGCCTCCCGCCGGCCGAACCGGTTCGCTTCGATGTTTTTGTCGCGCTCGACACGTCGGTCAAAAAGCGCCTCGGCACCGTCCTCCCGGTCATCGCGCCCGGCACGCCGCTGGTCAACATCGACCACCACATCAGCAATGAAGCGTATGGCGACGTGAATTACATCGACCCGACCGCGCCCGCCACCGGCCAGATCCTCGTCGAGCTTTTCCGCCACGCCGGCGCGGAGATCACGCCCGCCATCGCCGCCAATTTGTTCGCCGCCATCTCAACCGATACCGGCTCGTTCCAATACGCCGGCACCGACGGAAGGACGTTTGCCGCGGCCTCCGAACTCGTCCGCTGCGGCGTGAATGTCGCCGAGCTCTCGCGGGAAATGTACGAGAACCAGCCCAAGCGCCGGTTCGAACTCCTCCGCTTCGCGCTCAATGAAGCCGTCTTTACTTGCGACGACCGCGTCGCTTCGTTTTCGCTGAGTCTTGACGATGCGCGCCGGCTCGCCGTCCTCCCCGAGGACAACGAAGGCATCATCGACCACCTGCGCTCGATCGAGGGCGTTCAGGCCGCCGTGTTCTTCGAGGAACTTGAGGATGGCAAAGTGCGCGTGAGCGCCCGATCGAAGGCCCCGGCCATCGACGTTTGCCAGATCTGCCAGGTGTTCAAGGGCGGCGGACACCCGATGGCCGCCGGCGCGCGGATCCATGGATCGCTCGCCGAGGTTCGGGAAAAATTTTTGGAGGTCGTTTGCAATGAAGTCCGGCAGCGAAATTGACGGCGTCCTTCTCGTCGACAAATCGCCGGGGATGACGTCGCACGACGTCGTCGCGATCACCCGGCGCACGCTCGATACCAAGAAGGTCGGCCACTGCGGCACGCTCGACCCGCTCGCCACCGGCTTGCTTTTGATTACCATCGGCAAGGGCACGAAAATCCAGGACCTCCTCATGAGCGAGGACAAGGAATACGTCGGCACCCTCCGCCTCGGTGAAGTCACCGACAGTCAGGACGCCGACGGCGAGGTCATCGCGACCCACCCGGTCCCCGATTTCACCCGCGAACAACTCGACGCCGCCTTTGCGAAATTCCACGGCGATTTCTACCAGACGCCGCCCATGGTCAGCGCGATCAAGAAGGACGGCGTGCCCCTCTACAAACTCGCGCGACAGGGCAAGCAGGTCGAACGCGAACCCCGCTTCGTCCACGTCTACGCCCACCAGATCCTCGAAGTCCGCGGCCACGAGATCGATTTCCGCGTCGTGTGCAGCAAGGGCTTCTACGTGCGGACCTACGCCCACGACATCGGCACCGAACTCGGCTGCGGCGCCCACCTCCGTGCCCTGCGCCGGACGAAATCCGGACGCTTCTCGGTCGACGATGCCATCGCGGTTGAGCGCCTCAAAGCCAGCCCCGCTTCCGACGTTCTCCCGCACGTGTTGAGCCTGCCCGCTGTTTCGCGCCTGCGGGGCGCCTGATGCAAGTCCACCGCTCCATCGACGACCTCGCCGGCATCCCCGGACCGCTGTCGCTCGCGATCGGCGTCTTTGATGGAGTCCACCTTGGCCACCAGGCTGTCCTCCGGGCCGCCATCGACTCGGCCGCCACGCTCCGCGGCACCGCGGCCGCCCTCACGTTCGACCCGCACCCCTCGCGCGTTCTGCGTCCGGATTTCGCCGCGCGCCTCCTCACCGCCACCCGGCACAAACTCCGTCTCATCGAAGCCCTCGGCATCGCCCACGTCATCGTCGTTCGCTTCGATGCCGACTTCGCCGCCGTCGAAGCCGATGACTTCATCCGTCGGCTCGCCGCCGTCGGCCGGCCGCTCGCCCGCGTTTGCGTCGGACACGGATGGCATTTCGGCCGCGCCCGCCGCGGCAATGGCGACCTCCTCCGACTGCGCGGAGCCGAACTCGGCTTCGACACCATCGAAGTCGCTCCCGTCCAAGCCGACGGCCGCACGGTCAGCAGCACCGCCATTCGTGCCGCCGTCGAATCCGGCGACCTCGCCACCGCCGCCCGGCTCCTCGGACGCGACTACTCGATCCTCGGCACCGTCGTCCCCGGCGACCAACGCGGCCGCCAACTCGGCTTCCCCACCGCCAACCTCGCCGCCCACAACGAACAATTTCCGCCCGATGGCGTTTATGCCGTCCGCGTCCGGGTCGACGGCACCGACCATCCCGGCGTCGCCAACATCGGTGTGCGCCCCACCGTCGATTCCTCCGGCGAACGCACCCTCGAAGTCCACCTCTTGGATTTTTCAGACGACCTCTACGGCCGCGACATCGAAGCCTTCTTCATCCAATCCCTCCGGCCCGAGAAAAAGTTCGCCTCCCTCGACGAACTCCGCACCCAAATCCAAGCCGACTGCGATTCCGCCCGCGCCACCCTCAGGTAAAGCAGGAAAACGGAGATCACAGGCGTTAGCGCTGACGACGGCGAACCACGGTCAAGCCGAGGGCTGCGGCGGCGAGCAGAGAGGCGAACGTTGAAGGTTCGGGAATGACGACGAAGTTGCGGACGGTGATGCCTTCGGCACCTCCGAAGTAGAGGTAGCTGTTGTTCGCGGTGAAGCCGTTGTTGCTGCCATCAATCGTCCGCGAGTGGGTTGCGACGAGACCGCCGCTGGAGTTGTAGTCGTAGATGGTGAAGACCGCGGTCCGGGTGGAAGCGGTCCACTGGAGGACAAACTGGCTGGCGTAATCGCTGAAATTGGCCGAGCCGAGGCTGGATGTCGTTGTGCCATCGATGAACCCGTTTTGCTGACCCCAGGAGACCGAGTGACTGCGGGTGCCGATCACGTCTGTGGGTTCCGGGTAGATAATCGAGGCGGCCTTGCCAATGCCGAAGAAGAAGATGTTGTCGGGAATCTCGGCGACGAGTGAAGCGGTGAAGTCGTTCGCGATGTAGTTGTTGAAGTCGGTCCTCAGGAAAACGCGGTGGGCTTCGTTCGTGTTGTTGAATACGACACCATTGCTGGTGTAGGAGACCGACGGAGTGATGCCTTGCCCCGAGGCGAAGACGACCGAGAAGCCGGATGGCAGCGAGTTCCCGGTGAAGGATTCATTGTAGGTCTGAGCCTCCGAGTGCGTGACTCCGGCAGCGAAGGCCACGAGGGTAGCGACGGAAAACGACCACACACCAGATTTCATAAACGCGTTGAACATAGGATTTTGGATAGATGTCTCGGAAATTCCCTGCTGCCCCCCTAGACCCTGATCCCGGAACCGGAAGCGAAAGTTTCCTTCCGTTGCGTTTGACGAAATCGTTGCACAAAGTCAAGCGACCGGTCGCAAATTCCCCAAAATGGGGAGGCGAGTCGGTCAGGCGAGCAGAATGGCGATCTCGCCTCGGGTCGATTGAGGAGACGGGGGACTCGTCAGATCACAAGGACGTTGGGGCGGCCGAAGCCCTGTTCTTCGCAGAGCTTGAGGTAGTAGGCGAGGCGGATGGGGCCGTCGACGATGCTCTCGACGTCGCCATGGTCGGAGAGGTTGATGTTGGTGCCGTGGATGTGCCAGCGGACGCGGGTGTTGTCTTCGAGGATTTGGAGGGTGTGGGCGGAGGTGGCTGGTTCGTAGAGGAACGAGCCGGCGCGGTTGATGAAGTCGTGTTCCTTGTATTTCCAAGCGCCGGAGGTGGTGTGTCCCCAGACGTTTCCGGTGTGCACATGGAGGGGGCTCTCGAAACCCTTTTGGAAGATGTTTTCGGTGATCCACACGTTTTCGGAGCGGAAGACCTGGATGACTTTGAGTTTGTTGCCGCCGCCGAGTTCGACAAAGGGGAGTTCATCGGCGCCGACATGGAACGAGCCGGGGGCGTTGTCCACCGAGAGGTCCCGAACTTTGGTTTCGAAGTGTCGCTGGATAAACATCGGCAAAAACGATTCCAGATGAACGTGGATTTGCAAGGTCGGGCTTGGCAGGATGCCGGCCGATGACGCAGGCGTTTCTTTCGCTTCTCCCGATCGCGCTCCTGGGGGCTCTCCTGCGGGCGATAATGCCCGGTGCGGAGGAAGCGCGGCTGGCGCTCAACCGGTTGGTGCTCTTCGCGTTCCTGCCGGCCTTGGTTTTCCGCACGATCATGACGTGTCCGATGGATGCCACATTCTGGCAGGTCCCGGTGACGGCGGCAGCGAGTTCGCTGGCAATGGTCGGCGCGGGCTTTTTGGTGTTCCACTTTTTGCCGATCTCGCGGGCGACGAAGGGGGCGATGATCCTCGCGGCGGCGTTCGGGAACGTGACCTACCTCGGCCTTCCGCTCCTGCAGGGACTGTTCCCAGGACAAACGACGGAAACCGCAACGGTGGCGGTGCTCTTCGAGGTGATGACCTCGACCCTGAATCTCACGCTGGGATCGGTGATCGCGATCGCCTACGGAACCGGCGAACAGATCACGTTCCGGAGGACTGCCCTGGAGGCCCTGAAACTCCCGCCCCTCTGGGCACTCGCGCTGGCTCTGGTCTGGCGGGCGAGCGGGATCCCGTGTCCGGGGTTTTTGCTGGATGGAGCCGGCGTGATGGCCGCCTCGGTCAGCGGAATGATGATTCTTTCATTGGGCATGGCGCTGCGGTTCCGGACCACGCCGCTTCTGGCCCTCGTGATCCCGGTGGCCGGGTTGAAACTTTTCGCCTCCCCGGCCGTTGCCTCACTCGTGGCCGGAACCGTCGGTCTGTCCGGCCTCACGCGCGACCTCGCGGTGCTCGAAGCCGCGATGCCGAGTCAGTTGCTCTCCTTCGTGATCGCCTCCCGCTTCCGCCTCGACGAGGCCACGCTGTCGGCCGTGATTTTTGGAACAACGATTGTGTCGCTCTTCACGCTGCCGGTGATCCAGGCCTGGCTGGTGCGATAACGCGCCAGCTGTGACGCGCGGCCTATCGACCGGTCTTCGCGGCGCGGCTGACTTTTTCCATGGCCTCGGTGATCTGGGCGGTGGCGGCATCGAGGTGCTTGGGATCGGCGGAGGCGGCTGCGATTTCCTTTTCCGCGGCTTCGATTTCGTAGATGGCGACCAGGCGGGCACTGCCCTTGTTTTTCTTGGCGGTTTCGAGGTGGATTTTTGCAGCCGAGAGTTCGGCGGATGCGCGGGCGAGGTGACGTTTGGGTTCGCCGGTGCGGCTGAGTTCGACCTGCTTCAGGGCGATCGTCAACGACTCGTAAGCGGCGCTCAGTTTCGGTTGCCTCGGCCAAATCGGTGGACCGGCCAGCGCGGTGATCGAATAGCACAGAAGAGCGAGAACAAGGATGGTGTGGGTTTTCATGGTTTGTGGGGTTGGCTGTTTGGCGAAGGCGGTGAAATGTCAGGCGATTCGGGCTCGGACAGAAATGTGGGGTTCGGTGTCTCGGGTTCATTCGCCCAATCCCACATCGCCACTTCGCCCAGTGTTTCCCCCGGCCCCCGCAGCTCGGGGAACATGGCTTTTAAATTTGCGTGCGGCAGGGCGCGGATTTCGATGTCCAGAAGCGGCTCGTCTGTTTCTCCGACTCGGCGGCTGAAAATGAATCGGATGCCCTCCGGTGTGTGCATGACCCTGATGCTGGGTTCCGAGATCCGGTCGGCAAACGCGAGGTCGTCATTTTCGTAGGGAATGAAAATACCTGAAAGGAGCCGGATGACGTAGTTGTGATCCTCCTTGTCCCGGTGCCAGACGGGGATGCCTTCCTTCAGGATGATCGTGTTCTCTCCCTCCCCCGCGAGCGGAGGCACCTGGACCCACTCCCACAACGTGTCGTAAGTGTAACCCTCGGCACGTTCTTCTTCGGTCAGGAGTTCGGGACTGAATCGCATCCGAACCAACAGCCCGGAGTCGGCCTGTGCCGGGAGGAACAGGCGCGTGAAGAGTCCGGTTTCCTGGTCCGTCCACACGAACCGCCTGAGGTTCGGCACGCCCGGGATCGGCTTCTCGACAGCACCCAAGGGCAGCCCGGCCGGAACCGTGGGCCCCGCGGCGGATAACGGATCCACTTTGGCCGAACCTGCACGGGACGACTCTTGGAACTTGGCGAATCCCCATACGGCGAGGGCGATCACGCCGAGTGCCGCGGCACCGATCAGCCACGGCCGCAGTGGCCGCTTGGGCGCGAGCTGGGCCGGGGCCTCGCCGGCGACACCCGAGCGAATGGAGTCCACGTCGGTCTTCATCTCGCTGGCCTGTTGGTAGCGGAGGTCGGGTTCTTCCTGCAGGGCTTTGAGGACGACCTCGTCGATCCGGACGTCGACTTGGACTTTCCGGGAGGGAGGCGTCCATGCACCGCGCGGGAGCTGACCGGTGAGCATTTCGTAGAGCATCAGGCCGAGGGCGTAGATGTCGGTGCGGAGGTCGGCTTGCCCGGCATGTTGCTCGGGGGCCATGTAGTCGGGCGTGCCGAGGACGGCGTTTGTGAGTGTGAGGGGTTCGTGGTCCTCACGGTCGGGACGGGCGAGTCCGAAATCGGCGAGTTTCACCCGTCCGTCGGTGGTGATGAGGATATTGGCGGGTTTGATGTCGCGGTGGACGACGCCCTGCAGGTGGGCGGCATGGAGGGCTTCACAGATTTGCGTGGTGATCTCGAGGGCTTGCGCGGGGTCGAACCCGGGGCCATGGAGGACGCGGCGGAGGTCGGTGCCCTCGACGTATTCCATGACGAAATACAAGTGTCCGTCGCCGGTCTGGCCGAAGTCGTAAATGGAGACGATGCCGGGGTGGTGGAGTTTGGCGAGCGTGCGGGCTTCCCGTTCAAAGCGGGTGACGAATTGGGTGTCGGCGGTGAGTTCGACCGGGAGGACCTTGATGGCGACCGTGCGGCCGAGTTTTTCCTGCGAGCCTTTGTAAACCGCGCCCATGCCGCCCCGGCCGAGGATGCTTTCGATGCGGTATTGCGGGAGGAGGCGGGCCAGTTCCTCGGGTGTCGGGGGCGTCCACTCGTGGACCGGACCGGAGGGATGGGCGGTGTTGATGCCCCGGGCGAGAAGTTCGCCGGGATCCAGGCCGTGAAGTTCAGGATCGGATTTGGGTGGGTTCATGGTGTCTGCCTGCTTCTACGGTTTTTTTCACCATGGGTTGCACGCAGGGGGAATTACACGGCGCCGAGGAGTTCCTGCAGCTCGGCCCGGATCGAATCGGGATCCGGGTTTTCCAAGGTTTGACCGACCTGTTCAAAGAGCAATTCGCGCCATTGCTGGCGCAGACGGAAGACTTTGTTCTTGAGTGTGCCGACCGGGATTTGCATTTGCTCGGCGATGTCCTCGTAACGCGCCGAGAGAGTCTCGCCGAAGCCAAGAAAGGGCCGAAGGGCTTCGAAGAGTTCTCTTTGTTCGGGCGTGGTGGAATGGGCGCTGGCGAGTTTTTCCAGCGAGGTCTCCAGAACGGCCATCGCCCAGCGCCGTTGGTAGAGCCGGTCGGGACTCATTTGGTCGGCGGTTTCCTGGACGTAGCGTTGTTCGGCGAGTTGCGGATCGAAGCTTTGGAGCGTCTCGCCGCCCCCTCGTTTGGCGGCCGTTTCGCGGTGCCAGGCATCGGTCATGAAGTGACGCGCACAGGTGAGCAAAAATGTGCGCAGGCGTCCTTTGTCGGGATCTGCGGATGCGAGCAACTCGCGATCCACAAGGCGGGCGAACAGGCCCTGCGTCAGGTCTTCAGCGTCGTGGGCGGATTTTCCGGATCGACGGAAATACGCGTAGATCGGATACCAGTAGGTCTCACACAGCGTGGAGAGGGCGCGATGCGAAATCCCCGAGTCGGCGCTGGTCAGCCTGGCGATCACACTCCAGCGCGTTTCGGGGAAGCCGGGTGATTTGTCTGCGATTGCCATATGGGTTCCTGCCGTCTGCGCTTTGCCCCCGCCCCGAGATGTGCGGCAATCTACGCGCCTTTCGGATTCGGCCCGTAGGCATTTTCTCCCGGCTGGCTGTCGAGGACCGCGAAAACGAGGAGGACAATTGCGCCGACGAGCGGGACAAGACCGATGAGCAGCCACCAACCGGATTTCCCAATGTCGTGGAGGCGACGCACCGCAAGGGCAATGCTCGGGAGCAGAACCGCGAGAAGGTAGATGCCACTCAGGAGACCGCCGGTACCGAGGACGCCGTCGATGATGTTGGCGACTATGGTGATCAGGAAGTTGAACAGGACGAACATCCAGTAGGCTTTGCGCCGTGCGCGGCCTTGGACGTTCACGTAGTTTTTCCAAGCGTCGATGTAGTAGTTCATGATGGTGGTGGGTGGGTCGGCTGACGCTTAGCGGGAGGCAGCGACTTTGGCAAAGTAAATGCCGGGCCGGCTGAGGAGGAAATTCCGAACGCCGCTCTTCCTCTAAGGGGTGTTCAGCAACGGGACCTGCCGGAGTCGCGGCCGGTCGGAGGACATTCAGGAACGTTTGCGAGGAAGCAGAGGCCACGGCCCAACCGGGACGATCTGGGTCGGGTTGATGTCGTCGTGCGTGACATAGTAGTGGCGTTTGATGTGGTCGAAGTTGACCGTTTCGGCGACGCCGGGGAGTTCGTAGAAATCGGCGAGGAATCGCGAGAGGTTCTGGTAATCCGCGATCCGCCGGAGGTTGCATTTGAAGTGCCCGTGGTAAACCGGATCGAAGCGGATGAGGCTGACAAAGAGCCGGATGTCGGTTTCGACAATTTGGTCGCCGAAGAGGAACCGGCTGCGGCCGAGGCGGGTTTCAAGGAGGTCCAAGGTATCAAAGAGCGGATAAACGCCCTTTTCATAAGCCTCCTGCGTCGTCGCAAAGCCGGCACGGTAAACGCCGTCATTGACGGTTTGATAGATCACTTCGTTGAGCCGGTCGATTTCAGCGCGCAATGGCTCGGGATAGAAATCCGGTGCGGCATTCCGGGCGAACGCGTTGAACTCGCTGTTGAGCATCCGGAGGAGGTCGTCGTCGGAGTTGCTGACGATTGTGCGGGTGTGCTTGTCCCAGAGCACAGGGACTGTCACCCGGCCGGAGAAGGACGGGTCCGTGGCGAGGTAGGCTTCCTTGAGCAGCCGAAAGCCGTTGATCGGATCGGTGGTGTGACCCGGACCGTCGCGGAACGCCCATCCGTCCGTATCGTTGCGGATCGGGTCGACAACAGTCAGGCCGATGGCGCTTTCCAACCCTTTGAACCGGCGGAGGAGGATGATCCGGTGAGCCCACGGACAGGCAAGGCTCACGTAGAGGTGATAGCGGTCGGCGACCGCGGGAAACTCGGCGTCTTTGTCATTCTTCACCCAGCGGCGGAAGGCGTCCTTCTGACGCTGGAACGATCCATCTCCTCCCTGCTCGAGTGGAAATTGAGCGGTGTGTTCCTGGGTTTCGGCGGGTGGGTTCATGGGATTCTTTTGTTGGAATGGATCGCGCATCCGGCGGTGAACGCCAAAGACATTTATCTCATGCTGTCCGTGGCGATCTTACCGGCAAGTTGGACGAGTGCGCCGGAGTCCATCAAGCCTTCAATGAACCGGGCGGGGATACCCGAGAGCCCGGTTTGAGCGCCGGTCAACGCACCGACCAGCATCGCTCGCGCCATGTTCTGTCCGCCGCCGTTGATCGCATGGAGCACCGCGCTTTCGAAATCATCCGGGAATCGCGCGGCGAGATAGTAGGCGGCCGGGAGCTGGTGGTAAACGGCGCAGGGCATTCCATACACAATCGAAACCTTCCAAGCCGGCTCAATCCGAATGCCCGGATCGCCGGCGGCTTCGGCCATGTAGGAAGGCGTCAAAAGAGCGTCGGGCGAAGCAAAGCGGCCTGCCCGCGGGGGATCGGGATCGCCGGGTTTCGGAGGCTGGAGGTTGCCTGTGGTAGCGGCATGGAACGGCAACTCGCCGGTTTTCACGCGGCGCATCAACGTGTCCGAGATCTCCGGATTGAACGGATGGCCTTCGATGAGAAGTCCCAAGACGGCACTGAAGGCAACGGTCATCGAGAGCACGGTGCCGTCGGTCTGCGTGAGGGCGGCATTGTCGTTGGTCGTTCGGGCGAGCAGGGCGGGGTGTTTCCAATACCGGGCGGCCAGCGCCAGAGTTCTCTCGATTGCCTCGGTTGTGTCGGCCGGCCCGCCCGCGTTTGTCCATGGCAGGTTGTGAAGAACGCGATTTCGCCAGACCTCGCGAATCGACTGGCTGGTGTAGCCGCCGGGACCGGAAAAGGGTTTGCCGTCGAGACGCGGAAAGAGGTCCTCTTCGAGCCGTCGGCAAAAGTCCGCTTCGTCGTAGGTTCCTTTCTCCGCGAGGGATTCCATCAGCATTCGCAGGATGATCCCGGCTTGGGATGGTTCACCCGGTCTCAAGCCCTCATGGTAACGACCGGCCTTCGGTCTGGTGTAATCGCGGATCCACTCACCGTGCTCCCTCCGGAGCTCATCGATATCGTAATACCAGTGCGGACCCACCCCGAGCGCCTCCCCGATGAGCGCTCCAAGCAGAGCACCTTGCACGCGGTCTTCTGTTGTTTTCATTACGGAAAAAACGTTCCGGTGATCGCTCAAGATGCCTGGTTCACAAACTCCAGACCGTGCCGATCCTCCCAGGCCGCCGGGCTGCCCGGCAGGTCCCACTCGAGGCGAAAGAGACCTTCAGCATTCGGATTCCGCACCAGTCCCGGCCGAACCCGCCAGACATTCAGCGCCAGGTGGTGATGATACCGCCCGCGCGCTAGAAAGAGTGCCCCGGGATAGGTGTCCTGCGTGATCGCCAAGCCGAGCGATTGCCGGTAGTCAGTCTGATCTCCCAGCGAGTCGGTCTGCAGGTGCACGTGGCCAAGGCGGACTGCGCCACCTGATCGGGACGGTGAATGGTTTGCCAGTTCCCCGCGCAGATCGAGCGCGCGGGTGGTCATGGCAACGCGACCATCCGAACGCGGCCACTCGACCTCCGGTTTGTCCCAGGCCAGCTCGACACCATGGCCATCCGGGTCGGCCGAATAAACCGCGTGGCTGACTCCATGATCCGACGCACCGAAAAACGGCGCCCCGCTTTCCCGCAAGCGGTGAACGGCCGAAAGCCAGTCCGCCCGGTTTGGAAAAAGAAAGGCCATGTGAAAAAGGCCGGGTGCATGCGGATGGGATGAAGCGAGACCGCGGTCTTCAACGATTTCCAGCAACGTTTCGGAACCGGCGGAGACGCGCCAGGATCCGGCGGCCGTGCGTTCCGACTCTCCGCCCAGGATCCGGCGGTAAAAATCCGCCAACCGCTCACCGCGCCGGGACCGGTAGGCGGCCGATCTCAACACCGGCCGGCACAAATCAGCGGACGCCCAATCCACTGTCCGCGCCAGTGCCGAAACGGGAGCCGGAACAGCCATGGAGCAGAATGCCGCCAATCCGGCTTCGATGATGCGGCGGCGCGTCAGGCTTCCTTCTTCGGACGGATGCCGATCTTTGGTTTCCATGGACCAACGATCCTCGTGGAATGCGTCTGGTGGTAATACAAAATGCGTATATACATTATTCGAAAACTGCATAAGCATGATCGATCAACTGCGGGCGTTTCTGGCCGTGATCCGGGAGGGAAGCATCAATCGAGCGGCTCTGCGCCTTCGGGTCAGCCAGCCGTCGGTGACACGCCATATCCAGGCTCTTGAGCAGGAATGTGGCGGCCTTTTGTTCGAGCGCGGAGCATGGGGAGCGAGGCCGACCGAGCTGGGGCATGCCGTCGAGGCGTTGTTCGCGCCGGTGGTCGCCGGATACGACCAAGCCTGGGAGGGGGCCCACCGGATGGCCGGGGGACATCGCTCGCGGCTGCGGATCGGGTATTTGGGATCTTCGGCGAATGTCTATCTCACGCCCGCTTTGGTGGAACTTCGGAAAGCGTTTCCGGATCTCGCGCTGGAACTCCGGGATTTGACACCGGCGGAACAGATTTCGGAGCTGCGACGCGGAATGTTGGATGTGGCGTTTGCGGGTCAGGAGGGACGCGTGCTCGCCGGAGAGTTCCATTCGCGCAGAGTGGCCACTTTGCGCGTGGTCGCGGCCGTTTCGACCGACCATCGAGCCGCCCGTGGCCGGAGCGTTCGGCTGGCCAGACTCCGCGGGGATTTGTTCGTCGGAGCGACGGAGGAAGACGTGCCCGGCCGGAATACCTGGATCCAGCAACTGTGCCGAAGGGCCGGTTTCCGCCCACGGCTCATTGCCTCGTGTCACAGTATCGCCGAAACCTTTGCAATGGTCTCCGGCGAGGGAGCCGTTTCGCTCCTGCCCGACTATTTCGGAAACCAAGTCCCGGCCGGGGTGCGCTTGATCCCTGTGTCGGATCCGTGGGCGACCTGGGATTTTGTCGTCCTCCGACAGCGCGGCAAGGCCCCGCCGCCCGTCCTTTCCCTGATCGACCAGTTGTGCAAAACCGGCGGGGGATGAACGCTGGGCAGAGCCGGATCGAGGGTGGGGGGAGCAAATTGGGCCTTGATTTGGTTGGAACCGGCGGGAACAGTAAGCTCATGATCGATCTTGAGGTGTATGCCGCGGGAGTCCGGCAGCCGGACAAGATGATGGGTCTGGCTCTCGAACTCGATGTGATGCCGGGCCTCCGCTACAAGGTCGATACGAACCACGACATCATCTATATGGAGTTCAGCGAGGGCTCGCCCTCGCAGCACGATTTGGAATCGGTGTTCCGCAAGGCGGGACTCGAGGCCAAGTTCGTCGGCCAGCTCCCGCCCGAGGTCGCCTCGAAGCGGAAAACCCAACGCATCCATTGAGCAACGCAGAGGCGCCGGCCGGTCGTGCCGGCACGGGGATCATCGGATGGCTGGGGGGGCTCGTCACAGGGTTCATCGATTTCCTTGGTGAACTGGCGCTTCTGGCTTGGGAGACGTTTACATCGGTCCTGCGCGGACGGATCCGGATCGGACTCACGCTGCGTCAGATTGCGGAGATCGGATTTGGGTCGCAGACGGTGGTGATCGTGACCGGGGCGTTCACCGGGGCGGTCTTCACAGCCCAGGCGTATTTTCAGTTTGCGAGTCTCAACATGGAAACGGCGGTCGGGCCGGTGGTCACTCTGGCGATGTTCCGAGAACTCGGACCGGTTTTGGCCGGGCTGATGGTTGCCGGGCGCGTTGGTGCGGCGATGAGCGCGGAGATCGGAACCATGAAAGTCACGCAGCAAATTGACGCGCTGCGTGCGCTGGCGGTGAATCCGGTCGATTACCTGGTCGTGCCGCGTGCGCTGGCGATGTTTATTTCGATGCCGTTGTTGGTCGTCGAGTGCGTCGGCTTCGGGATCCTCGCGGCGTATTATGTGGGTGTCGAAGTGCTCAACATCAACGGCGTTTACTTCCTCGCAAATATGAGGAAGTTCACGGAGGGCAGCGATATTATGATGTCGCTCATCAAAGGCTTCGTCTTCGCGCACATCATTGTCTTTATCAGTTGCCGCCAGGGGCTCCGGGCGAAAGATGGTGCCGTCGGCGTGGGGCGTGCGACGACCGAAACGGTGGTGAGTTGTTCGCTCGCGATTCTGATCGCCAACTTCTTCCTCACGATGGCGCTCAACATCATTTTCCCCGCCGGTCAGCGATGAGAGAGGCGTTGATTGAGGTTCGGGACCTGGTCCAGCGGATCGGTGCACAGGACATCCTGCGGGGGCTGAAGCTCGACGTGCACAAAGGCGAGACGCTGGTCCTCCTCGGAAAAAGCGGCGGAGGCAAAAGCGTGTTCCTCCGGCATTTGATCGGTCTCATGCGGCCGGTCTCCGGGACCATCCGCTTCGAAGGCCAGGAGATCACCCGGCTCAAGGAACGCCAACTCGAGCCGGTCCGGCGCAAAATTGGGATGCTTTTTCAGGATGGCGCGCTGTTTGATTCGATGAACGTGTTCGACAACGTCGCGTTTCCACTGCGTGAGCGTGGCGTTCGAAAGCCGGCTGTCGTTCGAGAAAAAGTGGCGGGGGCCCTGGCCATGGTGAACATGGCGGGCCACGATCACAAGATGCCCGTGAACCTCTCGGGCGGAATGCGGAAGCGCGTCGCGCTCGCCCGGGCCATCATCTCGCCGCCGGATGTCATCCTCTACGATGAGCCGACGGCCGGACTTGACCCGATCGTTTCGGACAGCATCAACAAGCTCATCCGCCACCTCCAAAAGGAACTTCATGTGACATCGATCGTGGTCACGCACGACATGGTCAGCTGCTACCACATCGCGGATCGCGTGGCCCTTTTGAACGAAGGACGCATCTATTTCATTGGCACACCCGACGAACTTCGTTCGACAAAAGACCCGGTCATCCGGGATTTTGTGGATGGACGGTCGGGAGAAACGGTTTATTGAGAATTCAGGGAATGACCAGCGACGAACGCTCCACGCAGACCAAAGTCGGCATCTTCATCTTCATCGGCATCGTCGTGATCGGCGCGATGGTCGTTTATTTCGGCCGTCTCGGCGAGGGCGTCCGAGGCTCTTACAACCTGCGGGTCGAATTTCCGAATGCCAGCGGGATCATGCGCGGGTCCGAAGTGTTGCTCGCCGGCGCGCGGGTCGGACGCGTGGCCACGGAACCGGAAATCCTTCCGTCCATGGAAGGCGTTTTCGTCACGCTACGCATTTTCGAAGATGTGCGAATCCCGATAGCCAGCGAGTTTACCGTCGGAAGTTCGGGGTTGCTCGGAGACAAGTTCGTCCAGATCATCCTCAAACCCGGCGCGAAGGCCTCGGATTTCATCGCGCCGGATTCGGTGATCCAAGGCGGGCAGGAAGGCGGCGGACTCGGCGAGATCGCCCAGAGTGCCGATCAGCTGATGGGCGAATTGCGAACGGCCATTGGCAATGTGAATTCCATCGCCGAGAAGCTCGACAAAGGTGTCCTCAACGAGGAAGGCATCGCGTCGCTTTCCGATACGCTGAAAAATCTCAAGCTCACCAGCGAGCGAGTAGCCACCGCCTCGGCGGAAGCGGACCAGGTTGTCGAGCAGGCCCGCAGCGCGGTCGCCACCGGAGAACAGACGATGGAGTCCGCGAAAAAGGCGGCCGACGAATTGCAGAAAACGCTGGCCGACGTGCGCGGCATCGTCCGTGACGTCCGCCGGGGCCAGGGGGCGCTCGGCATGCTCATTGCCAACCGCGAGGTCGCCGAAAACCTCCGCGCCCTCGTCGCCAACCTGCGCCGCCACGGCATCCTTTGGTACCGGGATCGTGAGGCGGAGGCACCGCCGTCGCGCTGACGCGATCTGATCCGGTCATGTCGCCGGCAGAATCCATCCTGTCATCGTGGACGTTCGAGCCGCTCCCGGCCGTCGTCCTGCTCGTCATTGCGCTGGTTTACTTTCGCGGATGGCGGCGTTTGAACCGTCAGGTGCCCGGGCGTTTTCCAGTTGAGCGCCTCGCTTCGTTTCTCGCCGGTCTGGCAGCCATCTATATTGCGCTTGCCTCCCCGCTGGATGCGTTTGCCGGATGGTTGCTGACCGTCCACATGGTTCAGCATCTGTTGCTGACAATGGTCGCGCCGCCCCTGTTGCTGTGGGGGTGGCCGTTTCTTCCGGTGCTCAGCGGGTTGCCGCGTCCGATTGTGCGTGAGGCAGTGGCTCCCTTTCTTGGCTCGCCCGGGCTGGGGCGGTTGGCAAGCCTCCTCGTCCATCCCGTTTTCGCGGGGCCGCTGTTCATCTTTTCGAATGTCTTCTGGCATGTCCCGGCCGTTTACGATTTGGCCCTGCGCGATCCGTTCTGGCACCAGATCGAGCACATTTTCTTTCTGACCACTGCAACGCTCTTTTGGTGGCCCGTTGTCCAGCCTTGGCCGTGGCGACCGGTCCTTCCCCGCTGGGCGATGATTCCCTATCTCCTCATTGCCGACCTGCAGAACACGGCGCTGGCGGCCTTTCTTTCGTTTTACGACGGAGTTCTCTATGCGACCTATGAAGCCGCGCCGCGAATCTCGAATCTCTCCGCGCTGGAGGATCAAGCGGGAGCCGGTGCGTTGATGTGGGTGCCGGGTTCGATCGGGTTCCTGGTTCCAGCCGGGTTCATTGCCATGCAATACCTTTCGCCGCGCCGTACGGTTCGGCCCGCGGCGGCCCGGCCGGTTTCCTGTGAACCCGCACCGCCACGGAAACCGCTCGATCTGCTGGATGTGCCGGTGATCGGAGCCCTCCTCCGCTGGCGTCGGCTCTTTCAATTCGCGCTGCTCCTGACGGCCATCGTTGTAATCGTGGACGGATTGGCCGGGCCACCGGTCGATTCGATGAATCTTGCGGGGGTGCTGCCCTGGACGCATTGGCGTGGATTCACCGTTCTGGCTCTGCTCCTCGCGGGAAATGTTTTCTGCTACGTGTGTCCCTTCACGTTCGTCCGGGACATGGCACGAAGATTCCTGCCCGCGAACCGCCGCTGGCCGGCCGTGCTCTCGAACAAATGGCCGGCACTCGTCCTGATGGTGGCGTTCTTTTGGGCCTACGAGTGGTTCGACCTCTGGAGCAATCCCGCGGCGACCGCGTGGCTGATTCTCGGTTTTTTCGGCGGCGCGCTGGTGATCGACGGAATCTTTCGCGGGGCCAGTTTCTGCAAGCACGTCTGCCCGATCGGGCAGTTTCATTTCCTTTCTTCGCTCGCGTCTCCGCTCGAGGTCCGGGTGCGCGAACCGTCGATTTGTGAATCGTGCCGGACGCATGATTGCCTGCGCGGGAACGAGGCGGCGCGCGGATGCGAACTGCGTTTGTTTCAACCACGCAAATCGGGAAACATGGACTGCACGTTCTGTTTGGACTGCGTGCAGGCCTGTCCGCACGACAACGTCGGGATTCGGCTCGCACGGCCTGCCGCGGATCTGATCGAGGATCCGCCCCGCCGGTCATCGGTGGGGGCGTTCGCGGCCCGGGACGATTTGGCCACGCTGGCGGCTGTGTTTGTGGCCGGGGCGTTTGTCACGGCGGCCGGGATGACGCGGCCGGTCCTTGAGTGGGAGGCCGCCTTGCGGATGTTCCTTGGTCCGGTGGCGGGGTTTGCGAGTGCGGCGGCTTTTGTTGCGTCCATTCTCCTCATCCCGCGAGTGACCACTGTCGGTCTGGGAGCCGCATCGGCCAGGCTGGCGGGATCGGCCGGTCTCCGGCGTGAGATCACCAATGGCTTTAGCGTGGCGCTTGTGCCGCTTGGGTTTTCCATGTGGGTTGCACATTTTCTCTACCATCTGCTCACGGCGTTCTTTGCGCCGTGGCCGGTCGTCGGACGGTTTTTGGCGGATCGCGGTTGGTCCGCTTTGCCGGAGAGTTGGACCGTGCCGACGCTCGCCTTCGCCGAGTTGCCGGGCTTGCAGATCCTCATTTTGAATGTCGGGCTGCTCTTTTCGCTTTGGGTTTTGTGGAGCAAGGCGCGGCGGATCGTTCCCGGGCGGGCCCGGCGGGTTTTTGCCCCATGGGCGGCCGTGGCCGTGGTGCTTTACGTGCTGGGAGTCGCCATCCTTTTTGCGCCGATGGATCTCCGGGGGATGATGATGTGAAAACGGCGCTCACTTTGGTCATCTGGCTGGTCGGTTCGGGAATGGCATGGGCCGACGGCGGAGTTGTGCTCGCGAGGGACGAGCGCGACGGGATTGTTGTCACCGTTTTTGCAGCGCCCTTTCCGCTTCACGTCGGCGCGAATGATGTCAGCGTCCTCGTCCAGAAGGGACGCGAGGTGGTGGGCGATTTCTCGGCGCGGGTGACACTCCGGCCGGTCGAGATCACCGAATCGCGCGACGAATGGCTGGAACTCTGCAATACGCTCAATGGAATCGGGCTCACGGGCGAGGCAGTGCCTTCCGCGCAAGGCAACCGGCTTTTGCGGTCCGCGTGGATCGGACTCCCCGCGTCCGGCCGCTGGGAGGTGTCTGTCGATGTCGCGGTGGATGGCAGGAGTTTCGCGATTCGACGCCCGGTTGATGTCAAACCGCCGCCGAATCCTTGGGCCGCGTGGTGGCCGTTCCTTGCGATGGTGCCGGCGGTTGTGGGACTTTATGTTTGGCGGCAGCGGTTGCGGCGGAGGAATTGATTGTCGAGAGCAGCCGGAGTCCGCATTCTGCATCGCCTGCCATGAAGAAATCGAAAGTCGCCATCGTTGGTGCGAACGGATATTCGGGCGAGGAACTGTGTGCCATCCTCACCCGGCATCCGGGGGTCGAGATCGTCGCCGTCACATCCCGGCAGCATGCCGGCAAGCGGGTGGGAGAGGTTCTGGCCCGACTGCGCGGGTGTGGGCCGTTTTCTGAACTCAAGTTTCAGGCTCCGGATCCGGCGGCCCTCCTGGGAACGGGGGCGGAGTTCTTCTTTCTGGCCCTGCCGCATGGTCTGGCCGCGGAGTTTGCGCAGCCGCTCTGTGCGGGCGGGGGACGCGTGGTCGATCTGAGTGCGGATTTTCGTCTCCGGTCCGCGCCGGTCTATGAGGAATTTTATGGCGAAAAACATGGAGCCCCGGAGCTTTTGGAGCAGGCGGTCTATGGCATCCCCGAATTGCACCGGGAGAAAATCCGGACGGCCCACCTTGTGGCCTCAGCGGGATGCTACCCCACGAGCATTTTGTTGCCGCTGGTGCCGCTTTTGCGGGCTGGGTTGATCGAGGGTTCGGACATTGCGGTTTCGAGTGCGAGTGGCGTGAGTGGCGCCGGGCGCAAAGCCGATCCTTCGCTCCTCTACGGCGAGTGCAATGAGAGTCTCCGCGCTTATGGTTTGCCGAAACACCGGCATTTGTCGGAGATCGAACAGGAACTATCGCTCGCAGCCGGCGAACCGCTTGCGGTCACGTTTGTCCCGCACCTCGCCCCGATGAACCGCGGGATTCATACAACGATCTTCACTCGCCTCAAGGCCGGGCACTCCGAGAGCGATGCGATTGATGCTCTTAAGAGCGCTTACCGCGACGAACCGTTCGTCCGCGTTGATGCCTCATTGCCGGACACGAAGAACGTCACCGGCACCAACTTCTGCGACATCGCGGTTCGGTTCGACGGGCGCGCGAAACGGTTGATCCTGCTCGCCGCGGAAGACAATCTCGTGAAGGGAGCGGCCGGTCAGGCGGTGCAAAATTTCAATCTGATGGCTGGCTATCCGGAAACGACAGGTTTGCTATGAACGAGATGAAGAAGATCAAAGGCGGAGTCTGTGCGCCGAAAGGATTTCTGGCCGGCGCCACCGGCTGCGGGATCAAGACCGGGAAAATCGTGCGCGATGACATCGCCGTGATTTGTTCGGAGACGAGTGCGACGGCTGCGGGCACGTTCACGACAAACAAAGTCAAGGCGGCCCCGGTTCGCATTTCGATGGACCACCTCCGCCGCGGCCGTCCCCGCGCGGTCGTCCTCAATAGCGGCAATGCAAACGCCTGCACCGGTCCGCAAGGACTCGCCGACGCCCGGGCGATGGCGTCCGTAACGGCTCACTTGCTCGGATTGAAAACCGAGCAGGTTCTCGTCTGTTCAACGGGGCGGATCGGCGTTTCGCTCCCAATGGAGCGCGTATTGGATGGCATCTCGCGACTGGAACCCGTTCGCACCGGGAGTCTTCCAACGGCGAAGGCGATCATGACAAGCGATACCTTCCCGAAGGAAATTGCTTTCGAGGTGCGCACCGAAGATGGTGCGTTCCGGATTGGCGGCATCGCGAAGGGTGCGGGCATGATCGATCCGACGATGGCCACGATGCTTTGCGTGGTAACCACCGACGCCGTCGTTGGCCGTCCCGCCGCTAAGACGATCCTGAAGGAATCCGTCGACGATTCATTCAACCGAATCACGGTCGACGGAGACATGAGCACAAACGACACGGTGATCCTGCTCGCAAATGGCGCCAGCGGGGTCGAGCCGGCTCCGGCTGTTTTGCGGGAAGCGCTCGACGCGGTCACACGCGCCCTGGCCCGGATGATTGTTGAAGACGGTGAGGGAGTGTCGCGCTTCGTGGAGGTGGAAGTCCGGCGGGCGGCCAGTGCAGCCGATGCGCGCCGCGCGGCCGAGGCAATCGCCAACTCGACCCTGGTCAAATGCGCGTGGGCGGGCGGCGATCCGAACTGGGGACGGATCCTCGATGCGGTTGGCTACAGCGGAGTCCGCATGGATGAAAGCCGGGCGGCCATTTTCTATGACGATGTGCAGGCCGTCGCCCGGGGGGTCGCCGTGCCGGGTGCCAATGAGAAGTTGCGCAAGGTGGCGTCCAAAAAAGCGTTTCGGGTCACCGTCGATCTCGGCCTCGGAAAAGCATCGGATTTTGTTTGGACAACGGATTTGACGGAAGAATACGTCCGCCTCAACCTCGGAGAATAATGGGCGCTTTGCTGACACCCGAGTTGCGGTCGGAGAGTTTGATCGAGGCGTTGCCCTACATTCAGGAGTTCCGCGGCAAGACGTTCGTGATCAAGTATGGCGGGGCGGCGATGGAGGACGAACAAATCGTCGACAAGTTTCTCCGCGACGTCGTGTTTCTTGAGGCGGTCGGAATTAATCCCGTGCTCGTCCATGGTGGTGGAAAAGCCATCACGTCACGCATGCGAGATGCCGGCTTGAAAGCGCGCTTCGTGAACGGCCTGCGCGTGACGGATGAGACGGCCATCCACATCGTCGAATCAACGCTTGATGGCGAGATCAACCCGGCGATCGTGAAAACCATCGGTGAATTCGGGGGACGTGCGCAGGGGTTTTCCGGCAAGCAGGTCTTTGTCGCGCGCCGCCTGGGTCCGCAGACCGATGAAACCGGCCATTCCGTCGATATCGGCTTTGTTGGGGAAGCGGCGAGGATGAATGCCAAGGAAGTCCGGTCGGCGATCCGGCGCGAGATCGTTCCCGTGATCAGCCCGATCGGAGCGGATGAGAATGGCGTCGTGCTCAACATCAATGCCGATGTCGCCGCCGCGGCGCTGGCCGCCGAACTCAAAGCCGAAAAGCTCATCTTCGTCAGCGATGTCCGCGGCATCATGCGCGACCCGTCTGCCCCGGATTCCCTCATTCCGACCGTGACGGCCGAGCAGATCGAAACGCTGATCAAGTCGAAGGTCATTGCCGGCGGCATGATTCCCAAAGTGCAATCCGCTGTTGCAGCCCTCCGTAAAGGTGTTGGGAAAACCCACCTGATTGGCGGGCACGTTCAGCACGGCCTCCTTTTGGAGATCTTCACGAACGCCGGGATCGGTTCGGAAATCGTGCACTGAAGCCGCGTTGGCCGGGCCCTCGGCACCCGAGATTATATCGAGGGGGTGCTGGATTATTGCCCGTAATAGGCAGAATCCCCGTGCTTGCGGCAAAAGTGTTTTGTCAGAAGAGCCTCGGAGAGTGGCGCGGCGTCCGGGCGCAAAAACACGGTGTGGAGTGCCATCTGCGCGATGATCTCGAGAGCCTGAGCGGTTTCGACGGCTTTCGCGGCGTTCGGTCCCCAGCAGAACGGACCGTGACTGTGGACGAGAACGGATGGGATTTCTGAAGGATCGAGTGATCGGAAGCGTTCGACAATGACGCGGCCGGTCTCCCATTCATAATCGCCGTTGATTTCCTGTGGGGTCATTGGCCGGGTCACGGGAACGTCGCCGCGGAAGTAATCAGCGTGCGTGGTTCCGAGGCATGGAATCGCCCGACCGGCTTGGGCAAATGCGACCGCGTGGCGCGAATGCGTGTGGACGACGGCTTCGCAGTTGGCGAACTCGCGCAGCAGGCAGCGGTGGGTCGGTGTGTCGGAGGAGGCGAGAAGCGTTCCTTCGACCGTGTTGCCATCGAAATCGATGATGACGATATCGTCCGGCCGAAGCGCTGCGTAATCCACGCCGCTCGGTTTGATCGCGAAGACGCCGGCGGCGCGGTCGGCCACGCTGACATTTCCAAACGTCAGGTCAACGAGCCCGAGTTGCGGCAACCGGCGGTTGGCCTCGCAGCACTCGGCACGGAGGTCGTGATACCGGCTCATGCGCGGAGGCCTCCGGCGCGTTCATAATAGAGTTCGTTCGTCCGCATTTCCGAGCGGAAGTCGCGCAGCTCGGTCTGCCCGTCAATGAGGAGCATTTCGATTCCGGCGATGCGTGCGAAATCTTCGAGATCGGCGGACTTCACGGCATAGCTGAAGACCGTGTGATGCGCCCCACCGGCTTCAATCCAGGCCCCGCAGGCGGTGGCGAAATCCGGACGGCATTTCCAGACCGCCCGGGCGACCGGGAGATTTGGAAGTGCCTGCGGTGGGGCGATTGCATCGACTTCGTTGACGACGAGGCGGAAGCGATTTCCGAGGTCGATGAGCGAGGCATTGAGGGCCTCGCCGGCGCGGGCGTCGAAAACAAGGCGCACCGGATCTTCCTTCCCGCCGATGCCGAGCGGGTGGATTTCGCAGGTCGGCTTTCCCGCGGCAATCGTGGGACAAACTTCCAACATGTGAGCGCCGAGGACGAGGTGGTTCCCCGGTTCGAGATGATAGGTATAGTCCTCCATGAACGAAGTGCCGCCTGCCTCCCCGGCCATCACTTTCATCGCTCGGAGCAAAGCGGCGGTCTTCCAGTCGCCTTCAGCGCCAAAGCCGAATCCATCGGCCATCAGCCGCTGAACCGCGATTCCGGGCAACTGGCGGAGTCCGTGCAGGTCTTCAAACGTTGTCGTAAAGCCGGCAAAGCCGCCGTCGGTCAAAAAGCCGCGCAGCGCGATTTCGATGCGGGCCGCCTCGCGCAGAGAATCGTGGCGCGGGCCGCCGGGTTCGAGGCCCGGAGCGAGCGTGTAGGATTCGCGATAGATTTCGCAGAGGTCGTCGATGGCGGAATCCGGGACCGCAGGCAAACGGGCGGCGAGATCGCCGATCCCATGACCGAGAACCGAGAACCCGAACTGCATTTCGGCGCCGACTTTGTCGCCCTCCGTGACAGCGACCTGCCGCATGTTGTCGCCGAAACGCACAAACTTGGCGCCCTGCCAGTCCTGCCACGCGGCCGCCGCACGCATCCAACCGGCGATCTCGGTAAGAACGCGCGGATCCTTCCAGTGGCCGACGACGACTTTCCGGTTGAGCCGCATGCGCGTGTGGAGAAAACCGGCCTCCCGGTCGCCGTGGGCGGCCTGGTTGAGGTTCATGAAGTCCATGTCGATCTCGCTCCACGGCAGATCGCGGTTGAATTGCGTGTGCAGGTGGAGGAACGGCTTGCGCAGCGCGGAAAGCCCGCCAATCCACATCTTCGCCGGGGAAAATGTGTGCATCCACAAAATCAAGCCCGCGCAGGCCGGGTCGGCATCGGCCCGGCGGAGGAGATCGCGGATCGCGTCGGGGCCGGTCATGACCGGTTGGAAAACGATTTCCAGCGGAAGATTTCGGCTGAGTGCGCCGGCGATCTCGCGCGAGTTGGCGGCGACTTTTTCGAGCGTTTCCGGGCCGTAGAGGTGCTGGCTGCCGGTGACAAACCAAATGGAGGGCTTCATTTTGTGACGGATTCCTTGATGGCGAGCAGTTTCTTCATGACGTGCGAAAGGTCGGCAGATGTGTTCGCTCCGCCGAAGCTGTCGTGGAGATCGCGATAGATGGCATAAAGTGCGTCGTAGGTTTTCCGGTCGGCAGCGCGTGGGCGGTAAGTCACCGGTTTCCAGGCGGTCATCGCCTTTTGAGCCGAAGGAAAATCGCGGTGCTCGCCGGCAATGACAGCCGCCGCGACGGCGGATCCCAGCGCACAGGCCTGTTCGGACGCGGCGACATGCATCGTCCGGCCGGTGACGTCGGCATAGATCTGCATGAGCATCGGGCTCTTCTCTGCGATGCCGCCGGCACAGACGATCCGACGGACGGCGATGCCGTATTCTTCCAGGCGCTGAATGATCGCACGTGCTCCAAATGCTGTGGCTTCAATCAAGGCGCGGTAGATCTCGGCGCGCGTTGTATGAAGCGTGGTTCCGACGAGAAGGCCGGAGAGCATCGGGTCAACGAGGATCGTGCGGTTTCCGTTGTTCCAATCGAGCGCGAGCAATCCCGAGGCGCCGGCCGGCTGGCCGGCAACGGCCTTTTCCAGTTCCGCATAGGTCGCCGCGTTGCCATCACAGACGGTTTCGATCCACCATTTGAAAATGTCGCCGACGGCGGACTGTCCGGCTTCGATACCGAAGAAGCCGGGAAGAATTGAGCCATTCACGATCCCGCAGATGCCGGGAACGTCCCGGACCTTCTTCTTCGACGAGATCACCGCGCAGTCGCAGGTCGAGGTTCCGATGACTTTGACCAGCGTGCCCTCCGCCACGCCGCAGCCAATCGCGCCGTAGTGGACATCCATCTGGCCGATCGCCACGGGGATCCCGGCTGGAAGCCCGAGCCGACCGGCCCATTCGTCGCCGAGCCGGCCGGCCTCGACGCTGGCGTCGTGGGTCTTCTCGTAGAGTCGCGAGCGAAGAGCGGCGAGTTTCGGATCGAGCTTTTTGAGGAAGGCCGAATCTGGCAGGCCGCCCCATTCATCGGCGTAGAGCGCTTTATGGCCGGCGGAGCAAACGCCGCGACGAATGGCACCCGGATCGCGCACTCCGCAAAGCACGGACGGCACCCAATCGCAGAGTTCGACCCACGAATGCGCGGCATCAAAGACATCCGGATCCACCGCTAGGCAGTGCCAGATTTTGCTCCAGAACCATTCCGAAGAATACCGGTTGCCGCACTTGGCAATGTAATGCGGGCGCATTTTCGCAGCGAGGTCCGTGATCCGCTCCGCTTCGCGCCAACTCGTGTGGTCTTTCCACAGCCAGCACTGGGCATTCAAATTCTTTCGCCACTTGGGCAGCATGCCGAGTGCACGATTCTGCGCATCCACCGGAATCGGGCTCGACCCGGTCGTGTCGACGCCGAGGCCGACGATGTGATCCGGCCGGAACCCTTTGGTTCTCGCCGCCTCCGCCAGCGCAGCCGTCACGCATTTTTCCATGGCGGTCAAATAGTCGCCGGGGTGCTGGCGGGCGAGATGGTGGTCTTTTGGATCCAGCAGGATGCCCTGTTTGCCGGACGGATAGCCGGCGACACCGGTGCCGATCTCGCGCCCGCCGCGGCAACGAACCACAACCGCCCGCACCGAATTGGTACCGTAATCGATTCCGAGGGTGAACGACATGACCCTCCGATGCGACAGATTCGGGCTTCCGTAAAGCCGACGTTTACTTGACAGTCATGTGAAATGGCGGGTCGACCGACGATGAACGACGTGGCGCGTGCGGCGGGCGTGTCGAAAAACACGGTTTCGCTGGCCCTGCGCCACAGTCCGCAAATCCCGGTGAAAACCCGCGAGCGGATCCTGCGTTTGGCACGCCGGATGGGGTACTCGTTGAACCCGACGGTGGCGTGTTTGATGGCGGAGTTGCGGCGATCGCGTCAGCCGGGCTCGCAGGCGGGCCTGGCTTTGGTGAATGCGAATCTGGACCGGCGGGCGTTTCGGGAGCATCCGACCATTCCGTCCTACGTTTCCGGTTGCCGGCGTCGTGCGTCGGAACTGGGGTATTTCACCGACGACTTCTGGCTGCATGAACCGGGGCTGAGCGGGGCGGCGCTGGTTCGTCGCCTGCGGGCGCGGAACCTTCGTGGCATCGTGCTGGTCGGGCTGATGCACGACAACCGGCTCCCGGATGATTTCCGAGCGGTCTGGGAGCAGTTCCCGACGGTCGTCACGGGCGTGCGTACCCAGAATCCGGCCCTGCCGTTTGCGGCGTCGGATCACCACATGCTTCTCCGCGGGGCAGTGGAGGAGTGTTTGCGTGCGGGGCGGCGACGTCCAGGACTCGTGATCGACCGGCATATCGACCGTCTGGTGGAAGGGCGTTTTCGGGCTGGCTTTGCGGCGGCGCAGGGCGTGCTGAGAGTCGCTGACCGACTTCCGCCTTTTTTGTTTGTGGCGGACGATGCCCAGCGCTGGACGAAGTTCCGCGAGTGGTTCACCCGGCGTCGCCCGGACGTTTTGCTGAGTCTCTATCATGACGTCGAAGGACCGGTGCGCACGATGGGGCTGCGCGTTCCGGAGGACGTCGGTCTGGTGCAACTGGAATGGCGTCCGGACCATCCGCACTGGGCCGGGATGGACCAGCACAATGACATTACCGGCGAAGCGGCCGTCGAAATGGTCACGTCGATGATCCAGAACGGCTACCATGGCGTTCCGGCATTCCCGCGGGCCACGTTCATCGGCAGCACCTGGAGACCCGGCGCGACGCTGGATGCAGTCAGTGTTTGATTAAAGGCGCTTTATCGGACCTGTCCTGGGGCGTGGATGCGGACTTTGACGCCTGGGGAGAGGACGGCGTGGGATGGGGCACGGTTGGTGGGGAATCCGGCGAGTTCGAGTGGGGGAGTGGGATTGCCAGACCAAGCCGCGGGGGCGATTTCGTAGGGGGCGTGCGAGACGCAGCCGGTGAGCAGGTTTTTTCCGTTGAAGGCAAAGAGCCGGTAACGTTCCACGAGGAATTCGTCGAGCGAGCCGGCAGCAGCGCGGGCCGCGGTGCCGTTGGGGCGGTAGGAAACCGAACACGTCGCGGCTGTCCCGCAGCGGCGGGATGTGTAGTCGACGCGTGATCCCAGTTTAGACGCGCTCATGACAGCATCGAAATACGGCAGCGAGAATCCAAGCCGGGCGAGTTGGACGGCGATCGGCTGGTTGCAATCCAACGAGTAGAACCACACGCCGCGGCGGTTTTGTCGATCGCGGACATAGGTGCGGATGTTCAATTCGAGAAAGTCGGAGAGAACCGGGACCGCCGGCAATCCGCGTGGCCGAACGCCTTGCATAAAGAACGGTACGAAGCCGATCCAGGCGCGGTTTTCGAACGTGTCGACGGCGAGTCCCGGAGGCAGCGAGGCCTGTACGTCCGCGGGGTCAAAGTCCCAGTGCAAAAACAAAAGGTCGCGCCAAGTCTGATACATCACGACGGGTGGCAGGGATTCACTCGGCATACGGAAAATCTACGACGCCCGGCGGGCAATCGGCGAATGTCTTTCCGCGGATTCCATCTGTGCAAATGCGCATGGACGGATTAGAACAACGGCCATGAAGCGAGTGGACCCCCTCCGCGCATCGCGGATCGTTGTGCAGGCGATGGAACCGGTTTTTGGCGAGAATTACCGTCCGGGTTTTCTGGGCTTTCTTTGCCAAAACGCGGTCCATCCATCGCGCGGAATTGCCTATTTCACCGGGTGGTCGCGGATGAGCGATGTGGCGGTGACCGGGGTGCTCATCGTGACGGGGGACAACGAAGGGGTCGAAGTCGCAGGCGGCCGCGAGGTCGTTGTCACTCCGCTGTCGAAATATTTCGAAGACCCGAAGACCCAGATCTTTTTCCGCAAGCCCAAGAAGTGCGCCGGTGGCGTGGGCGAGCGCATTGCGGAAGCGGCAAAGGCCCAAGTCGGGCTGCGTGTGGACCAGATTGTTCGCGCAGCCAGGGTGCTCGAAGGAACGTTTGCGCGCCGCTGGGTGCTTTCGCACTTCCGGAGTTCGGGCGAGCAATTCTCGGCGAAGTTTGCGGGGCGGGACCCGGGTTGGCTCGGTGCCGAGTTGGCGGCGTATTGTTTGGACGCTCAGCCGGAGTATGCGGACCGCGGGATTCTCGGCCATCCGCCGCACGCGATCGATCCGCAGCGTTTGTTTGAAGACGACGAGTTGTTTGCGGCTTGGAGCCAGGATCCGCTCGAAGGTCCGAAGGGTGTGGGGTGAGCATGGCCGGTTATCGCGGGCGGCTGGCGCCGACGCCGACCGGGCGCCTGCATGTCGGCCATGCGGCGACATTTTGGACGGCGTTTCAGCGGGCCCGGGCGGCCGGCGGGGAACTGCTGATGCGCATCGAGGATCTGGATGTGCGTCGATGCCGCGAGGAGTTCGTCGCGGGTGTCATTGAAGACCTGACGTGGCTCGGCGTCGACTGGGATGGACCGCTCGTGCGTCAGAGGGAGCGCCGCGACGCCTACCTTCGCGCCTGGAGGCTGCTTCGGGACGGTGGCTGGATTTATCCGTGCCGCAGATCGCGCCGCGAAGTGGGCGAGGCGGTCACCCTCGCCCCGCACGACGACGAACCAATCTTTCCGATCGAGTGGCGGGGTGATTGCGCGGAGTCGCGGAGTTTTGATCGGCCGGATGGTGTGAACTGGCGGTTCCGGGTGCCGGATCGCGAGCGGATGGGATTTGTGGATGGGCGGCTCGGCCCGATCGATCGGGTTGCGGGTGAAGACTTCGGGGATTTTCTGGTTTGGAACCGGGACAATGTGCCGGCCTACGAGCTGGCGGTCGTGGTTGACGATCTGGCACAGGGGATCACCGAGATCGTCCGCGGCGAGGACCTTTTGACATCAACCGCACGGCAGATTTTGGTGGCGCGCGCTTTGGGCGGCCATCTTCCCTCGACTTTCCATACACCGTTGGTCCGGGGGTGGGATGGCCGGCGGCTCGCCAAGCGCGATGGGGCTCTGGAGATTCGGGCCCTGCGCGAGGCCGGGCGGGCTCCGGAGGAGGTTCTGAAGATGGCGTTTAGCTTTTCGGTTTCGGATGAAGCCGGCGCTGAACGAAATCCCAAATGACCAGAGTGAGCGGATAAACGATGGCCGCGGCAATCATCGCTGCAGGCACAACGCCCACGACGAACGGGAGCGGGGCGTGTTTGAGGGTTTCGACGAGATCATGTGTTGGGATTTCGGAGGGCCCGCGTCCGAGGATCAGGCAGCCGATCCGATACTGAATGTAGATGAAGAATGGAAAGGTGAATGGGTTCGTTATCCACGTGGCCGCGATGGCCATCGGGACATTCACGCGCGTGATGTAGGCGATCAGTGCGGCGGCGAGCATCTGGAACGGCGCGGGCAACAGCGCGAAGAAGGCCCCGACAGCTGCTCCGGCGGCGAATCGACGCCGGCTGGGCTGCCAGAGTTCGGGCGCGAGCAAACGGTCGCCAAGCCGCCGGTGCAGCCACGTTCCGCGGATGTGCTTCGCGCGGGGAAGGTGGCGCAGGTAGTGGCCGAGGCGGCTCCGCCGCCAGTGAATGGGTCTCATGTTGCAGGAATCTTCCCCGGGATCAGGGCTTGCCAAGAGGGGCAACGCAGGTCTTAACTACCCGGAAATTATGAAGAAGATCGAAGCCATCATCAAACCCTTCAAAATGGAGGACGTCAAGGAAGCGCTGGCGGAAGTGGGAATCGAAGGCATGACGGTGAGCGAGGTCAAAGGTTTCGGCCGCCAGAAGGGACATACGGAAATCTATCGCGGCAGTGAGTACACGGTCGATTTTCTCCCGAAGGTGAAGTTTGAGGTGGTTGTGCCGGACGGTCTCGTCGAGAAAGCGGTCACCGCGATTTCGGCTTCGGCCAAGACCGGCAAGATCGGCGACGGCAAAATTTTTGTCCTGCCGATCGAGAATGCGGTCCGCATCCGCACCGAGGAAACCGGCGAGAACGCGATTTGATTCGCTGTCCGGCTTGGGGTCGGGTGTGCGGTTGACGTATGGACATTTTCCAAGCGTTCGTCCTCGGCCTTGTTGAGGGTCTGACGGAATACCTCCCGGTCAGTTCGACCGGGCATTTGCTTTTGGCGCAGCGGCTGATGGGGATTCCATCGAGCGATGCGGCCGACGCCTTTGCGATCTGCATCCAGGCGGGCGCGATTCTGGCGGTGCTCGGATTGTATCGGAAGCGGGTTGGCGACATGGCGGCCGGGGTTCTCGGGCGGAATCCGGCGGGGTTTCGGTTGGCAACGGCGATTCTCTCGGCGTTCATCCCGGCGGCCGTGCTCGGGTTCATCCTCGAGAAGACGATCAAGAAATACCTTTTCGGCGGCGATGAATGGGGTCTGTGGCCGGTGGTTGCGGCATGGTTCGTTGGTGGCGTGGCGATTTTGGCCGTGGCTTTTTGGAAGCGACGCCAACGCAGCGAAAAGCCCGGCCTGAGTTTGGACGATCTGACGATCCGCATGGCGCTCATCGTTGGGATCGCGCAATGTCTCGCCATGTGGCCTGGGGTCAGCCGGAGTCTGATCACGATCGTCGGCGGCCTGCTCGTCGGCCTCTCGCTGCCGGCGGCGGTTGAACTGAGTTTCTTGCTGGGGGTCCTGACGCTGACGGCGGCAACGGCTTATGATGCGCTGCGTCACGGTTCGGTGATGCTTGCCGAATTCGGACCGGTGAACCTGGCCGTCGGGTTTGTTGCGGCATGGATTTCTGCGGTGCTGGCAGTGAAATGGATGGTCGGATATTTGAACAAGCACGGCATGGAGATTTTCGGCTGGTACCGGGTTGCCCTCGCAATCGCGGTCGCCATTTGGTTGGTGACAACCGGCGGGTAAGGAACCGAACTACCATGGTCCGCACGATCTTGATGATGGCAGCCATGATGACTTCCGGATCCGCCGCCCCGTTGACCTTTTATCTCGGAACGTATTCCCGTCCGGGAAAGGATTCGGGCGTGATGGCCGGAACGATGGACTCGGAGACCGGCGACTTCGGAAAAACCTGGGTGGCTGGTGAGGCGAAAAATCCGAGTTTTGTGGCGGTCTCCCGTGACGGGCGGAACGTCTACGCCGCCGCAGAATCCGGCGACGGATCGGTCGTGGCTTTCCGTATTGTAGAGCCCGGGAAACTCGAGCGATTGAATGAACAGCCATCCGGCGGCGGGGGGGCGTGCCACGTCTGGGAAGCGGCCGGCCATGTGTTCGTCGCAAACTACGGCGGCGGCAGCAAGGCCATGCTTCCGCGGCGGCCGGATGGGTCACTGGATCCGGCGGCGGAGTTGATCGTGTTTGAAGGGTCGGGTCCGGACCCGAAGCGGCAGAAGAAACCCTATGGCCACGGCGTCATGACCAGCCCGGACGGACGCTTTGTCTATGCCTGTGATTTGGGGACGGACAGCGTTTGGGTCTATGAGCTGGACGCGGCGAACTCGAAATTGGAACCGCGGGAGCCCGGCAAGGTCCCGCCCGGCTCCGGTCCGCGGCATTTGGTGATCAGCCCGGACGGCCGCCGGCTCTACGTCAACAACGAGATGGGAATGAGTGTCTCGACATTCGAAAGGGATTTGAAGACCGGGACCCTGACGCTTCGCCAGACCCTGCCGACGCTGCCGGACGGAACGAAAAAGGAAGGATCATCGACTGCGGAAATCCTGATGACGCCGGACGGACGGTTTGTCTTTGTCACGAATCGCGGGCATGACAGTGTCACCGGATATCGGGTCCGGGAGGACGGGGATTTGGAGTGGATCGAAAATGTTCCCGCCGGGGTGAAGGTGCCGCGTGGTGCCGGGCTCGATCCATCGGGCCGCTGGCTGGTCGTGGCCGGCCAGGACGATGGGATGTTGGTATCGTTTCAGATTGGCGGCGATGGGCGGTTGAAACCGGTCGGGTCGGCTCAGACCAACGCAGTGCCGGTGAGTGTGGCCTTTGGGCCGCTATAGCTTTTTCTTTTCTTCCTCGAGAACACCCCAACGTCCGGCCGGACGCGGGATGATCCGTGCACCTTTGGCATAGGTGAAATAGGCCCAGCTCCATTGGAGAAAGACCGCGGCCCGGTTCCGGAAGCCGATGAGGAAGAAAAGATGGACGAACGCCCAGACGGCCCAAGCCGGGAATCCGCCGAATTTCAGAGGTCCGATCTCTGCAACGGCGGCGTTCCTCCCGATTGTGGCCATCGTTCCCTTGTCAAAGTATTCCCAGCGTTCAGGCGGCTGACCGGCGAGTTGACGTCGGATGTTGTCCGCGGCGTGGCGGCCGGCCTGGAGGGCTGCCGGGCTCACTCCCGGAACCGGTGTGCCGCCATGGTATGTGGTGGTGATGAGGTCGCCGATCGCCTGAATTTCGGGATGGCCCGGGATGGTCAGGTCCGGGGAAACTTTTACGCGTCCGACGCGATCGGTTTCTGCGCCGAGCATCGCGCCGAGTGGAGAGGCCTTGTTGCCGGCCGCCCAGACAACCGTGCGGGTCCGGAGGATTTCGTCACCGAAGTGGACTTCACATTCGTCGATGTGGGTAACGGCTTTGCCAGTGCGAACTTCAACGCGCAGGCTTTGGAGCTGCTTTTGCGCGTTCTCCGACATTTCCGGCGTGAATGTGGGAAGAATGCGTGGGCCGGCCTCGACGAGGATGACGCGGGCCTGTGCGGGGTTGATCCGCCGGAAGTCGCGCCGCAGCGTGAATCGGGCGAGTTCCGCGATCGCACCCGCCATTTCCACGCCAGTGGGACCGCCACCGACCACGACGAACGTCAAGGCGGCGGCCATTTCCTCGGGGGTCCGGGATTTTTCGCCCACTTCGAACGCCAGCAGAACGCGGCGGCGGATTTCTGTCGCGTCCTCGATGGTCTTCAGCCCGGGGGCGAGTTCCTCCCAATCGTCGTGACCGAAATACCCGTGCCGCGCTCCGGTCGCGACGATGAGGTAGTCGTAGTGGAGCTTGATGTCCGCCGTCGTCACCAGCCGGGCTTCGGGATCGACTGCCATCACTTCGTCGAGGACCACGGTGACATTCTTTTGGTCGCGGAGAATGCCACGGATTGGTTGAGCAATATCGGCCGGTGAAAGGCCGGCGGTGGCCACTTGGTAAAGGAGGGGTTGAAAGAGGTGGTGATTGCTCCGATCGATGAGAACGATGTCGACGTCAGTATCGGCAAGCCGCTTGACGGCATTGAGGCCGCCGAACCCGCCCCCGATGACAATCACGATCGGTCGCTTTCCGGAATCGGGGTTTGGCTCGGCTTTCACATGGACGATACGTCCCCGGCGGCGCGTCCGCGTCAATCCTGATGTGAATTTGTCTGTGCAGACCGGGGCGGATCGGATTCCATCGGCGGACGATGGCCGAGGAAATCCTACCCGACTTGCAGGCGTGTGTCCTGTGTGAGGACGTTCGTCAGGAAGCGAGCGGCCAGCAGACGCTTGTGGGAATCATCGGTGTGATTCCGGCTCCGGTTGTGCCGATTGGTTTTTTCAAGTTGTGCCTCTGGACGCGGTGGTGCGGGGGAGTTGGCGAGTTCACGCAACGATCGCTCGTTCTCAATCCGGACGATGATGCGCCCATTGCAGAAAGCGAAGTGCGTTTTGTTCTGCCTGCGCTGGACGCACATGCGACGAATGTCCACGTCTTTGGAGGCGTACAATTTCAGAAACACGGCATATTCACCGTGGAAGTTCGGGTCGATGAGGAATTGCGACTGCGATTTCCGCTGCCGGTGATTCCCGTTCCCGCTCCGACGCAGGGATGAGCAAGCTGCTCGAGAGTGTGGCATTGCCGTGCACTCGAGTGCCGGACGGAGTACGGCCGGGTAATGCGCTCCGGATTGCCGAACCGATCAGGATGGGACAAGGCTGGCGCGATGAGGAGGACGAGGGCCTGCGCGCCGGTACCGTGCGGCTCGCATGGGAACCCGGCGCTCTTTGGGTCATGGCGGAACTGGTCGATGACGAGATTTGGTCGACAGCAACAGCGGATTCGCAGCGTTTGTGGGAAATGGGTGATGTTTTTGAGATGTTTCTCCAGGTTGAAGGCCGGGATGACTATGTGGAGATGCACGTCGCCCCGCACGGCTTTCGCATGCACCTCCGATTGGACACGGAGATGTTTCGCGCCATGGCGAATGAGGAACGGGAGTTCGATGGAGCGTTGGTGCGTCCGCCTGCGTTCGAGGCGAAGACCTTGGTTCTGGACGGTCAATGGGTGGTCGAAGCGCGCGTGCCGGCGTCGGAGGTTCATCCGAACGGCCGGATCTCGCCGGGAGATCGCTGGCTGGCTTCTTTTTGCCGTTATGATGCCCGGGCCGAGGGATCGGCAGTGCTGTCATCGACATCGCCGCACCGGATTTGCGGGTTCCATCGGCGCGCAGAATGGAGGTCGATATGCTTTTGACCGACGAGCAGATCGAGCGCTTGAAGGAGGATTTGGACTACATTCTGGCCCGGACCCGGTGCAACACGATCCAGCTCACGCGCGGCCAGGTGCTCAATGCCTTTTCCCGCGACCCGGATGTTCTGCTCGATTTGATCGAGGGAATGCCCGCGGCCGACGCACGGTGGTTGAGCGTTCCGTGGGACAGCCTGCGACCGTTGATCGAGCGGCGTCTTCGCGGCGTTTCGGGTGGGGCGGGCTCCGGCCAGTCCGAACTCCCGGGCGTTTGACCACGGCTTCCTGAAAACGGGATCGGGGTTGCACGGTTCGAAAGAGGAGATACGTTCCGACTCGATGAAAACGTTCGCTGTTGTTCTCGCCAGCCTCGTCGCCGGGTCGTCACTTGTCCTTGCGCAGGACGGCCCGTATACGCTTCCTCCGCTGCCGTATGAGGCGGATGCGCTGGAGCCGCACATCGACGCGGAGACGATGAAGATCCACCATGGCAAGCACCACAAGGCCTACGTGGACAATGCCAACAAGCTTCTCGCCGACCAACCGCAGTTGGCCAAAATGAGCCCGGAGGATTTGATCCAGAACCTCGACAAGGCACCCGAGGCGATCCGCGACGGGCTCCGCAACAATGTCGGGGGCCACATCAATCACTCGATGTTCTGGCAGATGATGTCTCCGAAAGGCGGCGGCAAGCCGTCGGGTCCGCTGGCGGATGCGATCGAGAAAGAATTCGGCTCGTTTGAGAATTTCCAAAAGCAATTCGACGATGCTGCGAAGAAACGTTTCGGCAGCGGCTGGGCGTGGCTCGTTTTGGATGATGGGAAATTGAAGATCACTTCGACGCCGAATCAGGACCCCCCGATCATGGCCGGGCAGGATGCCCTCCTCGGCTTGGACGTCTGGGAGCACGCTTACTACCTCAAATACCAGAACCGCCGCCCCGAATACATCACCGCTTGGTGGAATGTCGTGAACTGGCCGCACGTTCAGGACCTCTATTCCAAGGCTGTCGAATAAGCGTCCGGGGTTGCCCCGGTTCCGTTTTTTTCGTGCGTGCAGGATGCTAAACTGCAAGCTTCGAGCCGCACGGAATGGGCGAACCGATTTTCAGCGTTCTTTTGCGGCGCGTGAAGGACGCCTCCCGCTCGGCATGGCGCTGGGTGTGTTCGGTGGATCGATGGCTTTTGGGCGCGCTGGCGGTCGGGATGTTGTTGGGTGTCCAAGGTCTCGGTTGGGGACGCTACGATTGCCTCAACTTGGACCGTCTAGCGTTTCAGACCGTGATGTCGGAAGAGCGTCGGCCGTTTGAGCCGGCCCGATTCGTCAAGCCCCCGCTGTACACGTATCTCAACCTTTTCCTCGCCCGCTGGCCGGCGGAATTCCTCGTCCGGCAGGTCCCGGGTATGACGAAAAGTGAACGTCGGGCGTGGACGCGCGAGACGCGGGTCGTGTTCGCCCGGTTTTGGAACTTGGCCATGTTCGCCGGCATGATTGCTCTCACGTATGGCGTCACGTGCGCAGCCTTTGGACAGGCGTCTGCGCGGGCGTCGTCCTGGATTCTCGCCACCTCGGCCGGATTCGTGCCTTACAAGATCTTTCTGACGACCGATCTGGCCCTCCTTTTCTTCATGCTGGCGGCTTTCGCTGCCTCGGTCCGGATTCTGAAACACCCGGGCATCGGCATCTCGATTGTCGCCGGCCTGCTTGCCGGAGCCGCGGGAGCGATCAAGTACAACGGCATTGCGATCGCGGTCTGCCTTCCGCTTGCGCACCTGCTTGCCAGCCGTGGAAATCCGATCCTGGCCTGCCTCCGGCGTCCCGCCGCCTGGCTTTGCGGGTTGGCTGTCCCCGTCGGATTCATCATCGGAAACCCCTACAGCGTGATCGATTTTCCGAAGTTTTGGGAAGGGTTCTACTACAACTACACCGTCACGCCCGTTTACAACGGCGCGGGCGAGGGCACCGGGTACGTGGAATTTGTCCGCCGCTTCGTCGAGATCTTCGGCTGGCCCGGAAGTCTCCTGCTCGGCGGGATGGCCTTGATCGGGCTCGTGCCGGTCATCCGTTCCCTGCGTGAACCCGAGTCCAATACTTGGAAAGTCTGGCTGCTGGCCGCCGTCGCGTTCGCCCTCTACTTCTGGAAAATCGGGGCGTTTCCGCGCATGGAAACCCGCTTTGTGCTCCCGACGGCACCCTTCCTCCTGATCCTTGCCGCCGCCGGACTCGGCGCGTTTTTCCGTTGGAAATGGCTTGCGGTTCCGGTCCTGGCCGTCCTGCTCCTCTACAATGTCGTCTGCAGTTGGCAGACCGCCGAGCTCTTCCGGCTGGATCCCCGGACCCGCGCCCTCGCCTGGGCCGACCAAAACCTGAAAGGCCAAGCCACCCTCGAAAGCAGCGGATCATGCCCCCAGTGGCAATACCTCCCCGGTCGCGAGTTCCGCATCCATCGCATCCCAACCGGTCTCGAACGGAAACAAAACTTCGCGGAACTCTTCGCCGACGATCCCGATATGCTCAGCCGCGTTTCCCGCTTCGAATCCCGGGAGGATTTGACCTGGTTCTCACCGGAGGCGCGCGCCCGGCGTGATCCGCAGTGGATCGCCTGGAGCAGCATCGACCTCGAAGGAATCGCCCGCCCGTTCTACGAAGCCCTCTCCCAACCCGGCTCCGGCTACCGCGTCGTCTTCAACGAATCCTCCCCGTCCATCCCCCGCTGGTCCTACCCCCGCTATACCGAATTCCTCCGCAACCAGCTCGTCATCTGGGAGAAAAATCCGCAACCCGGAAGCTGACAAACCATTCAAGGCTTTCATTTTTTATTGAAAACCCTGATTGGGGAGCACTAGCGTATCGGGAAGATGGCCGGTTCATCGCAAACATCGGGCGGCGGATCCACCTTGGAACCGCTGGAAATCGAGGCGATCGAGATGTTCATCAACTTCCTGAAGTTGATCGGACTCCCAAAATCGGTTGGCGAGATTTACGGCTTGCTCTTCGTTTCGCCCCGTCCGCTTCCGATGGAGGAATTGATGGCTCGGCTGCAGATCAGCCTCGGGGCTGCGAGCCAGGGGTTGAAGTTGCTTCGTTCGTTCGGGGCCGTGAAGGTGGTTTACTCGCCCGGGGACCGTCGGGACCATTACGTGGCGGACCTCGAACTCAGTCGGTTTGCGACGTCGTTTATCCGGGACGAACTCAAGCCCCGGATGGAACGGGCGCTGGAGCGCATTGAGCGGATGGAGGCGATGGCGCAGGGGATGCCGGAGGAGGAGCGGAAAGCGGCTTTCCAGCGGATCGAACGGCTCAAGCACTGGATGGAGCGAGGACAGAAGATGATGCCATGGATCATGAAGTTCCTTGTGAACTGAGTGATCGGTCGCCGGCCCGGGGAATGGCCGGAAACTTCCCGAATGGGAAAAAAAACACGAAAAATTTGCATGGTCCGGTGCAAAAAACCCGCCGCTGACCAAAGGCGGCAGCCTGTACTTCGCACGTGAGGAACGGAATTTTGGCACTTTGGAGCGCCATTCGGCGCGGCGTTGGCTCGGCGGCGGGGACGGTGGCCCGAGCCGATCGGTGGCTCCTTGGCGCGATCGCGGCCGGCGTGTTTTTCGGTGCGCAGGGTTGGAATTGGGGAAGGTATGATTGTTTGAACCTGGACCGGATGGCGTTCAAGAGCGTCATGTCGTCCAATCGCGGGGTCTTCGAGCCAGCGTCCTTTCGCAAACCACCGTTCTACACGTACGTGAACTTTTTTCTGGCCCGGTGGCCGGCGGAGTTTGTGGGCAGGAACCTCTTTTGGACATCGATCGAGTTCCGCAAGGAGTTTCGTTTGATCGCGCGGACCGTGCTGGCGAGAGGCGTGAACCTCGCCATGTTCGCGGCTTTGGTCGCCTTTGTTTATCAGGTGGCAAAGACTGCCTACGGGCTGCTGCCGGCGCGTGTTTCAGCGTGGATTCTGGCGACATCGGCCGGGTTTGTGCCCTACCAAATCTACCTGACCACCGATCTGGCCATGGTCTTTTTGATGGGAGCCGTGTTCGTTTGTGCGGTGGGGATTCTCAAGCGCCCGGGCATTGGCATTTCGGTGGCGGCGGGGTTGTTGGCGGGTCTCTGCGCGGCAACAAAGTATAACGGCCTTGCGATCGCCATCTGTCTGCCACTGGCGCACCTGCTGGCCAGCGGGAGAAATCCGGTATTGGAATGTTTGCGACGCCCGGCGGCCTGGCTGTGCGGCCTGGCGGTGCCGGTCGGCTTTGTTTTGGGGAACCCCTACAGCGTTTTGAACTTCCCGAAATTCCGCGACGACTTTCTCTACAACTACACGACGACCCCGGTCTACGGCGGGCAGGTGGAGGGGACCGGCTATGTCGCTTTTCTTTTTGAATTCTTTGAGATCTTCGGACAGCCGGCCGTCTGGTTTCTGCTGGCCGGTTTGGTCGTCGGTTTCTGGGCCGTCATCCAGGCGATGCGTGCCGGGCACGGAATTACCTGGAAAGTCTGGCTCCTGGCGGCGGCGGTTTTCATTCTCTATTTCTGGAAAATCGGAGAGTTTCCTCGGATGACGACCCGATTCGTTCTGCCGATGGCGCCGTTTGTTCTCCTGCTGGCCGCGGCTGGGTTTGGAATGCTTTTCCGGCTCCGCTGGGTGGCGGTTCCTGTTTTGGTTTTGATCCTCGCTTACAATGCGGTCTGCGCCTGGATGGTCGGCGGGCTTTTTCGGAACGACCCGCGCATGCTGGCGCTCCGGTGGGCCGACGAAAACATGACCGGCGTGGTGGAGTCGAGCACGTCGAGTCCCCAATGGAACGAAATCCAAAAACGAAAAATCAAAGTCGTCGAGATTCCATCAGGGGTCGAGCGGCGGCTTTTATTCGAGGAGATGTTTGCAGCCGATGAGTCGATGCTGGCCGAAGTGAACCGCTTTGAGGACGGTACGTCCGTGGACTGGTTCACGGCCGAGGCCCGCCGAAAGAGGAATCCCCGTTTTGTGGCGTGGAACAGCATGGATGTGGAATCGCTCGTCCGTCACGAATACGACGCGCTTTCTCAGCCGGATTCGGGCTATCGGGTGGTCTTCGACGCCAGTTCCCCGGAGCGGCCCGGCTGGGCTTATCCAAAAAGCGCGGACTTTCTCATCAACCGCATGACCATTTGGGAGCGAATCAATGGGTGACCGGATTCAACGTTGGGCCGCTGCAGCGGCTTCCCGTCTGCGCGCATGGGGGCTCGTCGACCGCTGGCTTGCGCTCGCGCTCGTTTTGGGCGGCGTGCTCGGCGTCCAGGGCATGGGCTGGGGGCGCTATGACTGCCTGAACGCGGACTCCATGGCATTTCGGACGATTTTTTCTTCGGATCGTCCGCCCGGCCATCCGGGAAATTTTTCCAAGCCGCCGTTCTACACATACGTCAACCATGTCGTCGCCCGCCTTCCGGCGCAGGCGCTGAGCTGGTTTGTGGCGCCGGGTGGCGGTCCTCAGCGCGACGACGCTTACTTTCGGATCCGGCTGATCCTCGGACGGCTTTTCAACCTGACGTTGTTCGCCGGGGCAACGATTCTCGTGTTTGCGTTGGCGAGGACCTACTATGGCATCGACTCCGCGCGCGTGGCGGCGCTGATCTTTTCGACGACCGCCGGCTACGTCGTCTATCAAGTTTTTCTGACGACCGACCTCGCCCTCGTCTTCATGATGTTGGCGGCTTTCGCTGCGGCTTCGGCCATTGTGCGCAACCCAAGCGTCGGAATTTCCGTCGCGGCGGGCCTTTTGGCCGGCCTGGCTACCGCGACGAAGTATAATGGGCTCGCCGTGGCGGCGGCTCTTCCGGTCGCCCATCTCCTCGCGAGCCGCGGTAACCCGATCATGGCCTGCCTTCGCCGTCCAGCTGCCTGGCTTTGCGGACTGGCCGTTCCCGTGGGTTTCCTGCTCGGGAACCCTTACGCGGTTCTCGACTGGCCCAAGTTTAGCGCGGACTTTGTTTACAATTACGAGACCACGCCGGTCTACGGTGGCGTGGTCGAGGGAACCGGATACGCGACTTTCGTGGAACGAATCCCGGACCTGATCGGCTGGCCCGCTGTGTGGTTCCTCGCCGCCGGAGCCGTTGCGGCCGTGTTCGCACTCCGGCGCGGGCCCTCCGGGGATGCCTGGAAACTCGTCGTCCTTGCGGCGGCGGTCGCGGGGCTTTACTTCTGGCGGATCGGAGATTTTCCGCGCATCGCCACACGGTTCGTCCTGCCGGTCACACCTTTTCTTCTGCTCATCGCGGCCTGCGGGTTTGGTGTGTTGATGCGCTGGCGCTACGCGACCGTGCCGTTCGTCGCTGTACTGGTGGCTTATAATGTCGCGAGCGGATGGTGGGTTGGTTCGCTCTTCCGCGAGGATCCCCGGATGCGCCTGATTCCGGTGTTGGTCGAGGCGGCGGACGGACCCACCCTGATCGAAGCCAGCAAATCCATTCCCTACCTGCACAAGCTGTCCGGTGAGAAGATTCGCCGGATCGAAATGCCCGGCGCGATCGAACGTGGACAGATTTTCTCCGAGATCTTCGAGGATCGGCAGGACATGGAGAAATTCCGCGGACGCTGGAAAGCCGATGCCGGCCCGGAGTGGTTCAGCGCATCCCAGCGTGCGAAGCGCAACCCGGATTTCGTGGTCTGGTGTGAAAACGAGGTCGAAGCCCCGGTCCGTTCGCATTTCGAGGAACTTCTTAGCGGCGAAGCCGGCTATCACATTATCTTTGACAGCCAATCTCCGAACCGACCTTGGTGGGCTTATCCCAGCCGGCCAGAGTTCGTGCCCAATCGGACGATTGTCTGGCAACGCAATCCACCGAATCCCATCTGATGGTATCCAAAGTCACTGTCGTCGTTCCGACGTTCAAGGAACGTGAAAATATCCCGCTGGTCGTTTCGCGCCTGGAGGCGTTGCTCGGCGACTTCAAGTGGGAGGTCGTCTTTGTCGATGACGACTCGGACGATGGATCGCTCGACGTCCTCCTGCGCCTGGCGCGCGAGAATCCGCGCGTGCGCTTCATCCGCCGGATCGGCCGGCGTGGACTGGCTTCTGCCTGTCTCGAGGGCATGGCGTCGTCTTCATCCGATATTCTGGCCGTCATGGACGCTGATCTGCAGCATGACGAGACCGTCCTTCCGGCGATGATCGCGGCCTTTGTCGAAGATCCCGCCCTCGAACTTGCCGTGGGCACGCGGTATTCCGGTGACGGTGGTGTTGGGAACTGGTCGAAGAGCCGTCAGTTCATCAGCCGATTTGCGACGAACATTGAAAAGGCCCTGCTGCGAACGTCTCTTTCGGATCCGATGAGCGGCTTCTTTGCGATCCGGCGGGAAGTTTTCGAAAATACGGTCCGGCGCATGACCGGCAAAGGATTCAAAATCCTGCTCGATCTGGTTCTGTCGGCCGGCCGGCCGCTGAAGACGCGGGAGTTCTCATATGAATTCCGAACCCGCCAGCATGGGGAGAGCAAACTCGATGTCGTGGTCGGTCTGGAGTATCTGTATCTTCTGCTCGACAAGACTCTCGGCCGGTTGGTTCCGGTTCGGTTCCTGCTTTACGTGCTCGCCGGGATGAGCGGCCTTTTGCTCCACGTGCTCGTCCTCGGACTTCTTTTCCTTGTTGCGGGTGTTGGCTTCGTTGCCGCGCAAATTGCTGCGACCGTCGTCGCGATGGTCTCCAATTTCTTGGTCAACAATGCGGTCACCTTTCGTTCCACCCGACTCAAGGGGGCCTTGTTGGTCCCGGGGCTCACCGCCTATGTCGGCATCTGTGCGGTGGGTGCGATCGTGAACGTCCAGACGGCAGGTTACCTTTTCTCGTCAGGGATTGCGTGGTGGCTGGCCGGTGTCACCGGCGCGCTGATCGGAGCCGTCTGGAACTATGCGGTTTCGACCCAGATCGTCTGGACGTGGCTGCCGCAGATTTTGCATCACCGCCGGAAAACTGAGAAGGGAACTGTCGGATCGTGACGGATTGCATTCTGGTCACTGGCGGCGCCGGCTTCATTGGCGCGAACTTTGTTTTGGATTGGATCCGGGTTGTGGGGACACCGGTCGTCAATCTGGACAAACTGACTTATGCCGGGAACCTTGAGAGTTTGGCTCCACTTGAGGGCGATCCGAGACACCACTTCGTACATGGCGACATCGGTGACCACCGGCTGGTAGCCGATTTGCTCCGCAAATTCGCGCCCCGAGCGATTGTTAACTTCGCCGCAGAGTCGCATGTCGACCGATCGATCCACGGCCCCGGTGAGTTCATCCAGACGAATGTCGTCGGTACGTTTGGTCTGCTCGAGGCAGCACGCGCCTATCAGGCCGAAGGAGGCAATGCCGCCGGCAGGTTCCGATTTCTTCACGTATCCACGGATGAGGTCTATGGGTCGCTTATGCCCGATGAGCCTGCGTTTACGGAATCCCGTCGTTACGAGCCCAACAGCCCTTACTCCGCGTCGAAAGCCGCCGCCGATCATCTGGTGCGGGCCTACCATCACACGTACGGACTTCCCGTCCTGACCACGAACTGCTCGAACAACTACGGGCCTTTGCAGTTTCCGGAGAAATTGATCCCGCTGATGATCGTGAATGCGATCGCCGGTCGCGATCTCCCGGTCTACGGCGACGGGCGGCAGGTTCGCGACTGGCTCCATGTATCGGATCATTGCGCTGCCATCCGGCGAGTCCTGGAGGCCGGGAAGGTCGGTGCTTGTTATAATATCGGCGGAGGCAATCAGATGGCGAACGTCGATGTCGTTCACGCCCTCTGCGCGATTCTGGACGACCGGTGGCCCCGCGCGGATCAGCAGTCCTATCGCACGCAGATCCGCAATGTTCCGGACCGACCGGGGCACGATCGGCGCTATGCGATTGATGCTTCGAAGATCGTCGCCGAACTCGGCTGGCAACCGGCGGAAACGTTCGAGACCGGACTGAGAAAGACCGTGGAGTGGTATCTTACCAATCCCAAGTGGGTGGAAAACGTCCAGACTGGAGCTTATCGCGACTGGCTCCAGAGGAACTATGCATCCCGATCAACCCCATCACCAAACAGTCCTCATGACCAAGCGTAAGGGCATCGTTCTCGCCGGCGGTTCCGGCAGCCGGCTCCATCCGCTGACACTGGCTGTGAGCAAGCAGCTGATGCCGGTGTTCGACAAGCCGATGGTTTACTATCCCATCTCTGTGCTGATGCTGGCAGGGATTCGGGACATCCTTGTGATCTCGACGCCGCACGACCTGCCGTCGTTCGAAAGGCTTCTCGGGGACGGGAGCCAGTTCGGTCTTCGATTTCACTATGCCGGGCAGCCGAGGCCGGAAGGCCTGGCCCAAGCCTTCCATATTGGGGCCGAATTTCTCGCCGGTGCCCCGGCGGCACTGGTCCTGGGCGACAACATTTTCTTCGGTCATGAGTTCACACACCGGCTCTCGGCGGCTGGCGACCGGCTCGGAGAAGCAACCATCTTTGGCTATGAGGTTGCGGATCCATCCGCCTATGGAGTCATCGAATTCGACGGGGATGGCCGGGCGGTTTCGCTGGAGGAAAAGCCCTCGAAACCCCGCAGCCAGTTTGCTGTTCCGGGCCTCTATTTTTACCCCGCCGATGTCTGCAAGCAAGCGGCGGGCCTGACTCCGTCCGCCCGCGGCGAATTGGAGATCACGGATCTGAACCGACTCTATCTCGAATCCGGACGGCTCCACGTGGAGAAGCTGGGACGGGGAACGGCGTGGCTGGATACCGGAACGCACGATTCGCTCCTCGATGCCTCGGAGTTTGTTCGTGTGATCCAGCAGCGCCAAGGCTTGCAGATTGCGTGTCTGGAGGAGATCGCGTTGCAGATGGGTTACATCTCCGTTGAAGACGTTCTGTCAGCCGCTTCCAAATTGGGCAAGTCCACGTATGGCCGCTATCTCCGGTCGGTCGCAGAGAAGATCCAGCCACGGGGAGGAGTTTCCGAATGACTCGGATGGAAACCGGAATTGACGGAGCATGGATTTTTCAACCCCGGGTCTTCGGCGATGAGCGCGGCTTCTTTCTCGAGGGTTGGAATCGGGCGAAGCTGGCGGAGCTCGGGCTCAGCGCGGATTTTGTCCAGGACAACCATAGCCGGTCGGCGCACGGCGTCGTCCGCGGTCTGCATTATCAGGTCGGCGACAATGCGCAGGGAAAGCTGGTGTGGGTCACGTCCGGACGCGTCTTCGACGTTGTGGTCGACCTCCGGCGATCATCGCGGACATTTGGGAAGTGGGCCGGTTGCTACCTTGATGCCGAGAAGCATGAACGGCTATGGATTCCTCCCGGATGCGCGCACGGGTTTCTTGTGCTGAGTCCCTCCGCCGACTTTCATTACAAATGCACGAATTATTACCGTCCGGAGTCGGAGCGCTCCCTGCTGTGGGATGATCCGGATGTGGGGATCGAGTGGCCGCTCGATCGGGTGGCCGGCCGGCCGCTTCTTTCAGAAAAGGACCGGGCTGCTTTGGCTTTCAAAGATTGCGATAAGTTTCCATGAATCAAATGCCTATCGAGTCGCGTGAGGACGCTTCGTATTGGACCACCGTCATCACGCCACAGAACAATCTCTTTCATATTCCCTGGAAAGAACTCTGGGAGTATCGGGAGCTTATCTTCCGGTTTGTTCACCGGGACTTCGTTTCGAGATACAAACAGACGGTCCTCGGATCGTTCTGGTACGTGATCCAGCCACTCCTGACAAGCCTGATGTTCACGATCATATTTGGAAAGATTGCGAAGATCCCGACCGGCTCGATTCCGCCGATGCTCTTCTTCCTGGCGGGCACCGTGTGCTGGAGCTATTTCAACAACTGCGTTGCGAATACGGCCTCGACGTTCAATTCGAACAGCGGGCTCTTCGACAAAGTTTACTTTCCCAGGCTTTCGGTGCCACTTTCCCAACTCGTCGTGAATCTCATCGGCTTCGGAATGCAGTTGGTGATGTTTCTTGGATTTCTCGCGTGGTTTGCCTGGCAGGGGGCTCCGGTCCGCGTCGACTGGCGGGTCATTGTGCTGCCGGTTCTGATCCTGGAAATGGCGGCGTTTGGTCTCGGTGTTGGTTGCATTGTTTCCGCCGTGACAACGCGATTCCGCGACTTGCAGATCATGCTCGGGTTCTTTCTCCAACTCTGGATGTATGCGAGTTGCGTGATTTACCCGCTGGCGGTGGTGCCCCCCGAGTACCAATGGATTCTGGCGTTGAACCCGATGGTTTTGGTCATTGAGGCGTTCCGGTATGCGTTCCTGGGCGAGGGCACGGTTTATCTCTGGCAGATCGTAGTGAGCTTTTTCATCAGCATTGTGGTCGTGTTCATCGGTCTCGCGATGTTCAACAAGACGCAGCGGTCGTGCGTCGACATTCTCTAAGCCATGTCGGAAGTTGTCATCAGGGTTGAAAACCTCTCGAAGAAGTACCGGTTGGGCGTCATCAACCGCCGGATGCTTGTCGACCAGATCGAGAGCTGGGTCTGCCGGAAACTCGGCCGGCCGGACCCCCATGCCTCGGTTTTCGAGAAAGCGACCGACCGGATGCCGACCGCCTATGATTTTTGGGCGCTGCACGACGTGAGCTTCGAAGTCCGGCGTGGGGATATCGTCGGGGTGATGGGACGGAACGGGTCGGGGAAATCCACCCTCCTCAAGTTGCTTTCGCGAATCACAGCGCCGACTGGCGGACGGGCGTTTATCCGCGGACGCGTTGCCTCGCTTCTTGAGGTGGGCACCGGGTTCAACTACGAACTTACGGGAAAAGAAAACGTCTATCTGAACGGCAGTATCCTTGGATTGAAGGCGAAGGAGATCGATGACCGCTACGATCGGATCGTCGAGTTCGCGGAAATCCCCGACTTCATGGACACGCCGGTGAAGCGGTATTCGAGCGGCATGCGAGTCCGTCTGGCCTTTGCGGTGGCCGCCCATTTGGAGCCGGAAATTCTGATTCTCGACGAGGTCCTGGCGGTGGGCGATGCAAAGTTTCAGGAAAAGTGCCTCAATCGTATCGATGAGATCCGAAACTCGGGTGTCACCGTCCTTTTTGTCAGCCACTCGCCGCAAAGTGTGATGAGCCTCTGCACGCGCGGGATCGTCCTCCGTGACGGGCGGTTGGTTGGGGATGGAACGGCCAAGGAAGCCAGCGAGGCTTACATGGAATCGCTTCACCTGACGCGAAGGGACTCCTCACTGGCCGGCTTTCCCGACCCGCGCGTCGGGATCCAAGCGGGGACCGTTGCCCAATTCCTCGCTGAGCACCTGCGGGATGGCCGGATCGTTTTCAACATCCCGGTTGAGACGTCCGAGGGTATCCGCGTGGTCGATGTCGGCTGGATCTCCAACACGCGCCTTCAAACGTTGCGCACCGAGCCGGCGTGGAGCGCCGCGCCGGATGTCAGTGTCAGCATTGTTTCGATGGCGCGTTCGCCGCAACAGGCGGAAAACGACAACCATTACCTTTTGCGCGCCGGAGCTTCGGAAGCGTGGATCGTCGCTGCCGACGGCGACGTAATTCGGCACAAGGAGAACCATAAGAAGTTTCTCCTGCAAAGCGGTCTGGAACGCGTGTTCTGACGGGCTGTTGCCATTGCGCGGCCCGACTTAGAAATGAAGCTACCCCGTTTGCTTTCGCCACTTGTCGGGCGGCTGGTCCGCTGGTCGCCCGCGATTCGACTGCTGAGCGGTGTGGATCCGCGTGTCAGGTTTGTTGAAGTAGACGTCGGTGGCATCCCGTACAAAGCGGCCGAGGTTATCAAGGCGGGTTTGTTCACCGACCGGACGAACAACATTTCGTTCCTCTCCGGTCGCCGGCTGGTGCCGCATGTCTCGTGGCAATACGAGAGCAACGAGACAGTGGGAGACTCCAAAAATCACCTGGTGACCGGAGCAATCCGGCTTCCCCTAAAGTTCCGAAGAGTTCACGCGCCGGTGGCAAGCCTTCTCACCGGTGGCGGCGGCAATCATAACTACTTTCACTGGATGTGCGACTGCCTGCCGAGGATCCAAATCCTGCAAGCCGCCTTTCCGGATGTCCGAGACGCAATGTATTGGGTGCCCGATCTGTCCCGTGCTTTTCAGAGGGATACACTCGGTGCACTGGGACTTAAGCAGGACCAGCTCCTTTCCAGTGCGGACGCGACATTCCTGCGGACGGATCGTGGGTTTGCGGTCTCGCCGCCGATTCCTGATCCGGAGTGTGTTCCGCGGTGGGTTCCGCATTTCCTGCGAGAGACGTTTCTTCCCCACGCTGCTCCGCGCGCTTTCGGGCCGCGCGTCTTTATCAGTCGGGAGGACACATTCTATGGGAGGCGCCTTCTCAACGAGACCCATGTCGCCCAGGTGCTTGTTCAAGAGGGATTTCAGGTTTGCCGGCTCAGTGAGTTGAGTTTCGCCGAGCAGGTTGCGTTGTTCTCTGCTGCCCGTCTTGTGGTGACTGTCCATGGGGCCGGATTGACAAACCTTGTCTTTTGTCAGAAGGGAGCAGAGATCCACGAATTGTTTGCCGATTCCTACCAACCGCAAATGTACCGTCAGATAGCCGCCCACATGGATCTTCTGCACGTGCCGGTTGCTTGCGAGACGGTGGCCGCGCCCGGCGTTCTTCGCGCGGCGGACGTCCGGCTTTCGGACAGCCAGCTCGCCGAGATCGTGGCGCGGTCCAGAAGACTTTCCCAAAACTCGTGACACCCCTTTCTCCTAAGGCCGGTCTTGGATCGGCGCCATTTTTCGTGATCGGTGCGCCCCGCTCGGGGACAACGATGCTTCGCTTGATGCTGAACCGGCATTCGCGACTTCGTGTCCCGCGCGAGTCGTGGTTTCTTCTGAAGATTCTGGATGCGGTGCCGCACTCGGGAACGCTGACCTCCGCGCAGGCGGAGAAGATCATCGAGATCATCGAGGCCGAGGCGCGCTGGGCCGACTGGGAACCGCCGGAGGGATCGCTGCGTGAGGCGGTTTATGGCCAGGGTCTTCAGGATTTGTCGGGAACGATCGACCGCATCTTCCGGCTCTGTTGCGGCATGGGAACGAAGGAGCGCTGGGGAGACAAGACGCCGTGGTATTCGCTCAAGGTCCTTGAGTTGGCAAAGGTCTTTCCGACGGCCAAGTTCATCCATATCCACCGGGATGCCCGGGATGTCCTGATCTCGATGAAGGACCGTGGCTGGTATGGGCGCAGCATTTGGAGGCTCTCGGCCTATTGGAAGTGGATGACGGACGAAGCCATGAAGGGCCGGGCGCTCGGTCCTTCGCGTTACATCGAAGTTGCCTACGAGGACCTGGTCAGACAGCCCCGGGAGACGTTGCTCCGGATCTGCGGCCTCTTGGAAGAACCGTTCGAAGAATCCATGCTGACGTTCTATGAGTCGGCGTCGACGGAGACGGCCAACTGGGAAAACCAACTTCACGTCAAGACGCGCCGTCCGCCATCGGAGGCCGATTTGGAACGGTGGAGAAAGGAATTGTCCTCCCGGGAAGTGTTCATCATGGAGGCGTTGGTCGGCGACTCGATGGATGCGATCGGACAAAAACGTCGCTTTACCGGACCGTGGACAGTCGGCCTTTGGGTTCCCCGGTTTTTTGCCGCACTGCGTCGAATGGCGTTGGATATTGAGGGGAAAGTGCGTGGACGCCTCGGACTTCCCCAACGGGCGGATCGACCCGCCGGCGCGGCGGACGCGGACTAAGGCGCCGGTTTCTTCAACCATGTGTGCGATTGCCGGGGTTTGGGCCTTTTCAGGCGGGCACGCCGTCCGCGAGACGGTCGAACGGATGAACGAGCTCCAGCATCGGCGGGGACCGGATGGCCGCGGCATTCGCGTGTTTGAGTCGCAGGGGCTCGCTCTGGGGCACTGCCGGCTTTCAATTCTGGACCCGACGGAATGCGGGGCTCAGCCGATGGTGTCCGAATGCGGGCGTTACTGGATCACATTCAACGGCGAGATCTTCAACTTTCTGGAGGTTCGCGAAGAGCTGAAGGCCGCGGGCTGTGTTTTCCGCACGGATACCGACACGGAGGTCATCCTTGCGGCCTTTCGGCAATGGGGTGAAGCGTGTGCGAAGCGCTTCAACGGAATGTGGGCGTTCGCCATTTGGGACCAGTCCGAGGAACGCCTGTTCCTTTGTCGGGATCGGTTTGGAGTGAAACCTCTGCATTACGTCCACCGTCCGGGCGAGTTCTTTGCATTTGCCTCGCAAGCAAATGTCTTCGGTTTGTTGGAACGGTGCGGAGGTCTGGACGAGGAAATGCTGGCCGTTTGCTTGCGTGATCCATTCCTCCTCGAGGGAATCGGACGCACGATTTTCCGGGAAGTGCGCCAGCTGTCGGCCGGAACAATGGCGTGGGTGACACGCAAGGATTTTCGCGAGTGGCGCTGGTGGAGCACGCGCGATGAAGTCGCCGCGGAGCATGTGCCGGAGTATTCCGAGGCGGTCGATCGTCTGCGCGAGTTGCTGGAGGACTCCTGCCGATTGCGGCTTCGAAGCGACGTGCCGATCGCGACGGCACTGAGCGGAGGGCTCGATTCTTCGAGTGTTTACTCAACACTCATGCATCTTTTTCGGGGCGGGGCGACTGTCGAGCGGGCACACGGGAATTCCCGGACGGCGTTCTCGTGTTCGCTGCCGGGCACGCCCCTCGACGAATCGGAGGCCGCCAAACAGGTGGCGGCATTTGCCGGCGGGACGGTGCGATTGGTTCCTGCGGAGTTTCCGCATTTGCCCGAGTGGGTCGAGGAGACCACTCGCGCACTCGACTTTGTTTATGTCACACCCGCGATCATGGCGCAGACCTACGGGGCCATGAAGGCCTCCGGCTTCACGGTCTCGCTGGATGGACATGGTGTGGACGAGATGGCCTTCGGCTACGGTCATCTGGTCGGCCTGGCATTGCGCGATGCAAAACAGGCGAACGATTCCACCCGCGCCGCCGATTTAAAGGAGACCGTGGACGCGATGACTCCGGCCTGGGTCCGGGCCATGCGCACCCGCGATCTCCAGGAACAAGAAAGTCCGCCGTCGGAATTCCGACGATTCGCGAACTACATCCGGTCCGGGCTGCGTTACCGGAGCAACCAAATCTTCGGATGGCCGCCGCTGGATGATCCCAAAGATCCCTGGCTGCGGGCCTACGGGGGCGGAATGCCACCTTCGGCTGAGGAACTGCCGACCGGTTTGACGAATTCCGACGCCGTGTTGTTCCGGGAGTTCCATTACCGGACATTGCCCACGTTGCTCAGGAACTATGATCGGGCGTCCATGCTGAACGGCATCGAGATTCGGATGCCGTTCATGGATTTCCGGATCGTGCGTTTCCTTTTCGCGCTTCCGCAGACCTACAAACTCGGCGGAGGCTTCACCAAACGCATTCTGCGCGATGCCATGTCGGGTCGGATTCCGGAGGCGGTGCTGAGAAACCGGGTCAAAACCGGTTGGAATGCGCCGATGGTCGATTGGTTTTCAGGTCCCCTGCGGTCGATGATTTTGGATCACGTGCACTCGCGTTCCTTTCTCCAGAGCACGATCTGGAACGGCCGGACGGTCCGTGATGCGGTACTTTTGAATGACCGGACCGGCGGCTGGACCTGGAGCAAGTGCTGCCGGTTTTGGCCGTTCCTGAACGCGCATTTGTTGGGCACCGCGCCACGCCCGGCGTCTGTGGGATGAAGCCTGCTGTCCTGATTTGTTGTTTTAATCGTCCTGATGCGACCCGTCGTGTCCTTCAGGCCGTACGCGAGTTTGCGCCGGACCGGCTTTATGTTTCATGTGACGGGCCCCGCGAACGGGCGGGCGAGGCGGAGCGTGTTGCGGAAGTTCGCGCACTCGTTGACGATCCGGGCTGGACCTGTCGTGTCGAGCGGCGGTTTCTGTCCGCGAATGAGGGGTGCGCCAGTGCAATTCATGGAGCGCTCGAGTGGTTTTTCTCCCGAGAAGAGACGGGAATCGTCCTGGAGGACGACACGGTCCCTTCAAAGGCCTTTTTTCAGTTTTGTTCGGAAGGCTTGGAACGCCTGAGGGACGACCGGCGGGTGTTTGGTCTGACCGGAAACAACCTCTTACCGCAGGGTGCCCGCAGTCATCAGCAATCCGACGTGTCGCTGACACGCTACTTTCTCTGCTGGGGGTGGGCATCCTGGCGGGACCGCCTGGCGGGCTTTCGTCTCTCGGCCGACGCGTGGGATGAAGTCAAGTTCCGGTCCCATTCCGAAGCGGAGAAGCTGGGGGCATTTGAGCGCGATTTTTGGGCCGCCCGTTTCCGCATGGCCTACGCAGGCCAGTATCCGGGCTGGGCGACCAAGCTGTTGCATCAGAGTTGGATGAAGGACGGCCTGTGGGTCACTCCCGCGTGCGAGTTGGTTTCGAACATCGGATTTGGTCAGGACGCGACGCACACGGTCGGGGGACGGCGGACCTTGGGGTTCGAAAGTGATCCGTCGCCACTCGTCTGGCCGATCGAGTTGAATCAGGACGAAATCCTGGAAGCGCTCCGATTTTTGAACATCTTCAACCGCGACTGGGCGGGTGTGGGAAATCTGCTGGCCGAGAAGGAGATTTACAACCGCATGATCGCCTACAAGAAGCAGGTTTTCGAGCTGCAGGCAGTCCTCGCTTCGCCGATTGCCGCCGGTCAGGCGGCCTTTCGTGCCGCTGCATCCGCGTTCTTCAGGAGGATTGGAGTCCGGTGAACGCAACGTTGGTCTCCTATTCGGAAGGTGGCGGGGCGGGCTTGGCCTGCCGACGTTTGTTAACGGCTCTGGAAAGAAATTCTTCGGTGAAGGCCACCATGGTGGTCCGCACAAAGTTCACGCAGAACACCGCCATCCGCAGTGCCATTCGGCCGGTGGATTCCCCGGTGAAGATGTTGGCCGAGGTTTGGAGGCAGTGGAGGAGACAGTCGGCACGACGGTGTGAGAGCGGATTGGTCCGCAATGAAGACGATGACCGTTTTGCCGCCGGGGTCGTGAGCCAGACCCGCCCGGATGTGGTCAACCTGCATTGGTTGGGCGAAGGATTCATGGGTCTTCGGAGTTTGGCGAAGATCAAGAGTCCGATCGTTTGGACGCTACATGACATGTGGGCGCTGACGGGTGGCTGCACCTATTCCGGAGGCTGCGAACGATTTTCGATCGGTTGCGGTGAGTGTCCACTCGCCGGTGAGGGGGCCGACCGCAGCGCCGGGAATCACGCAGCGAAGCGACGGATCGTGTCCGAAGGTCGCCACGCCGTCGCCTGTCCAAGTCGGTGGATGGCGGACCGGGCCGAACGAAGCGCGATCTTCCGGGACGTGCGGGTGGAAGTCCTTCCCAATTCGGTCGACACGGATTTGTTTCGACCGATGAATTCGACATCCTGTCGGGAGGTGTGCGGGTTGCCCTTCGAACCTGTGCTCATGCTCTTTGGTTCTTCCGGAGGAACGGGGGATCGACGCAAGGGTTTTGACCTGCTGGAGGGCGCACTGAACTCTCTGAGAGGCACGGATGCACTTTCGGGCGTTGAGTTGGTGGTTTTTGGCCGTCGGTTCGATGCTCGTGACCTTCCGGTGCCGGTGCATTTCCTCGGTGAAATCCGGGACGAGCGATTCATGCCGGTCATTTACGGGGCCTGCGACCTTCTGGTCGTTCCCTCCCGGGAGGACAACCTGCCGAATACGATGGTCGAATCGATCGCCTGCGGAACGCCGGTGATCGGATTTCCCGTGGGGGGCATTCCGGATCTCGTGCGCGAACGGGAGACCGGTTTTATGGCTGAGGAGGTTTCTGCCTCTGGACTTGCCATGTCGTTGAGCCGGGCGTTGATCGATCGGCAGCGGCTCGCATCGCTGAGGACGACGGCGCGGGATTGTGCGGTTCGGGAGCTTGCGATGCCGGTGCAGGCAGCCGCCTACGAGAAGCTTTATTCGGAGATGCTCGCGTGAATCGGCCGGTTGTCTTCCAGGAAGTTCATGGGGCCGGGCCAAGGCTGGCGGCGGCTCAGGAGCGTTTGCGCGCCAGCATCGCGGCATTCGGCCTGGATGCCCTGCCGTTTCCGGCGGGGCGGTCGCTTGTGCGATTCGAGGATGTTCTCTGGAGCGCCCGCCGGGTTGCCGCCGGTGATGCGTTTGTCTGGTGCAACTCGGACGTGAGCCTGACGCGAGACCCGTTCGATGTTCCCGACCGGGGCCGGGTTTACGGCTTCTTCCGGCGAGAGGTTCCATCCGGCGAAATCACGCGCGGTGTGGATATGTATTATATTCCTGTGAAGTGGTGGGATGACTATCTGAGCAAAGACATTCCGAAGCTGTGGCTGGGTGCCTCCTATGTCGACTGGTGGATTTCACGTGCGATGCAAAAGGCGGGAGCCTATGAGGATTTAATTGGCTATATCGACCACATAACACATCCGCGTTCTGCGGCTTCGGGAAGCGATCGGGACCGGTTCTATCAGAACAATTTTCGGTCGTTCAACCGCTGGGCCAGACGCAACGGATTGGACACCATTCCTGCGCCGCCTTATCTCATTCCGGGTATTGGGCATGTCTGGGGCGTTCGCGATTTGATCCGCCGCTTGGTTCAAAAGACATGAGCCTGAGAAGCTGGCTGTCCAACCAGTGGAAATGGCACGTGCGCCCGCGATGGGAGTGCGTGGCCAGCGGTATTTGCTCGATGCGAGTGAAGGTTCGCGCAACGGGGGAACGAAACGTGATCCGGGTGGGTTGTTGTTCGCGGCCTTCCTCCGTCGTCGTGGGCGGGGATTCGAACACGGTTGAAATTGCACCGGAGGCCAGGGTCGGGCAGTTGACGTTATTTGTTCATGGCAGCGGGAATCGCGTGACGATCGGACGTGGGCGATTTGAGTTTTTGGAGATCCATATTCACGGTGACGGGTGCGAGTTGGTCCTCGAATCACCGGTTTACATTTCGAATGCCTGCCTGGTCATCCCGGAGTCGAACACCGGCATTCGGATCGGCGCCTATTCAATGCTGGCCACCGGCATTGAAATTCGAACCGGTGACGGGCACGGCATCTTTGATCGCGAGACTCGCGAGCGTGTCAACGCCGGTGCCAGCGTCCGGATCGGCCGTCACGTCTGGCTGGCCAATCGCGTGAATGTCATGAAGGGAGTCCAGATCGCCGACGATGTGGTGGTGGGGTCGGGATCGATGGTGACAAGTTCGCTGACCGAATCCCACGCCATCTACGCCGGGTTTCCAGCGCGGCAGATCCGCACCGGTGTGACGTGGAACTGGTCGTCGAACGAGTTCCCGGACACGCCGACGGCATGGGAGAGAGGCCAGCCGTGACGCGCGAGCCGTTTTTCGTTGTCGGCGCTTCCCGGTCGGGCACGACGGTGTTTCGCCTGATGCTGAATTCGCATCCGGACATCCACATTCCTCCCGAGGCGTGGTTTCTGGGCGCTTTGGCCACGCGGTTTTCGCCGGACCGGGAACTGACCTCGGAGCAGGTGCGCGAGGCGCGGGAGATCATCCGTTCGAATGTTCGCTGGTCCGATTGGAATTGTCCGGACGAACGCCTCGACTCCGCGCTGGCCTTCGAGGGGCCGCCGTCGCTCGCCGGCCTCATCGATCGCCTTTTCCGCGAATGTACGCCCGCGGGTCGCGATCGAATCTGGGGTGAGAAAAGCCCGCGACACTCTCATATCGTCCGCCAGCTTCGTGCAATTTTCCCGCGGGCTCGGTTTATTCATTTGATCCGGGATGGAAAGGATTCCTGCGTCTCGATGTTCCAGCGGGGATGGTATGACCGGTCGTTCCGGCGTGTCTGCGAGCACTGGGACACTGCGGTTCGGGCCGCCAGGGAAGGCCGGGATTTCGGCGCCGCCCACTATTTGGAAATCCGGTACGAGGACCTCATGCGCTCAACCGATGACGTTCTGAGGAGCGTCTGCGCATTTCTGGGTGTGCCTTTTGATGGACGGATGGCTGATTTTACCGCTCGCATTGAGTCCGACATCGTCGCGGGCGAAACGGGGCTTCACTCGAGCCTCCGGGGAGGTGTTCAAAAAGCCATGATCGGCAAAGGTCGTGATGCCATGACAGAATGGCAGCGGGTCGTCTATCGAACAATCTGCGGTCCGCTCAGCAAGGAACTGGGTTACGGGTTGCCGCCTCTGGGGCCCGTGGGGAAACTTCTGATGCCCTTTGGCGCCTTCATCGTGGGACTGCAACGGCAGATTCACTGTCTTTGGCATCGCATGCACCCGCGTGATTGAGTTCTGGGACCGTTTGTTGGGGCGCGGGCCGATTCCGATGCCGGACGGGCAGGCGGCTGCATGGATCGAGCGGGCGCTGGAAAGTGGCCGGCCGTTTTTCGCCGGTCGGCTGGGATGGCTGGAGTCGGCCGTTATCGAGTGCGTCGACGCGGGGCGGGAACCTGAGCCGGGACTGGTTGCGAGGCTTCGGACGAATGCGGGCGTGTTTCCGGAAGATCGGAAGCAAACGCGGACTTTCGTGCAGACGAGCCTCGAGGCGTTGGGGCACGCCGATCTCCTTGCGGTCATGAACACGCCACACGAGCGCCGCCTGCTTCGCCGACACAGACGGGACGGGCTCGTGTTCAGTGGGTTGGCTCCCCTGGAGCCCTACCTGTCGCCGAATCCATGGAGTCGGGCGCTCAAAGGGCGGCAGATCCTTGTTGTTCATCCGTTCGCCGGCTCCATCCGGAACCAATACGAGTCCGTGCGTGAGAGGCTCTTCAGCAATCCGGATGTTCTTCCCGCCTTTGACCTGAAAACCCTGGTGCCGCCGCAAACGGTGGGCTCAAATACGGGAGGATTTTCCTCGTGGGACGCTGCGTTTTTCGATTTGGAACGGAACGTTCTGGCTGTGGACTTTGATGTCGCCCTGATTGGGTGTGGGGCTTACGGGTTTCCACTTGGGGCCGCAGTGAAGCGTTCCGGGCGGGGCGCGGTACACATCGGTGGAGCTCTCCAGAATCTTTTCGGCGTGGCGGGCAAGCGGTGGCGCGATCAAGCACCCTTTCGTGAGCTCATGAACGATTTCTGGCGTCCGCCGATGGAAGCGGAGCGCCCCGTGGGCTGGGAGAAGATTGAGGATGGCTGCTACTGGTGACCCGCTTGAGGTGTGGATGGCTGTTGACGCCGCATCGGAGTTGTCGGCGATTATTGCTGCGGCCTCGATTGTTCGTCACCGTCCCGCGGAGACCCGGACGAGGTTTCGGATCGCGCATCTTCCGGCTGACGCACCCCGGATGAAGGGTTGGGCGCAGATTGCCAAGGCACCTGGAGTCTGCGTCAGTCCTGTCGAGGTGGATGCCCGGGAGTTTGGGCATTGCAAGGGGATGTTCGGGTCGTTGGCCGTTTTTCTTCGGCTCTATATTCCGTCGCTCTCGTCCGTTCGTCATCCGGTTTATATCGATACCGACACGGTGTTTTTCGAAGACATCGGCCGGATGGTGTCCGAGGTCGATTGTTCGGGGTGGCCGCTAGCGATGCCGCCGATCAGTCGTTGCGGCGACCGCGTGCCGCTCGAACGGGCGCTATTGGCTCGATTTGGGAAATCGGATGCGGATCCGTATTTTTGTTCGGGGATGTGTGTTTTTGATCGTGAGGAATTTTTGCGTGACGGCATTTTTGACGCCTGCGTGTCGCTCGCCCGAACGTCGCCCGGCGAGCTTCCGTTCTGCGACCAGAGCCTGCTGAATGCGGTCTGCCCGCATGTTGGGATGTTGGATCGTCGGTGGAATCAGACGGCTTTTCCGGATCGCAACGGCTGTGAGATTGACCGCAGTCGCGGAGGAGCACACTTCATTGGCGCCCCCAAACCTTGGGATCTTTTCGCCGAGTTTCTTCATCCGCATGCGCGCGTTTGGATCGATGAGGCAGGGGTCTGCGGGCTTTCGCAATCGCTTTGGCGAAGGTATTTCCGGCGTGACGATTGGCGGCGGGCATGGAGGATCCGGCGGCAGTATCGGCGTTGGTTTTCTGAGGGATCCAAATGAATTCCCTCATTTCCGCTGACACGCTCCAAGAAGCATGTAGCCATTGTTATTGGAGTGATGCCACAGCTGAATGGGGCGGCAACATGGATTTTCCGGGCGGAAGCGTGGTGTTCTGCAAGATCGACGAAGTGATGCGGTTTTTTGAAAAGCTTCGTCTCACGCGTCGTCGCATCATCCTTGTGACGGGCGAGGGGGATTTGCCGTGCGATGATTTCCGCCAGAAGTTTCTGCCGCCACAGGTGGAACGGTGGTTTGCTACAAACGTCACGGCCCAGCATCTGCGGGTTGAGGCGGTTCCCCTCGGGCTCGGACCCGCGACGGATTCGGTGACGGTCGATGTGAACGACTTCACGAAAGAGGCTTTTGAGTCACGGGAGCGCGACGCCTGGCTGTTAGTCAACTTTCGTCCCGAGACAAATCCGGGGGTTCGTCGTCCGGTCTTCGATCACTTCCGGATGCTCGCCGCAAAATCCAATTGGATCACATTCCAAGAGCCGCCACCTCCGGGTGTGAAATCAAACTTTGCGCAGGAGCTGCGACGCCATCGTTTCGTGCTCTGTCCGCCGGGCAATGGAGTGGATACACATCGGTTGTGGGAATCGCTTGCCGCCGGCGCCGTGCCGATCGTGTTGAGGTCGGTGGCGATGGAACCGTTCGAGGATTTGCCGATTGTGTGGGTCGACCGTTTCGAAGACGTGAACTTTGAACTGCTGGAGGCATCGTGGCCCCACGCCCATGCAGGGAATCTTGAAAAGTTATACGGGGATTACTGGCTCACCCGTCTGCAGAAAGCGGCAGAATCCGTGAGAAGCGCTCCGATGCTCTCCGGTGGACATTGGATTAGAGAGAGCGTCCGATATGCCGCAGGAATGGTTGTTCGTCGCCTGAGGGTCGGTTGATGTCCGCGCCGTTGATTTTTACACATTATGGGTATGCGGATTACCTTGGTCGGGCGCTCCGGGTGGCGAAATCCAGCAACCCGGGGATGCGGATATTTTTGTTGGGTGATTCAGCGAATCGGAGATGTGCGGGTTCCCACGCCATTCACGTTCCCTTCGAATCGCTGGCTGGCGGGGCCAAGGAGTTGGAGTTCCAGCGTGTTTTCCGCGCCATTTCCGGAGAACGACACCGGTTCAACAAGTTGCACGGAGTCGACACGTGGCTGCGGTTTGTTTTCAGACGGTGGTTTTTGATCGAAGCATTTCTGGAACGGGAGGGGATCGAAGCATTCTGGACATTCGACTCGGACACTTTGGTTTTGCAGGATCTCCGTTCGCGCGAGAGTCGGTTTGAGGGCTATGAAGCAACAACTCAGTGCAAGGATCAGTGTCTAAATGGCTGGGTGGGATCACGCGCCTTGGTGCGTGGCTACACGCAGTCGATCCTCGATCAATTCAGTGATCCGGAATACCTCGAACTTCAGCGTGAACGGTTGCGGGTGGAAGTCGGCCTGGCGTTCAATGAAATGGATGCCTTCGCCGAGTTCCGACGCCGCGAGGATTTGAAAACCTGGCACGCACAACGTCCTTCGAACGGAGAGATCTTTGATGACGCGCTGGGCATCCCGCGGGGGTTCGAGCCGGCGGGTGAGCGGGTGATGGGACGCACACTGGTCAAACGACTTTGGACCGACGGGCGCGACCTTTTCGTCAAGCGGAATTGCGGAACGATGCTGCGCCTGGTGACTTGCAACATGAGTTGGATGCCGGACTTCTTTTGGAAACGGCTGGAGCGGATCGTCCTGAACGGCCGTCCGGGTGGCGCGATGAAGGCCGTCTCGTATGCGGAGCCTCGATTCCACCGGATCGTACGGCTGTTACGCGAGGGGATGTGGAGGGTGCGATTGGCGGGAGGACGCTTATGTTGAACGAAATTCTCTCGCGGTTCCGTCGCCGCCGTCGGACGGTCATCCACTTGGGATCGGCGTCCGGGAGCCGAGGCTGTGTGGTGATCTCGTATTTGACGTGGCCGTTTGTTGAGGGCTGGAACTCGCCGAAAATGCGCGGCCACACGAACGCCTATGAGGTCGTGCAAATGGCGGAGAGTTTTTTGGAGCAGGGGTTTCGTGTTGAAGTGTGCGAATGGAACGACACGGATTATCAGCCGCCAGGCGACTGTCGGATCGCCATTGACATTCACGGCAACTTGGAACGCTGGACGCTGCCGGATGGATGTCTCCGGATTTTGCACGCGACCGGGCCGCATTGGATGCAGTGGAATCATGCCGAGTTGAGCCGGTTGTCGCGGGTGCGGGATTTGCACGGGCGAGCCCTGCGGCCTCGACGTCCGGTTGAGCCATCGCGTGGCGTGGAGGTTGCGGACGAGGTCACCGTTTTGGGAAATGAATTCACCGCATCGACGTTTGCGTTCGGAGGCAAGCCGGTGACGCGCATTCCGATTTCCTCGGCGTATGAGTTTGAGTTTCCGGCTGATCGGGTCTGGAGCGAAGCAAAGCGGCGCTTTCTCTGGGCGGGAAGCTACGGGATGGTCCACAAGGGACTGGATCTGGCTCTCGATGCTTTTGTAGGGATGCCCGAACTTTCATTGACGGTCTGCGGACGGCCCGAGAAGGAACCCGACTTTTTTGAAGTGTACTCACGCCACTTAAAGGAGACGCCGAATATCCGACTGCACGGCTGGATCGACATGGCGTCACCGGAGTTCATTGAGATCGCCCGCACGCATGCCGGTGTCATCTATCCGTCCGGTGCCGAGGGCGGTGCGGGCAGTGTCATTCATTGCATGCATGCAGGTATGATTCCGCTTTGCACCCGGGAGGCTTCGATCGATCTCGAGGATTTTGGAGTTTTTGTTGCCGAGGCAGGAGTCGGAGCCGTTCAGGCCGCCTGTCGGGCGCTGGCTGCGCTTTCGGATGAGGAGGTCGAGCTCCGCGCGCGGGCAGCCTACGCCCACGTTCGTCGGGTTCACACCCGGGACGAGTTTGCCAGGAACTACCGTCTTTTTGCGGCCCGTTTGATCGAACGTCTGGGATGAGGGGCAGGGAAAATTGAGCGCACTCGCCGACATCGCCCTTGGACTGTCCAGAACCCGCTTGGGCCGCAATTTCCTGCAAGCCGCGATTCGGATCCATGACCGCGTGGCTCGGCTTGGAGTTCCGTCGAAGCGTTTACGGAACGAGGGTTTTTCGGTTGCGATCGCCCATTACAACACGGGCGATCGTATTCGCCTGGCTCTGCTCCATCTCCTCGAACACCCGGCTGTCTCCGAGATTTGCATTGTGGACGACGGTTCACGGCCGGCAGCCTTTGCGGCCATGGAATCCGTCCTCCGGAAGGTTGGAGGTTCCCGCATTCGTTGGAAACGACGGGAACAGAACCACGGTGCGATGTGGACCAAAATGGAAGCGGTGGCGATGTGCCGATCGGACTGGGTTTTGGTCCTGGATAGCGACAACACTGCGACCAAAGGCTATCTGGACCGCCTGGCCGGACCGGCACATCGCGATCCGTCGGCGTTCTACTGTGCGCAGTGGGCGGCTCCGTTTTTTCCGTTTCATGGTCTTGGTCCGGAGCCGATCGATTTCGATCGGGCGGTCTCGCTTTGTCGTGACGGTCGGCTGCGGCGGTTCTACCTGATCAACGACGGGAACTATCTGGTGCCGCGGGATGCGTATGTTGAAACGGTTCGCTCGATTGGTTTGCTGCCGTCGGATGTCGTGGACGTGATGGTGGTGAACTACCGATGGCTGTCGCAGGGTGGGCGTTTGGAGATCATGGACGGAACTTCCTACATCCACCGGGTTGACCCGGAGAGCTTCTATGCCCGGACGGAGGATGCTTCACGGGCGAGATTGCGAAACATCTTTGAACGCCTCGAAGCGTCCGAAAAGTGGGACGATTCGTGGCAGGAACGATTGCTCGCCGGATCAGCGTGAGCAACCGGCTAGCGGGGACGCTTTCGGGCGAGATAGACTCGGCGGTGGTTGGTTGCCAGGGCATGCCGACCGGGGATCGGTGGATGAAGCACATGGCGGTCGAGTGCCAACGGATCAAAATGCGAGGCATCGATGGTGACGACCGAAAAGCCGGCATTGCTCACACGTTCAGCAAAGTCATCTCCGTACATCCGAACATGGTCCTTCTGACCAAACCGCTCGAAGCGGGCACTTTCGCTCACCACAACGGGATCTTCATCGGTGGCGGAAGGCGGGTCCCGTTGGGGAACGGTGAGAATGGCAACACCGTCGCTCACAAGGATCCGGTGGATCTCGCGAAATGCCCCTGCATCGTCCGGAACGTGCTCCAGGACGTCGCACGCAATCACGACGTCGAATCCATCGCTCGCAACCGACGGCATCGAGCTGATGTCGATGCGAAGATCGCAGTCGCCGCGATCGAAGTCGGCGGTGGTGTACGAGCTGGCGGCCGATTGGATTCGATCCCGCAGTTGTCGTTCCGGAGCAAAATGCAGCACCCGACGTCCTTGCAGGAGATCTTTCTCTTCAAAACCCGGACGAAGGAGATGACCGTCGAGAATGGCCGCGAGCATGCGATGGCGGACCTGGCTGCCACAATTCGGACAAATCGTTCCAGGATGCCATTGGTCGTCGGCAAATTTCGCGCCCGTCCAGTTGCAGACATTGCACGTCACTGCGTCGCCGCGCAGCGACCGCAGAAGGGCCTGTTTCTGCCGGGCCGTCTGGTTCCGATGCCACCAACCACCCAGGGCGCGGCGGATCGGGAGCGGAATGAATTCGCGGATCTGGGCCATCGCATTGGATGGTTCCCAAGACGCATCCGCCGATCAAGCCTGCACTGGTTGAAACGCAATCGATGAGTGTTTCGATTGTCATCCCGGTATTCAACGGCGCGGCCTACCTCAAAGCCTGTGTGGCTTCCTGTCGCGACCAAGGGGCGGCGGACATCGTCGTTGTGGACGACGGAAGCACCGACGAAACCGCGACCCTGGCCGAAGCGTTGGGCGTTCGGCTAATCCGAAAAGAAAATGGGGGTGTCGGCTCAGCGAGAAACGTCGGCGCGGCGGAAACCGCTTCCGACTGGCTGATGTTTTTGGACGTCGATGACATGCTCGTGCCGCGAGCGGTATCGACGTTGCTGGAGCAGGCTGAGGCGGCTCGAGCAGGGGTGGTCTATGGAATGGTCATCGAACGCAGGGCACCCGGTGAGCTCGCGCGGCTCAATGGATTCGCGTTCTGTTCCGGTGAGCCACCGCGGCCGGCGCAGGCGAACCTGGATCGATGTGCCATCATCACGCCGGGATCCGCGTTGGTGCGGCGCGAGGTTTTTCTTGAAGCCGGTGGCTTCGTTACGGGCACGGAACCGATGGAGGACCGTGATTTCTGGCTGCGCTGCGGGTTGCTGACGCGATTTGCGCACGCGGACTCGGTGGTGCTCGATAAGACGTGGCGCCCCGGATCACACGGTTCGCAGGCCGCGAAGCGCATTTACCGTGGATGGCTGGCCAAGCGACGCCTGCGGATGTGGGGCGATGACCGTGGCCGGGACGTGCGTTGGATTCCGGACGACAGGATCCTTGTCACTCAGGCCATCAAGGAAGCGTTCCACGAACAACGTTGGGAGTTGCTGGTGCCATTGCTCCGGGATGTCGAGGCGGTGGGGGCGCGGAACTACTGGACCGTGCGGGCGCGGCTGACCTCCCTTGTCATCAAGCGTCCGCCTCCCGTATGGATCGATGCGTCGGCCGGACTTCCGCTGAATGACTGAACCTTATTTCACGGTGGTGACGCCGAGTTGGAACCAGGGGGTGTTCCTTGGGAAGTGCCTCGCGTCCGTGGCTGCGCAGGAAGAACCGGACGTTGAGCACCTGGTTTTCGACAATTGCAGTACCGACGAATCCGCTTCGGTGGCGGCGCGTTTTCCGGGAGTGACGTTTGTGTCGGAGTCCGACAGCGGCCAGTCCAATGCGGTGAACAAAGGCTTTCTGGCCGCCCGCGGGGAAATTGTTTGCTGGCTGAACAGTGACGATGAGTATCCGCCGGGAACGTTTGCAAAGCTGAGGAAGGCGTTCTCCGACCCGCGGGTTCAGGTGGTCTTCGGACATGCCCGGCAAATCGGCTATGATGGCGGTGGAGAGGCGTTTCTTGAAGCGCGTTTCGAGCGCCGTGAGAACCTCGTCCGCTGGTGGACGAGCGACGCCCGACTTCACCAACCGGCGGTTTTCTTTCGGCGCTCACTTCGGGAACGGACCGGCCTCCTTGATGAGACGCTGCACTTTGCGATGGACTACGAGTATTGGTGGCGCATGTCGGCAATCGAGCGCTTTGTCCACATCCCGGAAGTCCTCGCCATCCAGCACCGGCAACCCGATTCCAAGACGATCCGGGCGTGGGCGAGCGTCTATCGGGAACGGGAGCGGATCTTTTCGCCATTCTATGATTTGATCGACCGGGGAAACCGGAAGCAGCTCCTTGCGGAGAAAAAACGAGCGATGGTTCAAAACTATCTCCAACTGGCTTGGTCCTGCGAACCCGGTTCGGCGGCGCTGCGGGATCATCTTGCTGCGGCGTGGCGTGAGGATTGGCGTGCACTGATCCGGCCTTCTTCGCTCGGCCTTCTCCGCAGATGGTACAAACGTCCATGACCGTCTGCCTTTTGAGCCCGGTCTGGCCGGACTACCGGCGGTTCGCTCCATTGCTCTCGCGGTGCCTGGAGCGTTTCTGGCCGGACCATCCTCCGCTCGCGTTCACGGGGCTGATCGAGTGGGGCCTGCCGGGTGATGTGATTGAAGTCGACAAGTCGACGCTTCGGAACTGGTCGGCCTCTCTCCGGCAGGGAGTCCGGGAGGTGCGCCGACGGGGGTTCACGCATGCCTACCTGATCGCGGAAGAACATCTTCCTTTGGCCGACTGTCATTCCGAGCACCTTGGCGGAACGATCCCGCGTCTGGCCGGTGAAGTGGGGGCGCACTATGTGAGTCTGATGGGCTGGGATAACCGGCGGTATGCGTCGAAGAGCCCGAAGTGGGGGCCTTACGACTGGATGCATCTCGTCGGGCTGAACGATCCGCGCTTTCACCTCCATCCGGCATTCTGGAATTTGGAGACGCTGGAGGCCTGTTGTGAACTGGCATTGGAGAATCCGGTGGCAAACGGAAGTGCGTGGCATTTCGAGAAGGTTTGCGCCCGCGCCGGTGACCGTTTGCCCTCGCGCGATTGCTACCAGATTTCGGCGGCGGCGATGAGTGGATCCGGGCGTGCTGCGGCGGGTGCCGACCGGTGGGTGTTCAATCGACTGATGGCGGCGTTTCCGTATCTGCCGGCCGGTTTGTCGCGCCGGCTCTGGCGGGGCTTGAGATTCGACAATGTGTATTGCGATGGGCCGTATCCGATGGTGTTCTCTGGAGCGCTCGCAAAGGGAACTCTGAACCCGGCTCTTGTGAAGTTCCGGGATCGGGTGCCTGCGGATTTGATGGCGGAAATCGAATGTCTGGCGGCGGAATGAGCAATCCGGCGACAGGGTTGCGCGGTGCGCTCAGACAATCTCTTGTGCGCTTTGGGGAGCGTGTCCTCCTGCCATGGGCCTGTGCCGGAGACCGACCGGTCTTCCCGCCGGCCGGCCGGCCGGTTCACGTTGTCATCTCGTCGCGAACGGCCCGCATGAGCGTCCTTGCGATCCAATCGCTCGAGTGGTTCACGCAGCGGACGTGGGATGTCTATTTCCATGACGACGGGACCGTGACGGCGGACCTGCGGGCGTTTATCGATGCCGGTTTACCCGGCGCCGTTTTCATTCCCCGCGACGAGGCGGACCGCCGTGCGGAGAACGCGCTGGCCGGCTATCCGGCATCCCGGCGGCTGCGTGCGCGCCACAATTACCTTCTCAAGATCTTCGATCCGCTTCTCGTGAATGGCGGAGTTCCGTGGCTTTTGATGGATGCGGATGTTTTCTTTTTCCGTCGCCCGCCGGAATTGGAGCAATGGCTTGCCGCACCCGATCGGTTTTTTCACATGGTCGACACGAGGGAGTGCTATGCACACAGCCGCGAAGAAATCGTCCGCAGGACCGGCATCGCGCCGGCAGCCCGGCTGAATGCCGGCCTTTGCACGCTGCCCGCCGGGGCTCTTTCGCTGGAGGATTGTGAGCAGCGTTTGGCGGCATTGGAGCCGGGCTGCGAGCAACCGATGTTTCTGGACCAAACCCTGCTTGCTCTGTCGGCGGGCGAACGAAAGGCCGCTCCGCTGGGCCCCGAGTATGAGATCACGTGGAATCTTTTCCGACGGCGGGAATCCGTTTGCCGCCACTACGTCGGCCCCGCCAAGTTCGACCATTTCGGGCTCGAAGGTCCGGCCAGCCTGCTGATGCTCCTGACGCTGCCGCGATATTTTGGCCGACATCGAAGAGCGACTGGACACGCGGAAACGCCGGTGGAACTTCGATAAATCGTCATGCGCCTTCGCCTCTTCCTTCCGTTGATGTTCGCCGTGGCGGGGGTCGCGGGCGGTTGCAAGGAGAAGCGGGACGATGAGTCCGGGCGCGTTCAGTTGCGATCCGGGCTCCCACGCCTTCAGGCGAAGTTAGCCGAACGGGCTCCCGTTGTTGTGGCATTCCTGGGGGGATCGATCACCGAGAACGCGGGCGAGGGGGGATTTTTGACCGGTGTTGCGGATTGGTTCGCCTCGCGAGGGATACCGGTCCGCATCGTGAATGCCGGCCTCTCGGCGACGGATTCGAAATTCGGTGCTCTTCGGCTGCAACGCGATGTTCTGGTGCACCGACCGGACGTGGTTTTCGTGGAGTTTGCGGTCAATGACAATGCTCGGGACTCGCGTGGCGACATGGAGAAGATCGTTCGGGACATCCGGAAGGAAACGCCGGCACCCGACGTCGTGTTCCTCTACGCCATGACCGACCGCACCTGGCGTGCCGGAAATGAGGCGTCGCGGAAGTTCATCGCCGCCCATGAAAAGGTGGCGAATCGGTATGGCGTTCCGACGGTGCACCTGGGGGCAACAGCATCGGCCCGGTTGAAATCCCGGAAGTGGAAATGGAGGGATTTTTCACGCGATACCTGTCATCCCACGCCGGCTGGCTATGCGACGTATCACGCGGATATGGTCGACGCAATGGACCGACTGATCAAGGCTCGTGCGAAAGTCGTCGGGATTCCAGCCAATCCGCATTTTTACCGACGTGCGGATGTCGAACCAAACGGCGTCCAATCGAGGAAGGCGGGCATGCCGTGGCCCGGTGTGACGTGGATCGAGTCGCCGCAGGCGACGACGGATCTGGGCGAATGGGAGTTGCTGTTTCGACGTTCGGATGAACCCGTTTCTTCGTTGCGCCCGGCTCGCTGGTTTCCGGAGGCCGAGGGTTTCACGGGCTCGAGTTCGCGCCTGTTGTTCGAGACGGAGGGCAAGCCGGTGCTTCGATCGGTTCCGTCGCGGAGCAAAGGCGGGGACTCGACAACGAATGTTCTCGAAAGCCCGGTGGTGGTCTGGACGGTGCGCAAGGGGGGCTTTTTCGACCTTGAACTCTCGCTGGAACGATTCGACGGCCACAAACAAAGCCCGGAAGCCCGGGCGGCGCTCGAATTCGTGCGACTCGAGTCCGATGGAAGCCGTGGAGAGATCATCGCCAGCCTCCCAACGGACCGAAATACTCTCCGGGCCAGGCAATCGGTCAACCTGCAGTCGGGAGAACGGTTGGCGGCGTTTCTCGTGAGCGACGGCTACGAATTCCTCTCGGCGGTCGGCCTCGAGTGGAGCATTGTACGATCCGACAGTGATTTTTGACTCTGGCATGCCGGGGCTTCTCTCCGGTAGCCTGTAACGTTTCGTCCTTTTTCAAATAGCGTGGCATACCTCGGCAAAACAATTTCGGTGCGTCTTGATCCCGGTTTTTGGATGAAGACGCTTCTTCATCTCGTGACGCCCGGCGGATTTGGTTACATCCGAAAGCTCCGGAAAATGCAGGATGCACAGTACGTGCACGAACGCGACAAGCACGAGGTTCGCAAGAAGCACCATGGGGACGGTGGCTGGAAAAATGAGAAAGACGGCGATCTCCTCCGGCGTGACTATGCGAGCTATGAGGAGTATGTTACCCACCAGAAGCAGAAGCTCGATGAGATGCTGAAGATGAAGGGTGGATTCAGCAATTGGGACATCTGCGAATACCGCCTCAAGTTTTATTCCCGCTTCCGGCATCTGCATGGCCTCCTGAACACCGATGCGCGAATCATTTGTTGTGGTGCGAGGCAGGGCACGGAGGTCGAGGTGCTGCACGATCTCGGATTTCGTCAGGCGTACGGCATCGATCTCAACCCGGGACCGGACAACCGGATTGTCCGGCCGGGAGATTTCATGAACCTCGATTGCGAGACGGGGTCGATGGACCTCCTTTACACGAACTGCGTCGATCATGCCTTCGATCTGGAGAAGATGATCGAGGAACATGCCCGAGTGCTGAAGCCGGGCGGCTTCCTGCTCTACGACATGGGCATCAACATGGAAGAGGGCAAGGGCGGACCGTTCGAGGCAATTTCGTGGGATCGCACGGAGGATTTGGTGATCCGGCTTCTTGGGCGTTTCAAAAAGCTGGTGCACGCGGAGCGGGACGAAGCCTTCGGTGGTCAATGGCTCTGGGTTCTGCTCCAGAACAAGTATTGAAACAAATTGTTGGCATCGTCCTCGTTCGCAACGAGGACCGGTATGTCGGACAGGCGGTGGCGAACATCGCGTCCTTCTGCGACCGGCTCATCCTGGTCGACCATCAATCCAAGGACCAAACGGCGGTCATTTTGCGCGACGCGGCGCAGGCCCATCCCGCGGCCGAATTCCACGCGATCAGCCATCCGCGCGAATCGCACGAGCTGTTGAAGCCTTATGTTGGGACACCGACCTGGGTGTTTGGAGTCGACGGCGATGAGATTTACGATCCGGCCGGGCTGGCAAATTTTCGGCCGCTTTTGTTGTCGGGGGAGTTCCGTCGTCACTGGATGATCATGGGGAATGTTTTGCATTGCGATGCGTTGGACGAAATCCGTGCCTGCGGTCACCTCGCTCCGCCGAGCCGGAGCATTACGAAGCTCTATAATTTCGAAGCGATCGAAAGGTGGGGCGGCGACACGCCGGAACGCCTTCACGGGGGGAGTCCGGAGTTTCGTTCGGGATTTTCGGAGCTTTCGAAACGGGCTTTGTTTGAGGAGGTTGGATGGGAGGACGCGCTGTTGCGGTGCCTGCATGCGTGCTTTGTCGCGCGGAGCACTTTGGATCGTCGCGTGGCGTCGCGGGAGAACATCATGGAGACCTATTGTGGCGGGGTGACCAATTTTGTCCGACGAACATTTCGGCGGATGGCGGGTCGCCCGGAGGATTCGCAATGGAAGCGGGAGCGTTATGCGCGCGGTCCGCGGGTCGACGTTGACGCCCGGCCGTTTTTTCCAGCACGGACATGAGGCGACTTTTTGAACAGCCAGTGGCCCGCGTTGGGGTGAACCTGCGACCTCGTCGGGGATCCTGGGGTGGGGCCAATCAATGGACGTCCCAAATCACGCGTTGGTTCGAGTATCATCGGTGGGGAGTGCGGTTCGATCTTTCGGACCGGGTCGACGCGATTCTGATGACGCACACGGGGCTTTCGAAAGATACGTCCTTCGGAGTCGATGAAGTTGAGGCGTTCAAAAGACGGAATCCCGGTGTGCCCTGCATCCATCGGATCAACGACAACGACATCCGGAAGAATTCGGGCGAGATGGACGCATTTCTTGCGCGAAGCAACCGGGTGGCGGATCACACGGTCTTTGTTTCCGAGTGGCTTCGCGACTACCATGCCGAGCGCTGGTTTGATCGTTCGCGGCCGCATTCCGTCATCATCCCGGGGGCGGATCCGAGGTATTTCCATCCGGTGGGCGCGGTGCGATGGGACGGGCGCTCACCACTGGTTTTTGTGACGCACCATTGGTCCGACAATTGGAACAAGGGCTTTGATGTATACCGGGATATGGACGAGCTTTTCGCGGGGTCGCTGCGCGGGAAATTCGAGCTTTGGGTGGTGGGACGATGGCCGGGTGAGATCATTTGGAAGGCCGCCCGGACATTTCCGCCGGCGAGCGGCCGTGAACTGGCGACGATTCTGCGGGGCGCGCATGCCTATGTGAGCGCGTCACGCTTTGAGCCGGGTGCGATGCACGTTGCCGAGGGCCTGCAGTGCGGTTTGCCCTTGCTCTACCATCCCGACTCCGGCGGGACGGTCGGCCAGGGCCGAGCATACGGAATGGAAATCGGTGGTGGTCTAAAGGAATCGGTCGAGGCATTCGCTGCGCGGTGGGCGGAGTTTCGTCAGCGCGTGCTGGCGGATCCGCCTTCCGGAAGCCGGATGGCTGCTTCTTACTTCCATTTGGTCCAACGTTTGGTCGCGGATGCTTAGGGTACACTTCACGGCGGGCGACGGCGCGGGCTGGGCATTGGACGAGGATCTGCGGCAGATCCGGCAGTCCCTGAAGGGCAGAATCGTGGAGTCGGGTCCTTGGGCGGCCGACGTGATTCATGCCGCGTTCTGGCAGAACCTTTCGATGGTTTCGGATGCCGGGTTGCGGGATGCGTATGTTGTCGCGCATGCGGACAACCCGCCGTTTTTCTATGTTCGCCAACCGGAGTTCGGTCGCGGGCAGCGGCAGGTCGATCTTTGGATTGCGCGTTCCCGGGAGGCGTTGGGGCAATTTCGTCAACTGGGCCTTCCGGTTGAGCACATTCCTTACACCATTGATCCCGGACTTTTCTTTCCGATTCCGGACCGCGCGGCGCTGCGTGAGGAATTTGGTCTTCCGCGTGACGCCTACGTCATTGCCAACTTTCACCGCGACACCGAGGGGGCCGACCTTCGTTCGCCCAAAGTGCAAAAGGCACCGGAGTTGTTGGTGGCCATCCTGCGACGTCTGAAGACGGCGGGATGTCCGATTCATGTGCTTCTGGCCGGTCCGAGGCGGCATTGGATTCGTGGCGCTTTGGAGCAGGCCGGTGTGCCGTTCACGTTTGTCGGACGCCCCGGGATCGCGGGTGACGATTTCCGCGAGAACATCCTCGACCGGAAGACGCTGAACCGGCTTTACAATGCGGCGGATCTTTTTGTCGTGCCGTCCCGCTGGGAGGGCGGTCCGCAGGCCGTTATGGAGGCGGCGGCGGCACGGTGCAAGATTCTGAGTACGCGGCTTGGGGTTGCCCGGGACATCCTGGAACCTGAATCGCTTTTTGCGGAGGCGGGCGAGGCATTCGAGCGGATCCGGCAGGACATTGAGCGCAACGTTCTTACGAGGACGCTCGAAATCCAGCACGATCGGTTCAAAGCCGAGCATACCACGGCCAGGCTCGAATCCGGCCTGCGAAGTCTTTATGACCGATTGGAGGCGGACGTGCCGCCGCGTGCGCCGGGAGTGTCGAAGCGGGCGCGCGGTTTCCTGCGGGAAGCCGCCCACACGTTTCACCGCCGGACGACCCGAAGTGCGCGTCCGAAGGAGGTCGGATGGAGTCACAGAAGCGGCCATGATTCGGAACTGGATGACATCATGGAAATGGTGGCGCGGGCGCTGACGACTCTCGGAATCCGGAGAGTCGAGCCGGCTCCGGGGCGGGCTTTGATCATTGGCTACGGGCCGGTTGCGGTGGGTGCTCCGGTTTTCCAGTTTTGTGGACCCGGTGGGCTGTCGGGCGAAGTTCGGTCTCCGGGTTTGATTTTGGTGCCGTCGGTCCAGGATTTGTTGAATCTTCGGGAGAACGGTGTTTCGGCTCCGGCTCTGGTGTTTCCTTATGCTGTCCGTGCGGAGAGCGCGGCTTCGGGTGAACCATTCCTGGTTAAGGCGGGCGATCGGTCGGCTTCGCTTCGGGTCTGGGAGGCGCTGGGTTCAGGTCGCCCGGTGGTCTATCCGGCGAATTCCGCTTATTATGAACAGGTGTTTCACGCCGGGGTGGCTTATGTTGATGATCCCGCGCAGGCGATTGCCTTGGCGGCGGCGAACAGCCGGGAGCTTCGTGCGTTATCAAAGGTTCCGGACGAAGCGGCACTTGCCGGCTTTCTTTTGAAAGTGTTGGCGATCTATCATGGCTGAATGATCGCAGGGGAACTGATCCCGTGGGGTGTGCGCGAGGCGGTGCGGGCCGGACTGGCATTTCCTCGCCGGATGGAAGCCGGGCGAGCCTTCCAGAAGATCCGGGCGGCCACGCGGAACCGGACGCGGGTGGGGTTCGGCGGGGTGCTCGACGATGGCCGCCCAATCCACGGGGGTGCTGTCAAACTTTTGCCGCTGCGTGAGGCGTTTGGCGGGGACGAGCGGGAGTTCAACATCCTGTATTCTGTCAGCAGCAGTCAGCCGGAGTTTGCAGAGGATTTGTTCCGCGTTTGCCGACGGCAGGGGATTCGCGTTGTCTGGAACCAGAACGGGGTGGGCTTTCCGGCCTGGGCGGGGAAGGAAAGCGAACGTTTCAATGGCCCGATGCGGCGGCTGGCGGGCATGGCGGACTTCATCATTTTTCAAAGCGAGTTCTGCCGGCGATCGGCCGGCCGGTGGCTGGGCGACTTTCCGGGGATCGCTTCGCAAGTCCTGTTTAATCCAGTCGACCTCGTGCGCTTTCAGCCGGCGCCAGGGGTGGTTGCCAAACCCCGGTTGCTGGCGGCGGGGACGCACGGCACGCGTGACCGCGTTCTTCCGTTATTGCGGGCGCTTCGTGATTTGCGCGCAAGGGGATTTGATGTGGAGTTGACGGTCGCCGGACGCTTCCAGTGGAAGAACGGAGAAGCAGACTTTCGTGAGACGGTCCGCAGGCTGCGGCTGGATCGTTTCGTGCGGCGGATCGAGCGATTTTCTCAAGCGGACGCCCCGGAGCTTTATCGAGCGCACAGTGTCCTGGTTCATCCGAAATACATGGATCCCTGTCCGACCGTGGTGATCGAGGCGCTGGCCTGTGGTCTTCCGGTTGTTGGTTCGGCGACGGGGGGCATGCCGGAACTGGTGCCGGGAACATGCGGTGTGTTGGTGCCGGGTCCGGAAAACTATGAGGTCTCGCACGCGCCGACAGCGACCGAGCTTTCGGATGCCATCGAGCATGTGCTCGAGGCGCGCGAGGCCATGGCCGTGTCTGCGCGCGAGTGGGCCGTCGATCGCTTCGACGTTCAGAAATGGATCGCGGAGCACCGGGCGATTTTCGAGTCGGTTCTGGGATGACAAAGGTTTCGGTTGTCATGACGGTCTTCAACGGGGGGCCGTTCCTGAGGGACGCTGTCGAAGGGATTCTGCAGCAGACGTTCCGGAACTTCGAGTTTCTCATCGTCGATGATGGTTCGACGGACGGGAGTGGCGAGTGGCTCCGGGGGAGGGCGGCGACCGATTCCCGGATTCGTTTTCTTGAAAACCGGGTCAATCGGGGCCAGACAGCGTGCCTGAATCAGGCGCTTGAAGAAGCGCGTGGCGATTGGATAGCGCGGCAGGACGCGGACGACGTGTCCCATCCAGACCGCCTGGAAGCGCTTTTGGCGGCGGCTGGTGATGGGGTGGCCATCGTGGGGTCGCAGGGCCGGATCATCGATGAAAGTGGCAGGGTGACCGGGTTGATCCATGTTCCGACGGAAGACCGGGCGATCCGGGGCACGCTGCCGTTTCGGAATCCGTTCATTCACACCGGTGTGCTTTTTCGGCGTGTTGGGTGGGACGGACGGGGATTCCGGTATGATGAGCGTTTTCGAATTTGCCAGGATTGGGAGCTTTGGGCGCGGGTGATCGAGACGGGGCGTGGAGCGAACGTGGCGAGGCGTTTGGTGGACTATCGGCACCGGCCGGGATCGCTTTCGCATGCAGCTGCCGAGCGAACCCAATCGGAAGCTCGTGAGATCGCGTCCCGCATCTGGAACCGGCAACTGCCGGGAGTGGAGGCGGTGGAATCGCTGTTGGGTCCGCTGCGCGTGGGCGGCGTTCCGGGGGATCCGTCGGGATTTTGGCGGAGATATCGACGCTCGCTTCCGCGGGCTGCCCGTGCGGTGTTGAGGTTGCAGATGGCCGGTGGCCTTCTGGCGGGCCAGCCGGTCGCCGCGCTTGTTCAGGTTCTGGCGGCGATGATCGACGATCCGGCCTGTGCGCTATCGGTCGTCCGCGACACGTTTCAGGAACGGATGTGGCGGTCGAGCCAGAAAACCATGCGCTGAGCGAGCCAGAAACGCGTCCGGGCGACCGGTGAGCGGCGGAACCATTCCTCCGCACGTGCCGGAAGTTCCTGCGTGCAAAAGTCCTTCCACTGCCTGCGAACGGCGTCTCTTGAACAGAGCGCCGTTTTTTTGTGCCCATTTTCGACGATCGCGTTTCGGATCGACGGATTGTTTCTCCATGAGGCAATTACTTCGATGGCATGGTCGGGCGAGCGGGCGATCTGGTAGTCGCTGCCGTTTGTGGCTTCGGCCCGGTAGGCGGAGTCGCGGCCGGTGAGCAGCGGAACACCGGCCAACCAGGCATTGTAAAGCTTCGTAGCGGGTTTGTTCAGGTGCTGCGCGCCTGAAAAATCGCGGATCGCCAAAGCAACATCCACGTCCGAAAAGTCAGCCCATCGCGCGGGGGCGCGGCTTTCGAGGATGGCTCCGGTGGACTGATGCAGGCGGCGTGCGAATTCCGGTGAGGCCAGCTCCGGCGCGAGGTTGGAAGGGTCGCCGAAAAAGGCGACGCGTTCCAGAGCATCGCCGCGTTCGCGCCTGCGGGGTAACAGACCGGGTTGCGGCCAATGGCGCAGGAAGATCGAGCGTGGAAGCCGCCGGGCGTGGGCGGCATTCTGGACAATGGAAAGCTGGGTGCCGGGATGGGGGACAAAATCGGCGACGACGGCGGCGATGAAGAGATCCGGCGGCGCTCGAAAGCCGGTTGGAAGGAAATTGGCGAGGGTCACGACGACGCCGTGATCCGGGAGGACCGTGCTCAATTTGACGTCGGCGCATGTGTGCAGTTCGATGAATGTCTGGAAAATCCATGCCTGAGCGGACGCGGATTTCCCGCCGGCGAGGAGAGTGGGAGGCGAACCGGATTCCCACGCCGCGCGGCGATCCGGGCTCGGCAAGTGCGATTCCGGCATGTAAAAGGTCACGGTCACCAGATGGTGGCTAGATGATTTCGGATATTCTTCAAGACTGGGAGGCGAATGCCGCGAGTTCGAAAGGACGGTTTGTGATGGCGTTCTTCCGGCTGTGCGCCGGGATCCGCCGGTCGCGGTTTTGGTGGCTCGGGATTCCGGTGCTGGGACTCTATATTCTGGTCGTGCACTGGATTCTGGGTATCGAGCTCGACTATCGAACATCGATCGGTCCGGGCTTGGCAGTGCATCACGGGATGGGATTGGTGGTGCACCGGGACGCGGTGATTGGGGCGGGCTGCACGCTTCGTCACGCGACGACGCTGGGCGAGAAGGATCCGGGCGGGCCCGGGCCGATTTTGGGTGACCGTGTGTGGGTGGGGCCGCATGTGGTGATCCTGGGCCCGGTGCGGATCGGGGATGGTGCTGTGATTGGAGCGGGTTCGGTGGTGATACGCGATGTGGCGGCGGGTGCGGTCGTCGCGGGAAATCCGGCGCGGGTTCTGGAAAAACCGGAGGCGTGAAGATCCTTTTTCTCTCCAGCGCCGCACATTTGGTTTTGGATGAGACGTCCATGCGAACGTCGGGCGGGGCGGAATTGCAGGTGGCACTCCTCGCGAGGGAGCTGGCGGGCCGTGGACATCGGGTGACGATCGCCGCGGGCGACATGGGCCAACCGGATCGACTGGAACTTCAGGGTGTGCGGATTCGGAATGCCGGCGCGTTTCATACCGGGCGGATTGTCGAGATGTTGAAGGCTCTGCCGCGTGTTTTCCGGGTGATCGCCGACGAACGGCCGGACTGGGTCGTCGTGATGGGCTGGACAGCCTGGCTTTTCATCCTGTGGCTCGGCCGGCCGGTTTTTCGGTATCGGCTGAATTTCATCTGTGCCCTGGACAGCGAGATCAATGGAGCGCACGTCCAGGAGCGGCCGTTTTTTGGGCGCCTGTTCGACTTCGCGGTCCGGCACGCAGACGCCCGGCATGCGATTACGTGTGATCAGCTTGAGGTCTTCCGCACCCGCGGGCTGGACGCTCAGCTTTATCGCTACCTTGTCTTTCCGCGGAGAACCCCGCCCTCGTTGGGGAAGAAAGTCGATTTTCTCTGGGTTTCCCGCTGCCAGCCAATCAAAAGGCCGCACCTGTTTCTCGAGTTGGCCCGTCTGATTCCCTCCGCGTCTTTTGAAATGATCTGTCCGCCGGAAAACCGGGCATTGTGGGAACAAATCGCCGGTGAGGCGGCGGGTCTTTCGAACCTCCGGTTTATCGAAAGTGTGCCCTACCACCGCATTCAGGAGCACTACGACCGGGCAAAGATATTCGTCAACACGTCGGAATGGGAGGGCTGGCCGAACAGCTTCATTCAGGCCGGTCTCGGAAAGACCGCGATCCTCTCACTCGCTGTCAACCCGGATGGAATTTTTGAGCGCTTCGGATTGGGCCTGTTTGCATCCGGGAACTGGGAGCGATTCGTCGACGGGGCGCGGGAACTGTTGCGCGACCCGGAGATGCTGATGGCCTCCCAGGCGGGAGCGGCACGCTTCCTTGCAGAAATGCATGACACCGCGAAGGAAACGACAGCGTATCTCGCGGGGCTGACCGCCCGAAGCTAAGACGAGCGAAGTGATCTCTGGCCACCGGGAGCGCCGTTGAGACGGTGCTTCCAGCGGGTTTTTGCCGCTTCGAGGATGGCGTTTTGCATCTGCATTTCAGAATTGCACAAGGGTCGCCCGTTACCCGACTGATAGTAATCCAGACGACCGGGGGATGAGTCCTTCGGGAGTGCGGCCAGATATTTCAAATAGATCCCGTGAAGCCAAGGGGAGGTGCGAACCAGCGTTTCCCAACCTCCGGAAAGCAGCCCCAGCCAGCGATCCCGGTGAAGAAACAGCGCCAGGCAGGAGCCGAAGAGCAAGCGGTAGAGGCAGCGCCAAAGCCGGAAGCGGAGATCGGCTCCCCAGAAAAGCCATGGTTTTTTGGGAGTCGTAAAGTGGAGGACGAGGGCGTCGAATTCAGGGGGCTGCGGAAGCGCCTCACGCTGCCAATTCCATGAATCCGACAGCAGCTGGATTCGTCCGCGTAGCAGGTAGTTGAGAATGGTCTGGTCGTGCCAACGGCAGGCGTGGGCCTGTTCTCGTGCCAGTGACAGGGCCTGTGATTCCAGATCCAAACTCCGCCACTGGTCGAGATCCACCACGAGAAAACCGGAGTTGAAATAAGGAAGGGACGCCTCGGTGGAAGAAAGCGGCCATGGACAATCGTCGGGGAGAAAGAGGACTTTCCGGTCACGGGAAGCCATTGCGACCGTTGACTCGAGCGGCCGGTCCCAGATGCTCCGGAGATCGCCGAAAAGAATCATGTCCGAATCGAAATAAATGACCCTTCTGGCTTCTATGAAGGAACCCATCCGCAGCCGCGCATAGGTCATGGTCGACCCTTGGGGGCCGGGGCGAAAACCGTCGAAGTCCGCCGTTCGGATATTGTGCAGTCGAAGGGTGGCTCCGAGTCGACGGGTTACCCGCTCGAGCCGTTGTTTGCTGGGTTGTGAGAGTCCACCGTCCAAGACATGGACCACGGTGCCCGCCGGAGCAGCAATCGATGCCAATGCACTTGCGACGGCGACCATGAGCCCCGGGGCGAAGCGCTCGTTGGCGCCGGTCAAAAGATGGATGGGTTCTTCAATCACTCGGCTCAACGGATTCCGACGGCTTGTTGACACGAATTCTGTCGGGGCGGACGAAGACTTCGTTTCGGAAGTAGCGACCCACATAGATGTAGTTGTCGCGAAGCCACTGGTATTGCTGCGGGGCCCAGTTTCGGAACCGGGAGTCCTCGGTTTTGTTGATGGCCCGTTGGTCGACAACGACGACGGCGGGCGGATCGTCTTCCATCGTCTCTTCGAAGATCCCGTCGAAAAAATCTCCGGCGGTCGCGTTGTCGACGTAAAGGTTGTGAAGCGGCGAGGGCCGGTCGGCCATGAAGTTGATCGTCGGCGAATACGGCAGGCAAAGAACGTAGTCACCGGGGATCGAGTGGTTGATAATGGCTGCCTGGAGCGCGTTCAGCCAGGCGGCCTCGCGGCGTCGGACAAGCACGTCGACGCCATTGAGTGCGACGAAGGAATGGGTGGCTTTTTTGCGGGCGGCGATCGTCCCGGCGGAGGCTTTTGGCATCGCGTGCGAAACGTAGATCCCGGCGAAGACCGCACAAACAATCGCGAAGCCGACCGCCGGATACCGCGCCGGGCCGCGGCGGGACCGGGCAAATCGGAGGCTGGCCCAGATCACGACGGCCAAGGCCGCGAGGAATGGCACCATCATTTCTGCGATGTGAACCGTGTCGGGTCGAAAAAAGTAGTATTGCGGGAAGAGGGTCAGTGAACAGCCGAGGACGGTGAGCGGGAAAAGCGTTCGGAATTTTGCCTCGGGATCTCTCCGCCAAAGGCCGGCCAGCAGGAGAATTCCGCCGACGGCAACGATCGGGACGGACAGAAAGATTGGAACGTAGGTGGAGATCGCCAGAGAGCGGTCGTGCCAATCGACGCCCGTCGACCAGATGTCAGCGAGGGGCGCCCGGGCGAGCGCGCCGCGGTTTTCCCAAGTATCGGCTTGTGGCGCTTCGGCCGTGGGGGCTTGGGTCGGGGCCGGGGCGGACGAGGCACCTCCGGGTGCGGTCGCGGTGGCCGACGCTGGGGGCGCGGCTGTTTTGAACGAATCTTTCCAGTGGCGGAATTCCGAGGCGACCATCGCGCCCCAGCTCGCGTACTGGCCGACGAATGCCTCCCGGTAGTCGCGTTTGCTGGCGTCCCACAAGAACGGGAGGTGAACGACGACCAACATGGCCACGCCTGCCGGGGCTGCGATCGCGGCTGTGACTGCCCGTCGGCGAAACTCGCCCCGGTAACCCCATGGGAAAAGAAGGGCCAGTCCGGCAAAGATCATTGAATTGAAGATCCCGAGGTCGATGCGGAACAGGAATGTGATCCCAAGACCCGCTCCGGCCGCAACCGCCCAGGCGATGACCCGCAAAGGGGATCGGTGCGGAACGATCCATGCTGAGGTCAGCAAATAGGCGTTCAGAATGCCGAGGAACGGCATGTAGTTCCGGAAGATCATCCCGGGAATCAGGATGACCAAAACCGCGGGAATCGCACTGAACCACGCATGGGCCGTGTAGCGCAACACCGTCCAGTAGACGAGAAAACCGGAGGCGATGCAGAATGCGAAAAAGAACCACCGGAGTGCGAGGTAGTTTGGACCGGTGATTTCGAAGAGCCAGGCGACCGGAAAAAACCAGAGAACGTTGTAGCCGAGGAACGTGTCGACGATGGGCCGCTGGCCGTCCATGAGGCGCATGGCGACGACGGCCGCCGTGCCGCCTTCGCCGCCGAGGTTTAATCCGGACCGGACGTACGAAGCGTAGTAAAGGAGTGCAAAAACGAACAACAACAGGGGAACGAGGACGTGAGCGCGCTGATTGACGGCGGTCCAGATGGCATTTGGCTGCCAAGGGAGGGACTTCGGGCCGGCATCGGTCATGGCGATCAGATGTCGGCCGCGGGGGAGCGTGGTGGCAAGCAAAAAGCCCGTTGTCGGTCCCGGGGCGGCAAAAGATTGCAGAGGCGGTGCGGTGACGCCATATTCGCGGTTTATTTGTGAAACGACACGGGCAGAGACATCTCGGGCTGATGCAGAAGGCGATCGGCCTGGCCGCGACGTTCACTGTTTCGTTTTTGGCCGGGTGTGCGAGCGAACGGTATTCGCCGGAAACGGCGCCGGAGTATTCAATCATCCGGGAGTTTACGCCCTTCTACCGGCTGGGTCCGCAGCAGGGGCGGCCGGATGCATCGCTGACGGTCGACACGCGGGTCAAAATGCTGAGTCGGGAAATGGGATTCAGTTTGGTCCAGTTGGAGGACACCCGCACCGGGTATGTAGCCAACGAAAACATGGCGCCCGCGCCGCCGCGGCCAAAGCCCCGGGAGGAGCCGACGGAATCCGGCGCCCGCCGACGCACGTCGCGCTCATCGGAAAGCTCGGCTTACACGGGGCCGCCGGTCAACGACATTCCCTTGCCGGATCCGAATGTCCCGCCACCGGACTTGAATATTGAACCGGAGATCATGCCGGACACGATTCCGGTGCCGGCGGCGACGCCGGAAGGAAAGCCGCGGTTCCGGTACTGAGCTGCGGGAATCCGGCTTGCGCGCCGTGCGCGTAACTTGGAAGGTTGATTTTTTCCATGGCATTGCATGTTCGATTACTGGCTCCGGAGTTAAGGCCCCTTGCGGAAAAGGTGATGGCCGGAGAGCGGATCAGCGAGTCAGATGCACTGGTGCTGTATGCGAGCCGGGACCTGAACGGGGTCGGGCAGATCGCAAATGTCGTTCGCGAGCGCCTGAACGGCAACGTGGCGACTTACATCCACAACCGCTACATCAACTATTCGAACGTCTGCATCCTCTCGTGCCAATTCTGTGCGTTTGGTGCAAAAAAGCGGGAGTCACATGCGTTTGAGCAGGCGATTCCGGAGATTGTCGCAAATGTTCGTGAAGGCCTCGAGCAGGGGATCACGGAAATCCATATGGTCGGCGGTTTGCATCCGACGCTGCCCGGGAGTTGGTATCTGGAGTTGCTCGACGCACTGCGGGCGCTTGACGGCGATTTGGTGATCAAGGCCTTCACGGCCGTCGAGATCCGGCACCTCGCCGAGCGGGTTTTCAAGCTGCCGATCCGCGACATGCTTGTCCTTTTGCGCGAGCACGGGTTGGGTGCGATCACCGGTGGTGGCGCGGAAATTTTTGACCCGGAAATCCGCGAGCGCATTTGCCGCGGCAAGGAAACGGCCGAGGAATGGGCCGAGGTGCACCGGACATGGCACCAACTCGGCGGCCGGAGCACCTGCACGATGCTCTACGGTCACATCGAAACGGCTGCGCATCGCGTGGATCACCTGCGCCGGCTGAGGGAATTGCAGGATGAAACCGGCGGCTTCACCGGCTTCATTCCGTTTGCCTTTGAACCGGATGGTGCCCGGCCCGAGTTGAAGGGCATCCGGCATGCGACCGCCTTTGAGGAACTTCGCAATCTCGCGGTGAGCCGCATTTATCTCGATAACATCCGGCATGTCACCGGCTATTGGATCAGTCTCGGGCTTCCGACCGCCCAAATTTCGCTCAACTACGGCGTGGACGACCTCCACGGAACGATCAAGGAAGAGAGAATCTTTCATATGGCCGGAGCGAAAACCCCGCAGGAACAGACCGTGGCAATGATGGAGAAGGCGATCCGCGAGGCCGGGCGCATTCCCATGCAGCGCGACAGCTACTATCAACGCATCTCGTCGACCGAGAAGGTCGCCGCCTGAATGAGCGGGTTGTTTCCTTTGGACGCACGGATCGGCTGCGTTCCTTACCTGAATGCGCGGCCGCTGGTCTTCGGAATCGAGGACCGTGTCACCTTTGAGGTGCCATCGTTGCTTGCGGCGGATTTCTTGTCGGGGCGGTTCGATGCTGCCTTGATCCCGGTCGTGGCGTTGCTGGAACGTCCCGACGCGGTCGCAGTCGATGGCGTTTCGATTTCTGCTCGGGGGACGGTTCGGAGCGTGATTCTGGCGCATCCGCGGCCTTTGGCCGAAGCTCAGGAGATCGTGTTGGACCCGTCGTCGCGGTCCTCGTGCGCGCTCCTTGCGGTGCTGGTGCGCGGCTTTTTCCAGATCTCCGCACGACTGGTCGAGAAATCCGACGACCCGGACGCGGCGAGACTGATCATTGGCGATCCGGCTTTGGAGTTTCAAGCGGCCCCGGCGGCGGGTTGGACGATCACTGATTTGGGAGAGGCGTGGTTTCGTTGGACCGGGCTTCCGTTTGTCTTTGCGGTGTGGGCAGTCCGGCCGGGATATGAGAACGCGCCTTCGCTGGGCGGACTTCTGCGACTGGCGGCCGCCGCGGGACTCGAGGCACGGCCCGAGATCTCAGAGCGGCAGGCGAACCCGGGCGAAGCCCTGGACTATTTGACGCGGAACATCCGGTATTCGTTGGGCGACGATGAAAAGGCGGGGCTCGCGCGGTTCTGTGAGCTGGCGGGCGCTGCCGGACTTCTTCCTGGAGGATGCACTCTTCCGGCGTGGGTGTGAGAACCTTTCGCATCCAATTGTGTTCGTGACACCGTAACCGCCAACGTGAACGAAGACGTCATTCCTGAAACCGTTGGTGCCATGGTGCTGCCGGGCGTGACGCTCTTCCCTCATGCGTTGCTGCCGCTTCACATTTTTGAACCGCGCTACCGCCGGATGCTGGCCGAGTGCCTGGATGGCGACCGAATGTTTGCGATCGCGCATGCGGACGACGATGGTGGAATTGCCGCCATCGGGGGCTTGGGAGTTGTCCGAGCCTGCGTCGCGAACGAGGACGGAACGTCGAACTTGATTCTCCAGGGCGTGGCCCGTGTGGTTTTTTCCGGTTGGAAAATGAAACCCTTCCCGCGTGCGGAAGTGCGCGTTTTGGAGGATTTCGGTTCCGATTCGCCGGAGGTCAGCGAACTTCGCCGGGATGTTGTCGAAGCCTGCCGGCAAATCCGCCAATCGGGCGTCGAGGCGCCCCGCGGATTCGACGAATACCTGTCCCAAATCCACGAACCGGGCGCTTTTGCCGATGCCGTGTCGGCAGCGTTTGTGGCCGATCCGACCGAACGCCGCGGGCTGCTGGAGGAACCTGATGTGTCAATCAGGTTATCCCGGTTGCTTCGATGCCTGCTTCGTCAGCTCCAGACTCCTTGATTTTCTCGACAGTTGATCGGCGGAGAGTACGAAAGATGGCTCTCCCATGCTCAAGCATCCAGCTGTCACCCGCCAAAGAATTCATTCCACTCTCCCCCGGATCCAAGCCCTGATTTACACGCCGCGCGTCGAGGTCGATGTGGCGGCATGGACGGTCGGGGGCGAGCCCGTTCCGGCCGAAGAGGCGTTTCGAGCCAACTACCAACCGTTCGCCGTCGGTGCGGCCTGGGGGCCGCTTTGGGACACGACGTGGTTTCGCGTCCGCGGACAGGTTCCGAAAGAATGGAAAGGTCGCGAAGTCGTTGTTCTCATGCGACTGGCGGATTCGCGCGGAGAAGGATTCACGGCCGAGGGGTTGATCTATTCCGAAGGGCGAGTCGTTCGCGCCCTGAACCGGAACCGCGAGGACATCCCGGTGGCGGCACGTGCCAAAGGGGGTGAGGCGTTCGAGTTCTATGTCGAGGCGGCAGCGAATAGCGGCGCCAATCCGATGGAAGTGAGCGACTCGGAGTTCTTGAATCTCCCGGAATTCGGCGGAAAACCGTACTTCCAGCTGCACCAATGCGAACTGGTGTGCGTCAACCGCGAAGCCTTTGATTTCTACTATGATTTCCGTGTGGCGGCCGAGGCGATGGATGCTCTGGGCGAAGATTCGCAGCGCGGAAATGAGTTGCTTTACGCCCTCAATGAAGCGGTCAACGTCTTCAATGAAAATGATCCGGCCAGCATCCCTGCGGCACGCGCGGTTCTTGCGGGCGTGATGTCGAAGCGGAATGGTGAAACGGTCCATCGAACGTCAGGTGTCGGCCATGCCCACATCGACACGGCGTGGCTCTGGCCGCTGCGCGAGACGATTCGGAAGTGCGCGCGCACGTTTTCGACGGCGCTGGACTACATGGAGAAGTATCCGGAGTACGTCTTCGTCTGTTCGCAGGCCCAGCAGTATGCGTGGATGAAAGCCTATTACCCGGAGATTTTCCGGGGGATCAAAAAGGCGGTGAAACGCGGCCAGTGGGAACCGGTCGGTTCGATGTGGATCGAGACCGACTGCAATCTGGCCTCCGGCGAGTCGCTGGTCCGGCAGATCGTCCATGGGAAGCGGTTTTTCCGGGACGAGCTGGGTTTTGAGACGGTCGACGTGTGGATTCCGGACGTCTTCGGATATGCCGCCTCAATGCCGCAGATCATGAAGAAGGCGGGCGTCGACTACTTCCTGACTCAGAAGATATCGTGGAGCCAGTTCAACAAATTCCCGCATCACACTTTTCTGTGGGAGGGCATCGATGGAACGCGCGTCTTCACGCATTTCCCGCCGGCAAACACTTACAATGCGGACACCGGGCCGCGCGAGTTGCTGAAGGGGGCCCGGAACTTCCGCGAGCATGGCCGCGCAACGCGTTCGTTGCTCGTCTACGGCTTCGGAGATGGTGGCGGCGGGCCCAGCATCACCATGCTCGAACAGGCGAAACGCCTGAAGGATTTCGACGGCGTGCCGCCATTGCAGCTCGAAACGGCGAAGGAATTCTTCCGCAAAGCCGAAGAGGATGCGCGCGATCTGCCGGTCTGGTCCGGCGAACTCTACCTCGAGGCGCATCGAGGGACCTATACGACGCAGGCCAAAAACAAGCGCGGAAACCGGAAGTCCGAGTTGCTGCTCCGCGACGCCGAGTTTTTCGACCTGATTGGCAAAGTCCTTTCACCCAAACACCGCGAAGCAGCGGCCGACCCGGAACGGGCGGTCTATGACGTGACGGGACTGGGTCGTAAGGATGCGTCCAGCCACCAGGCGGCTTTGGACCGGGCGTGGAAGCTCGTCCTGTTGAACCAATTCCATGACATCATCCCGGGTTCTTCCATCCACTGGGTCTATCTCGACAGCGACCGGGATTACGAAACAGTGCGCCAGCTCGGCGAGTCCGTGGTCGCGTCGTCTCTCGCCGCCTTGGCGCCGAAAATTGATGCCCGCGGGCTGAAGTCGCCCCTTTTTGTCGGCAACACGCTCGGTTTTCATCGGACCGAAGTGGTCGATCTTCCCGATGGTTCGCCGGCGGTTGTCGATGTGCCGGCCTGTGGATACCGGGTCGTCGACGCGGCGGAACCGGGGGAGGCGGATCTCGTTCCGGTCAAGGTCGTTGAAAATGCCAAGGGCCTGACCCTCGAAAACGGAATCATCCGGGCCCGCCTAAACCGCAAGGGACAACTCACGTCGCTTGTTCTGGTCGAATCGGGACGGGAAATGGTGCCGGCGGGCGCCGTCGGCAACCTCTTTCAACTTCACGAAGACATCCCGAATTTCTGGGACGCTTGGGATGTCGATGTCTTCTATCGCGAGAAGTTTCGGAATCTCGACCAAGTCGATTCGATGGAAGTGGTCGATTCGCATCCGCTCCGCGCGGTCGTGCGGGTCGTCCGGTCGTTTGGGTCATCCCGAATCGAGCAGGAGATCGTGCTGCGCGCGGGCTCGCCGCGTTTGGATTTCCGGAATGTCGTCGACTGGCAGGAGCGGCGAAAAATGCTCAAAGTCGCGTTCCCGGCTGCGGTGCGGTCGTCCCGCGCGACCTATGAAATCCAGTACGGTCATCTGGACCGGCCAACCCACGCGAACACGAGTTGGGACCTCGCCCGCTTTGAGGTCTGCGCGCACAAGTGGGTCGATCTCTCCGAGCCCGGCGGCGGTCTGGCGGTGCTGAACGATTGCAAATACGGCCACGACGTCTGGGGAAATATCATCCGGATCAGCCTGCTCCGGGCACCGATTGCGCCGGACCCGAAGGCTGACCGTGGCCGCCATGAGTTCACGTTTGCGGTGATGCCACACGGCGGCGATTTCCGTGCGGCCCGGGTCATCGAGCAATCCTACGCTCTCAACGTCCCGCTCGTATTGAAGCCCATGGAAGCCACACCGGGTGAGCTCCCGAGCGAACGGTCATTCTTCCAAGTCGACCAGCCGGCCATCGTCCTGGAAGCGATCAAATGGTCCGATGACCGAAAAGCAATGATCGTCCGAATGTATGAGTCTCATGGGTCGCGGGGACGCGTCCGGTTGTCGAGCGCGCTGCCATTTCGAACGGCCCATCTGGCGAATTTGTTGGAAGAACCGGGTGCGCGACTTGAGGTTCGCAACGGAGCCGTGGAGCTTGACTTTCAGCCCTTTGAGATCATAACCGTGCGGCTCGAAGCATGAGCGAATTGTCGCCGGAAAAGAGGATTGCCGGGATTCTGGCCCCGGTCACAGCTCTGAGGGGAAAGGGCGACCTCGGTATCGGCGACGCGGCGGCCTTGGTGGAGTTTGCTTCCTGGGCCGCGGAAAAGGGCTTCGGGATTGTGCAGATCCTGCCGTTCAATGAAACGGGTGCGGACCACAGCCCGTACAATATCCTGAGTTCGATGGCGATTGAACCGGCCACGATCGCCACCGTGCCGGAATGGCTCCCGGATTTGAGCCCGGAGGACTTCAAAGAAGTTTGCGCGAAGCACGATCTCGACGCCTTGCGCGCCGGACCGGTGCGCTACACCGCCGTAAAGGCGCTGAAGCGGGATTTGTTGCTTGCGGCTTTCCGCCAGTTCCGTGGGCGGGGAGGGGATCGCATGCGCGCCCGCGCGTTCGCGAAGTTCGAAACAACGGAGAGCGACTGGCTCGAGCCGTATGCCATCTTCCGGTCGCTCGTCGAGTGGAATGGAACCGAGGTCACCGAAGACTGGCCCGCCGAACACCGGACACCCGCCGGCGCTGCCGAATGGGCCGCCTCGTTGCCGGCAAAGGACGGGCGGCGCTTCCGGGATTTGATCCGTTTTTTTTCCTACGTTCAGTGGATCGCCTACTCGCAGTGGAAAACCGTGCGGGCTGCCTGCGACCGGCTCGGCGTGGCGCTCATTGGTGACATCCCGGTGGGAGTCAGCATTTACAGCGCCGATGTGTGGGCGGAGCCCGGCATCTTTGATCTCACACGATCCAGCGGAGCCCCGCCGGAGAAGATCTTCAAAAGCGATCCCTTCACGGAGCAGTGGGGGCAAAATTGGGGATTCCCGCTCTACGACTGGCGTGAGATGTCGCGCGACAACTTTGCATGGTGGCGTCGCCGCCTCCGGGCCGCCCGTGAGATTTTTCACTTCCTGCGCGTCGACCATGCCCTCGGGTTTTTCCGCATCTACAGCTTTCCGTGGCGTCCGCAGCAAAACGAGCGCTTCATCGATCTGTCGGAGGACGCAGCCCGCGCGATCACCGGCGGTCCGCTCCCGGGCTTTGTTCCCCATGACGACAGCTCCGAGCAGAACCGCGAGTACAACCGCCGTCAGGGCGAGATGTTGCTGTCAATCTTCGTCGAGGAGACCGGCCCCCACCGACTCGTGGCGGAAGACCTCGGCGAGGTTGCGCCTTATGTGCGTCCCACACTCGAAGCCCTCGCGATTCCCGGCTTCAAAATCCCGCAATGGGAACGCCGTCCCGATGGCTCAATGATCCCCGGCCAAGACTACCAACGGCTCAGCCTGGCGACGTTCGCGACGCACGATCACCCGACCATCCGGCAATTCTGGGAAGAATGGGCCGCCGAGGCCGAAAAACCCGAGACCCGCGAGCATGCCCTGCGCTGCATGCGCGAAATGCTGGATTTCTGCGGCAGTCCCGGGCTGGAGATTCCGCGTCCGTTTGACCGCCAGGTCCATGCCGCGTTTGTTCGCGGTCTCTTTGCCACGAACTCCTGGCTGGCCGTCCACCAGATCACCGACCTTCTCGGGCTTTCGGACCGATTCAACGTGCCCGGTGCCGTCGCCGATGCCAACTGGACCGCGCGGCTCTCCGGCACCCCGGAGGTCCTCGACCGCACTTTCGCCGAGGTCCTCGAGTCCGCCGTCTCCGCACTCCACCTCACTGGCCGCCATCTGGCGGACGGCTGAGTAACGATATTTATTGCGAACCCGGGTGGATTGCTGTATTTCGACCCTCCCGTTTCGAAAATCCGGCCGCGCGGCCGGCGAAAAGGGTGTCTCAGGCCGCCCGACCTGAATCTGACATTTCAGGGCCCCATTGCCTCGTGGTGTAACGGTAGCACAAGTGACTCTGGATCACTTTGTCATGGTTCGAATCCATGCGAGGCAGCCACCCCTCGGACCCGTTCCGGGAGGCCCCTGAAAGTTTTTTTCTTTTTTTCTTGTTTCGCGAAAGTCGATTCGTAAACTCCTCCCTCCCGCAAGCCGTCGGGAGGACGCGACAACCACCTCAGCGTGGTTTTTTTAGTCCCCTGATTCCAACGAGGTCCCAAGGGAAACCACACCAATGAACATTCAACACATCGCCGCAAGTCGAATCGTCCCGGTCACGGGGCGGACGATGTGTCGTGTCCACCGCATTTGAATCCATGAGCGCCACCGTTCTCACAGCCGCCGACGCACAGAAGGCCAAGATCGATCTGATTACCGAGGAAGAAAAAGGCCGCCAGGCTGTCCATGACGTCGTTGTGGCCATCCAAGCGGCCCGCCGCAGCGGCACTGCCTGCACCAAAACCAAGGGCGATGTCGCTCTCTCCGGGCGCAAGCCGTGGCGCCAGAAAGGCACCGGCCGCGCCCGCGCAGGATATTTCTCCAGCCCGGTTTGGGTCGGTGGTGGCGTGGCCCATGGCCCGAAGCCCCGGGATTACACCAAGAATGTCCCGAAAGCCGTCAAGAAACTGGCCTTCCGCAAAGCGCTCAGCGCCCGGATTCTCGGCGGCGACGTTTTGGTCGTCGAACAATTCTCTGTGGCCGAGCCGAAGACGAAGTTGTTTGTGTCCCTCCTGTCGGAAACGGCCAAGGACGCCAAAAAGACCCTGATCGTTTCCACCCAGTTCGACGACACCACCTTCAAGGCCGCTCGCAACGTCGCGAAGGCCCAGCTCACCCGGGCCGAAGACGTCAACACCGAGCAGTTGCTCGCGTTCGACAAGATCGTCGTCACCAAGGCCGCCCTCGAAAAACTCTCCGAAAGGCTCGCGTCATGAACGAAGTCCACGACCATATCCAAACCGTCATCCTGACCGAGAAAGCCACGCTCCTCTCGGAAAAGCTCAACAAGTACGTTTTCCGCGTCAGCCCGGACGCCAACAAGCTCCAGATCAAGCGCGCCATCGAAGTGATCTTCAAAAAGAAGGTCGTCGATGTGAATACGGCGAACTTTGCCGGCAAGAAAAAGCGCGAACGCCGCGCCGACTTCGGCCGACGTCCCCACTGGAAAAAGGCAATCGTCACCCTGAAGGAAGGCGAAAAACTCGACCTCGTCTAAGCCATGGCCCTCAAATCTTTCCGTCCACTCACCCCCGCGAGCCGCTTCAAGCTGCTCCCCGACTTCGCCGAAATCACCAAGGACAAGCCGGAGAAAGGTCTCACCGAACCGCTGAAGAAGACCGGCGGCCGCAACAATCAGGGGCGACTCACGATGCGTCATCGTGGCGGCGGTCACAAGCGCCGCTACCGCATCATCGATTTCAAGCGCCGCAAGCGCGACATCGTTGCCGAGGTCGTTGCGATCGAATACGATCCGAACCGCTCGGCACGCATCGCCCTCCTGAAATACAGCGACGGCGAAAAGGCCTACATCCTCGCACCGGTCGGACTTTCCGTTGGTGCCAAGATCAGCGCCGGTGAAAAAGCCGAGCCGTCCGTCGGTAACGCCCTGCCGCTCAAGTCGATCCCGCTCGGATCGGCGATTCACAACGTCGAACTCATACCCGGCCGTGGCGGCCAGATCATTCGCAGCGCCGGATCCCAGGCTGTCCTCGCCAACCGCGAGGGCGGCTACGCGCTCGTCAAGCTCGCTTCGGGCGAAATCCGCAAGATCAACGAGAATTGTTACGCCACGCTCGGCCAGGTCGGCAACACCGACCACATGAACGTCTCGTCCGGCAAGGCCGGCCGCACCCGCTGGCTCGGCCGCCGCCCGCACGTCCGCGGCATGGTCATGAACCCGGTCGACCACCCGATGGGTGGCGGTCAGGGCAAGAGCAAGGGCGGTGGCGGACGTCACCATCCAATGTCGCCGTGGGGCCAGCTCGCCAAGGGCTTCAAGACCCGCCGGAAACACAAGCCCAGCGACACGTTCATCGTCACCCGCCGCAAAGCCAAAGCTAAGAACTAATCATGGGACGCTCGCTCAAAAAAGGACCGTTCGTGGAGTGGAAACTCCTCGATAAAATTGACCGGATGACCGAATCCGGCGTGAAGAAGCCGATCAAAACCTGGTCGCGCCGCAGCACCATCACGCCCGATTTCGTCGGCCACACTTTCAACGTCCACAACGGGAAGACCTTCATTCCCGTCTTCGTCACCGAGAACATGGTCGGGCACAAGCTCGGCGAATTCTCCCCGACGCGCATCTTTAAGAAACACGGTTCTCACACCGCAAAAGTGACCAAATAACCCATGAGGGTTGTCGCCACGGCGGCAGCACTCTCCGTCCTGCTGGGAAGCTCCGGCCTCCCAGCCCAGGACAATCGATCTTTGACAGGTTTTGAATCGCGCCCGATGGGGCAGGAAATCACCGTTCCTGACTCCGGATCGGACGACGAAAATTTTGGCTCCGGCAGTTTGGAAGAGAGGATCGTGCTCGCACGCGCCTCCATCAAGGCTCTCACCGAGGCCCTCGCCCTCGCGAACAGCGAAGCGGAGATCTTCAAGCGCCAAGCCGCAGAACTCCAACTCAAGCTCGACGCCTACGGTTTGGCCGGCATCGACAAGGAACCCGCCAAGATCGAGCAGCGCCTCCTCGCAGCCGTCCGGGACCTCCGCATCCTCAAGAAGAAAAATGAGGACGCCATGAACCAACTGGTTCGCCTCACCGAGGCCATCCAAGTCCTCATGAAAACCACGGATGGCATCCACCCGCAAGCTAGGGTCTCCGTCGAGACGGAACTCCGGAAAACCCGCGAGATTCTCGGAGCGGCCGATGCCCCGGACCCGGCGGGAATCGACCCGACACTCTCCGACGGAATGGTGGTTGACACCAAGGAGGACCTCGCGCTCGTCGTCGCAAACATCGGCTCACGCCACGGCGTGAAAGTCGGCATGCCTTTCCAAGTTTGGCGCGACAAAGAACGCATCGGCGACGTCCGTGTCGTCGACGTCCGCGAACGCATCAGCGGCGCCGTGATTCAAAACCTCACCAACGAAAAAAATTCCATCAAACCGGGCGACCGCCTCCGCGTGGACGCCCAACCTTGAAAACCCATTTAACCCAAACAACGACATGCAGGTAAAATCCATCCACCGATTCGCCAGGATCTCGGCCTTCAAGGCCCGCGAGGTCACGCGCGAAATCCAGGGGCTCCCGGCCACGGACGCCTTGGACGTGCTCCGCTTTACTCCGAAGAAAGCGGCTTTGCTCGTCACCAAGACGCTCCGCAGCGCCATCGCGAACGCCGAGAACAACAACAACCTGAATGTCGCGGACCTCGTCGTCCAGGAAGCCGTCGTCGGAGAAGGCCCGACGTTCAAGCGCTTCCAGCCGAAGGCGCGGGGATCGGCCGGCCCGATCCGCAAACGCACCAGCCACATCCGTATCGTCCTCACCGACGAGATCGAAATCAAACGCCGCGAATCGGCAAAATCCAAGAAACCCCGCAGCAAGAAGCCGGCCTCCAAGCCCGCTGCTCCCGCCGCTGAAACCGAATCCTCCGCCGCACCCGCCGCGGAGTCCAAAGAGTAACCATGGGACAAAAAGTCAACCCAATCGGATTCCGTCTCCCCGTCAGCCGTGACTGGGGATCACGTTGGTATGCCTCGCGCAAAGACTTTGCCGAGTACCTCCTCGCCGACACGAAAATCCGTGAAGCCCTCAAGAAAAAGCTGAAGCAAGCCGCCGTCGCCCGGATCGTTATCGAGCGCGCATGGAACAGCCTTCGCGTGACCATCCACACCGCGCGTCCCGGCGTTGTCATCGGCCGCCGTGGGTCGGAGATCGAGAACCTGACGAAGGAAGTCAGCGACCTCGCCGGTGGCAAATCGGTGAAGATCGACATCGTCGAAATCAAATCGCCCGACCTCGACGCCCAGCTCGTCGCCGAAAACGTCGCCTCGCAGCTCGAGCGCCGCATTTCGTTCCGCCGCGCCATGAAACGCGCTGTCCAGATCACCATGGAACAGGGTGCACTCGGCATCAAAATCCGTTGCTCCGGCCGCCTGGGCGGAGCGGAGATTGCCCGCACCGAATGGTATCGCGAGGGCAAGATTCCCCTCCACACGCTCCGCACGCCGATCGACTACGGCTTCGCCGAAGCCAACACCGTCGCCGGCAAAATCGGCATCAAATGCTGGATCTGCAAAAAGCAGGAGACCCCGGTTGAAGAACCGGTCGAGCCCCGCAACAAGCCGTCCGCCGAAGAACCTGCCGCCGCCACGGCCTGAACCATTTAAAGGAGAACTGTCATGCCACTGATGCCCAAACGCGTGAAATATCGCAAGACCCAGCGCGGAAGCCGCAAAGGTCTCGCCTCACGCAACCTTCGCATTGATTTCGGGGAGTTCGGACTCCAAACGCTCGAACGCGCCTGGATCACCAACACCCAAATCGAGGCCGCCCGTGTCGCGCTCACCCGCAACATGAAGCGCAAAGGCAAACTCTGGATCCGGATTTTCCCGGACAAATCCGTCACCGCCCGTCCGCCGGAAACCCGAATGGGTAAAGGCAAAGGCCAGCCGGAATACTGGGTTGCCACCGTTCGTCCCGGCAACATCCTCTTCGAACTCGACGGCGTTTCCGAGACCGTCGCGCGGGAATCGCTTCGCTTGGCCGCCAACAAGCTGCCGGTCCGCACCCGCTTTATCGCACGCCACCACGCCGGTTGATCCGCCATGAAGATTGCTGAAATCAAAGAACTGACAACGAAGGAACTCCTCGCCCGCAAACGCGAACTCCGCGAGGAGATCTTCAACCTCCGCGTGCAGCAGCAGGCCGGCCAACTCGAAAAGCCGCACATGCTCCGCACGCTCCGCCGCAACATCGCCCGCATCGAAACCGTCATCAGCCAGAAGCAGGCCGCCAACTCCGCCAGTAAATGAGCGAATCCACCACAGCCACAGAAGCCGCTCCCGTCGGCCGCACCCGCCCGCTCCGCAAGGTCCGCGTCGGCGAAGTTGTCTCCGACAAGGGCGACAAGACGATCATCGTCAAGACCGTCACCCGCGTGCCGCACCCGAAATTCGGCAAGATCACCAAGCACATCGCCAAATTCCACGCCCACGACGAAAAGAACGAGGCCAAGGTCGGCGACAAGGTGAGCATCATGGAAACCCGCCCGCTCAGCCGCCTCAAGCGCTGGCGCCTCGTCGAAATCCTCAAACACTAAGCCGCCATGATTCAGATCCGCTCCCGTCTCGATGTCGCCGACAACACCGGCGCCCGCATGGCCACCATGATCGGTGTCATCGGCAAACCCACGCCGGAAGCCCACGTCGGTGACATCATCACCGCCAACGTGAAGGAAGCCGCCTCCGGTGGAACGGTCAAAAAAGGCGATGTCGTCCGCGCCGTCGTTGTCCGCACGAAACAACCCGTGCGCCGTGAAGATGGTTCCTACCTCCGCTTCGACAATAACGCGATCGTCATCATCGACAAAGACATGAACCCACGCGGTACCCGTATCTTCGGACCGGTCGCCCGCGAACTCCGCGAAAAGAACTTCATGAAGATCATTTCGCTCGCCCCGGAAGTCCTATGAGCCGCCCGAAATTCCACGTCCGTCGCGGAGACATCGTCCAGGTCGTCTCCGGCAACCACCGCGGCGCCACCGGCAAGGTCCTCGAGATCAAAGCCGACAAAGCCCAGGTCATCGTCGAGGGCGTCCGCATGATCAAAAAGCATCAGCGCAAGTCCCAGGACCATCCGAACGGTGCCATCATCGAACGCGAAGGTCCGATCCATGTTTCCAATGTGAAGCTGGTCGAAAAGGCGACGACCGAAAAAAAGCCATCCAAGAAAGCCGCCTGAACCGGCCGGCCTGAACCAACATGTCTCAAGAACCCGAACTCCTGACCGAATACAAGACGCGCGTCATCCCGGCGCTGCGCGAGAAGCACGGTTATCAGAACATCCACCAGATCCCGAAGATCTCAAAGGTGGTCGTGAACACCTGCATCGGCTCCGCACAGGACGTCAAGGAAGCGCTCGAAATCGCCAAAACCGAACTGGCCACGATCACGGGCCAGAAACCCGCGCTCACAACATCGAAGAAATCGATTTCGAACTTCAAACTGCGTGAAGGCCAGGGGATCGGCGCCAAGGTGACCCTCCGCGGGCACATCATGTATGAATTCCTCGAGCGCCTGATCAAGACTGCCCTCCCGCGTATTCGCGACTTCCGCGGCGTCTCCACCCGTGCGTTCGACGGACAGGGCAATTACACGCTCGGCGTCGCCGACCAATCGATCTTCCCCGAAATTGAACTCGACCGCATCAAGCGCAACGTCGGCTTCGACGTCACGATCGTGACGACCGCGGGAACCAACGAGGAAGCCAAGTCCCTCCTCAGCGAGCTGGGCATGCCATTCGCCGACAAGGCCAAGAAGCCCGCTTCCCCGAAACCCGCCGAAGTTGAGGCGACTGCCTGATTGAACTGCCATGAATGATCCCATCGCCGACATGCTCACGCGCCTGCGGAACGCCACGTCGTCCCGCAAGTCCGAGCTGTCCATGCCCTACTCGAAGCTCAAAAGCGAAATTGCCAAGATCCTCAAGAAGGAAGGCTACATCACCGATTACGAGCTCGATACCACGGGCCAGCATCCGGAACTCAAAATCCGCACAAAATTTGTCAACAAAACCAGCGCCATCGCCGGCCTGAAACGCGTGAGCCGTCCCGGCCTGCGTCGTTATGTGGGTGCCGGGGAAATTCCCCGCGTGCTCGGCGGCATGGGCATCGCCGTGCTCTCCACCCCGCGTGGAGTGCTCTCCGGCCACGAGGCGCGCAAACAAAACGTCGGCGGCGAATTGCTCGCCTACATCTGGTAAGCCATGTCACGTATCGGCAACAAAAAAATCACCCTTCCCGCCAAGGTGAAGGTGAACGTCTCCGGCAACGGCGCCGTGCAGGTCGAAGGTCCCAAAGGCAAGCTTGAGTGGACCCTCCCGGCTGGCATCTCCGCCAAGGTTGAGAACACCGACGTCGTCGTGAACCGCGAGGGCGAATCCCGCCAGGTTCGCGCACTCCATGGTCTCTCCCGTGCGCTGATCGCCAACATGGTCACCGGGGTGAACGAAGGCTTCAAGCGCGAGCTTGAGATCCACGGCGTCGGCTTCAAGGCCGCCGTCCAGGGCAAAACGCTCAACCTCAGCCTCGGCAAATCGCATCCGATTCTCTTCCCGATTCCGCCGGAGGTGAAAATCACCGTCGCCGAAAACACCAAGATCACGATCGAAGGGATCGACAACCACCTCGTCGGCCAGTGCGCCGCCGACATCCGCGCATTCTATCCGCCCGAACCCTACAAGGGCAAAGGCGTGCGCTTCGTCGGCGAACAAATCCGCCGCAAAGAGGGCAAAACCGTCCAGTAAGCCATGTCCGCCACCTCGAAACGCAAACTCCGCCACGTCCGGCTCCGGAAGAAACTCGCCGGCAGCTCCGATCGCCCGCGCCTCAGCGTCCATTTCTCCGGCCGGCACATCGCCGCCCAAGTTATCGACGACGAATCCGGCAAGACGCTCGTTTCGGTCCACACGACCGAAGCCGGGCTCCAGTCCGAGAAGACTGCGGCCAATGTGGCCACCGCCCAGAAAGTCGGCAAGCTCATCGCCGAACGCGGCTCACAAAAGAACATCAAGCAGGTGGTCTTCGACCGCGGTGGTTTCAAATACCACGGCAAAGTCAAAGCCCTTGCCGACGCGGCCCGCGAAGCCGGCCTCGAATTCTAACCACGCCTGAACCATGCCTCCGAAATCCAGAGAACGTAGAAACCCTTCGGCAGACACGCCCAAGGAACCCAAGGAGACGACGGAAAAAGTCGTGTTCATCAACCGCTGCGCCAAGGTCGTCAAAGGCGGCCGCCGCTTCAGCTTCAGCGCCCTCATCGTCTCCGGCGACCAGAAAGGCAAAGTCGGAATCGGTTTCGGCAAGGCCAACGAAGTCAGCGAGGCCATCCGCAAAGCAACCGATGCCTCGAAAAAGCGCATGGTCAAGATCGCCGTTCACGAGAACACGATCCCGCACGAAGTGCTCGGTGAATTCGGTGGTGGCCGTGTCCTCCTCCGTCCGGCCTCGCCCGGAACCGGCGTCATTGCCGGCGGCGGCGTCCGCGCCGTCATCGAAGCCGCGGGCATCCGCGACGTGCTCGCGAAGTCGCTCGGCTCGAGCAACCACGCGAACGTCGTCCACGCGACACTCGCCGCGCTCACCCAACTCCGCCCGAAGGAAGAAATTTTCCGCCTCCGCGGCAAGACCGTGAAGGCCCGCACCGAAGCCGCCGCACCGGTGGCTGCCTGATCCCATGAGACTCCATACCATTCAACCCAATCCCGGCGCCAAACACCGCCGGAAACGCCTCGGCATTGGCGAAAGCTCCGGCAAAGGCAAGACCTCCGGCAAAGGCCACAAAGGTCAGAAGGCCCGCTCCGGCGGGTCGATCCGCCCCGGCTTCGAAGGTGGCCAGATGCCCCTCTTCCGTCGATTGCCCAAACGCGGGTTCAACAACACCGCGTTCAAGACCGTCTACGGCGTGGTCAATCTCGACGCGCTGGAAAAAGCGTTTGCTGCGGGAGACACCGTCACCGAAGACACCCTCCGCAAGGCCGGTCTCGTCAAGGGCCGGTTCGACGGAGTCAAGATTCTCGGCCGCGGCGAAATCACGAAATCCCTCGTGATCTCGGTCGACGAAGTCAGCGCGTCCGCACGGGAGAAAATCGAAAAAGCCGGGGGCACCATCGCCCTGCCGAAGGCCGAAGCCGCCGCCTGATCCCGGCGGCTTTTCGCTCTCCCGCATGATCGCTGCCTTCGCCAACATCTTCAAAATCCCGGAACTCCGCGCGCGCGTGCTTTTCACGCTCGCGATGATCGTTGTCATCCGCGCCGGATCCGCGATCACGACCCCGGGGGTTAACGCGGAGGTCCTGCGCCAGTGGTTTATCGACACGGCGGACAATGCCGCAGCCGGCGGCGTGGCAGCGCTTTTCAACCTGTTCAGCGGCGGCGCGCTCGCGAATTGCGCCATTTTTTCGCTCGGCGTGATGCCTTACATCACGGCGTCGATCATGATGCAATTGCTCACCGCGGTCATTCCGCGCCTGGGCAAATTGCAGCGCGAGGACGGTGGACGGCAGAAGATCATGCAATACACGCGGTATGCCACGCTTGGCCTCTGCGTATTCCAAGGGTACCTGCTTGCCCGTTCGTTCGAAAATCCCCAGGCGAATCCATTTCTCCCCGGGATCATGGAAACAATCAACAAGCTCGGCATGAACCTGGTGACCGAGCCGGGACTGGCTTTCCAGTTTACGACCATCATCACCATGATGGCCGGGACGATGTTGCTCATGTGGATCGGTGACCAGATCACCGATCGCGGCATTGGAAATGGTGTCTCCTTGATCATCACGGTCGGCATTCTCGCCCAGCTTCCCGCCGGCCTCATCCAGGCATGGCGGACGTTCGTCCCGAGCGAGCCCGGCGCAGCCGCCAACGTGAGCCCGGTGGTTCTCGTTCTGATGATCGCCTTCCTGATCTTGGTCATCGCTGCAGTCATCGCCGTGACGCAGGCGCAACGACGAATCAGTATTCAGTACGCCAAGCGCGTGGTCGGACGGAAAGTTTACGGCGGCCAGACCCAATACATGCCGCTGAAAGTGAACTACGCCGGCGTGATGCCGATCATCTTCGCCCAGGCGATCCTCCTTTTCCCGTCGACCATTTTCAACATGGCCTTCCCCGGCCAACGCTGGGCACAGGACCTTTCAAACCTGCTGACCTATGGCTGGCTCCACTACGTGCTCTTCGGCGTAATGATCTTTTTCTTCAGCTACTTCTGGGTCGCCACGCAGTTCCAGCCGGTCCAGATTGCGGACGACTTGAAGAAGTATGGTGGCTTCATCCCGGGCGTGCGTCCCGGAAAGCCGACCGCGGACTTTCTCGACTATACGATGACGCGCCTGACGTTCGCCGGCGCGGCCTTCCTCACGATCATCGCCGTCCTGCCGCAGATGCTCACCCAGGGCTTGCAAGTGCCCTACATGACATCCCAATTCTTTGGCGGCACGGGATTGTTGATCATTGTCGGTGTGGTGCTCGATACCATGCGCCAGGTGGAAACCCACCTGCTCCAACGGCATTACGATGGATTCCTCCGCAAGGGTCGGATCCGCGGGGCTCGTGAGCAGCGTCCGCGCATGGGGTCCGGTCAGTTGCTCGATGACCAGACACTCGTCTGGATGTGGGCGGCGCTCGGAATCCTCGTCATCGCCGGCGTGACCATCTATCTCGCAACACAAAAGTAGGGTTCACCGGGCCTTGAAGAACCGAATTGTTTTGCTCGGTCCGCCCGCCTCTGGCAAGGGCACGCAGGCCTCCCTCCTCGGGGCGGCCTTTGGCATCCCACATGCCTCCACCGGTGCCATGCTCCGTGCCGAACGCGCAAAGGGCACCGCAATCGGCGCCGAAGCCGATTCCTACACCAGCCGCGGCCTCCTCTTCCCGGACGAACTCGCCCTGCGTGTCGTCGACCAGTGGATGGACGGTCGGAACCGGTTTATTCTTGACGGCTTTCCCCGGACGGTCGGCCAGGCGCAGGTTTTTGACGACCTTCTTGCAAAGCGCGAACTCCCATTGGACATCGTCTATTTTCTCGATCTTCCAGAACCGGAAATTCGTGAACGCATGCTTGGTCGGCTGACGTGCACGAAGTGTGGATCGGTGTTCAATACCGCGTTCCACCACGTCCGTTCCTCTGATCCGTGTCCGCAATGCGGCGGACAGCTCGAGCGTCGCAATGACGATACGGAAGAAGCCTTGGGACGCCGGATGGAGCAATACCGCACCCACACGTTCCCGGTGATCGGCCACTATCGCGAACAGGGACTCGTGCGCGAGATCGATGTCACGCCCGGCCGGGACGAGGTCTTCAAAGTCCTCTATGACGACATGAAGGAGGCCGCATGATCCCCATCAAGTCGCCCAAGGACATCGCCGCCATGCGAAAGGCCGGCGAGACCGCCGCCAACATCCTCAACGAACTGGCCACTCGCATCGCCCCCGGAGTCACCACCGGTGAAATCGACCACGCCGCTTCGCAGTTGATGTCCGAAGCCGGTGTCCGGAGCGCCTTCCTTGGCTATCATAAGTTTCCCGGCCACATCTGCATCAGCGTCAACGAAGAAATCGTCCATGGCATCGGCGGACCCCGCCGGATTGCTTATGGTGACGTGGTCAAATTGGACGTGGGCATTGTCCGTGACGGCTGGATCGGTGACACCGCGGCGTCCATTCCGGTCGGAATCGTCGACCCAAAGACCGAACAACTCCTCGAGGACACCGAACGCATTCTCAACGGCGCCATCGAACTCGCAAAGCCGGGGAACCGCGTCGGCGACATCTCGCACTTTGTCGAATCCCAAGCCATCGCCCGCGGATACAGCGTCGTCCGGGAATTCGTCGGCCATGGCGTCGGCCGCATCCTCCACGAGGAACCCCAGGTCCCCAATTTCGGAAAACGCGGAACCGGCCCGAAACTCAAAGCCGGAATGACCCTCGCCATCGAGCCCATGATCAACCTGGGCAAACCCGGCGTCCGCGTCCTCGCCGACAAATGGACCGCCGTCACCGCAGACGGCCTTCCGTCCGCCCATTTCGAACACACCGTTCTCGTCACCGACAACCTGCCGGAAGTATTGACATGGCCAAGAAAGACGCTATTGAGGTAGAAGGCAAAGTTGTCGAGCTGCTGCCGAACACCATGTTTCGGATCGAACTGGCGAACGGGCACCGCATCCTCGCTCACATCTCGGGAAAAATGCGTCTGAACTTCATTCGCATCCTTCCGGGCGACAAAGTCATGGTGGAAATGTCCCCCTACGACTTGACCAAGGGCCGGATTACCTACCGGCAGAAAAACGAAACGCCGCCAACTCAGCAATACCAACGAAAATGAAAGTCCGAGCCTCCGTCAAACGCCTCTGCGAAGCGTGCAAAATCGTGCGCCGAAAGAACGTGATCCGCGTGGTCTGCAAAAACCCGCGTCACAAACAGAAACAAGGCTGAGATTGCCACAACCGAACACACCGACCTATGCCACGCTTACTTGGAGTTGATATCCCGGGCGACAAACGCATCGAAGCCTCGCTGCCCTATATCTACGGAATGGGCCCGAGCAACACGAAGAAAGTCCTCGAACAGGCCAACATCGATCCCAACATCCGCGCGAAGGACCTCTCGCCGGAACAATTGAACGCGATCATCCACGCGATCAATGCCAACAAGATTGCCATCGAAGGCGACCTGCGCCGTGAAGTGCAGGGCAACCTCAAGCGCCTCCAGGCGATCAACTGCTACCGCGGCATCCGCCACCGGCGCAGCCTCCCCGTGCGCGGACAGCGCACATCCACCAACGCGCGCACCCGCAAGGGCCCGCGCAAGACTGTCGGCGTTCAGCGCAACAAGGACGCCAAAGCCGGCAAAGTCTAATCCCAAGAAACTGACCGACCATGGCCGAAGAACCGAATCCCACGCCTGAAACACCCGAGACGCCCGCCGTCGAGGGAGCCGAGGCACCCGCCAAGAAAAAGGCGGCTCCGAAGAAGAAACCCGCCGCTGCCGAAGGCACGCCAGCTCCGGAGGCCGTCCCGGCCGCCGGCGCTCCCGCCGAGTCGCCCGAAGGCACCGCCGCCGCAGCTCCTGCTGCCGCCGCCCCCGCCGCGGCAAAGGCTCCCAAGGCCAAAAAGGAAAAGAAGGAAGCTGCTCCGGCCGCGGCTCCCGCCCCGGTCAGCATCTCGCTCGACGATGCGATCGAACCGATCAAGATCGTCAAAGCCAAGGGCAGCAAGAACGTCACGCAGGGCATCGCCCACGTGCAGGCCAGCTTCAATAACACGATCGTCAGCATCACCGACCTCCGCGGAGGCGTGATCGGATGGTCGAGTGCCGGCAAATGCGGCTTCAAAGGCTCGCGCAAAAGCACGGCCTACGCCGCCCAGATGGTGGCCCAGGACGCCTGCCGTCAGGCAATGGGACACGGCCTCAAGGAAGTTGAAGTTCGCGTCAAGGGCCCAGGCGCCGGCCGCGAATCCGCCGTTCGTGCCATGCAGGCCATCGGCCTCGAAGTCACCGTCATCCGCGACGTCACGCCCGTTCCCCACAACGGCTGCCGCCCGCCGAAACAACGCCGCGTCTGAGTCCCGGAGGGAGTTTTAAGTTTTAAGAATTAGGTTTTAAGACCCAGAAACTCCCGCTCGCTCAAACCGTCCCACTGAAAACTTAAAACTTAAGACTTAAAACTTCCACATGGCCCGTTACACAGGACCCAAAACCAAAGTCAGCCGCCGCTATGGCGTTTTGATCAGCGGATCGCCGAAGGCGTTCGAAAACAAAAACTATCCTCCCGGCCAGCACGGCCCAAAGGGCTCCCGTCGCAAACAGAGCGACTACGCCCTGGCGCTCGCCGAGAAGCAGAAACTCCGCCATCAATACGGTGTTTTGGAGCGTCAGTTTCGGCGTTACTTCGAGATCGCCAGCCGCCGCCGCGGTGTGACGGGTGAAATCCTCCTCCAGCTTCTCGAGACCCGTCTCGATAATGTGGTCCACAAGCTTGGCTTTGCCAAAACCCTCCGTGGTGCGCGCCAGATGGTCGCCCACGGTCATGTGACAGTGAACGGCCGGAAGTCCGACAGTGCTTCGATGAACCTCAAACCCGGTGACGTCGTGGCGGTTCGCCAGACGGACAAATCCAAGCGACTCGGACAGCGCGGGGTTGAGTTGACCCAGATCGCGACTGTTCCCGAGTGGCTGCTGGTCGACAAGGACAACCTGAGCGGAACCGTCGTCCGGATCCCTTCGCGCGAAGAGATCAACCCGATCGTCAACGAGCAGCTCGTCGTCGAACTGTATTCGCGTTAAGAGCGGGGAAACCTTTTCTCCTGAGAAAGGCGAAGCCTCCGATTTGGAAGCTTCGCCTTTTGCTTTTTACTCTGAATCCGGGAGCTCCTTGTCCCAATCCGCATCGACGGACGTGTAACTGAGGCAGGCAATTTCCTCGAGCGACGTGTTCCCGGCGAGAACTTGCGTGAGACCTTCCTGATACAGGGTGCGAACTCCCTTCCGGAACGCATGCTTTCGCATCTCACTTTGCGGAGCGTTCCGCGAGACAAGGTCCGATAGCACGTTGTCCGACGGACACATCTCCATCAACGCCATGCGCCCGGTGTAGCCCGCCTCGCGGCACTCCGGGCACCCATGCGACTGATAGATAAACGTTGTTTCCGGCGGAATGGGAATGCGGTTGATGTCGAAAATCGTGCGAATCTCCGGCGTGAGCATGAGCGGCTTTTTGCAATACGTGCACAGCCGCCGCACCAACCGCTGGGCCTGGCTCAAAGCCAGCGAGTCCGCCAGCAGGTAGGGCGGAATGCCCATCGAAATCAAACGGCTCACCGCACGAAGGCTGTCATTCGCGTGCAGCGTCGTGAGAACCAGGTGACCGGTCAGCGCGGCATTCACGGCCGAGTTGGCGGTTTCCTGGTCGCGGCACTCGCCGATGAGAATCACGTCCGGATCCGCGCGCATCAGTCGGCGAAGGCCCTCGGCGAAATCAATGCCGTTGATCGGGTCGGTCTGCGTTTGGTTCAACCCTTCAACCTCATACTCGATCGGGTCTTCGATCGTGTGGATGTTGATGTTGTCGCTGTTGATGCTGTTCAGGAGCGCGTAGAGCGTCGTCGTCTTTCCGCTTCCCGTCGGGCCGGTAACGAGGATCAATCCCTGGTCCCGACTCATCGCCTCGCTGAGGGTACTCAATTGGGGCGGAGCCAGATTCAGTTCGCTCAGCTTTCGGACACCATCCTGCTTATCCAGGAACCGTATCGTGATCTTCTGCAGATCCTTGCGGCAAGGGATCGCCGAAACACGGCAGTCCACCCGACGTTTGCCCAACGTGAGCGAAAAGCGTGCGTCCTGCGCGTCCTGGCGCCGCTGGCCCATGTTCGAGTAGTTTTTGATGAGACTGATGAATCGCGAGAGTTGCTCGTCCGGACACGAGTGGATGATCTTCAACTCACCGTCGATCCGCGCTCGAAAGCGCGCCGTGTTGAAATACTTCTCGATGTGGAGATCGCTCGCCCGACCTGTGATCGCCCGATAAAGCACCCAGTGGACCACCTGCTCCGGCGTTGCGTTGATGCTGGAGGGATTGACGCGCTGGATTTCCTGGACATCGATGTCGACAATATTCGCGACGTCGGAGTAGGTGAGGTCGCCTTCCGGCGCCGCTGCGGCCGTCGAAACCGATCGGCTGCGCTCGCGGTTGATCGTTGCGAGAATCGCCTCACGCTCGGCGAGCACGGTCCGGAAATCCAACGGATCATTGCCGCTCGAGAGCCATTCGTCCTCGAATCCGAAATTCTCACGCTGGGCGGACAACAGAAACACAGTCTTCTGGCCGACGTACATCGGGTACACCGCGTGTTTCTCCAGCAGTGACTCGGGGAAGATCGTCTGCGGGGGGGCGTGTTCCGCATTGAAGCACGCCTCACCGGTGCACAAATGCCGAAGCGCTGTGGCGAAGTGCGGTGGCAATGCCTTGACCGTGGGAAGATTCTCCGGAGCGACGCTCGAAATGTCGCCTTTGGCGCCTTCCAGTTTTGTCAGAACGTCGTCTTCGAACGGGTAGTTCCGGATCAGCCATTGGAGCGCGACATCCGGAGTGCAGCCGGACGGCAGGCGTTCCGACACGCGAATCGGAGGCCGCTTTTCCAGCGGTTGCAACTCCAGGCGGGCCATGAAATCCCGCTCCAACACGGCATACTTGGACTGCGGGATGAGCACCGGGACCAGAAACTCATCCGGGATCTCCCAGAAGTCCGGACTGGACGGATTGTAGTGCGCGCAGAGGAGGAACGGGCCCAATGTGCCGAACGGAATCCAAGACTCATGCTCGCCGTTGGGTTGGGGGGCCAACCGCCGGAAACACGATTCCGCCCGCGTCGAACAACTCGTGCGGACCGGGTTGAACGGGAGCATGCCAAACTTCCGCGCCAACCACTCCAACGACTCTTCCGAGGGGATTCCGTTTGCCTGCCCGAGATGCTGATGCAGGTCGAGCGAGCTTTCCGGCAGGCAGCCACACTCAAACCCGTGGGCCGTCAGCAATTCCTTCAGGTGATCCCAGGCAGCCGGTATCATTGCGGCGGAACAGGATTGTTGGTCAGGTAAGCCGGACCAGCTGTTCCCATCATCTCCAGAAGGTCGATGCCCTCGCCTTCCTGTCCCGGCAGCAACATTTCAAAAACGTTTCCATTCCATCGCGCCCGAAAGGAATCCGCCGTCATCGACGTAACAAAATTGACGTTCGCCTCCAGATAAGGCGAACCGGGCGAAGGATTCGCCGGATTTCGATAACGTAGCGATTGATAGACCGCCTGTTCGTCGTCGGTGTCGGCCCCGGGATCGACTGCCAACTCCCAGTTCGCCTGCGAAAATGCCCGGACCGCTCCATTCAGCAAATTCAGATTCCTTTGCGCCACCTCGCCGCCGGTCGAACGAAAGAGATTGCTGATCACCGGCACGCCGATTGCCGCCATGATCCCGATCACCCCGATGACAATCACCACCTCGACCAACGAAAGACCTGCCCGAAATGTGGCCGCAGCCACCAGCTGTGATCGCATCAGTAGGCCACCTCCCCGGACGGACCGGTCACGGTCGTTTTTGTCGTCAGAGGATAGACGGAAGCCGGAAGGGTCGCGGAATACCCGCCGGGCATGAAATTGTCGATGGTCGGCTCGGCAAACGCCAGATAGGAAGCGATCAGGTCATATCGACCGTCATTGTCCGCCCCCGACCATGTCGTCTGCGCGGCGGATGGCCCCACGGCCTGGACGTAGGAGGCCATGGCCATATTCAGAGCCTCTGCGCGAGCCCTCGCCAGATTTTCTTCACCATCTTGCTTCAGTCGAATGATGTTCGGCACAGCGAGAAAGGTCACGATCCCGATGATCGCGATCGCGGCGAGCACCTCAACCAAAGAAAATGCGGAGAGTCGTTGGTTCATGGCAGGAGTTCCACCGTCGGTGTGTTGGTTGTTGTCCAGGCGGTGAATTGGACATAGCGCCCCGCTTTGGACATCGCATCCGTCCGGATCTGGCTCGATGTCGTATAGTTCGAGTCGGCAAAATGACTGTAGGTTTGCGGATGGAGGTACTCCTGAAGCAGCGCCAGCTTTGCGGTTTGGGTCGTCGCAGCCGTGTAGCGAGTCCTCGCCGACGCCAGGCTGTTCGTTCCGGACGTGTTTGCGGCAATCCATGCACCGAGCGCCTCCTGAAGGACAACTTGCTGCTGCCGGGATAAAACCTCTCGGGAATCGGCCGCGGCATTGGAAATCGATGCCAGGATCAAAGCGCTCATGATGCCAATGATGGCAATCGCCAGCAACATCTCGATGAGCGTGAAGCCGCACCGGCTTCCAGTGCGTCGCGCATCGAGGTGATTTGGGGCCCCGATCATGTTTCTAGTATGCCACCCGAACAGGCTTGTGCCAACGATTCTTTGAAAAGCAAAAGGCGCTCCCCCCAAAGGAGAAGCGCCTTTTTTGTGGGGGAAATATACCGATTACGGATTGTAGATGATATTTCCGTTCGTGAAGCTCAGGTAGTTCGTGATGCCCGCCTGTTGGTCCGCGCTGAGGGCGTCAACCCGGAATGTCATCACTTCGCCCGATCCCAAGTTCGTCACACTCACGCCTGTGGTCAGCGAGGAAACAGCCGCTCCGAGGTCGGCCGCCGCGTTTGTGTAGCCTGCTGCCCGTGCAGCCGACCAGGTGGAGGCCACGTTCTGCGCGTTCCGCTGGAAACTCGCTTCGCGTGCGCTGCCGGTAATGTTGGCAATGTTCGGAATCGCAATGGCCGCGATAATCGCGATCACCGCAATCACAACGAGAAGTTCAACCAAGCTGAAGCCGGACTGAACTGACAATTTGCTGGATGGTGTCTTCATAGCGCGGTCAGAATCTTCCCGAGCCGCCCATCAAACAACACCCGGAACCCCGTAAATGTCTCTCAGGGAAAACCTGTAGGGGGCCTACGCAACGTTGCGTGTGTTTAACAGGTTCTCAGGCCTTTTTGCTTGTTGTTTGGTATGCTTCTGGATGCGAGAAGCGGGCGAGGGCGTCGTAGATGGGTTCGTTACGGAGGAGGGTGGGAACGAGGTAGGCCCCCAGGCAGGTGGCCAGGAGCGGGAAGAAAACGCCGTAAGCTCCGGTCATCTCGAGGCAAATGACGATGCCGGTGAGCGGGGCGCGCACGGTGGCGGTGAAGAATGCCGCCATTCCCGCGACGGCGAACGCGGCGGGCTCCGCGCCGGCCGGCCAGGCGTCGTGTTGCCAGTGTCCGAAGGCGGCGCCGCAAAGCGCGCCGATGGTGATGATCGGCGCGAAAAGGCCTCCCGGTGTGCCGGCCGTGTAGGAAAGTGGCCCGAGGAAAACGCGGACGGCTCCGATGAGGAGAAAGGCGGTGACGCCGCCGGAGAAGACGGCCGCGATCAGTTCGTCACCGCCGCCGGTCAGGTCGGGCTCAAACCAACCAATCAAGCCAATGGCCGCGCCGATGGCGGCCGCCCGGAGTTCGATGGGAATGGAGGCCAGCTGTCGCGACCAGGATAGGGATGCGAGGAGGAGCCGGTTGTAGAGAACCCCGAGCAACCCGACCAGGCAGCCGAAGGCAAGGAAAACCGGGACGGCCTCCGCGCTGGCCGTCGTTGCGGCAACCGTCCGGTATTCGGGGGCAAGATGAAAAACCGCGCGTTGGACAAAGACGCCGGTCGTCGCCGCAGTCGCCGCAAGCAGGAAGGAGAGGGGAGTCACTCGACGTTGCACTTCCTCGAGGATGAAAATGGTTCCCCCGACCGGAGCATTGAACGCCGAGGCCAAGCCTGCGCCGGCTCCGCAGGTCATCAGGGCTTTCCAGGCGCCGCGGATGTTCTTCAAGCGGCGCCCGAGTCGTTCGCCGATCACCGCCCCCATTTGAACCAGCGGACCCTCGCGACCGAGGACCAGGCCCGACGAGAGCGCGAGAAGGCCTCCGAAAAACTTCACCGGGAGCACGTGGCGATGGTCGGGTTCGCCCCCGCCGCGGAGAATGTGCTCGACGTAAGGCACGCCACTCCCGGCGGCCTTGGGGGCGAATCGTCTCACCGCCCAGGCGCCCAAGGCAGCGGAAGCGGCGACGCCGCCCACGGTGAGAAAAATTCCGAGGATCGGAGCGGCCTCGCGCCACTCCGCCATTTTTCCGAGCCGCCAGGCCGTTCCCGCATGCAGACCCGTGAGGAATGCCACCGCGAGCAGTCCGGTGAGCACGCCCACCACGGCCGCTGCGGCGATGAGCACGAGTGCGTCGCCGACCCGCGCTGGGAATTCGTCGGGCTCGAATTCGAGGCGGGCCATTGCTGGATGGTTACAGCGAGGTTCCCGAGACCGGGCCGGCGCCGGCGGCACCGGATTCGATTCTGCGGAGGATCGGACGGAATTCTCCCGCCCACAACCCGGAGATCCGGCGGTCGTCTTCGAAGCCGAATTCCCCGTTGTTTAACACACGCGACACCCGCACGGCGACGCGGTAGTCGTTGGTGCCGCCGATCGGGGTCATGACCAATCGCGCCCGAATGCTCACCGGTCGGCCGTAGCTGCCCCACATGATGTTTCCAAAGGCCCCGCCCGGCTTGTCGAAGGCGATCCATGCCGGATAGTCGGAGGGCCCGATCGAGTAGCCATAGTCCGGAAAAACCACCTGCGCCGCACCGATGATCGCGTTGACGTTGGTGTTTTCGATCGTGATCGCCCCGAGTCCGCCGGACTGCGAAACGGGCGTCGTCATGCATCCGGCCAGCAGGAGGCAAAGCAAAATGGGAACCAACTTCATCGTGGCATCATGCCAAGACCATCCCGCGGCGCAAGCGCGCGGTCCGGCATCAGCGGCGCTTGGCTGCCAGCACCTCGTGAACCGCGGCGAGCGGCAAAGTATTGATCACGTCCTTGCGGGTCAGCCAGCCCTTCCGCGCGGCACCGACGCCAAAGATCAAATCCTGCAGGCCGGCGGCCGAATGAGCGTCCGGGTTGATCGCGCAGCGAACCCCCTTTTCTTTTGCCAGCGGCCACCACCGCCAGTCCATGTCCAGCCGGCGGGGATTGGCATTGAGCTCGATGATCGTTCCGGTCTCCGCGGCGGCTTCGATGATGGCGGGCACGTCGACGCGGTAAGGTTCGCGCGTGAGCAACAGGCGACCGGTCAGATGGCCCAGCATGGTGACATACGGATTCGAGATCGCCTTGATAATCCGCTTGGTCATCTCGGTTTCGCTCAGCGTGAAAACCGCATGGACGCTGGCGACGACGTAATCGAGCGAGGCGAGGACATCGTCAGCGAAATCGAGAGACCCGTCCTTCAGAATGTCGCACTCGGTTCCGGTGAAAAGGTGGAGTCCGTCGAGTTCGCGGTTGAGTTCGTGAATGCGCGCGACCTGGGCGGCGAGGCGTTTTTCGTCGAGCCCATGAGCTTGGAACGAGCTTTTGCTGTGATCGGCGATGCCGAGGTATTCCAATCCGAGTTCCCGGGCGGCGTCCGCGAGTTCTTCCAGGCTGCAACGGCCGTCACTTTCAGTCGTGTGATTGTGGAACGTTCCTCGGAGGTTTTGCCATTCGATCAAATCCGGGAGATCGCCGTGCTCGGCGGCGTCGATTTCGCCACGGTCCTCACGCAGTTCCGGCGGCACCGGCTGGAGCCCGAGCGCACGATAGATGTCATTCTCTTCGTGAATTTCGGACAGCGGCTCGAGCAGCGTTTTGCCTTCGGCCTCGCTGAAGCGATATTCGTTCAGCGACCATCCACGTGCCAAAGCCCGTGACCGCATGCGGACGTTGTGTTCCTTGCTTCCGGTGAAGTAGTTCAGCGCAAACGGATACTCGTTGCTTGCGACGACCCGAAGATCGCACTGGATGCCGTTCTTCAGGATCACGCTGGTTTTGGTTGCCCCTTTGGCGAGTACCGATTCGACGAGCGGATGGGTGGCGAAAAATTCGGAGACTTCGTCGGCCTTGCGTGACGAGACGATGAAATCCAAATCCCGCACGATTTCCTTCCGCCGGCGATAGCTTCCGGCGATCTGGGCCAGCGTCACGCGCGGATGGCTTCGCAGGTCTTCGAGGAGGCTTTCGGCGAGTCCGGCAATGTCGCCGTAGCGGAACACGCCGAGGTTCTTCTTATGATGTTCGATGCCGGCGAGGATGTTTGCGGCGGTCTTCTCACCGAAGCCCGGCAGCCCGGCAACGAGTCCGTCTTTGCAGGCGCGCTCGAGTTTTGTCAGCGAATGAACCCCGAGCTTTTCCCAGAGGATTTTGATCTTCTTGGCACCGAGGCCCTGAATTTCAAAGAGCGTGAAAATGTCCGGCGGAAATTCCTCGCGGAGCTTGTCGTAATACTCCAGCCGGCCCGTTTCGAAGAGCGTTGCGGCTTTTTCCGCCGTGGCCTTTCCGAGCCCATCAACCTGCTCCAGCCGGCCCTCGGCAATGACCTTTCCGAGCGGCTCCGTGAGGGTTTCCAAGGCCCGGGCCGCATTCGTGTAGGCGCGGACCTTGAAGGGATTTTCGCCTTTCAGCTCAAGCAGACGGGCGATGTTTTCGAAGACGTCGATGATTTCGTCCTTCGTCATGGAACGTAGGTCTTGAGGCGGTTGCGCCAGCCGGTCAGCCACTTCCCTTCGTTCCGCGCGGGCGGGGCATTTTCCACACGGCGGGTCAGGACCTCGTCGGCCGCCGCCGCAAACGCCGGCAACGCGGGCTTCCGAGGGTCCATTTCCTCCAGCACCTGCAAAAGCCCCCAACCCTGGCCGTTGTAGCGTTCCTTCGGGTTCACGCCTTCGCCTTTGAAATTCACGTAATCCATCAGCGCGTAGAATCCGAGGGGCTCGGCGGCGACGCGCTCGAAATTGCGCCGGATCGCCTCACGTGATCCCGCCGGGGCGGCCTCCAGCATTTTCGGCAACGCCGCCTCCAGCCGCTGCGCGGTGTAGCGGGCCTGGAGTCCGACCGTGGATGCAAGGATCTTCCGCAGCGCGGTGAGACGCGGGCCGTCGATCTCGGCGAGAAACGCCTTCCGCTCCGACCACGGGCAGGCGCCTTTCGTCCAATCCGGCATGTCGACGCCGTTCGCCTCCAGGAACCGCACGAGCCCCGGGAAGCTTTCCTGGAACGGTCCTTCGAAGCCGGCCGGGTACCAGATGAAATGCGCGATGCCGAGGGACGGAAATTCCTCGCCGGCATTCCACGACGTGAGCCCCGAAACCGTGCCGGCGCACTCGTTTTTCCAGATCCGACGGCCGATTTCCTGGGCTTGCGCATCGGTGAGACGCACGGCAACTGCCGGCACGGTGGCCGCCGCAAGCAGGAGAAAACAGACGAGAATTCGCATGCCGGAACGTATCAGGCTTTCCGGCGCGCGGTGAAGAATTCCTTCAAAATCCCGCGGCAATCGTGCTCCAAAACCCCGGGCGTGATCTCACACCGGTGGTTCAGTTCCGGCATTTGCAGGATGTTTAAAAGGCCGCCAGCCGCCCCGCCCTTCGGATCCCCGCAACCGAAAATCACCCGACGCAAGCGCGCATGAACGATTGCCCCGGCGCACATCGGGCACGGCTCTTTGGTCACATAAAGGTCGCAGTCGTTGAGGCGCCAGTCGCCGACCTCCGCCTCCGCCTGTGTGATGGCGAGCATTTCCGCATGGGAGGTGGCGTCCTTGAGCAACTCAACCTGATTCCATGCCCGGGCGATCACCCGCCCCTCCCGCACGATGACGGCGCCGACCGGCACTTCCTCGGCATCAAATGCCCGGCGAGCCAGCCGCAGGGCCTCGGTCATGAATGATTGATCGCTCGCCAGTTCCATCGGCCCACGCTATGCCAGTTTCATGCAGGAGCGCAAAGTCATCGTCGCCCCATCCATCCTCGCCAGCGATTTCACCCGCCTCGGGGCCGAAGTCGAACGCGTCACCGCGGCCGGGGCCGATTGGATCCATTGCGACATCATGGACGGACAGTTCGTCGACAATATCTCGTTCGGCCCGGCCGTCGTCCAGGCCGCCGCGCGCATGACCCGGCTGCCGCTCGACGTTCATTTGATGATCAAGAACCCCGATCGCTACGTCCCGCGATTCGCGCCGTTTTCGGCCTCGATCACTTCCCATGTCGAAGCCGACCACGATGTCGCGAAGACGCTGGCCGCAGTCCGTTCGGCCGGATTGCTGGCGGGTCTGGCGATCAGCCCTCCGACCCCCTTGGAGGCCATCGCGCCGTTTTGGGGGAAATTCGACATCCTGCTCGTCATGACCGTGAACCCCGGTTTCGGCGGCCAGCCTTTCATGCCGGAAACGCTGGAAAAAGTCCGCGCCGCCGCACGGGAACGCGACGCTCACGGACTGGATTTCCAGATCGAAGTCGACGGCGGCATCAACGCCGAAACCGCCCGCCTCTCACGCGACGCGGGTGCGAACCTGCTCGTCGCCGGCACTTCGGTTTTCAAGGCACCCGATGCAGCCGCGGAGATTGCCGCGCTTCGAGAATGATTCCGCTTTCCGCCGTGATCGCCCTTGTTGTTTTTCTCATTCTTTGCGGTGCCGTCGGCCTCGCTGCGTCCATCCGGCATCGCGTTCCGGAACATCATCGCAATTCAGACACGAAAGATTCGATCAAGACGGCCATGGGATTGATCGCCACCATGGCGGCGCTCCTGCTGGGCCTGTTGGTTGCTTCCGCGAAAGGCGCCTACGACACCAATGCCGGCGAGGTCACACGCATGGCCGGCAAGTTCGCGTTTCTGGGCCGCCTGCTTGTTGACTACGGTCCAAAAGCCGCTCCGCTCCGCGAGCAACTCGCATTGGTTCTCGGACACACCGAGGAGGGGCTCTGGCGCCGGGAAACGATCTCCCCGGCCGAGGTCGAAGAACACTTCCGCACGGGCAATCGTCTTTACTCATCCATCCTGCAGCTTCCGGCCGACACCGACGTCGAGAAGAACCTGCGCACGCAAGCGGCGTCCGAGGCCATCCAACTCGGCGAACTCCGCTCCCTGCTCATTGTTCAAGCCGTTCCCTCCGTTGCCCCGCCGCTGCTCGTCGTCGTCGTCGCATGGCTTTTCATCATCTTCTTTGCGTTCACGTTTCTCGCACCTCCGAACGCCACCGCACACGCCGCGCTGGCGCTCTCTGCCGTCGCTGTGGCCGGCGCGATTTTCCTCGTCCTCGAACTCGAACAACCCTTCTCCGGTCTCCTGCAAATCTCTCCGGAACCCATGGAGATCGCCCGGCGGCAAATCGAAAAGTAAATCTACCGGCGGAGGGTCTCGAACCCACACTCCCGAGGGAACACGATTTTGAGTCGTGCGCGTCTGCCAATTCCGCCACGCCGGCTTAAGCGGGTAACATGAGCCTGCCCGGCCATTCCCGCAATCGCAAAATCCCGGACGGCTCCCCCAATGGAAAAACGTCTCGGATCCCCACGTGGAGAAACGCGGATATTTCCGGCGCCGGGGCGTGGAGTGACGCACAAAAAAGAAACGGCCGTTTGCATTGAGGGGCACCGAAGCGATCGCTACAAACGGTTTGTGAATTCCCGCCTGGGCTCGCTGCCGACCCGTTCTTTGGATCTTCCGGATTTTCGACCCGCCCGGGATGCCGTCACTGACGACACACCGGTTTTGCAAAGGGCGTTGGACGAACTCGCCCGCGGAGGTGGCGGATCCCTGCGGGTGCCCGCCGGGGTTTACCGCTGTTCAACCTTGCGCGTGTCATCACGGACGACGCTCGTGCTCGAACCCGGGTCGGTTCTGCTGGCGCATGACAATCCGCAGGCCTACCAGACATTTGTCCGCACCGGGGAAACCGGACCGAACCGCTGGAATCGTTCGATGATCCTCTGCGACGGCGCGGAGGACGTTGTCATCACCGGTGGCGGAGTCATCGATGGAGCGCATGTCTTCGATCCGGAGGGAGAGGAGAAAATGCGGGGCCCCCACACGATCATGCTGCACAACTGCCGGCGCATTCGCATCGAGGGGATTCATGTCCGGAATTCGGCGAACTATGCGATCATGTTCTATGATTCGCATGCAATCGACATCCGGCAGGTGACAGTGGAAGCGGGCTGGGACGGGGTGCACTTTCGTGGGCGACCCGAATGTCCCTGCCGCGATGTGACGATCACCGACTGCCGGTTTCACACGGGCGATGATGCGATCGCCGGCTGGCATTGGGAAAACACGGTGATCAGCGGGTGTGTGATCAACTCGTCCTGCAATGGCATACGGGTGATCGGTCCGGCCAACGGGCTGATCATCCAGGATTGTCTGATTTACGGCCCCGGGCGTCATCCGCACCGCACGTTCAATAATCGCGTATCGCTCGCCGGGATTCTCTTGCAGCCCGGCGCATGGGATCCGACCGAGGGGACGTTGGATGACGTGCTGATCTCCGGCGTGACGATGCATCGCCTGCAGAGTCCGCTCCAGTTCGTGCTGAAACCGGGCAATCGCGGGGGGCGGATCACACTGAATCGTGTGAGTGCCTTGGGGTTGCACCTCGCCGGAGCGGCGATCGAGAGTTGGGCGGATGAGCCTTTTGGGCGAGTGACATTCCGAGATGTCGCTTTCGAGTTCGAGAGTTCCGTGGCTGAGTCGGTGACGACGGGCCCTGTGAAGGAACCCCATGTCGGTGCCAGGGCTCTACCCGCGTGGGCGCTCTATGCGCGGGGCGTGCGGCAGCTGGATCTGGAGGACGTCCGCTTTTCCATCCCCGGGCAGCCCTCGGCACCGGCGCTCGTCTGCGAAATGGTCGACGAGATTCGTCTGGATCGGGCCACCTGGCCCCACGTCGGAAACCTAAGGGAATCGATCCGAAGTGACAGTCGCCTGATCGGAGTTTAAGAAGAAACTCCGGGCGAGAGTGAATCCAAACGCCGGATTGGCTGACGTTCCGCGGGCGTCGCGGACCTGCGAATCCGCTACCTGAAGCTCCTGTTGTCGCCTATTGCGGCGACCGCGCGGCGGTTTTGGCCTGGGCGTTGAGCTGGATCAGGTCGGCGGCGATCCGGAGCGATTCGTTGCGGATCGGATCGGGTTCCGGCGTATCGTCTTCCTTGGCGGATTCCGGATCGTCCGGATCGACGTAGCGCTTCTCGCGTTCGCGCTCATAGGCGACCGCTTCGAGCTTTTCGCGGCGGGAGCGGACATCATCGAGGGTCAGCTGCCAGGCCTGGACATTGACGAGCGGACCGCGGGCGGTGCGTTCCTTTTTGCGCAGTTCGCGGCGGGCCTTGTCGTCGGCAAGTTCCTGCTGGCGCTCCTTTTTGTTCAACGAGAGCTTGTTCGAGGCGATCCGGTCGCGCAGCCGGGCCATGTCCTCGGAGACGTAGAGGAATTCGGGATCGGCGGCGAGTCGCTCGGTCGAACGCCTGCGCAGTTCGTCGAGGAAGAGCGGCTGGGCGGCGGACTCGGAGATTTTCACCGGTGCCACCTCGTCATACTCCAGCCGGTTCCGAAGTGAACCCTCGCCGATTTCGGAGTTGTCGGTACGGGACGGAAGCACGATGTCGGACTCCACGCCCTTCAACTGGGTCGAGCCGCCGCGAACCCGGTAGAATTTCTGAATCGTCAGCTTCAGGGCTCCGGCATCGGCTGCCCCAAGGCTGAAGAAAGGCATCACCCGACCGATATCGAGAACCGTCTGGACGGTGCCTTTGCCGAAACTGCGTTCGTCGCCGACGATGACGGCGCGACCGTAGTCCTGGAGTGCGGCAGCAAAAATCTCGCTGGCGGATGCGCTGAGACGGTTCATGACGACGACGAGCGGGCCCGAGTAGGCAACGCCGGGATTCGTGTCGCTCGAAACCGTGACTTTGCCATTCGGATCCTTCGATTGAACAACCGGCCCTTTGGGAATGAAGAGGCCGGTGAGATTGATGGCCTCCTCGAGGGAGCCTCCGCCATCCTTGCGGAGGTCGATCACAAGTCCTTCGACGGCCTCTTGTTTGAGGCGGCCGATGAGCGCGGCAACGTCCTCGGTGGTGCTTTTGGCGGGTCCGCCTCCGCTCATATTGGCGTAAAACGAGGGGAGGGTAATCCAGCCGATTCGTGTGGTCTTTCCTTTGTCGTCCTGCAGGTCAAGAACCTCGGCCTTGGCTTCCTGATCCTTGAGTTTGACCTCGTCGCGGGTGATTTCGATGATCCGGCGCTTGGACGGATCGGCCGCGTCGGCCGGGATGATCTGGAGGCGGACGATGGAACCTTTCTTGCCCCGGATTCTTTCGACGACCTTGTCGAGTTTCATGTCCACGACGTCTTCAAATTCGTCCTCACCCTGTGCCACGGCGGCGATACGGTCGTTGACCTTGAGGCGCCCATCGCGGTCGGCCGGTCCGCCGGGAACGACTTCCATAACGCGGGCATAGCCTTCATCGGAGCGGAGCACCGCACCGACGCCGACGAGGGAGAGCCGCATGGCGATGTTGAAATTTTCCATGTCGCTCGGGCTCAGGTATTCCGAGTGCGGGTCGTAGCTTTGCGCGAGCGCATTGAGGAAGTTTTTCACCACATCCTGATCATCCATCTCGCGCACGTTGCGCAGGGCCTGCTCGTAGCGTCGGGAGACGGCTTCGGCCGGCGGACGCAGGCGGAACTCGTTGAGGTTCTCCTGGAGGAGCTCGGCTTCGATCCGTTCCTGCCAGAGGCGGTCGGCTTCCGCGGCATCTTTCGGCCACGGGGCTTTGGAGCGGTTCAGCTCGACCGTGCGATCCGAGTCGAACGCGTAATCCCTTTTTGCCAGTTTCTTGGCCGACTCGACGCGGGATTCGAGATTGGATTTGAACCGGGCGAAGATTTCCCGGGCCGGCTCCAGATCGCCGCGGAGGATGGCATCGTCCAAGGACGAACCGTATTTCTTTGTGAATTCGTCGATGTCGGCCTGTGTGAAGTAGAGGCGGTTATAATCGAGGTTCTCCAGGTAGGTATTCAGGAGCCGGCTGGACATTTCATCGTCCAGCTTCTGACGCGTGTAATGAGCCTGCTCGAGCCACCGGCCAACCGCGATCGCGACCTGGCTGGCATCGGCATTGGCATTTCCCCGGGGGGCGGCGGAAACGAGGATCAGAGCCGCCGCCGAAGCGGAGAGCAGAGAACGAAAATTCATAAACGTGAGTCGAAAACCTTGCAGAGGAACCCGGGAAAATCAAACGTCGGCATCGGATATAAAGACCATTCAGGCATGAAAGAGTTCAAAATCTTCACCGGCGGCCCCTTCGACACCAATGCGTATTTGTTGGAAACCCCGGGGGGGAACATCCTCTTTGATGCCCCGCCGGGCGCCGATGAGCACTTCGCCGAGACCCGAATTGACTGGCTGCTGCTCACGCACGGGCACTTTGACCACACCGCCGACGCGGCCCAGATCCAAAAGCGCCATGGCTGCCGAATCGGCTACCATCCGGACACGGCCCCGATGGCGACGGATGCGACATTTTTCCGGCGTCATGGATTCGGCCTCGACGTCGAGCCGTTCGAAGCGGACGAGCTGATTGACGAGCAATCGAGTTGGAGTGCGGTTGGCGAGACGATGGCTGTGCTGCACGTGCCGGGGCACTGTCCGGGAAGCTTGTGTTTTCATCTGCCCAAAAGGGCAGTGCTGGTCGGTGGCGATGTTTTGTTTGCCGGCGGGGTCGGACGTTGGGACCTTCCGGGCGGCGATGCCGAACTGTTGTTCGCAGGGATCCGGGAAAAGGTCTTCCGACTTCCGGAGTCGACAATTGTCCTCCCCGGCCACGGTCCGGCCACCACGGTTGGCCGCGAACGCGCGACAAATCCTTACGTCCGCGAGTAGTCTTTCCTCGACAGTGCCTGGGGGTCGGCGTATCTTGCCTCTCTAATTTTCCCGCCGAACCATGCCGCGCTACACATACGTCGCCCTTGACGCTCGGGGGCAGGAGACGACCGGTGTCGTCGAAGCCGAATCCCAAAATGCCGCCGTCGGCCAGCTCCGTCAATCCGGATACTTTCCGAAGAGCATCGCCGAGGAGGGCAAAGGCCCGAAGATCAAGGCCAAGTCGCCGACCAAAACCTCGGCGGTGCGCAAGGACATCAAAATCAACATCCCGTTTCTGCAGAAGAAAACGGTGAAGCCGAAGACATTGATGATCTTCACCCGCCAACTGGCGACGTTGATTGACGCCGGTCTCCCGTTGCTTCGCGGTTTGACCGTTCTCTCCAAGCAGGAACCGGATCCGGTGCTCAAAGGCGTCATCATCAACCTCGCCGAATCGGTCCAGGGAGGCGGAACATTTTCAGAAAGCCTCGGCGGCCACCCGAAGATCTTCAACAAGCTCTACGTGAACATGGTGAAGGCCGGCGAGTTGGGTGGCGTGCTCGAACTCGTGCTACTCCGTCTGGCGGAATTCCAGGAGAAGGCCCAGAAGATCAAGAACAAGGTGGTTGCCGCCATGTTCTACCCGATCATCGTCCTGATCATCGCCATCGTCATCCTGGCATTCCTGCTGGTCTTTATCGTCCCGAAATTCGAGGCCATCTTTGCCGACATGCTCGGTGGAAAACCATTGCCGGCGCTGACCCAGTTCGTCATCGGTGCCAGTAATCTGGTCAAAGACAACGTGCTGGCGATCATTGGTGCGGTCATCGGTCTCGTGATTCTGATTAAGGTTCTCGGTCGTACCAAGAAGGGGCAGGTCTTCCTCGACAACGTCAAATTGCGCGCTCCGCTCTTCGGTGACCTGACCCGCAAGAGCTCGATCTCGAGGTTCAGCCGCACGCTCGGAACGTTGGTGACGAGCGGCGTGCCGATTCTTCAAGCACTCAATATTACGCGGGAAACCGCCGGCAATGCCGTGATTGCCGATGCGATCACGAAGGTGCACGACAGCGTCAAGGAGGGCGAGTCGATCGTCAACCCGCTGGAGGCCAGCGGCGTCTTCCCGCCCATGGTCATCAGCATGATCGACGTCGGTGAGGAAACCGGCCAGCTCCCCGAGATGCTGCTCAAGGTCGCCGAGGTCTATGACGATGAAGTCGACAACGCGGTCGCCGGTCTCACATCGCTGCTCGAACCGATCATGATTGTTTTCCTGGCAGTGGTCGTCGGAACCATTGTCATTGCCCTGTTCCTGCCGCTGATCAGCATCATCACCGGCATGCAGGCCCAAACCTGATGAAGGATCCCGGAGTGAACTACGCGGACCGCAACGCGCGGAAAGCCGGTGCGGGCTTCACCCTGCTGGAGCTGCTGGTTGTCATTGCCATCATTGCCATCCTCGCCGGGTTGATCCTGAGCACGGCCGGTTTCATCCAACGCAAAGGCGCGACGTCGCGTGCCCAGGCGGAAATCGCCGCACTTTCGGCGGCATTGGAAAGCTACAAGGCCGATATGGGCGATTATCCCGGCGGCTCCAATGCAAATCCAACCACAACGGGACCGATCACCGGCGGAAACGCATTCCTGAGGGCGGCGCTCGCCCCCTTAAACACGAACAATTCCATCAACCCGCTCGGCAAAGTCTATTTTGAGTTTCCGGTCAGCATGGGCACAAACAAGACGACCCCGTCGGCAACCAACCAGAATGTCCTGGATCCGTTCGGGGAACCATATGGTTATGTCTACACGAATACGGGGACAAATCTTCCGCGTGGCACGATGAACGGCACCAATTTCTTCGATCTCTGGTCCCGGGCTGGGACGACCAATAGCAACCAGTGGATCACCAATTGGTGATCGGCTGAACCGCGGCTTGTGTGGCCGTGGACGAGTGGATTGAAGAGTTTGTTGTTCACCTCGCGACGGAGCGGGGGCTCTCAACGAACTACCAACTGACCGTCCGCCGGGCTTTGGAGGCTTTCGGAGCGTGGGCGTCCGGCGTGGCACGCATTTCCGACGTCCGGAAGACATCGCCGGGCGATCTGACATCCTTTCTCGCCTATCGCAAGGCGGGCGGCCTTCAGGCGTCGTCGGTGAGGTTGGAAGCGGTGGTGCTTCGGATCTTTTTTCGGTTTGTCGCCGGGCGTGGGTGGATGACGGTCGACCCGGCGGAACGGCTGGCCCTGCCGCGCCCCGGCCGGAGCCTGCCGGAGACGATGGATGCGGATGCCGTCCGGCGGCTTATCGAAAGCGTGCGGCCCGGCGATCCATTGGGCGCGCGGGATCGTGCACTGCTCGAGATGCTCTATGGCAGCGGACTCCGTGTTTCCGAGTTATGCGCTCTTCGCCTGGAGGCCGTGGATTTCGATAATCGGGTGGTCCGCGTGACGGGCAAGGGCTCCAAGACGAGGCTGGTGCCCTTCGGAGCGCCGGCCGCAGAGGCCCTGAGGACTTACATGGAACGGGAGCGTCCTGAATTGGTGCGTCCGAAATCCGGGGCCGAAGTCTTTCTGTCCGCGCGTGGACGCAAGCTCACGCCGCAGCGCATCTGGCAGTTGGTCCGCATGTACGCCGCACGAGCCGGCATCGATTCCCGGGTTTACCCCCATCTTTTCCGCCACAGTTTTGCCACCCACCTCCTGCAAGGCGGAGCCGACCTCCGGATTATCCAGGAGTTGCTGGGACACGCCGACATCTCGACCACGCAGATCTACACGCATGTCGACCAGAGTGGTCTGAAGAGCGTCATCAAGAAATTCCATCCGCGCGGCTGAATCGGAGGCCTGTTTAACGCATTCGACTGGCCAAGCGGGTGCCGGGATGGTAACAAACTCGGTTCGCCATGGGTGCGGATCAAATTGACGGCGGCGGGCTTGCGATTGTCGGAATTGGGTTGCGCATGCCGCCGTCGGCTGGCTCCCTCCCGGCATTTTGGAATTTCCTTCTGAAAGGCGGAAATGCTCTCCGTCCGCTCAAATCCGATCGCTGGGACTGGCGGCAGTATTTTGATCCGGATCCGGAACGCCCCGGAAAATCCTACGCGCCGAAAGCGGCATTTTTGGACTGGGATTTCCGTCAGTTTGATCCCTTGGTGTTCGGGATTTCTCCCCGTGAAGCGGCGAGTCTTGACCCGCAGCAGCGCCTGTTGCTTGAAGCGGCTTGGGAGGCATTTGAAGATGCCGGCGTGCCGGTTGAATCGATGGCGGGCACGCGCACCGGGGTGTTCATTGGAGCGTTCTGCATCGACCAGTTGATCCATCAGACCCAGGCCTCGAACCGCCACCTGATCAACGCGCATTCAACGGTTGGCGCCTCGATCACGATTCTGTCGAACCGCCTTTCGCACGCGTTCGATCTGCGTGGTCCCAGCCTCACGCTGGATACCGCCTGTTCGTCGTCTTTGGTGGCGCTCCACTACGCCTGCCAGAGCCTGCGACTGGGCGAGTGTGATGCGGTGCTGGCGGGCGGCGTGAACTCGATGACCCGGCCGGATTTTCCGATCCTGATGAGCAAAGGACATTTTCTGTCCGACCATGGCGAGTGCCATCCTTTTGACGCGAGTGCCGCCGGGTACGCCCGCGGTGAGGGGGCGGGCATTTTTCTTGTCAAGCGACTCGCTGACGCGCGGGCTTCAGGTGACCGCATCCACGCTGTGATCCGCGCGTCCGGTGTGAATCAGGACGGGCACACGGACGGCATATCGCTTCCGAATGCGGCGGCACAAAGGCGTTTGGTGGAGCAGGTTTACCGTGAGGCGGGGTTGGATCTGGGGGGCATCGACTACGTGGAGGCCCACGGCACGGGCACTCAGGCGGGGGATCCGGCCGAACTGAGCGCGTTGGATGCAGTCTTCCGAGGGCACCGGGACACGAAGCTGCCGGTCGGTTCGGTCAAGTCCAACATCGGTCACCTTGAAGCGGCGGCGGGCGTCGCGGGTTTGCTGAAAGTGATCGGCATCCTGCGTCACCGACAGATTCCGAAGACCCTGCATTTTGAAAATCCCAACCCGAAGATCCCGTTTGACGACTATTGCCTCGAAGTGGTTGGAGAAACGCGAAAGCTGCCGACTTTCGCGGAGAAGCCGGTCCTCCGTGCGGGAGTCAATTCGTTCGGGTATGGCGGCACCAACGCGCATGTCGTTCTCGAGTCTCCGCCGGAGGCCCCGCCGGTCGACGAGCGCGGCCCGGTGCGGCTGATTCCCGTTTCGGCAGCCAGTGAACAGGCTTTGCGCGACCACTGCGGCAAGCTGGCGTTTCAGATTGCCCAGAAGGCTTATCGGTCGCCCGGTGTGCTGGCGCACTGTGCCGCGTTTCGCCGAAGTCACCTGCGATTCCGGGCGGTTTTTCCGTCCTCGCCGCTGGATTCGCTGCGAACGATGTTCACGGATTTTTCGACCGGACGGCTCGTCGACGGCGTTGTCACCGGATCGGCGGGCGATGCCGCCGGCCTGGTTTTTGTTTTTACCGGAATGGGTCCGCAATGGTGGGGCATGGGCCAGGAGTTGATGCGCTCGGAGCCGATCGTTCGCGAAACCATTCGAGAGATCGATGCCGTTTTTTGCGCGTTGGCCGGATGGTCTTTGGAGGAGGCCATGCTGGCCGATGAGTCGAATTCCCGTATGGCGCGAACCGAGCTTGCCCAGCCGGCGAATTTCGCCCTGCAAGCGGCTTTGTTGCGACTCTGGGAATCTTTCGGAATCCGGCCGGCGGCAGTCGTGGGACACAGCGTGGGCGAGGTGGCGTCCGCATGGGCGGCGGGGGTCTATTCGCTCGAAGATGCGGTTCGCGTCAGCTATCACCGAAGTCGCTTGCAACAAACCATGGCCGGGCGAGGTGCCATGCTCGCTGTCGGGCTGCCCGAAAGCGAAGTCGCTGACTGGATCGGGGACACAGAAGGCGTTTCGATTGCAGCCGTGAACAGTTTCGGTGCGGTCACTCTGTCGGGAGACATGGAGGGCTTGGAGGCCATCGCGGCCCGACTCACCGCCCGGGAGGTTTTCAACAAATTCCTCCGGGTTGAGGTTGCCTATCACAGTCCGCAAATGGAACCGATCCGCGGGGAGTTACTGGAGTGTTTGAACGGGTTGGAGCCCCGCCCCGCGGAACGGCCGTTGTATTCGACGGCCGACGGTTCACGATCGGATGGGAGCGGCTGGGATGCCGAATATTGGTGGCGGAATGTCCGGCAGCCGGTGTGCTTTGCAAAGGCTGCCGCCACCATGATGGCCGACGGGTTCCGGGATTTTCTGGAGGTGGGGCCGCACCCGGTTCTGGGTTCATCGGTGAAAGAATGTGCCGCCCACCAGGGGATTGCCGTGCGGACGTTCTTTTCGCTTCGACGCAAGGACCCCGAGGTCGGGAGTATCCTGAAGGGTGTTGCCGAGCTCTATTGCGCGGGCTACGCACCGGAGTGGACGCAATTGGTCCCGGATCGTGCCGATTTCCTGCCGGCCCCAGCCTATTCGTGGCAGCGCGAGCGGCACTGGTTGGAATCCGAACGCTCGTTGCTGGAACGCTGTGGATCCACCGGCCCCGTCTATCTTTACCGTCCTTTGCCCGCACATTCGGCGGCGTGGGAGGTGGAGGTGAACCGGAACTTTTTTCCGTTCCTCAATGACCATGGGGTGGAGGATCAAACGGTCTTCGCGGGCATGGGTTATCTCGAAGCCGCCATCTCGGCCGGTTGCCATGTGTCCGGCGCGAACTCGTTGATCCTTGAGAACGTGTCATTCGACAAGGTCCTCATCGTCGACAAATCCAAGCTGCAATATCTGGTGACCGAATACGATCCGGGCGACGGGGGACGCTTCTCGGTCGCCAGCCGGATCGAGGGAGATGAAGGAGGTTCGCAGCGTCATTGCCGGGGGCGAATTGTTCCGCTTTCCGATCCGGGCGTTGAGGCAATTTCCGTGAGCGACTGGCTGGAACAATGCCCGGAACCGGTGGGCGTGGCTGACTTTTACGATCGGCTCAAGAGTCGCGGGCTCTTCTATGGTGAGGCCTTCCGGCCAACGCGCGAAGTCCGAGTGGGAACGGATTGCTTCTTCCTCCGGATGGATGGTTCCGCGGTGACGGATGAAAATCATCTGCTCCATCCGGCGCTTTTCGACGCGGCGCTTCAGGCGGTTCTTTTCTGTGCGCGGGGTGGCGAGTTGTTCGTTCCGTTTGCGATTGAACGCTTCGAATTCTTTGGTCGGCCACCGGAATCCAATTTGGTTGCAGGCGGTCGATTGGTCACCCAGACAGAGACCTTGATCGTCGCCGATGCCTGGCTCGCGGACGAGAGCGGACGCGTTCTGGCGCGTGCCGAACGCGTGGTCTGCCAACGCATCGAGCGGGCCGTACCGGATGCGACGGCCGGGCTCTTCTACGGCGAGGACTGGGTGGAGGCGCCGGTTGCGATTGCGCCGGCGGAGGGGGCGAAAACGGGTATCCTGGTCGTTGGCGCGTCAGAGTTGGCGACGGCTCTCGCCGCCTGCATCCCGGACACGATGGCTGCGCGGTCCGCCGATTCCCTACCCGACGATGTCCGGCATGTCATTCTCGTCGCGGACCGTTGCTCGACCACCGGGGAGTGCGTTGCGGCGACCTCTTGGGAGACGGTTCGTTTGGCCCAAGCGCTGATCGCGTGTGGAGGAGGTGAACTGACGATTGTCACGACCGGAGCGTGCGGGCCGGAGGCGCCTGTTCAATTGGGCGCAAGCAGTCTCGCAGCCGTCGCCTTGGTCGCACAGAACGAAGCAGACGGGTTAATCACACGGTCCGTCGATGTGCTGGGCGAAGAGGTGGACCGGCTTGCGGGACGGGTGATCGGTGAAATTGAAGCCGGGTCCCTTGGTGAAGTGGCTTGGCGTGCCGGCCGACGTTTCGTCCGTCAACTTCTCCCCATTGATCCTCCGGTTCCTTCACCGGCGCCGGTGACTTTGGACAACCCGGTCGTTCTCCGGTTTTCGGGAGCCGATCGTGCCCTTCGATTTGAGCGGACCGAACGGCCGGCTCCGGGTCCCGGCCAGGTCGAAATCCGTGTCGATTTTGTGGGGTTGAATTACAAGGATGTGCTGAAGGTGGAGGGACGTCTCCACCCGTTGGCGTTCGAAGGAACGTTCAATGGAGCGGACATCGGAATGGAATGCAGCGGGGTCGTTGAGCGCGTGGTTCCCGGAAGTCGCTTCCGGGTTGGCGACCGTGTCCTCAGCATGGTGCGCGACGGCTTCCGCTCCCACGTTCTGGCGCCCGAGGTTTTCACGAAGAAGCTGCCTGATCACCTGGGTTTCGAAGCCGCGGGTGTGCCGGTTGCGTGGCTCGCCGCCTATCGGGGGCTTGTGGACATCGCCGACCTCCGGCGCGGCGAACGCGTTCTGATCCACCATGCCACCGGTGGAGTCGGCTTGGCGGCGATCCAGATCGCAAAATCCGTCGGCGCGGAGATCCATGCGACGGCGGGCTCGGAAGAAAAACGAGAGCAGGCACTGCGAGAGGGTGCCCATTTTGTATACTCGTCGCGCGATCCCGGATTTGCCCGCCTCGTTCGGGAAAATACCGGTCGCGAGGGAATCGATGTGGTCATCGGCGCTCAATCGGGCCTTCTCCTCCAGGCCGGCTTGGGGCTTTTGCGCAGCGGCGGACGCTATGTGGAGATCGGCAAGAGAGACATCGCGGACGATGCCGGACTTCCGATGCGCGCCTTCAATCGAAATGTCCTTTTTGCATCGGTCGATATTGATCGGCTGATGGTTGAGCGGCCGGATGTCGTCGGGGAAACTCTCGATCGGATTCTGGCGCGGATGGAGACCAACGAGTTTCGGCCGCTTCCGGTGACGGTTTACCCGGCATCCGAAGTTTCGAACGCGTTTGCCGACATGGCGCGGAGTCGGCACACCGGCAAACTGCTGGTCGATTTTTCCGCCGGAAATGTCGAGGTCGTGGCGTCCCGAAATGCACCGTTTGTTCGCAGCGATGGCACGTATTTGATCACCGGAGGAACATCGGGCTTTGGATTGCTGACGGCCCGGTGGATGGCGGACGCCGGGGCGGGCCGGATTGTGCTCGCAAGCCGCTCCGGGTCCGCGGTTCAAGGGCTCTCGGAAGCTCTGAGTCGGTTCCCTTCGTCGACGATGGTCGAAGTGGTTGCGATCGACATCGCGGACCAGATTGCCACGAAGGCCCTCGTCGAACGCCTCGCGGCGGACGAAAGGCCACTGCGCGGAGTGGTCCATGGGGCGATGGTTCTGGATGATGGTCTGATCCGCGACCTCACACGGGAACGTTTCGAGTCGGTGATGCGGCCGAAAGCGATGGGCGGTCTGTCGATCGCCAACGCACTCCGCAGTGTCGAGGGACTCGACTTCGTCGTGTTTTCGTCGTCCGTTTCGTCCTTGGTCGGCAATCCGGGTCAGGCGTCCTATGTGGCGGCCAATGCGTTTCTCGACGCGTTGGCCCGCCGTTTGCGCGCCGAGGGAATCCCTGCTCAATCGATCAACTGGGGGGCGCTGGGCGAGACGGGAGTCGTCGCCCGGGACGAGGTGCTTTCGCGTCTTCTGGAAGCCGGGGGGATCCAGCCGCTCGACAACGACCGCGTGTTCGCGGCGTTCGGACGACTTCTGCGCGCCGGCCGCGTCCAAACCGGCGTTTTTGACGTCGACTGGGTGCGGTGGCATGACGCGAACCCACGGCTGGCCGAAGATCCACGTTTTCGCGAGCTCCGGATCCGAGCCGGCCAGGGAGGCGCGAACGGCGCGATGGCTGAGATGCTTGCGGAGCTGGCCAGACAATCGCGCGAGCAACGGCTTGAAGCCCTCCAAACCCAACTTCGGGATGTTCTGGCTGGAACGCTCAAGATGAATCCGGACGCCGTCCCGATCGACCGGCGGCTCAACGATCTTGGAGTGGATTCGCTGATGGTGCTCGAGCTGGGGTTGGGAATCAAAGAGCGCCTTGGCATCCAGTTCTCAGCCATGGAATTTCTCAAGGGCCCCGACCTCCGCCAGCTGGCGCAATTGGCCGAATCGCGGCTCTGGAAAACGTAGTTGAAATCATGGAAAAATCCCTCGCTGGCATCGACAGCCTCGTTTCGTTCACCAACACCTCCGGCATCAAGGGCCGCGGAACGTTGATCCACATCTCCCGTTCCATTGCCGTCTTTGAGGTTTACAATCCTTATTCACTCGTGCAGCTCAGCGAAGTCCTGCAGGAACTCACGGTCATGCGGGGCGAGCGCGTGATCTATCGCGGACGCGGGGTCGTCACGAGCCTGGTGACCACCGGATTGATGGTCATCGCGTCAGTGACACTCATCGACACGTGGAGCCATCTGGATCATCTGCAACCCGGGCCTTCCCTGACCCGGGAGATCGAGCAGTTCATCCGCGACTGGGAGGAGGGGATCAATCTCTCGGACAGTTACCAGTTGGTCGTGAACCGCTTCTCGCATTTCCTGGCCGAAGCCAGCCGGTGGATCGAGGAAGCGGAGACGGCGATCCTGGCGAATGCATCGGAGTTGGAGGCCCGAACATCGGATTTTCGTTCCTCGATCGAGCGACCGGTCGCCGGGCGGATCGGCGATCTCATGCGGGAATTCGAGAAGGAAGCGGCTCGCGTCCCGGATGAGGAGGCTGTGGTTTATAAGGCGTTTGCACGCCGGGAGATCCATCCCTTCATCCTCTGCGCGCCGTTTGCCTACCGCTCCTTCACCAAGCCGCTCGGCTACGCGGGCGACTATGAAATGGTCAACATGATGCTCAAGCAATCGGAGGCGACCGGCAATAGCACGTATGCTCGGATTTTTCACGACCTGACGACCGACGTGGCAGCTGCCGAGGCCCACCGGAATCGCGTTCAAATCCTTGAGCAGCAACTCGTGGAAGAAGCAGAGCGCGTCGGAGCGGAGCAGCGGATTTTCACGGCCCTCAGCGTCGGATGCGGCCCGGCCGTCGAAGTGCAGAGATTCATTCGGAATCACGATGAAGCGGACACGAGCGCGATTCACCTGATGGATTTCAATGATGAGACGATCGCCTACGTCCAAAAGCGGACGGCGGCCGCGATTGAGGAGTCGGGTCGCCGACCGGCGCTGCAGTTCATCCAGAAGTCAATCGACGAGCTTCTGAAGGATGTTCATCAGGACACCACCGAGTTCCTGCCGGCTTACGACATGATTTATTGCGCCGGCCTGTTCGATTACTTCCCGGATACGGTTTGTCGCAATCTGGTGAAGCTGTATCACCGTTGGGTGCGGCCGGGAGGGCTGCTGGTGACCACCAACGTCCATCCGAAGAATCCGGAGCGCTATACGATGGAGCACCTCTTCGAGTGGTATTTGATCTACCGGGACGAGGCGCAAATGGCCGCGCTCGCACCCGCCGGCTGCCGCGCCGAAGTCTTCACCGATCCAACAGGCGTCAACGTGTTCATGACGATTCGCAAGGAGGAATGAGTTCGACCGACAAGACCAATGTCCCGCTGGAGGCGGCGTACGATGAATACGACCGCAACCTTCGTCGCCGCAGTGTGATCATTGCGGATGCGGTGGCTTTGGTTTGCATGCCGGCCGGCATTCTCCTTGACCTGATGGTCTATCCGGAAATGGTCGGACCTTTCCTCGCGATCCGGCTCGGGGTGGACGCCATATTGCTTGTCATCGTGCTCGTGATGTTTGCGACCCGTCATCTGGCGAACACCGGGCTGGTGGTCGCTGCGGGCATTGTGTCGACACTCGTCGTGAACCTTTCGTTTTGTCTGATGATTGCAAAGACGGAAGGCGCTCTTTCGCCCTACTATGCCGGGATCAATCTCGTCATCCTGATCATGGCGACTTTCCTGCCATGGAAGGCGTGGGAGACTTTGCTGGTCTGTCTGGTCTCGCTGTTTGTCTATGCGTGGGTTTGCGTGGCCCACCCGAATTTCGACCTGCGCGAAGTCGAGTCGGTGTTTTTCAACAACTGCTACTTCATTGTGATCACGGCGGTGATCTGCGTGACCTCGACGTGGTTCCGCTCGCGCGGGCGTTTCGAGGAATTCCGCCTGCGACATCAACTGGATGTTCAGAATCGACAGTTGCAGGATTTGGACCGGATCAAGACGCGGTTTTTTTCGAATGTGAGTCATGAACTCCGGACGCCGCTGACTTTGATTCTCGGACCGGTCGAATCCTTGCTGGGGCGCGGCGAGGGACTCGAGGAGCGGGTGCACAGTGCATTGATCCTGGTACACCGAAACACGCTCCGCTTGCTCAAGTTGATCAACGATTTGCTCGAACTCACCCGGCTCGATCAAGGGGCCGAGCTGCTCCGTTCGAGGACATTTGCCGCCGGACCCTTCATCAAGGGGATCGTGGAGTCCGTGCGACACCTTGGCCTGGCCAAGCAGATCCGCATCAAAACCAGCCCGGGGCCTGATGCGTTGCCGGTATTCGGGGATCCGGCGAGGCTGGAAAAGGTTCTTTTGAATTTGCTGACGAACGCAATCAAGTACACGTCGACAGGCGGCTCGGTGGAAGTGGGCTGGGCACAGGCTGAAGAAGGGTTCTCGATGTGGGTGGCCGACACCGGCGTCGGCATCCCGGCGGAAGATCTCGAGAGGATTTTTGACCGCTTTCACCAGGTTCGTTCGAATGCAGCGAACCAGGTCCAGGGCGTTGGGATCGGCCTGTCACTTGCAAAGGAAATTGTCGAACAGCACCACGGCCGGATCGAAGTCCGGAGTCGGGTTGGCGAGGGGAGCACGTTCACGGTCTTCCTGCCAGCCGGGCGGGAGGAGGAATCGGATGACGTCCCCGAGTCGATGACTCCGGCAGGAGAGGAACCATTTGAAAAGGCCTTCCGCTCAGCGGACCGGACGTGGAGGAACCCGCTACCGGCCGACGGCCTGGAGTTGCCGGCTGTTGGAACCGGCGAGCAAACCGTGCTGGTGGCCGACGATGAGGTCGACATGCTTCAGTACGTCGTTTCCGTCCTTTCGGAAGATTACCGGGTGGTGCAGACCCGGACAGGTTCCAACGTTGCCGACCTGGTGGCTGAACATGAACCCGCGCTGGTCGTGCTGGACTGGATGATGCCCGGCAAGGACGGTCTCACGGTTTGTCGCGAGCTCCGGCAGGATGAGAGGCGACGCGATCTCAAGATTGTTCTTCTCACGGCCCGCATCGATGAGAAGTCCAAGCTCGAAGCACTGGAAGCCGGGGCCGATGATTTTCTGACCAAACCTTTCAGCACGACGGAAGTACGGACGCGAATTGCAAACCTGATCCGCTCGGGACGCTTGCAGGCGGATCTTCGCCGGCGCAACGAGGAGCTGAGCGACGCAATCCGGCAGTTACGGGAAACCGAGGCCATGCTGATCCAGAGCGAGAAGATGAACGCCGTGGGATCCTTGTCCGCCGGGCTTCTTCATGAGATCAACAATCCGCTGAACTACACGCTGACGGCCATCGGCATTGCCAATGCTCAGGGCACGGCATTGACTCCCATGCTGCGGGAACTGTTGGCGGATGTTGAAGAGGGAATGAGCCGGATCCGCGATGTGGTAACGAACCTGCGAAGCTTTGCCTATCCCGAGAAACCGGGAACGGAGTCCCGATTTTCACCCAGTGAGGCGATCGAGGCCGCCCGCAGAATCCTTGCCGCCGAGCTCCGGGATGTTGAGTTCGAAGAAAACGGCGGTGGGCAGATTCTCATGCGTGGCCAGAAAACGCAGATGACGCACCTCTTCATGAATTTGTTCTCTAATGCCGCCAAGGCCATGGAACGCGCGAGAAGTCCCGTGCGCCGAATCCGGGTTGACATGCAGGAACTCGACGGTGCATTGGAAATTCGTGTAAGTGATTCCGGACCCGGCATCCCGCCGGATGCCTTGAGCCGGGTTTTCGAACCATTCTTCACGACGGCAGAGGTCGGGTCCGGCCTGGGAATGGGACTCAGCATTTGTCACACGATTGTGAGCAGCCACGGCGGCCGCATCCGCGCCGAGAACACCCCGGGCGGCGGTGCTGCCGTCTTGATCGAGATTCCCACAGAAAAACCCACCGAAATCCATGGCCACCACTGAACCCCGATCCCGTTGCGGCATCCTCTACATTGATGACGAGGAGAAATCGCTGAAGTATTTTCGCCTCGCCTTCGGCGAGAAGTACCCGATTTTTACCGCCCTCTCCGGCGAGGAGGGCCTCGATACGCTTCGCCGCGAACACGAGCGGATCGGTATTCTGGTCAGCGACCAACGCATGCCGGAGATGAAGGGGGCAGACGTTCTCGGGGTCGCCCGGCAGGAGTTTCCGAACGTCGTGCGAATCCTGACAACCGCCTATTCGAATCTGGAGGATGCCATCGCGGCGGTCAATAAAGGGCATATTTACCAGTATGTTGTGAAGCCATGGGATACGACCGAGCTGGGGATGGTCCTGCAGCGGGCCGCCGATTTCTTTCATGTCGTCTCGGAGCGTGACGAATTGCTCGCCCTCAAGATGAGCACGCTGCAACGCATTCTTTGCGGTGACCGGGTTCGCTGGTTGTTGTTGAATGCATCGGCGACCCGCCTTCGCGCGCTCGCGACGCTCATCGATGCCTTGCCGGACACGATGCGTCCCACAGCCCCGCGGACCAACGTCGATTTTCAGCTCGGCAGCCTGCTGGCGCGCGAATACGCGAATGCGGCGGCCATTTCCGACATTCTGGCTCGTTCGGAGGATTTGTCGAACGACCTGGCAGCCACGTTGCAGGCGTTTACGGAAGCGGTGAAGAACACCCAATCCGCCGAGATTCGCTTCGACGCCGGGACGAACGGCGTCGCAGAGATCTTCATTCAAACCGCCGGCGGGTTCGAAAAGTCATGGAAAGCGGTCCAGGGAATCTTCAGTCTTCTGGTCCAGCGTGAAACCGAGCCGCGGGGTGTGTGGTTTCTTCGCGTCCTGGAGAGCCTGGCGCTTGCAAAACGGCCGCTGAGACTGGAAATCCGGTCGGCGGAGGGACCGGGCGATCCGTTTCAGTTTCGCTTCGCGACAGATGAAGCCGAGCCGATCTCGCCGGAGCAGGTCCTGGGGCGGCTTCAGGAACGCTTCTCCGCCTGGGATATTGCACGCCTTTGACGCTGGTGTGGGAGGCGGTTACCTTTTCGAAATGACGCCGCTTTCTGACGCCACACTCTACGGAATCATCGACCTCGGCTATGTCACGGCGGACGAGGCGCCCGATGCAGCGCGTGAACTTCTGGCGGGGGGCGTGGGGGTGCTCCAATTGCGTGCCAAGCGGGCGGAACGCGCGCTCATCCGGGACCTCGCGGGGGAGATTGCACCCCTGTGTCGCGGGGTTCAGGTTCCCTTCGTTCTCAACGATCACCCGGAGCTCGTGGAGGAGACAGGTGCGGACGGCGTCCATGTCGGACAGGATGACGTGTCCGTGGCGCGCGCGCGGGAGATTGTCGGGGCCAATCGGATCGTGGGCCTTTCGACGCATTCGCTGGATCAGGTCCGCGCGGCCATCGAGTGTGTTCCGGACTACATTGGATTCGGTCCGCTCTTTTCGACGGCGACGAAACCCGACTACCTGCCCATTGGTTTGGCGGATGTGGCCGAGGCCAACCGAATCGCGCCGTTTCCGGTTTTCTGCATCGGAGGGATCAAGCGGGAAAACCTTCCGCAAATTCTCGAAGCCGGCGCTCGCCGGGTGGTCATCGTCTCCGGCCTTCTTGAGGCAAGGGATCGGACGGCTTATGCGCGGGAATGTCGGATTCTCTTGAACCCACGGAAGCCAAAGAGCGCCACGGCGACCACCAGCAATCCAGTTGGAGCGGGTTCGGGAATCACGGCGAGGATGCGGTTGTAGGTCGCCGGCATGCTGACATAGTAGGTTGCATCCGGTTGGTATCCGAACGTGCTCAGATCCCGGTCATAGTATGAGGAACCGACGACGCTGACATTCGTCGCAATCCCGGCCAACTTCCATACGCCATTGTCCAATTGAAACAAGCCACCGCCGGAGTCACCGACGGTCGCCGAGTAAACGTCGTTGTTGTAGGATGCCGGAGAAGTGAAAAGCCCGGGGTGGAACACGGTCACGAGGTAGACGTTCGGGTTGCCGTTGAATGTTGCGGTGCTCGAGAGCGTGGCATTGCGTCCCCAACGCTGATCGGCGGTTGTGCTGCCGCCCCAGGTCCATCCCTGTGTCGACGGGTCGCCCGGCTGCGGAGTTCCTTTGCCCACTCCGAATCCAATGAAGAGTGAATAGGTACTCAAAACCGATGACCCATTGGTCATCATCTCGATACCCGAAAGCCCGGGTGGCGAAAGAATCTTGACGACCTTGAGGTCCAGTCCCTGGTTCTGGGAATTTGTGATCTGAACGGAGCCGCCGTTCCCGAATGTGTTATCGACGAAATACTCGGTGTTCTGGATGAAGTAACGGCTGCCGGTCACATGATTGGCGGTAAGGATGTAACCATTGCCGAGGTAGACGCCGCTTGCGTCGGGATCATTGTTGGCCTTGCGAATCTCGACGACGTGGTTCCAAAGAGCGAGCGTCGGATCCAACGGTCCCGGGTTCACCGGAACAGACGTGTTGTATGACGTGCTGTTCGAGTTGGCGTCGTAGTTGATGACGGCCGGAACTGATGCCGGGAGAAGGATTGCGGCCGAGACGGCGAGCCGCATGAGGCCCCGATTCATTCCAAACGTTTAACAACTTCGGAGAAGCGGATCAATCCCGTTGATGACCTTCCCGAAGCTGGAGACTTTCCTGAAACAGGCTTGCGGCCCGGGAAAGGACGGATTCGATCGGGATGGGGGTTGCAGCCTCGTTTGCCAAGCAGGTCATCTCCACGTCGGTGATCCCGCAGGGTGTGATCGAGGCGAACGGGTCGAGCGATTCAGCGGTAACATTCAGGGCGAACCCGTGCATGGACACCCACTTTCGCACGCCAACACCGAGGGAGGCGATTTTGCGGTTTTCGACCCAGACGCCGGTGAGGCCGTCGCGTCGCCGAGCGCTGACGCCGAACGCGGCACAGAGTTCGATGAGGACCGACTCAAGGGTTCGCAGGTAGGCATGGAGGTCGCGGCCGCGCCGGTTCAGGTCGAGGATCGGATACCCGACGAGTTGGCCGGGCCCGTGGTAGGTGGCCTGTCCGCCGCGGTTGGTCTCGATCACTCGATGGGGAAGGTGGGCGGGGGAGCGGAGGCTCGATTGGTCGCGGGTGCGGCCGATCGTGTAAACCGGTTCATGTTCCAGCAGGAGGACGGTCTCCCGGCCGTTACAGGCGATCAACTCGTCGACCAATTGGTTTTGAAGCGCGAGAGCGTCTTCGTAGCGGATGCGTCCGAGGCGGCGGATCTCCAGGCTCACAGGTGAGGAATCGATTGCCCTCGCCGGGCGGCACCGTCCGCTGTTTGGAAATGCGTGAGACCGACAGCAATGGCGTCGGCGGCGTCGGGAGGCGGGGTGACAGTGAGGCCGAGAAGCGCTCGAATCATGAAGGCCACTTGTTCCTTTTGTGCGGCTCCCCGGCCCACAACGGCCTGCTTGATCCGACGTGGAGCGTATTCGTGGACGGGCAGGCCCCTTTGCGCGGCCGCCAGCAAGGCAGCACCACGCGCTGAACCCAAGGTGATGGCGGTCGGAAGGCTCTGGACGTAAATGACGCTCTCCATCGCGACCGCTTGTGGAGCGTGGGCATCGATGGCCTCTCCGAGCCGGCGATGAATCTCCACCAGGCAGCCGGTGATCGGAAGCTTGGGTGCATTTCGAATCACTCCAAACTCCAGGCAGCGCACTTTCGAGCCGGTGCGTTGGAGGACGGCAAAGCCGGTTCCGCGCAGGGACGGGTCGATGGAAAGCAGGGTGTCGGTCGTGTCCACGTTCGTGTCAGCCAGGCAGGATCATGTCGAGGACCGCGCATGGACTCAAGCGATCGAGGGAGCCATCTGGAGCCGCGATGACGTTGACCCCGGGGTTCGCGGGCGCCCAGACCGCGGGATCCGTGACACCGAAGAGGAGGTGGCAGGGCGCACCGGCGGCGGCAGCCAGGTGGGATATTCCGCTGTCGTGACCGACAAAAAACCGGCAGTGGCCCAGGATTGTGCCCAACGTACAGAGCGGCACGTTCTCTGCGAAGCGCAAGCGATTTCCGAAGCGCGCGCGGAGAGCAGCGAGACGTTCGGCATCGCTTTCGCCGCCCACAACGAGTATCGGAGCGCCGGTCCCTGCCAGTTGGTCCAGCCACTCAAGCCAAAATTCCAGCGGCCAGTTTTTGCGGGGTGAGCCGCTTCCGGGGTGAACGGCGACAAAGTCCTCCCCAAGCCGTTCGAGCCACGGTTCCGAGGCTGTGCGGTCGCCGCTGGACGGGAAAAACACGGCCGCCGGGTCGTCCAGAAAGAGGGCCAGTTGCTCGAGGGGGCGTGCGAGTTGCCGCGCGGCATGGTCGTGATCACCGATTCGGGGGTTCGCGGTCAGAAGGCTTTTGACTCCCGCCCGACGGAGGTTCTGGGCGAAATATCCGTCGGGATCAAAAAGATAGGAGACGACCTGGCCGAAGCCGGCGAAGTATTCCGAAAGCGCAGGGTCGAGTTCGGCTTTTGGATTGAAAAATCCGGCCATGGGCGCGAACTCGATCGACCGAACAGCATCGGCGTAGTAGCGACCGCGGGCCAGTTCGCAAATGTGCCGGTAGCCGATGATCTCGATCCGCGAGTCCGGAAACCCTTCGCGGAGCATCCGCAGTGCGGGAAGTGTCAGAATGAAATCGCCGATGGCACCGCCACGGACGATGAGAATACTGTTTCGCGGAGCGGGCATCCGCTGCGCAGATCCTACTGGCTGCCGGGCATCATCGAGCCCATCATGCCGGAGCCTTCCCAGCTTTCCGGCCGATTCCATGGCAGGGTGCTGCCCGGTTCATGACGGGCAGCCGGATCGCTGTTATCCGTGGCACAACCCGCAAGCAGGGTCAGGAGAGCCGCGGCGAAGAGCAGATTAATCTTCGACCGCTTGGTAGATGACATTGTCGCCGGGTTGGATGGCGATTCCGCGAGGGACGCTGTTCGACACGATGTCGGCGATGGCGGTGGAGGGTTCCACCGAGGTCACGCGGACTTTGCCGATGAATTGGTTGCCGCGTTTGACGAGCATCTCGGCATTGCTGACGACACCATTTCGGTCGCCCAGGTTCAGGACCACGAAATTCCACGCTTGGTTCACGGCCAGCACACGGCCTTCGAGTCCGTTGCGCATCTGGCGCGTGCGGCGGTCATTTTCGCGGCGGCGGAGTTCTTCGAGTTGCGAGCGGGAACTATCGAGGTCGGACTGAAGTTTGGTGATCAAGGTTTCCTGTTCCTGGAGGCGCGCCTGCATTTCCGGACTGGGGTCGGCAGCGGCGGGAGTTGCTCCCTGTTGGAGCGTCGCGAGTTCCTGCGTTTTTGCCTCGACTTCGGACGTCAGGCGGGCGATTTCCGCGTCCTTCGTTCCCATCTGCGTATTGAGGGCGGCGAGATCGGTTTTGGATTTATCGAGCTCCGTGCGGAGGGATTCGGCTTGGGCGGTGACCTGATCCTTTTCCGCCGTGACGGTGGCGAGGGATTCCTGGGAGGTTTTGAGGTCCGTCGAAGCTTTGGTGAGTTGCTGGGTTTTGGTCTGGACCTCGGATTGAGCCGAGCTCAGTTCCTCCTTGGTGGTGCTCAACGTGCCCTTGTTGATGAAGCCCAAGGCAGCGGTGGCCGCGGTGATGATGACGGAAACGATGAGGAGAACTTTTCCCATGACTGAAATGGCTGGTTAAGGAGCAGTTGTGAAAATACCGACCGCTTGTTGCATTCGCAAGATCAAATGGTGGATAACTCGTGAAAAAGTTCCGTCCAGCCGTGCGGAATTCGGTTTGCCAAAAGGACTTGCGGCCGTATGGTCGTGATCGCCAGGGACTATGGACTGCGGACGGACGAACCCCGCCAGGGCAGGAATGCAGCAACGGCACTCCGCTCCTCTTTGCCGTAGCTCTCTGGCCTTTTTTGTTGTCGGGGCATCCCGGCGCGACGGTTGACAGCGGCGGGAAAGGCCCGCATTTTCGCGGCCGTGCATTTGTTTTCGTATCGCGATGGAGCTCTTTGCTGTGAGGGCGTGAGTCTGGAATCGGTGGCGGCTGAGTTTGGCACGCCGGCGTATGTTTATTCAGCGGGCACGATCCGGGGAAATTTCCAGAGGCTGTCGAGTGCCTTGGCGCCGCTGAACCCCTTGATCTGTTATGCGATGAAGGCGAACTCGAACCTGGCGATCCTCGACCTGCTGGCTCGCGAGGGCGCTGGGTTTGACATTGTTTCGGGAGGTGAGTTGTTCCGGGTGCTCAAGGCGGGTGGACGGGCGGATCGCTGCACTTTTGCAGGGGTCGGCAAGACCCGGGAGGAAATCGAGTATGCGATCCTTGAGGGGGTCTATTCTTTCAATGTTGAGAGCGAGGCCGAACTGGAGCGGATCAATGAGGTGGCCGGCGTCTTGGGGCGGGTCGCCCCGGTCGCGATCCGGGTGAATCCCGACGTGGATCCGAAGACGCACAAGTTCATTTCGACCGGGAAAAGCCAGAACAAGTTCGGGGTGGGCATCGACCGCGCTGCCGAGGTGTATGCGGTGGCGGCCAGGCTTCCCAACCTGAGAATTCGTGGTGTTCAGACCCATATTGGTTCGCAGATTCTGGAGTCGGGGCCGTTCGCTGAAGCCGCCGGCAAGCTCGCACTGCTTGTGGCGGACTTGAAGGCGCGGCATGACATTGAGTTTTTCAGTTTCGGCGGGGGCATCGGCATCGTTTATGATCAGGCGTTGGCCAGTGGAGATCCGGATTGGTGGACGTCGACGGAACATCCGCGGCGGATCACTCCGGAGGATTATGCCGCAGCCGTTGTTCCGCTTTTGCAGCCGCTGGGGTTGAAGATTCTTTTCGAGCCCGGGCGCTTTTTGGTGGGGAATGCGGGTGTGCTTTTGGCCACCGTTCAGTATGTCAAGAAGACGCCGGCGAAAACGTTCACCATTGTGGATGCGGCGATGAACGACCTCATTCGTCCGGCGCTCTATGAGGGGTGGCATGAAATTGTCCCCTTGCGCGAGTCGGGCGCAAACCGCGAGCCGACAGACGTGGTCGGTCCGGTCTGTGAGAGCGGCGACTTTTTCGCGCAGGATCGGGAATTGGCCCCGCTCGCGGCCGGCGATCGCATAGCGGTTTTGAGTGCCGGTGCCTACGGGTTTGTGATGTCGTCGAATTACAACTCGCGGCCGCTCCTTCCGGAGATCCTGATTGATGGAAAGTCGGTCACGGAAATCCGTCGACGGCAGAAGTTCGACGATTTGATCGCAGGCGAACGGGTGCCGGGCTGAGGGGCGTGGGTCAGGGCCGGCGCTTTTGCAGGCTCAGGACTTTTCGGAGCAAAGGCAGGTGAGCGATGTCCTTCGGACGTCTGAGAACCTGCTTGCTCGCGATGATCGACTCGATCGGCAAAACCGGCACGAGGCAACCCAACCAACGCATTCTGCGGGCCTTGGGTAGTTCGTGAGCGAACGATCCCAGCCCGTCGACTCTCGGCAGAAAGTTCACGAGCGAGTCGTCTGCCAGCGCGGCCACGGTCGGCGCCAACATGGTGCCGCCCAGCCGCAGGACGATGGTATTCAGGCGGACAAACTGTCTTTCCGGGATGGCGACCCAGATGTCGGTGTCGAGCGTTGTGGCCGGGACGCCTTGGAGGATGGCTGCCGACATTCCTGCGATTTGAAACGCAATGTTTTCCTTTCGGAGTTCCTGAACAAGCCGTGCGAGCGGAGGAAGTTCTCGTGGCGCTGCCAGCGTTCGTCGGGTGTTGCGCTCAAGCTCATCGCGAACAGGATCCGTTCGTCTTCCGTGAGATCCGGAAATCGGCCGAGCCTCCGGTATTCTGCGTCGAATTTTTTTTTATTCACGGTCCCTCCATCGCATAGCCAAATCCGGGCACCGGCGCAAAAGTTTCCGTTGGTTCAGGGCAGCGGGAACCTCGAGGTAAATGCGGTGACCCGCGCGCGAATGCGGGCGAGTTCCTGCTCGTTGGTGCGGGCTTCGAGGGCCTCGTGGATGAAATCGGCCACCTGCATCATGTCCTCCTCGCGCAGTCCACGCGTGGTCATCGCCGGGGTGCCAATGCGGATGCCGCCGGTTTTGCTGATCGGCTCGGTGTCGAATGGGATGGCGTTTTTGTTTACCGTGATGGCGGCTTGATCCAGCGTGGTCTGGGCGTCGACGCCGTTGATGCCGCGCGGGCGGAGGTCGACGAGCATCACGTGGTTGTCGGTGCCGCCGGAGACCAGCGTGTAGCCGAGCATGGAAAGGCGGGCGGCCAGTGCCTTGGCATTGCTGACAATTTGTGCGGCGTAGGCTTGGAAGCCGGGTTGGAGTGCTTCGTGGAAGCAGACCGCCTTGGCGGCGATGATGTGCATCAGCGGGCCGCCTTGCACGCCGGGGAACGCCTGTGAGTCCACCTTCTTCGCGAATTCTTCTTTGCAAAGGACCAAACCGGCGCGCGGACCGCGCAGGCTCTTGTGCGTCGTCGTCGTGACAAAGTGAGCATGCGGCACGGGCGAGGGGTGGACGCCGCCGGCCACCAATCCGGCAATGTGCGCCATGTCAACGAACAGGTAGGCTCCGACCGAATCCGCAATTTCGCGCATCTTCGCAAAGTCGATGACCCGCGGATAAGCCGAGGCTCCGGCGGTAATCATGCGCGGCTTCACTTCGGCCGCCTGGCGGGCGAGGGCTTCGTAGTCGATCCGGCCGTTTTCCGGCGAGACGCCGTAGTGGTGAACCTCGTAAAGTTTGCCCGAAAAGTTCGCCTTGTGACCGTGCGTGAGGTGGCCGCCGTGCGCGAGGTCCATCGTCAGGATGCGATCGCCGGGTTGGAGCACGGAGAAATAAACGGCCATGTTCGCCTGGCTGCCACTGTGCGGCTGGACGTTGGCGTGGTCGGCTCCGAAGAGCTTTTTCGCCCGCTCGATGGCCAGTGTTTCCACCTGATCAACAAACTCGCATCCGCCATACCAGCGCTTGCCGGGATAGCCCTCGGCATATTTGTTCGTGAGGCAGGATCCCTGGGCCTCCATGACCGCCGCGCTGGTGAAATTTTCCGACGCGATCAACTCGATATGCTCAAATTGACGGTGACGTTCCCCGGCGATGGCGGCGGCAATTTCCGGGTCGATGGCTTCAAGCGCCGGGGCAACCGGCGCGCTGGAGGCGGTGGCGGATGGAATCATGGGTGAATTTTTGATGCGTTTGAGAATGCCGGGAAGTGCGCGTTCAATGGTTCGTTTGCACTCCTCGTAAACGGCGAGGCCGCGGCCGATCGGATCCGGCACGTCGGGCGAGCCCGGTTCGTCGTTCCGAAGGAGCTTAACCTTGTCGATGTACTCCGGAAAAAGCAGATCAATCAAGCGCAGATGGTCGCGCGTCATCACGAACACGTCGGTCGCGCGCTCCAGCAAATCCTCGGTGAGCGGCTGGCTGCGGAAACTCGCCAGCGAGATGCCATCCGCCGACAGCGCTCGGGCCGAATCGCTGCTGGCCGGTTGCCCGTGTGCTGCGCTGAGGCCGGCGGATTCCACCGTGATCGACGGTTCTCCGGCGGCGAGTTTTCTGAACATCGCCTCCGCCATCGGACTGCGGCACACGTTGCCCGTGCAGACAAACAGGACGTGGCGGCGCGGCGGCTTCATGATTCCGGACACACTAGAGTCCCGTGCCGCCAAGTCAACCGCAGCCCGGGCTGGTTGTAGTCCCGGCTTGTGGAGACTGCCGGCGGGGGCTAGCGTCCGCATCGGATGAGTTCTGACCCCGAAGAATGGCCGTTTTTGGAAGACGGCTGGCGTTACGCCTTGGTGTTGACCGGCAAAGAGACGGAGGCTGGCGCGCTCGTCGGGCGGGTTTTGAACGAGATGGCCGGTCGTCGGGATGCCACGGATCCCGGGCGCGCCCGCCGGGTGTTTTTCTCGGCCTTGTTCCGTGCGGCGCGGCAGACGGTTCCCTCGCAAGTCGCAGAAACGCCCGCCGAACAGGCGGTGGCCGCGCTCCACCGGCTTCCCGAGCCCGGGCGGAGTGCCTGGGCCCTTCTTCTCCTCGGACATTTTTCGGGTGACCATCTCGCGGGATTGGTTGGTTTGGGAGAAAGAGAATTGGCCGATGCGCTGACGGATGTCCGCCGCAGACTGGAGGCGGCGGCGACATGACGCCCCGAGCCGCCCGCCAGTTTCTGGCTGCACAACACCCGGATGACTTTGAACACGGTCGGGACTGCCGTCGGGCGTTGGCGGCTTTGGAGAAATCGCCGGAGTTGAAAAACGACCTCGAGCGGCAGATCGCGCTCGACCGGCATTGGGCCGCGCGGCTGCATGCGGTGCCCGTTCCCGAGCCGGCGGCCGAGCAACTCCATGCCTCCGGACGCGCGGCGGCCGCAAAACGACGGCGGTTCAGCTTGGGCGATCCGGCGATTCTCTCGGCCCTGATTGGATTGGTGCTGCTCCTCGGCCTTCTGGGCTGGCACTTGCTGGGGCGCGCGGGGGCGTTTCCCGAAGAGGCGCTGACGATCGCGGTCGATGTCGTCAAACTCGGCCCCGACCAGTTTGAAGCCGTCGAAGACTCCGCCGGAGCGCTGGAAGACTGGTTTTTGCTCAAAGGGTTTGAAAAATTCCGGATTCCGCCCGGATTCGAGAAATACGAGGTCGCCGGCGCGCGGCTCTCCAAGGTGGACAACCAACCGGTCGCCGTGCTCGCGGTGCCGGAAAACTACATGTTCTTCACGGTCTTTGATGCGCGTCCGCTGGGCATCTCTTTGGAACCCGAGGGCTCGTGGAGCTTTATCGAATTCGACTACCGCTACGCTGCGGCGGTGCGCGAAGACAAAGGGGTCTGCTTCATGGTCGTCATCCGCGGCACGCGGAACCAACTTGAGAAAATCCTCCGCAGCCGCTGAGGTTCCCCGATCCCGAAAAGATACAGCCCGCCGCAGCGAAGGCTACGACGGGCTGTTGTTCCCCCCAGAACAATCTTCTATACCCGTCAACGTAGCGGTCTTCGGCCGGCTCGCAACAATTTTCTTCAAATTTTTCTGAAAGACCCGAATGAACCGGTTTCCGATGGCTCGCGATCCCAGATTACGTCGTGGCTCAGCATGGTCTCGCCGTCGAAGTGGAAAAACCCGCGGAACGATCCGCCGCCGATCACGCCCGGCAGCCAATGAACATCGTCGGCCCACATTTCGTGGAACGGAATGGCGTCAATGGGGGTCCACAGCGGAATCGCCTCGTCGGTCTCGGTGGGGGTTCCCGTGCAGCCCGAGGCGACGAAGACCTCGCAGTGGAGGCTGTAGCCATCGGTGAATTGGAAATGGAGAACCCCCCGCGATTCGACATCCAGCGGGGTCACCAGCAGTTCCTCCTGCGTTTCGCGGATCGCTGCGTCGCGAGCGGACTCGCCGGGTTCGATGCGGCCTCCGGGACCGTTGATCTTGCCTGCGCCGAGTCCGCGTTTTTTGCGGATCAGGAGGATTTCGCCGTCCCGGATGACGAAGCACAATGTCGCCCGCTCACCCGGCACCCAATTCTTCCAAGAATCATCCATGGCGGCACCGTAGCCGCATCCCGCTCCGCACCACAAGCCCCGGCGGATGGATGGGTCGGACGTGGCGCTTCGGAGTTGACGCACGACGGAATGGGATCATCGTTGCGGCATGAAGAGCGAAGCGGGCGGACGCCGGGATTTCTTGAAACGAATCGGTCTCGCCGGCGCCGGCATGGCGGCAGCGAGCTTGGCGCCGCGGGCTGGTGCGGAGCCGCCCGCCATGCCCCCTGTCGTTCCGACCAGAAAATTCGGCCGGCACGACGTGCAGGTGTCTTCACTGGCACTGGGTGGGCACGCTCTGCGGGTCGCTGACGATGCCGAGGCCCGCCGCATCGTCGATGAAGCCCTCGCGATCGGTGTCACATTTTTCGACAATGCCTGGGACTACCACGACGGACGCGCGGAGGAGTTGATGGGCCGGCTCATCGAAAACCGCCGTCAGAAAGTTTTTCTCATGACCAAGGTGTGCACGCACGACCATGGCAAACGCGGCGATGCGATGCGAATGCTCGAAGAGTCGCTCCGGCGATTTCGCACGGACTACCTCGACCTCTGGCAGGTTCATGCCGTCTCATCGATGGCGCAGGTCGAACGCGCCTTCGGGCCCGAGGGCGTCATGGAGGCACTCGATGCCGCGCGGCAACAGGGCAAAGTGCGGTTCGTCGGGTTCACCGGGCACACCGACCCGGATGTCCATCTCGCCATGCTTGCGAAAGGCTATGCGTTTGACGCCTGCCAGCTGCCGGTCTCACCGATCGAAGCGAATTCCAATGCGTTCGTCCGGCGCGTGCTGCCCGAGTTGGTCCGGCAAAACATCGCGCCGCTCGCGATGAAGACCCTAGGCGGAAACGGCCGCCCGGTGCAGGACGGTGTTTTGAGCGTTCGCGAAGGGATCACCTACGGCCTCACCCAGCCGGTTTGCACGGTGGTCAGCGGCATCAACACCGTCGCCCAACTCCGCGAAAACGCCGGCATCGCCGCCGGGTTCTCGCCGATGAGCGCCGCCCAAATCGCGGCCCTGGAGGAACGCTGCCGCGAGGCCACCGAATCCGACAAATACCAGCCCTACCGCCGCTGGATGGCGTATCGGGATGGTCACGGCGGAGATTTTCCGGCCTGAACTGTTCGCTTTCTTTCATTCCTTCCCGCGGGCTGACTGTTCAGTCCGGCCGCTGTTGATCCGGCGGTGATCCCGGCGTTGGCTCACGGGGTGAAAACGGTTCCCCCCAGCCGCCTCGCGGCACCGCGTCCATTCCTCCTTGCCGCCGCCCTCCTCTTCGCGTTCACGGCAATCTTGCCGGCCCAAACCTACCGGACGTCATGGTTCGGAAATACGTTTGGTTACCAGAACCGGAAGTTCGTCCAGCAAAACATTTCCGCCCTTTGGGTGCGCGGCGACGGGACCGTTTTCACCAATTCCCAGTACGATGAAGGCCATCAGTCCGCCGGCATTTATCGAAATGGCGATGTGATCGGCAAAATGGACGACGTCATCCTCACCGGGGGACGGGTTTTGACCGGTGACAGCTCGCACATTTACCTCTCAATCGAGGGGATCATCACGCGTCGGAATCACGACGGCTCCAAAGCGCCTTATGGCGACGGCGTCGATTACTGGGTCGTCGGAAATGGCGAGGCCTACGTCACCCGCGGAATGGCGATCGTTGGCAACGACCTTTTCGTCAGCGACAAAGACGGCGTCATCCGGGTTTACAACAAGAATACACGCGCCCCGGTGCGGAGCTGGAACATGAGCCGGCCGGGCAAAATCGCGGTGGCGCTCGATGGAACACTCTGGATCATCCAGCGGCGCGACGCGCAGAATCCCGCACGCATCGTTCGGTTTACCACCGCGGGCGCTCAGCAGCCGCAGGTGATCACACACAACGGGAACTGGGACCCCGTTGCCGTTTGCTTCAACCCATCCGGCCACCTTTTGGTCGCCGACGATGGACCGGACCAACAGATTAAGATCTACACCGATCTGTCGGCCTCCCGATCCACCCCAAATGCGACGTTTGGTGCGTCCGGCGGGATTCTCGGCGGCACGCCGGGGGCGGTCGCACCGTTGAAGTTTAACGGCCTGACGGACGTCGGCACCGATTCTTCCGGGAACATCTATGTCGCGCAGAACCGATTTGGGCCCGACCTCGGCATCCAAGCCCACGGAGCCGGCACGATTCTGGAGAGCTACACCGCCGGTGGACAGCGCAACTGGGTTCTGCATGCCTTGGAATTCATGGACGGGGCCGACGTCGACCGGGGAACCGTCAATGGCAACATCATCGAGATCCATACGAAGCTCAGCCGCTATCGCCTGGACCTGGCCCGCACCGAGCCGGGTTCGGAGTGGACCTATGCCGGGCACACCCTGAATCGCTTCAAATACCCGAACGACCCGCGGCTTCTCCGCCAGCCGCAAAACGGAGATTTCACGTATGTCGCCGCGGTGCGGCGGCTCGGTGGACAGAAATTCGTTTTTCAAACCGGCATGTGGGCCCGGTTTTTCGAAGTCTACCGGTTCAAGTCGGACACGGATGGCGAGATCGCGATTCCGGCTGCCGTCTTCAATCGTCAGGCGGACAATGGCTACGGCGCCTACGTGAACAATCCCACAAACGGCCAGTGGATCTGGACCGATGGGAACGGCAACGGAAATGCGGAGTCGAACGAGTACCAGAGCGACGCGGGACAGACGCCGGCCGTCTGGGGCTGGTGGGTCGATCTGCATGGAGACATCTGGCGCAGCAATGGCAACGTGATTGAGCGGTTCCCCTTTGGCGGCCTGAATGCGCACGGCGCCCCGCAGTGGTCGTTCTCCTCACGCATCTCGCGTCCGGCTCCCGCGCCGTTCAACGGCCAGCACAGCAACGTTCGGCGGCTGGAGGTCGATCCCTCCGCAAACAACGGCACGGCCTATCTCAACGGCTATCAGGAATGGCCATCCGGCGGAGACGAAAAGGCCATGGGAAGCAAAATTGCCCGCTATGACAACTGGAACACCGGCAATCCCACACTGCGCTGGGTGGTCGATATTCCGTGGAGCCGCACGGTGACCACCGATATTCCGCAGGGAATGAGCGTCGCGGGCGACTACGTTTTCGTCGTCTACTCCGGCTTCGGGACCAACAGTCAGGAAAGTCGGCTTCGTGTCTTTCGCACGTCCGATGGCTCGTTTGTCGGCATGATCGCGCCCGGCCCCGAGGTGGGTGATCACTCCGGTGCGTCGGATATTCCCTACGGCCTCCGCGCATGGAAGAGGTCCGATTCCGAATACCTCATTTTCGCGCAGGAGAACAACAACGCCAAGATGCTGCTCTATCGCTGGAACCCGCAGGGATCGGGCGCGCCGGTCGGCAAACGCATCACCCTTCGGGCGGATGCCGCCAATGGGCTCTTTGTTTCAAACGACCTGAACGATGCGCGCCGTCTGAAGGCCGTTGGCAACTTGAGCGGCGAATGGGAACACTTCGAAGTTGTGGACGCGGGCGGCGGCCACGTTGGACTCCGTGCGTTGAACAACAACCGCTTCGTCTCCGCAGATCTGGGCAATTCATTGAACCTGCTCCGCGGCGATTGGGCGCAAGGGATCGGAAGTTGGGAGCGCTTTGTTTGGAACCCCGCCGGGGCGGGCAAGGTTGCGCTCTACTCGGTGCAGGCCCAGCGATATGTCTCCTGCCATTTGGGCGAGGGAAATGTTCTCACCGCCCGCTGGGCCACCGGAGTCGGCGACTGGGAACGGTTTTCCTGGAGCGAAGTGCAGGCCGGCGCGCCGGTCGGCCGCCGCATCGCAATTCGCTCCGCGGCGAACAGTCGCTTTGTTTCTAACCACCTCGGCAACAACCGCCTTCTCCTGGCCAACTGGGCAACGTCGGTCGGCGATTGGGAACAATTTGACGTGGTGGATGCCGGAAACGGCCAGATCGGACTTCGAGCGGTGAACAACGGGCGCTTCGCATCCAACAACTTGAACTGGGGGAACCGGATCGTCGCGGACTGGGCGACGTCGACCGGTGACTGGGAACGCTTCGCGTGGGTCCCGCTCGACAACGGACGCTTCGCACTCCGGTCGGTTGCGAATGGCAAGTTGATTACGGCCGATTTGGATGATTCCGGAATCCTCAAAGCCAGCCACGCAGATGTCGCGCAAGGCTGGGAGGAATTCGAGTTCCAGATCGTTGGACCGTAGACTCAGAACTCGAGAGCGCGGCGGCTCTTCCGTGCGGATTCCTTGAAACCGCGCTTTTCGAGTTCCGCTTCAATCTCCGGCAGGTGCAGTGCACCCCATGGGACAACGACGGTGTGGCCGGGACGGAGCGCGGCTTCGATTTCGCCGAGGATGTGTGCGTTCCTTTTCTCAAGAATGTCCTTCCACGCGACCTGCGCCAGACGATCGTCGTGGAGCGGACTCGAGCGGTCCCGGATCTGGCGCAGCGCATCTTTGATTGTCGGGCTTTGGATCAACGACCCGAGCGCCGAAAGATAGACGATGGTGCGCGGGTCCAGTTCGGACACATCGACGTCCGCCTGTCGGTATTCGAGTTGCGGATCGGGTTCGGACAGGGCCTTGGCTGCCTCCGCCGTGAACCGGCTCTCATGCTGGTCGGCGACGCCAAGCAAACGCGCGACCCGGTCGTACCGGATCGGTGGCCGCAGGAGATTCTCCCGATCACTCACGCCCTCCAGCAGAACCGTTGCCGTGCGATCTTTCGGAAGCCCGGCAACAACGGAATCGTAAAACGACGGATTCGCAATGTGCATCATGCCGACCAGCCGGACTTCCTCATCACCGCGTCGGAAATGCCGCTCGTCCAGCGAAAGGCCGTCCCACCCGGGCCGGATGTAGCCGGCCGTTTCCCTGGCGACAATCCGGAAAACGCCTTCCACCGACAGCGCTCCATAAGACACTGTCAGGACGCCGGTCAGCACGACGGATACGATCAGGTTCCGCCACGTGAAGACCGGCCGGCTGCTGCCGAGATCGTGCCAGGACCAGCGCCCGGCCCGAAACGAACCGCAGGCGGCCATGAGCCCGCTGCCCCAGCCGGCCTGAAGGGCGGCGAGGATCGCTCCGGCGGTTTCCGGCGGGAAAAACTCCGCGATCGGGAATGCCCCGAAGACTCCGCACCAGATCACAAACACGGCCGGCCCGTAAAGAACGCGCTTCGAAAGCCGCGGCGTCACATGGAGGGCCACAAAGACGAGAAAGCCGAGGCCGAGGGTGCCCAGCGCCACCGCCGCGCGCGCGAGCGTCAGGACCGGCCACGAATTCCGCACAAATTCGTCTACAATCGAAAGCCAGCCGTCGGCGAAAAATGCGATCAGGAAAATGCCTGTCAGGCGCGCAGCAAATCCGTCCGCAGGCGGCAGCGGCGGAGGTGCCGTCCGGGCCTCAGGCGCGTCCATTTTGCATCGGGATGATCCGATCGGCGAAGGGTTCGAGTTCGGCCGCGTGACCGGCCCAAAGAATCGTCATTCCCCATCGGTCGGCCGTGCGGCGGGCAAATGCAAGGACTTCGGCCGGGCAGGGTGGTGAGATCGCGATGAGCAAACGCGGTTCGTGCACGAGTGCCCGGGCAAGGGCGGCCCGCCATCGGACTTCCAGCGGAACGCGTCCGGCCGGCACCATCTCGAAGCCGGAGATGCCAAAAACTTCAAGGACGCGCATCGTCCGGTCCCGTGCATCGCGTGCGTCGCCGCCCCGAATCCGAAACAGCGGCATGGCCACATTCTCCGCGATGCTGAAGGAGGGCAGGAGATAGGGATGCGCAAACAAAAATCCGCAGAGATCGTTGCGAAGTGTCGTGGTGTCCTCCTCGTCGAGTTCGGATGCATCGTGTCCCGCGACTTCGAGCCGACCCGAGTCGGGTCGCTCAAGCAGGCCCAGCATGTTGAGCAACAGCCCTTTGCCACAACCGTCCGGTCCGCAAACGCCGACAAACTCGCCGGCTGCCACGCTGAGACTCACCGAATCGACGCGGGCGGGACCCTGGCCGTTCCAGTTTTCGCGCGAACAACTCAGGTTCTCGCAGGTGATCGCATTCATTGCATCCCGGATACCGATCGAATCGGGAACGGGACACGCATTCAAGCCCGCGGTGACGAATCCTTGCGCCAACGCCAGCCGCCGATAACCATCAACGACCCGAATTGTGAAAATCTTCCACTGCGACCACTGCGGACAGTTGGTGTATTTCGAGAACACGCGATGCGTAGCCTGCGGGACGGCGCTGGCCTATTTGCCGGACGTGGCGGACATGGGCTCGCTCGAGCCGGCCGGTGCGAACCTGTGGAAGCGAAAAAACGGAGCTGTCTATCGAAGGTGTCTCAACGATTTGGAACACTCGGTCTGCAACTGGGCGATCCCGGCCGGCGGGGATGAGGAATTCTGTGTCTCCTGCCGCCTGAACCGCACGATTCCGGATCTCACCAAGCCTGCCAACGTCGAGGCCTGGGCGCAGTTGGAGACTGCCAAGCGGCGGTTGATCTACAGTCTTTTGCAACTCGCGTTGCCCGTGGCTCCCAAATCGGAGGCGGATCCGCATGGACTCGCCTTCGAATTTCTGGAGGATCAAAACGATCAACCGGTCCTCACCGGCCATGCCGACGGCGTGATCACGCTCAACATCGCCGAAGCCGACGACGCCGAGCGCGAGCGGCGGCGTACATCGCTCGAGGAACCCTACCGCACGATCCTCGGGCACTTTCGGCATGAGATCGGGCACTATTATTGGGATTGCCTGATCCGCGACTCGGCGCGGCTCGAGCAGTTCCGCACGCTTTTCGGCGATGAGCGCGAGTCGTATGCAGACGCGCTCCAGCGGCACTACGACTCCGGTCCCGCCCCCGACTGGCGCGAGCGTTTTCTTTCCGCCTACGCGAGTGCGCATCCCTGGGAAGACTGGGCCGAATCATGGGCTCACTACCTGCACATGACGGATACGTTGGAGACTGCCGCCGAATGCGGGCTCGCGCTGCAGCCAAGCCGGCCGGATGCACCGAAACTCGACCCGGCGCATGTGGCGGGCACGACGGCATTTGATCAGATGCTTCTCGCGTGGTTTCCGCTCACGCACGTCCTGAACATCCTGAATCGCGGGCTGGGTCTTCGGGATCCGTATCCGTTCGTGATCCCGGCGCCGGCTATTGAAAAACTGCGGTTCGTGCATGACACGGCCCGGGCCGGCACCCCTTCGGAGCGAACGTCCGAGTAAAAAACGTTTCGTGTTCCGCGCGGCGACCGTCTATCTGCATGCGGACGCATGAGACGCTACATTTTGCCGGTCATCCAGGTGCTCGTCACCGTGGGGTTGCTCGCGTGGATTTTCCGAAATCCGGAGCAGAACCGCCTGATGTGGGAGGCATTGAAAGATGCGAACGTCCTTTGGCTTGTCCCGGGTGTCCTCGCGGTCGGCATTGCATTCCTGCTCCAAACGCAACGCTGGTTGATGCTCATGGCCGTGCAGGGAATCCAAATGCGCTGGTGGCGCGCGTGGCGTCTGATGATGGTCGGCGCGTTCTTCAATTTGTTCCTCTTTGGCGCAACCGGCGGCGATGTGATCAAAATCTTCTACGCGATGCGCGAAACAGCCACCAAGAAGAGCGCGGCGTTTCTCAGCGTGTTGGTTGATCGGATTGTCGGTTTGCTGGCTCTCATCCTGGTGACCGGCGTCCTTTGCGCATTGAACTTTCGCCAGTTGACGGCACATCCGGTCACGGCGGCTCTGATGAGTACACTGGCGGTGATCCTCGGCGGTTCCTTTGCTGTCGTGGTCGCCGGTTTTCTGGTCGACCGTCTTCAGCTCGCGCACCGGCTCCCGACCTGGATTCCCCTTCACGCTCGAATTCTGGAGATGGCATCCGCGTTTTCGATCTACGCCCGCGATGGAAAAACGCTGTTGGCGACCTTGGCGCTTTCCGTGCCCGCGCACCTGCTGATCTTTTCGGCGTTCTACTTTTCGGCCCGCGCTTTCACGGACGCGCTGACGGTTATGAACGTTTTCAGCGTCATGCCGATCATCAATACAATCACCGCCCTGCCGATCAGCCTTTCGGGCGTTGGGGTTCGCGAGGGACTTTTCAAACAGCTCTTCGGGACCATGTTCGGGATTCCGGAAAATCTCGCGGTGGTCATCTCACTCATGGGGTTTGCGACGACTCTTTTCTGGGGCTTGGTCGGCGGCTTGGTTTACGTTCTCTACCGGCCGACCGGCGTGCATCTGAGCGATATCGAGAAGGAAGTCGGGGCCGTTGAGAAGGATGTCGAACAAAGGGCCTGAGCGGCCGCGCATCGTCGCAAATTTTGCGATGACGGCGGATGGGAAGATCAGCACGCGGAATCACACGCCTTCACTCTTTACGTCGCCGGCCGACAAGAGGCGGCTGCTCGAAATTCGCGCCGACTGCGACGCCGTGCTGGCGGGACGGGGCACAGTTGCGGCAGACACGATGTCGATGGGGCTCGCGGACGCCGTTCTGCAGGCCGAACGAGTCTCACGCAGAAAGCCGCCGGTGCCTCTCCGTGTTTTGCTGACAAATGCCGGGCGCTTGGATCCGAAATGGAAAGTGTTCCGGTATCGCGAATCTCCGCTGGTCGTTTTTTCCGGACGCCGGATGCCTGAGAGCGTGCGCGGACGAGTTGCGCCTTTCTGCGACCTTCATATTTTCGATTCCGACGAAGTGCCGGTCGAGGCCATGCTGGCCATTCTTCGGCGGGATTATCGGATTCGGCGGCTCGTCTGCGAAGGCGGGGCAACGCTTTTTCGAACGCTGGCCGGGCGGGGCTTGGTTGACGAGATTTTCCTGACGGTTGCGCCCGTGATTTTCGGGGGAGCGGGCGCCCCGACGCTTACCGGCCGGCCCGGCGATTTTTTCCCCGAAGCGGTCGAATTCCGGATTGCGAAGATGGACGTGCGTGATGGCGAGTGCTTCCTGCATCTGAAGCGACGTTGAGCCGGGCAATCTCGAGCAAGCCTTTCAATGTCAAAGCCGGGTCGACCGCATCGAAGAGCGGAACGCCGGCTGCGATCAGGCTGGCATCTCCACCGGTCGCGATGACATGCGGGCGCTTTCTGGGAAAAGCTTCGCGCGTGACCTGCGCAAGGATTTCGCGGACCAGTCCGCGGTAGCCATGCACGGCGCCCGATAACATGGCGTCCTTCGTCGAGCGGCCGACGGCATGACCCGGCTCGCGAAGCCGGATCAGCGGCAGCAGCGCCGTGCGGTCGTGCAGATACTCGGTCATGGCATTGAGTCCGGGTGCAATCACGCCGCCGATGTAATTTCGGTCAGCCGAGATCACGTCAAACGTCACGGCGGTGCCGAAATCCACAACGATGGCAGGTGTTCCATAAAGCGCTGCGCACCCGGCGGCATTGGCCAGCCGATCGGCGCCAATCCGGCGCGGGTTCGGGTAATCGATTCCGACGCCGAGTTCGATATCCGGTCCGACCCAGAGCACCGGACAACCCGCCCCGCGGTCGACTTCCGGGCATTTCTTGGGAACCACGGAGGCCGCGACGGTCGCAACCGGCCGGGCCTTTTCCGCGATGGCCCGAATCTGATTCGCGTTGAGTGACGGCGTGGGCAGGCGGTGGACTTTGCCAATCCGCCCGCCGCGCGCGACCGCGATTTTCGTGAACGAGTTGCTGATGTCGACAAGGAGAAGGGTCATTCGCGCGCCTCCAGACGGGCCCGTAGGGCACGAAGATCTCCGTCGATCCGCTCGAGGATTTTTCGGGTCTCCGGATCGATGTTGGTCTCCTCCGGCTTGAGTGCCAGTTCCTGCATCGTCGAAACGATGATGCCGATGAAGAGGTTGAGGACGGTGAACGTGGCGATCACGATGAACGGCAGGAAAAAGAAAGCCGCCCACGGATACGTTTTCATGATCGTCCGTGCCATGTCCGCCCAGCCTTCCAGCGTGAGGATCTGGAAGAGGGAAAACAGACTTCCTGCCAGGGTTCCGAACCACTCGGGAAAGTCTCGTCCGAACAGGTTCGTCGCGAGAACGGCCGATGTGTAGAGAAAGATGATCATCAAAAGCATGACGCCGCCGAGGCCCGGGATCGCATGGAGAAAGGCCGCAACAACCTTCCTCAGCGATGGAACAACCGTCAGCATCCGGAGAACCCGAAGCACGCGCAGCGACCGCAGCACAGCCCACGGCCCCGCATTCGGGACAAGGGCAATGGCCACGACCACAAAATCAAAAATGTTCCATCCGCTCTTCCAGAAGTGCCATCGGTAGGCGACGAGTTTGATGGTCAACTCGACGATGAAAACGGCGAGGCACGCTTTGTCGAGCGCTACCAGAAAAGTCCCCCAACGTTCCATCAGCCCGGCGTCCGTTTCCAAGCCCAGCACCACGGCGTTCAGCACGATCACGCCGACGATGAGCGATTGAACGTGTTTCGACTCCACCCACGTGGCGAGTTTCAGCCGCCAGGGTTGCACGCCCGGACGGTTTCGGAGGCCCATCAGATCATCTTCACCCATAACAATTTTCAATATTTCAAAAGCCTGCATCCGCTTCCACGAGAGTCCGTGCGAGCACCTCGACGCCGCGTTGGATTTGTGTCGGCGATGAAAACTCATCCGGGCGGTGACTCCAGCCGTTCCGGCACGGGATGAAGATCATCGCGGTCGGCGCGATGCGGGCCATGAAGAGCGAGTCGTGGTAAGCCCGGCTGATCATCCGGCGGGATTTCAAGCCAGCCGCCGCGCGTTCGATGGCCTCCAGCAAACGCGGGTCGCACGTGGCCGGCGGATCTTCGGAAATCGTTTCTTTGGCGACCTTCAACCCGCGCCGTGCGGCAATCTCGTGCAAGGCGCGATCGAGGTTTTCGAGGACCAAGTCGCGGGATGGGAGCTGGGTATCGCGAATGTCCATCTCCAGGACCGCCTCGCAGGGGATGGAATTGATGGCGCCGGGATGGAGCCGCACGACACCGGTGGTGCCGACGGTGTCCGGGCTTTCGGAGGCGAGGACAAACCGCTCGAGGGCCAGAGCAGCTTCGGCGGCACCCAGCCCGGCATCGTGACGCTCGGGCATGAGCACCGCGCCCGCGTGACCGCCTTCTCCCGAGAACGTCACCCGCCAGGCGGCCGGCGCGGCAATTTTTTCCACGACACCGATGTCCAGCGATTCGCGTTCCAGCGTGGGGCCCTGCTCGATGTGCAATTCGAGAAAAGCCGCGTAGTGGCCCGGCTCCAGCCGAACGTCTCCCAGGGCGCCCTGGAAGTTTGCCGCCTCGCGCAGTTCGGCGAGGGTGCGGCCGTTTCGATCCACCAACGAATCGGCTTGATCGGGGGCCAGCGTTCCGGCCAGAAGCCGGCTTCCGAGGCAACCGATCCCGAAGCGGGTTGGTTCCTCGGCCGTGAAAAAGATCAATTCGATCGGATGTCGCAGCTGGTGGCCGGCTTCGTCCAGAGCCCGGATCGCCTCGAGTCCGCCGAGCACGCCGACAACGCCGTCAAACTTCCCGGCATTCGGGATGGCATCCGTGTGCGAGCCGGTCGCAAGCGCCCGCAATCCCGGTTCAGTTCCTTCGCGTCGTGCGAAAATATTTCCGACCGCATCGGTCCGCACGGAAAGCCCGGCGGCCTGACATTTTTCCACAAACCAAGCGCGGGCTCTCATGTCCTCGGGCGAGAAAAGCACGCGGGTCACGGCCGGTGCCGGCCATTCCGAAATGGCGGAGAGTTCGTCGATCTCGGCGCTGAGCCGTTCGATGTCGATCCTCATTCCGGGTCGGCGGAGCGGTTCACGTCCTTGTAATAGAGATACGATGCCGGCTCGTCACCCATGGCAACAAACCACTGCGGACACCACGGCGCCATCCAGATCACATCGCCGGCGCGGACGGGATAGTAGCGATCTTCCAAACGATAAACTCCCTGTCCGGCGAGCATGAGGAGGCCATGTTCCATGATGTGGGTCTCGACGAATGGAAGTGTCGCACCGGGCGCATAGGTGAAAACGTTCATCCCCAGATCGAACCCCAAATGATCCGGGAGCAGTGTCCGCAGGAGCGCTTTGGGATTTCCAAGAAACGGAACGGCCGGAACGTCCGCCGCATTTCCAAAGAGCGGGACCGGAGCCTCGCCCTGCGGCACGAACGTCTTTCGGAAACACGTCACGACCGCGTCGTCGGAAACGAACGAAAGTGACGAGCCTGCCGGACAAAACCCGAATCCGCCGGCTCCCAACTCCGAATCCGCAGCCCCCGCGCTGACGCGGACCGTGCCGGACTGCACGTAGAATGCGGTTTCGATTCCGTCGGCTCTGAACCCGGCCCGGCCGCCGTCGGCAAAACGAATCAGGATTTGACTGAACGAGCGACTGAGCGGAGGTGCGATCAATATGTAAGGCGTGGCCGATTCGAATCCCGGGAGAACAGACGGCACGTGCCCGTCGTCTGCGATCAAAGCGTGGCGGGCTTCCACCCGCGTTCTGGTTTCCCCGAAAACACCCGTCATAGCGGATTTCATTACGAAGCCGCGGCGACTTGCGCAAGCCGCGCGGAAGGGATCACGGCCAGGTCTCTTTCTTTTTCACCGCTTCGATCCGGCGCCAGAGTTCCTCGTCCTGGTGGTCTTCGGTGCGTTTGAGGTAGGCGATGTAGGCCTCGCGGTTGGGCCATTCGCGATAGGCAATCCGTTCGGTCACCACATTTTCATGACCCCCCAGGGTGACGCGGGCGTTCCAGATGAAAAGCACGGAAGCGCCGGCGGCGATTGTCAGGAAGATGGCGATGGCAAGGAGCAGCTTCATCGACTAGCGGAGGAAATCACGCCGCGGCGGCTTTGGCAAACTGAAGTGCGTGCAGGCGGCTGAAGAGCCCGCCTTTGTCGAGCAGTTCCCGGTACCTCCCGGCTTCGGCAATGCGGCCTCCTTCGACCACCACGATTTTGTCCGCATGGACAACGGTCGAAAGCCGGTGAGCGATGACGATGCTTGTCCGGTTTTTCATCAGACGCTCGAGAGCTTCCTGCACGAGTCGTTCGGATTCTGTGTCGAGCGCCGACGTGGCTTCGTCGAGGATCAGAATCCGAGGGTCTTTGAGCACCACGCGCGCGATCGCAATGCGCTGACGCTGGCCGCCGGACAATTGCACCCCGCGTTCGCCGAGCCAGGTTTCGTAGCCGCGGGGCAGGCGCTCGATAAATTCATGCGCATTTGCCGCCTTCGCTGCTTCAAGCATTTCCTGCATGCTGCCGTTGGGCCGTCCGTAACGAATGTTGTCCGCGATCGTGCCGGAGAAGAGAATATTGTCCTGCATGACGATGCCCAGTTGACGTCGCAGCGACTGAACGTTGAAGTCGCGGATGTCGCGGCCATCGATCAGAATCCGGCCGTCGCTCGGGTCGTAGAACCGGGCAAGCAGGGTCACCAAAGTGGTTTTGCCGGAACCGCTGGGACCGACCAGCGCCACCATCTCACCCGGCGCGACATCCAGGTTGATGCTGTGGAGCGTGTGATGCTGGGGCCGGTACGCAAACGAGACATTCTCGAATGCGATCCTTCCGGCTGCGGTCGGCATCGTTGGGAGTTGGTCGTTCTCCGGGATGTGGGGCCGCGTGTCCAGGAGAGCAAAGATCTTCTCCAGCGCGGTTGTTGCCTGTTGAATGACGGAGTTTGACTCCACGATCCGGGTGATTGGCGTGTAGAGAAGGCCGAGGTAGAACAGGAAAGCGGTCAACTGGCCCACCGTGAACGTGGCGCCGGGCTGAACGACGAACCAAGCGCCGCAGGCAAGCACCGTGAGCAGGCCAAGCCCGGACAGAAAATCGGCACCGACTCCAAGCAGCGTATTCCGGAACATCACGCGGTTGAAATTATGGAAGTCCGCTTCAATGTGTTTGCGGAAAGTCTCCACTTCGGCTCCTTCGTTGGCGAACGCGCGGATGAGACGCGTGCTGGAGATGCGCTCGTGGAGGAAACTCATCACGAAATCCCAGTTGCGCCGATGCCGTCGGCTTTCCACGCGCAGGCGCCGCCGGTGCCAAGTGTAATTGAATACAAAAAGCGGAAGAATCACGTAGGTGATCAATGCGAGTTGCCAATTCGCATGGAGCAGAACGGCGAGCACGCCCGCGATCGTGACCACATCGCCGATCAGGTTCACCGACGCGCCCGTGACCAGCGTATAAAGCGCGCCCGTGTCGCCGCCAATGCGGGCCACGATTTTTCCGGTATGCCGCGCATCGTAGAATCGGAGCGAAAGATTTTGCAGATGGCGGAACATCGTCATCCGCATGTCGCAGGTCACCCGCATCCCGGTTCGTTGGGTCAGGAGATTGCGGGCCAGAATCGCCGTGCTCCGAAGGATCACCACGGCGAGGAAAACTCCGAGCAACATCGAAATCGATGTCCAAGCCTGGCCTTGAGCGACCTTGTCAATGATGCGGCCGATCAAATACGGCCGCAGCAAATCGAGCGCGGTGACGCTGAAGAGCAGGACAAAAATCAAAATCAAAGTCGGCCAGTAGACCAAAAGCGACGGGATGAACCGTCGAACGGTCGGCCAAACCTCGGATGCGGGACGGCGACGGGGCATGAACTCAGCCAATCACCGGCTGCAGGAAGCGGCCGGGGCGACAACCCTCGACCGGACGCCCTCCGCGAACAATCCATTCGCCGCGACGGAGGACGTGGTGCACCCGGCAGCGCGGGCGGGAGAATTCATACAGATGAATCGGGTGGCGGTAGAGTGCCGGCTGCGGCGGAGCGGGCGGTCCGAATTCCAGAAACGTCAGGTCCGCATCGTAACCCGGCTCGAGGCGACCTTTTCCGCCAAATTGGAGACGGCGGGCCGGCTCTGCAGCGAGCCGGTCGGCTGCGAACGCCAGCCGGTCCGGGCGGCGGTGGTGGAGTTCTCCGAGCCAGGTCACCAGGCCGTGTTGGCAACCGGAGATTCCTCCCCAGATTTTGAAAAAGTCATCGCCGGTTTTCATCGTCGGCGGAGCCGGCGAATGGTCGGAACCCAGCGTGTCGATGCGATCGGAAAAGAGTGCCTGCCAAAGAGCGTCGACATCGGCTGCGGAGCGGAGCGGCGGCGCACATTTGGCGCGAGCGCCAATTTTCTCCGCCTGATCTTCATCGAAGAGGAGGTAATGCGGACAGGTCTCGGCCGTGACATCGACGCCCGCCTTCTTCGCGCTGTGGATCACATTGAGACCTTCCGCGCAACTCACGTGCACGACGTGAAGTTTCGCCCCTGTTTCGCCAGCCAGTTCGCATGCGAGACGGATGGCCGAGACTTCGGACGCTTTGGGGCGCGTATGGAAGAATCCCCGGAGCGAACGATCCGAACCGGCCGGTCGCAGCAGCGCGGGATCTTCTGCGTGAACGGAGACGGGAAGTCGGAATTGCCGTGCGAGTTCCATGCCGCGTCGGAGGGTCGTCGGGTCGCTGGCCGGGAACTCGTCAATGCCGCTGGGACAAAGGAAGGCCTTGAAACCCACGGCGCCCCCATCGGCCATCTCGTGGATGTTCTCGACAGAGCCCGGACAAATCCCGCCCCAGAGCGCGAAATCCGTGATCGATTTGTGCCCCGCCACCGCGCGTTTGCGGTCGAGTTGCTCGCGGTCGAGGACCGGTGGCGACGAGTTGAGTGGCATATCGACGAACACCGTTCCACCGCCGGCCGCCAATGCACGTGATCCCGTTTGCAAACCCTCCCATTCCTCGCGCCCCGGTTCGTTAAAGTGAACATGCGCATCCACGAAGCCGGGAAAAACCCATCCGCCACCCGCGTCGAATTCGTCGTCGAACCCGCCCGAAACGGTGAGGGGAATCTCCGCGATGACGCCGTCTTCGATCACGATGTCGCGCAGTCCCTCCCGACCGGGAATGGCTGCCGCGCGGATCACCAAACGCCGGGTCACGGCCGGAACTCCCGCAGAAACCGGGTTAGCACGCGAATCCCCGCCTCAATGTCGTCCGCACTCGCAAACTCATCCGGATGGTGGCTGAGGCCCTCGCGGCAGCGGACGAAAACCATGCCGACTCGCGCGACGGCGGCGAGCGCGGCGGCATCGTGCCCGGCCCCGCTGACAATCTGCGGACAAAGTTCTTCTTCCTCGGCGATGATTTCGGAGAGGGTGGCGGCAATGTCGACATCGCACGAGACCGCCGGCGCCTCCAATGCGGTCTGGATCGTCGCGAACAGGTTGCGGGCCCCGGCGACCGCCTGAATCCGCTCGACAATCTCCCCGACCAGACGGGTTCGGATGGCATCCGATTCATGACGCACGTCGACGGTGAAGGCGACCTCGCCCGGGACGACATTCGAAGCGGCATTTGCGACGTCCACGCAACCGACCGTGGCCACGGCGCCGTGCGTCGCACGTCCGCACTTTTCCACGGCAAGGACCGCTTCGGCGGCACCGACCAGTGCATCGCGGCGAAGCGCCATGGGTGTGGTTCCGGCGTGTCCGCTCTTGCCGCGCATGTCGACCCGGAGTCGGGTTTGACCGGCAATGGCCGGCACGACACCGAGTGCCCGATTCTCGTTTTCGAGGATCGGTCCCTGTTCAATGTGAAGCTCGACCCAGGCCGCCAGTCGTCGGGCCGGGGGCGATGGGAACCGCGGACAATGCGCGGCCACGGCCGCTGCCAGCGAAACGCCGTTGGAATCCCGCACATCCGCCAAAAACGTGTCCCCGCGGTAGTGACGGCTGCCAAGATAGGTCGTGTGAAATCGCACGCCCTCCTCGTCGGAAAACGCCACCACTTCCAGATGAAACGGCAAACGCTCACCACGCAGGCGTTCCGCTGCCGCAATACCGGCCAGGATGCCTGCCGCGCCGTCATACTTTCCGGCATTCCGCACCGTGTCCAAATGCGACCCGCAGGCCACGGTTGGCGCGTCCTCCGTTCCACAGTCCCGCCGTCCGATGATGTTTCCCACCGCATCCTCGAAGACATCCAGCCCCGCCTCTTTCATCCACCCGGCAACCACCCGTTGGGCGCGCAGATGCGCCGGCGAGAGAAACGTGCGGGTTAATCCGGGCGGCTCGTCGGTAATGCCGCCCAATTCCTCGAGTCGGTGCGAAACGGTCAACTTCCCCGGTAGGTCTGGTAGGCCCATGGCGAGCAGAGGAGTGGGATGTGATAGCTGGCTGAAGCGTCGGAAATTCCAAAGCGCACCGGCACTTCGTCGAGAAACGGCGGACTCGCGGGCGAGAGGCCCTGCGATCGAAAGTAGTCGCCCACGGCGAATGTCAGTTCATAGATCCCGGGAACCAAAGCCCCCCCTTCCAGCAGCGGTTCGTCCGTGCGCCCATCCGAATTCGTGAGCCGGCTCGTCAGGCAGACACGACCACGCTCCGTGTCCAACCGCTCCAAACGAACGGCCAACCCCGCCGCCGGCCGCCCTTGGGCCGTGTCCAATACATGGGTGCTGAGTTTCCCCACGCGGCGATCATAGCGCCTGCCGGCCGTCACACAAGCGGAGTCATCCGTCCCTCCAGATCCCCTTGATCAAATGGGCGGTCGCCACGCGCGGTGGACCACTCTCGCCCCGATGAACCTGCGCTGCGACAATCTCCACCGCGTAACGCCCGACCACCTCGTTTTGCTGCCAGATTCCAGGCAATCCGCCCTGGTCATCGAGATCCAGCAGCGCAACAAACGGCGCGCGCCCGGCGGCGTTCGCCGGCTTTCCCAGCCAGCGACAAACGGCCGGATCGTGCGCCAGGACCGCGTCCGGCTTGTAGGATTTCATCCACGCCCGGAAGGCGCGTTCGTCGAGGCCGGTCAGCTCCAGAGGCGGCAGTGCGCGGATTCCCGGTGCGTCCAGCAACGCGCTCTGATAACCGAGAAAAAACCGATGGTGCAGCGATTTCTCAAGGTCCTTCCAGAGGACAAGCCCGACGCGGCGGTGTCCGCGTTCAAGCGCCTTCAGGGTCGCCAGACGGACGCTTTCAAAATGGTTGTTCAGAACGCAGTGCAGCTCCACAGGCTCCGGGCGGACGCCGAGGACCACCGATGGAAACCGCTCCCAAAGCAACTCCGCGCTGTCCGGCAGGCGGCCGCCGTGTTCCACGCCGGCCAATAGAACGCCGACCGAACCCCGCGCCTCCAGGATCTGCGCCAGCCGCGTGGGTGAAATCCCGGAGGCATGCAGCCAGAAACGCTCCAAGGCGAATCCCATCTCCGCTGCCCGCTCCGCCGCCGCACGCGTCCATTGACGAAACGTGGGGAACGCCTCCAACCACTTCTCGTAGGGATGCACGTTCACCAGCGCCAGCATCCCCTGAAACCGCGGCGTGCCCTTGCGGAACGCAGCCATCACGTCCGAAACGACCGCACTGGGTTGATATCCCAGATCCTTGGCGACCAACTGGACGCGCCGCCGCGTGACCGCCGAAATCTCCGGCGAATCCCGCAGCGCCAACGACGCTGTCGTCTTCGACACGCCCGCCGCATGTGCCACATCCCGCAGCGAAATCATCATCTGAACAGTTGAGCAAATGGTAATGCAGGGAGCAAATCTGTTTTGTTTCCTCAGATAATGGATGCATTCTTTTGCATCTGAACTGTTCACCTCCGAACCGGTTGCGACCCGGATCGGAAGGAACGAAGGATGGTTTGCCAGATTCATTCACCCCATATGAAAACAACACATTCATCTCTTTTGGCCGCCATCGCGCTCTTCGGGCTTCCCGTGAGCGGTCTGGCAGCCGTCGTTGGTTTTGACAGCTTCAGTTATCCGGACGGTCCGATTTCCGGGCAGAACGGGGGGATCGGTTGGGACTATGGTTCGCCGGGCTCCCCATCGGCATGGTCGGGTTCGGTCAATGTGAGCGGCGGATCGCTGCTGACGGGCGGATTCAACGGCGCTGTGCGGGACTACGGGAGTGCCGGCGGGGGCAGCGCGTTTCAGGGAAGCGGGATCGTCTATTATCGTTTTGAGTTGACGCTCGGCAGTGCGCTTCCCAATTACTTCGGCCTGAGCTCGATGGATTTCGGCAGCGAACGGATCAAGTTCGGGCGCTGGTGGGAAGGCGGGACGTTCGGCGTCGAGTTTGACAATGGCAGTGGCTGGACCCAGTACGGTTCTTCGATTTCGATCACGCCGGGAGGCACCTACACGCTCATCGGCGTTCTCGATTTCGACAACGACCGTCTGGCGCTCTACGTGAACCCGACCGGTTCGTCTTTCTACGATCCGACAAGCGGCGCCAACAACGCGGACGCAGGCGGCGTTTACACGATGGGCAATTGGTCGACCGGGATGCGTTTTGAATCGGGTGGAGGTGGCGATGACGTGGCGTGGCATGAGGTGACGATCGGAACGTCTCCGGCCGATGTCGGCTTGCTGGCCATTCCCGAGCCATCGACTTTGGCGTTGTTCGGGATTGGCATGCTGAGTCTCGCTGGCTGGCGGCGCGTTCGCCGCGGCTGAGAAGACGAACAGATTGCGAACGGCCTCGCCTCCGGCGGGGCCGTTTCATTTTTATGCTGACACTAGAACCGACTTCCGGACATGGATTGGTCCTTCATCTCGCCGGCGAGGCGGTGGCCCAGTTGCATGTGGAGGTCGTCCGCGTTCATTCCGATGAGCGGATCGCATGGACGGGTGACTGGCAGGCCCGTGTCGAAACGACCGTGCCGGCGCCCGGTGCGGTCGATTACTGGGTCGTCATCGAACGAGCCCCCGACAACGGTGCGGAATTTCTGATTTCGGTTCAACTCCCGGCCGCCGGTTGGCTCGCGGCGGAGCGAGGGCGGCGTGCACAGGAACGGTTTCCCCTCGTTCGGAATTGTGTGGGGCGAAGCAACAACCGCCGGAACGATGCAGTTTACCATCGGATCCGCGACCTTTGTCTCGACGTTCCCGGCGGACGCGTGACCCTGGAGGACGGCTGCTGGCAGCTTTCAGCCCGGGGGGCCGCTCTCCGCGTTCGCGTCAGCCCGGATTTCTTCGCGAAACACAAGGGAGTCGGTGAATTCCGTCCCGAAACCCGTGCCGTATGGAACGAGTCGGTGACCGGATGGTGTTCGTGGTGGGCGTACTTGCAGGATTTCTCGGAGGCCGACCTCCGCGATGTGCTGGATGCCTTGAAGCAGGCGGGGCTGCGGGATTTTGGGTTCCGATACATTCAGATCGATGACGCGTTCCAGAGCGGCGACGGACCGCCCGAGGGCTGGTTGAATTGGAATGACAGGTTTCCTTCCGGAATGGCGGGAGCGGTGGCCATGATCCGCGAGGCGGGATTTGAACCCAGCATCTGGCTGGGCAGCTACTTCCGCGATCGCGGGGTCGTGGACGCTCACCCGGAGGATTTCATGCCGGGGCCGGATGGAAAGCCTTGGAAGGGGCCGTGGGTGGATTACCAGCTGGACGTCACATCGGACGCAGTCCTCGACCGCTGGGTACGGCCGGTCTTTCGGGCGTTCCGCGAAGCGGGTTTTCGGTATGTCAAAATCGATACATTGCGCCACCAGCTCTATGACGCCTTTCATCATGTGGGCCGATACTTGAGCGCACGGGGATTCACACCGGCAACGGCCTTGCGGCGTTACCTGGCGGTCGCGCGGGAGGAACTCGGCGACGATGTCTATGTGCTCGGCTGCTGGGGCGTAATGCCGGAGATGGCCGGTTTGGTGGACGGTTGCCGCATCGGAGGCGACGGATTCGGCCCCTCCACCCTGCAGCACTATAACTCGTGGAATGGGATTGTCTGGCGGAACGATCCGGATCATTGCGACCTGCGCCCGGATCGCGTGGCGGGCGTCACCACCGGCAACGTGCTTGATTGGAGGCCAACGACGAGCGACCGAGCGGACAGCATCATCCGGCCGGTGGCGGCTTCGGTCGGCGGGGCCGTGCTGCTCGTCAGTGATCGGGCTGCTGTCTATCGCGATCCCGAAAACCTGGAGGGCCTCAAGCGGTCGTGCCCGGTCCTTCCAACCGTGCCCGGACAGTTGTACGATGTGAGTCCGGAAATCTCGGAACGGCTGGTGTGGATGGATCGGGAGGCGATCCGAACCGGCGATGCGGACTGTGCGGTGGACGCGCCGCAATTCGGCGCGGTCTGTCCCTGGTGGTTGTTGGAGATCGAGCGCCCGTTCGAGCGCTGGCAGGTTTTGACCCGCCTCGGCTGGTCGGCTCAGCCCGCCACGGAAGTCTCGTTTGATGCTCTCGGGTTGGATCCGGAGCGGACCTGGCATGTTTTCGAGTTCTGGACCCGAAGTTACCATGGCGCGCTGTGCGAGAGCTTTGTTGCTCCCGCCCTCGCCGAACGTGGGGTCGCTTGTTATGCGATTCGGGAGGCGACCGGCAATCCGCAGATCGTTTCAACGTCCCGCCACGTGGCGCAGGGCGCTCCGGATCTCCTCGAGGTGGCGTGGGACGGCAAGGAACTTGCGGGCGTGAGTCTCGTTGTTGCCGACGATGCATACACGCTCTGGGTGTGGGCGCCGGAGAATTCTGCCCGGCCGCGCGTTCGGTCGGAGCTCCGCAGTGAGGTGCACCAACGGCCGGACGGTCTGATGGCCGTCACTTTTCTTCCGGAGGCCACCGGCCGCCTGGAATGGTCGCTCGATTTCGAGCCGGGCCGCTGAGGCCGGTTACTCTTCGCCGAAGCGCGTTTCGACGAGGTTCTTGAGCTCGGCGATGACCTTGTCGGCGTCACCGCCCTCGGCGATCACGATGAGTTTCGAGCCTTTGCCGGCTGCGAGCATCATGAGGCCCATGATGCTCTTGCCGTTGACGCGTTCGCCGTCTTTTTCGACCCAGACCTCGGCGCGGTAGCGGCTTGAAATTTTGACGAACATGGCAGCCGGGCGGGCGTGAAGTCCGTTGCGGTTGTCGATGACCATCTCGCACGTGCAGCGCTGCACATCATCGTTAGTTTTTTTTCTCGAAAGGATTCCCATCATCGACTCCGGCGTTCACTGATCATATGCAGCAGGCGCTGGTTGAATTCAACCGCGCTGTTCTCTCCCATGTCCTTGAGTTTTTGGTCAAGGGCCGCGACTTCAACGAGACGTGCCAGGTCCCGGCCGGTGCGCACCGGCAGCGTGACATGCGGGATTTTGATCCCGAGAATCTCGTACGTTTCGCGGTCAAGCCCGATTCTATCCACATCTTCGACCTCATGCCAATCGCGGAGTGTGACAACCAGATCGAGCCGTTTTTCCGGCCGCACGGCTCCGGCTCCGAAAATCGAGGCGATGTTGATGATGCCAATGCCGCGGACTTCCATGTGATAACGGGAGAGGTTGTCGGACATCCCGACGAGCTCGCGGCCTTCGATCGACCGGATGCGGGTGATGTCGTCGCTGACGAGGCTGTAGCCCCGTTCGATGAGTCCGAGAACGCACTCGCTCTTGCCGATCCCGCTGGCTCCGCGGACGAGCGTTCCGACGCCGAGGATGTCGACCATGCTCCCGTGTTCCGAGGTGGAGGGGGCAAAATCGAATTCCAGGGCGATCGTCGCGGCATTGATGAACTTCATCGTGATCATGCTGGTTCGAAAGACGGGGGTCTCGTGCGCGGACGCCGCGTCCAGCAGCATCGAGGGAACCGGTGCATTTCTTGCAATCACCATGCACGGCATGTTTTTTCCGAACAGTGCGTCCAGGCGCTCGCGGAGCACCGCGGTTTTCAGGCTCTTCAGGTAGCTCAGCTCGGCCGCTCCGAGGACCTGGATTCGCTTGACCGCGAAGTAACTGAAGAACCCGGACAGCGCCAGACCGGGACGATTCACGGTAGGCTCGCGGATCAACCGATTGAGCCCGCGGGAAGATCCCTCCAAACGCAAAGCCAGCTTCTCGGCGTGATTCGCATAGAAGTGGCCGACCGTGATATGGGGGACGCGGCTGTCGGGCATGGGTGTTACATCTTGAACGACTCGCCGAGGTAGAGCTTGCGGCTGATCGGGTCGTTCAGGAGAAAATCTTTGTCGCCCTGGCTCTCGACGCGGCCTTCGTAAATCAGATAGGCGCGATCGACGATGTTGAGGGTTTCGCGGACGTTGTGGTCGGTGATGAGAATCGCCAATCCCTGCTCGCGCAGATCCTGGACGATCTGTTGAACGTCGTGGACGGCAATGGGGTCGACGCCGCTGAACGGCTCATCCAGCATGAGCAGGGTCGGGTTTGTCACGAGCGAGCGCGCGATGGTGAGCCGTCGTTTTTCGCCACCGGAGAGCGTGAGGGCTTGATTCTTGGCGAGGTGCTCGATGCCGAAGCGAGTGAGCAGCTCTTCGCAACGGTTTCTGCGCTCGGATGCGGGAGCCTTGGTTGTCTCCAGAATTGCAAGGATGTTCTCTTCGACCGTGAGTCGCCGGAAGATCGATTCCTCCTGCGGCAAATAGCCCATCCCGTGCCGCGCACGGAGGTACATCGCCATGTCGGTGACATCGTTGTTCTGGAAGAAAACGCGTCCACCGTTCGGGCGAATCAACCCGACGATCATGTAAAACGTCGTGGTTTTGCCCGCTCCGTTCGGGCCAAGCAGCCCGACGATCTCGCCGGGCTTGACGTTGATGTCCACGCCGTTGACGACCGAACGGCCGCCGTAGATCTTGACGAGTCCTTCCGTTCGCAGGAGAGGTTCCACATCGGCCCCGGGAGCTTGGGTGCGGTCACTCATGCCCCGGTGTCGGTGATCATGGTCTTGCTGCCTCCCTTGGTCGTCGACCGTCCGCTGCGGTTGAGGATCATGACGGTTCCCTCTTCGGTGGCGACCTGGTTGTTTACACCTTGCTGGATCGATGGCCAGACGCGCAGGGTGACGTCGCCGCTCGCCGGAACGTAGGTGGCCTCGCCGGCGCGTCCGATCGCCTTCGTCGTCTCGCCCGACCCGTCGGTGTTCTCCTGAACAATGACCACGTTTCCGAAGGCCTCCGCGGTCTCCATTCCCCGACGGTCCTTGCTGAGGACGACCTTCAAGCGATCGCACGTCAGCGTGAACTGCGGGTCGCGGACGACGACGCGTCCGATGAATTCGGCGGTGCTGGTCGCATTGTCAAACGAGGCTTCCTTGGTCGCGGTGATTTCGGTGCGTGCGTCCTTGGGGCGGTCTTTGCCAAGTCCGGCAAATGCTCCGCCGAGCGGCGCGGATGAGCGCTCTCCGGGACTCATCGATGGGGATTCGTCCTGCGCGATGGCGGAAAGGGTGAACAGGGAAGCGATGGCGAGGACGCGGAGTGGTCTCATCGGGAAGTTACTCATCAGGAGTGAGGATGGTCATTTTGACATTGCCACGGACGATGCCGTTGCGGGTTCGGGTGTTGAATTCAACCGAGTCGCCGGTGATTTCAAAGTCTTCGCGTTTGATCAGCGCGTTCCGGTCGCCCGCGAGGATGCGGGTCTCGAGATTGAAGATCGAGTGCGGAAGTTCGATGAAAACCTTCTTGCCGTCGTCATCGAAGGCGTCGATGCGGAGGTTCTGCATCTCAATGCGGTTCTCATCGATCCGCTGCGCCACCTCGGCCTCGAAGACCATGAGGAGCTCACCGTTCTCGTCACGGTGCGGGATCTTGATTCCGCGAACCGGCATGCCCTCGGGCACGGGAATATCGAATTCGGGTTCCGCCTTCTCCGGAGATGGGCTGGGGGAGGGCTCGGCGAGAACGAGCCCGCAGGCCAAGGCCAGAATGCTGAGAGGGTTAATGAACCACTTCATGCAGTTGGCGGAGCTGCCGCAACACGCGGGGGAGCGTGCGGAGCGGGATTTGGTTGGGGCCGTCGGAAAGGGCCCGGGCGGGATTTTCGTGAGTTTCCAAGAAGATTCCATCGCAGCCGGCGGCGACCGCGGCCCGGGCGAGGATGGGAGCCAGTGCGCCGTCGCCTCCGGTCGTTTCGCCTGCGCCACCGGGTCGTTGGACGGAGTGGGTGGCATCAAAAATGACACGGTAACCGAGTTCCTGCATCCACGGGATCGAGCGCATGTCGGCGACAAGGTTGTTGTAGCCGAAGGTCGTGCCGCGCTCGGTGAAGAAATACTGTTTGCAGCCGGTCGATTCGAGTTTGACGGCGATGTTTTTGACATCCCAAGGGGCGAGAAACTGGCCCTTTTTGACATTCACGACCCGGCCGGAACGGGCCGCAGCGAGCAGGAGGTCGGTCTGACGGCAGAGGAACGCCGGGATTTGAAGGATGTCGATAAACTCGGCTGCGACAGCGACTTCGTCCGGCAGATGAACATCGGTGGTCACCGGGCAGCCAATCTCCGCCCCGACTCCGGCGAGCAGCTCACACCCTTCGTGCACACTCATCCCCCGGAAGGATTTCACCGAGGATCGGTTGGCTTTGTCGAACGAGGCTTTGAAAACGAAACGCACGCCCGCGCCGTCACAAATCTCACGAATTTTCCGGCCCATACGGCGGAGGAAGGCGGGAGACTCGATCACGCACGGCCCGAGGATTAGGAAGAGCGCATCCCCGCCAAGGGTCTGGTCCCCAATCTTGAGCTTCCGCACTGCCGACATCCCTCCCACACTAGCGGGACCGCGATTTTCGGCAACGGATTTTCCCTGCACGCGGCGGGCTCTTGCGTCTGGATGCATTCCACCCTGCGGCGATTTTCGGGTTGCGGGACAGGGCACTGATGCTCAAATTCCCACCGGCATGATCAATATTCACCCGAACTTCGAGGCTGTGAAGAAAGGCCTCATCGAAGTCACTCCTCAGGAAAAGCTCAAGCTGGACAAGGATGGCTTGGACGTGATCCACGACATTTATCGGTACGCCAAGCTCGGGTTCTCGGCGATCACCGACGACGATTTCGACCGGATGAAATGGTATGGCGTCTACCGCCAGAAGCCGAAGGACAGCGGTTATTTCATGATGCGTACGAAGGTGCCCGGTGGCCAGATCACCGGTGACCAGGCGATCGTGCTCTCGGCCCTGGCCGACCAGTATGCGCACGGGTTTTGCGATATCACCACCCGGCAGACGATCCAGTATCACTGGCTTCGCATCGAGGATATTCCGGACATTTTTGACCAGCTGAACAAAGTCGGCATCACGACCAGCGGAGCATGCGGAGACGACACGCGGAACGTCGTGGGTTGCCCGGTGTCCGGCCTGAATCCCGAAGAGATCATCGATGCCACGCCGCAGTTGCTCGAGGTGAGCCGCAAGCTCACGGACAACCGCGATTTTTCGAACCTCCCGCGGAAGTACAAGATTGCCGTCGGCGGCTGCCACATCCACTGCCAACAACCCGACATCAACTGCGTCGGCTTTTTTGGCCTCAAGAACGCCCAGGGATCACCCGGCTACGGTGTCAAAGTGGGCGGTGGACTTTCGAGTGCTCCGCACATGGCGCAGACGCTGCCCGTCTGGATCGAGCCGGACCTCGTCTGGCCGGTGACCAAGGCGATCAGTGAGGTTTTCCGCGACGAGGGTTACCGGGCCAAACGCAATCGGGCGCGGTTCAAATTTCTGGTGGCTGACTGGGGTGTCGAGCGCATGCTGGCGGAGGTCGAGCAGCGTCTGGGGCACAGCCTGCCGGCGTTCACCGATTTCGTCTTCCCGCGGGATCAGGAGACCGACCACATGGGTATTCACCCGCAAAAGCAAGCCGGCTTCTATTGGGTCGGCATCTGCTTCCCGGGCGGCCGGATTCGCAATGGCGTGCTCGCCAAGGTCGGCGCCCTCGCGAAGAAATTCTGTGAACCCGGCAAGGACACGATCCGGCTCACCAACAAACAAAATCTCATCATTCCATTTGTCCCGGAGGCCAACCTGCCGGCGATGAAAGCCGAGATGGACGCTCTGGGGCTTGTCTACGAACCCTCGAATTTCCGCAAAGGCTGCGTATCGTGCACCGGCATTGAATTCTGCAATCTCGCTGTCGCGGAAACCAAGAACCGCATGATCTCGCTCGTCGAACAACTCGAGGCGCGCAGCGGATGGTATCAGGACAAAATCCGCGTCCATTTCAGCGGCTGCCCGTCGTCGTGCGGACAGCACCAGATCGCGGACATCGGATTCCGTGGTGCCCGGACGAAGGTCGAAGGCAAGATGGTCGACGCCTACGATCTTTTTGTCGGTGGACGCCTCGGTCAGAACCGGCGTTTCAACGACCTGCTCAAAGGCAAGATCCTCGCGCAGGACGTCGACGTGGTGATCGACTCGCTCCTGCGCCACTACGAGGCCAACAAGCAGGGAGACGAAACGTTCAGCGAGTTCTGCGAGCGGACACCGAAGGAACAACTCCTCACGGGTCTTCCCGAAAAATACCGCGGCTGAGGCTCACGCCTTCTCAACCAAAATCCGGCTGCCTTCCACGGCGAGAATCCGGATTTCGGTTCCGGCTGGCAGGAACTCGCCGTCGGTCACGACGTCCACAATCGTCTCGCCGACCCGTGCCTTGCCGGCCGGTCGCAGCGGGGAAATGGCTGCGCCCGTGTCGCCCGCGCGAACTCCCGCGGACGAAACCGCCACCGGCGCCGGAATGGACGGACCCGTCGCCAGTTGCGCATTCAAAAGCAAGCGACGAAACAGCGGCATGTCCGGCAGAAAGCGCGCCAGCAAGGAGATGATCAGGACGGACGCGAGGATGGCAATCCCCAGATTCAGCATCGGCATGGCCAGCACATCGAACGAGATTTGAAGCGGCTGGGCAGGATAGTAATCCACCATCGCGAAGAAGAGGGCCCCCAACATGAGCGCCACTCCGAGCGCCGCCAAAAAGACAACTCCCGGGAAAAAGATCAGCTCGATGAGGATCAAAATGATGCCGAGTGCAAACACGGCAACGACTTCCAGCCCGGTCAGCCCGGCGATGTAGTGCCCGGCGAAGAAGATGAGGAAAGAAACCGCCGCAAGAATGCCGGCCACCCCGAAGCCGGGAGACTTGATCTCGATGTAGGCCCCGATGATTCCCGCCAGCAGGAAAATCGGAGCCAGCGCGGTGATCCATTGGGCGAGCTTTTCAAACCCGGACGGCTCGATTTCCACCACCGCGGACGCGTCGAGGCCCGCCAATTTGCAGAGTTCGGCGATGTCCTTCGCGATGCCGGATGCCAGGAGCGGGCGTCCGCCCACTTCTTTCACCGCCTCCTGCGCGCTCAGGGTCAGGAGAGCGCCTTTGGGATTGATTACGACGTCCCCGACTTTGACTTCCTTGTCGAGGTTCATGAACCCATCGACCAGCTCCGGATGGTAGCCGTTCGTTTCGGCCACACTGCGGAAGTAGCCGGAATAGTAAGAAACGATCTTGGCATTCATGGTCGCCGGGATTTCCTGTCCGCCGCCAACCACCGGAGCCGCCGCGCCGATCGCGCTGATCGGAGCCATGTAGACCGCTTTGGTGCCGAGGGCGATGAGCGCACCCGCCGAACCCGCGTTCGTATTCACATACGTGTAGCTCGGAACCGGGCTCTTCATGAGCATCTGGACGATCTGCTCCGTCGTTTTCAGTGCCCCGCCCGGCGTGTCCATGTTGAGAAGGATCGCCGCCGCGCCGCCGGCTTCGGCCTTTTTCAGAATCCGACGGAGGAAAAAGAATTGCGCATCCGAAACAGCGCCATCGATCGGCACGACGACGACGGAACCCTTCCGAATCTCGGGCTCGGCCGCCCGGCCCGGAACAAGGCCCGTCACCAACAATGCCACTGCGAGCAGGATGCGCATCATTTCCGGAATCTCCCCCCGAGCCCATCGGGTCGCAAGGCAATTTCCCGATGCCCGGCCGAGCAAATCCCTCGCAGCAGCCGCCGGCCCGCGCTAAGAATTCCGACGTGGGATTGATCTCCGATGAAACGATCCGCCGGGTGGCCGAGGCAAACGACATTGTCGATGTGGTCGGCGGGTATTTCCCGCTGAAGCGCGCCGGTGCAAACTTTCGTGCACTCTGTCCGTTTCACCGCGAGAAGTCCCCATCGTTCCACGTCAACCCCGCGCGCCAGACGTTCCATTGTTTCGGATGCGGTGCCGGCGGCGGCGTGCTGCGGTTCGTGATGGATTATGAACACGTCGACTTCCCAACGGCTGTTCGCCGGCTCGCCCAGCGCGCGGGAATCCCGGTCATCGAAGAAGCGGGCGGCGACGACGACCGCCTCCGGGGCCAGCGTCAGCGGCTCCTGGCGATCCACGCCGAGGCGGCGGATTGGTTCCACCGGCAGTTGACGAAGTCCCCGGATGCCGAGCACGCGCGGGGTTACCTCAAATCCCGTGGGATTTCCTCCGAAGTCGCGAAGAGTTGGTTGATCGGATACGCCCCCGATTCGTGGGACGCCGTGCTGGCATTCCTCCAGGAGAAAAAATTCACGATGGAGGAAATCCTCACCGCCGGCCTCGCCACGACGCGCGACGATGATCGTTCCGCCAAACCCTACGCGCGTTTTCGCGACCGCGTCATGTTTCCGATCCGGAACGATTACGGTGAGGTGATCGCGTTCAGCGGTCGCGTGCTCGATCCGGACGCCAAGGCCGCCAAATACGTCAACTCGCCGGAGACGCCGATTTTCTCCAAAGGGCGCGTTCTCTACGGACTCGACAAAACCAAACGCGACCTGATCGACAAAAAGGCAGCCATCGTCTGCGAGGGGCAGATAGATCTCATCTCCGCGTTCGAAGCCGGGGTCCGTCACGTCATCGCCCCGCAGGGCACGGCGTTCACACCGGACCAAGCCCGACTCCTGGCCCGCTTCGTTGAAACGGTTCTGCTGTGTTTTGATTCGGATTCAGCCGGTCAAAAAGCCGCCGCGCGATCTTTGCCGGCGCTCCTGACCAACGGCCTGCAGGTCCGGATGGTCACTCTTCCCGCCGGCGAGGACCCCGATTCGCTGATTCGGAAAAGCGGACCGGAGGCGTTTCTGAAGGCGGTGGACCGGGCGAAGGATTACTTCGACCATGCACTCGATCTGGCGGAGGCGGCGGGTGAAACCACCGACCCGGCCGGCAAGTCGCGTGTCGTCAAATCCATCGGACCCGCCCTCGCGCTGGTCCAGGACCCCACACTGCGCGAAGGCATTCTTGGAAAGATGGCCGCCCGACTCGGGGTCCCACAGTCCGCGATCCGCCCGGCCATGAAGCCCCCCAAAGTGGACTCTCCAGCCGAAAGCCCGTCCGACGATCCCGTTCCGGAGGTGATCCCTCTTTCCGCCGGTCTTCAAATGCTCTGCCAACTCGCTCTCCAGAGCCGCGACGTGCGGGAATGGCTCCGCGAGCAACCCCCCGCAGCGGAGATGGATCCGGCCGGGGCACTTCTCGACAATATCTGTGCGGCCGATCTGGCAGACGATGACCCCTCATCGGTGACGACGTTTTTGACCCGCCTCGGCGGCGCGGCCGAGCGGACTCTTTCCGTGCTTGCCTCTGCGCGTCCGCTGCCCGAGCCGCTCACCCGCGCCCGCGAGACCTGGACCGGCCTGCAGTCCCTGCACCTCCGCCAGACGATTGAAGGACTGAAGAGCCGCCTGTCCCAACCCGGCCTCCCCGGCGAGGAGGTCATGAAAATCCAGAAACAAATCCTTGACCTAAAAATCCGGGTGTCGGATGTTTTTCGGCCCGTTTAGTTCTGAGGACCGGGCCAACGCGCGTTTTGAAAACGAAATCCAAACCGATCAAAGGCAAATCATCTTCCGCCGCCAAATCCAAGCCGAAGGCGAGCAAATCCAAAGCTCCCGCAAAGGCGGCCAAGCCGGCGAAATCCTCAGCCAAAGCTGCCAAGGCCCCGCCGAAGCCCGCCGCGAAGCCCTCAAAAAACGGGGCCGCCAAACCCGCGGCGAAAAAGCCCGCCAAGGAACCCGCGCCGAAGTCGGTCGTTGCCGAAATCCCCGCGACGCAGCCGCCCGCTGACCTTCCGAAACTCATCCAGGAAAAGGTCCGCGAGCTCATCAAGCTCGCCAAGGAACAGGGCTACGTCACGTTTGACGATCTCGACGAACACCTCCCCGAGGGGCTCAACGAACCCGAGCACATGGACTCGGTCATCAGCCAGCTCCGGGCGGTTGAGATCGAGATCATCGATTCCTCCGATGTCGACCGCGTCAAGGACGTCCGCAAGGATGCCGAAGAAGAAGAGGAGAAAGAGGAAAAAGGCGACTCGAAACTCGACATCCTCGACGACCCGGTCCGGATGTATCTCAAGCAGATGGGCCAGGTCCCGCTGCTGACCCGCGAGCAGGAAGTCGAAATCTCCAAACGCATCGAAGACGCGGAACTCAAGGTTCAGGAAACACTTTACCGCTTCGGATTCATCGCCCGCGCCCACCTCGACCTCGCTCAGAAATTGATCGACCAACGCGAACGGTTCGACCGCGTGATCCTCGACAAGAAGATCGAGAGCCGCGAGCGCTACATGAAGGCCCTGCCGCGTCTCTGTCAGCAGGTGAAACGTCAGGCCGACTCGGTTTCGGAAATCTACGAGAACGAAGTCGGAGTGGCCCATCCCAAGCCCGATGCGCGCAAGAACTTCGAACGCGCCCTCCAGGCCCTCCAGAAGCTCTACCCGAAATTTTACTTCAAACAAAAAGTCGTCGAGGACTTCGTGTTGCTCGCCGACGAGAATCTCCGCGCCGTTCACAATGTTCAGAACGAAGTGCGCAAACACGCGAAGGATCCCAACCCTAAGCACAAGAAGCACTTCGCGCAGGAGGTCAAGGACATGCAGAACCGTTTCTGGCTGTCCCCGGAGGAACTCGTCGCCCACCACCACGACCTCAAGGCCTGGCACCGCAAAGCCCTCAAGGCGAAAACCGAGATGGTCGAAGCCAACCTGCGGCTCGTCATCTCGATTGCCAAGAAATATACCAATCGCGGCCTTTCGTTCCTCGACCTGATCCAGGAAGGCAACATGGGCCTCATGAAGGCCGTCGAGAAATTCGAATACCGCCGCGGCTACAAGTTTTCAACCTACGCGACGTGGTGGATCCGCCAGGCGATCACCCGCTCGATCGCTGACCAAGCCCGCACGATCCGCATCCCGGTCCACATGATCGAGACGATCAACAAGTTGATCCGGGTCCAGAAGCAACTCGTGCAGGAGTACGGTCGCGAGCCCACCCCGGAGGAAATCTCCGACGAAATCCAGTTGCCCGTCGAACGCGTCCGCGCCGTTCTCAAGATGGCCCAGCAGCCGATCTCGCTTCAGGCGCCGGTTGGTGACAGCGACGACACAAGCTTCGGCGATTTCATCGAGGACAAGGGCGCGGAAAACCCGGCCGACATGGCCGCCATTGTTCTCCTGAAGGACAAGATCAAAGACGTTCTCGAAACCCTCACGGAACGCGAACGCCAGGTGCTCGAACAACGCTTCGGCCTCGTCGATGGCTACAGCCGCACGCTCGAGGAAGTGGGCCGCCAGTTCAAGGTGACTCGCGAACGCATCCGCCAGATCGAGGCCAAAGCTCTCCGCAAAATGCGCCACCCCACGCGCATCCGCCAGCTCGAAGGCTTCCTCGACGCCCAGGAACTCTAAGATTCGCGGGCCTTCTCTGTTTCGAAGACCCGCGCGTTCAGCAACCCCGCGGCGAGCGCAACGCGCTCACTGCTCGGAGTAGTCCCAGAGTAATCCGCCGTCGACGATCACCGTTGTTCCGGTGATGTAGTCCGCGTCCGCCGAGGCGAGAAACGCCGCCACACCGGCGACATCCGCCCCGGTTCCCAGCCGGTTCAGCGGGATGTTGGCCAGCAGCGCCTTCAGCAAATCCGGCGAATTCAGAAGCTTCGAATTGATCGGAGTCTGGATCGCCCCCGGCGCGATGTTGTTGACCGTGATGCCGAGCGGCGCCAGTTCGATCGCCAGATTGCGGCACAGCATTTTGAGCGCTCCCTTGCTCGCGCAATACGACGAGAAGTGCGGAAACGGCAGTTCCTCGTGCACGGAACTGATGTTGATGATCTTCCCCGGCCGCTTCGTGGCACGCAGGTGGTTCACGAAATCCTGCGTGAGAAAGAATGTTCCGCGAAGGTTGATGCGCATGACAAAGTCGTAATCCTCCTCCGTCACATCCCAGAAGTCCGCATGGCGCTCGACGCCGGCGTTGTTGACGAGAATGTCGATTTTCCCAAATGCATCGACGCCCATCTGGATCAACTTCCGGTCGTCACTCGTGTTCGCCAGATCTCCGCCGAGCACGATCGCCTTGCGCCCGAGTGCTTCGATTTCTTTCTGCGTCTCCGCCGCGCCCTCGTTGCCGGGCCGGTCGTCGATGATGATGTCCGCGCCTTCGTTGGCAAGACGGACGGCGATTGCCTGTCCGATGCCCTGTGCGCTGCCGGTGATGAGTGCGACTTTTCCTTCGAGTTTCATGATTTTTGGATCGTGTGGTGTTTGAAAAGGGTGGCGGCGCGCTCGTTCCAGATTTCCTGAACCTCGTCAAGCGTTCTGCGGCTCGTCTCCGGCAAACTGGCAAACGTGAAAAGCCACGACAAGGCCGTGATCAGGCCGAAAATGAAAAATGCATTCGCCTCACCGACCGCGAGGCTGAATGCCGGAAACGTCGACGACACCGCGAAGTTCGCCAGCCAACTTGCCAGCGTCGCGATGCCCATCGCCGGTCCGCGAACGTCCAGCGGATAAATCTCCGCGATGACCAGCCAGATGCACGGGCCCGGTCCGAGCGCAAAAAATCCAATGAACGCCAGAAGCGCCGCGAGAATGATCCACTTTGCCGGCGCAAAGGTCTCCGGCAGGCTGAATCCCAGACCCAGCACGAAAAACGACACCACCATTCCGCCGAGTCCAACCAGCAACAGGGCACGGCGGCCGGTGTGATCCACGAGGCGTGATGCAAGGAAAGTCACCACCGTCAAAAGCAAGGCGAGGGCGAGGTCGTCCCAAATGCTTTCGCCCGCACCGGAAAAGCCCGCTCGCTCGAAAATTCCCGGCGCGTAATACATGACCGCATTGATCCCGGTGACTTGCTGGATCAACGCCATGCCAATTCCGACGACCAACGCGAGTTCGACCGCCGGCCGTCCGAACTCTGCCCGCCCGGCCGATCGTGATTTCACGCCGGAGGCATGCCACGCCGGGCTCTCGGGCATGAGCGCCATTCCTCCCAGCAGAAGACCCCCGGGAACGAGGCCTGCGCCCAAAATCACGCGCCAGGCTTCGGGGCCAACCGCCATCGCCACCAGCACGCCGCAGACGATCCCAAAAACCACGGCCAATTGGAAAAGCGCAAGATTCGCGCCGCGTTTGTCCGGCGGCGAAACCTCGGAAATGTAGAGCGGAGCCACGGTCGACGAAGCGCCAATCGCCAGTCCGGCCAAAAGCCGTCCCGCAATCAGCCAGGCCAGACCTCCCGCTGTGACTTCCAGCGCCACGCCAAGAAGGAAAACCGCCCCGCAGGTCAGAAGAGCGCCCCGCCGTCCGATCCGGTCGGCCAGTGGACCGCCGGCCAAAGCGCCGGGCATCGCGCCCAGAAGCACGGCGGCCGTGACAAATCCCTGCCACTCGACCGGCAGATTGAAATGCCGGATGATGGCCGCTGAGGCGTTTGAAATGCCGCCTGTGTCAAAGCCTTGGATGAGCCCGCCCCCGGCGGCCAGCCACACGGCGACGCCGGGAATGCGCGTGGACGTTGTCACAACGATCGTTCCGCCGTGTGGATCTGTCGGGCCATCTTCGCGACCAAAGCTGTCCATCCGGTCTGGTGACTCGCGCCAACGCCCGCGCCGTTATCCCCGTTGAAATACTCGTTGAAGAGGAGCAGATCGCGCCAATGCGGGTCGTTCTGAAAAAGTTCGACCCCGCCATTGAACGGCCGCCGTCCGTCCTCCCCGCGGAGAAAAATCCCCACGAGCCGGCGTTCCAGTTCGATCGAGATGTCCCACAGGTTCATCTCCCGCCCGCTGCCGGATGGGAATTCAACCTTGAAGGAATCTCCAAAATAGAACCCGAACTTCTGCAGCGATTCGATGAGCAGGTAGTTCATCGGCATCCACACCGGTCCGCGCCAATTCGAGTTCCCACCAAACATTGCCACCGGGCTGTCGGCCGGACTGTACGCCAGCGTCTCGGTGCGTTCTCCCTCCGTGAACGTGTAGGGATGGTCGAGATAGTAACGCGAGAGGGCCCGGATCCCGTGCGGCGACAGAAATTCCTTCTCATCAAACATCCGCTCGCAAATCCGCCGCAAGCGCTCGGGAGGCACCAAGGAGAACAACAGCTTGCCGTCAACCTCGCGGCCAATGTGGTGGAGTTGATCCAACAAATGCGGACGGTTCTTCGCAAACCACGCCATGCGTTTCCGCAGCAGCGGAAACCGCCTCGCCGTCTCCGCATCAAAACTCTCGACAGCAAAAAGCGGAGTCAGACCCGCCACCGACCGCGTGCGCAGGTAGTCGTGCGTGCCATCCGGACGCTTGAGCACATCGTAGTAAAAGCCATCTTCGTCGTCCCACAGCGTGAAGCCGCCGGCGCCGATGATATTGATCGCCGCCGCGAGGTAGATGAAGTCGTTGAGAAACTTGTCCGCGATGTCCTCGTATTCCGGTTCGTCCTTTGCGAGTTCGATCGCGATGTTCAGCATCGTCAGGCAAAGCATCGCCATCCACGACGTGCCGTCGCTTTGCTCGATCCGGCTTCCATCCGGCAACGGATACCGCCGGTCGAAGACGCCGATATTGTCGAGCCCGAGAAATCCGCCCTCGAAAACATTGTCGCCCGTCTGGTCGACCCGGTTCGCCCACCACGAATAAACGAGCAGAAGTTTGTTGAACGCCTGCTTGAGGTAAGTGCGGTCTCCCTGGCCCTTGATGCCGCGCTCAATCGAATAAATCCGCCAGCTCGCCCAGCCCCCGATTGGTGGGTTGGCGTCCGAAAACGCCCACTCGTAAGCCGGTTGCTGCGCGCTCGGTGACGTGTAGCGCTCACCGCGCAAAAGCATGCTTTGCCGCTTGGCCGTCGCCGGATCCGCAAATGCAAACGCGACCGACTGGAACATCAGGTCCCACGCGCAGAAATAGGGATACTCCCAGCAATCCGGCATCGAGATGACATCGCGTGCATGCAGTTCCCGCCAGAAACTGTTCCGCCCGGTCAGGCGCTCCTTCGGCGGCGCGGGCATCGTCGGATCGCCTTTGAGCCAACGCGCCACCGGATACAGGTAGAATTTCTTGCACCAGAACAACCCCGCCAGCGCCCGCCGCTGAACATGGGCGAGGTCCTCCGGCAGGTTCGGCGTCAACTCGCTGTAATACTCGTCGCACTCGCGCTCCCGGTCCGCCATCACCGCATCAAAGTCTCCGAACGCATCGCCCTTCGGCGGACGGCAGAGCCGCAGCCGGACGGACCATTCCTCGCCCGGACCGACTTCGCGGAAAAAGACCGCTGCCGCCTTCGTGCCATAGTTCGCCGCGTTAACCGCTTCCCGGCGGCCGTTGACCAGAAACTGATGGAACCCATCCTTGCAGAACGCCGCCGGATTTTTCGCGCCGTAGAGTAACTCTGCGTTCGTCTCGTTCTCCGTGAAAAGCCAGGACTCGGGCGCGTCCGCATACAAGTGGTATTCCGGAAGGGTCGCTCCGTCCGCAATGATCGCATGGCCGGTCGGCGAGAGATGCATGGACGGCCGCTGTTCGTCGGCGTCCCCCCACGACCAAACGTTCCGAAACCAAAGGGTCGGCAAAACATGCAGCGGCGCAGCCTCCGGACCACGATTCACCACGCGGAGCCGGATGCAGATGTCTTCCGGTCCCGCCTTCGCATACTCGACGAAAATGTCGAAGTAGCGCGATTCGTTGAAAACTCCGGTGTCGACCAGTTCATACTCCGGTTCCTGACGCGACCGTCGCGCGTTTTCGTCGATCAACTTTTGATAAGGAAACTCCGCCTGCGGATACTTATACAAGCCCCGCTGGAAGCTGTGCGTCGGCGTGTTGTCGAGGTGGTAGAAATAATCCTTCAGGTCCTCACCGTGATTGCCCTGCGGATTCGAAAGCCCGAACGGCCTTTCCTTGAGGATCGGATCCTTCCCGTTCCAGAACGCCGGAGAGAAACACAACCGCTGATCCGAATCGGAGATCCCAAGCAGCCCGTCCTCACCCCAACGGTACACCCGCGAGCGCGACTGATCGTGCGTGAACGACGCCCACGCGTCGCCATCCGCCGAATAATCCTCACGCACCGTTCCCCACTGGCGCTCGCTCAAATACGGCCCCCAAAGCCCCCACGGCTCCGTCCGCGCATCCCGCGCCTGCATCCGCGTGGTCTCGGCACTCATGCTGACCGCAGAGTGTCGGGAGCGCCAGACGAAGTCAAATTCCGGATGGTGAAATTGTCTTCACCCCCGGGCGGAGCCTGCAATCGCGAGGTCGCCGCGTCCGATGATTCTCAGGGCGTGGCCGGGGCGGTATCCGAGAAAGCGCCGTATTTCACATCCTTGAAAACGCCCTTATCGTAGCGCCAAAGCACAAATACGCCGGTGTCGAACGAGAACTGGTAATCAAACCGCCGATTTCCACTCCGGGTGATCGAAACGCTGGCGACCGGACCGTTCACTGACAGCGTGTAGGTGAACGAGAACGGATCATCGTCGCCTTCCAAGAACCGGCCGGAAGTGGCCGTGAGGAAATTGATCTGGTCGAGCTCGGTCGAGTCGGTGCTTACCCACAAGGTAAATCCGGCAAACGAAACCGGCGGAACACCCGTTCCCACCTGGCCGGGCAGGATCAACGTAGGATCACGGTCGTCATCCTCATCGTCGTCATCCATTTCATCGCCGTCGTCGTCGTCATCGACGTCATCATCCAGCCCGTCACCATCGTCATCCGATTCCGACGGGTCGTCATCATGCATTCCGTCCCCGTCCGTGTCGTCTTCACTGGGATCGTCGTCGTCGAGCCCGTCGCCGTCGATGTCATCCTCCAGCGGATCATCATCGTCCACGCCGTCGCCATCGATGTCATCTTCGGAAGAATCATCGTCATCCAGCCCGTCGCCATCGATGTCGTCTTCTTCGTCGGAGTCATCCTCCAAACCATCGCCGTCGATGTCGTCTTCGCTCGGATCGTCGTCGTCGAATTCGTCCCCATCGATATCGTCCTCGCTCGGATCATCGTCGCTGCTCCCATCGCCATCGATGTCGTCTTCGGAGGAATCATCGTCGTCGAGTCCATCGCCGTCGATGTCCTCTTCCTTGCGGGAATCGTCATCGAGTTCGTCGCCGTCAATGTCGTCTTCCTGGTCGGAGTCATCCTCCAGGCCGTCCCCGTCGATATCGTCTTCGCTCGGGTCGTCGTCGTCGTACGCGTCTCCATCGATGTTGTCCTCGGCCGCATCGATATCGCGGAGCCCATCGTCATCGATGTCCTTCTCGCTCTTCGAACCATTCGGCGCACGGTCGCCCAGATAACGTCCGGCCCGCGGACCGGACTGTGCCAGGCCTCCGTCCACATTCGGGTCTTCGCCGTTCGGGATCCCGTCATTGTCGATATCCGGGTCGGTCGAATTCGGAACCCCATCGCGATCGAGGTCTCGCGTGCGATTTGATGCATGAGCCCCAGGAGCGGACCACACGACCAGTGCGGCTGCGACGAGGAGTGAGCGGGCGAGGGAGGTCCATTTCATAAGCCTGTAACGTCTGCTACAGAGAGAAGCGGCTCGTCGGTATGATTGTCAAGACAATAGGGTGTTTCCCTGTAAAAAAGATCAGGCCTCACAACGGCATGGAAATCGCTTCCTTCAAAGAACGGGCGAGGGAGGCCGACTCGACGGCCTTGAAGCGCTCCCGCGTGCTTTTGTTCAATCCAATCGAATGATCCAACGCTTTTTGGCCGCTCTGATTCTGATCAACCCGGCTGCTGCTCAGGAGATAACCGTTTCGGCAGCGATCAGTCTTCAGGCCGCGCTGGAGGAAATCGGTCCGAAGTTTGAAAAAGCCAACCCGGGCGCTCGCGTGGTGTTCAATTTCGGTTCGTCCGGAGCACTCCAACAGCAGATCCAAAATGGCGCACCGGTCGATGTCTTTGTTTCCGCGGCGGAGAAGCAAATGGACGCGCTGCAGGACCGGAACTTGATCTTTGCCGATACCCGCCGCGTCCTCCTGACAAACTCGCTCGTCCTCATCGCACCAGCCGGAACCGACATCCCGCGCGGCCTAACGGGGCTGGGGGACCCGGCGATCCGCCACATCGCCATCGGTGAACCCAAGAGCGTTCCGGCCGGCCAATATGCCTTGGAAGCGCTCGCCGCCGTGGGGCTCGACCTCAAAGATCGCCTGGTCTTTGCCAAAGATGTCCGCCAAGTCCTCACTTATGTCGAAGGCGGGAATGCCGACGCTGGGTTTGTCTACCTAAGTGACATCAACACGCGAGTGCCAGTCCGGGTCGTGGCAAGGATCCCCTCCGGATCGCACGCTCCGATCGTGTATCCCGCGGCGGTCGTCCGGACATCGGCGAACCCCGCGCTCGCGCGGGCCTTCCTCGATTTCCTTTCCGGTCCCGCCGCCCGGTCGGTCTTCGTTCGCGCTGGATTCGGAAACCCGGAATCGCCATGAGTCTGCGACGATGATCGATCCGATCCTCATCTCGCTCCAGACAGCCGTCGTGACAACGGCGATCACGATGGTCCTGGGCGTCGCCGCTGCGCGCTGGCGGATCCACCGGCGCGGATGGTTCGTGGAATTGCTTGACGGCGTCCTTTTGTTCCCGCTGGCGCTCCCGCCAACCGTCGTCGGCCTTTTGCTCCTCATGATCTTCGGCCGCCAGTCGCCGATCGGCGAGGCGCTGGCCCAGATCGGTGTCACGATCGTTTTCTCCTGGCCCGCCACGGTCATTGCCGCCACCGCGGTTGCGCTCCCGATCATGTATCAAACCGCCAAGGGCGCATTCCAACAAATCGACCCCGAACTCCTCGACGCCGCGCGCGTGTTTGGTTACTCGGAGCGGCGCATTCTGAGTGAAGTCATGCTGCCGCTCGCGTGGCCGGGTCTTATGGCCGGCCTCATCCTCACTTTCGTCCGCGCCATCGGAGAATTCGGAGCAACGCTCATGCTGGCCGGCAATATCCCGGGTCGGACCCAAACCATCCCCATCGCGATCTTCTTCCACGTCGAATCCGGCGACATGGCGGGTGCGCTCATCCTTTCCCTGGTCATCGTCGCCATTTCCGCCGCCGCCCTCATTGTCTTCAGTCGACTGTCGCCGGGCCGGTAGCTCGGGCGTTGCCGAGGTTCTTCGAGTCTGCTTAGATCCGGGGTTTATGACCATCCTCGGCGTGGACATTGGCGGAACCGGGATCAAAGGTGCCCCGGTCAATACGGAAACGGGTGAGTTGTTGGCCGAGCGGTTCCGAATCCCGACCCCGCAACCGGCGCGACCGAACGCGGTGGCGGATGTCGTGGCCGGAGTGGCCCGGCATTTCAACTATTCCGGACCGGCGGGCGTGACATTCCCGGCCATCGTCAAGAAGGGTGTGGTCTATTCGGCGTCGAATGTCGACGAATCCTGGATCGGCACGGATGCGGCGAAACTTTTTCACGCGCATCTGGGCGGCCCCGTGACCGTGGTGAACGATGCGGATGCGGCCGGGATTGCCGAGATGCAATTCGGGGCCGGCCGCGGGCGTCATGGTGTGGTGATCCTCCTGACTTTTGGAACCGGGATCGGTTCCGCGATTTTCTTGGATGGCAAAATGCTGCCGAACAGCGAACTCGGTCACATTGAGCTTCGAGGGAAAGATGCGGAGCGCCGTGCGTCGGAGAAGGTCCGCGAAGAGAAGGACCTGAGCTGGGAAGAATGGGCCGAGCGGGTCAGCGAGTATCTGGCGATGCTGGAGAGGCTCTTCTCGCCCGAGTTGTTCATTATCGGCGGCGGCGTCAGCAAAAAGGCCGACAAGTTTCTGCCGCACCTCAAAGCGAAAACCGAAGTCCTGATCGAAGCCGCGCAGATGCGGAACGATGCGGGGATCATTGGTGCGGCGTGCCTTGCAGGCGCCGGCGTGAAGGCTTAGCTGAGTCCTTCGCTCTGCAGGTAGTCCATGAAGAACTGCGCGCAGGCGGCACTTTCGCGTTCGTCGACTTCAAACTCCTCCGAGCGAAGTCGGACCTGACCGGCCGAATTTCTCACGCGATAAAGGATTCGGGCGTTCTTCCCATCTTCGCCATCGTACGCCGCGATGGCAGCAATTTCGAAACCCTCCGCGACCAAATAGCAGAGCCGCTTGAACATGAAGGCAACCTGATGCCGGCCGGGCGCTTTGTCAATGGCCTTGCTTTTCGCCAATCGCCTCGGCAAGAGCGAGCGCAATGCGGTCGGCTTGGCCGTCAATCTCGCCGGCATCCGGTCCCTCGATGAGCAAGCGAACCTTGGGCTCGGTGCCCGAGTAGCGGAGCAACACACGGCCCTTACCGTTGAGCTTTTTCTCGGTTTCTTCCACGAGCGAACGGACCGCGTGGAGTTCAGCAAGCGGGGGCTTTTCGCGGACGCGCAGGTTGCGTTGGGCTTGCGGATACTTTTTCAGAACTTTCTTCAACTCACTCAGCGGTTTGCCGGTCTCGCACATGATCCGCAAGATCTGGAGGGCGGCGACGATGCCATCGCCCGTCGTGCCAAAATCCCGGAAGATCATGTGTCCGCTTTGCTCGCCCCCGACATTGTAGCCCTCGCGAAGCATGGCTTCGATGACGTAACGGTCCCCGACTTTCGTGCGGAGCACGCGTCCGCCATTCGCCGACAAAGTTTCGTCGAGTCCGAAATTGCTCATCACGGTCGAAACGAGCGTGTTTCCTTCCAAGCGGCCGGACTTGAGAAAATCGACGGCTGCGATGGCCATGATCTCGTCGCCGTCGACCAGTTCGCCATTCTCGTCGCACAGGAGGACACGGTCCGCATCGCCATCGTGCGTGATGCCGACATGCGCGTGGGTTTCTTTCACGAACCGTTGGATTTGCTCCGGATGCGTGCTGCCGCAATTCGCATTGATGTTCGTGCCGTTCGGATGGTTGTGGAAAACGACGAGGTCGGCCCCGAGCTCACGGAGAATGCACGGGGTCGATTTGTAAGCTGCGCCATTCGCGCAATCGACCGCCACACGCAGCGACTCGAGCGAACGGTCGCGGGGGAAACTCCGCTTCGCAAATTCCACGTACCGCCCGAGCGCATCGTCGATTCGGAAGGCTTTGCCAATCTTCGTGGCGGTCGGACGGATGTTTTCGATCTCACCGCTGAAGACGAGGTCTTCGATCCGTGCCTCGATTTCGTCGTCCAGTTTGTAGCCGTCGTGACGGAAGAATTTGATTCCGTTGTCTTCGTAGGGATTGTGCGAGGCGGAGAGGACGATGCCCGCATCGGCACGGAGCGAACGCGTGATATAGGCCACGCCCGGTGTCGGCAGCGGGCCGATGATGAGCACATCGACGCCCAGCGACGTGATCCCGGCCACCATGGCATTTTCCAGCATGTAACCCGAGAGTCGCGTGTCCTTGCCCAGCACGATCTTGCGGCGGCCGCCCGGATGGTGCGAGAGCCCGCCATTTGTGCTGAACACGTGGGCGGCGGCCCGTCCGAGCTTGAGCGCGGTTTCGGCCGTGACCGGCTCGATGTTGGCGACGCCGCGAACGCCGTCAGTTCCGAAGAGTTTTCTCTGGTGGTCTCTGTTCATTCAATGGAGTCGGGGAAGGGGATGGCAGCGGCAGGAGGAGACGGGTGGCCTCGTTGGCGCGGTCGCGCGGGAACTCAAACCGGACGGACTCCCGGCCCACGTTCTGGCGGATGAGATACCACAGAACGCTCGCCAGCAGAAGGCACACGACCTTCGCCTTCCAGTTGTTGAGAATCATCTCTTTCATACTTCTCGTGGAGCAGGAGCTGGCTGAGTCGCCGGCGGAATTTGTCCAAGCTCAGGTTTCGCTCGATCAACCCGCTGTGACAAATCGAAACTTGTCCGGTTTCCTCCGAAACGACGATCGCGACGGCATCGGACTCCTCGCTCAGACCCAGCCCGGCCCGGTGACGGAGGCCGAGGTTGCGATCGAGGTCCTCGCGCTGCGTCAGCGGGAAAATGCACGCCGCAGCGACGATCCGGTCGCTGCGGATGATGAGCCCGCCGTCGTGGAGGACGGTTTTTGGATGGAAGATCGTGACGACGAGTTCCTTGGAGAATCCCGCATCCACCCCGACGCCGGTTTCGACGAACGGCTTGAGACTGATCTCGCGTTCGATTGCGAGGAGCGCGCCGAACCCCTTGCTGGCCAGCTCAAAGACCGTGTCGGTGATTTCTTCGATGGTCTCGCGTTCCTCGAAGGCCGACGTGAAGAAATGGTGGCTGCCGAGTTCGGTGAGCGCCCGGCGGAGTTCGGGTTGGAAGATGACCACTAGAGCAATCGCCAGAAAGACCGACATGCTCCGCAGCAGCCATCCGATGACGACAAGATTCAGGAGCTGCGAGACCAAAGTGAGCGTGAGGAACACCAACGCCAGGCCGATCAGGATCCGCGCTCCGTGGGTCCCGCGGAGGTAGAGGTACGTATAATAGAGAACGACCGCGAGAATGGCGATTTCGACTCCGGACCGCCAGGTTTCAGCGAAAAACTGGCCGAGCGCCTCAAGCATCTCCGACGATCGCCTCGGTCATCCGAAGCGCCTCCCGGTGGGGTTGGACGTCATGCACGCGGAGGATGCGGGCCCCCCGTTCGCGACAAAAGCTCGTGAGCGCCACACCCGGCCAAAACCGATCCGCCATGTCGTTCGAACCCGCGATCGCGCCGAGGAACGACTTCCGCGAAACACCAATGAGCAGCGGACGGCCGAAAGTGCCGAATTCGGGCAAGCTCCGCAGCAACGTGCGATTGTGGTCGAACGTTTTGCCGAAGCCGATTCCGGGGTCGAGGGCAATGCTCATCGGGTCGATGCCGGAGCTTACCGCCTGCTCCAGAGAGTGTCGAAAAAATTCCCGGACGTCGGCGACGACGTCGGAGTAGTGCGGGGCGGACTGCATCGTGCGCGGCGTGCCCTGCATGTGCATGATCACGACTCCGGCTCTCGAATCCGCACAGACCGATGCCATCTCCGGATCGCCCCGGAGGCCGGTCACGTCATTCACGATGTCCGCACCGGCAGCGAGCGCCTCGCGAGCGACGATCGCCTTGGATGTGTCGATCGACAGGTGCGCGGTCGTTTGGCCGCGCAGGGCCTGGATCACCGGGATTGTCCGCCGGAGTTCCTCGTCGGCATCGACGGGTTCGGATCCGGGCCTTGTGCTCTCGCCGCCGATGTCGATGATCTCGGTGCCGGCATCGACCATTTCCAAGGCATGGGAGACGGCCGCATCGACCGAAAGATAGGAACCGCCGTCCGAAAACGAATCGGGCGTCACATTGAGGATGCCCATGATGGCACCGCGGCGCGCGAGGTCCCAATCGCGGCCGCGAACCCGCCAGATCATGTCTCGAGCCGGATCGCCGCCGAGCGGCCGTGGGCGTCCAGACCTTCGACCGCACTGAACGTTTCCAAAATCGGGAGCGATTTGCGCAGCGAAGCCTCGTCGTACATGACCACGCTGGTCCGGCGTTGGAATTGGTCGACGGTGAGGCCCGCAAACGACTTGCCCGCTCCACCGGTCGGGAGTTCGTGGCTCGGACCCGCCAGAAAGTCACCGGCGACAACGGGCGAAATGCCGCCAAGGAAAATCGCTCCCGAGGTGGTGAGTTGCAGGGCAATCTCTCCCGGACTCGCGGTCGCGATCGCAACGTGTTCGGCCGCGTAATCATTGGCCAGACGGATCGCATCCTCCATCGAGTCCGTGAGGACCAGCGTGGCGTTCTTGAGCGCGAGGGCGAGTTCCTTCGGACGCTGGGAAAGTTTCACTTGGGCCGTCACGGCCTTCTCTACCGCCGCGAGAAGTTTGGCGGAATCGGTGACCAGCACCGACTGGCTGCCGTGGCCGTGCTCGGACTGCGCGAGAAGGTCGGCGGCGATCCAGTCCGGGTTGGCCTCCGCGTCGGCGATGACCAGAACCTCGCTCGGACCGGGCAGGAGGTCGACGGCCACACGTCCGAAGACCTGGCGCTTGGCCTCGACCACGTAGGCATTGCCGGGGCCGAAGATCTTTTGCACGGGCCGGATCGTCCGGGTTCCGCACGCCAACGCAGCGACTGCTTGGGCACCACCGACGCGATAGATCTCGGTCGCCCCGCATTCGGCGAGCGCCGCAAGCAAGGCCGGATGAACGTTGCCGTCCTTGCCGGCAGGCGTCACGGCGACGATCTCGGGCACGCCGGCGGCCGCGGCGAGGGTGCATGTCATCACCGCGGTCGAGACCAGCGGGGCCGTGCCGCCGGGAATGTAGATGCCGACGCGGCGGAACGGGTCGAATCGTTCGCCGACGATCGCTCCCTGTTTGTTCTTCGAAAACCAGCTTTTCCGGAGACTCCGGCGGGCGAAGTCGCGAACGTTGATCCGCGCCGCGGCAATGGCCGCGCGGACGTGGCGCGGGAGTTCGGCAATCGCCCGGGCGGTCTCGCTCGGGGCCACGGGAATCTGACTCGCCGCGAGTTTGGGGCCGCCAAATTTCTCCGCATACCGCAGCAGCGCAGCGTCCCCTTCGGACTCGATCGCCGCCAAAATCTCCGCGACGATGGCCCGTGTTTTCGGATCCGGTTCGTAGCGGCGGCGCAGTTTCGCCACCGCCTTGGCATAGCCGCGGTCGGCCGGTCTGAGGATTTTCATCGCCTTACTTTACGTAGGCCAAAACAAAGGCCGTGATGAAAATATTCACCAGAGCGAGTTCGAAGAAGAAGTACCAGCCCAGCTTCATGAGCTGATCGTAGCGAAACCGCGGGAGCGTCCAGCGGACCCAGATGAAGAGGAACAGCAGGGCGGAGACTTTCGCGAAGAACACGCCGATGTTGACCAGGCCCCAGAACGCACCGACAAGGCCTTCGCCGGATCCGTCGGGGATCAACGGCAGGCTCCATCCGCCGAGGAACAGTGTCACGATGACGCCGGAGCCGGCGATCATGGCGGCGTATTCGCCAAGGAAAAACAACGCGAAGCCCATCGACGAGTATTCGGTGTGATAGCCGCCGACGAGTTCCTGTTCGGCCTCGGGGAGGTCAAACGGAAGCCGGTTCGTCTCGGCAAACATGGCGATCAGGAAAATCACGAACGAGATCAGCATCGGGATCCAGATCAGCAGGCGGGGCAGCGAAAATCCGGCGACGAACGAATCCCAGATCCCCGCCCAGTTGCCCGATGTGACCATTTGCCACTCGAATCCCTTTGGCCACCATGGCGCGATCATCCATCCGTTTTCCACCTGCCATTGGACGATCTGCGGCATGTTCAACGTGCCGACGATCATGAAAACCGGGATGACCGACAATCCGAGCGCGAGTTCGTAGGAGATCATCTGCGAGCTCGAGCGGATCCCGCCCAAGAAGGGATACTTCGAGTTGGAGGCCCAGCCGGCCAGCACGATGCCGTAAACGCCCAGCGAGGCGACCGCGAAGACGTAGAGCACGCCGATATTCACGTCGGCAATGACCATCGGGACACCGAACAACTCACTGCCGAACGGCAGCACCGCCAGCACGAGGATCGGCGGAATCATCGCGAGCTTCGGCGCGATGTAATAGTAGAACTTGTTGACCGAATTCGGGATGAAATTTTCCTTCAACAACAACTTGAGCGCATCGGCGATCGGCTGGCCGAGCCCGAGCATGCGGATGTTTGTCAGCGGGATGCCCGTGCGATTCGGGCCGACGCGGTCCTGGATGAGCGCGCAGACTTTTCGTTCCGCATAGACCGTGTAAGAAACCAACCCGAGAATGACGGCGAGCAAGCCGATTGTCTTCGCCAACGATGTCCACACGAGGAAGACCTCCGGGACGAAAAGCACACTCAAGAATTCCATAAAAAACCGGTCCTTTGGTTAACCCGCTCCGGCAGGGCTGTCGAGCGGTTCCGCTGGGAATCTCGGGCTAGCCGGGAGGCCGGCCCGCGGGGGCGGGCGCTGCCGTCTGGCTTTCCTTCCATATCAACGGCGTCCCCGCCGGCACCATGCGGACGACGCGCGCGATGTCCCAATTGGCCATCTGGAACCCGCCGAGGCTCTCCTGATCCTGCATCCGCACCGGATCACTGGTCCCGTGGAGTCCGAATGGAAGCGGATCCGGTTCGCCCGCCTTCGCCAGATTGAGCCAAAGGATGCCGACCGGATTGTTCGGACCCGGAGGCAAAAATTGATCTTCCGGGAGGGTTTTCGGCGGTGCCGGCTCAGGCACTTCGCCACGGTAAAACGACGAGACCGTCGGCCGGGGCGTCACACGGGGTTCCTGACGCGTGGCCATGCGGGGCCGCGGGAGTGCATCCAGAATCTGCCACTCACCGCGCCCGCGCAGCGACGGGCGCGCACTGGCAACCGGGAACGTCGCGATGAGCCGGTCGTTCCGGTAGATTTCCAAACGCGAGAGGTCGACGATGACGGCCGAGATGGAAGGATCCTCCGGCGGCCGGAGTGGCGAATCGAAGGCGCGTTCCAATTCAAACGGGATCACATTCGGGACGAAAAACTCGGTTCCGGCCGGCGGCAGCACCGGAAGGCTCGGGTTCAATGCACGCAAAAGTGCCGGATCACACCGGAAGCGCTCGGCGACGAATTCCCAAGGCGACCGATAGGCCAGCATCGGCGATGTCACGAGTTCCTCGTAGGTTGGAGGCGGGACTTCGACCGACGGAGGCGGGGATTTTCCGGGTTTTCGCGCCGGGGTTGGCGAAGCGGCCGCGGAGACGGCCTTCGCCCGAGGCGGCAGGATGAACCGGAAGTCTTCCGGCCGGAGCGTGTATCGCGTGGTGACCTCCGGCACTTCCGCCCGCGCCCGCGAACGCAGGACTTCAAGATCCTGTTGGTCCGGATGCGTGATGCCCCACAAATACATGAGCCTCTGAAAAAGGAATCCCGGTTTTCCGTCGATCGGACCCGCCGAGAAATTCCGTCGATCGAGATACACTTGGAAGAGGAGAACGTCCGGATCGGCGCCACCCATTCCCGCCGGAGCCGCAGCCGTCGGACGCGCCGGTGCACTTTCCGTGAGCCGCAGCGCGGCAATCTCCTCGGGTGTCGGGATGCGCAGTTCCTGGCCTTCGCGGATGAGGTCCGATTGCAGATTGTTCGCCGCTTTCAACTGCGCGACGGTGATCTCGAATCGGCGGGCGATTTTGGCAAGAGCGTCGCCGCGCTGAACAACGTAGGTATTCTGCCGGTCCGGTGGCGGAGTCGCGATCGGCTGTCCCATGGGAAGGCGGGGCGGGGGCTCCGGCAGTTCGAGACCCCATTGCTCCGGGGGCGAGGGGACGACGTTCCACTTCCAGCGAACTGCTTGCTCCAGACCCGGCTCGACCCGCGAGAAACCCTGCGGGGCTCCCGGCGGAGTTTGCGCCAGCAAGGCGGCTCCGGCGGCCCACAGGGCGCATGCCACTCGAACGTTGGTCCCGATCATTGGATGGGACACTTAATCGGGGGGACGCCGCCCGGCAAAGAGAAAGCACCGGACATCCGGCGCCGTTTTGTTTCCTTGATCGGCCGAACCACCGAAATGTAAATCGCGATCCGTGGAGACATCGGATTCATTTCAAGACAAGTTTGAGTTGATTTGCGGCGTGACGCTGGCGGTATTTGCCGCCTGTCTCGCGATCAACGATCTCGGTGGGGGAAAGTTCGGGGACGACGAGTTGATCGCTTATGGGCAGGGCCAGCAGGCCTACGCCTGGTACGCGTCGAAGGGCTTGAAAGAAAACCTTGCCGAGGGCCAGGCCGGGCTCCTGGGCAGCCTCATCGATGCGGGTGCCGTGGCCCCGGAAAAGGTCGAAGGGCTGCGCAACAACATCGACGCGCTCAAAGCCGACATCGCCCGCTACAAAAAGGAGAAAAAGGAAATTCTCCTCGGGTCTGAGGCCGTCGGTCGCGAGAATTGGATTCAGGACATCGACGGACAACTGGGTGTCGTCACCGGCGCGAAAGAGCACGAAGCCATCGCCCGCGAACTTGGCCGCGCCGGCGACTTGTTCGACTTCGGAACCCTCTTCCTCCAACTCTCACTGGTGATCGGCGCGATCAGCCTCATCCTCAAGGGTGGGGGACAGAAAAAAGCCTTCTATTTCGCGTGCGTCCTCCTCGGTCTGATCGGCTCTGCCTATTCGGTCGCGGCATTTCTGCACGCGTTTTCGGTGAGTTGACCCCGGCTACTTCCCGGGCTCCCAGATCTCCTCCTCGCGCCCGGCGAGAAAATTCTGATAGCGGGCGAGGACGAAGAGATAGTCCGAGAGTCGGTTGACGAAGGCAAGCGTCTCAGCCCGCACCGCCTCCGCAGGCATCGCAACGATATCGCGTTCCGCACGCCGACAGAGCCCGCGGGCAACATGGATCGCCGCCGCGCACGAGGTTCCCGTCGGGAGAATGAAGTGGCGGAGCACGGGCATCACCGCCTGCATGCGGTCAATTTCGCGTTCCAGGCTGTCGGTGTGCTCGGTTTGCACCCGGGCGTCCGAGGTGACCTCCACCGGCGTCGCCAGATCCGCGCCGACGGTGAACAGAAGCACCTGCAACCCGCGCAGCATTTCATCAACCTCCGGTGCGGGAGACTGCGACCGCGCAAAGCCGATCTGGGCATTCAATTCGTCAATGCATCCGTAAGCCACCACACGGGGGTCTGCTTTTGAGACGCGCCCACCTCGAAAAAGACTGGTCTCGCCGCGATCACCGCCTCGTGTGTAGATTCTCATCGCAAAAGAGCCGACCGTGCACGCAATACCAAAATCGCCCGGTCGGCAGGGAAATCCACTAACGTTTTCACGATTCAAAAACAACCCGCATTCGGCGTCCCCAGCCGGCAACCGCAGACATTCTCCCATCCGAAACGACAGTGAGTGTCGGAATGCAGCCGATCGAATTGATGGAGCCAACGGAAGATTCTCTCGAAAATGAAGGGCCGTCCCTCGACGGTGTCCTGTCGCTCCTGCCGGAACCGTTTGCGACATTCACCTGGGTCCGAAATTCCGACGGCTCCGCGGTGGCTGCCCGGGTGACAACGGCCAACCCGGCCGCGCAGGCCCTCGGGATTGTTCCCGGCAGCGAATGGACCGAGCAGGTCGCCGGCCTCGTCGGCCTCGATCGGGACGCCTGCGAGATGGATGGATCCTGGCCCGTCGCCGGGACTCCCGCGGATGTGAAGGCCTGGCGGATCCCTGCCGGCTTTGCCGCGCTCTGGCGCACACCCCCGCCGGTTCGCCCTCGCCACCGTCCACCCGCCCAGACCGAAGCGGTCTATGAAGCCATGGACGAGGGTGTTGCCGTCTTCGACTCCTCCGGCCGTCAAATCTGGCACAACCGCGCCCAAGCCCGCCATTTCGGGTTTGCCGAGACGGATGACCTGAGCGGCGACCTCGCCGAATTCTCCCGCCGGTTCGAACTGTGGACGCTGGATGGAACGCCGTTGCCCGTTGAGGAATGGCCGGCCGCGCGTGTCCTCCGGGGCGAAACCCTCGCGGATCTCGAGCTTCGCGTCCGTCGATCCGACATCGGCAAGACTTGGATCGTCACATTCAGCGGAAAGCCGGTTGCCGACGCGAGCGGCGGCCCTCCGCTCGCAGTCATCATCAGTCGGAATGTCACCGAGCGGCATGCCACGCGCGCCGCACTGGCCCGAAGCGAGGAGCGCTATCGCACGCTCTTTAATTCCATTGAGGACGGGTTCTGCATCGTCGAAATCCTTTTTGAACCGCACGGCCGGCCGCGGGATTACCGGATCCTGGAAGGCAATCCGGCCTATGCCGAAGCTACGGGGTTGAAGGATTCGGTCGGCCGGACGGTTCTGGAACTGGTGCCGACGATCGAGCCGTTTTGGATCGAAACATACGGCCGCGTGGCGCAGACCGGTGAGCCGGTTCGGTTCGAGCGCCATGTCGCCGCATGGAACCGCTGGTTCGAAGTCTATGCGTTTCGTTTCGGAGCAGCGCCGACAAATCAGGTCGCCATCTTCTTCCGCAACATCACCGAGCGAAAACATGCCCAGGAAGCCCGCGAACTGACCCTCCAGCGGCTCCAGCTCGCACAGGAAGTCGGGCGGATCGGTTCGTTCGAGTGGAACATCACCCGCAACGTGAACGAGTGGTCGCCCGAACTGGAGATTCTCTACGGCATTGCTCCCGGATCGTTCGGCGGAAGCTATGCCGACTGGCTCGCCCTCGTCCATCCCGACGACCGGCAGGCCGCTGAAGCGGCCGCACGCCAGGCACTGGTCACCGGATCGCTGGAAGCCGAATGGCGGGTCATTCGCCCCGATGGCCAGGTGCGCTGGATGGCCGCCCGCGCTCGCGTGCATTTTGATGAACACGGCCGGCCGCTCCGGATGATCGGGCTGCACATCGACGACACGGAACGACGCGAACTGGCGATGCGTTTGCACGAGGCGGACCGTCGCAAGGACGAGTTTCTCGCCATGCTCGCACATGAACTCCGAAACCCGCTCGCCGCCGTGAGCAATGCCGTTCACTTGCTCGGCCTGCGAGGGGATGACGAGGAAATCCGCCGCACCTGTGTCGACGCCCTCGGCCGGCAGACCCGGCACCTGAGCCGCTTGATTGACGACCTGATGGACGTGAATCGTCTGAGCCAGGGCAAACTTGCGCTCCACACCGGACCGGTCGAACTCACCGGGGTCATCCGGCAGGCGGTCGAGGTGGTTCGGCCCCTCTGCCGCGCCCGCCGCCAGCGGATCGACTTCCGGCTCCCTAACGAGCCGGTTCACGTCCACGGAGACTCCGCGAGGTTGATCCAGGCGATCGGAAATCTCCTGAACAACGCGTGCAAATTCTCGAATCCGGACGACATCATCCAAGTCACGCTCACGGCGGAGGCAGGGCGCGCGCTGATCACCGTGGAAGATTCGGGGATCGGGATCAGTTCCGACCAACTGGAGGGAATCTTTGAGTTGTTCCAGCAATTCCACGGCACGAAGCACCGCGAGAATAGCGGACTCGGCATCGGACTTTCCTTGGTGCGTCGGTTGATTGAATTGCACGGCGGGAGCGTGAAAGCCGCGAGCCCGGGACTCGGCAACGGAAGCTCGTTTGTGGTGGAGCTCCCCTTGCCGGCCGGCCCGCGAACCGGTCATTCCGAAACGTCCCAGGAAATGGCGACCGCTCCAGCCTCCATCAAACGCCGCGTGCTGGTCGTCGATGACAACCTGGATACCACAGCGGCCATGGCGGGTGTCCTGCGCGCGCTCGGCCACCACACGCTCGTTGCGCACGATGGGCTGACGGCCGTCGCCACCGCACTGCGGGATCTCCCCGAAGTCGTGATCCTCGACATTGGTCTCCCGGGGATCGATGGAAACGAGGCCGCGCGGCGGATCCGGTCCGGCTGGCCCGCGTCGCAGCCGTTTCCATTGCTCGTCGCGCTGACCGGATGGGGCCAGCCGTCCGACCGCGAACGCTCGACGGCGGCGGGCTTCGACCGACATTTGGTGAAGCCGGTGGACTTCGAAGCGCTCGATTCGTTGTTTTCCGAGTCTGCACGGTTGTAAATCTGTGTCCGTTCTCCCGGCTTGCATTCTTCGCGGGCTGGTTTAGATAGACCTCATGGTGGATTTTGCCGGCAGTGTGGCTTTGGACGCGCGACTCGGGTTGCTCCCGGGCCGCATCTTCTTTCTCGCATCCAAATAACCCTGCGGCAGAGCTGGTCCCGGCACCGGCGGCTTTGTCCGCCTGAAAGCTTTCTCCGCGCCGGAACCCATTCAAACCATGTCCAACCAAGTCATCATTTTCGACACAACGCTGCGCGACGGCGAGCAATGCCCCGGTGCCAGCATGAACCTGCGCGAGAAAATGGAGGTGGCCCGCCAGCTCGCGCGCCTGAACGTTGACGTCATCGAGGCCGGATTTCCGGTGATCAGTGATGGCGACTTCGAGGCCGTTCAGACGATCGCCACCGAAATCAAAGGCCCGCGGATCTGCGGGCTCGCGCGCTGCGTGACGAAAGACATCGATGCCGCTGCCGCAGCGGTGAAACCCGCCGGCGATCGCGGCCGAATTCACGTCTTTTTGGCCACGTCAGCCATCCACCGGGAACACAAGCTCAAGAAAGCGCAGGAGGAAATCATCCGCCTCGCCCGCGAGGGCGTCCAGCGCGCCAAAAGCTACACGCAGGATGTCGAGTTTTCTCCGGAAGACGCGTCACGGACCGAACCGGAATTCCTCGCCCAGGTCGTACAGGCGGCCATCGAGGCCGGCGCCACCACGGTCAATATTCCGGACACCGTCGGCTACGCCGTTCCGGCTCAATATGCCGCTCTGATGGAATACCTGATCGCCAACGTGAAGGACATCGGCAGCGCGGTCCTGAGCGTTCACTGCCATGATGATCTGGGCCTGGCCGTCGCCAACTCACTCGCCGCCGTCCATGCCGGTGCGCGTCAGGTCGAGGGCACGTTCAACGGCATCGGCGAACGCGCCGGCAACTGCGCGTTGGAAGAGGTGGTCATGGCCATCAAGACGCGGCCGGACTTTTACAAGGATCTGCACACCGGCATCGTCACCCGCGAGATCCTGAAAACGTCACGCATCATCAGCCGCATGAGCGGACTGCACGTCGCGCGCAGCAAGGCGATCGTCGGTGAGAACGCCTTCGCGCACAGTTCGGGCATTCACCAGGATGGCATCCTGAAGAAGCGGGAGACTTACGAGATCATGGATCCCGAGGAGGTCGGGTGGGGTGGCACGGAATTGCCGCTGACCAAGCACAGCGGCCGCCATGCCATGATCGCGCGACTGAAGCATCTGGGCTTCGAACTGAGCGACGAGGAAACCGCGGCCGTCTTCGAGCGTTTCAAAGACGTCGGTGACAAGAAAAAGTTCGTCTACGACGACGACCTGGCCGCTCTGGTCGAGGATTCCATGTCCGTTGCCAAGGAGACGTTCACACTCGACTACATCCACGTGACCAGCGGATCAACGACTGTCCCGACGGCGACCGTCCGGCTCCGCAAAGGCGACGAGTCGTTGCAGGATTCCAGTCCGGGGAACGGAGCGGTCGACGCCGCCATGCAGGCGATCGATCGCATCGTCGGACGCAAGGGCCATCTCGCCGAATACCGCGTCGAAGCGGTCACCCAAGGTCGCGACTCACTCGGCGAAGTGACGCTCAAGGTCGATTTCGGCGACGGCAACCTCATCACCGGAAAGGGCGCGAGCACGGACGTGATCGAAGCCAGCGCGCGAGCTTACGTGAATGCCGTGAACCGCAAGGAAATCGGCACCCGCGGCACCTCGGCGGCCACCCCGCCGTAAAGACGGCCCCGTCAGCGTGAAAGATCGCCCTGCGCGAGCAGGACGAAACCTTCTCCGCGGAGGACCGAGCAGGCGCATTCGACGTCGTCGAGGTGCAGGGCGAGGACGGCGCGACCGCGCGGGCGGATCATCAACGGGTAACTGAAAAACACGTTCACCTCGGCCATGAGCAATGCGGCGAGGACGCGCGCCAGGTCGTTCGGACCGTCTTCGAGTTCGACGGCGAGCATTTCACACTCGCTGTGCGGAATGTCGTTTTCACCAAACAACTCGGCGAGGCGTTCGGGATCGCTCACGATCATGCGACCGAGCGCGGATTCGGAGGAATCCTGGATGCTCAGCGCGAGCACGACGATGTTGTGCTCGCTGAGAAGTTTGACGACTTCGAGCAGCGCTCCGACTTTGTTTTGGAGAAAAACGGAAAACTGGCGGACCAGCGGGCTGTTGAGCTTTTCGGTGGTTGCGGCGGGCATGTTACTTGTAAGCGTAGACGAGGCAAAATTCCGATTTCTCGCCCTCGGTCAGCAGTACGCGCACGATCCGCGGACCGCTGGATTCGGGCACCAATCCCGCGGCGGCGGATGCACCGTCCTCGTAAATCTCGCCTTCAACCGGCTTTCCATTTTCGTCAAAGACGGAGACGGAGAGCTTCCGGGCGGCACCGGTCGCCGCCGCGCAGAACCAGTATTCGTTGCCGGCGAAAACGTTGATCTGGATGAAGACCGGTTTGTCTTTCTCGATCGATCCCGACCAGAAGCCATCCCGAATTTTGTAACCTTCGTTCGCAAAGGCACCGGCCAGCTCGAGGGCGCGGCTGCGGGCGAGCGGTGTTTCATCGGCTGTGGGCGTCGCCGGGGATGGCGAGGGTGTGGGACTCGGCTCGGCAAAAACCGGAACGAGCCCGGCGACAAGAAACAGGACAGCAATTCGTTTCATGGTTCTTCTTTGTCCGATCCGATGGTTTCCACGAGCCCGGTGATCACGCCATCGAGCGCGCCCACCGCATTTTCGGAGAGTGGTTCGCCGGCGGGCGTTGAGACCAGTTTGCGGATTTCCTCCAAGCCGGTGCGAACGTTGGTGACAAGCGGATCTTCGAGCAATTCCGGCGGGAGCCCGCTCATCTGCCCGAGAAGAAAATCAACGATCGCTGGCTGGCGGAGCAGCTCGGCAAGCTGCGGCGAGTAGTTTTTCGCGACGTAGCCGGCTGCCGCGTCGCATCCGCGGATCCAGGCGCCGATCGTCACCAAGGTGACGAGGTCCTGGTCCTTTTGCTCGGCCATCGCGATTTTGGCTTCGTTTTGTGTGGCCTCGAGCTCTTCGCGAAGGGCGCTCCAGTCGTTGTTCTCGGCAAAGTCGTTGATGCTGTTCCCACGGCCGATGATTGTCTGGCTGACGTTGAGTTTTTTTGCGATGCGGATGATGTCCTTGCCGACATTCTTCACGCCCTGGCTGTCCTGCGCTTCGACGGCAATGTATCCATCACCGATGAGGACGCCGAGCATCAGCGCCATCTGGGCCCGGGACGAGGTCACTTCGAGCGGGAGCGGCTGGAAAAGTTGGGACCAATTCAATTGCCCCTGCTTGTCGAGGGCGGCAAAGAATTCACCCGGTGTTGGAATCGTCATCGAGTCCAGCCGGGCGACCGCCTCCAACTGGCTCTTCGTCAGCGGCGACTGCGCCGCCGCAGGGCAGCAGGCGGCCACCGCAGTTAGCAGGATTGACACAACTCGGCGCATCATCACAAACAAACTAGCGGCCCGCCGGAAATTTGCCAGAGCGATTCCAGTGGCCGATGCGCCGGTCACCGTCGGCGCCGCAGTTTTTCAATTTCCCGCCCGACCGCCGAATCCGCGGCTTCAATTTCCAGACGGAGTTGCATGCACGACATCGAACTGGAGCCGAAAGCCTCGGCCGTGACCCGCTCGAGCCGGTCGTCGGTCGCAACCGTGACGTCGCAGGTCAGGGCGTATTTTGCCGCAAGGCGTTCGATGACCGAGTCGGCGGTCTGCCCGGCCTTGGAGTAGAAAATGTGGATGCCGCCCGGCTCGGAGGCGTCCGATGCCTTGGCCCCGCGTCCGTCAAAAACGACCGCCACGGTCCAATCACTCGCATCCTGAAGTCCCCGGAGGCGGCGGACAAGTTCCTCGCGCGCCGCCGCCGACTTTCTTGCATGGAGGTCCGCCAAATCGGGCCACTGGAAGATCATGCTGTGCCCGTCGACGATGAGAACCCGGGGTTTCATGGCTCCGGGGAGTTTGCCAGCGGAACCCGGCCGGCGCAAACGGCATTCGATTTCGACATTTCCAATCCGGCAGCGGGTCGCTTACCGTGGCAATCATGGACGGTCCGGTCGTGCCATTCCGCAGCATGATGGCGCGTGTGTCGCCGGACGACATCGTGCTCTATGCAAATCGGGCTCTCGCGGCCTACCTCCGGGTTTCGAAACAGGACTTGATCGGGGCACCCCTCGAAACGCTCGCCGCCCGCGTCTCGGGCGAAGTGGCCACGTGTTTTGTTCGTCCCGGCACCGGTCGGCAGGCCAACCGTCTGGTCACAGATGCGGATGGCCGGGTTTTCGAATTGAAGACGAGCAGCGAGGGTGGCGTGCTCGACATCGTTCTTGATGAGGTGACCCACGGTGATGAATTCAGCCGCGATCTCGCCGCAATCAGCGGAACCTCCGTGGATGTTCTCAACGAAGAGGAATTGCGCACCGCCCGGCAGCCCGAACGGCGGTTTATGACTGTTTCGTTCGTTAGGCTCGACAGCCTCATGCACCTCGCCGAGCGCCTCGCGCCGATGGAAATCCGGCTGATGGTCAATTCGTTCGCCGAGGAGGCCGCGGACGCGATCCTGGAAACCGGCTGCACGGTTCACCATGTCGGCGGCGGCGCGGTGGAGGGACTTTTCGGTGCGCCGCGTTATTTTGCCGATCACGCTCTCCGGGCCGTGCGTGCTGCTTCACGGCAGATGGCGCGGTCCACGGAACTCCGCGAGGGATTTTTCCGTCAGGGCAAGGAAATGCCTCCGGTGGCCTGTGGGATTTGGACGGGCGAGACGTTCGTTGGGACGCTCGGTAGTTCGGGATCCCTTCAATACGCAGCCGTCGGCGAGCCGGTCGAACTCGCCGAGAAACTCAGCCGGCTTGCACGGCCGGGTGAGGTGCTGCTGCCGGAATTCACGCTCCGCCAGTTGATTCAGAACCTTCCCGAAGGCTGGGAATTCGTCCGTGCAGAGAGCGAAAGCGATCCGGACCTTTCGGATTTCCACTGGTCCGGTGATGAGATCACGACGCTCCCGGAGCAGTTCGTCCGCGGGGTCTGGCTGATCGGACCAGGCGTTCGATCCGACGCCTCACAGGTCGAATTTTACCTCGATTATCTCTGGGCGCTGAGGGTTCCCGGTCATGAGGAACCGGTGCCGATACTGCGTCTCGTGCGACCGGCGTTGGTGGGGGATTCGTTCGAACTCAATGCCGAGAACGTCGTCAGCCCGCAGTTCAGCCAGATGCTTGGCAAATACCGCCTCCTGGAAGTCATCGGCACGGGGGGCATGGGGAAGGTCTGGAAGGCCAAGGATCGCTACGGAAATGTCGTGGCCATCAAGGTTCTTCACACGAATGAATCGACGTCGGAAGCCCAACTTCGCCGCTTCCGGCGGGAGGCCGAAATCATGGCGAGGCTCCCGCACCGGAACATCTGCCGCGTTTTTGAGATGAGTGAATTTGAGGGCATTCACTTCATCGTGATGGAATTTGTCGACGGCCTCACGCTGGCCGACCTGCTCTACGAACGCACCGCCGCCGAGTCGGCCGGGACGACCGTTCGAGCGCCTGATCTCCGCTCTTTGATTCAGACGCTCCGGACCGAGCGGAGCACGCGAAGCGATCAGCCCCCGGCACCCGAGGATCACCTGCCGCCGCGACCGAAAGCCACCCGCGTGCTGCCCGTCGAACAAACGCTCAGTGTTTTCGGCAAGGTGTGCGAGGCCGTTCAGTTTGCGCACGAGCATGGCGTGCTGCACCGTGATCTGAAACCCGGCAACATCCTTCTTCGTGAGGATGGCGAGCCGCTCGTTGCCGATTTTGGGCTCGCAAAATTCGAGTCCGAGGGCGGCCACTCGCTCTCCGTAACCGGCCATGTGGTCGGAACGCTCGAGAACATGTCGCCCGAACAGGCGGAATCGAGCAAGTCGGTCGACGAACGCGCCGATGTTTTCAGCCTCGGAACCATTCTGTTCCAAATGCTCACCGGACGGCGCCATTTCGAGGCGACCGGCAACATTGTCGCCGACGCCCAGGCGCTCCAGACGCACGAAGCACCTCGCCCGAGAGCATTCAATCCCAAGCTCGATGCCGATCTGGAGATTATTGTCCTCAAAGCGCTCCGGAATGCGCCGGCTGAGCGCTACCGATCCGTCGCCGCACTGCATGCGGATCTGGAGCGATTCCGCCGGGGTGAGGTGATCAGTGCGCGCCCGGTCTCGGCTCTCGAACTCGCCCGGAAATTGGTCCTGCGCAATCGCGCCGTCTCGGCGGTCATTGTTGCTTCGGTTTTGATCATGCTCGCCGGATCGGCGGCGGCTTTCTGGAAGATCACTGAACGGGCGAAAGCCGCCGAAGAAGCGCGGGTCGCCGCCGAGGAAGCGCGTGCCGCCGCCGAGAACGCGCTGCGGGAAGCAGAGATCCAGCGGAAAGCTGCCACGGACGCCGAGGCGGTCGCGTTGGAACGTCAAAAAGAAGCGGAAGCCGGCCGCAAGGAACTGGAGGCAGCCCTGGCGCAGGTTTCCGAAGCGCGCGAGGCGGAACAAAAAGCCCATGAACTCGCCAAGGGATTGCGTCAGGAAACCGAGGCCGAGCGCGAGGCCCGGGAACGCGCCGATGCCGCCTTGCGCGAGGCGGAGGAACGCGCGCGGGCGAGTGAAGAACGCGCCGCCGAACTCGAAAACCGCCAAACCGTACCGGAACTTCCCTCGCGGCCTCCCGTCGTCCGCCGCGAGGACCCGGAAGTCGACGAGGCGCGGAGGGCCATGGCAGCGGCCATGCGGACGTTTCACATGGACCTCTCGCCCTACGAACTTTCCCGTTACCAGAACAATCCGGACATGATCGTGCGCAAAGTCTCGGGCGCTCAGGAATCGGTTTCCTCTGCGCTGCTGGCCGACCCGGGGTTTGTCCCCGGGTGGATGCTCAAAGGCCGGCTGCACTTTGCGCTCCTCGAGACCGCTGCCGCTGCTGATGCATTTTCGATGGCCGGGCGGATCGCAAACCAACGCCGTGCGGACGGCGGCTCCGATTTCCTCATGGGGGACAATCCCGAAAAACTCCTCGAACTCGCACGTCAGGCCGCCGACCTGTCCAGCGATCGGTTTGGCAAAGCTTCGGTTCTGATGCGCGAGACCGGACAGCCGGCCGATCAGGTGGTTTCCGATGTGCTGCAGTTCCTCTCCGACAAACCGGTGGCCAAGCGATCCGTTCTCGGCAGTCATCCGACGGGCCGCGAACCGTCGGCCGTCGAAGCGGCACTCTCTCTGCTGGCCCGAAGCAGCGACGCCGGGAAGGTCGATCTCCAAGGCAATTCGCTGACCATTTCCAACATCGAGGATCTGTCGGACCTCAGTCCGCTTCGATCCGTTGCGCTGTCCAAGCTGAAAATCGAGGGAGCCCGCAAACTCGACTGGTCAACTCTTGCGGCGTTGCCCATCGAGTCGCTCGACCTTTCCGGCTCCCCGCTGGAGATGATCCCGCCCAACTTGCGGGGCTTTACGAAACTCCGCCACCTCCACCTGCGCGATTCAGCGGTGGCGGATGTTACGTTCGCCCGTGCGATCCCATTGCTTGAGAGCCTCGACGTCTCAAATACCCTGGTGACAGATGTCGCCCCCCTGGGGCTTTGTCGCCGTGTCCGGACGCTGGATATCAGCCGGCTCGCTGCCGAAAATCTCCGCGCCCTCCTTTTCGTTCCCCTCGAGCGTTTGACATTGAGTCCGATGTTGATCACCGACCGGCCCGGTTTCGAGAGCTTGCGCGGACACCGAACGCTCCGTGTGCTCCGATCTCCGGACGATCCTGCCGATCAGCCAGCGCCCGAATTCTGGCGACGCCTCGACAACGGTCAATACGCCACGGGCGGCTGAAACGCTACCGACCGACCGCTGTCACTGCGAGCAGAACTGCCAAAGCCAGACCCAGAGGCACCGCAATCAACAAAAGAGCCCGCTCCAAACCAAACATCGGGCAGAAGAAAAACCCGCGAAGTCGATCCCAAACTCCCGCCAATCCGGATGGATGCTCCACCGGCTCCGGCGGCTTCCGCCAGGTCACCGGCGTGGCGCGATCCTTCCCTTGGCGAGCACCCGGGCCGCGCTTCAAGAGCGTGTAAAATTTCCGCTCGGGCTCGTCGGTCAGCGGACGGTCTTCCCTTGGCGCATTGCGCTTCCTGAAAGACGCGATTTGGGACCCCGGTGGATGCATGTGGCTAGACTAAAAGCACTCAACCCATCCGGAGAAAGCACCTTTCGTGCCGCTTACTGAAAAAGGAACACAAGCAGGGCAATCGTGCCTGCCAAAATCGCTGCGGCCGGCAGCCCGATCCACAGAAACACGCGTTCGCTGCCGAACCGGGGGCAGGAAAAATACGCGTGAAAATTCTCCCAGACTGAAGAATCGGCAGGTGGCTCCGGATTTGTTGGACGGGATGGACGCAATGGCGTGAAGGTCCGCTTTTTCGTCACCCACTCGCGACCGGTGCAGTCCCCGGCGGCGACCGGACGGGGTGACCCGGCCGGCGATGCGGGGATCCGCAAGACGCGACCGGGCAAGTCGGTGGACGCTGGAACTGTTCGCTTCATTTTTCCTGAATCGACCCCGGGCAAAGCGGGTCTCAACCCGTGATCGAATCCAGTTCCCACTGTGGATGTCAGCGCTGTCCATGTGGGAAATCAGGCGACGCAAGGAGCGAGAGATCAGTGCAACCGTCCGGGCGAAAGGGCTGGATGTGGACCGGGCCACCGCCTCTTCGCGCAAGCTCGTTCTGCATGTCCCGGAGATCGTCGTCGCTCAAGAGGGTCGGGTGGACGGTCGTTCGAATCTGAACCGCGACGCCGGACAGAAGGACCAGTTCCAGTGATTGGGCAGCCGCCGATTCGGACGACGGGCATCCGGTGATCCGGCCGTATCGTTGGTCAAGCGGTGCCTTGATGTCCAAGCCGACCCAGTCGACCAACGGCAGAACGGCTGCGAGCCGGGCGGGATAGATCCCTGCCGTGTGCAATCCGATCGCATACCCGAGTGCGCGCACGGTGTGAATGGCGCCCTTCAATCCCGCCTGGGCAGTCGGTTCTCCGCCGCTGAAGACAACCGCCTCGAGGAACCCGCGGCGCTCCGCGAGTTCCTCAAGAATTTCATCCCACCGCCAGCGAACATCCGCTTGCCACGGTTGAAGATGGGGGTTGTGGCAGTATCGGCACCGCCACGGACAACCTTGGCAAAATACAACCGCGCTCAACCGATCGGGATAGTCGACCGTTGTAAACGGAACAAACCCGCCGACGCGCAGTTCGTCCGCCATCGAATCCGGCGGCATCAATGCGACCGCAGCGCTTTGCGAGCCTGATCCTCCCGGAAATGCACGCGCTCGCGGTGCTCGCTTTGCTTGCCTTTGTTGAACTGCGACACCGGCCGGTGATAACCCATCACGCGCGTCCACACTTCGCAGCGGGTTCTTTCGTTTTCAGGTAGTGGTTTCATGGTCATCTTCAAGCGGCCTGACATTCCAATTTGACCCGCAATTGAGAATCGCACACCGGACAGAACTCGTGCTCCCCGGCGAGGTATCCGTGGTGTGGGCAGATCGAAAATGTCGGGGTGATCGTCAGATAGGGCAGGCGAAAATTCGTAAAGACCCGCCGGATCAACTCGCCGCAGGCCCGCGCCGACGAGACGCGTTCGTTCATGTACAGGTGCAACACGGTCCCGCCCGTGTAGCGGGTCTGGAGGTCGTCCTGATGCCGCAGCGCGACAAAGGGATCGTCGGTCCAACCCACCGGCAACTGCGTCGAGTTCGTATAGTAAGGAGCCTCGGGCGTCCCGGCCTGCAAAATGCCCTCCAGGTTTTTCTGATCCATCCGTGCGAATCGATAGGTCGCCCCCTCCGCCGGTGACGCCTCCAGATTGTAGAGGTGCCCGGTTTTCTCCTGAAACTCGACCATCTTCGCGCGCATACAATCCAGAAGACGCACGGCAAATTCCCGGCCCCATGGCGTCGCGATGTGTTCGAGATCCGTTGTGAAATTCCGGATGCATTCGTTCACGCCATTGATGCCGACGGTCGAAAAGTGGTTCCGCAGTGTGCCCAGATATCGCCTCGTGAACGGATACAGGCCACGGTCCATGTGCTCCTGGATGATCCGGCGCTTGATCTCCAGACTCTCGCACGCCAGTTCCATCAAATGTTCGAGCCGCTCATGGAGTGCCTCCTCCCGTCCGGCGAAAAGATAACCAAGCCGCGCGGCATTGATCGTGACAACCCCGATCGACCCGGTTTGTTCCGCCGATCCAAAAAGCCCGTTCCCCCGCTTCAGCAACTCCCGCAGATCCAGTTGGAGCCGGCAGCACATCGAACGGACCATGTTCGGCTTCAACTCGGAATTCACAAAATTCTGGAAATACGGCAGCCCGTATTTTGCTGTCACCTCGAAGAGCAACTGCGCCGTTTCGCTCTCCCAAGGGAAATCCTCGGTCACGTTGTAAGTCGGAATCGGGAACGTAAACACCCGCTGCCGCGCATCCCCGCGGGCCATCACGCGGAGGAATGCGCGATTGATCATGGCCATTTCCTCGCCCAGCTCGCCGTAAGTGAATCCCGCCTCCCGTCCACCCACATGCGCGGGGGTTTCCCGCAGGTCTTCCGGACACACCCAATCGAACGTCAGATTCGTGAACGGCGTCTGCGTGCCCCAGCGCGATGGCACGTTCAGGTTGAAAACGAATTCCTGCATCCCCTGCTCGACCTCGGCTTCACTCAATCGGTCGTGCCTCACATAGGCCGCCAGATAGGTGTCGACCGAACTGAACGCCTGCGCGCCCGCCCATTCATTCTGCAGTGTTCCCAAAAAATTCACCATCTGCCCGAGTGCCGTCCGGTAATGCCGCGGCGGACCCGACTCGATCTTGTTCGCCACGCCGTTGAATCCCTCCGCCAACAACTGCCGCAACGACCACCCCGCACAATACCCGCTGAACATATCCAGATCGTGAATGTGAAAATCCGCATGCCGGTGCGCCTGCCCAATCTGCGGAGGATAGATATGGTCCAGCCAGTAATTCGCTGTCAGCTTACCCGCTGCGTTCAAGATCATCCCCCCCAGCGAGTAACCCTGGTTCGCATTGGCATTCACCCGCCAATCCGTTCGGTTGATATATTCCTCCAGCACGGACGCCGGTTCGATCGCGGTGGGAACTTGGGACATAAAAGTAATTGGGCTGACCACCATCTGTGGTGGTGTTTGTCCTCGGATGGGGCGACATCTTGTGAAAACCTGCCCAAAACTTCCATGATGCCGGTCAAACCCAGCGCACTTTTCCTTCTGCCCCGAATGGCCTAAGGAACCTCGCCGATCGCGAGGTTGAGCATGTGGGAAAGATTGTTCAGCACGTGCAGGATGATGCACGGAATCACGCTGCCCGTATGCCAGCGCATGACGGCCAGCAGCAGGCCAAAGACAAAAATCAGGGAAAGACCCGCCCAGCCGTATTGCACGTGAAGGGCGGTGAAGACGACCGCGGTGATCAAGCCCGCGATCGGTGCTCCCCAACGTGCCGCCAACCCGGTGAACGCGTATCCCCGAAAAACCAGTTCCTCCACAAACGGGGCGATCAGCACAACGGCGAGAAACGTCGGGATCGGCGAATCCAGTCCGAGCGCGAATAGTCTGATCCCCTCGCGGCTTCGTTCGTCCAAATAAGGGTCAACCAACCAACCCAGAAGTGAGATGCCCACAAACCCTGCACCAACCCAGAGTGCCCCCAACCGCCACCGCTGTGTCGTCCAGGCCAGACGTTTCGGGAGGCCCACGCCGGCACCGCAGAAAATCAACAGCAACAGAAGGGTCAGCCATCCGGCACTCGCGGCGATCGTAAAGAGCGTTCCATCGCGTGCCAGATTCGTCACCAGGCCGGTTCCGTCGCCGGATCGATTCCCCAGCCCGAAGGGGATGGCCACCAAAATCGATGCCATGAATTGAAGCCCCAGATAAGCGGCCGATAGAACCACCATCGCCAGCAGGACCAACCACCCCGAGACGGGCGCGCTCGGCGGCGGTCCCGACGTGCCTCGCCGACGGAGATACATCCAGAGCGCCACCGCCGGGGCCAGCGTGCCCAGCGTTCCAAAGGGAAGGACTGCAAAAATAGACGCCAGCCACGCCAGCGCGCCGGCCCATGGCTGCCGCCGTTGAACGGCCAGGATAAACAGTGCCAGCCCGGCGAGAAACCCGCCGATCAGCCGGACTCCCCACGTGACGACCGCAGCAACAGCGTCCACCAAACGCGGCGAAAGCACCGGGACATCCGGCTCGTCCCTTTCGATGAATGGATTCGGCTCCCCAAAGTAGGCAAACTTCCGGGCCGCCTCGAATTCGGCCTCGCTTTTCCACATCGGCGGAAAATACAGCCCGCCCAGAACATCGAATTGCTCACGCGCGACCTCCGGATCGTCCGCCATCAGCGCCAGTCGCAGAAATTGGAAACGCACCATCCGGTTGTCGGGAACCGCGGCAATCCACTCGCGGAATCCGCGCTTGGTCCGTTCCCAATCGAGAAACCCCTCGTCAAAAACAATCTCGCCCGAAACCGGCATGCGCTCCGCCATCCAGACCAGAAACGCGTAGTGCCGGTCGCGCTCCGCCTCCGGAACCGCATCCGCTTTTTCTGCAATCCAGGCCGGGAACTCTCCCGGTTCGCCATGCCACCGCGGCAGAAGCCAGTAGCACGTGTTGGTATAGTAGGTCCCGTACGTCGGCTCGTTTTTGATTGCCTCGTCAACCATCGCAAAATACCGGTCCCGGTCCCAGTTCTGCCCCAGTGCCACCGTTTGGGCCGCAGCATACCAGCCCGGACACCGCGGTTCGCCCGCCACCTCCAGGGCATCCCATGCCTGCGCAAGCCGCTCCCGGAACAACCGCCAACCGTCTTCACTCACGCTGCTCGCCCATCCACTGCCCCTCGCGTCCCAGGCATACGACGTCAGTGCCTCGGCCAACGCGACCGGGGCCGTCCGGCTCTCCGGCTTTTCCGCCACCCAACGTTCAAAAAATCGGATCCGTTCCGCCGCAGCCTCCGGATCGTCCGGAAGCCGGCTGATCTGACGGTAGAAGCGCGCCAGAATCCAAGTCCCTCCGTCCAGCCGCTCCCGACCTTGGCGCAGCGCATCGGCCAGCCGCTCCAAGCCGTCGATGTCACCGGCCTCCAAAAGCCGCTTCGCCTCACCCTCCACCTGCCGCATGCGATGAAACGCCGGAGTCGGCGATTCAATCCGCTCCACCGGCGGCAACTCCTGCGCAAAACCGGCTGCGAAGTTGCAGGCAATGAAAACGGCCGAAAGGATGGATTTCACTGCGCACCGTTAACCGCCAGAACGCGTGCTGACAAGAGTCAGGACCGGCTCGATCGGCGGCAAAGGTCTTCGGCCGCTGCCGCCCACTCCGGAAAACGGAAGACGAAACCGTTCGCAAGCAAGCGCGCAGGAATCACACGGCGACTCTTCAGAACGAGCTCAGTTTCCGTCCGCATCGCCCAGGCACCCAGTTCAAGCATCCACCGGGTGGCTGGCAGGCCGAATGGCACATGCGCGGCCCGCCGAAGCTCGAGCAGGAAATCGCGATTCGCCAGCGGGCGCGGCGAGGCCAAGTTGACCGGTCCGCTCATCGCCTGATCTCGGATCAACCGATCGACCGCCGCGCAGAAGTCGTGCTCATGAATCCACGAGACAAACTGCCTGCCTCCGCCGAGTGGCCCGCCGAGGCCCACACGGACGAGCGCCAAGAGTGTGTCGAACACCCCTCCCGGATCAGGCGACATGATCATGGCCGACCGCATCAAAACCACGCGCACCTCCGGCCGGATCCGCATGGTTTCGGCCTCCCAGGCTTTTGCCACTTCGATGCTGAAATTCCATGGCGCCGGGGCACCCGGCTCATCCCCGCCGAACTCGCCGTTTTCTCCGTGAGGCGAACCGAACGTATGACGGTAGATTGTCGCCGTTGAGGCTTGCAGCCAGACCGTCGGTGGCCGTCCTAGCCCGGCAACCGCATCCGCCAAAACCTTCGTCGAGGCCACCCTCGACTCCAGAATCTCGCGCCGATTCCGCGAATGATACCGGCAGTTGACACTTCGGCCCGCGAGATTGATCAACACATCCGCCCCTTCCAGATGCCGGGTCCACGGGCCCAAAGTCCGACCGTCCCACAGAACTCCGCCCGGAATCCGTTCCGGATGACGGGTCAGAGTTACCATCTCGTGCCCGGCGAAATGCCGCCGGAGAATCTGCCCGACCTGTCCGGTCCCGCCGGCAATGAGGATTCTCATGGCTTGCGGAAGAAGCGGACAGTCCACGCACCGATCAACCCGACCCAGACGCCCGTCCATGCTGCCGAGGCGACGAAAATCAGGAGAGCCGCGTCGAGCGGAATCCTCCGTGCGATCAACAGCACGATGACCAGCAAAAAGGCCGGTCCCGTGATCGCCCCCGTGATGGCGGCCACGAGAGGACGCCATAGTGCACTTGTTGCCGGCAAAAACAGGTAAAGCCAGACAACCACCGCCGCCCACGCCGCGAGCACACCAACCCCGCAATACAGAGCGACCGCGCCCAACAAGATTGCTGCAACGCCCAAACCCGAAAACCCATCTGCGATCGACACCGCCAACCCGAATCCTCCCCACGCCAGCACACAGGCAGCCCAGCCACCCACCGCAGCAACCAAACTTCCGATGACCGCCTTCATGTTTGCGGGAGCGGAGGGACGCTCCGCCGCACAGCGCGACCGCGCACCTTGGCCAGGACCAGAAGATTGAAGAAGTGCATGGCTCCCAGCACCAGCAGTACGACGCCGAGTTTGCCCGCCAAGGCTTCAAAGACTCCCCGCGTCCCTTCCACTTCGCCTCCAAGCCTCAGGAATAAAGCCACGAAGCCCGCGTTCACCAGGTAGAACCCCACCACCAAAAGATGGTTCACGCTGTCCGCCAGTTCCTCCCGCCCATGGAAGCAATCCACCAAAAACACCCGCCCGTTCTTCCAAAGCGTGTGTCCCACCCAAATTGTCAGCGTCACGCTCACCGCCAGATAAATCGTATATGTCCAGGTTATTGTATTCATAAGTTTCAGTAAGTTCCGAAAGTTGGTTTCAAAAAAAGTCACTGCATCATCTTCGCTGCCAGCCGGGCGATCTTGCTCTCCTCGGAAGAGGCAATGTGCTCCAGCACGCGCTCGGCCATCCGGAGAAACTCCAGCAGAGATCGCATCTGTTCATGAAAGTCGCGCCCCTCCGCGGATTTCAGCCCCTTCGTGCGCTCCGCGCAGGTGCGCAGGACCTCGGTTGCGGGTGTGATTTCCCGCCGCCGGCGTTCCCGGGCGATGATGCAAAACATTTTCCAAATGTCCTTCTCGGCCTCGAAGTACTCCTTCCGTTCGCCCTTCCGAAGCACCGGGCGGATCAGACCCCAGCCTGCGAGATCACGCAGGTTCGTGTTCGCATTCCCGCGGCTGATCCGCAGTTCCTCCATGATCTCATCGGTCGAGAGCGCGCGCGGCGAAGTCAGGAGCAATGCATGGATCTGTGCCATCGTTCGGTTGATCCCCCACGCGCTTCCAATGGCGCCCCACTGCGAGACAAACTCCTCCCGCGCCGCCAGCAATGGATCAACTTCACTTTTCATACTTTCAAGTTTTACTGAAAGTTCGATATAAGTCAATCAATCATTTTGTGTTCTCACGATCCGTCTCAGACCGTTTCCTTCCGGCGGAGGATCGCAGCGCCCCAGACGGTGAGAGAGCCGAAGCCCACGACGGTGGCGACGATGGCCCAGGCGAGTCCGGCGGGGAGGGGAGCGCCGGGTTGCCAGTCGGCGAGTTGGGAACCGACGAGGGCGGCGAGTGAAGCGCGGGGGACCATGCCCAGGACGGTTCCCGCCAGCAGCGAACAGAGCGGAATGCGTGCACTGGCGCCCAGGAGGTTGCCCACGGCGAAAGGGACCTGCGGCGGCAGGCGGGCCAGGGCGACGGCGATCGCGGCCCGGGATGGCGAGGCGTCGATCATTTCCCCAACGAGAACGCGACCCCAGCGGGAGTCTTCCAGGATGTCGCGCAAGCGGTCGCTGGCAAGCCGGCGCGCGGCTTGGTAGCCGATGGCCGATCCCAGTGCAATTGTGCCAAGCGCAGCCAATGCCCCGCCCGCCGTTCCGAAAAGGTAACCGGACAAAACGGACGTCAGGTGTGTCGGAGCCAGCGCGAAACCGACCAACAGACCCGCCACAGCAACGAAGGGCAGAAACGTCACCCAGCCCAGTGCCCGCCATGCGGGGAGGATCGGAGGAAGAAACCAGGCCGCCGCAGCAATGCCAACCCATGGCACCGCCATCACGGCAAAGCTCAGCGCCGCCAACGGCAACGCCCGCAGCCAGGCCGGCGTCCTTTCGTTCTTGAGCGGTGAATCGGGCATGGAGGAATCCTAGGATGGGAAGAGGGTTTGCCGGAGCTTCCCGATCAACGGCGCCAGTTGTTCGTGGCCGCGCAGGGTTTCGAGCCAAACGGCGGGGATTCCTGTCCGGCCGTGGCGGATCCCGGCGATGCCGCCCGCGACGCAGGCGGTTGTATCGGTGTCGTTTCCAAACGCGATCGCCTCGCGGATGGTGTCCGCGAACGTCGGCTGCTCACAGGCCGCTCGTGCCGAGAGAAGGCAATCGACGACATAGCCGCTGCCGCCGGGTGATTCGCTGTGTCCGAGGATGTGAGTTTCCAATTCGAATCGGGGGATCCCCCCTTTCGGATACAGTTCGCGAAGCGTTTCAACGGCGTCCTCCCAGGGATCGGGAACACGCTCCATCTCGCGCCGGGCCCACAGCGCATACAGGGCACAGCAGACCTGGGAACGCGAATGCGCATGCGTGACAGCCGATTGTTCCTCGACGAGGCGGACCAGATCGACATCCGGCCCGCGGTGGACCAGGACCGCTGGAAGTGTGCGCATGAGAGATCCGTTTCCGTTGTTCCGTTCACCGCTGAGGCCGGACCGTGTGCCTGGAATCCCATCCGCCAGCCGGTCCAGCGCCTGCCCGGTTTGGATTCCAATATCGAAGACCCTGGAGTCGACCGCCCAGTATCCCTCCCGGAACCAACGCAGCAGGCGCGAGGCAAAATCATCAACGTCCCATTTGCCGCGTTCGACCAGCGAATCGAGAAGACAAAGCGCCTGAGCCCCGTCATCCGACCACGTGCCCACCGGGACATGGCTGTACGTTCGCGCAAAGCCGGCCGGCGGGATCATGTCAATTTGCTCCCGAGCGGGCAGATCGCGCGGTGCGTGGAACTCATAAGGCACGCCCGCCGCGTCGCCCACGAGGAGCCCGAGCAATCCGCCTTCGACCTGTTCCCATGTCATCGCGCTCAAAAAAGCAATTTCCGCACCCGGAACTCACCGCCGATGACCAGAAACTCGTCCTCGCCCTTCAGCAGGCTGTCGGGCAGGAGGCCGCTGAAGAAAAAGATCTTCGCCACCGGAACGCGAACCTGCCAGACGGTCGACCCGAATTCCCACGCGCATTCCCGGTCCGACGTGAACGAACTGAGATTGTTCATGCGCACAGTCGCCGAGTGGACGTCGTCGGTTGAAACCAGTTCATAGTCCTGCGCGTCGAATGTTCCCCGGAACAAATCGACCCAGCGTTCGCCCGGATGACGTCGCGCGAGTTCGTATTGGCAAAACTCAAACAGCAGGTCGAGTTGCGAATGAATGGCGTTCGTTCGAGCGTGACCCTTCATCCGATCGAGGGCATACGGCATCGCGCTGTCCTCCGATCCATCCAACAGCCGCCCGCGGTGGAATGTCGGTGACAGTCCCAGCCGGCTCTCGACCCAGCCTTTGAGTACCGCCCCTTCGACCGAGTTCGAGTCAACCGACCATCCGCGCAGGAATCGGACATAGCTGTTCCTGAGACTGCGGCGGGCGTCGGCCTCGTGCGAGTTCCAGTCGTGAAGCTGAAATTTCACCGACATGTACTCGTTGAACATCTCGCCGCGCCGCTGTGGCGAGCTCTCTGCATCGAGTTGCTCGAAGAACCGGTGATTTTCGGTGCGGACGGTTCCGATCTCGAGGGGTTGCGGATCGTCATTGAAGCCTGCGGAAGCCAACGCCCATGGCGGGATGTTGCAAAGGGAGAAAACGTTGGCCACGGCGCGAGACTACCTCTCTTCCAAAAACGTGATCGCTCGCGCATTCGCCAGACACTGGCGGATCTCCTCCGAATCCAGCCCGCAGGCCGGCGCGGCGACTTGAAGTTCGTGGTCGAAATCGATCCCGCTGATGCCCGGATCGTCAGTATTCAAGGTGGCCAATATGCCGCGTCGGAGAAATTCCCGGAGCGGGTAACCGGAATACGAGGCAACCGTGCTCGTCTGCACATTGCTGGTCGGACAGCACTCAAGGCCGATGCCGCGTTCGGCGAGAAGGTCCAGCAGGGCAGGGTCTTTGATCGAGCGAATCCCATGTCCGATGCGAACGGCTCCGAGGAGTTCGATGGCATCCCGAACGCTCTGTGGTCCGGCAGCTTCGCCGGCGTGCACCGTGACGCGCCATCCGGCATCCCGTCCTTTGCGGAAGTGCTCAACGAAAAGCGCCGGCGGAAACCCGGCCTCGTCTCCGGCCAAATCCAGTGCGGTGATCTTCTCGCGAAAAGCCAGCAGGGCATCCAACTCGCGAGAGCAATCCTCCACGCCGAACGTCCGGCTCAGAATCCCGATCAGACAGGCGGGAACGCCGAATTTCTCGACGCCCGCGGCCACGCCATCTGCCACCGCTTCGACGACGGCAGCCGGATCAAGCCCGTGCTCGCGGGCCATGAACAGCGGGCTGAATCGCAGTTCGACGCCGTCGAGCTTTTCCCGCGCGGCGTCTTCGACGTTTTCAAAGGCCACACGCCGACAATCGTCCGGGGTGGCGAGAACCCGCATCGACCACTCGAACTTCGCCAGAAAATCCATGAGCCCCGGCTGCGGAGTGGTGATTGTCACAAACGGGCGCAGGCCTTCCACATCCGTGGCGGGAAGGACGACCCCGTTTTGGTCGGCGAGTTCGAGGATTGTGCCGATGCGGATGTTCCCGTCGAGGTGACGGTGGAGGTCGATCCGCTGGGCGCCCTTCATGACGCCAGGGTTTTTTCGATGAGCCGGGTGGCGAGGGGCTGGGTGGCCTCGTCCAATTGGGCCAGAGCCCGTTTCAGAGCCTGGGTCGAGCGGGATTCAACGGCCGCGAGGACATCGTTACGAAGGGCGAGGATGGCCGTTCGTTCGCTTTCACCGACGTCGGCCCCGAGCAACGCAAGCGCGGAGTCAACAGCGGGCAACATCTCATCGGCCTTGAGACGGGCTTCGGTGAAGATTCGTTCATCCATGTCTTCGAACGCATGCTCAAGCGAATCGCCGAGCATCTTTTCCACCGCCTCGTCCGAAACCTCGACCGCGCTTTCCAGCTTCACGACCGTATCGCGGCCGGTCGCCGTATCGCGGGCGAGCACGTGCAGGATGCCGTTCGCGTCGATCTCGAATTGGACGCCGACGCGTGCGCGGCCTTTGGGGAGTGGATCGAAGGCAATCTCGAATTCCCCGAGTTTCCAGTTATCGCGCGCCATCTCGCGTTCGCCCTGGAGGACCGTGATCCGCATGCCGGTCTGATTCGCCACGGCATTCGTGAACATCTCGCCGGCTTTGCACGGAATCGTGGTGTTGCGCGGAACGATCACGTTCATCAGGCCGCCAAATGTTTCGATGCCAAGCGAGAGCGGAGTGATGTCGAGCAAAGTCACATGGCCGATGGCCCCGGACAAAATTCCCGCCTGGATCGTCGCACCCAGAGCGACGGCTTCGTCCGGATGTTGGCTGCAGTCCGGTTCGCGTCCGAAAACCTCTGCCACAAACCGCCGCACCAGCGGCATCCGCGTCGCGCCACCGACGAGGATCACCGCGTCCAAATCCGAGGCCTCGAGGCGCGCATCGGCCAACGAGCGAACGCAGTGCCGGCGCGTGCGCTCGATCACAGGCCGGCAAAGCGATTCCATTTCTCCCCGGGTCAGCACGCGCCCACCGTCGCGAATCTCTTCTTCGGAACTCAGGAGGCGCTTGAACTTCTCGGCTTCGGCGAACGGTAGGTCCCACGCGGCAGCAAGGACGGCATCCAGATCGTCCCCGCCGAGACGGGTGTCGCCATTCGTCGCGAGCACTTCGAAAACTCCGGCGTTCAGCTCCAAAACGGAGACGTCAAACGTACCGCCACCGAGGTCATAGACGGCGACCTTCGACTTCTCTCCGAGCCGGTCGAGTCCGTAGGCCAGCGCGGCGGCCGTTGGCTCGCTGATGATTCGCTCGACGGTCAATCCGGCCAGTTCGCCCGCGCGCTTCGTTGCTGCGCGCTGTCCGTCATTGAAATACGCCGGAACGCTGATCACGGCCCGTTCAACGGCCGCACCGAGCGCGCGCTCGGCATCGGCTTTGAGTTTGGCCAGAATCAATGCCGAAATCTGCTCGGGCAGCCAGACGTTGCCATCGACTTCGAGACCCAATGCACCTAGGCGGCTCGCCCATTTTTGAGGACGGCCTTCTGCAGGCCGTTCGTCGGCGCGCAGGCCCATGAGGCGCTTTGCGGATGTGACAACCCGGTCCGGCGCCACCGCCCGTATTTCCAGCGCCGGCCATCCAACAATCGGTTCGCCGCCGGGTGGGAAATAAACAGCCGACGGCGTGAGGCGCCTTCCGTCGGCATCTGCGAGCAGAACCGGAAATCCCGATTCAACAACCCCGATGAGCGAGTGGGTGGTCCCGAGATCGATCCCTGCAATCATCCCGCCGGCAATGCTCAAGTCGGAATCGAACGCCAGAGCAGGATCACCAGCGTGGCGAGGATCACGCAGAGGACAATGAATTTGATCCGGGCGGTCTGAAGTTCACTGGCCGGCAGCCGGCGTCCGCGGCTGGCCTGCGCACGACTGGACCGTGTCGCGCGGGCTCCGCCAAGCGAGATCGCCGGTGTGCTGGCGGCCACGCGCTGGCGAACCAACTCGCGTTCCCGGCGGCGCTTTTCTTCCAGTTGGGCCGGGATCTGCTTGAGTTTCCGCTGCAGTTCCTGCTCGCGCCGGCGCAATTCCTCTTCCTGCTGCTGCAACAGCCGTTCCTGGGCGGTCAGCTTGGTCGGACGGGTGGGACGGGCCATTTCGAGCTCAGTTTGCGTTCGATAGAATCGCCCAGATCCACACGAGCAAACCGGCAAGGCCGAGAATCTGGATGGGGAGCGTGAACGCAAAACCGTTCTTCAACCAGTAACCAAATCCCCGGTCGTCGTATTCGGAGTAATCCATTTCCGCCGGCGGAAGTTGGCCGGAAACCTCCGGGTTTTCAGCCGCAATCTTCGCCTGGGCTTTGATGTATTCGGCCCGCGCATCCTCGACCGTGCTCAGGGCCTTGCTGAGCTCACGGGGCATGTCGGTTGCCGTCCACGCCCGCGGACTGATTGCCTCAATGGTGCGCAGATGCTGCGTGAAGGAATTGTAGATTCCGTGCAGTTGTTCCAACCGCGTCTGGGTTTCCTCGATCTCGCGCTGCACGACCACAATCGCGCGGGTGAGCTTGTCGAGCATGTCGGCCCGGCCGGTCTCGAGTTCGTCCTGTCGTCGCTTCAGTTCCTCCAACCGCTGCTTCTCCCGCTCGATTTCCTCCTGCTTCTGCTTGAGATTCTCGAGTTCCGCCCGGACTTGTTGCACCTTGTCGCCGAGTTCCTCGGGCGAGTCCGTATCGAGATCCAGGTAGGGATCGGGGTTCTTGCTGCTGTAGTCGGCTGGCATGTTCCAGAGTTTCGCAAATGCATACCCCCGCAGGGGGGCTTTTCCAACGAAAATCCCTCGCCGCGACCCGCTCCAACCCGATCCTCCGCAATTCCGAGTTGACGAATCGCCCCATCCAAAGTATCCCTTCCTCCTCTCGCGCGGGTGTAACTCAGTTGGTAGAGTGCAACCTTGCCAAGGTTGATGTCGCGAGTTCGAGTCTCGTCACCCGCTCCACCTCTTCCAAGATTCGTTGGAAGAACCCGCATCGGAACGTTGTGACTGCCGACTTGCGGTATCTGCAAAGCAGGCGGAGCGCCGACGCATCCGGGCGGCACAATTTTGTGATCCTACCGGTTGATGGCGGAAAGAGGCAGCCTGCCTGCAAAAGATCTGGAGGTAAGGGGATTCGAACCCCTGGCCTTCTCATTGCGAACGAGACGCTCTACCAACTGAGCTATACCCCCGGTGCGAAGACGAAGTTTGGCAGCGGTGCGATGGCTGGTCAAGTGGGGTTTGTTACCATCCGCCACCTCCGCCGCCACCGCCTCCCCCGCCGGACGACCCCCCGCCGCCACTGCCGGAGCGGGATGATGGGGACGTGGATGCGGAGGAGATCGCAGAGGAGAACGAGGAACCAAACGACGTCGCCAGGGTGGCTGCCGACATGGCGGAGGCGGCGGATCCGGTGTGCCATTTCGGCTGGTAGTTGGCGGCTTCCAGGACGTCCTTGAATTTCTCCGACCATTCCTGACTCACGCCGAGTGCCAGCGCGTAGGGCAGGAAACGCTCGAAGAGTTCGGGTGTTCGCTCGGGAGGATTTTCGAGGTTCAGGCGATCGGCTTCGGCGACCGACAGGTACCTTTTGAAGCCCAGGATCTGGTCGCGGAGGTGCTGTCCCTCCGGCGAAGGGCGTTTGAGCAGGTGTTGAAACACGGCGCAAAGGATGAGGCCTGCCACGAAAATGGCGCTGACCCACACGGACGCAGACTGGATCAGCATGAAGAGGCCGAAGATCCATCCGGCAAAGAACGGGATTCCGAAAAGCGCGAGTGGGATGGCAGCGAAGAAATTCTTCCGTCCGGCCTGGACGATTCCGAGCGAGATGGCGGCACAACCGACCGACCAGATACTGAGCCAGACGAGCATGAAAACGGCCCCGCCGGGTTCGTTGGCGTCGAGCAATGAAACACCGAGCGGGATCAGCGTGACCACCAAACCGGCGACCCAGATCCCCGTATTGCGTGCAAAGGCCGGGGCATTCCGGCTCTGGACCTGTTTGGAGAGGAGTTGGCGTGCCGACCGGAAGATCGCATGATTTCTTTGGACTAGTTCGACCGGAGAACCGCCCCGGAAGAGGTCCTTGCGAAATTCCTCGTCAGCCGAATCAGGCAGGTCGGTGGCACGTGAGACCAGGCTGAAACTCTTCTCGTTCGGTTGACGGATTTCGAGCCCTCCTTGGACGGCAAGGCCGAGCACCGCGGCGGCAAAGCTGGTGTCATCGAACGTGCCGAGTCCCTGCAGGTAACGCACATCGGCCGGTCCCAGACCCGACGGCGGCTGATAGAGCGGGACGATGACCCCGCGCGCCGGATCGCGTCCGTGCAGGACCCAAAGTACCATGAAAAATCCGAACGCGACCAAAAGGCCGGCGGATCCGAGGATCACTCCAGGATTGGAAGCGACGAGCGTTTGGAGACGAGCGAAGCGTTCCGGCGGTTCGACGATCCCCTTCGGCCAGGTCACGACGATCGTGAGTCCCTCGCGCGGTTCGAGCGGACGGGTCGTTTCGAAAAACGCGTCGCATCCGGAACGGCGGGCGGTCCGGAAGTCGGTCCCTCGGGCGCCGCTTGGTCCTGTGAAGGCCTCGGTCGATTGCACGTGAGCGCCTGGAGGCAACTCCACGCAAGCCGATGCCTGCAGGATCGGGAACGCCCAGTCGTTGCCGGTGACGTTCCAATAGAGTTCGTCGTGGTTTTCGAAAAAGCCGAGTTGGCGTGAGGTGCGGTATTGGATCCGGTACTCGTAAACCCCGGGCGTCAGGAAAACGTCCGCCATACCGATCCGGATGCGAAAGCCATTTTGGCGACGTTCCTTTGTCCAATGTTCCGGCTGTCCATCGCGCGTCACAGCGATGACCTCGAACGGCACCTCGTCGCGCAAGCCAAGCCATCCTCGATAAAGCGTGGGGAAATCGCGATAGATCCCGCGCCGGATTTCATTCCCTTCCGCGGTCACGCGGATCGTTTCGGTCACATCGAGCGAACCATCGCGATTCACGACGATGCGTGCGTCGAAATGGTCGATTGTTTCCGCCGCCCGCGCGCACGGCAGGAGGAGCAGAAGGATGGCGAGGACGCGTCTCAAAGGGTCACCTCCGGATTGGAACGCTCGACCACCGATTCCACCTCGAAAAACTCGCCGGGCTGGAATCCGAGCGGACGCGCGACGAGCACCGACGGAAACGATTCCGCCAAATTGCGAAAGTCGCGAACGGATCCGTTGAAATACCGACGGGCGTATTGCAGGTCGTCTTCAACGAGTACGAGATCGCTCATCAGTTTGCGAAAATTCTCGGCGGCTTTGATTTCGGGGTAGCTCTCGGCGACGGCTATGAGTTGGCGAAGCCCGCGGGCGACATCGTCCGGTTTTCGCTGTTCGGTTAAGCTCCGGAGCGTGGCGGCTTCATGGTCGCGAAACGCACGCACGCATTCGACGAGTCTCGGAACCAAGTCCGCCCGCTTCTTGAGCTGGACTTCGACGCCGCTCCACGCTTCGGCCTGCTGATTCCGTGCTGCGACGAGACGGTTGTAGGTCCATACGATCCAGATCGCGACGAGGAGGGTCAGTGCCGCCGCGACGATCACCGAAAATCCTCCGGAAGTGTAATCTCGAAAATCGTGGCGCCGCCTTTGCCGCTGCCTTCATGTGGTTCGAGGCCGAGTTGCTGGTAGGCGCGTTCCAAGGCTTCAGGGTCGAGGCGGAGTTCGGGATACATTCGCTTCAGTCGTTCTTTAACCCAACGTTTGGCCATCCGTCGATCCAAGGGATTGAGCGGTGGCTCGCCTTTCAGTTTGTTCCGGAGGAATTCAAAGATCGAACCGCTCATGTGGTTGATGGCGTCGGTTTGAAATGGGAGAGCAGAAAAAGGACATTGATCGCAAGGAGGGCCAGCCAGCCGGCGGGAAGTCGCCGTCCCTGCAGGCGTGAGGAGGGCTGGAGTGCGAGAGCCAGGCCGGCCGACACGCCGAAGAGTACGATCCATGGCAGGCCCAGCCAGGCCGCCGAGAGTTCGGTGCCCCAGGGGTTCCAAAGCCACCAGAGCCGTTCCCGTGAAAGAAAGGATGCTCCGTTGGCAACCGTCGCTGCAAGCAATCCACCCGCCAGCAGCGCGGTTCCGCGGCGATCCAGCGCCGGGCGGAGGAACTCCGCGGAGCGGTGGCAGACGGCCAGCAACGCAAAGGCGAAAACCGGGACCAATACCGGCAACGTCGCGGCAATCCTTGGACCGGCATGATCGGTGAAACGGATGGGGCCCAGAAGCCAGCCGGTGGCCCCGGCGACGAGGAAAAAAACCGAGAAGCCGAGAACGGAAATGCCGGCGCCGACGCGTGCCGCGTGCAGTCCGGTGACCGATGCCATTTCCGCATAGGCGACAATCACGAGCAAAAGCACCCAGACAAAATCCCACCAACCGTGCGAGCCCGCGCCGCTGCCGAGGAGGAGGGTTCCGCCGAGCGTCCAAACCACGAAGGCCAATACCGGGAGCCGTTTCACGAGAGGGATCGTGCGCGGCGGTTCAAAAGGCCGAGCATGAGGAAGTAAGACACGGCGGCCGCCGGTGCGGCGAGGAACAGCGAGCCGACGAGAAGGGGAAGGCCCACATGCAGAAACGTCGTCCATTTCAAAAACTCACCGAGATGCAAATGCGTCCCATGGATTGCCGGTGGCAAATTGTGCGGATGGCTCAAGATCCAGTAGCCAATGTCGTATTCGATTCGGAGCAGGACCGGCCAGAGCGGCGTGACCACATCGTGGAGCGAGACCGCGATGACGGCGGCGATCGGGTTGCACCGGAGCAAAAAAGCCAACCCGAGGCAAAGCAAAGTTTTCAGGCCGAAGAGCGGCGTAAACCCAATGAACATGCCGATCGCCACGCCGCCCGCGATGGCATGTGGCCGGTCTTTGAGTTGAAAGATCTTTCCGCCCAGCTCCGCAAAGCGCGCTGCGAGCCGCCGGACGATTCCGGGGGGCGGGGCAGTCGGCACGGACATGGCATCAATGAGGCCGATCCCCCGGGTCGGCGCAAGCGCATTCGGCCGGACTTGGCAAAGCCCTTTGCCCGCCGCATGCTCCGCATCACCCATGAGATGGTTGCTCCTGCCGGTCCTTCTCGCACAAGGTTTCGCCGCAAACTTTCACGTGTCTCCGGATGGCAATGACCGGGCCGATGGTTCCGCTGGCGCGCCATGGGCCACCATCCAACGGGCGGTCGACCATCCGGCAGTTGGTCCCGGTGATACGATCCAAGTCGCCGCGGGCGAATACGCGGGCCCAATTCTCATTGCACGCGGCGGCGAGTGGAGGCGTCCTATCGTGCTACGGGGCGGTGAGGGTGTTGTGATTCGAGGGGGTGCGGGCGATTTGCTCCGCATCACGGCGAGGGGTGCGGTGGTAGTCGAAAACATCACGCTGGCAGCCGATGATCAAACAGCGGTGCGAGTTTCCGGCACAACGCCGGGAGTCATCCTTCGCGAACTCAAGATCGCCGGACCCGGCCATGGGATTGTCTTGGAGAATACGACCGGCGTGCTCATCGACCGTTGCGAAGTGGTGGGAAACCGGATCGGCATTTCGGTCGAGGGCCGGAATACCGTGATCCGGAACTCGGTCGTCCGCGAGTGCCGGGTGGCCGGCGTCGCGCTCGGTGGCGACGGCCCCGCATTCGACGCCGCGATCATCCATAATACGTTTCTGGAAAATGGAGGATCGGCGGCCGACCCGGGGGCCATCTGGGTTTGTTGGGCGCACGGTTCACGCATCGAGCGCAACATCATCCGCGCAGCCGCGGGCCGAAGGCTGCTCACGCTGGATGGCGGCCGCGCGTTCTTTTCCGACAATCTCTATTTTTCGCCAAATGACACGGCGGGAGCTGCCTTTGGGTGGCACGGCGGGGTTCTGCGAGGATTTCGCGCATTGCGGCGGCTGACCGGCGATCCCGGCGGGCAGTTCGCGGATCCGGTGTGGACCGCCGAAGGTCTTCATCCAGCTTCGCCGGCGGTGGATGGCGGTCTGGCGCGGCCTGGTCCGGGCGAACGGGATTTCTTTGGCAGGTCGCGCCGGGCCGGGATGTTCGTTGATTTGGGAGCGGCAGAAAATACGCATCCTCCGGGCCTCCGCGTTTCCGGCAACCAACTCGTCCATCGCAACCGGGTTATCCGCCTGCGGGGTGTGGGCATCGGCGATCCTGTCTTGGACCGTCAGGAGCGACCGGCCACCGATTATGCGGTGATTCGGAACGTCTGGAATGCGAACACCGTGCGGATCAGCCTGCACGCCAGCATCTGGCGCGACGCGTCAGAATTCGGCGGTCGCGAGGCGGTCATCGACTGGCTTCGGCACGACATTGAAGCTGCTACCAGCGCGGGGCTTTATGTCGTCCTCGACTGGCATGTGACCGGCTGGCCGGATGCGTACGCGAAGCCGTCCGAACCGGGTGAACCGGAGGGCTTGCACGATTCAAACTTTGCGCTGGCGGAGAGCTTCTGGGATGCAGCGGCCAAGGCGTTCGGGCACATGGGCACGGTGGCGTTTGAGCTCTGGAACGAGCCGGTGCGCGGGCCCGATGATTGGAAGCCGGACCCGGCGGCATGGGATCAGATCCGGCCGTATTTCGAACGACTCACGGAGATCGTGCGCCGCCATTCGGAAAATCTCGTGATCGTCACCGGCGGCAGTTGGGCCTACGGGCTGGTCGGCATTCGCGAGAATCCGCCGTCGGATTTCAACACGGCCGTGGCATGGCATGTCTATGCGGGCAAGGAGGAAAACGACGAGCGCCGCTGGGCGGTGGCATTGGATGAACTCCAGCGGGACTTCCCCGTGATCGTGACGGAGTGGGGCTTCGCCGAGGACGGCGCGCCGCACTTTCGTGGAGGCGTGGAGGATTTCGGTGGAAAATTCGCCCGCAACTGGCTCGAGGGCCGCGGCCTCCACTGGGTCGCCTGGTGCTGGCATCCGACAGTCGGCCCTTCGCTCATCGAACGGGACTGGCACACGCCAACGGCTTTCGGCCGCATGACGGGCCAATTGCTCCGTGCGAATCCCCGTCCGCCGCTCCGCCCTCCTTCCTGGATTCAACCGGACGGCTCGCCGGCGAGGAATTACATGCCTTTTTCGATCAGCCGATAGATTCCGGTATTGTCCTGAAAACCGGTGAACGTTTCGGCGCCGGGACCGCTGCTGAGGACGATCGAATCTTCAGCGACGCCGATTCCTGCGTTGGTCCGGACGGCCGCCGGCTCGGCGGGAGCGGGGGCTTCGGAGCCGCCGGTCTCACCGTATCCCGGCCCAGTCGACCAGGTGATCGATGGAACGCCCTGCACGTTCACGCCCAGCAAGCCGGTGCCTTTGTCATTGCGGAAGGGAAAGCCATTGAGCCGAAGTCCGGAGACCGATTGCTTCCCCGCGACGATGATGAGGGCGTTCTCACCGGCGTATTCGAGGGCCGTGGCGACAGCTCGATCGAGTGCCAGCATTTCGCGGAGCACGCGTTCCCCTTCATTTTGCACGGCGGCCTTCCCGCCGAGCCCTGCATCCACAACGAGGAAATAGCCCTTGGCATTGTACTGCAGAAACAGAATCGCCTGCCGGACCATGTCAGCGAGCGAGGGCAGGCTGCCGGCGGCAGCCATTTCACCCTCGAATGGCAGGTTGCCCGCGCTGAAAACACCGAGAACCTTCGGGGCCCGCCAAGCGGGGGAATTGGCGAGTTCGGAACGATTGCGCACAATGTCGTAGCCGCGATTGCGCATTTCGAGCAGGAGATCCCGTCCATCCTGCCGCCGGCCTTCCTTGCTCTCCGGGAGCAGGTCGGCCGACCCGCCACCGAGCAGGACGTTAACGTTGGATTCGGTGAGCGCGAGGCCGATCCGCTCGTAGTCCAGCGGGTCCGGCAGCTTGGCGTAAAACGCCGCCGGCGTGGCGTCTGTCAGCGAGGTGTTCGAAACCAGACCCGTGGCGCGCCCTCGGGATTGGGCGAGTTCGAGGAGTGTGGGAATTGGGGTTCCGCCGGCGTCGACGCCGAGCGAGCGGTTGTTGATCTTGCGCCCCGTTGCGATCGTCGCTGCCGCGGACGCAGTATCGGGAACGGCGAAGTCGTTCGCGTGAGTCGTGACCAACGCCAGATGCGGCATCCGTTCCATGTGCAGGCGGTGGTCGGCCCCGCCTTCAAACATCCTCGCCGGAGTCAGCACGGATGGAGTCAGGTTGTCCGTGAGGAAAAGAATGATCGCAAACGGCTTTTGGACGACCCAGTTCACATAGAAGGCAGCCCCGAGCGCCAGGAACACAATCAAACATCCCAGCGCCAGCAGACGGTTCCGCAACTTCTTGTTCATGCCGCCATTTGCGCCTCCGACCGCCCCCAGCGCAATATCGATTTCGATCGGGCCGCGGCGGCACCGGTCAAAAAGAACTGGCGGCGTCGACGGTTTCGGAATACAAGAACGGTCCCGCGGGTTTCGCAAGGATGGCACTCCCATACTTCGGCGCACGCCGGGAAAACACTGCCCTGTGGTGTAATGGTAACACAGCGGCCTTTGGAGCCGTTATTCATGGTTCGAGTCCATGCGGGGCAGCCACTGCCGGAAAGCCGGCAGGTGCCTCAGGGCGCGACCGAGAACTTTTCCGCACCGACCCGGCGAACCGGTGAGATGTCCGCCGGCGTTGCATTTTCGCGAGAGCCCACCCACGAGCGCTTCCGGTAGCCTTCCGGAGTCAGGGTGATGAGGTCGGTCCAGCCGTCCGACCATTCGCAAAGAGCGCCTTCGTCGGTCGCGGTCCATTTTCCCTCGCCCGGGTTGATCGTGCTGAACGCCCGGCCGCCGGATTGCAGGGCGACATACAAATCGGATCCGTCGGGTTCTTTGTTGAGCCACCAAATTCCAACGTAGGCGGCTTCGGGACCTTCGATCCGCCGGGCCGCGGACTCGTTGGTCGCTTGTCCGCTGGTCGGCCTGCCCGGGGAAAATCCGCGATGCCGAAAACTACTGCCATCCTGCACGACAAAATCGGTCCACCCGTCATCGAAGAAAATCGTGGCACCGTCCGCCGTGCTTCGCCACCAACCCCGTTCGCCGCGTGCGCCGCTTGCCCCCTTTGTCCAGGTCGTGATCGCTTGTCCGTTGGGAAAGAGAATCAAATCGAATGTCTGCCCCTGCTCATCCATGGCGGACCAGACGCCCTCCATCGGTGGCAGTAGGACAGCTGGTCGGGAAATGGACGCATCGGGCGGCGCCGCCTGTTTCGCCGGGGTTTTGGTGGGCTCGACAGGTGCCGGGCAGGCCGAAAGCGCCAAGGCGAATACGACCGCTCCGATCATTCGGCAAAACGTCATCCTTCGAAGTCTCGGGAACTTGCGCGACGGCGGCAATCCCGTTTTACCCGCCGGGCCCGTCAATCCCGGCCGCCAGACCCCAGAGAGCTCAGAACAACGGGGTCGTTCGTCAACCGGCGAAGCTCCATCACGCTCCGAGACTCAAACCCCCGACGGCCCAACTCAGCCAAAATCACCGGGATCTCGACCACCGCTCTCGGAAAACTCTCGTGCGCCAAAATCAACGCCCCCGGCGTCACCCCGTCGAGAATCGTCCGCGTCATCCGCCCCGGCGGCGGATTGCGCCAATCGCCGGAATCAAAGGAATGCACCAGGATGCGCAGACCGTGGGATTCTGCAATGGCCACGATACGCGGGGTCACCTCTCCTTGAGGCGGTCGAAAGTGCAAGGGTTGGATCCCGGTCGCCCGGACCACAGCGTCACGGGAGGCGACGATTTCGCTTCGGATTTGTTCTTCGGTCAGCAGGCCGAGTGCCGTGTTGGAGTACGTGCGGATGGCAATCTCATGGCCCTCGGCATGGATGCGCCGGGCAAGTTCGGGAAAGGCGTCGACCTGTTTTCCGACGAGAGAAAAAGTCGCGCGGGCCCCAGCGCTCCGCAGGGCGTCGAGGATTCGCGGTGTGGATTCTTGTCGCGGTCCGTCTTCGAAGATGAATGCGACTTGTCGTCCGCTCACAGGCAGGGCATCGCCCAACGATCCGCCGATGATCTCCTCCGCCCGGGCTGCCCCGGCCGAAACGGCCAAAATCGTAAGTCCCACGAGCGGTCCTCTGAACTTTACAAACATGTGTCTCCTCCCTTCTTCGGTGCCGCGACTGTCATCCAGTCGGACGCGTTGAACGCTGCAAAATGCGCAGGAATTCCTTTCAAACAAACCCGATTTTTGGAGAAGGAAAGCGAAAAAACATCAGCTCCGTGCAACACAATCTATTCGCGCCCGCAAAGTGTTCGCAACGAGATGTTCGTGGTGCAACCTGCAAGAGAACTTTTTTCCATCGTTGCGGTGGGCCGGGGAATTGAGGAGGGTGAGGGATGCAGTTGGATTTCGACCTGAGTGGGGCGCCGAGGAGGGAGAAGCCGGTGATCTGGACGGTGTCGAAGCTGACGCGGCGGGTGCGGGAGGTTTTGGAGGGTGGCGTGGGCGAGGTGTGGGTGGAAGGGGAGATATCCAATCTGCGACGGCAGGCGTCGGGACACCTGTATTTCAGTCTGAAGGATGCCACGAGCCAGCTCGCCTGCGTTTTGTTCGCCGGGCAGGCGGCGCAAAACCGGGGCGTGAAACTGGCGGACGGCCTGGAAGTGCAGGTGCTCGGCCAGGTGACGGTTTATGAGGCGCGCGGTCAGTATCAACTGCTGGTGCGAACCGTTCAGGAATGCGGGGCTGGACGGCTGCAGGCGCAGTTTGAAGAGTTGAAGCGACGACTAGCGGCGGAGGGGCTTTTTGATTCGGAGAGGAAGCGGCCCCTGCCGAAGTTTCCGCATTGTGTCGGTGTCGTGACCTCGCCGACGGGGGCCGCACTCCGCGATTTTCTCCATGTCCTCCATCGGCGGCATCCGGGAATCGGAGTGATCATTGCGCCCGTGCGCGTGCAAGGCCGGGGAGCCGCGCGCGAAATCGCCGCAGCCGTCCGCGCCTTCAACGAGAATCCGGACTGCGGACGGCCCGACGTGGTCGTGGTGACCCGAGGCGGTGGGAGTTTGGAGGACCTCTGGGAATTCAACGAGGAAGTCGTCGCACGCGCCGTGGCGGAGTCCGCGATCCCGGTCGTGAGTGCGGTTGGACATGAAATTGATTTCACCATCTGCGATTTTGCGGCGGACGTGCGGGCCCCCACGCCGAGTGCGGCGGCGGAAATCCTGGCCGCTGATGCCGTGGAGTTGGCGGCCGGACTGCGCGACCGGGCCGGGCGGCTGCATCGGTGCGCGAACGCCCGGATTCGGAACCTTCACGAGACCCTCGGCCAACTTCGCCGGACGGCGCTTTTCACGGCGGCGACGCGGAGTTTTTTCGAGGCGAGTCAATCCCTCGACCGTGGAAGCGCCGCCCTCGAACGCGGCGTTCGGTCCGGGCTGAGCACGCGCCTCGGGCAACTCGACCGGGGCCTCGCCGCTCTCCGGGCGCGGAGCCCGCACGGGCTCATTGAACGGACCGCCGGCGAACTGCGCGTGTTTCTCGGCCGAATCGACGCGTGCTGTCGACGGCGCGTCGCCGAAGCCGGCTCGTCGCTGGAACGCCTCCACGCCGTCCTCGGCGCTCTCAATCCGCGGGCGGCCTTGGCGCGTGGCTACTCGCTGACGAGTCGGCCGGATGGGTCGCTGGTGAGGTCGGCCGGAACGGTTGCTTCCGGGGACGTTCTGATCACGCATGTGGCTGACGGTTCGATCCGATCGGTGGTCGAAGGGGGAACCGCCGATTGACTCGACCGGGTCCGGCGTTTAAAACCCGTCTTGTCGTGAAATTCGAACAGCTTGAACAAATCTACCGCCGCCCGCTCTTTGATCTGATCGCCGAAAGCCGGCGCGTGCACTTGGAATTCTGGGACCGCAATGAGGTCCAACTCTGCACGCTGCTCAGCGTGAAGACCGGAGGATGCAGTGAGGATTGCGGTTACTGTTCGCAGAGCGCGCATCACGAGGCCGACGTCGAGCGCAAACCGTTGATGACCACTGACGAGGTGTTGCCGGTTGCTCAGATGGCCAAGGCCAATGGATCCACGCGCTTTTGCATGGGTGCCGCGTGGAAAGGCGTTCGCCGGGGCGATCGGCGGTTCGAGCAAATGGTCGAGACCGTCCGCGCGGTGAGCCGGCTCGGCATGGAAGTCTGCGTGACACTCGGCCAGCTCGGTGACGAAGAGGCCAAGGAACTTAAGGACGCCGGCCTGACCGCATACAATCACAATATCGACACGTCGCCCGAGCACTACAAATACATCGTTTCGACGCACACGTTCGAAGATCGGCTCAACACGATCGGAGCGGTTCAGCGGGCCGGGATCAGCGTCTGCTGCGGCGGGATCATTGGCATGGGCGAAAGTGAATCCGACCGCCTTCGAATGCTGGAGGTCCTCTGCTCGTTTGACCCGCCGCCGGAGAGTGTGCCGATCAACTGCCTCATGCCCATGCCCGGAACTCCGCTGGAAGACGCGGCTCCCGTCGACATTTTCGAATTGGTCCGGCTCATCGCGACCTCGCGCATCGCGCTGCCGAAGGCGAAAGTCCGGCTTTCCGCGGGTCGCACGCGCCTCTCGCGCGAAGCGCAGGCGCTCTGCTTCTTCGCCGGCGCAAACTCGATCTTCTACGGTGACAAACTGCTCACCGCCGGCAATCCGGGCGTCGACGAAGACAAGGCTCTCCTCGAGTCGCTCGGCCTCAAGGCCCAGGCTCCTTACACCGACCAACCCGAACCCGCACACACCCATTGAAAATCAGCATCGGCAGCGACCACGCGGGCTTCGAATACAAGCAACGCATCATCGAACATCTCCGCGCTGCAGGACATGAGGTGGTCGACCACGGCACCCATAGCTCGGACAGTACCGATTACCCGCTCTTCATCATCCCGGCGGCCGAGGCCGTCGCCCGCGGAGAAGCCGAGCGCGGCATTGTCCTCGGCGGCTCCGGAAATGGCGAAGCCATCGCGGCAAACAAGGTCAAGGGCATCCGCTGTGCCCTTTGCTGGAGTGACGAAACCGCCGAACTCTCCCGCCGGCACAACAACGCCAATGTCCTCTCGATCGGCCAGCGCATGATCTCGATCGAAATCGCCCTGCGCCTCGTTGACATCTGGCTGGCCACCCCATTCGAAGGCGGACGTCACCAACGCCGCATCGACGAACTCGCCGAATACGAGTCCGGCCGCCCCATCGCCGAAATCGGAAAATAGGCGGGACCAGTCATTGGTCATTATGGCCGTTCGCTCGATCCCCGAGCCCCGTCGTCTCTGTCCGGTCTCCGGTTTCCCCCTTCATACTTCCTCCTTCTCCCTTGCATCCCATCCCGCGCTGGGTATCTTCTTCTCCATTGGGGGCGTACTGGTTTCGACTTGAGGTGTGAAGCCCGGCCCGCATGCCGAGGATGGTTCGTTGGCCTCGTAAAAAATCGGACCAAACAAAATAAACGCAGATCACGAAGATCTCGCTCTCGCGGCTTAATTAAGCCCGACGTGTTCCACCGGACGCCTGCTACGGGGGGACGCGACGACAGCAGGCTGGCCTCCCGCCGGTGCGACCGCGGCGGTGGTGAATCGATTTCGTGGACGCTCAGGGGACGGTAACGTGTCGGCCCGCAGCCGCTCCCCGAAACCAAAGACCGTCTAAGCATGTAGAAGGTTGTGCGGATTGCCACAAGGACAGGGGTTCAACTCCCCTCGCCTCCAGCCTCCCCTCGCGGGGTAGCGAAGCGGAGAGCGGAGGCTGTCACGCCGGAGTCGCCAACCGGGCGCGTAGGCGGATCCCACCTCCCGCTGCGAGACGACGGCTTGGCAAGTCAGCTTGTGCTTCGGCGATGTCTCCGGTTCCCGGTTTCGGAAGATCCGGTTTCACTCCGTCTACATCCTCGGTGGCGAATCGGACCCGGACAGGCACGACGTGGGTATAACGACGGATCTCCCATCTCGCCTGTAAAAGCACAATGGCGGCGGTGGGCCCCACACCTCAGAATTCACCCCTGGCACATCGAAACGGCCGTTGCCTTCCGCGAAAAGTCCAAAGCCATTACCTTCGAACGTCATCTGAAATCCGGCTCCGGCTGCGAATTCGCTCCGCGCCATTTCTGAAAAGCCATTTCTCCGGCCGGTTGCCGGATCCTTGGGTTGTCTCAGGGCTCCGGGTTGGCTTCAATGAATTTTCGAAACCAGTGGCCGGAGGGTTCGATGACGAGTTCCTGCGATTTTGGGTCGACGTAGGTGAGGCCGAAGTTGGCGGCGTAGCCTTCGGCCCATTCGTAGTTGTCGATGAGGGTCCAGGGGAAGTAGCCGCGGACGTCGACGCCGTCGTTAATGGCGCGGCGCATTTGGTTCACGTGTTCGCGGAAGTAACGGATCTTCTTTTGTTCGCTTTGGGTGCCGATGCCGTTTTCGGAAATGACGATGGGTTTTCCGTAGCGGTTGTGGACCTGTTTCAGAACGGCGTGGAGTCCCTCGGGGTCGATTTCCCATCCGTTCTGCGTGTAGTTGGAGGCGAGTTCGCCTTCGGGGCGGCGGATAAAGCGCAGGGCGGAGGCGTCCTGCGAATAGTAATAATTCACTCCGATGACGTCCATCGTATCGACGACCCGGTCGAGGTGGTCGAAGTTCTGCCGCTGCATCATGTTGTAGACAAAGCCGGTCGGGTCCTGAACGAAATTGCGGCGCCAGTTGGGAATCGAATAAATGCCCATGACCACGGCGTCCGGGCGTTTCGAGCGGATGATCGCCGAGGCGTCGCGGAACATGGTGACGGCGGAATTGGTGGCCTTTTTGAGAGCGCCCGGGGTGAGGAGCAATCCGGGCGGCCAGTGTCCGCCGAAGTAGCCGATGTAGAGGTCGCCATTGGGTTCGTTTTGGGGCACGTAAATCCGGACGACCGGGGCGAGGGCGGTGACCATTTTTTCGACGTAACGCCGCCAGGCGGACTCGACATCGGGGTGGAGGAAATTCGAGCGGTTCTTGGCGTTCGAGTCGTAGAGCCACGACGGGAACGTGAAGTGCCAGAGCGTGACGATCGGCTCGATGCCGGCTGCGCGGAGTTTCCGGGCCATGGCGACGTATTGGCGGATGGCGGCCTCGTTGAACCGCCCCGGCTGGGGTTCGACCCGCCCCCATTCGATGCCAAAGCGGTAGTGGGTCACGCCGAGTTTTTGCAGGGCGCGCACGTCCTTGTCGAAGCGCGTCCACGAGAATGTCGCATCATCACCGCGAGGGGGGATGTGTCCTTCCTCGGCAGAGACGTCCCAATCCGTCTTGAAATCGTTCGGATCGCCAGGCGCGACGCCACGATCCTCGTTTTGGAAACTGGCCGTCGATGTGCCCCACCAGAAGTTCCCGGTCTTCACGGGTTGGGTGGCGGCGGCGGGTTTTTGATACGGCTTCGGCGGCATGACGCAGCCGGTGAGGATCAGGGCAAGAAGAGCGGCCGGTGGCAGAAGTTTCATCACGGGAAGCGAGCTTGCGTTTAACGAGTCGCCCGGCATTCTTCAATCATGATCTCCCGCCGTCTGTGCATTGTGTTTCTGGCCGGCTCTGCCGCTGTGTCGTCGGCAGCCCCCTTGGTTTCTCCGGATTTGCTGGTACTGAAAGACGGGCGGACCGTCCGCGGCCTGATTATCAAGAACACCGCCCGGGATGTCGTACTGCAGGAGACATTCGGCGAAGTCACGTATCCGAAAAGCGAGATTGTCCGGATCCGCGACGAAGCGGACCAAGGTATGGAGTTTACGGATACGGCGCGGGTCGGTCGCATCCCCCCCTGGCGGGTTATCGCGAATGACCTTCGCACGCATGATGAAATCCGCGAGTTGATCCAGATCCCGGCCGTGATGGTCGACACCGGCGAATTTCGGCATGTGCCCTACAAGTCGTTTCGGGTGAACGGAAATGTCGAGCTGAACGTCTACGGTGATCCGAGCAATCCGGCGGCGATCGAACTCGGGATCTACGGTCCTCAACGTTCGAACAAGGAATTGCAGCGCACGCTGCGGGGGTTTTTGGCGGGGTACCTGACCACCCGCCAGGAAGTCGGGGCTCTTTACTCGCTTGATCTCCGCGGCGGTCGGGCGGATGCCGGGCCGGTGACGTTGGAAATCACGCCGCCCACGGCGGAAGATGCATTCGGCGCCTGGTGGGTGGCGCTTTACAATCGGAAGGCCATCGCCGACTCGCGTCTCAGCGCCGAGGAATACGAACGGCTCACCAAACCCGCTTCCGAGGTTCTGGGCGCGCGCGGACGCGTGAAACGTTCCGCATGGACCGACGACGAAATCGCACAATCCGAGCGCATGGATTCCGCCGAAGCCGGTGACCGCGTGGCGCTTCGTGGATTTTACCGTGATCGGAATGGCGAGTTCCGGCTCATCGAGGTCTCCGGGAACTGACCGGGCGCGGCGCGCATGCAGCCAACCCTCCTCATCGTCGACGACGAACGAAATACGCGGGATGGGCTCCGCAATGCATTGGAGGAGGACTTTGACGTCTATGTCGCGGCCGATGCAGCGAGCGCGCTGGCGGCCAATGAAGCGGCTCCGGCCGACGTGGTCGTCACCGACCTTCGTCTCGGAGCCGATGACGGCATGGCGCTCATCGAGCAATTTCTGAAACTCCCGAAGCCGCCGATCTGCATTATGATGACGGCCTACGGGTCGGTCGACACGGCCGTCGAGGCGATGAAGCGCGGCGCCTACGACTTCGTCACCAAACCCATCAACATCGACCGGCTGGAGATCCTGATCCGACGGGCGCTCCGCGAGCGGGAGACGCGCCGGGAGAACAAGGAACTCCGCCAGCGGGTCGAGAGCCAGTCCCGGTTGGAGGGAATGATCGGCCGCTCGCCGGTGATGGTCGAAGTTTTCGAAACGATCAAACAAGTCGCCGCCTCGAAGGCCACCGTGCTCATCCAGGGAGAAAGCGGGACCGGCAAGGAACTCGCCGCGCATGCCATCCACCACCTGAGCCCGCGCGCCGGGGGTCCGTTCATCGCTGTCCATTGCGCCGCATTGACCTCCGAGTTGCTGGCGAGCGAGCTCTTCGGTCATGAGAAAGGCGCATTCACCGGAGCCTTCGAGCGCCGGATCGGCCGGTTCGAGCAGGCCAAGGGCGGAACGCTCTTCCTGGATGAGATCGGCGAAATCGACTCGGCGACGCAGGTGAAAATCCTCCGTGTCCTGGGCGAGCGCACATTCGAGCGCGTCGGCGGCAGCCAGACCCTGCAGGCCGACGTCCGCCTGATCGCCGCAACCAACAAGGACCTCGGCCAAATGGTCGCGGAGGGGAAGTTTCGCGACGATCTGTATTTCCGCCTGCATGTGGTGCCGATCACGATGCCGCCGCTCCGCGAGCGCAAGGTGGACATCCCGTTGCTCGCTGATGCGTTTCTCAAACAGGCGGCGACGGAAAATGGCAAGCCGTTCCGAATTCTGGCCCCGGACGCATCCGCGGCACTTCTCGAATACGATTGGCCCGGGAATGTGCGCGAACTCCGCACTGCCATCGAGCACGGAGTCGTCATGGCGACGGGCACGGCGATCACCCTGCGTGACCTCCCTGCAACGTTGCGCGGAGGCAGTGAAGGCGTTTCCCGGCCCGCCTCCGGATTAAATTTGCATGAATCCGAAACGACCCTTATCCTGCGCGCCCTTGATGAATGTGGCGGGAATCGGACAGCGGCTGCTGAGAAGTTGGGCATCAGCCGCCGAACTCTGCATCGCAAGGTTAAAGAACTGAACATCCCGAAACGCAAACGAACCCCTCGCTGATCTATGGCAGCCACCGGAGAAGTTGGAGTCCAACAAGCCGTTCACTCGCTCGAACAGGGCAAACTCGCGCCGATTATTCGCGGGGCCATGTTCGGCGTGCTCATCATCGCCCTCACGCTGCTGTACCTCTTCGTGCAGTTCAAAGGGTTCAACAATCCGACCGCGATGGATCAGGCGCAAATCGCCCGGAATCTCGCGGCCGGGAAAGGGTTTTCCACCCATTTCATCCGTCCGCTGGCCATTTGGCAGTTGGAGTCCGCTGACAAACCCGTGCCGACGGAAAATTTTCCGGACTTCTATCAGTCGCCGTTGAACCCGTGGATCAATGCCATTCCGCTCTCGTGGATTAAGTCGTCGTGGAAAATGACCCCGACGGATCTGGTCTATGCGGGCGACCGGATGATTGCCGGCGTTTCGATCGTGTTTTTCCTGTTGTCGGTGGTGGTGTGGTTTTTTGTTGGCGCCCGGATCTTTGATACCAAGCTGGCTCTGATTGGCTGTGCGATCATTCTGCTGACGGACATCATGTGGCAGTTCTCGCTGTCGGGATTGCCGCAGATGTTGATGCTCCTTTTGTTCTCCGGAGCCGTTTGGCTGACGGTATTTGCGATGTCGCGCCGTGACCAACTCGTCCCCGTTCTGGCATCGCTGTTCGGAGCTGGCCTGCTGTTCGGGTTGATGACTCTCGCGCATGGACTCGCGGTCTGGATTTTCGCCGGCTGGCTGGTGTTTTCGCTCGTGTATTTCCAACCCCGCGGGCTGGCGGCCCTGGTCGCACTGGCGGCCATGTTGGTGGTCGTGCTGCCGTGGCTGGTGCGGAACTATTCAGTTTCGGGCAATCCGTTCGGACTGGCGATTTATTCGGCGCTCACGATGACTTCGCCGGAAGAGGGATATCTGCGCTCGTTGGATGCCGCGCCGGCGGTGAGTGGTTCGGGCCTGTTCGCAAAGGTTCGCAATAGCGTCTCGGATCAGGTCGGGAACATTTTTTCCTTTCTGGGAATGAACCTGGCGGCCGGGGCGTTTTTCCTCGCCCTCCTCCATCCCTTCCGCTCGCAGACCACGTCATTGTTCCGATGGTGCGTGCTCCTGATGTGGCTGGGGGCTGTTGCGGGCATGGGGGCGTTCGGCATCGGCGGTCTGGTTGGTGCGAACCAGTTGCACGTGCTCTTCATCCCGATTTTCGTCTTCTTCGGGATGGCGTTCCTCATGGTGCTCTGGAGCCGGTGGGAGATCAGCTACCCGATCCTGCGCATCATTTTCATCTCGGTCATTGTCTTCCTCTGCGCCATTCCGGCTCTTTCGACGCTTTTTGCCGGCCGTGGGGCGGCGATCCAGTGGCCGCCCTACGTCCCGCCGTTCATCGCGGTGTTGGGCGATTGGTTTGACGAAAACGAAGTGGTCGCATCGGATATGCCCTGGGCAGTGGCATGGTATGCGCAGCGGGATTCCCTCCTGCTCCCGGAGACCGTTCGCGCCTTCAACACGATCAACGACTACCGGCGCATCGGCAAACCGGTGAGCGGGCTTTACCTGACACCGATTACCGGGAATCAACGACTCTTCGCCGACATCTACAAGGGCGCCTATCGGGAATGGGCCTTGCTGATCACGCGGCCACCGAAGGTCGACGGATTCGCGTTGCCGTATTACACGGCGCTGCCGATCGAAGGCGAGTGCATCATCTTCGCCGACCGCGACCGCTGGAATCGGCGGAATTGATTCGCGATTGCCACAGCAGCGGATCGCGCTATTGATCAAAAGATTGTAATGGCGCAGAAGCCTGCCAACCCAACGCTCGAATCCGCCCTCGAACGCATCCACGCGATCGTCTCGGAAATGGAGGAAGGAAATCTTCCTCTGGAAACACTGATCACCCGCTACGAAGAGGGCGTTGGTTTGGTGAAGTTCTGCCAGGAGCGTTTGGAAGCCGCGGAAAAGCGCATTCAGATCATCACCAGCGATGCCAAGGGGAAATCCTCGCTGGAGCCGTTTGACCCCGAAGAAAGCGACGGTTGACCTTCCCATGAGCCTTCTCCGTTCGATCCAATCCCCCGCCGACGTCAAAAAACTGCCCGAGGAAAGCCTGGGCCAGCTCGCAGCCGAGGTGCGGGAGGAACTCATCAGCGTCCTTTCGAATACCGGCGGCCATCTCGGTCCGAATCTCGGCGTGGTCGAACTGACCATCGCCCTGCACCGTGTGTTTGAAACGCCGAAGGACAAATTCGTCTTCGACGTGAGCCATCAAGGCTACGTCCACAAACTTCTCACCGGCCGCGCAAACCGGTTTTCGACCATCCGGCAATACGAGGGACTGAACGGATTTTTGCTCCGCACCGAGAGTGAACACGATTGCTATGGGGCCGGCCATGCGGGAACAGCTCTCTCGGCGGCTTTGGGGATGGCGGCCGGTCGAGACCGGTTGGGCGGCGACGAGAATGTCGTCTGCATTGCCGGTGATGCGGCTTTCACCTGCGGCGTCAGTTTTGAAGCGCTCAATAACGTCGCCTCGACGACCAACCGCCTCCTCATCGTTCTCAACGATAACGAGTGGTCGATCGCCAAAAACGTGGGCGCGATTGCCGAATACCTGAACCGGATCGTCGCCAACCCGTCCTACGCGCATCTGCACGAGAAGGCGGCGCGATTTGTCGAGTGGATCGGCGGCAAGAGCGCGCGCAAACTCGCCCACAAAGCCGAGGCCGGACTCAAAAATCTGCTCGCTCCGAGCGTCATTTTCGAGGACTTCGGAATCCGCTACTACGGTCCGATTGACGGGCACGACATCGGGCTTTTGACCCGAACGTTCGAGTTTTTGAAGACCGTCAACGAGCCGGTGATCCTCCATATTTTGACCCAAAAGGGGAAAGGCTACGCGCCGGCATTGGAAAAACCGGACAAGTTCCACGGCCTTGGAAAGTTCCACCTCGACACCGGCGAAACGGTCGCATCGCCGACGCCGACCTATTCCGAAATTCTCGGCCGGACGCTCGCCGACTTCGCCGATCACAATACGAAAATCGCAGCGATCACCGCAGCGATGCCGACGGGCACCGGCCTCATCGGATTTGCCAAGCGCCACCCGGAACGCTTCTTCGATGTCGGCATCGCCGAAGAACACGCCGCCCTTTTCGCGTGCGGCCTGGCGGTTCAAGGCATGAAACCTTTTCTGGCGATCTACAGCACGTTTATGCAGCGGGCTTACGACATGATCGTGCACGACATCGCGCTGCAAAACCTGAATGTCGCATTGTGCATGGACCGGGCCGGGCTCTCCGGAGACGACGGCCCGACCCACCACGGCCTCTTCGACATCGGGTACCTTCGGCCGGTGCCGGGCCTCATCCACATGCAGCCGAAAGACGAAGCGGAGTTCGTCGACATGCTTTGGACGATGGTGAATCACCACGACGGTCCGATGGCCATCCGCTACCCACGCGGCGCAGGCACGGGAGCGGTTCCCTCCAAACAACCGCGAATCCTGGAAATCGGAAAATCCGAAGTCCTTGTGCACGGGTCGCGCGCGGCGATTTTTGCCCTTGGAAACATGTGCGAGCCGGCGCTTGAGGCTGCGGCCAGCCTGGAGAAACAGGGCATTTCGACCGCCGTGATCAACGCCCGGTGGATCAAGCCGCTCGACACAACAACCATCGAATTTTTTGCCCGTGGGTGCGAAGTCGTTTGCACAATGGAGGACCACGTTCTCCACAACGGCTTCGGCTGTGCGGTCATGGAACATCTCTCCGAACAACGGATTACCACGCCCGTCGTCCGAATCGGCTGGCCGGACCAGTTCATCGAGCACGGCAGCGTGCCCGTGCTCCGGGCCAAGCATGGGCTGACCCCCGAAGCCGCCGCCGCGAAGATTCTCTCGGCCCTCCCGGCCTCGGTCGCGCGGAAAAAGTCGGTTCAGCCGGCCGCCTGAGAGTTCAGGCTTTTGCCGCTGCATCCGGCGGCGGCACCGCCCGCACCCGATGCGTCAGTTCCCCGGCCGGATGCTGGCCGCGTTGAACCGGAGCGGGTTTGACTCGCCTTGCAGAGTACCGGTTGCAGTGAGCGTCGCGCCCTTCGCGGGCAACGGCGCTGCCTCCGGGATTTGGAGGACGAGCGTCTTCCGGTCGCATCCATCGGTGCACGTCGCCTCGGAGGCATCGATCAATACGACCATGCGCTTGGACGCCGACACACGGTCGACATGCCCGGTCACCGTGATTTCCTTCCCGGCAAAGTCGGCAGGTTTTCCCGCGAGCGCATTGATCCCGATCGGGTCTGCGTGGGCGGAGGCGAGACAGGCTAGGGTAAACAACAGGAGTCGAATTTTCATGGGAGTTATAGGTGGCGAATGGCTTCGATGGTGGAAAGTCGCAGTGTTCGGACGACCGCGGCCACACTGCCGAGGAGGCCGATGGCAAGTCCGAGCAGAAGACCCGCGCCGAGCAGTCCGGGGCCGACCTCAAGACGGAAAGCTCCCATTGGCAGACGCAGCGCGAAGCCTTGCATCAGGAGCACGGCACCGATCGCAAGCAGCGAACCAAGGAGCGCGGGCAAAACGCCTTCGAAGGCGAAACCGGCCGCCAACTGGAATCGGCGGAAGCCCAGTGTGCGCAGCATGCCCAGTTCACGCGTCCGCGAGGTCACCGATGCAAAGAGCGTGTTCATGCCGATCAGTGCGCCGCCGAGTGTGAGCAGCGCGGCCATGATGTTGATGGCGGCTGAAATGGGCCGGAAAGCTTCCGCATGCGCAGCATAGTAATCCGTTTCCCGCCTCGCCGCCACCACGACATCCCGGCGGGTATCGAGATCAAACAACAACTCATCAAGCGCCTCCTCGTTTTTCGCGCGGAGAACGACAGCGTTGAGTTCTTCCTTCCGGTAAGCCGCCATTACGCGATCCAAAGGCGCCCAGATCTCCGCCTCAAACGCCGTGCCGGGAGCCTCGAATCGGCCAACAATTTTCCAAGTGACTCCATCCAACACGAGGGTTTGGCCAACGGAAAGTTCCTCATTCGGAAGACCCAGCTTCACCGCGACAAGCGGCCCGAGGGCGATTTCGTCGCCGGCAGCGGGAAGGCGTCCCTCCGTGACGCGCACCTGATCGTGAACATCCCCAGCGACCGGGAGAACGCCTCGCACGAGCGCCTGGGAAATGCGACCGCCGGACTCCTGCGTGGCGGCGAAGAGGATCTCGGGCGATGCCAGAACCGCCTCCGGAGCGTGCCGGAGGACCTCGTAAACCGAGCGGTCCACCGCCGAGAACTCGATGGTCTCCGCCCCGCGGCTGGTGACGAGGACGTTGAGTGGATTGCCGGTTGCGCGGAAACTGGCCGCGATCCCCTGCGCGAGACCGAGGAGAACCATCGCCACAAAAACGGCCAACCCGACTCCCGCCGCGGTCAGGAGCGTTCGCGCCCGGCGCATCACCAGACTCCGCCAGTGGTATTTGAACATCATCAGTCCGCCTCCCTCAATGCGGCGGCCACTTTGAGGCGGGCCACACGAAAGGCCGGAAAGAAGCCGGCGGCGACCGCCAGCAGCGCGGACAGGCCCAGGCCCTCCAGCACCAGCGCCGGTGAGACGGAAGGCGCGAAGGAAAAACCTTCGACCGAAAGTTCAAAGCGCGAGGCGGTGATCAGCACCCACGCCGCCGCAGCCCCCAAGGCCCCGCCGGCGACTCCGCAGACCAGTGCTTCCAACAACATCAACCGGAGCACCTGCGGGCGACGAAAGCCGACGGTTTTCAGGATCGCGATCTCACGGGTCCGGTCGCGAATGCTCATGGAGAGACTGTTGCCGACCCCCAAGGCGACAAGGCCCAAGGCGCCGTAGCCGAGCAGCGCGGTGAACTCCACCAAACCCGACAAACTCGAAACCGCTGCGTCCAAAAACGCCCGTTCGCCCGCGGTGCGGGTCGGCGAGGTCGACCCGGCGAGTTGGCGGTCGATGGCATCGGCCACCGCACCGGTCGCCTCCGGATTAGCCACCCGGACATGATAAAGCGTGACCGTCCCCGGCTGGTTGGTTGCCAGTTGCAGGTATTCCAGATCGACCAGGATCGCGCTCTCCAAGCTCTCCGCTTTCGCCTCAAAGATGCCGCGGATCGTGAAAGTCAATCCACCCAACCGCTCCAGCGAAACGGTTTCGCCGACAGACCATCCATAGCGCGCAGCGGCTCGCTTGCCCACGATCGCCGCACCGCGCTCGCCCGCGAAAGCTTCGAAGTCCGCTTCCGGGAGCTCGATTTCCCGGAACGCCCGGATCTTTGCAGGTTCAACGCCATGCACCGCCACGAGATCGGTAACGCGCGAGCAGGAACTGATCACAAAGAGTTCCGCGGTCACGTCGCGCACGCCGTCGATCTTTTCCAAAGCACTGCGGTGGGCAGCTGGAAGTTTCGAGAGCGGCGGACAGCTCTGAAAGCGATCGAACACGACTAGCACGTCCGGCCGCGCCGAGGTCGTCAACATTCGCTGCAGACCGCGATCCACGGCAACGACCGCACAGAAAAGGGAGACGGCCAATGCGACCGCCAGCACAGCCAGCGCCGGACGGATCGGAGCGCGGAGCATCGCGTGGAGCGTGTAGCGCAGCCATTTCATGTGTGCGCCTCCCGGCTTTCCCTGAGAACGCCTTTTTCCATGTGCAGAACACGCGTCGCGGCAGCGGCGGCTTTTGGATCGTGTGTGACCATGACGAATGTTTTCCCGAGTTCCCGGCACAACAGACCGATCAAGTCGAGCACCAGCCCGGCGTTCTCACGGTCGAGATTCCCGGTGGGCTCGTCGCCGAGAAGAAGCGGGGGATCGGGTGCGAGCGCGCGCGCGATGGCCACGCGCTGTTCCTGACCGCCGCTGAGCTGGGACGGCAAATGCCTCCGCCGGTCCGCAAGGCCGACGGTCTCCAGCGCGTTCATGACCTGTTCGTGACGCCGCCGCGTGGGGATTCGCAAAAGCAAGAGCGGCAGCTCGACGTTTTCATAAGCCGTCAGAACCGGCACGAGATTGTAGGCTTGGAAAATGTAGCCGATGTTCCTCGTGCGCCAGGCGGCGAGTTGGTCTTCGTTGAACTGGCTGATGTCGCGGCCGTGGACGACCACCCGGCCGGAAGTGGGCGAATCAATGCCCGCCATGAGGTTCAGCAATGTCGTTTTTCCACTGCCACTCGGTCCCATGAGCGCGAGAAACTCGCCCGAACCCACGGTGAGATCGACGCCTTGCAAGACGTCGATTTGTTCGGGGCCGCGGCGGTGGATTTTGTGCACCGATTCGATTTGGACGACAGCGTTCATGGCTCGGAGAAAGTGACTTTCACACTCATGTCCGGACGCAGCGCGGGGGATGACTCCTCCAGTCGGAGGACGACGCGCACGGTGTTTTTTGCGAGCGAGGCCCTCGGGAGGATGCGATCCACGCGCGCCAGGAATTCCCGCCCCGGCTCGGCGTCGAGGCTCACGAGGGCTTGCCCTCCGTCGCGGATTCGCGCCACGTCGCGTTGGTTGATGTCGACCCAAACCTGCATCTGGGCCGGGTCGACGACCGATGCAATCTCATGGCGTTCGTCGAGATTGATGTAGTCGCCCTCCGACGCCGAGCGTTCGAAGAGCACGCCGTCGACGGGAGATCGGATGGTCGATTGTTCAATCTGCCACTGAACGGTTTCGAGTTCGGCGGTGATCCGGCCGGCCTCGGCACGCAGAATGCCCGCCTCGGCGGTGGCTTGGTCCAGTTCCCGCTGTGGTGTCGCACCGCGGGCGGAGAGCGTCTTGGCCCGGGCGAGTTCCCGCTCCGCCAATCCAAGACGCTCCAAAGTCACCGCTGCGGCCGCCTTCAATTCCGCGGCGCGATTCTCGAGGAGCCCGGTGTTCATTGTGGCGATGACGTCCCCGGCTTTGACCGATTCACCCTCACGGATGGCAAACCGGTCGATCCGTCCGGGGATGAGCGGTGTGATTTTTACCGGAAACGGTGGGATCGGCTCGATGTATCCGGCGGCGGTGAACGCGCCATCGGAGGCCGAAGCCGAAGCAGCAGGGGCCGCCGCCGCTGGCTCGGCGACCGACGGAGCGTCTGCCCCCCGCGGTGCCAAGAACCATCCGGCCAGCGCGAGCGCAAGAACGCCTCCGGCGACCAGCCATGCCGGCGAAAACCGCCGGCCAGCCCGGCTGACCTCATCGTCCCGATTGATATTTGCCTCCAGACGGAGGGCTTTTGCTTGTTCGATCTTCATGAAAATGCCTGAACCCAGCCCACCGGCAACTCACCGGCGGACGCTTTGGAGAGGATGGACCGGAAAACCAGTCCAACTGAGGGACTCAGGCCGCTCGGGGCGGTTGATCGATGACCGGGAGAAATCCGTCCGGCAAAACCTTCGCAGGCGCACTCAGGTCCAGCGACCCGGCCGCTCTTGTTCCGATGCTGCGCGGTTCGGAAAACGCCAGCATTTTTCCAAAATGCCCGCAGTGCGCACAGCCGTCCGGCGAGGATTCACATCCGGAGTCCGTGCATCCGGCATCCGAACATTCTGCGGTAACCGGGGGTGCGCAATGCGCCAAGGACGAGGTCAGCGGCGAGGCAAAGGCCACCGCCACCAAGACCGCGAGGAGCGCAGAAAAGAACCGCATGCTGGGAGATCGGATACTCGCGTCACAGCCGCTTGTCAAAGCCGCAGACGTCCCCGAAATCCGCTCCGAGGAACTTCAGGGCGGATCAGGGGTCATCGTTGTGCGGGACGAATCTCGGTTTCAGGAGTATGATTCAGGTCATGGGAACGGCGAGACAGCGGGTGGGAGAGGGGAGTGCGATCGGTTTGAACATTGACGCACCCGGCGCCGGGCTCTTTAATCCCTGCTCCATAAAAAAATCTAATCACTCACAACATGGCTAAAATCGGCATCAATGGTTTCGGACGCATCGGCAGACTCGTTTTCCGCGCAATCGTGGAGCAGGGGCTCTTGGAAAAAGGCCATCAGGTCGTCGCCGTGAACGATCTGGTCCCGGCGGACAACCTCGCTTACCTTCTCAAGTACGACTCCACGCAGGGCCGGTTCAAAGGCGAAGTCTTCAGCAAAAAGTCGTCCCTCTCGGTGGAAGAGGACGACACGCTGGTCGTGAACGGTCAGGAGATCAAGTGCCTGGCTGTCAAAGAAGGCCCGGCCGCGCTTCCGTGGAAGGACCTTGGCGTCGACATCGTCATTGAATCGACCGGGCTCTTCACCGACGCCACCAAGGCCAAGGGCCACATCGACGCGGGTGCAAAAAAGGTCATCATCTCCGCCCCGGCGAAAAACGAGGACATCACCGTCGTGATCGGCGTCAATAACGACAAATACGAGGCTGAGAAACACCACATTGTCTCCAACGCGAGCTGCACGACCAACTGTCTCGCTCCGGTCGTCCATGTCCTTCTCAAGGAAGGCTTTGGCATTGAGGAAGGCCTCATGACCACGGTCCACAGCTACACCGCCACGCAGAAGACGGTGGACGGCCCGTCGCGCAAAGACTGGAAAGGTGGCCGCGCCGCGGCGATCAACATCATCCCGAGCACGACCGGTGCTGCCAAGGCCGTCGCCCTCGTTTGCCCGGAAGTCAAAGGCAAGCTCACCGGCATGGCGTTCCGCGTGCCCACGCCGACCGTCTCGGTTGTTGACCTCACGGTGAAAACCACGAAGGCCACGAGCTACAAGGAAATCTGCGCGGCGATGAAAAAGGCCAGCGAGACCTACCTCAAAGGCATCCTCGCCTACACCGAGGACGAGGTCGTTTCTTCGGACTTCATCCACGACACGCACTCCTCGATCTTCGACGCCGGAAGCGGCATCGAACTCAACGCCAACTTCTTCAAGCTCGTCTCCTGGTACGACAACGAGTGGGGCTACAGCAACCGCTGCGTCGATTTGCTCAAGCAAATGGCTTGAGCAAATTCGAAATTCGGGAATGCGAAATGCGAAATGAACGACGGGTCCAACGCCGTTCTCGATAAAAGCTACGCGTTTGCGCTGGCGGGCATCTCGCTTTCCCGGAGTTTGCAGAATCTCAGGGAGTTTGTGCTCTCGCGGCAATTTGTTTGCTCCGCCACAAGCATCGGAGCCAATCTCGAAGAAGCTCAAGCTTCACAGACGCGCCCTGAGTTTCACACGTTGATGAGCCGGGCTGAAAAAGAGGCCCGGGAGTCCCACTATTGGCTGCGGCTCATCCGTGACTCCTACCCGGAAGTCTCCCAAGCCGCGAACGATCTCCTCGACGGCGCTCAGGAACTGAAGCGGATCCTTGCGGCCATCACCAAATCCACCAAGGGGTAATCATTCCGCATTCCCCATTTCGCATTTCGAATTCTTTATGAAAAAGTCGATCAAAGACATCTCCCTCTCCGGCAAGCGCGTTTTGATGCGTGTGGACTTCAATGTTCCGCAGGACAAAGCGACGGGAGCCATCACCAATCCCCAGCGCATAGTGGCCGCTTTGCCCACGATCCAGTATGCCTTGGAACAGGGGGCCTCGGTGGTTCTCATGAGCCATCTGGGTCGCCCGGATGGCGAGAAGGTGCCGAAGTATTCGCTGAAGCCGGTTGCCGAAAAACTTTCGGAGCTCTTGGGCAAACCCGTTCAATTTCTCGAGGACTGTGTCGGCCCCGACGTTGAGGCGGCCTGCGCAGCGCTGAAGCCGGGGGATGTTGTCCTGCTGGAAAACCTTCGGTTCCACCTGGAAGAAGAGGGCAAACGCAAGAATGAGGACGGAACATCCACAAAGGCGGACCCGGAAAAGGTCGCGGCATTCCGTGCCAGCCTGACGAAGCTGGGTGATGTCTTCGTGAGTGACGCGTTCGGCACCGCGCACCGGGCGCACTCGTCCGTGGTCGGTGTAAATCTGCCCGACAAAGTGGCCGGCTTCCTGATGCAGAAGGAACTCGATGCCTTCGCTGCCGTGTTGGACAACCCGAAACGTCCGCTCCTCGCCATTCTCGGCGGCGCCAAGGTCGCCGACAAAATTCCGCTCATCCGCAACCTCATCGACAAGGCCGACGAGATCATCATCGGCGGCGGCATGGCCTACACGTTCAAGAAGGTTCTCGAGAACATGGAAATCGGCGAAAGCCTGTTCGATCCCGAAGGCGCGAAGATCGTCGAGGAACTCGCCGCAAAAGCCAAAGAGAAAGGCGTGCAAATCCACCTGCCTGTCGATTTCGTTTGCGCCGACAAGTTCGATCCGAACGCCGAGATCCAGCTCACCGATGACCAAGCGGGCGTTCCCGCCGGTTGGATGGGCCTCGACGCCGGTCCGAAGAGCCGTGCGCTCTTTGCTGAAGTGATCGGCCGTGCGAAGACGATCATCTGGAATGGTCCCGCCGGCGTCTTTGAGTTCGACCGCTTTGCCGAAGGCACGAAATCGATGGCCGAAGCCGTTGCGGCAGCCACTGCATCTGGCGCGATCACCGTCGTCGGCGGAGGCGATACAGCCACCGCCGCCAAGAAATTCAAAGTCGCGGACAAGGTCAGCCACTGCTCGACCGGCGGCGGCGCTTCGCTGGAACTTCTCGAAGGCAAAGCGCTGCCCGGCGTCACCGCACTCGACGGGAAATAAGCAAACGATGCCGGCGGTTAATCCCCGCCGCGTCGGAAGACGAGGACGGTTGCACTCAGAGGCGGGAACGCGAATTTCCCGCCGTCTGTCGGCTCGATGGCTTGGTCCGGAGTGGTGTTGGCGTCCAGTCGGTGGACAGCCTGCAACGCGCCTCCTTTGTCGACCGAAACACTCTCTTCGACGCCTGACGCTGTTCGATTGATCACCTCAAGGAAGACATGGTCGCGATCCCGGGTGGCGAGAACCAGCAACCGCCCATCGGCGGGCGCGTTCACGCGGACCACTTCGTCGCCGCGGAGGTTTCCTGCGATCCACAAGGCCCAATAGTTGGCGTTCGGTTCGTTGGGCGCCGCGAAGTGGCCGTTGCCACCATAACTCATCCCCACTTCGTCGAACACGAACGAGCACGTCAACCGACTCAACGGATTTCGGGCGTGGAATTGCTGGACCATGAGATTGTACAACCCGGACGCGGCCGAGTGGTGGAGCGTATTGGTGTTGTATTCCGTAATCCCAATACCCGCCCCCGTCCGCTGGAGCTGCGCGGCATGGACTGCTTCGGCCAACGCCGCGGCACCGAAGTCATCGGGTGCCGCCACGCCACGCTGCGCATTCTCCAGTTTTTCCAGGACCGGATCGTTGAGCAAACGGATCGGATCGTTCCATTCGTCTCCGTGCGGTGAGTAACTGTGATAGGTCACCACATCCACGCTGTGCCGGCAGTCGCGAAGCACGGCGTCGATGAACCGCGTGTTGTCCCAGTCGCGCCCCACATGCCGGTAGGGACTCACGACGGCCGGACCACACAACCGCACGCGTTCGCGCAAACCGGCAGCCACGAGGGCATCGTGGATCTCATTGAAGACCGCCGTGTAGGCCTCCGGCGACTCGACGCGGTAATCGATGTCGTAATCCGGTTCGTTGCCGATTTCCCAATGCTGCAACTCCAGATGAAACGGGGCCGCCGCGTAGTGTTGGACAAGAAAAACCATGTTCTCCGCCACCGAACCACCCGGGTCGCCATTCGCTTTCACATACCGCAATCCCGGTTCGATGTATTGGATGAACAAGGGTCGCGCCCCCGCCGCCAGGATCGCCGACACATTGCGGTCAAACTCTGCCAGATCCCGTCCGCCGGGCGTCGGATCGTGACCTGGCTTGTCGGGATACGCGAGCGTGCGAATCAACGGAATCCGCGCCTGCCGTGCCCATTTGACGTGATCGATCCCGTCCCCGCCGGACGCAAAACGCAGATCGTGGGCTTTGATGTTCGTGCCGCCCAGATGCGGGGAGCACTCGTGAACCACTTGATCACTGTGAATTTCGATCCCGGACTGCACAGGTGCCGCCGCTGCCAGGAGGAGCCACGCGATCTTCATGCCCAAAACCTCTCCGCCACTCCCTTTGGATGCAATGGTCCCTCCGGTTTAGCCTTCAAGCGCCCGGCTGCGAAAAGATTCCGCTTTTGCATCCACCCGGCTGCGTCCATAGTCGGAGCGTCCCGGGCGGTTAGCTCAGTGGTAGAGCGGCAGTTTTACACACTGTTGGTCGGGGGTTCGAATCCCTCACCGCCCAGATAAAAAATCTGTTTTTTTTTCGCAGTTCAAAACAACCGGTTGAATTCGAAGGGGTTGCGGGCAGAAATCCGATCCGATTTCGTAGGAATCGACGTTTTTGGCTTTCGAATGGGCACGGTAGGTGCTATGCAACAATGTTGTGATTCCGGAGGGCTCCACATCCGAATCCGCCAAGCCGGAGGCCGAGTGGCTTTTGGTCGGCGATTTCTTGTTCTATCTGCGCCTTCTCGCGAGGCAGTTTTCATCTTTGGCGAGGGAGACCGGCGCTCCGCGCAAGAATATGACGATTGTTCCCGATTCGGGGATGGCCGCGGCGCAGCTCGAGGAACGCGATTTCGAAGCCCTCATTCTCGACTGTGCCGAGCCGGGTGAGCAAACATTGGAGTTCATCCGAAGCGTTCGCGCCCGGCATTCGTCGGTTCGTCTCATTCTGGTGAGCGCCGGGCTCAAGCGGGAAGTCGAGGCGAGATTGATGGAGGCCGGTGCTCATTTGTGCTTCAGCAAGCCGCGAACGCCGGATGAAGCGGGATCGATGTACCGGTTGATCAGCGCGATTGCAGACAGCGATGGTTTTTGTCCGGACGGAGTTTTCAAGGGGCTGGCTCCGGCCCGGTTTGTCCAATATCTCTGTTCCAAGGGCGAAAGCGGCCGCATGGCGCTGGCGACGCCGGACGGAGAAGCGGAGTTGATCATCGAGCGGGGGCGCATTGTGGATGCGTCGCTGGGTTCGTTGAATGGCGATGATGCCGCGTCAATGATTCTGTCCTTCGAACGAACGGAGCGATGCCATTTCCGACGACTCATGTCCTCGCAGTTTCACACCGTTCGGCTGGACACGCACCAACTCTGGCGCAATGCGGAGAAACCCGTGCTCCCGGTCGAGCCGGCACCGCCGAAGCTGCAGGCGCCCAGACCGCTGGCCAAGCGACTTCAGGACACGTTTGATGCGTTGGCGGCGTTGGACGGTGTGTCGGTCGAGTTTCATCTGGATCGCTCTTCGGCTTGACCGGCCTTGTGGTCAACGGAAGTCCATGAGAGCCTGCTGAAGGAATGTCGGTCTATTTGGACATTGGAAAACGTTACGAGTTGGGCGGGCTCCTGGGCCGCGGCGGCCTCGGTGAGGTCCTGCTGGCGACCGATCTGCAGCTCGACCGGCGCGTGGCCATCAAGCGCCTCTTCTCAAATCCGGATCGATCCGAGGAAACCGCTGCGGCCGCCATCCGGGAAGCGCGTTCGTTGGCCAGTCTGCTCCATCCGAACGTCGTCACCGTGTTCGACATCGTGGACTTCCTGGGGGACATCCTGGTGATCATGGAGTACGTGCCCGGCCGGACTTTGCAGGAGATTTGTGACCATGCGCCTCTGCGATGCGATGATTTTCTGACGGTGGCGCGCGGGAGTCTGGCGGGCATTGAAGCGGTTCACGACGCGGGGATGCTTCATCTGGACGTCAAGCCCGGGAACATCATGGTTTCCGCCGGCAAACAGGATACGTGGAAAGTCAAAGTCCTGGATTTCGGCCTCGCCCAACTCCTGCAGACCGGGCTGGGGACGACCACGGATGGAGAACCCCGTGAAGTCCTGGGCAGCATCTACACGATGGCTCCCGAGCAACTGGAAGGCCTGCCGGTTGGTGAATGGACCGACCTCTACTCGCTCGGCTGCGTGTTCTACTTCACATTGGCCGGTTCGTATCCGTTCACCGGTGCCTCGGTGGACGATGTCATCGCGGCCCATCTGGAGCAGCGGTTGACGCCACTCGATGCCATCCGTCCCGACCTTCCGTCTGAGGTGACGCAGTGGGTGATGGGCTTCCTGGCCGTTCAACCGGCCGATCGATTCCATTCGGCCGGTGAGGCGCTCCAGAGGCTTCCCGGTGGTTGAGTTTGTTCTTGAAGGGATGGCCGGCCCGGCCTGCTAGTCTGCGGCTGGTGTTTCGCCTTGTTGCTCGCTGGCACCGCCGAATCCCCGGGGGCCGCGAGGGTGGCGCTGGCCGTCATCGGGATCGAGCACGACATTTCTGTGCTTCTTGATCAGTTCCTCGGCCTGGCCGGTCGTGTCGACGAAATAGATTTTCGGACGGTGGATTGGTCCCGGACCGACCAGCAGGGTTCCACGGAGCGTGTCGGACTCGCCCCGCCCGTCGTGATCCATTCCGTATTTCCGGATGGTTCGATCGACATCCGCGGCGGCGACGGCCACGAGAATCACTCCGCCCGGCTTATTGTCTCTGGTGTCGCTTGTCGCGGCGTGAAAAAATGCCAGTTCGGGGATCGGGCTTTTCCAATGGACCGGTTTGACGAATGCCACGTCGAGGGCAACGGATTGGCCTTCGTGGTCGGAGGCGGTGGCGAGGATATATTCGGCTGTTCGTTTGGATTCGCCCGCCCGGAGGGAGATCGGAGCCAGGGCAAGTGCCAGCAGGAGGATCAAGTCGTGGGTTTTCATATCATCGGATGAAAACCCGAGAATCGGATCCGGTTGCGAAAAAGTTCAGCCCGCGTGTGGGATGAGCTCGCGGAGGTTTCCGGAAATTCGACCATCGTAAAGGGCTTTGCCGATGATTGCTCCGTACAATCCCGGCATGACCGCCAGCTTCCGCAGGTCGTCCGCGGACGAAACGCCGCCGCTGGCGATCAGCTGGCAATCCAGAAGCTGGAGCATCTTTTCAAGTTCGCCGAAATTCGGGCCCTCGAGCATGCCGTCGGTCGCAATGTCGGTGTAGATGATCGTCCCGGCGCCCGCTTTTTGCACGGTCAGCGCGAGGTCGGTCGCCGAGGTTTGGGTCGTTTCGGTCCAGCCCTTCACCGCAACGCGGCCATCTTTTGCGTCGATGCCGACCGCGATGCGGTCGCCTCCGAATTCGCGACACATCTCGGCCACGTACTCCGGGGACTCGCAGGCTTTGGTTCCGAGGATTACGCGGCTGACACCGGCGCTGAACGCAGCGCTGACATTGTCGGCGTTGCGCATGCCACCACCCAGTTCGCAGGGAATGTCGACCGCTGCACAGATCTTCTCAATGGCAGCGAGGTTTCTCGGCTGCCCGGAGAACGCAGCATCCAGATCCACGAGGTGCAGCCAGTCGGCGCCGGACTCCTCCCACTTTTTGGCAAATGCCACCGGGTCCGAGGAATACACGGTCTTTTCCGAGGCCAAGCCCCGCTTGAGGCGGACGACTTCGCCACCCATCAGGTCGATTGCAGGAAGCAGGATCATAGGGATTTCACGAAATTGCGCAGAACAGCGAGCCCGGCAGACTGGCTTTTCTCGGGGTGAAATTGGGTGGCGTGGAGCGAGCCGGTCGAGATGCTGGCGGCGAACGTCACACCGTATTCGCATTGTGCGGAGACGATCGATGGGTCCGCCGGCACGGGGTAGAACGAGTGGACGAAATACATCGAAGTGCCGGCTGGTAGACCGTCGTAAAGCGGACCGGTTGTCGAATCGAGTGGATTCCAGCCCATGTGGGGCACCTTTCGGACGTCGTCGGGAAAACGAACCGAGCGTCCGCCGAGCACTCCGAGACCCGCGACTCCGGGCGACTCCTCGCTGGCTTCGAAGAGGAGTTGGTAGCCGAGGCAGATTCCCAGATAAGGCCGCCCTTCGCCGATCCAACCCCGGAGGGGATCCCAAAGGCCGGTGGCGCGAAGGTTCGCTGCGCAGTCACCGAACGAACCAACGCCGGGAACGACGATGGCATCCATGGAACCCAAAGCGCCGGGGCCGGTGACGAGAACCGTCGTCGCGCCGGTGGCCTCGAGGGCCTTGGTCACACTTCGCAGATTTCCGCTGCCGTAGTCGACAACCCCGATGGATTTGCAGTTCATGAAAACGGTTCGATTGGCGGAGCGTCAGAGAACGCCCTTAGTGCTTGGGATTCCCTGCACACGCGGATCGACCCGCGTGGCACTGTCCAATGCCCTGGCCAGGGACTTGAACACGCCTTCGGCCATGTGGTGGGCATCGCGTCCGGCGAGCACGTCGGTGTGCAGGTTCATCCCGCCATGCACGGCGAGGGCCCGGAGGAATTCCTCAATCAGTTGGAAAGAAAATGCACCGCCGATTGCCTCTACGGAATCCGGGGCGTTGTAAGCGAGATACGGCCGGCCACTGAGATCGACGACGGTTCGGACCAGCGCCTCGTCCATGGGAACGTAAGCGAATCCGTAGCGGTTGATCCCCGCTTTGTCGCCGAGGGCTTTGGTCAAGGCCTGCCCGAGTGTGATCCCGGTGTCCTCGACCGTGTGGTGAAAATCGACCGCGATATCGCCTTTGGCTTCGACCTCCAAATCAAACAATCCATGCCGTGCAAACAACGTGAGCATGTGGTCAAAGAATGGAATCCCGGTGGCGACCCGCGAAGCCCCGGTGCCGTCCAGCACCAGAGTCAGGCGGATTTCGGTTTCCGAGGTCTTTCGTTCGATGGATGCTACACGCGCCATTCCCTGACGGTAGCCATGGCGCACCCGTTTGCGCAAGCACCCGGAACTTGCCAAGTGACCTGTACCAAGATATCGGCATCCCCGATGCCTGCTCACGAAATCGACTACGAAGTTTTTGGACATGACCTTCAGATCCTGGAGGTGGAACTCGATCCGGGAGAAACCGTGATCGCCGAGGCCGGGGCGATGAATTACATGGAAGACGGAATCACCTTCCAGGCGCGAATGGGCGATGGCACCGATGCCGGTGGCGGGCTGATGAGCAGCCTCATGGGCGCAGCCAAACGCGCCGTCGGCGGTGCGGGTGTTTTTCTCACGCATTTCACGAACAGCGGAGGCGCAGGCAAAAAGCGCGTTGCGTTCTCCGCTCCGTACCCGGGCAAAATCGTCCCCATCAACCTCAGCGAAATGGGTGGCCGGTTCCAATGTCAGCGGGACACATTCCTCTGCGCGGCGGCGGGCACGCGGATCAGCATCGCGTTCACAAAGCGGTTCGGCGCGGGGCTTTTCGGCGGCGAGGGGTTTATTCTCCAAAAGCTCGAAGGCGATGGGCTCGCGTTCCTCCACGCCGGAGGTGCGCTCATGCGCAAGGATCTCAACGGTGAAACGCTTCGCGTCGACACCGGGTGCCTGGTCGGCTTCACCGACGGGATCGAATTTGATATCGAACGTGCGGGAAATCTTCAGTCGATGGTCTTCGGCGGTGAAGGTCTCTTCCTGGCAACGCTGCAGGGAACCGGAAGCGTGTTCCTGCAAAGTCTGCCGTTCAACCGACTCGCCGACCGAATTGCCGCGCAGATTCCGAAACGCTGATGCGATCCGAATTTGACGGCGCTGTGGTGATCGTGACCGGTGGGACATCCGGCATCGGCCGCGCTGTGGCGGAGGCATTTGGGCGGGAGCGCGCCATCGTCGGCATTCTGGGACGTGATGCGGTCCGGGCGGCCGAGGTCGTCGAAGCCGTGGGACGGTCGGGCGGTCGGGCCGAAAGCCTCATCGCCGATCTCCGCGATCCGCAAGCCGTCGAGCGCGTATTGGAGGAATTTTGTGGACGGAACGGCACGCTGCGCGCAGCGGTGAACACAGCGGGCATTGATCGTGAGGGCGGTGTGTTCGATGCCACACTCCCGGATTTTGAAGAGACCTTCGACGTGAACGTGCGCGGTCTTTGGGTCTGCATGAAGGCGGAAATTGCCGCCATGAGAAAGGCGGGCCAGGGTGCCATCGTCAACGTGACGTCGATTTCCGCCCGCCTCGAAACTCCGGCAAACGCCCTGTACAGCGCCAGCAAGGCCGCGGCCTCGATGCTCACACGTTGCGCGGCGCTGGAGGAAGGTCCACGTGGTATCCGCGTGAACGAGCTTTCGCCGGGCCCGGTCGATACCCCGATGCTCCGCGGCTTTTTCGAGAAAGCGCGGGCAAAAGGCGTCCACACCGGCCCGGAGGATCTCGCACGGGTCAGCCCGCTCCGGCGGATCGGCCAACCCGGGGAGATGGCCGACATCGCCCTGTTTCTGTGTTCGGAAAAGGCCGCCTATATCAACGGGGCCTGCCTGACCGCGGACGGCGGCATCTCGCTTGGGATGCGCGTCGGTTGACTCGCCTTAACCGCGCGGTGCCGGGCGGATCAGGCGGCGGACATCGTCGGGAAGTTCGCTGGCATCCTCGCGCGACATGCGATCGATGAAGAGCACACCCTGCAGGTGGTCGAACTCGTGCTGCACCGCGCGCGCAAGCAGGCCATCCGCCTCAAACGCCACCGCACGTCCGTCGAGCAACGTGGCGCGGACACGGACGGAATACGGTCGCGCGACGTCACCGCGGAGGCCGGGGAAGGAAAGACAGCCCTCGGATTCCGCTTTGACGCGTCCGAAGGCCTCGATTTCAGGATTCAGCAGGACCATTGGCATCGCAGCGCGGAAATCGCGCAGATCGCCGTCGATCCGCATGGCGCTCGGTCGGTCCTTCATCGGTGGCACCTCCAGGACAAACATTTGGAGGGGGCGGCCGACCTGCTGGGCGGCGAGTCCGATCCCATCGGCTTCGCGCATGGTGTCGATCATGTCGGCGGCGAGTTCCTCGACGGTCTGGTCCACCTTTTCGATGCGGCGTCCCTTGGTGCGCAGGGCGGGATGGTCGTATTCGGCGATTTCGAGAATCATGATTCTTCCGGTTGGGTGAAGGCGGGCACGTTTTTCAATCCGGCTTCCTTCAGGGCGTCCAGTACGCGGACGACGACGCCGAATGGCGCTTCGCGATCCGCTTGCAGCGCGATCGGGCGGTTCGGCTGGGAGGATCGTGCGGCTGCGAGGGCCGCCGGCAGGCCGTCGAGGGTGACAGCTTCCTCGCCGAGGGTGATCTCCTCGCCATTTTTGACACGAAGGAGAAGCGGTTCATTGGTCTCGGCTGGGGCTTTTTCGGCCTGTTTGGATTCGGGCAGGTTGATCTGGAGGCGGGGCTGTTCTTTTCGAAACGTCGTGGTGACGATGAAAAAGATGAGGAGGATCGCAAGGATGTCGATCAGCGAGACGATGATGATGACCGGCGTGCGCCGCTTGCGGGTGTGGAAGCGCATTGCTGCTACTTGGCTTCTCCGAAGACGTGTTTTTCGACCTGCGGGAGTTCGCCGTGCGGATAGCACTTGGCGAGCAAATCCGCTGCGAGGGATTCCATCTCAACCGCCATCACTTCGATTTTCCGCTGGAAATAATTGTGCGCGATCAGGCTCGGTGCAGCGACGGCGAGACCGACGATCGTCGTGTTGAGCGCCTCAGAAATCCCGCGGGCGACAACGACCGGATCGCCGGAACCGCCAAGAGCGGCGAAGATCCCGACGAGCCCGGAAAGCGTGCCGAGCAATCCGAGAAGCGGGGCCACGCCGGTGGAAATTTCAAGGATGACGAGCCCGCGTTCGAGCCGGGAGACCTCGTTCCTTGCCCGCGTTTGGATCGCTTCAAGGTTCTCGGCCTTTGGCCAGTTCAAATGGTTGATCAAGGTCCCGAGGATTTGGGCCAAGGGCGATGGATTGTCCGCCATGGCCTTCTGAAGGTTGTCCAGATCGTCTCCGGGCTGAAGCTTTTCCACGGCCGCAGCGATGCCCTCCGGAATGACCGTCCGCTCGCGCAACGCCCGACCCCGGAGAAGGATTACCGTCAGCGAAACGATCGAAAGCAGAACGAGGAGGACCATGAACGGCCCCCCGCGAAGGAAGAAATTGACAGTGTCTTCGAGAACAGTGGCGAGGATCATCAGTTGCTGAGAATGGTGAAGGAGTAATCGATTTCAATGCGGCCGTTGGCAAGGAGTTTGGCCACGTCTTCCGGGATGGGCGGAATTTCAGCCTCGACGATGGCGCTGACGCTCACGGAAGCAAAGCTTTCATTCGAGGAGTTGGAGAGCACCTTGATGTCGCGCACCTTGCCGTCGGGCATTACCACAAACCGTATTTCGACTGTGCCAATGTTCAGCAGGCCGATCTGGTTGTTGACGTAGTAATACCAACGCGAGCCGATCGCATCGGCGAGGGCCTTTTTGTAGCGGCCGAGGGGAGTTGCCTGCGCCTGGAGCGAGGCTTTTCCCCGGTTGGAAATGTTTCCCCGAATTCGTGTCACGCGCGTCTCCGGCTGGAACCCCGGAGCGGCCGGCGGCTGTGGCTGGCGAACCGGTTGGGTTTCCGCGGGCGGCGTCGGCCGTGGCGTCTCGCGGCGGGGCGGTGCCGGGAGCAATGCGAGTTGGACCGGACGAACCGGTTCTTCTTCCGGCGCGGCCGTGGGTTCGGGGGCGGGCGTGGGTACCGGTTCCTGCTGTGCCGGGGTCTGGGGTGCCGCGGCGGTTTCGGGTCCGGCGGTGTATGGGCGGTCCTCCAAATCCAACGACGGCGTCTCCCGACCTTCGACGGATGGCATCGCGTCCTGACCGGTCGGTGCGGCCTCGGATGCGGCGACCGTGTTGTTGTCGGATTCGAAGGGCGCGTCGACCTGTTGCTCGGCGACCGCACGGTTGGGATCGGTGCGGACGAATTGGGGCGTCGGCGGCGTGGCGGGTTCCGGTGTGAACAGCGTTACCTCCAGCGGTTCCTCTTCCGCCGGCGGCTCGGGCAGTGGCAGAAGTTCCGGCATTGTCAGCGCAAATGCGATGGCGGCGATGAGCAGAAGGTGGATGAGGATGGAGGCAACGACGGCAATCGTCGTTTCCTTGCGTTCCTCGTCTCGCTTCGCAGCCAGCGTCATGGAGCAAATTTCCGCGAAACGCGGGCGTGATGGAAGAGGTATTGTTGAACATAGCCGGCCACCGGCCCGAGGCGCCGCCGCGCGTAGCGGGCGAGTTGACCGGGAGTGCCGCGCCGCCCGCGGCGCATCGCGAGCAGGATCCGGCCGATCCACACGTCGATCGGGACGGCGTCGAGGCGTTCGTAGGCAAAAAGAAGAATGCAATTCGCCACCTTCCGCCCGACGCCCGGAAGCGTCTCGAGCGCGGAGCGCAGGTCATCGGTCGGGAGGGCGGCGAGCGCTTCCAAATCGAGGTGGCCGTCGGAAATTTTTCTTGCTGTGGCAACCAGATTGGCCGCCCGGTAACCAAGCCCGCAGGCGCGAAGATCCTCTTCCTCGCAGCGGGCGAGCGCAGCGGGATCCGGGTAGGCTTCCACATCCGACCCGGCGACCGGTGTGCCGTAGCGCCTCCGGATTTCCAGCGACATGGCCCGGATGTGGGCGACTTGTTTCATCGAGGATGTGATGAACGTCGCCGTGCATTCCCACTTCGGTTGCCGGATGATCCGCATTCCGCGACAGGCCGTGAGTGCTGCACGTGAAAGGTCGTCATCTGGGAATGACGCGTAGATTTCGTCCAGCGGATGGTCGAGCGCGAAATAGCGCGCGACGCGGTCCGGGTCGCCTGCGGTCAGGGCGAGGCCGTCGGGATCCTGTTGGACCTCCACGAGTTTGCAACCGATCAGCCCGCGCCAATGTCCGGTGCCCTGCTTTTCCCAATGGAAGACCTGTCCACTCTCGAGGGTCAGATCCAGCGAGAACGGGGAGGCGGGAAGTCGTGTCATTCCAGAACCGCCGGGTCGCCGTAAAGCGTCGAGGAACTCGCCCGCTCGATGCGCACGCGGAAGATTTTTCCGATGTGACGGGGAGCGCCTTCAAAGACGACAATCTTGTTGGTGCGGGTGCGCCCGGTGAGTCGCTCCGGGTTGTTCCGGCTGGGGCCTTCGCAGAGGATCTCGACTTCCGAGCCGACGAGTGCGTTCAGTTTTGCCGCCGAGTGGCGGTTCACGACCGTGAGGAGATCGTGGTTCCGGGCTTCTTTGACTTCCTCGGCGACCTGTTCGTCCATCGTTGCCGCGGGCGTGTTTTGGCGGGGCGAGTAGCGGAAGACAAACGCGTTGTCGAAACCGACCTCATCGGTCAGCGCGCGCGTGGCGGCGTAGTCTTCATCGGTCTCACCGGGAAATCCGACGATGATATCGGTGGTGATCGCGATGCCCGGGCGGGCCTCACGGAGCTCCGCGACCAGGCTCCGGAATTTCTCGGCCGTGTAGCCGCGGCGCATGAGTCTGAGGATCCGGTCGCTGCCGCTTTGCAGGGGAAGATGAACGTGTTCGACGAGCTTCGGAAGACGCTCGAATGCACCGATCAGGTCCGAACGAAATCCGATCGGATGCGGCGATGTAAACCGCACGCGTTCGATGCCATCGACCGCGCAGACGGCTTCGATGAGCTGGACAAACGGGCTGATCCCATCGCGTTTCTGGAATTCGTGGCGTCCGTAGAGGTTGACGATTTGGCCGAGCAGTGTGACTTCCCGCACGCCGCGGTCCACGAGAGAACGGACCTCGGCCACGATGTCTTCCATGGTCCTCGCGCGCTCGCCCCCGCGCGTCTGAGGGACAATGCAGAACGCACAATGCATGTTGCAGCCCTGCATGATCGAAACAAATGCGGTGCACTGGCCGTCTTCAACGCTTTGATCCCGGATTGTTCCCTGCGAGCCCTCTTCCTCGTCGACGTCGACGATCGGCAGGCGCTCGTCATCGATGCGCGCTTCCAGTCGACGCCGGAGGAGTTCGTCGATGTAGTCGGCGACCCGGTGGAATTTCTGCGTTCCCGCCACCAGATCGACGTGCGGTGACGTCTCCAAAAGCGACTCGCCCCGCGCCTGCGCCATGCAGCCCAAATAGCCGAAGACCAAATGCGGCCGCGCTTCCCGGAGCTTGCGCAGCATCCCCATTTTCCCAATCGCCTTCTGCTCGGCCATGTCGCGCACGCTGCAGGTGTTCAACAAAATCACGTCGGCATCGGTTTCCTCCCCGGTCAACCGATACCCCCGCTCCACGAGCATCTTTGCGACTTGATCGGAGTCGCGCTCGTTCATCTGGCAGCCGTATGTCTTGATGTAAACGCTGGGCATTTGCTGTGGCCGGAAACGTTAGTCCGGGCTCCGCATTTTTCCAGTCCGGAACATCCGGTGTCCCGAATGATGCCTTGCGCAGGCGGTTTTCCTCAATGAATCTCCGAAAGTGACCTCACCGGAGGATTTGGTTGGAGAGGAGTGGGCCGAGTGGTATCGGATGACGCCTGCTGAGCGCTGGACGGAGACTTCCCGACTCTGGCAGGCTTATCTGGCACTTGGAGGCTCTCTTGATCCCGAACCCGATACGCAAAGTCCTTTCTTCGATGCGCGAGCACCGGGTCCAGTGCCTCTTGATGGGCGGACAGGCCTGCGTGTCGTACGGCGCAGCCGAGTTTAGCCGCGATATCGATCTCGCGATTCTCGCCAGCGAGGAAAACAAGACCCGGCTGCAGGCGGCACTCGATGCGCTCGAGGCCGAGGTGATTGCGCAGGCCTACTGGCAGCCTTTGAAGCAAGAATTGGAGCGACTGCGGCGCGAGCGGTCTACGGCGTAGGCTTACGTTGCTGCCGGCCGGCAGTTGAAGAAAATGACGTAAAGGACCGGGACGACGATCAGCGTCAGGACGGATGCAAAAAGCAGGCCGACGACGATGGTGACGGCCATGGCACCGAAGAACACGTCGGGGATGAGCGGGATAAGGCCGAAGACGGTGGTCAGCACGGCCATCAGCACCGGGCGCACGCGGCTCACGGCGGCTTGAACGACTGCATCCCACGGCGGTGTGCCCGCTTTGAGTTGCGCGTTGATTTCGTCGAGGAGGACGATGCCGTTTTTGATCAGCATGCCGGAGAGGCTGAGTGCTCCAAGGAGCGCCATAAAGCCGAACGGCTTGTCAAAGACCAGCAGGCCGACAACGACGCCGATGATCGACAGGGGAACCGTCAGCCAGATGATAAGCGTCGCCCGCAGGCAGTTGAACAGGCAGACGACGATCACGACCATCAGGAGCACAAAAACGGGAAGCGTTCCGGCGAGTGCGGCCTTGGCCTGGGAGGAATCCTCGTGTTCGCCGCCCCATTCCATGCGGTAGCCCGGCGGAAGGGCGATGGCCTCGATCTGCGGCCGGATGCGGTCGAAAAGCGCGCTGGCGAGTCCGGACGTTTGGTCGGCGTGGACCGTGATCGTTGGCTGGCGGTTCCGTCGCATGATGATTGGTTCTTCGAGCTCGGTATCGAACCCGGAGACGACCTGACGGATTGGAATTCCCGTGCCGGCGACCGGGCTGAAAATCTGGACGTCCTGGATGGCGGCGGGGTCGCGGCGTTCGCCTTCCGGCGCGCGGGCGATGATCGGAATCAACTCGTCACCCTCGCGATAAATTCCGATTCGGCGGCCGGAGAAAAACGACTCGAGTGCTGCCCCGAGGTCGGTGCGGGTGATGCCGGCGAGGCGGGCGGGAGCTTCGGCAAACTGGGGTTTGACGACCGGAATTTCTTCGCGCGCATCGATCCGCACGCCCTTCGCTCCGCCGTCCGCGCGCAGGATTTCCATGGCTTGGTCGGACAGCGAGCGGAGGACCGCGGTGTCCGGACCGGAGAAGCGGATCTGGATTCGCCCGCCTTCGCCGGGTCCGAGCAGAAAGCGTTTGCCGATGACCAGAGCGTCCGGAAAGTCGCGGCTGAGTTGTTGTTGGACCTGCGGAAGAATGCGGTCGATCGAGCGGTGGTCATCGACATCGACGATGAACTGAATGAAGGCCGGATCAAACCGCTCGGGTGCGTAGGTCAGAAGAAACCGGAGCGTGCCCTGGCCGACGCAGGTGGTGACATTTTCCACGCCGTCCACGCCGAGAAGATATTGCTCCATCTTGGCGGCCTGTGCGGCGGTGGCGTCGAGGCGCGTTCCGGCCGGGGCCCAGGCGTCGATGAGGAATTGGGTGCGGGTGGAATTCGGAAAGAAGCTGTTCTCGACGAATCGAAAGCCGAAGATCGCGCCGGCGAGCAGGGCGATCATCGCCACCACGGTCCCCCAGCGATGCGTCATGCAAAACACGAGAACGTGCCGGTAGAAGCGGTAAACCGGCCCGGCATAAGGATCGGTCGGCGCGCCATTGCTCGTCGGCTTGGCCCGCAGGAACAGATAGCAAAAGAGCGGAGTGACCGTGATCGCCGTGACCCAACTGATGAGCAGGGAAATCAGAAGAACATCGAACAGCGAACGACAATACTCGCCGGTCTTGTCGTCCGAGAGGCCGATCGCGCCAAACGCCAGAACCGCAATCAACGTGGAGCCGAGCAAGGGAATGGAGGTTTGGCGCACGATATCCTTGGCGGCTTTCAAGCGGTCGACGCCGCGTTGGATCGCGATCAGCATGCCCTCGGTGATCACGATGGCGTTGTCGACGAGCATCACGAGCGCGATGATCAGGGCGCCGAGCGAAATCCGCTCGAGGATCAATCCGCTCGCCTGCATCACAAGAAAAGTCCCGGCGATCGAGATCATCAAAATGCTCCCGATGAGCAGCCCGCTCCGCAACCCCATAGCGGCCAGCAGAACGACGATGACGATGACAACGGAAGTTGCGAGATTCAGGACGAAGTCGTTGATCGACTCGGTGACCGTATCCGCCTGGAACGAGATCTTGTGCAGTTCGACACCGAGCGGGATGACCGATGCGAGCTCCGCCACACGGCGCTCGACCGCGGCTCCCATGCGGACGACGTTGCCGCCGCTCACGGTGGAAATTCCGAGGCCGACTGCGGGTTGGCCGTCGTATCGGAGGATCGTTGTCGGCGGGTCGACGTAAGCCCGGCGGATCGTTGCCAGATCGCCCAGCCGGACGAGCTCACCGGATTCTCCGGCTTGGCGGATGATCAGATCGTCGAGTGATTCGACGCTCGTCGGAGCGCCGCCGGTCTGGATGGCGAAACGCATCTCGCCGACATCGAGGGCGCCCGCCGGTGCGACCAGGTTGTGTTCACGAAGCACCGCATGAATTTGTTCGGGAGAAAGCCCGAGGAGCGCGCTGCGCTCGCGCGAGATTTCGACGTAGATCGCCTCCTGCTGCCGCGCAAAGATTTCGACCTTTTTGACCTCCGGCACCATGAGGAGCTCGCGCCGCAGCATTTTTGCGACTTCGTTGAGCTCGGCCATCGAGTAATCCGGTCCGGTGATCGCGTAAAAAATTCCGAAGACATCCCCGAAATCGTCGACGACCAGCGACGGCCCCGCGCCCGGCGGCAACTCGTGCTGGGCGTCCGAAACCTTCCGTCGGAGTTCGTCCCAGACTTGCGGGAGTTCGTCTTTTCCGTATTGGTCGCGAATCGTGACCGTCACGGTGCTGCGGCCGCGCTCGGACCGGGAGGTCACGCGGAGGATCTGGCCGAGTTTCTGGGCGGCACGCTCGATGACGTCGGTCACTTCATCGGCAACTTCCTCGGCGGTCGCACCCGGATAGTTTGTGATCACGAGCGCGTCTTTGATCGTGAACTCCGGGTCCTCCAGTCGCGGCAGCTCAAAATAGGATTTGATCCCCAGCACCACGACAAGCGCCGTGAGGACGAGCGTGACCGTGCGGAACCGGATCGAGGCTTCGGCGATGTTCATCAGCGTCCGGCCGTCTCCATTTCGCGGACCACCATGCCGTCGGACAGGAACCGGACGCCCGAGGCCACGATGCGATCACCGCGGGCCAGATCGGCCGAGCGAATCCGCAGGTTGTCGTTGGCGGGGCCGAGCAATTCCACGGACACCCGGGTCACGCGGCCGTCTGCCGGATTCCATTTCCAAACCGACGACGCCCCTGTGGCCGTGGCGACCGCGGCGACCGGAACGAGAAACTCGGATGGCGCTTCATTTGCCGCCGTCTCATCTTTGAAGCGGACAAAAACATTGCACGTCATGCCGGGTAGAATGCTGCTGTCGTCGGGCGGCTCGAAGACGAAGCTGACCGGAAACGTGCGGGATGCGGGGTTGGCGCGCGTGGCAAACGAATCGAGGGCGAGTTCGAAAAACCGACCGGGCATCGCCGCAAATTCCGCGCGGGCCTCGATCATCGAGCGCAATTGTTGCGCTGTCGCGCCGGCCGCCGCGCGGGTCACGGAGGATTCGGGAAGTTGGATGTCGACCTTGAGACGGCTCACATCCTGCAGGAGGACGATCAGTTCGCGGGCCTGGACATTCTGGAAATTGCGGACAAACCGGTGGGCGACGCGGCCTTTGAAGGGTGCGTTAAGGACGGTGTCCTCCAGCGCTTTTTGTGCCGTTCGGAAATTTGCGTCGGCGATTTCGAAGGCTTCGCGGTGCCGGTCGAGTTCCGCCCGCGAGATCACCCGGCGGTCGAACAGTTGTTGTTGGCGCGCGAGTTCGTCCCGCGCGGTTTGGAAGCGCGTCCGGGCGGAGTCGAACTGCGCCTGGAAGTCCGCCGGTTCGAGTCGCCCGATCAACTCGCCCGGCTCCACGATTTTGCCGTCATAGACCGGAAACTCGATGAGCCGGCCGCCGACATCGAACGAAAGTCGACCGTTGGCGATCGCCGCGACCTCACCCGGGAAGCTGCGAAACGAAGCCTCGGATGGCGGAGTGAGTTCAAAAATGCGCACGGGCGGAACGGCGGCGGCGGGCTCCTCGGGCTTTTGGGAGCAAGCCGCCAGCGAAAAACAAACCGCGGCGGCGATTGCCAGCGCCCGGGCTTTGGGGTAGGGCAAACACATGATCGCCGGGAAATGGCCCGGTTTCGCCGAAGGATGCAAGAGCAATCACCCATGTCCTCACCTGTCCGCACATTGGAATTCGAACTCCGGAACCTCGAATCCGCCCTCGACAATGCGGATTGTCCGTTTGTTGGCGGGCGTCTCAACGAGCAGCTGGCTGAAGCCATCCAGCGCGAAGCCGCGCGTGGACGGCGGGCCGCCGCGTCGTTCCGGATTGTCTTCCGTCCGGCCGCCGGCGACATGGACCGGGCCGACGAAGTGCGGGCGGCGGTTCGCGATCACTTTCTCAACGATGCGGAGGTCGCGGGGACCGAACTGGAAGCGATTTTCAAGGACGCTCGCCGGAGCGGGTTGCTTGCGATTTCGATCTCCGTCGCGCTCTTCGCCCTTTCGGAGATTCTGGCGGCAATGGATGGTCGACCGCTCATGGATGCGATTTCGCGCGGCGTGCTGATCCTCGCGTGGGTGGCGCTCTGGCATCCGGCCGATCTCCTGCTCTACGCGCACCTGCCGATCCGCCGGAAGCGACGCCTCGCCCGTGCGCTCGCCGACGCAGACGTGGTCATTGAAAGAACCAAATGAGTTTCGACAGCTTCGCCACCCTCAACATCGCCATCCTGGTCCTGGCCTTGGGCAAATGGCTGACCCGGCGGTTTTCGATTCTCCAGGAATTCAACGTCCCGGAGCCCGTCACCGGCGGCCTGATCGTGTGTGCCGTGACGGCGATCATTCATGCGATCGGCGGACCCGAAATCGGGTTCACGCTGACGACGCGGGATTTTCTGCTGCTCTACTTTTTTGCGGCAATTGGTCTGAATTCCGATTTTGCCACACTGCGCGCCGGGGGCCGTCCGCTGGCCATCCTCGTTGTCGCGACGCTGGTTTTCATGATTCTTCAAAACCTCACCGGTGTGGCCGTGGCCTCGCTGATGGGCCTCGACCGGGTCGTTGGTTTGTTGGGTGGGTCGGTGTCTTTGCTGGGCGGGCATGGGACGACGATCGCGTGGGCACCGGTCTTTGCGGAGGAACACGGGATCACGAACGCGAGCGAGATCGGCATTGCCTGTGCCACGGTCGGTCTGGTCCTGGCCTCGCTCATGGGCGGACCGATTGCACGCCTGCTGATCACGCGGCACCGCCTCGAACCGGCGGCGTCGGCCGACCTCGATGTCGGCGTGAAACATCAGACAAAAGTCGAGGAAATCGACTACTTCGGATTCCTGCGCACGTTGTTCTGGTTGAACATCAGCCTGGCGTTGGGTGGCGTGATCCAGCAGCTGCTGGCGCGCATCGATTTCAACCTTCCGCTCTTTGTCTGTTCTCTGTTCGGGGCGATCATCCTTACGAACACGGTCCCCCGGTTCACGAAGTTGCCGTGGCCGGCGAGGAGCCGGGCGCTTGCATTGGTTTCGGATGTTTCCCTCGGCGTGTTTTTGGCCATGTCGTTGATGAGCCTGCAGCTGTGGACGATTGCGGCTCTGGCCGGACCGATCCTGGCGATGCTCGCCGCGCAATTCGTCCTCGCCTTTTGTTTTGCGCTCTTTGTGATTTTCCGAGTGCTCGGGTCCGACTACGAGGCGGCGGTCGTCAGTGCCGGCTTCGGCGGGATCTCACTCGGGGCGACGCCGACCGCCATGGCGAACATGACCGCTGTTGCCCAGAAATACGGGGCGGCCCATAAAGCATTCATCATCGTGCCGCTGGTGTCCGGGTTTTTCGTCGACATCTGCAATGCCCTCGTCATCCAGAAATTCCTCAACTGGCTCGGTTGAGCCCGCTGTCGTGAACGTTTCCGCCATTCTGGATCTGGCCCGTGAACGATTCGCCGGAGTCGCCGGCGGCGAAGTCGCCGATTACATCCCGGCACTCGCCGAGGCCGACCCCCATTTGTTCGGCCTCGCCTTCGCCACGACTGGCGGCGACGTTTCGGTCAGCGGAGCAGCCAGCCATGAGGTCAGCATCCAAAGCGTTTCCAAACCCTTTGTCTTCGCCTTGGTCTGCCAGGAAATCGGCGAAGACGCCGCGCGCGAGAAGCTCGGCGCCAACAGCACCGGCCTCCCGTTCAACTCGGTCATCGCCATTGAACGCAACGGCACCACGAATCCCATGGTCAACGCCGGCGCGATCGCCGCAACGAGCCTCATTCCCGGACGCGACCGGGAAGAGAAGTGGGACAGGCTTCGCGAGGGACTCTCGCGGTTTGCCGGACGGGATTTGGAATTGGACCGCACGGTCTACGAGTCCGAAATGGCCGCCAACCACCGCAACCGCGGTATTGCCCGGCTCCTCGAAGGACACCAGCGCATTTACTCTGATCCGGATGAGGCGGTGGACCTCTATACCCGCCAGTGTTCGCTTCGCGTCTCGGCGCGCGACCTCGCCGTCATGGCATCGGTTCTGGCCAACGAAGGTGTCCATCCATTGAGTGGCGAAAACGTCCTCGATCCGGTCCATTGCCACCATGTCCTGGCGGTCATGGTCACGGCGGGACTTTATGAAACGTCCGGGGACTGGCTCTACGAGACCGGTCTTCCGGCCAAGAGCGGCGTCAGTGGAGGATTCATCGGGATCACACCGGGTGTTGGCGGCCTCGGCATTGTTTCGCCACCCCTCGATCCCGCCGGAAACAGCGTGCGGGCCACCGCCGCGGCCAAATGGCTCGCCGGCGAACTCGGACTCAACATCTTTTGCGGCAAACGGCGATGAAAACCCTCCGGATCCTTCACACCACCGACTACCATTATCGATCCCCCGTCACGTTCGGCACCCATCGCGCCATGATCCGCCCGCGCGAAGGCCACGATCTGCATATCAAAGGCGCCCGGCTCAGCATTCAGCCGGATGGAACCGTCCGCTGGATCCGCGACATCTATGACAACTCGATCGCGATCCTGACCTTTGCCAAGGCCTCGGACCACCTCTCGCTCCAAAGCGAAGTCACCGTCGAGATCTACGATGACAATCCGCTGGAATGTCTGGTCGACCCCGCCGCGAAATCGTTCCCCTTTGAATACTCCGCCGACGAGCAACTCGAAATCATCCCGTATCGGCTCGCCGGCCATCCGGGCGACGCACCGGCGGTTCTCGGATGGCTCGCCGAACGCATCTACCGGCCGGGCGACCTCGCGAATACCTTTGATCTCCTGAAGAACCTCAACTCGGCCATCCATCAGGATTTCATCTATGCCTGGCGCGACGAACCGGGTGTTCAATCGCCCGCGAGGACGCTCGAACTCGGTTCCGGATCGTGCCGCGACTACGCGTTCTTCTTCATGGAGGCCGCCCGCCACCTCGGCCTCGCCGCGCGCTTCGTCACCGGCTACATCCTCCTCGGCGAAGGGAACCACGGAGCCACCCACGCCTGGGTGGAAGTCTATATCCCCGGCACCGGCTGGCGCGGATTCGATCCCACCAACAACAAACTCGCCGGCTTCGAACACGTTTCGGTCGCCGTTGCCCGCGACCCGCACAAAGCCAGCCCGCTCTCCGGCACCTGGTCCGGCCCAGCCGACGCCTTCGAAAAACTCAACGTCTCCGTCCAAGTCGTCGCGGTCTGACACACCAGAACTGTTCGTTCCCCCACGGGCGGGGACAGGCAGCCACCAAGTCACCTGGCAGGATTCCGGGGACTAGAGAGAACACACGACGTGGGGACGGTTTGGGTCGGGCAATACCGCAAAGCGCATTGGGCCCACAGGAGTTACGGTTCGTGTTCCAGTTTCCGTCGGCCTGCCTTTTGGCGTTGTCAATGGGTGGGGGTTTCGGGATGCTGGTTCGCCGTGCTGGAGCTCAAAGATGTGACGTTGTTTGTTGGGGCCGGGGAGGATGTTCGGCCGTTGCTGGCGGATATCACGGCGGGTTTTCCGGAGGGGCATTTTGGGGCGATCATCGGGCCATCCGGGTGCGGGAAGAGCACGTTGCTCAAAGTGATCACGGGAATAGCGAACGGGGACGAGGAGGGGTCGATCCATTGGCGGGGACGGGATGTTTCGGTGGAGGATTTTTCGCCGGCGGAGATCGGGTATGTCCCGCAGTTCGGGATTGCCTATGAGGAGCTGACGGCAGCGGAGAGCGTGGCGTATGCGATGCGGTTGCGGGTGCGCGGGATGCATGCGGCGGCGCTGGCGGAGGGTGTGGATGCGGTGCTCGATGAGGTCGGCATGCTGGAATTCCGCGATCGGCGGGTGAGCGTGCTTTCGGGCGGTCAGCGTCGGCGTTTGGCGCTGGCGATGGAATTGGTGAGCAAGCCGGCGATCCTGCTCTGCGATGAGGTGACGAGCGGGCTGGATCCGCAATCCGAGGACGAGATCGTGCGGTTGCTGCACGGGTTGTCGCGTTCGTCGGGGCGGGTGGTGCTCTCGGTCACGCACAGCTTGCGGCATTTGGATTTGTACGACTCGGTGCTGGTGCTCTTCGAGGGCGTGGTGGCTTACCATGGTCCGCCGGAATATCTGGCGCATTATTTCCGGACGGACGATCCCCAGGAACTTTTTGCCCGGCTGGAGTTGCGCTCCGCGAAGGAGTGGGCGCAATCGTGGAGGAAGCATCGGCACGCCTTTGTGGACGATTCCGCAAAGGCGGAGTCGCCGCGGTTTGACAGCGAGGGGGCGGAGCAGACGGAGGGAGAGGCGGCGGAGGAAAAGGTGCCGGAGCCGGCGGATGCCGAGGCGGTGACGCCGGATCGCGGTGCGCCGGGGGTGGTTCCGGGCCCGGGTGCGCTGAGTCAGTTTTTGACGCTCTTTGCGCGGCGACTGAAGATTTTCGGCCGGAACCGGACTCAGGTGGCCTTGCAACTGGGGTTGATTTTCGGATTTCCGGTGCTGGTGGCGATCTTTGCATGGAACGGTCTTCCGGCCGTTCGGAGCCTGAGCATGGGACTCGATCTGGATGTGGTGCAGCAGTTGGTGGAGGCGAAGGATTTTTTGGTCGAGGCGACGAAGGTCGGGAGCTTGGTTTCCGGCATCGTGATGTTCCAGGTCGTGTTGCTGACGCTGATGGGCGCGAACAACTCCGGGCGGGAGATCGCGGCGGAGCGGTTGATTTTTGAAAAGGAGAAGCTGGCGGGGTTGAATCCGCTCAGCTACGTGGCCTCGAAGGCGGTTTTTCTCGGTTTGCTGGTGCTGGCGCAGTCGATTTGGATGGGGCTGTTTGTGCATTTCATCTGCGGGTTTCCGGGGGATCTGCCGACGCAGTTGGTTTTTCTGGTTCTGGTGAATGCGGCGATGACGGCGGTGTGTTTGGCGGTGTCGAGTTTTCTGGGGTCGGCGGAACAGGCGTCGTTGGTTTCGATCTATCTCGTCGGGTTTCAATTGCCGCTGTCCGGCGCGGTGCTGGCGTTGCCGGCGTTTCTTGGGGATGCGGTGAGGCCGTTTATTGCGGCGTATTGGAGTTGGTCCGGCGTGCTTCAGACGCTCAAGGGCGAACGGTATTATGACATCGTTCAGATGGTGGTGCAGACGTCGCTTTCCCCGACCGGGCTGTGCCTGTGGGTGCTCGCGTTTCATGTGGTGATCGGGTTGTTTGCGGCGGCGGTCGGGTGTCAGAGGCGGCAGTTGCAGTAGGGTGGCAGATGAGCCGGCCCTTCAGGCCTGGGCGCGATGGGGATGGGGGAATTCCCGCCCGGTGGGCGGGGCTGGTATGGGGCGCACCGTTGGTGCTGGGAGTTGGCTGGCGTTTTCTATTTGGCGGCCCAGTTGCGGCCGGTCGCGAGGTCGACGGCGATGGGGACGTTGGGGAGGAGGACTTGCATGGAGTGGACCAAGGTGGAGCGGAGAACTTCGGAGGTTTCGTCGATTTGGTCCTTCGGACACTCGACGATGAGTTCATCGTGGACGGTGCTCACGAGGCGGGCTCCGGTTGGCAGGAGTGGTGCGAGTGCAACCATGGCGATCTTCAGACCGTCTGCGCAGGAGCCTTGGACGGGTGTGTTGACCAGAGCCGTGAAGCGCTGCCAGCGGTCGGCACCGGGTGTGATCACGCGGCGGCGTCCCAGGAGGGTTCGGGCCTCGGGAACTTTTGCGCGTGCGGCTTTCCAACACTGGGAGTGCCACTTGGCGATGCCGGGATAGGCGGCGAAAAACTTGGTCCGGATGGCGAGGGCTTCGGGAACGGTCAGTTGGACGCCATAGGAATTGGCGGCGTAGTGAACGAGACCCTGGGCACCCTGTCCGTAGAGGAGACCGAAGTTCGCGCTTTTGGCGATCTGGCGGTCGTGTTTGTCAACTTCCGAAGCGGGTTTGTTGAGGATGGCTGCGGCGGTGAGGCGGTGGAGGTCTTCGCCGGCGCGGTAGGCGTCGATCATGCGGTCCTCGCCGGCGAGAAAAGCGGCGGCGCGGAGTTCGATCTGGTTGTAATCGGCGGTGAGCAGGCGCTGGCCTCGCGGTGCGATGAAGCAGGCTCGCAGGGGACCGCGGGCGATGTTCTGGAGGTTGGGTGAATGGCTCGAGAAGCGTCCGGTGTCGGTGCCGGTGGGATCGAAACGGGAATGAATCCGGCCGTCCGGGCCGACGGCGTCGAGGAGGGATTGCGCCTGCTGGCCGAGCTTTTCCCGGGAGCGGAAGTCGAGGATGGCCGGGATGACGACGCCGTCGTCGCTGGCCTTGAGCGTGGATTCGTCGGTGTCGCGGAGGGTTAGTCCGTGGCGTTGGAGGGCTTTGAGAAGTTGTTTGGGGCTGGACGGGTTGAGGGCCGGTGTTCGGAGGAGATCGGCGAGCCGCACGGCGGCGGAATGCGAGTCGCGCAAGGCGTCGTCGCGGATGGCTTGCAGCCGCTCGGTGTCGACGGCGATGCCCGCTTCTTCCATCGCGACGACGACGGGCAGGAGGTTCATTTCCAACGAGCAAACGGCGTCGAGTCCCGCGGCTGTGATTTCCTTTTCCAGAACACGCCGCAAGTTGTGGAGGTGGCGGACGTCGCGGACCGCGTAGCGGATCTGGTCGTCGGTGAGGAAAAGCCCGCCCCAGTCGCTCGTCGAGTGGTCGTCGGATGGAGCGATGCCCAGATGTCTCGCGAGGACGTTGTCGAGCGAGTTGCCATCCAGCGTCCCTGCTGTGAGCAGGCGGGAGGCGGTGAGTGTGCAAAAGACCGTGCGTGGGCGGATGCCGAGGCGGACCGCGAGCCAAAGAAGGTCGAACCTTGCATGGTGGGCGACGATCTCGACCTCGGACAAGGCGCCGGCGACGTCCGCAGGCAGGGGGCCGCTGCAGAGGTCGAAGACCCAAGGCTCGGACCGCGGAATGGCGATGGTCAGCAGGCGGATGTCCCCACGCCACGGGTCCAGGCCCTCTTTGTTTCCCTGCCCGGAAGTCTCGAGATCGAGGGCGACCCGGCCGGCCGAGCGGATGCGCGCGGCGGCATCCGGTGGCGGCGCGTGGTCGGCTGAAATCATCGGATCATGTCAACTGATCCGGCGGCGGACTCAACCAAAACCTGACAGGGCGGGAATCCGGAGTAGGATGACCGGGTGTCGGTTCGCAAGATCATCCATCTCGACATGGACTGCTTTTATGCCGCGATCGAGATGCGCGAGCGGCCGGAACTGGCCGGGAAGCCGATCGCGGTGGGCGGAGGCGGGCGACGTGGGGTGGTGACGACGGCCAACTATGAAGCCCGCAAGTTCGGCGTGCGTTCGGCGATGCCGGGTTTCCAGGCGCGTGAGCGCTGCCCGCAGCTCATTTTTCTGCCGGTGCGGTTTGATCTTTACCGGGTCGAGTCGGCACGGATTCGGGCGATTCTTCAGGAGTATACGCCGTTGGTGGAGCCGCTGTCGCTGGACGAGGCCTATCTCGACGTCACGGCGCACGACCGGTATGCGTGGGACCTCGCGAAGGAAATTCGCCGGCGCATTTTGGAAACAACGCAATTGACGGCCTCGGCAGGGATCGCTGCCAACAAAATGCTGGCGAAGATTGCGAGCGACTGGAGGAAGCCGAACGGCCAATTTGCCGTGCCACCCGGCAAGGTCGAGGAATTCATGAAAACCCTGCCGGTCCGGAAACTCTGGGGTGTCGGCCCCAAGAGCGCGGACCGGTTGGCGTCGCTGGGGATCACAACGTGTGGCGACCTTCAGACCATGACCCGTGCGGAATTGGCGAAGCGCTTCGGCCGCTGGGGCGAGGAGTTATTCGACCTTTGCCGCGGAGTGGATGACCGTCCGGTCGAACCGCACCGCCCGCGCAAGTCACTGAGCAACGAGTCGACCTTCGATGAACTCCTCCGGACGCTCGATGCCTGTCGAAGTGCATTGGGTCCACTGGTTTCCGAACTGGCCGGTGATCTGGAGCGAAAGGCCGGCGACCGTCCCATTCATAAGTTGTTTGTGAAAGTAAAGTTCGCGGACTTCACGCACACGACACGCGAGTGCGTGGCGTCTGTTGTGGACCCCGCTGTCTGCCTGCAGCTCCTCGGCGATGCGTGGCTGCGGGGACGAAAACCGGTGCGACTTCTGGGCGTTGGCGTTCGCTTTGCGGAGCATCGCGAACCCGATCGCGGAGTTCAGACCGAACTGGCGCTGGAGTAAAGCCGTCGCGTTCGTGCCGCCCCGGATGGCTGATCCGGGGCGGCGACGAGTGGCTCGCGAGCCTATTGAGCCTCAGGTTTCCAGTGGGCGCTGTGCCAGTCGTTGGCGATGGTTCCCAATTGGGCCGAGCCGTTCTGTTGTTCAACGTGGATGGCGGAGGGATTGCGATGGCGATTGCGCATGATCTGGTAACTGCTTCCGACACTTTCCTGCGTCCATTGAGCGCTATGCCATGAGGCCGAACCGGGAGTCGCCTGAACTTGGGTGGACGAGTTTTCGGCGTGCATCGAGTCACCGGTTCCGCGGTTCAACCAGCGGACATAGCTCGTTCCGCTGACCGGTACCCGCCGCCAGTGGTAGTCGTCGGTGGTGCCAACGCCATAGGTCACGAGCGATCCGCCGTCCCGCAGGAAGTTTCCCTTCCAGCGGTTTTTGATCCGGAAGAACGTGGAGGCGGACGTTTCGACGAACTCGAGGATCTTGATCGAGTGAGCGGCGACGGAGACGTTTTGTGGCGCTCCGTTCCATGTTTTCTGCGAAGTGGAATGGCCGTTGTTGACGAGGCTGTGTTCTGTCCAGTCGGTGCTTCCGGGCGTCCAACCGCCGAGGTTCAGGTTCACATATTCGAGGTTGTTGCTTCGGTTGATCAGAACGACGCTGCGGCGGGCTGGGGTGATGACGGCCATGGGCACGATTGCGCTGGCATTGCTCTGAGTCGAGACGATAGATCCGCCGAGCAAACGACGGGCCAGTTTCATGAGATGGCCGGATGCGCGAACGGTCGAGCCGGAGAATTTTCCGTAGGTCCAATCGGCATCGTTGAACGCAAAGGCGGCCTGCACGGATTTCGCCTCCGCCATTTTCTTATAGGACAGGGCATCATAGACCGCGCTTTGGTTGGAACGCATCTGACCCTGAGTGTCTTTGTTCCAGGAGTCGTACATATTCCACTCGGTCAGGAACAGAGGGACGGTCGACGGAACGCCTTTGGCGTTCATGGAACTGCGAACGTTCTGCGGGCCGCTGACGAAGCGATCGGTCTTATCGTAGAGATACGAGATGGTGTCGTTCGTGTTCGAGGATGTGTAGCTGTGGAAGCTGACGAAATCGATGTTGCTTTTGACGGTGTTGTGGAACGCATCCATTTTCGCGTTGTCCCAGGGATGGAGAAAGGCGGGGCCACCGACCAGGATGGTTGGGTCCTTGGCCAGCATGGCGGTGCGGGCCGCTTTGAAGGCTTCGCCGAGCTTCCAGATGTCCGATGACGAATACGCTCCATCGACCTCATTGAAGATTTCCCAATATTTCACATAGCGCCCGTTCGCATTGACGATCGAAACGAGATCGGCACACCAGGACGCGAACTGACTTCTTTTGCTGTCGTCGAGCTGGCTGCCGGAAGCCATGCTGGCGGGCCATTTGACGATATTGATCAGACGGGTCGCACTGGCGGGTCCGTTTGAAATGATGGTCTGAACACGAGCCGCATTCCACGTGTAGTTGCTGTTCACCCACGAATAGGGGCTGCCGGGAGAAACCTGTTCGCCGTGATGGTAGCGGATGATCGCCGGCGAAATCGTTCCGAGTGAGTTTTTGTAATCGGTGCCCTTCGCGACATTCTCGTCGCTGCCGAGCCACTGGTTGATTCCGAAGAGGTAGGTCGGCGACTCGGCGATGGTGGAACTCCAGTTGACGGTGACGTCGGCCGAACGGGCGACGGGGATGAACAGGACGAGGGCAGCCGCGCAGGCGGCGATCAGGGGGGATCGTTTTTTCATGGTGGGGGTTTTAACCGCGCACAGGGTGCGGCGTGGCGGGCGCTCCGCCAAGGGCCGTAAGCCACGCGGATCGGCCCGAGCCCCACAAAAAAAAAGCAGGAGGCTTGTGACCTCCTGCTCTCTCAGGGGAGGGAAATCCTTAGCTTTCCTTTTCGGCCGCGGGTTCGGCTTCCGCCTTTTTCTTCGCAGCCGGCTTTTTGGCCGGTGCCTTCTTGGCGGGCTTCTTCTCTTCGACCGGTTCGGGTGCGGCTTCGACAACGACGGAATCGACCCATTCGATGTAGGCCATCGGCGCGGAGTCGCTCTGGCGCGGCCCGAGCTTGATAATGCGGGTGTAGCCGCCCTTGCGATCGGCCGCGCGGGGCGCGACTTCGGCGAAGAGCTTCTTCACGGCGTCCTTCTGGCCGAGGGCACTGGCGGCGAGGCGCCGGGCGTGGAGATCTCCACGCTTTCCGAGCGTGACCATCTTTTCCGCGAGCGGACGGACGGCTTTGGCTTTGGCGAGCGTGGTTTTGATGCGGCTGTGTTCGATCAGGCTGCAGACCTGATTCGCGAGCAGGGCGTCGCGGTGGGCGGTCGTGCGGCCGAGTTTGACGGTTTTCTTGCGGTGGCGCATGGCGTGTTACTTGGCCTCCTGCGGGAGATCGACCAGGCCGGCTTCGAATTTCATGCCGAGGCCGAGGCCGAGTTGCTGGAGCTTGTCTTTGATTTCGTTAAGCGATTTCTTGCCGAAGTTGCGGTATTTGAGCATCTCGGCTTCCGTCTTCATGGCGAGCTGGCCGACGGTGGTGATGTTGGCGTTGTTGAGGCAGTTGGCAGCCCGGACGGAGAGTTCGATCTCGTTGACGCTCATGTTGAGGAGCTTCTTCATCCGGGTGTTTTCCTGGCTCACCTCCTGCGGGGTCTCGTCGAATTCGACCTGCTCGTCGTTGTAGCCGACGAAGACATCGAGGTGGTGGCGGAGGATGGCGGAGGCTTGGAGCAGGGCGTCATCCGGGGTGATCCGGCCGTCGGTCCAGATTTCCACCACGAGTTTGTCGTAGTCGGTCCGTTGTCCGACGCGGGTATTCTCCACCGCGTATTTGACGCGGGTGACCGGCGAGAAGATCGAGTCGATGGCGATCACGCCGATCGGTTGATCGGAGTGTTTGTTTTCGTCACCGGTGGCAAAGCCGCGACCGACTTTGATTTCGAATTCGGCTTCGAACTTCTGCTTCTTGTCGAGCGTGCAGATGAGTTGGTCAGGATTGAGGACTTCGCATTGCGCGGTGCTCTCGATATCCCCGGCGGTGACGGCGCCTTCTTTGTTGACGGCGAGGCGCAGGTTGCGGACGTCGTGGTCGTGGGCCTTGAATTTGATTTTTTTGAGGTTGAGGATGATGTCGACGACATCCTCGACGACGCCGGGAAGGCTGGTGAACTCGTGCGGGGCTCCCTCGATTTTGACCGAGGTGATTGCGGCCCCTTCGAGCGAGCTGAGGAGCACGCGGCGGAGCGAGTTGCCAATGGTGTGCCCGTATCCGGCCTCAAAGGGCTCGGCGACGAACTTGGCATAGGTTTCCGTGGCGGTGGACTCGTCCTTGACGAGCGACTTCGGCATTTCAAACCGACCGAGACGAACTGGCATGATGGTATTCTAGATTCTGCCGGGTTTCCCCGTGCGCAGTGGCGGACCATCGAAGATGACCACCCGGGACCGACGGCAGGATGATTTTTGCGCGGTGGGGAAGAATGGCGGAATCGGCGTGCTTGTCAACTCGAAATCCTCACCGGCACCCCGCTTGATTTTTCCGGTCGATCCCTGAGATACTGCGGGTTTATGCCCGGTCCACATGAAACCTTGCGGAATGCCGCGATTGTCTTCTCGCTGCGGCGGACGCCGGTGTTCGCGGGTTTGCCGGAGGACGATCTGGCGATGATCGCCGAGTTCTCGATTCTGAAAAACTTTGGCCGCGGTGAGTATTTGTTCCGCCAGCGGGAACCGGCTCACGGGTTTTACATTGTCCGCCGGGGAATCATCAATGTCCACCGGGTGGCTGCGGATGGTCGCGAGCAGGTGATCCATCTTTTCCGGCCGGGCGAGTCATTTGCCGAGAATTCCCTGGTCAATGAGGAGGGTTATCTGACCGATGCGCGTTCCGTGGGCGAGAGTGAGGTCATTCTGGTGCCGAAATGGGAGTTTCTCCAGGTGATCAAGCAACGCGCCGACATTGCCCTGCGGATCCTGGCATCGATGAGCCTCCACATGCGCGGGCTCATCACGTCGCTCGAGAGCGTGACGTTGAAAGATGCGGAGACGCGCCTGATGAACTGGATCCTGCGGCGGTGTCCGAAGCCGCTCACGCATTCGCCGGCGGAGGTGGCGATCGGGATGACGAAGACCATGCTTTCCGGCGAACTGGGAACCCGGCAGGAAACGCTTTCCAGGACGCTTGCCAAATTGCGCGGGATGAATCTCATCGCCGTGAAGGGCCGGATCATCAAGGTGCTGGATCCGATCCGCTTTGAGGAATCGTTTCGCGAGCATCTGGCTGGCGAGCGCGGCTAGGTGGCCAGAGCGGCTCGCGCCCATTCGGGAAAATCGGGCGAAAGTGCCGCCTCGAACGACACGTCCCGGCCGGTCGTCGGGTGCTTGAACCCGATTTTCCATGCATGAAGGAAATGGCGCGTGTGCGTGCCGCGCCGTCCGTAAACCGGGTCGCCAAGAATCGCGTGCCCCAAGTGTTTCAAGTGGACGCGGATTTGGTGGGTGCGTCCGGTGCGCGGGTGGCATTCGACGAGGCTGACCGATCCGTCGGTCGCGCGGAGCCGGTAGTGGGTTTGGGCGGGGCGGCCGCGTTCGTGGACGGCCATTTTCTGGCGGTGAACCGGGTGGCGACCGATGGCGGCATCGATTTCGCCGTGGGGGTGGCGGAGCCGGCCTTCGACGAGGGCGATGTAGGTTTTTTTCACCTCCCGGCCGGCGAATTGGCGTGCGAGGGAATGGTGGGCGGCGTCGGATTTCGCGACCACGAGGCAGCCGCTGGTTTCCTTGTCGAGGCGGTGGACGATCCCGGGCCGTTCGACACCGCCGATGGACGACAATCCCCGACAGTGGTGGAGCAGGGCATTGACGAGGGTGCCCTCGGAGTTCCCGGCTCCGGGGTGCACGACGAGTCCGGCTGGCTTGTCGATGACGAGCAGGGCTTCGTCCTCGAAGAGAACGGACAGCGGGATTTCTTCGGCTGCGATCAACGCCGGTGCCGGTGGCGGAGGCTCCGGAACCGTAATGCGATCGCCCCCGCGCAATTCTTCGGACGGACGGGCCGGGCGGTCGTTGAGAAGGATCTCGCCAGCCCGGATCCGGGCCTGGATGCGCGATCGCGAGACCTCGCCCATCGCCCCGCGCAGAAAATGATCCAGGCGGATTCCGGCAGATTCCGGGGGCACCGTCATTTCCGTTGCTTTGTTCATCAGGGGTTTTGGATTGCGGGACGCCTCGTCCTCGGGTATGTCTCCTGCATCAGATAGTCATAACCCGTCTCGACAGGCGGCCAAAGCATCTTTCCCCAAGAACAATGGAGCAACCGGACGAGGCAGCAACCACCGAATCGCAGGACGCCCGTGTCCTTGAACGCTGCCCCGCCTGCCGGACCATGATGGATGTGACGGAAATTGTCCCGTTCACCGAGGTCAACTGTCCGAATTGCGGGGAGCCGACACGGGTGCGGGTCAAAGTGAACCACTTTGTGATTTCCGGATTGCTGGGTGAGGGGGGAATGGGTTCGGTTTTCCGGGCCACGGACACCAAGCTCAACCGCCAGGTGGCCTTGAAGATCCTGAAGAAGGAATGCAGTGCCAATGCGGAGGAGCGGGAGAAACTCGCGATCGAAGCCCGCCTCACGGCCTCCGTCAACCATCCGCACGTGGTCAAGGTTTTCGACTTCGGACAGGACCACAACGAATTTTACATCGCGATGGAACTGGTCGAGAAAGGTTCGCTTGACCACCTCATGGCCATCCAACGCCGCGTGGGCGAGGCGCAGGCGCTGGAGGTCGGCATGCAGATCGCAATGGGATTGAATGCGGCGCTCGAGAAAGGCCTGATCCACCGCGACATCAAGCCGGGAAACATCCTTTTCGCCGACGCGCATACAACGAAACTGGTCGATTTCGGTTTGGCCATTGTCATGGACGAAGAAGCGTCCGTCCGCGGTGAGATTTGGGGAACCCCGTATTATATTGCGCCGGAGAAACTGGACAACCAACCGGAAGACTACCGCAGTGACATCTACAGTCTGGGGGGCACGCTTTTTCATGCGCTTGCCGGACGACCGCCATACGAGGCCGAGTCGGCGTCGATGGTCGCCCTGAAGCAACTCAAGAGCCAGGCGGTGAGCCTCCAGGCGTTCGCTCCCGACGTTTCCAGCGAGACCGCCTATGTGATCAATCGGATGATGGCGAAACATCCGGACGAACGGTATCAGTCCTACGACGAATTGGTCAGCCACTTGGGCTACGCTCGGGAGAAAGTCCTGGAGCGCACGCGCAAGCCCTACCAGCCGAAACAGCGGGTTGTGATGGAAACCGAGGAGACGAGGAAGTTCACGGCGCTCCTTTCGATCGGGTTGCTTGTGGTTATTTTGCTCCTCGGACTCGGGGTATTCCTCATGCGCGACCGCATTTTCCCGGAGCAGGCGGCGGCTGCCTCGGCCCGGTTGATGTCACCCGAGGCGGCGGATGAACAGCTGACCCGCGCGGTGCAGACGGCGGCCACCGGGGATTTCGAGGGGGCGCGACGAGAGTTTGACCAACTCGCGGGAGAGACCAACGTGCCGCAGCCGCAAAAAAACTGGGCGATCTTCAACGCCGCGCTCATGAGCATCCTTCTCGGTGAGGCGGAGGATGCGGTGACCCGTCTGCGGGGAGTGACGGAGGTCTACTCGACCGACGACAAGCAATTGCGCCTTGCGAGCTTCTTTGTCGACGTGGCGCGGACGGTGGCGGCCGACGAGGTGATCTCACCCACGGTGCGCAACCTCTATGACACGCCCGAAGATGCGTTCGCCCTTCTTTTGTTCGGTTTCTGGAATTGGGAGGTGAAGGCGGATATTGCCGACGGCGGCGAAATTCTCACCTCCTTTGTGCGCGCTAAAGCCCGTCCGGACTGGGTGGAGCTCTATGAGCCGCTCGCCAAGCCCTACGCGGACGACTGGCGGGTGATTGCGCCGTTGGAACGATCTCTGACGGCCGCGAAAACACCCGCCGACCGCGAACGGGTCCTGCCGCGGATCAAAGAGGCCGAAGGCAAGTTGACCAGCGGATCGAAAGCGGCGAAGTACCTCGAGGGGTTGAGGAACTCGGCCACCGTCAAGCCAGGTTCCTAGTTCAGGCGCAGGTTGCAGGCCGCTCCCGCCTGCGCGATAACGTTTGCTCATGAGCGACTCCGGACTTCCCACCCCCGAACAACTTCAGCAACGGCTTCAGGAGTTCCTGCGCAGCGGATTTGCGAATCCGCCGGCCGCAGCCCCGGTGGGCAGCGAGGTGGAGCCGGGTTCGGAAAGCGAGGCGAACGGGCTGCAAGCGGTTCTGGATTTTGCGCTGACGCCGAAAGACATCAAGGCCCACCTGGACCGTTTTGTGATCCGTCAGGACGAGGCGAAGAAGGTCCTTGGGATCGCTGTTTGTGATCACTACAACCACGCCCGGGATGCCGCCCGGCGTGATCCGTCGGCCGCCCCGCTCGAATACGCCAAGCAGAATGTCATTTTGATCGGCCCGACCGGAGTCGGAAAAACGTATCTCGTCCGGCATGTCGCCGACCTGATCGGCGTTCCGTTTGTGAAGGCGGATGCGACCAAGTTTTCCGAAACCGGCTACGTCGGCGGCGATGTCGAGGACCTCGTGCGCGAACTCGTCCACAAAGCCGATGGAAACACCGCCCTCGCGCAATACGGCATCATCTACATCGACGAGATCGACAAAATCGCAGCGGCATCCGATGCGGTCGGCCGCGACGTGAGTGGACGCGGAGTTCAGACCACGTTGTTGAAGCTGATGGAGGAAACTGAGGTGCCGGCCCGCAGCGCGAACGACCTGCAGGGCCAGATCCAGGCCGCCATGGAATTCCAACGCCGGGGAAAATCCGTGCGCGAATCGATCAACACCCGCCACATCCTGTTCATTGTCTCGGGTGCGTTTGACAAGTTGGGCGACCGCATCGCGCGCCGGCTTCGCCAATCCCAGATTGGATTCGGAGCCGATCCTGCGCCGGATCTTTCCGACCGCGCCTCGCTCCTCCGGCAGGCCACAACGCGGGATTTCGTCGATTACGGGCTGGAGCCGGAATTCATCGGGCGACTTCCCGTTCGCGTGGTCTGCGACCACCTGACGGAGGCTGATTTGTTCGACATTCTCAAGAAATCCGAAGGGAGCCTCGTGCGGCAATACGAGCGCGCATTTCGGGCCTACGGGATTGAAGCGGCGTTCCGCGACGATGCTCTGCGCGAAGTGGCCCGCCTGGCCGCGCTGGAGCAGACCGGCGCACGCGGGCTCTTGACAGTAACCGAGCGGTTGCTCCGCGATTTCAAATTTGAGCTCCCCGGGTCCGGCGTGAAGACCTTCGAAATCACACCGGAAACACTCCGTGCACCATCCGCCGCCCTCGAGTCCCTCCTGCGCGCCGGGCGTGAGGAAGATCGGGCCGCCCAGCGCCTCGTCATCGAGCAGTTCGCCGCGCGCTTTGGAGAACAACATGGATTCACGCTCCGCTTCAGCGAGCCGGCTGTCGACCGCCTGCTCGAAGTGGCGGAATCACGAAACATCCCGGCCCGCGACCTCTGCGAAAACCTGTTCAAGGACTACCAGTTTGGCCTCGGCCTCATCCGGCGGAACAGCGGACAATCCGAATTCCTGATCCCGCCGGAAGCCGTGGAGGCACCCGATCGCATCCTCAGCCAGTGGGTCGTGGCCTCCTATCGCGATCCAGCCCAATCTCCGGAGCCCGGCACCTGACCCCACAGTCGCGGCTTGCATCTGCGGCGGCAAAACACGACGCTGACCGCTTGAACTTCGCCCGTCCGTTCCTTTCATGAGATATCTCAAAGCCACCATCCTCATCGGAACAATCGCCTCGGTGATTGTCCTGATCCTTTTTGGCGCCGGATGGATCGTCAACACACCGGACAGCCTGCTCCGCCAGTATTTTGCGCTGAAGAGTCCGTTCATCGTGCCGCAGGGGGCGCAGGTTTTGTTGATGTTGTTTTTCTCGTTTACGATCGCCTGGACATCGGTGGACATCACGCGACCGTTGCTCAAGGCGATTGTCGCCGTGGGCACGATCATCCTGCTCTTCACGGGCTCGATGGTCCTGGCGCTCTACAATGTTTTCTTTTCGCCGTTTCCGTCGATTTTTGCGGTCCTGCTCAGTTTCCTGATCGGGCTGGCCTATGGAAGGACCGACAGCGGCGGGCGCAAGCGCGTCATGGAGCGCTTGTTCGGCCAGCGTCTTTCGCGGGCGGCGTTCAGCCATTTGGTCAATTCGAACGTCCCCCTGGATTTTCCCGGAACGCTGCAGGAGGGTACGGTGCTGGTCGTGGCGGTGCACAATCACCGCGAGTTGATGGAACTTCTGACGCCGGAAAACTATGCGGCGATGACAAATCTGTATCTCCGCGCCGCATCGGATTATCTGGTCGAGGTCGGAGGGTATCTCGACGAGTGCGGCGGGGAGAGCATCCGGGTGGTCTTTGGCGCGCCCATTGGCGACGAACGCCATGCTGCGCGGGCCTGCCGGGCGGCCCTGGATCTGGCCGTACGCCTTGATGAACTGAACAAGGAATGCGATGCGACCTGGCAACGGCGCCTTGATTTTCGGATCGGGATCAATTCCGGTGAGATGATTGCCGCCGCGTATGGCGGGGCACGGTTGGGAAGCTTCAGTGTGGCCGGACCGGCGGTGGAATTTGCGCGTCGTCTCTGCGCGGCGTGCGCGACTTATGGGTGCCGGATCCTCGTCGGACCGGAAACCTACGAGCCGGCTGCGGACACGTTGGAAGTCCGGCCGATCGAGGTGATCAAGTCCGCCGGCGAGCGCCGTCGGTTGGAACTCTACGAGATCCTGGCTCCCAAGCACGGTCTCTCACCCGAGCGGGAACGGAGCCGGAATCATTTCTGGACCGGCGTCCTCCACTACCGCGAACGGCAGTGGGACAAGGCGATTGAGGAATTTTCGAAGGCCCGCATCACCGGAATTCCCGACCCGGTCCTCGACTATTACATCCGGCGCGTCGAGCGCTCGCGCCGCGGCGAAGAGGAAGTCCATCGGGACCAAATGCTTCTTTTCACCGCGGCCTGACTGCGGCGCCGGATTGCTGAAATGACCCGCAGGGCATCAATGGGCGAGGCCTTTCCATGCTGACTCTCTCCGGTGTCACCAAAAGCTTCGGCGGGCGCGTGCTCTTCGAAGACGCATCGCTCCAGGTCAACGTGGGCGACCGCATCGGCCTCATTGGACCGAATGGTGCGGGGAAGACGACTTTGTTCTCGCTCCTCCTCGGTCACGACGAACCGGATGAAGGAAGTGTCAGCCTGCAACGTGGCGTCCGCCTCGGATTTCTGCCGCAGGAGGCGGCCGCAGCCTCGGAAGGCACCGTGCTGGAACTTGCCTCCGGCGATACGGCGGACGGTGCATCGACCGCGCGTGCCAAGCGCATCCTGTCCGGACTCGCGTTTCGCGAGAGCGACTTTGACCGGCCGGTTCGCGACCTGAGCGGTGGTTGGATCATGCGGGCCCACCTCGCGCGTTTGCTGGTGGACGAACCCGACCTTCTGCTCCTCGACGAGCCGACAAACCATCTGGACCTGGAGACCCTCGGATGGTTCCAAAGCCAGTTGCAATCGTATCCGGGCGCCTTGTTGACCATCTCGCACGACCGCGAGTTTTTGAATGCCATCTGCCGGGGTATCGTCGAAATCCGCCATCGAAAGCTCGTTCGCTATCACGGAAATTTCGATGCCTGCCTGGAACAGAAGAAGGCGCGCGACGAGCAGCATCTCGCCGCGTGGCGAAATCAGCAGAAGGAGATTGAACACCTCGAGCGCTTTATTGAGCGATTCCGGGCAAAGGCCAGCAAAGCCGCCCAAGCGCAGGATCGCATCAAGCAACTCGCCCGCATGGAACGGATCGAGGCACCTGAGGCCGATGCGCCCACCGTGCATTTTACGTTTCCCCAACCGCCGCGGAGCGGACAGCGCGTGATTGCCCTTTCGGGAGTCCGTCAGGCGTACGGGCCGAACGTTGTTTACGAGAACCTGAACCTGGAAGTGGAAAGGGGGCAGCGAACGGTTCTGGTCGGACCGAATGGTGCCGGGAAGTCGACGTTGTTGAAGATCCTTGCCGGCCTGCTGCCGTTGGAGGCCGGGGAGCGCACGCCGGGGCACAATGCGAGCATCGGCTACTTTGCCCAACACCGCGCCGATGCGCTGGACCTGCGGCGGAGCGTGCTGGACGAAGTGCAAAGCATTGCCCGACCCGTTCCCGAACAGGCTGCGCGCAATGTGCTCGGGGCATTCCTTTTCCGTGGCGACGATGTGTTTAAGCCGATCTCGGTCCTGAGCGGCGGCGAAAAGAGCCGGCTCGCCCTCGTCAAATTGCTGCTGGATCCGCCGAACCTCCTCCTGCTCGATGAGCCGACGACGCATTTGGACATGCCGAGCATCGATGCGTTGATCCGCGCATTGAAACCCTACGAGGGCACGCTGATCTTCGTGAGCCACGACGTGCATTTCATCCGGGCGCTTGCCACATCGGTGATTCACGTTCAAGCCGGCCGGATCACGCCTTATCCCGGGGGCTACGACTATTATTTGGACAAATCCCGTGCCGCCGGAGCGCGTCAGGGGACCGTCGCCTCGCTGGGGAATTTCCAGCCGGACGCCGCGCCGGTGCCGGAAGCGCCGAAGGGGCCCGGCCTCAAGGAACTCCGCGCGCAGCGGCGGGCGGATTCGGAAGCGCGTCAAGCCGCAGCCCGCGAACGGCGGGAACATGAAAAGCGCGTTCGCCAGCTCGAAGCGGAAATCCATGATCTGGAAAACCGGCAGCGCGAACTCACCGCCAAGCTTGAGGATCCTGCGACCTACGAGAACCCGGCCCTTGCGATGGAAACGAACCGTGAATTGACCGGGATCGCCGAGGCCCTCGAATCCGCCACCGCCGCTTGGGAAGAAGCCGCCGCGCGGCTCGAGCCCGCCTGATCCGCTACCAAAACGTCGGCGAGGAGAACGTCTCACCGTCGGATCCTACATTTCTGTAGGCGCCCGGGGAGTAATGCTGTTTCACCGATCCGCGGGAAGTTACTGATCAAAAGGGACTTGCGAGCGTTTTTGATTCGCCGGGCTCGATCTGGCACGGCGCATGCAAAGTGAATGCGCATGATCGTTGAGCAGTCGGCGCAGGGGGGAATCGAGTGGGACGGGCCCCAACTCCAGCACTGCACCGGTACTCGGAACGCCTGCAAACTTTGCACCCCGCTCGGGGCCTGCCTGGCCTTCCGCGGCATTGAGGGGTCGGTGCCATTTTTGCATGGATCGCAAGGTTGCTCGACGTACATCCGGCGCTACCTGATTTCGCACTTCCGCGAGCCAATGGATATCGCGTCGTCGAATTTTCATGAGGAGTCGGCGATCTTCGGCGGATCCTCCAACTTCCGAACCGGCATCCGGAATGTCGTTCGGCAATATCAACCGGCCTTTCTGGGCGTCGCGACCACGTGTCTCGCCGAGACGATCGGCGAGGATATGCCCGGGATCATCCACCAACTCCGCTCGGAAACACCGGACCTGCCCCCGCTTGTGCATGTTTCGACGGCGAGCTATCGGGGCACGCACATCGACGGCTTTCATGCCGCCGTTCGGGCGACGATCGAACAACTCGCCTTCGCCGGCGTTCGCACCAACCGGCTCAACGTCCTCCCCGGGATGGTTTCCGCGGAGGACCTCCGCCATCTCAAGGAAATCCTCGAGGAATTCGGCATCAACTTTGTCCTCCTTCCGGATTACTCGGAGACGATGGACGGGGGCACATGGGAGCGCTACCAACCGATCCAACCCGGAGGCACGCGGCTCCAAGCCATTGGGGGAATGGGCGGCTCGCGCGGAACCGTGGAATTTGGAACGGTCTTTGGCACGACTCCGACCGGAGGGGCTGTTCTCGAGGAAAAGTTCGGTGTGCCGCTCACCCGCCTCGTCCATCCGTGTGGAATCCGCCAGACAGACGCGTTCTTTGGAATGCTCGAGCGGTTCACGGAACGTCCCACGCCGGAGAAATTCCGAACCCAGCGAGCGCGGCTTATCGATGCTTACATCGACGGCCATAAATACGTCTTCCAAAAACGGGCGATCGTCTACGGCGAGGAGGATCTGGTCATCGCGCTGACTTCCTTTCTTCAGGAAATCGGAATCGAACCGGTCCTTTGCGCGAGCGGGGGCCGGAGTGGCCGTTTCGAATCCGCCCTTCGCGCCGCCGTTCCGGACCTGCCGAAGTCGACGCGGATTCGCGAAGGTTTTGACTTTGCCGAGATCGCCGAAGCCGCGCCCGCGCTGGCTCCCGACCTACTCGTTGGCAGCAGCAAGGGCTACCAGATTGCGCGCCGACTGGGCGTCCCGCTTGTGCGTGTCGGCTTTCCAATCCACGACCGGGTCGGCGGCCACCGGATCCTCCACCTCGGCTACCGCGGCGCCCAGCGGCTTTTCGACGAAATCGTCAACACCATCATGGAACAAAAACAAACCGCTTCGGAGATCGGATATGCCTACCTGTAACACCCCGTTCGACTCGTCGAAGCACCCGTGTTTCAGCAAGGAGGCCCACGGCAGATTCGGTCGCATCCACCTCCCGGTCGCCCCGCGCTGCAATATCCAATGCAATTTCTGCAATCGGAAGTACGATTGCATGAACGAGAGCCGTCCGGGCGTGACCTCCTCGGTCCTCCAGCCGAGGCAGGCCGTGGATTACCTCGCCCACGTGGTCGAAAGGCGGCCCGAGATCGTGGTGATGGGCATCGCCGGACCGGGCGATCCGTTTGCAAATCCGGAGGAAACGATGGAGACCCTCCGCCTGACCCGCGAGCGTTTTCCGGAGATGCTTCTTTGCCTGGCGACGAACGGCTTGGGGATTGGCCCGCACATCGACGAGATCGCATCCCTCCACGTGAGCCATGTCACCGTGACGATCACGGCGGTTGACCCGAAGATCGGTGCCCGGATTTACGCCTGGGTTCGCGATCACAAAATGCCCCTGCGTGGCGAGGCCGCCGCGGAACTCCTCCTCGAACGCCAGCTCGATGCCGTCCGCCGCCTCAAGGCTCTGGGCGTCACGGTAAAGATCAACACGATCATCATCCCCGGAATCAACGACACCCACATCCCCCAAGTTGCCGAGACTGTCGCCGGCCTGGGTGCCGACATCATGAACTGCATGGCCCTCGTTCCGGTCAAGGGAGCCGCATTCGAGGATCTGCCGGCTCCCGACGGGTTGATGACGTCACGGGCTCGCCTGCAATCCGGGCAGCACCTCCCGCAAATGACTCACTGCGCGCGCTGCCGGGCGGATGCGGTCGGACTCATCAACGAACCCATGAGCGCTGACCAACTGGATACGCTCCAACACTATGCCAACACGTCCGCCGAACCGGAACCGTCGCGTTCGTGCGTGGCGGTCGCAACGCTCGAAGGTGCGCTGGTCAACCAGCACCTGGGTGAAGCGGCGCGATTCGTCATCTACGAGCAGAACCCGGCAACCCCGAGCGGTTACCAGTTCAAGGAAATCCGGCGGGCTCCCGAACAGGGTGGCGGATCATCCCGCTGGCAGGAACTTGGCCGGCTGTTGTCGGATTGCCGCGCGATTCTCGTCACCACCGCCGGACCCACGCCAAGCGACATTCTCAAGAAATCCGGCCTTCGCGTCGTCGAAATGGAAGGTCTCATCGAAGAGGGGCTCCGCGCCATTTACACCAACAAACCCATCCCACGCGCACTCCAGCGCCGGTTCACCGGTTGTTCATCCGGTGCCGGTTGCAAAGGCACGGGGACCGGCTGCGGCTGAGAAATTTCTCCGCCCAATTCACTTATGAAGAAACCCGAACACCACATCCTCGTCTGCGGCAGCTTCCGTCCCACGGGAGCCCAAGGCGTTTGTCACAAAAAGGAGTCTGCCGCCCTCCTGCAATACCTCTCGGAGGAAGTCGACGACCGCGGCCTCGCAAACGTCAAAGTCACCAGCACCGGCTGCATGAACCTCTGCGACCAAGGTCCCGTCGTCGTCGTCTACCCGGAGGGCCGCTGGTACAAACAGGTCACCGAAGACGTCGCCGACCAGATCCTCGACTCGATCGAAAACGGCTCCGAAGTCGACGCGGATTTTCTCCTGGCAAACTAAGCGTGCGTCCCTACCTCATCGACACCACCCTTCGCGATGGCGAGCAGGCGGCCGGAGTCGCCTTCTCGCGGGCCGAGAAAATCGCCATCGCCCGCGCGCTGGCGAGCGCCGGCGTGCCGGAACTCGAAGTCGGTATACCGGCGATGGGCGATGAGGAAATCGACGATATCCGGGCCGTGGCCGATGCGGTTGGGTCGGAACTGATCGAGACGTGGTGCCGGGCGAATCCCGACGACATCCGCGCCGCAGCAAGAACAGGCGCAGCCGGAGTTCACATCTCGTGGCCGGTTTCGGAAATTCATCTCGGCGCCTGGAAACGCGACCGTCAATGGGTCCTGGAATCGCTTTCCGAATTGACCACCCTCGCGCGCGAACACTTCGAGCATGTGGCCGTCGGGGCGCAGGATGCCTCCCGGGCGGATGAATCGTTCCTCGTGGACTTTGCCGCCGCCGCACAGGCCGGCGGGGCGCGCCGATTGCGCCTTGCGGATACCGTGGGAATCCTCAGCCCGGTCCGCACCATCGAAATGGTCGTTGCCCTTCGCGATGCGGTTCCGGCGCTCGACCTGGAAATCCATGCGCACAACGACCTCGGCATGGCTGTCGCGAACACAGTTTGCGCGCTGCACGCCGGTGCACGCTGTGCGAGCGTCACCGTGAACGGCCTCGGCGAACGCGCCGGAAACGCGGCCCTCGAGGAAGTCGTGCTCGCACTCAAGATGGCATTCCAATCCGACGCCGGCATTCACACTCCGCTCCTGGGACCTCTTTCGGACCTGGTGTCCGCCGCGTCCGGCCGTCCCTTGGCGCCGGAGAAGCCGGTCACCGGCTCCGCCGCATTTCGTCACGAAAGCGGCATCCATTGCGCGGGACTTCTCCGGGATCGTCGCACGTACGAACCGTTCGATGCGTCGGACATCGGGCGTTCGAGCCCTCCCTTTGTCCTCGGGCGTCACTCCGGTCGTGCGGCCGTTCAGGCGGTGACCGGCCAGGATGATCCCGAATTGCTGGCTTCCCTGCGGCAGGCCTCCCGGCGGAAGTCGTAACGGGTTTGACTTGCATCATCTTGTCCGGATCTGCCCCTTGAACCCGGCGGCGAGCGGCTTATCTTTTTCTCATGGTCCTCCCAGTTATCACCTTTGTTATTCTGTCCCTGCTCGGTCTGTCCTGCGTCGTCGCGCCCTTGTTGGAGCCGGTTTGACGTTCAGGCAAAGTGAAGGAGAACTGTTCGGCGTATCCGGGTTTGTTTCTCTGCAACGATCGGCATAGACTCGCCGGTTTCCTATGTCGCAAACTGCACCACTCGGTCCGTCCATCCAATCCGTTCATCAGCAATTTCCCAAAGACTTTGTCTGGGGATTCGCCGCCGCCGCTCCGCAAATTGAGGGAGCCGCATGGGAGGATGGAAAAGGGGCTTCGATTTGGGACACGTTCTGTCGGCAGCCAGGGGCGGTGCACAATGGCGACACGCTCGATGTCGCGTGCGATCACTACCACCGTTTCGAGGAGGATCTGGACCTTATGCGGGATCTCGGCGCGAAAGCCTACCGCCTTTCCATCGCCTGGCCGCGGATCTATCCCGAAGGTGCCGGGCGCCTGAACCAACCGGGCTTGGATTTTTACAATCGGCTCATTGATGCCATGCTTGTCCGCGGGATCACTCCGTGGGTCACGATGTTCCACTGGGATCTTCCGCAGGCGCTGGAGGAAGCCCATGGCGGATGGCGGGGACGGGAGACCGTCGATGCGTTTGCCACGTATGCCGACACGATTGTCAAATCCCTCGGCGACCGCGTGAAGAATTGGATTACGTTGAATGAAATCCTGTGTTTCACACGGCTGGGCTACGGAACCGCCCAGAAAGCGCCCGGATTGCGCCTGCCCGAGCAGGTGGTGAACCAGACGTACCACCACGCCTTGCTTTGCCACGGACATGGCGTGCGCTCGGTTCGCGAACACGGCGGTCCCGGTGCACGAGTCGGTCTCACTGACAATTGCATCACCCCCATCCCGGTCACGGAAACCCCGGCCGACGAGGCTGCCGCGCGCTCCCGGTTCATCGACGATAACATTCGCGTCCTCGATCCCATTTTCCGAGGAGGATACGCCGCCCGCTACCATGAACTCGTCGGAACCGATGCCGCCCGGGTTGAGGACGGAGATTTTTCCCTGATCTCGCTGCCAACGGATTTTCTCGGGGTCAACATCTACACCGGCTATTTTGTGCGGGAGGGCGCAGATGGCCGGCCCGAGTCTCTCGAGTGCCCGCCGTCATTCCCGCAAGCCGATGCCACCTGGCTCAAAATCACACCGCAGGCACTTTACTGGGGGCCTCGACACGTGGCGGAAGTCTACGGAGTACCGTCGATCTACATCACGGAAAATGGCGCCGGCTACAACGATCAGCCTCCCGGCCCGCAGGGCGTTGTGGACCTTCACCGTCGCGAAATCGTCCGGAACTATCTCCGCGAAACCCACCGTGCCATCGGCGACGGCGTGCCCGTTCACGGCTATTTCCTCTGGTCGTTCATGGACAATTTCGAGTGGGAAGACGGCTATCAGCGCCGTTTCGGCACGGTCTACTGCGACTTTGAAACCCAGAAGCGCACACCAAAGGTCAGCGCTCACTGGTTCAGCCGGACCATCCGCGAGAATCGCATCGTCTGATCCGTCCCGGCCCTCCCGGCCGTCAGGCCCGGATGCGGTCGCGGGGGCAAAACGGCAACATCTTTGCTGTTGACGATCTGGTCCGAAAGTGGGAGAAAGTGGGGCGTTGTGGTGAAAAGTGTCACCTCAACCCTCGCATGCCATGGGTCAGGAATCAACAACGCCGCTCTATTCGGGTACGTATGAGCGTTCAATGGACGCCAAGAATCGCGTCGCGATTCCGTCTGGCTGGACCCGCGGGGAAGGGGAGGAATTTCATGTTATTCCGCACCCGACGGACGGATTTTTGATGGTCATGCCGCTGGCGGAGTTCGATCGCTGGGAGCAACGGATCCAGGAGTCGAACGCATCGTCGGCGGACAAGCGTCGGGCGATCCGGATGTTTTACAGCGAGGCGCGGGCGGTGACGACCGACAAGCAGGGGCGGATTCTGGTGCCGGAGGGCCACTGCACCCGCGCCGGCCTGAAGGGCGAGGTGGTTTTCGTCGGCGGCCGGAGCCGCTTTGAGATCTGGGCGAAGGACCGCCACGCCGCCTCGGTCGAGAACGACACGGCCGTCTTTGAACGCGTGGCCAACGAAATCGGACTTTGAGTTTCCATGACCAACCACACCGCATGAGGAGGAGAGGCTGACATGACCAAGGGCGGCCGGTCGTTTTTCTTCGGGTTCAACACCGGAAAAAGCGCCGACGGCAAACCGCCCGGTCACGCCGCCATCAAAATCCGACCCCGGAATGCTTATGAACTTCTTGGACTCCGAAGACCTGCTGGGAATCATCTTGGAAAAAACTGACGACAACAGCCGCGGATATCACGTGCCTGTGATGCCGGACGAGGTGGTGGCGCTTTTGCGTCCCGCCCCCGGCATGCTCTTCTTGGACGGCACGCTCGGCGGCGGCGGCCACAGCGAACGGCTTCTGGATGCCGGGGCCGAGGTGATCGGACTTGATCAGGACTCGGATGCCATCGCAGAGGCCGGTCGGCGTCTCTCGCGTTTCGGTCCGCGGTTTCGCTCCGTTGAGGCCAATTTCCGCGACGCCGGGGATGTTCTGGAACGACTCGGCGAACGGCGCGGGTTGGGAGGCATTCTCCTCGACCTCGGTGTTTCGTCGCACCAACTCGACGAAGCCGAACGCGGGTTCGCCCTCCTGAAAGACGGACCGCTCGACATGCGGATGAGCCGATCGGCCGACCGCACCGCCGCCGATCTGGTCAATGATCTGCCCGTTCCCGAATTAGTCCGGATCTTTCGGGAATACGGCGAAGAGTCCCGTGCCGGGCAGGTCGCAGCCCGCATCGGTGCCCTCCGCGTGCAGCATCCGTTTGAAACCACGTTCGACCTCGCCGCGGCCGTCTCTTCGGTTGTGCCGCGCACGAGCGGACGGCACCCGGCCACGCGGATTTTCCAAGCCCTGCGCATTGCCGTGAACGACGAATTGGGCGCGCTCCGCGATGCTTTGGAGTCGCTTCCCGCGCTTCTCGCGCCGGGCGCGCGGCTCGCCGTCATCACGTTCCACTCGCTGGAGGATCGGATTGTTAAACACTTCTTCCGCGAGCACAGCCAGGAATGGATCGACCGGCCGGAGTGGCCCGAACCCCGCCGAAATCCGAATCGCCTTTTCCGCCTCCTCACTCCGCATCCGATCGATGCAGGCATCGAGGAGGTCCAAGCCAACCCCCGCTCACGCAGCGCGAAGCTGCGCGTTGTCGAAAAAATTCAGGATTCCGACCGATGAACACCTCTCCCAACCGCCGAAAGCAAGTCAACCCGGTTCACTTCACCTCGCTCGTCCGCTGGCTGGTCGTTGCCCTCTTCTGCGGCAGCGCCGGGCTTTTCTTTGTCTTCATCAAAAACCAGCAATTCGCCCTCGGTGAGGAAATCCGCCAGGTCGAACGCAAGATCCGCGAGGTGCGTGCGGCCAACGAAGTACTCCTCGCGCGCGTGACCGAGCTGTCGTCCCGCCGCGTGCTCCAGCAGCGCATCGCGGACGGATTCATCACGGTGAAGCCCATCCCCGACATCGCCATCGCCCGCCTCATTCCGCCGACCGAGGCCTCCGGAGACGGCGTGATCCGCACGGCCTTCAACGAAAGGCTCCGCCAATGACACGGACGGCCCGCACACGCGCGGGTTGGGCCTGTGCGGCCGTCGGTCTCGTCTTCACTGCATACTCCGCCCGCCTGATCCACCTTCAGGTCGCCAAGCATGACGAATACGCGCAGATGGCTGCGCAGACGCACACGATGCGTCAGGTCATCCACGCCCGTCGCGGACTGATTTTTGACCGCAACGGCGAGTTGCTGGCGTCCAACCTCCCGGTTCGAACCGTCGTTGCCGATGGATCGCACATCAAAGACCCCGCCGCCGTCGCACGGCTCGCGGCGCCATTTCTCCAAATGGACGAGACGGAACTCACCCGGCGGCTCACCACGGATCGGAAATACGTGGTCATCCGCCGCGGCGTTGCCGAGGACACGGCCCTCGAACTCGGACGCGCTCTTCAGGAATCCAGCCTGAGGGGATTGTATTTCGAACAGGACGCCGTTCGCATTTATCCGAACGGTCACATGCTCGGGCACGTCCTTGGCTTTCTCGACCACGAGGGCAGCGGCGTACAGGGTATTGAGCTGACGATGGACCGCTACCTGCGCGGCAAGGATGGATACCGCTACATCGAGCGCGATCGGACGGGCCGTGAAATCATGCTCTATCGCGGACAGGAGGAACCGGCCGACAACGGGCTCAATGTCCGACTGACGATTGACATGAATCTCCAGGCGATCGTCGAGGAGGAGATCGAAACCGTTTACCGCGACCTGAAACCCGAAACCGCGGTCGCCGTCATGGTCGACCCGCACACCGGTGAAGTCCTCGCCATGGCCAGCCGACCCTGCTTTGACCCGAATTCGCCCGGTGCCGCCGAGCCCGAACAGATGAAGAACCGCGCGGTCATTGACATGGTCGAACCGGGTTCGACATTCAAAATCGTCGTCGCCGCCGGTGCGCTCAACGAACGCAAGGTCGACGAAAAGACTTTGATCTTCTGTGAGAACGGCCGCTTTGCCTACGGCGGGCGCATCCTGCGCGATCACCATGGATACGGCATGATGAGCGTCCACGATATCCTCGTGAAATCCTCAAATATCGGGTCGGCCAAAATGGCCCTGATGATGGGCGACGATTCGTTCTATGAATACGTGCGTCGATTCGGATTCGGCGAGCGCTCGGGCATTGAACTGCCGGGCGAAATCCCCGGCCTGGTTCACCCGCCGGCCCGCTGGGACAATCTCACCATCACCCGCATGCCGATGGGACACGCGCTCGCCGTAACGCCGCTGCAAATCGTGATGGGTATGTCGGTGATTGCCAACGGCGGCGACCTGATGGCCCCACAGGTCGTGCGTTCGGTGGAGGATTGCGACGGCCGATCCGTCATGGAAAAACCCCCGCGCTTGGTTCGGAATGTGGTTCCGAACAAGACAGCCGGATTTGTCAGCAATGCACTGGCCGGAGTCGTCGGCCCACAGGGGACGGCGAAACTCGCGTCGGTAGCCGGTTATTCCGTGGCCGGAAAAACCGGAACCGCCCAGAAGGTGAGTCCGACCGGCGGTTACGCACCCGGAAAATACGTCGTTTCCTTCGTCGGCTACCTGCCGGCTGAAGATCCGCGGTTCGTCTGCCTCGTCATGATCGACGATGCCAAGGTTTCTTCCTCGGTGAACTACGGCGGCACATTGGCAGCTCCGGTTTTTTCGCGGATCGGCGAAAAGGCGGCGCGCTACCTCGACCTTGTTCCCGCCATGAAAGCGATCCCCATGGACGCCACCCCGCTGGCCCTCGGCTCCAGTGCGCAGGAACGAACCAACTGAAACGATGAGACTCAACCCGCTCCTCCAATCAGCTGGTATCGGCACGATCCTTGCAGATCCCGAGATCACCTCGCTCACGTGCGACTCCCGCCAGGCCGGACCCGGATCCCTTTTCTTCGGACTGCCCGGGATCAAGGCCGACGGAGCCGAATTTGTGGCGCAAGCCTTTGAAAAGGGTGCTGCTGCCGCCGTGGTCGAAAAAGCGCCGGCCGTTGCTGCCGGACCGATCGTCGTCGTCCCGAATGCGCGCCTCGCGATGTCGGCGATCGCATCCGCGTTTCACGCCAATCCCTCCGGCAGCCTCCAATGCCTCGGAGTCACCGGCACGAACGGAAAAACGACGACGGCTTTCTTGATGCGGCATTTGATGGAAGCGGCCGGTCGGCCGTGCGGCCTCATTGGTACGATCAAGTATGTCGTCGGCGGGGAGGAAATCGGCGCTCCACGAACCACGCCGGAATCTCTCGAACTTCAGGAACTGCTTGCGCGGATGCGCGACGTCGGCAGCCGGGCTGTCGCAATGGAGGTTTCGAGTCACGCCCTCGCGCAGAGCCGCGCGGACCATATTGCATTCGACGCCGCAATTTTCACGAACCTCACACAGGACCACCTCGATTATCACGGTTCGATGGACGCCTACTTCGAGGCGAAGGCGCATCTGTTTGACCTGCTCGCGTCCGGGACCCAGAAGAAGGGCCGCGCGATTATCAACGCCGATGATCGATACGGTCACCGTCTCATCGAACGCTGCGCGAAAACGGTCAAGACGATCACCTACGGCCGCGGAGCCCTCGCGGACTTCCGCGCGAGCGCCATCCGGGCGGAGGGAGCCGGAACCACCTTCCAACTCGATGCCCGCGGCAAGAGCTTCCTCGTCCGTCTGCCGCTCATCGGCCTTTTCAATGTTTACAACGCACTCGGCGCACTCGCGGCGGTGACAACCTGTGGTATCGAACTCCGCGCCTCGATCGCAGCGCTGGCCGATGCCCCGCAGGTGCCCGGCCGTCTCCAGCGCGTTCCGGCGAAGCGGAATTTCCACGTGTATGTGGATTACGCACACACCGACGACGCCCTGCGAAACGTCCTCCGCACACTCCGCGAGCTCCAACCGGCGCGCCTGATCACTGTGTTCGGATGCGGGGGCGACCGCGATCGGGCCAAACGTCCGCTCATGGCGGCTGCTGCCGAGGAACTTTCGGACTGGACCGTCGTCACATCCGACAATCCGCGGCGCGAGGAACCCGAACAGATCATCGCCGACGTCAAAACCGGCCTCCGCGGAAATCGCTTTGAAGCGATCACCGATCGCGAATCCGCCATCCGTCGCGCCATTGAGATGGCCGCAGCCGGTGACATCGTGCTCATCGCCGGCAAGGGTCACGAGACCTACCAGGAATTCGCGGACCGCCGGATTCCGTTTGACGACGCCGCCATCGCCGCACGGGCGATCGCCGACAAGCGCATCGAAACCTGATTTTCCATGGACCCACTGACCATCACAGAACTGGCTGAACTCGCCGGCGCGGAAATCCTCCGCGGTCCGGAAAGCGTGCGCGTTTCCCGCATCAGCAAGGACACACGCACGCTTCAAACCGGTGACCTCTATTGGTCGCTTCGGGGCGGCAAGTTCGATGGAAATGTCTTCGCCGCTGACGCCGTGGCGAAAGGCGCCGCGGCCGTTCTGGTCGATGATCCGGAAGCCGCCGCTGGCCTCGATGTTCCGGTCCTTCGGGTTTCCGATGGGCTCGAAGCCTTGACGCGCCTCGCGCGCGGCTGGCGGCAACGTCTCAACCTCCGCGTTCTGGCGATCACCGGCAGCAACGGCAAGACAAGCACGAAGCAGTTTGCAGCCGCTGTCCTCGCCAGCCGCTATGAAGTGACCAAAACCGAGGGCAATCTGAACAACCATATCGGCGTTCCCCTTTCGATCCTGGCAGCGAATTCGTCACACTCGGCGGCCGTCTGGGAAGTGGCCATGAACCACCCCGGCGAAATTGCCCCGCTCGCGGACCTCGCGCGCCCGGAAGCGGCCATCATCACCGGCATCGGAGTCGCCCACATCGAATACATGAAGACCCGCGAGGCGATTGCCCTCGAAAAGGGCATGCTGGCCGAAGCCATCCCATCCACCGGAGTGGTCGTTCTCTCGGCGGATTGCGACATGAGCGAATCCATTGCCAGGCGAACAAAGGCACGTGTGGTTCTCGCCGGCCTCGACGGCGGTTCGTTGCAGGCTTCACAATTTGAGGAATCCGAGGACGGGCTTCGTTTTGTGATTACGCGGGATGGCCGTTCGTATCCGGCTTCGATTCCTGCCAACGGCACGCACATGGCACGAAATGCCGTCCTGGCCCTGGTCGCTGGGATCGAACTCGGCGTGGACATCGAAGCCGGCATCGCTGCGCTGGCCACGGCCCCCCTCGCCGGTGGCCGCCTCGAACGCAAAGTCATCCAGGGCGTCGTTTTTATCGACGACACCTACAATGCGAACCCGGATTCGATGGAGGCGGCCCTTGTCACGCTTCGCGGATTTCCCGGAAATGGCCGTCGGATTGCCGTGCTGGGCGCCATGGGAGAGCTCGGCGACTATGCGGCGGAAGGCTGCCGTCGCGTTGGCACAACGGCCGGCGGACTCGTCGACATTCTTGTCACCGTCGGTGCCGCCGCCGCGCCGATCGCCGCTGCCGCCCGCGACGCCGGTTTGGGCCGGATCCACGAGGTCGATGACACCGCATCTGCGGCGCTCATGCTGCGGAATCTCGCCCGTCCCGGCGATATTGTTCTCGTCAAAGGCAGCCGCTCCGCCCGTATGGAAGGCGTCATCCACCACTACCAAACCTGATGCTTTATTTCCTCTACGAGTACAGTGAGTCGCTGCTGCGGCGCGGAATCGACAACGACCTGATCCGCGCCCTCAACGTTTTCCAGTACATCACGTTTCGCTCGATCTGTGCGGCAATCACGGCATTTCTCCTCTGTTTGATTTTCGGGAACCGCGTGATCCGCAAATTGATCTCGCTGAAGTTCGGTCAACCGATCCGCTCGAAAGAGGAAGTTCACCGGCTGTTCGAGCTCCATGGCGCCAAGAAGGGGACTCCCACGATGGGCGGTGTCTTGATCCTCGGATCCGTGATTGTTTCAACGCTCCTTTGGGCGCGTCCGACGAACGGGTTTGTCTGGCTCGTCCTGATCTCAACCATCTTCCTGGGCGGCATCGGCTTCTACGACGATTACCTCAAGGTCACGAAGAAAAACTCCGCCGGTATCAGCAGCCGGCTCAAGTTTGGCCTCCAGTGCCTGCTGGCGGCGGGCTTCACGGCATTCTTCTTTCATGATGAAGCCCTCTGGCGTCAGGCGCAGTCGCTCTATGTGCCGTTCTTCAAGGAACCGCTCCTTGTGCACATGGGGCTGTTTGCCTTCGTTCTTTACCTGCTTGTCATCGTCGGCACGTCCAATGCGGTGAATCTGACCGATGGCCTCGATGGGCTCGCCGCCGGTTGCAGCACGACCGTTGCAGCGACCTACGGACTGCTCGCTTACGTTGCCGCCACCGGCCCCGCTGCGCGATACCTCCAGATTCCGGAAGTTCCCCATGCGGGCGAATTGACGGTCATCTGCCTCGCGCTGGCCGGCGCCTGCCTCGGATTTCTCTGGTGGAACTGCCATCCCGCCCGCGTTTTCATGGGAGACACGGGTTCTCTGGCGATCGGTGGTCTGCTGGGAACGGTTGCGATCTGCACCAAGCAGGAAATTCTCCTGGTGATCGTCGGCGGCGTTTTTGTCATCGAGGCCCTCTCGGTCATCCTGCAGGTCGCCAGCTTCAAACTCACCGGCAAGCGCATCCTGAAAATGTCTCCGATTCACCACCACTTCGAACTGAGCGGATGGAAGGAAAGCACCGTCATCGTCCGATTCTGGATCATGTCGATTCTCTTCGCGCTCCTCGGTGTCGCCACTCTCAAGCTCCGATGATCTACAGCGGCAAAAAAGCAGTCGTGCTCGGACTCGGCCACAGCGGCGAGGCCGCTGCCCGCCTTTTGCGCGAAGAGGGTGCGGAGGTGACGGTCTGCGAAAGCAACGACAGCGCGGGACTGCAGGAAAAGGCCGGGACGCTTGCAAAGGAAGGCATCCGCGTCATCCTCGGAGCCGCCGCAGAGACCGATCACTCGGACTATGACGTCGCCGTCTTGAGCCCGGGAATCGATCCCGTCGTTCCTTTGGTGCAGAATGTCGCCAGAAAGAACATTCCGATCATTGGCGAACTGGAGCTCGCCTTCTGCGAATGCGCATGTCCGGTTGCAGCCATTACGGGAACGAATGGAAAAACCACGACAACCGAACTGACGACGTTTCTTCTGCAAGGGTGCGGTGTCCGCACGATGGCCAGCGGGAATATTGGACTGCCGTTCGCCACCGCCGTGCGTTCGTCGCACCAGCTCGATGTAATGGTTCTGGAGGTGAGCTCGTTCCAACTCGAAACCATCCGCACATTCCGTCCGACCGTCGCGGCGTGGCTCAACCTGAGCCCGAACCACCTCGACCGTTATCCGGGCATGACCGAGTATCGTGCCGCCAAGCTGCGCATTTTCGAAAACCAGGCGGCCTCCGACACGGCGGTGATCAATGCGGTCAACGATCTCCCGTCCCTTGCCGCCAAGGTCGTCACGTTCAGTGCGGTGCGGCCGGACGCGGACTTCACGCTGGACGGCACATTCATTTGCCATCGCGGGCGGCGCATCCTCGACCAATCGCGGACGCGGTTGCCCGGAATTCACAACGCGGAAAATCTCATGGCTGCGTTCGCGATCGGACACGCCCTGCACGTGGAACTCGATGATCTGGCCGCGGCGGTCGGCGACTTTTCCCCGCCGGTTCATCGATGCGAATTCGTTCGCGATCTCGATGGCGTTCGCTGGATCAACGACTCCAAGTCCACGAACCTGGATGCGATCGAAAAAGCGATCCGCTCGCAGGACCGTCCGGTCGTTCTGATCGCAGGCGGCAAGGACAAGGGCTTCGAGTTCGACGACCTGGCTCCGTTGGTCCGCGAACGGGTTCGCCATGCCGTGCTCATCGGAGAAATGAAGGCACGTATCGCCCGGTCATGGGACGGGGTGCCGTCCACCCTGGCAAGAGACCTCGCTGAGGCGGTCGCCGTCGCAAGTTCGGAAGCACGTGCAGGCGATGTCGTTCTGTTTTCGCCCGGCACGTCGTCATTCGACATGTTCCGCAACTACGGTGAACGGGGCAACCAATTCAAATCACACGTCAACCAACTAACGACCACCGCACCATGAAAATGAGACCCACACCGCGCCCGCCCACGCCCCGCCGTGTGCCCAAACGCATGCCGCCGCGCCGCATCCTTCCGGCGCGCGCCGCCTCCAGTAACGAGGAAGTCGACGACTACGAAAGCGAACACGAGCCGAGCATGAAGCTCTCACACGCGTTCATCGTTGTGTTGCTCCTGCACGTGCTCGCCGTCGGCGGTGTCTTTGCCTTCAACACGTTGAAATCCAACGGGCGCGAAAAATCCGCACCCGCCGAAACCGCCAAACCTGCACCCGCTGCGACGGCGGAACCGGCACCGAAAGTCGCGGAAACCCCGGCCGGCCCGCCGACTCCGACCGTGGCCAGGACCGGCCCCACCCACACGGTGATCGCCGGCGACACGCTTACCCGGATTGCTTCGCAGTACAAGACCAGCGTTGAAGCGTTGGAGAAAGCGAATGGATTGACGGCCGGAGCAACCATCCGGGTTGGCCAAGTCCTGAGCCTGCCGACCGCCTTGGCGGCACCTCCCGCCGTTGTGACCAAGCCCGCGTCTGCGCCGGTGGCTGCGAAGCCGACGGCGGCGGCACCGGCTCCCAAAGTGACGGAGGCCAAACCCACGCCGGCAGCGGCAGCGGCTCCGGTCGCTGCGCAAAGTGGCGGGACGTATGTCGTCGAGAAGGGGGACAATCCCTATTCGATCGCCAAGAAACTGAAGGTGAGCTACGCCGAGCTTCTCAAGGTCAACAAGATCGACGATCCGAAAAAACTGCAGATCGGCCAGAAGTTGGTTGTTCCCTAAGGAACGCATGCACAAACACGGCATTCATGTTCTTTTGCTGACTGTCGCGGGATTGATCTCGCTCGGACTGGTCATGCTTTTCAGCACGAGTGCCTTCGCACGCGACAGTCACGGGGACATCTATTTCTTCGTCAAACGCCAATCGATGTGGCTCGTCGTCGGCCTGGTCGTGGCCGTCGCCGCGGCGTGCATCGATTACCACCATTGGGCGCGCGTTTGGTGGCTCCTGTTCGCCGGCGCGTTCGTGCTCCTGATCCTCTGTTTCGTGCCGCCCATCGGCATGCGGATCAACGGATCGAACCGCTGGATCAATCTCGGCTTCGGTGTTATCCAGCCCAGCGAACTCGCGAAAATCGCCGCCATCATCTTTGTCGCCTGGTGGTATTCGAAATACGAATCCCGTTCGCGGGAATTCCTGATGGGTCTTGCCGCCCCGCTGGGCATCGTTTCGATCCTCCTCATCCCGATTCTTCTGGAAGTCGACATGGGCAACACCGCGCTGATCGGAGCGACGGCGCTTGCAATCATGTTTGTCGCCGGCATTGCCATGCGGTGGGTGATTCTCATGGGGGTCGGAGGACTCGGGGCGGTGCTCGTTGGAGCGTTTCACATCGATGAGCGCCAGGGTCGCCTGCTCGCGTTTCTCGATCCCGAGAAATACCGACTCGGCGAAGGGCTTCAGCAGTGGCAGGCCCTCATCGCATTCGGGTCGGGCGGAATCGACGGCCTCGGATTGGGCGAGGGACGGCAGAAGATGCTTTACCTGCCCTACGCGCACACGGACTTTATTTTTCCAATGATTGGTGAGGAACTCGGATTGCGCTTCACGCTGCTGACCGTTGCGGGCTATCTGCTGGTCTGCCTGTGCGGCGTGCTGGTGGCATCGAACGCCCGTGACCGCTTCGGCATGTTGCTCGGATTTGGAGCCGTCATGATGATCACGCTCCAAGCGGCCGTGAACATCGGTGTGACCACGTCGCTTCTCCCGAACAAGGGCATGCCGCTCCCGTTTATCAGCTACGGAGGGTCAAATCTCGTCGTCTGCCTGTTTCTCGTCGGTCTGCTCGTCAACATTCACCGTCACGGGCGTCCGCTGGTGCCGAAGTTTGCACCGGCTCTTTTGCGCGCCCGCATCCAACCGAGGTTATGAGTTCTCTTCCACCATTTCGCGCCGTGATCGCCTGCGGCGGGACGGGCGGGCATTTGTTCCCGGGCCTTGCCGTCGCGGAGGCGCTCAGCGCCCGCGGACACGAGGTCCTGCTGATGGTTTCCGAAAAGGAAATCGACGCGACCGCCCTGAAAGCCCATCCGGAGTTCCGGGCCGAAAAACTTCCATCCATCGGCATGCCGTCAATGGTCGTCTCGCCGGCCTTCGTGCGATTTCTCCGGCGCTCGTGGGAAAGTCTTTCGCTGTGCCGCTCCGGATTCCGGCGATACCGGCCCTCCGTGGTGCTCGGGATGGGAGGGTTTACCTCAACCGCTCCGATCCTCGCTGCGCGCTGGAGTGGGATCCCGTCACTGATCCACGAATCCAATGCGATCCCCGGGCGGGCGAACCGTCTGGCTGCACGCTTTGCAAGTCGGGTGCTCCTTGGCTTTGAAGATTGCGAAAAGCATTTTCCGAACTCGCCGTGCACGGTCACGGGAACCCCTGTTCGGCGAAACCTGGGCGCTCCGCTCGAAAAAGCGGCCGCCCGGCGCGCGTTCGGTCTCGACCCGCACAAGCGGACCGTTCTGGTCACGGGCGGCAGCCAGGGCGCAGCCGGAATCAACCAGATCCTTTTCAAGACCGCACCGCTCCTGAAACCGGGCGATGTTCAGATTATCCATCTGACGGGCGAACGCGACGACCGCCTGGCAGCCGCCAACTACCAGCGCGATGAAATTCCGCACTTCGTCGCGGCCTTCCATCACAAGATGGAGGAGGCCTATTCCGCGGCGGACGTCGTGGTTTCGCGGGCCGGTGCCTCGAGTCTCAGCGAGGTTTCGCAATTCGCACTGCCATCGATCCTCATTCCGTATCCGTATGCGACCGACGATCATCAGACCGCCAATGGTGCGATCTATGTCGCCGGCGGAGCTGCTGAAATGCTGGCCGAGAAGGAAACAAACCCGGAGGCTCTCGCGGCTTTGATCCTGAACATTCTGGGCGACGACGTCCGACGCGGGCGAATGGCCACAGCCGCGCGCCGCATCGTGCCGGCCGGCGCCTCATCAAATGTGGCAAATGCCATGGAAGCCGCCGTGAAGGAGTCTGCCAAATGACGCTCGCGGAACTTCAGGAAGCTCTCAACGGTCCGGTTTCACGGCGCGTCCACTTGATCGGTGTTGCGGGGTCCGGGATGAGCGGAATTGCCGCGCTTTTACTCGCGCTCGGTCACCAGGTCAGCGGGTCGGACAAGGTTGATACGGTCGAAGTGGAACGGCTTTGCCGGAAGGGCCTGCGGTTTCGTTCGCCGCAGTCGGCGGAGGACGTGGCAGATTCCGAAATCGTAATCTATTCGTCAGCAATCCGTCCCGGCAACCCGGCGTTTGATGAAGCGCGTCGGCTCGGTTTGCCGATGGTCCGTCGCGCGGATGCGCTCGCGGCCATCATGGCGGCAAAGAAGGGGATCGTCGTTTGTGGAATGCACGGGAAGACGACAACGTCCGCGATGGCCGCCCATGTCCTCCGAAGCGTCGGGTTGAAGCCGTCGCATTATGTCGGTGCAGAAATCCCGATCCTGGGGACGAATGCGCGATGGGATTCGGAAGGTGAATTCTTTGTCGCCGAGGGAGATGAAAGCGACGGTACGTTGATCAACTACCACCCGACGCACGCGATTGTCCTCAACATCGAACCCGAGCACCTTGACTTCTACAAGGATCTCGCCGCCATTGATGCGGTCTACGCGCGGCTCATTTCACAAACGTCCGGGTTGGTGATTTATTGCGGTGACGACGCGGGGGCAGGTCGGGTGTGTTCGCCGCATCCGCGGGCGGTTTCTTACGGACATTCGGACGCATGTGATTACCGGATTGAGGAACTGGAAACACAGAACTTCCGCTCGACATTCCGTGTTTTCGCGCGGGGAGAAGCGCTCGGAACTTGCCAACTCAACATCCCGGGCGGGCACAATGCCGTCAACGCACTCGCCGTCATTGCGCTGGCCTCCGAACTCGGGATCGGGTTCGACCGGATTGTTCCCGCCCTTGATGCCTTTCGCGGTGCCCGCCGGCGGTTCGAAGTGCGCTATGAATCGGCGTCCCATCTCATCGTCGACGACTACGGACACCATCCGACCGAGATTGCCGCGACACTCGCCACCGCGCGGACCGGCGGATGGAAGCGCGTGGTCGCCATGTTTCAGCCGCACCGTTACACCCGCACGCAGGCTCTGCGGTCGGAGTTCGGGCGCTCGTTTCACTCGGCCGATGAGGTTTTCGTCACCGACGTTTATCCGGCGAGCGAACCGCCGATCCCCGGTGTGAGCGGACAGACGATCGTCGATGCGCTTCGCGAGAACGGCCATCCGAGTGCGACGTTTGTTCCGGAAGTGGCGCGCGTTCATCAAGTTGCTGCCGCGGTTTTGCGCGACGGCGACCTGGTTTTGAGTCTCGGAGCCGGAAACATCCATGAAGCCGGCCGAAATCTTGCAGCCGATCTGGCCTGTCGCGAGAAACTCCGGGAGGTCATGGGACCGGGGGTCATCAAACTTTACGAGCCGCTCTCAAAGCACACGACGATGCGAATTGGCGGGCCCGCGCAGTTCTGGGCGGAACCGGAATCCGAGGAGGGCTTTGCCGAGTTGGTGCGGCATTGTTTCGACGAAGGCATTCCGTTCATGGTGATGGGTCGCGGGTCGAACCTGTTGGTCCGCGACGGTGGAATCCCGGGCGTTGTCGCACACCTCGCACGCGGCGAATTCCTTCGCCACGAGATCAATGACAACGAGATCACGGCCGGCGTCGGTGTGAAGTTCAAGCAACTCAGCGCACTCGCCCGGAATGCGGGACTCGGTGGATTCGAGTGGATGGAAGGAATTCCCGGAAATGTCGGCGGTGGGTTGCGGATGAATGCAGGCGCGATGGGCGTGCAGACGTTCGATCAGGTTGTCCGGCTTCGCTTCTGCGACCAGGATGGAAACATCTTCACCCGGACGCCTGCCGAGATGGAGGTCCACTACCGGAGCGTGCCGATGCTGCGCGAGAACTACGCACTTTCAGCCGTCCTTCGTGGCGTGCCGACGCCGGTCGAGGAAATTGATCGCAAGATTGGTGAGTCGGTCGCGAAACGGCGGTCGAGTCAGCCGGTCGCCGCCAGTGCCGGATGCATTTTCAAGAATCCGGAAGCCATCCCGGCAGGCAAGTTGATCGAGGAATTGGGCTTCAAGAATTTCAAGGTCGGCTGCGCGCGCGTTTCCGATGTGCACGGAAACTTCATCGTCAACGACGGCGGGGCGACGGCCGACGATGTGCTGACGCTCATCGGCGAGATCAAAGCCGCCGCCGAGCGGACACGCGGCATCTCGCTCGAGACGGAAGTTCAGATCGTGGGGGTTGATGTATGAAAAAGGAATTTGAAGGCATCCTGCGCGGGCGGAAGGTGGCGTTGTTGATGGGCGGTCCGGGTTCCGAACGCGAGGTGTCCCTGCGGTCCGGCGCGGCGGTCGCTGGAGCGCTGCGGACATGTGGTGCTGTGGTCGACGAGATGGACATCACCGGGCCCCGGTTTGATCTCCCGCCCGGCACGGAACTGGCCTACAACATGATCCACGGAACGTTCGGCGAGGATGGCGAACTGCAGGCCATTCTTGACGCGAAGGGCGTGCCATTCACAGGAGAAGATACCGCCGGCAGCCGCCTCGCATTCGACAAGATCGAAACCAAGATCTGCTTCGACCGGGCCGGCGTGCCCAATGCGCGTTGGGAAATTGTCGCGCCCGGCGAACGTCCGAAGCGTCCATTTCCGATGGTGGTCAAAGCCCCGCGGCAGGGATCGAGTGTCGGGGTTCACATTCTCAAGGAACCGACTGGCCTCGAGGCCGCATTGGAGGATTGCTTCCAATACGGACCGGTTGTGCTGGCGGAGGAGTTCGTCGCCGGGCGCGAACTGACCGTTGGAATCCTCGGAGCCGAGCCGCTACCGATCATTGAGATTGTTCCCAACGAAGGCTTCTACGATTACCAGCACAAATACACGAAGGGCGCGTCGCAATATCATGTGCCGGCACCCATCGACGAGTCGCTCACCAGGACCGTGCAGGAGGTTGCCGTGGCGGCGCACCGTGCACTCGGGCTCGAGGTCTATTCGCGGGTGGATGTTCTGCTTACGGCCGATGGCAAGCCAAGCGTCCTGGAGATCAACACGATCCCGGGGATGACCGAGACCAGCCTGCTCCCAAAAGCGGCCGCGGTCGTTGGCATGGATTTTCCAGCGCTCTGCGAGCATATTGCCGGTCTTTCACTGAAACGCTACGGCAAGACATGAGACGACGGGTTCCACAAATGGCGGGCAATCGCCGGGTCGCGGGGCGGGGCCAGCATCTTCTGGATGTGAAAGTCCGGGCCGTGACCGCCCGACGGGAACGTCGACGGGTTCTCACCGGGTGGTTCTGGAAGGGCGCTTTGATTCTTTCGATTTCGGTTGCCGGATGGCTCGGCGTCACGACCGCGCTCGACAAATTCTTTTTTTCCAATTCCGAGTACACGCTCCAACGGATAACCGTGGATCTCGACGGTATCATGACGCGCGAAGAAGCGCTGGCCGAAGCCGGTATCCAGGAAGGCAGCAACATCTTTGAGGTTGATCTGGCTGCCGCCGAGCGCGCGCTTCGCGCGATTCCGGTCGTCGAAAACGCGGTGATTGAGCGGGAATTGCCGGACACGATTTCGATCCGGCTCACGGCGCGCACGCCGGTCGCGTGGGTCGCGCCGCCCGAGAAGGACGCCGATCCCTTCGATCCCGAGCGCGCTTTGCTGGTCGATGGCACGGGATTTCTCATGAAGCCCCGTTTGATCCATCCCGACTACTATCACCTGCCGGTCGTCCACGGGGTCCGCAGCGATAATATCCGGGACGGCGAGCCGCTGCACAACGAGGACCTTCGTCGCGGGCTGGCATTGTTGGACGAAGTGGCCCAACGGCCGGAAACACTTCTGAGGATCCGTTCGCTGAACATTGGAAAGGGATATTGCCTTGAGGTGGTCAGCGACCGGAATGCGCGCATCGTTTTCGCGCCCGAAGATTTCACCGGCCAGTTGTCGCGCCTGCAGCTTCTTCTCGAGCATTGTCAGGAGACGGGACGGGAACTGGAATCCGTCAATCTCATGGTCCGGCGGAATACCCCGGTGACGTTCGTCCAGCCGCCTGAGCCGCCGCGGGAAGCGCGGCTTCAACCTTCAACCCGGCGACCCGCCAGCAACTGATGGCACGCGAGGATATCCATGTCGGTCTGGAAGTTGGCACAACCAAGGTTTGTGCCGTGGTCGCCGAGTGCCGTGACGACGGCGACGTGCGGATTCTCGGGGTCGGTGAAGCTCCCTCGCGGGGCGTGCGAAAGGGCGAGATTGTCGATTTTGAGAATGCCTCGAAGTGCGTGCACGAAGCGCTTTCCGATGCCGAAGACAAGAGCGATGTCGAAATCAAAAGCGTCTGGCTCGCGGTCACCGGCAGTCACATTCAGAGCTTCAACAATCGCGGTTCGGTGGCGATCGCCGAGGACAGCGGGGAGATCACCGAGCAGGAAATCCAGGAGGTCGAATACAAGGCCAAGGAGATCAGCCTGCCAAAAGAAAATGCGATCCTCCACTCGATCATCCAACACTACTACGTGGACGGCCAGGAGGGCGTGTTAAACCCCATGGGAATGCTCGGCACGCGGCTGGAGGCGGATTTTCACATCATCCACGGCGTGATGACCCGCATTCAGAACACGATCCGCTGCGTCCGCGAGTTTCACATCGAAGTCGAGGATGTCGTGGTGAACGCGCTGGCATCCGCCCAGGTCGTCCTCGATCCGCATCAGAAGGAAGCGGGTGCGGTGGTGGTCGACATCGGCGGAGGGGTGACGGATTTCATCGTTTACCTCGACGGCAGCGTGCGGCACAGCGGGGTTCTGGCCGTGGGCGGCGACCACATCACGAACGACATTTCGATCGGCCTGCGGATTCCGATCACGCGGGCGGAGAAACTCAAGATTGAGGAGGGCTCGGCCGTGCTCGGGCAGGCGCTGCCCGGCGAAAAGATCATCCTGAAAAATGACACGGGATTCTCGGGCAAGGAAGTCGAGCGCGAGATGTTGAACACAATCATCCATGCCCGCCTTGAGGAGCTTTTCACCCTGCTCCGGAAACGGATCGTGGACCAGGTGCCGGAGCATCTGCTGGGAGCCGGTGTGATGCTGACGGGTGGCTGCAGCATGATTCGGGGAATCCGCGAGATTGCCGAATCCGTCTTCGAAATGCCGGTGACGCTCACCCGCGCGCAGGCGGTTTCCGGGCCGACGTCGGCGTTTGAGAACCCGCAATTTTCGACCTGCATCGGCCTGACGAAATACGCGCAGGCCGTCCGCTCCGAGATGCCCGAGGAATCGTTCTTCGGCCGGATTCTGCGCAAGGCGGGTCGGAAGTTTCGGTTGCCCTTCTGACCGCCATGATCACGATTCCACGCTATTTGGACCGTTCGGCCAACCCGGTGGTGCGTCTGGTCGGCCTGGGAAACGCGGGCGTCAACCTCGCCGATCGGATTACGATGTCCGGATTGAATGTGGACGTGGTTGCCATGAACAGCGACCAGCAATCGTTGTCATCATCGGTCGCTCCGGTGCGTGTGGCCTTGGGACCGCTGGCCACGCGCGGGTTGGGGGCGGGTGGAGATCCTGAAATCGGTGCCGACGCAGCCCGGGAATCCCAAGCTGAAATCGAGGAAGCTCTGGCGGGAGCCGACATTGTTTTCCTGGCAGCCGGGCTGGGCGGAGGAACGGCATCCGGCGCAGCGGCCGCGGTGGCCGATGCAGCGCGCGGAGCCGGCGCTCTTTTGATTGCCATGGTCACCTCGCCGTTTGCTTTCGAAGGGCGTCGACGGGCGGCCCAGGCCGCTGCGGGTTTGGCCGACATCGTCGCGAGAGCCGATGCGGTGATTCACTTTGACAACGACCGGATGGCGGATCTGACGGCGCCGCGTGCGGGAGTGTCGGAGACGTTCGCAGCGTGTGATGAATTGCTCGGAAGCTGTGTGCAGGCCTTTTCCCGGTTGATGGCGGCACCGGGTCCCATGTCGGTGGGCCTGCCGGATCTGATCTCTGTCCTCCGCGGCGGAGATGCGGAGTGCCTGTTTGGGACGGCGGAGGCACGCGGCGATAACCGGGCTCATGAGGCGCTGGAAGTGGCACTGCGGAGTCCGCTGCTTGACCGCGGCCGGCTGCTCGACCAGGCGGGCGCGCTATTGATTCATGTCTCCGGTCCGCCGAGTTTTTCGTTTGCGGAAGCCGATGCCGTCCTGAACGGCATTTCGAAACACATCAACGAAGAAACGCTGGTCCACTTGGGCGTTTCGACGGTTGACGATCCCTCGGCCCCGGTTTCTTTAACGCTGATTGGCAAATGTGGAGCGACCGCACGTGTCGAGCCGGTGCAGCGTCCGGCGGCAAGAAAAACCGCGCCCGTCGAAGTTCGCCCTGTGGAGCCCGTGCCGGCTGCGCAGCCGCCGGAACCCGAACATCAGGAGGAATTCGCTTCGCCGGAGCCGGCACCTCCGCCCCGCCCCGCCGTTGTCGACCGTCCCCCGCCTCCTGAACGTCCGTCCCGGGTCGCACCTGATGCGGGGAAGCCCAAACCGACCCCGCCCAAAGTTCGTCAGGAGACGCTGCAATTCGAGCCGGTCGCGCGGGGGCGGTTCGAGAAAAGCGAACCGACCATCGTCGAAGGCGAAGACCTCGACGTGCCGACATTTCTCCGACGGAACAAGAAGCACTGAGCGGTGCGGCGGAGAAAAAAGCATTCAGCGCTCCCCGGCTGATCGGGAAGCGCTGCGCTGAAAGAAAGGCAGAACCTTAGTAGCGGCGCGAGTCGCGGCGGTCGCCGCCTCCGCGTCCACCACGGAACCCACCGCCACCACCCCCGCGACGGTCATCGCGGGAATCACGGCGCGGGCCGTCGAAGGAACGTCCACCGCCTCCACCGCCTGCCGGGCGGTCTTCGCGGGGCCGGGCTTCGTTGACCGTGAGCGCGCGGCCGTCGAATTCCTTGCCGTGGAAAGCGGCGATGGCCGCCTGGGCTTCGGCGTCGCTCGACATGGTGACGAAAGCGAATCCGCGCGAGCGGCCGGTGAATTTATCCTGCATCAGCATCACTTCACTGACAGTGCCGCTCTGCGAGAACAGGTCTTGGATGGCGATTTCTGTCGTGTTGAACGACAGATTTCCGACGTAGAGTTTGTTACCCATGGCTTTGTATTTGTTTGCGCACTGGGATCGAGCTGTTCCCGGTTTATCCGGGTTTCAAACCGCTGTCGGATTCAACCGCCAACGTTCACCAAACCGCGACCACATCTGCTAATTCGCGCTTATTGTCCCATTTTCCGAATTTGGCAACCGATTTCTTGCGTGCTGCGGAGAGCGGTTGACGCCCGGCGGGTATTTCCGGAGAGTCCCGGAGTGCACTCCGGACAGATCCTGGGAATCGTTTCGCTTGTCCTGCTGCTCGCAAGTCCTTGGGCGACAGCGGCGGAGGAAATCCGTGTGCCCTTCAACTTCCAATGGGGCGAGTCGGCCTCGCGGTTGGAAGACAGTTTGAAACGCGTTCAGGCCCGTGTGGTCGAACGTCGATCGGTCCAGGGCCGGTCGGTTTTGGTGGTCGAAGGGATTCCGCAAAAATTGCTCCAGCGCGCGCTGTTCTATTTTGACGGCGATTCGCTGAGCGAGATCGAGCTTCATTATGGCGACCGCTCGTGGGATGCGGTGCAATACGGCCAGTTCTTCGACCAGACGCGACGTAATATTGATGGCAAATACGGAATGGGCCGGGTCATTGCGCGGCAGAAGACGCGAGAGGGCGATGTCTTGCAGACGCTCATTGGTTATCAGTGGGTCCAGGCGACGACCTCGCTCCAACTCTTCCTCTATACCGCCGAGCGGGGAGCAGACAGTATGCGGGTTCTCAGCCTGCACTACAAAGGAGTTTAAGTGGCCGGCGATGTCATCCTGGAGGTGAGCAACCTCCGCAAGGAATTTGAAGGCCGCGCGGCCGTGGAGGACCTGAGCTTCCGGCTGCATCGGGGCGAGATTCTCGGCCTCCTCGGCGTCAATGGGGCCGGCAAAACCACGGCAATGAACATGATTCTCGGGCTGATCTCGCCAACCTCGGGCTCCATCCGTGCGTTTGGAATGCCCATGCCGGGTCGCCGGACAGCCATCCTGCGCCGGGCAAACTTTTGTTCCGCGTACGCGGCGCTTCCCTCCAATCTGCTGGTGCACCAGAACCTCACCGTCTTCGGCTTGATCTACGGAGTGAAGGATCGCAGGCGTCGTATTGACAGCCTGCTGGAATTGCTGGAGATCGGCCACCTGCGCGACCGTGTCACGGGTCAGCTGTCCTCGGGCGAGTCGACGCGTGTGAACCTTTGCAAGGCCCTGTTGAACCGCCCGGAGCTCCTGATGCTCGACGAGCCTACGGCGAGTCTTGATCCCGATATCGCCGACAAGGTCCGCACGACCCTTCGCCAGGTGCAGCGCGAGGAGGGGATCGGCATGCTCTACACTTCGCACAATATGCGGGACATCGAGGAAATCTGCGACCGGGTGATCTTCATCCACCATGGCAAGGTGCTGGCGGAGGGAACGCCGGCCGATGTGGTCGCGCGTTCGAAACATGAATCGCTCGAGGAGATGTTCATTGAACTCGCCCGGGCCACCCGCCGCTCCGAATGAACACGGTGATTCCCGGTTTGGTGCTGCGCTACGTTCTGCTCTACACGCGCAATGCGGTCCGGCTGATCGAGCTGATTTTCTGGCCGGCTGTCGATCTGATGGTGTGGGGATTTCTCACGATGTATCTGCAGCAGAACACGAGCGGGCAATTCCCGCAGTTCATCACGTTCCTGATCGGGGCGATGATTTTTTGGGATGTGCTCTTCCGAGCGCAACAGGGGCTCGCCATTTCATTTCTCGAAGACGTATGGACGCGGAACTTGTTAAACGTATTCGTTGCGCCGGTCCGGCCGGTTGATTACATCGCCGCCACGGCGATTGTTGGATTGCTCCGCGTGGCGGTGACTGTTCTGGTCCTCATGCTGCTGGCGTGGGGTGCGTATGCCTTTCGGCTGTGGGATTTTCAGGTCCTGTTGATTCCCTTCTTCGCCAACCTGCTCGTGTTCGGCTGGTCGTTGGGAATGGTTTCCGTGTCTCTGATTCTTCGGTGGGGACAGGCGGCGGAATCCCTCGCGTGGGCGGTTCCGTTCCTGATCCAGCCGGTATCCGCTGTGTTCTACCCGGTGAGCGTCCTGCCACCATGGCTCCAGCCGGTGGCGATGGCGCTGCCATCCACGCACGTCTTTGAGGGAATGCGGGCGGTGCTTGCCGGCAATCCGCTGCCGCACGGGGAGCTGCTGGCGGCCTGTGGGCTGAACGTCGTCTACCTGGCGGCGGCCTCGGTTCTTTTTGCGATCACGCTGCAAAGTGCGCGCGAGCGTGGGCTGCTCGTCAAGATCGCGACGCACTGAGGCGTCTCAGGATTTTGGAGGCGTTGTCGGGCGGGCGCCGGAGAAGAGGAGCGTTCCCCGGAGGGCGTCGATGGCCCGGGCGAGTTGCGGGTCGATCTGGACAGGCGGGGTTTTGGACGAGTCTTCGCTGCGGCGGCGGGCGCGGAGGAGCTCGGATTCCTCTTCGAAACTCAAGGTTGAGACGAGATGGGGGCTCACGCCGTGTTCGTGGATCATATTTTTCCCGGGCGTGAAATACTTCGCCGTGGTCAGGCGCACCGCGGATCCGTCGGGAAGCGAGATCACGCTTTGCACCGATCCCTTTCCAAACGTGGTTTCGCCCACCAGCAAGGCGCGGTTGAGATCCTTGAGCGCGCCGGCGACGATTTCCGATCCGCTCGCACTGGCGTAGTTCACAAGCACGACGACCGGATAATCACGCCTGGCGCCGCTCCGCTCGGGAGTCCGGTATTCCCGCGAGGGCGTGCGCCCCTCGGTCGAGACAACGAGTGTATTCGGCGGGAGGAACTGTCCGCAAACTTCCACAGCACTCCCGAGCAGACCGCCCGGGTTGTAGCGCAGATCGAGCACCAGAGCCTGCATGCCCTGCTTCTCCAGCTTGTCGAGTGCGCGGTTCAACTCGGTGACGGTGGGTTCGTTGAACTGTGTGATTCGCACATAACCGATCCGCGGATCTCCCTCCTCGGTGGGCAAAATCTGCGCGTCCTTGACGCTTGGAACCTTGATCACCACGCGCGTCAGGTCGTAGTCCTTGACCTCTTTCGTGGCCGGTCGGTGGACTGTCAGCGAGACTTTCTCGCCGGCCGGGCCGCGGAGTTTTTCGACCGCCTCGGGCAGCGAATACTTTTCGGTCGACTGACCGTTGATCTTCAGGATCTGGTCGCCGGGCATGAGACCCGCCTCAAATCCGGGCGTGTCTTCCATCGGATTGATGATTGTCAGCACGCCGTTCTTCAATCCGACCACAACGCCGAGTCCGCCGAATTCGCTGCGTGTGTCCTCCTGCATGCTTTTGAAGTCGGACGGCTCCATGTATTGGCTGTGCGGGTCCAGTTCGGCGAGCATTCCGCGGAGCGCGCTGCGCGTGAGACTTTCGAAGTCGACCTTGGATTCGTCCACGTAATCCTGGCGGATCAACTGCATCGCGCGGGCGAGGATCTGCATCTGGTCATACGGAGACTCGGCGGCTTCGCCCGATTCCTGAGCTGCCAAGGGGTGTGCGATCGCCGCTGCCAGAATCCAAATCCATACCCGCTTCATGCTGGAAAAACTAGCAGACACCCCGAAGCCTGCAACCGTGCACCGGGCGAAGTTGGTATTAGTTCGACTTTTTGCATTGAACAAAAATGTGCAGTCATTAGTTTAGCTTATGAATGACAGTCTGGAGAGTTTTCTTGGTGGGTCTGGCGTTGGCCGGGGCGGTTCGTGGCGGTGAGTGGTCGGACTGGTGGGAGGGCCGTGGGGCGACGGGCGAGTGGCTCGGGCTCCGTCCGCGTGTTCAGGACGCGGGCCTCACGATCAGCGGAAAATGGCTGGGTTCGGTTTACGGCGTGGTGGATGGAGGTTTGCAGCAGCGGGCGGCGTTTGATGAGGAGTTGAAATTCGAGGCGCGGATCGAGTTCGGAAAAATCTGGGAGGTGCTCGATGGACTCGAAGCGGTCGGCGGCGTGCGGCTGCGGGACGGGCGCAATGTGAACGAATTTGTCGGCGCATCGCCGGCCTTCAATCCCTCGTCCTACCAAAGCGGGAAGGAGTGGCGGTTGATGCCGTTCTACCTCAGCTACACGACGCCCGAGTTGTTCGGGGTTCCAAAAGCGCTGACGATTTCCGGCGGATGGCAGAATCCATACGAGTTTTTTGCCCGTCAGGAGGATGCCAAGCTGTTCCGGAACAACGTGATTGTGAGTGGGAAGGGGATCAGCACAAACGGGGTGGGGTGGTCGTCGAGCTACGCGGCATGGGGTGGGACCATTCAAGTCCGCCCCTCATCGCTGTGGTATGTGCAATCCGGTGTTTACATGGCGATTCCGGGCGAGGCGGATACGGCGAACCACGGGTTCGGACTTGCCGGGGCGCAGCCATGGAGCCGGAACGGTTGGTTTGTCTTGGGAGAGACCGGCATCAAACCGGTGATCGCGGGGCACCCGGGCAAGTATGCCTTTGGCGGCTACTATTGGGGACTGGAAAGCCGGGCGTTCGATGGTGCGGTTTCGGACGGCCGGTATGGTTTTTACTGGATGGCCGACCAGACGTTGTTCCTGGAGCCGGTGACCGGCTCGGGCAAGGACGGCAAGGAGGCTGTTTCACCGAAAAGGGGATCACAGGGGCTCAGATGGCTGGGATTTCTCAACTTTGCGCCGCCGGAGAACAATGTAATGCCATTTTTCTTTTATACGGGCTTGGTTTACGAAGGGTTGATCCCCACGCGCGATGCGGATCTCGTCGGGGTGGCCTTCGCGTATGGAAGCTATAGCCAGGACCAACAGGCCAGCGAACGGGCGGCGGGTGATTTCGTGAACACGACTTACGAGGGCGTTCTGGAGTTCGAGTATCGTTTTCAGGTGAACCGTTGGGCATTTGTCCAGCCGTTTGCCCAATACGTGATTCGCCCCAGGGGCACTGGCACGGTCGCGAATGCGACGGTCCTTGGCGTGCACTTTGGAGTGACCTTCTGACCGCTAGCGGGTGTAGCGCGAGAGTACGGCGGCCAGCTTTCCATAGGTCGTCGGCATCAAATAGCGATGCATCTCGACGTCCGGTCCGCGGATGTCCGCTTCCTGGCAATCCATGCCGACATGCATGAGCCACGTTGCCTTCGCGGAAGTCCATTCGATGAGAAATGCCGGCCGGAATGAGCTGCAAGGCGAGACGTCTCCCGGAGAGAACGGCCGTTCGGCGGCGAAGATCCGCTGAAGTTCGCGGAGGTCGGCCTCAGTCACAGGGATGGGATCTTTGGCGTAGGTCCACGCCCCCTCGCGCCGGAGACCGGCTGGAGTTTCCGTCCCGGAATTTTTTGGTTCGGAAACCGCGCGGTAAAGACGGGGGAAACCGGATTCAGAAACGGCCGTGCGGAAGGCCTGGTCCGGTGACGGTGCGAACAAGCGCGCCAAGGGACGGGCCGCAGCGGCTTCGGCATCAGCTGCGCGGGAGTCGAGGTTGGTTTGCGCGTTCACTGCGGACAATGAAGCCAGGAGCATCCAAACCAGCAGCGGCTTCATTTCGGAAGCTGGTATCCGATTTTCTCGAGCAGCCGCGGAATGTTGACGTATTCGGCGATCAAATCCTGGATGCGGTCGATCTTCTGGGTGTCGCCCGGAAGGGTTTTGACGGTCATCGAGTTGATCGATTTGGCGATCGTGTAGGAGTCCATGGGCGAAAAAATGGCCGGCAAGCTGGTCTCCCCGAGAAGTTCGAGAAGGCGGCCGTGCGGCCGGAGACCGTCGGAGAGCACGAGGCCTGCAAGCTGGGTGTCGGAGGGGTCCTGCGCTTTGGAAAGCGCGGCGAGGACGACATCCTCCCGGTCGCCCGGGACCACGACCAGCGCCTGGGCTGGCATGCGGTGAAAAAGGTTGGCGGAACTGACCGCACCGATGGTGACTTCATGAATCCGGCGCCGGGCGAACTGGCTGTTAAACAAAAACTCTCCCTCGATCTCATCGCAGACCTCCTGCAGGGTGGGTTCCGCGAGCATGGTTTCCATCGGCACGACGCCCAGCAACTCAATGCCGAGGCGGTCGAAACCACGCGTTGCGAAATCGCGGATGTAATCGAGCTTGTCGGGATGAACCTTGTTCATGACAACGCCAATGACCTCAACGCCTTCCCGGTCAAATAGCGCTTTGTTGAGCGCTGCCTCGTCGATGGGCCGGCCGATTCCTCCGGGTGTGACCAAAAGGGCCTTGCTGGCGAGCAGCTTGCTCACGGTCGCATTGGAAAGGTCAAAAGTGGCGCCAACGCCCGCGTGGCCGGTGCCTTCAATGATGGCAAAATCCTTTTCCCAGCAGGCGCGGTCGAACGAATGGCGGATTCGACGGACGAGCTGATCGTGGTTGGCGTGGTTGATATAGCGGCGGGTGAAATCCGGTTCGACAGCGATCGGGCTCATGTCCTCGATCGGGATCTGCGTGTCGAACGTGTGGCGGATGAGGACGCTGTCCTCGTCGATGCGTTTGCCATCCACTTCGGTGAACCGCTGGCCGACGGGTTTGATGAAGCCGATCCGGCCGATGTGTTGTCGGAGATTCGCGTAGAGTCCGAGGGCGGTGGTGGTCTTGCCGGTATTTTGCTCGGTGGCGGCGATGAAGACGCGTGGGGTGACGGTGTTCAACGGGGGAAACCGGGTCAGGACTCCTGTTCGGGGTAAAGCTTGCGGTACTCGATCGCCTGAAGGCCGACGAGCGCAGCGCACGAAGCGATTTCTTTCACATCCGCGCCACGCGAAAGGTCGACGGCGGGTTTGGTCAATCCGAGGATGATCTGCCCGTAAGTCCGGGCCGCAGCGAAATGGTGGACGAGCTTGACCGCGATGTTGCCGCTGTTGAGGTCGGGGAAGACAAGGACGTTGGCCTTCCCGCCCACGAGGCTCGGTCCCATCTTCTTATCGGCCAGTTCGGGAACGAGAGCGGTATCGGCCTGCATTTCCCCATCGACGGCGATTTCGGCGTTGAGGCGGACGGCCATTTCGCGGGCGAGCGCGGTGGCGGCGGCGACTTTTTCGGTGGCCGGCGTTTTGGCGCTTCCCTTGGTGGAAAAGCTCAGGAGAGCAACCCGAGGCCGGCGTCCGAAGACCTGACGTGCAAGCAACCCCGCTTCGATCGCGATGGTGGCGAGCTGCGAACTGGTCGGATCGGGAACAATGCCGGTGTCGGCGAAAAACAGAATGCCATCGTCACCGAACTGACGCCGCTCGAGCTCGACAATCGTGCAGCTCGAAACGACATCCGCGTGCGGCAGCGGCTTGATCAGGTTCAACAGAGGTCGCAGGAGGACACCGCCGTACGAACTCACGCCGCCGACGAGTGCATCGGCGAGGCCGTACTGGACCATCATTGCGGCGAAATAGTTGTGATTCGTCAGGACGGCCCGCGCATCGGTGATGCCCATGTTTTTGTAGCGCTCCAGGCGTTCGAGCCGCTGGCAAAATGTGGGGAGGTCGCTGGATGTCTCCGGATTGACGATGGCGACGTGGTCGAGGCTGGCGTTTTCGGTGAGGGCGATCCGTTCGATGACGTCGCGTTTGCCGAGGAGAATCGGAATGCCGAGGCCTCGTTCGTAGAAAAGCTGCGCAGCGCGGATCACCCGCGGTTCGTCCCCATCGGGAAAAACGATCCGCTTCGGATGGCGTTTGAGCTTTTCGAAGACTGACTCAATGAAACTCATTGCCGTTGAAACCTGCAACAAGCTGGAGAAGAATGGCCTGCGACACAAGGACAACATGACCTGTCTTCTTCAAGCCCGATCCCGCACGGTTTCGTTCCCGCGCCGGCCGCTGATCATGGGGATTTTGAACATCAACGACGATTCGTTTTCCGGCGACGGACGCCTGGATGCGGCTTGGGCGCTCCGGCGGGCGAAAGAGATGGCCGCCGCCGGGGCGGATATCATTGATGTGGGTGGCGAGAGTGCGCGAACGAATCGCGCGGCGGTCCCGGCCGAGGAAGAATGGCGGCGCATCGAGCCGTTCATCGAGAACTTTTCTTCGGCCATGTCGCGGGTGCGACCGTTCGATGACGTGCAGGTTTTTCCGCCACTTCTCTCGGTCAACACGTGGCGGCCCGATGTGGCCGCGCCGGCCCTGGCGGCGGGTGCCGAGATCCTGAACGACATGGGTGCACTTCCCGACGCTGCCAATGCGAGGCTTTGCGCGGCGACTGGCGCGGCGTTGTTGATCATGCATTCGGTTGGCGCACCGAAGGTCGCGCACACGCATGTTCGCTGGCCGGATGTGCTCGCGGCGATGGAGGAGTTTTTTGAGGAGAAGATCGCCCTCGCGCGGTCGGCGGGAGTTCCGGAAGAGGCGATCATTCTCGACCCCGGCATCGATTTTGCGAAGCAACGGGACGACAATCTCCGCATCTATCGCGAACTGCCACGTTTGCGCCGTTTCGGGCGGCCGATCCTGCTGCCGGTCTCGCGCAAGGGCGTGATCGGCGATGTGCTCGGAATTGCGGACGCCGCCGAACGCGATGCGGGGACGGTGGCCTGTCTGGTCGCCGGGCAGCTTCGGGACGCGGCGATTTTCCGGGTGCACAACGTGACGGCCGCGAGCCAGGCGGTGCGTGCTGTTGAGGTCGTCACATGAAGTGGATTGCACGCGCCATCCGTTGGGCCCTGGCCGGGATCTTCCTCTATGCCGGTCTGATCAAGGCCGGTGCGAGCGAGCAATTTTCGCTGGCCATTCTGCCTTTCACGTTTGTTCCACCGGGGTGGACCGGTTCGCTGGCCATCGCTCTGGCCGCAGTCGAAATCCTGGCGGGTGTTCTCCTTCTTCTGCCGCGCGTGCACATTGCCGGATCGGCCATGGTCATCGCGCTTTGTTTGGTTTTCATCGGCGCGCTGGGATGGGCGCTGGCGAACGGGATTGTTGTGGATTGCGGGTGTTTCGGGCGGGATGAGAGTCCATCGGTCGAAAAAATGGTGGTCGCCCTGCTTCGCGACGTGGTCATCCTCGCGGCAGCCGGGTTCACGCTTTGGATGGGTTCGATGCATCTCGTTCTTTCCACCGACCCGAAGTCGCGCTAATTTGCTGAGACGTGGAAAACCAACCGCCACCCCGTCGGGCCAACCCCATCCTGCTCGGCTGCGCTGGAATTTTGGTATTGCTGCTGCTTCTGGCTGGGACGATCGCTGCGATGCTCTGGTGGATCCAGCGGCCCATCACGCCGGTGGTCCTCTCCAGCAAAGAACAGGCGGTCGTGGAGCAAAAAATCCGGGAGCTGGAGGGCGGCCGAATTCCGTTGCAACCCGGGCCGACGCCGGCGATCGCGACCGAGATCGCTCCCACACCCACGCCGGAAGACCGGCCCTACACGCCCGGCGCAAAGTCCCTCCGCATCACCGAGCGCGAAATTAACGGCCTTCTCAATCAGAACACTGACCTTGGCGAACGGCTTCGCTTCGAGTTCGGCCGCGATGCCGTGAACGCCTACGTTGCGATCCCGATCCCGGAGGATTTCCCGATCGGTGGCGGCACGACGTTCCGCATGCGCGGACGGTTCCGGGTGTCGATCGGCGGGGATGGCGAGCCATTCGCGATTCTCGAAGACGTCACCGTTTTCGGACTCAGCCTTCCGAAGGAATGGTTGGGCGGCATCAAGGGGGAGAACCTTCTGGCCGATGCGCTGGGCACCGAATCCGGCATTCAGGGCATCAAGAGCCTGCGAGTGGAGCCGGGCGCGCTGGTGATCGAAGTCAACGACTGATCAGCGCAGATACCTCGTGTCGCCGACCGGTGCAAACCGCCCGACGTTCGCACGCGGCATCCGGCGGTCGCGTGTGGATTCATCCATTTCCAGGAAGCCGACGTTGCCGGTTGCAAATGACACGAGCGCTTTGCCGTTGTGGCGGAAGTGGACGGTGACTTCGCGATCGTCGATCCCGTAAAATTCCTCGAGCATCGGCGCCCTGGAACTCGCCGGAGGTTGGAATGTGTTGACCTGCGCGGATGTGAAGAAAACGACCGTCTGTGACGGATCGGAAAGTTGAAACCGGTGAGCGCGCGGCAAAGCGCCGAGAAATCCGCCGCCGAGGAGCGCGTTGTAGCCGGTCCCCAGATAACCGTTGCGATACTTGGGTTTGAAAGCGCTTCCGCCCAGCGCGAAACTCGGGTCCGGTCGGATGCCCTTTGGAACGTATCCGCCGAGCGGACCCAAAGCGGGGTCAAACTCCCGCGAGCCTTCGCGGGCCCCGAGGCTCGTTGCGGGTTCGAATCCGAACCACCAGGTCACCCCTGTCTGACCGGCCGGTGCCGGGCCGCGGAAACGCCAGAAAACATTGTCGTTTTCAGCCAGGTAGCTGATGCCACCCGCCGCGAGCTGCCGGATATTGTTCGCCGAAACCGCCAGCGAGGAGGACTCGTGCACCTTGCGTGCCGCGCCCGTGGTGATGACGGCCAAAAGGCCGACAATCGCCACCGCCGCCAGCAATTCAAGAAGCGTGAATCCGCCTTTTGACATGCCAGAAAAGTGTCAGCATAGCGATCAATAGCAGGCCGACCGTGGAAGGCTCCGGCACCGCGGCGTAGATCGTGTCGGTAGGCGGCGCCACCGGATTGAACGACAAATCCACGGCGCCGAAACTGAATGCATCCCACGATCCGTCGGCCAACGCCCTTCCGAAGCTTCCCGATGGCGAGATGCTCCAACCCTCGGGCACGCTCACGCCAGCCCCGGGCGGATTCAAGCTGCCGATCGGATCGTAGGGAGGATTCGAATCGTAGATGACCGCCGAGCCACCGGCGATGAAGTATCCCCAACTGATCCAGTCGGTCGGGTAGTCGGTGAAAAAGCCGGCCGTTCGGCTGTGGGTGATGCCGGTCACGGGGTCGAGATACGTGATCGTCTGGACAAACCCGGGCGAGCTGATCGAGAGCCCCGCCAGCCCGTCCAGCGCGGTCAGCATGTCGCCGGCCGTGGCGCTTCCATCCCAACGGTAACCAAATGCGAAGGCGCTCCGGGTGTTGCCGTCCTGAAAATCGACGATGAGCGCCGAGCGATTGCTCCCGGTTCCCGCCCAGAAGAGGATGTCGTCAAGTCCGTTGATTTGCGCCTGCACGGTGCTGGTGCACCACAACACAGCCGCCAACGCGGCCACGATTAGTCTTTTCATTTTTTCCTTTCTCAAAAACGGGGTGGTCAATGGACAGCCTTTCCCCCGTGATGAAAAAGGACTCCCCCACACGGACGGTCGTGCGCCGCCGGTGAGCCATTTCAGGCCCGGTGTGGTTTTCTCCGCCGGTTCGAACCCGGACTTTGACCTTTGCGCGACAGTGGAGGATTTTCACCTCACTTTCCTAGGCCGGCGGATTGGTTGGTTGAAAAGAACGAACGCGGGTATCGAACCGCGGGGGAAATCATGAGGGGGCGGGGTCCGTGGCGTCAATTAGATTTTCTAATGCCGCTCGTTTGGGCTTGTTGGATCTGCAACCCCTTCAGGGTTGTCGCGGGGACGGGCATCAACCCAGGGTAGCTTCGCAACCCTGGGCTATTCTGTTGTGCCCCGGTGGGGCACCAGCAGTACGGACGCCAGCGGGTGTGCGGGTGTGCGGGTGTGCGGGTGTGCGGGTGTGCGGGTGTGCGGGTGTGCGGGTGTGCGGGTGTGCGGGTGTGCGGGTGTGCGGGTGTGCGGGTGTGCGGGTGTGCGGGTGGGCGGGTTGGC
>JANRKJ010000007.1:0-71804 GCA_033763515.1 Terrimicrobiaceae bacterium | reverse complement strand
CGCGCTCGACCGTGATCTCGGCGAACTTTTCCTTCGGCCAGAGCGCCTTGTCCCGGAACGGCCCCCCCGACGCCGTCAGCCACAAATTGCGAACCGAGCTGGAGGGTTTGCCGTCGAGACACTGGAAGATTGCGGAATGCTCGCTGTCCACGGCCAGAACGCGCACGCCGTGTTTGCGGGCTTCGCTCATGACAATTTCGCCGGCCATCACGAGGATTTCCTTCGACGCAACGGCGATGTCCTTGCCCGCCCGGATCGCGGCCAGTGCCGGCTGAAGTCCCGCGGTGCCGACAATGGCAATGAGCACGATGTCGGCTGAGGGCAACGTGGCGAGCTTGATCAAGCCCTCGCTACCGGAAAAAACAGGTGTACTGCCGAGTGCGGATTGCAGTTCCGCCGCCTTCGCGGGATCGGCAATGGAAATTGCTTCAGGCCGATGCCGGATGGTTTGTTCCAACAGCAACCCGGAGTTGGCACCCGCCGCCAGACCGACGAGCCGGAGGTGATCGGGAAGATCGTCGGCCACCTTGATGGTGCTGGTGCCGATGGATCCGGTGCTGCCCAATAGAACGACGTTTTTCATTTCGCTGCCCGTTGTCTCGCGTTGTCAAGAATCATTTACTGGTCGATTGGATCCGTTCAATCATGCGTCAGCACATGCCGGAGATACAGATACATGAGCGGCGCATTGAACAGCAAACTGTCCAGCAGGTCCAGAATTCCGCCGATGCCCGGAAAGAACTTTCCCGAATCCTTGAGCCCCGCTTCCCGTTTGAAAATGGACTCGATCAGGTCGCCCACCACGGCGGCAACGCTGAGGACGACTCCGAGAATCATCGCATGAACCCACGTCATGCCGTAAAGACGCGGTCCGGCCAGATACGCGAACAGGAGACTCACTCCCGTGGACACCACGATCGCGCCACCGAAGCCTTCCCAGGTTTTACCGGGACTGACGCGTGGAATCATCTTGTGCTTTCCGATCAGCGAACCGACGCAGTAGGCGCCCATGTCGCTGAACTTGGTCACCATCACCAGATACAGCACATAATATTGACCCGTCGTGGCACCGTCGGCGGCCCGCGGCGTCAGATAAATGATCTTCGTGATGAAGCTGAAGAGCCACGGGATGTAGAGCAGTCCAAAGACCGTGTAACTCATCGCACGAAGCGGATCGCGCCCCGCCCCGCGGAACATCTGGCGGGTGAATATGACGAAAAGAAAAAGAACGAGGACGGCCAACTCGAAGTCGTACGCGTTGTCCGGACCGCTCGTCCGCATGATCAAGAAACCTCCCGCCAGCAGGACGACCGCAATCGTCATCCCGGTGAGCGTGAACACACCGATGCCGTCGGCTTTCAGCATTCGGTAATACTCGCGCAGCGCCAGCAGGGCGAGGCCGGCGAGGAGGCAGAAGAACCCGATATCGTAGCCGCCAAAAACGGTTGCCAGCATGATGGCCCAAAGGCCCACCGTGCTGGCGAGTCGGGCCAGGAACGTCATCTGCTTGGAAGTCACGAAAACGACAAACAACCAAACGCCCCCACGCCGGGCAATCCCGGAATGCCCGGAGGGCCCCGGAAAAAGCCTTCCGATTGGCGTCCGGTCGCCGTATTCCAATTCCACATGAACGTGCCCTCGCTCATCGAGCGCAAACGCGACGGACAGGAACTCGATTCCGCGGAGATCCAGGAACTGGTCGCAGCCTTCACCGCCGGCGATGTCCCCGATTACCAGATGAGTGCCTGGGCGATGGCAGTCTATTTCCAAGGGCTCAGCGACGCGGAGATCGCAATTCTCACCGCGGCCATGCGGGACAGCGGACGCGTTTGGAAGTGGCCGAAAGATACGCCGCCAAAGGTCGACAAGCACTCGACCGGCGGAATCGGCGACAAGGTTTCGTTGGTTCTCGCACCACTCCTCGCGGCCGACGGCCTTTGGGTGCCAATGGTCTCCGGACGCGGGTTGGGCATCACCGGCGGAACCCTCGACAAACTCGAGAGCATCCCAGGATTCAACGTCCATCTCGACGAAGCCGCGGCGCTCAGCCAGTTGGAACGCATCGGCGTTTTCATGGCCGGCCAGACCGCCGACCTTTGTCCCGCGGACAAAAAACTCTACGCGTTAAGGGACGTCACCGGCACCGTTCCATCGCGCCCGCTGATCATCGCCAGCATCATGTCGAAGAAACTCGCCGAGTCCCTCGACCGCCTCGTTCTTGATGTGAAATTCGGCAGCGGCGCATTCATGAAATCCCGCGAGGATGCCATCCTGCTCGCTGCCGGATTGGAGGCAACCGGTCGGGCGAACGGCGTTGAGACGTCCCACCTCCTCTCGCCGATGGACGAGCCGCTGGGTCGGACAGCTGGAAACGCCCTGGAGGTAGCCGAGGCCGTCGAGACGCTTCAAGGCCGCGGCCCGGAGGACCTTGTCGAACTCACGCTCGATCTCGCCGAACGCGTTTCGACAACTCCGCGTGAGACTCTGGCCCGTCGGCTCCTCGATGGATCCGCATACGACCGGTTCATCGCGATGGTAGAAGCCCAAGGCGGAAACGCGAATGCCCTGGACAAGCCGCTTTGTCCCGCGGCCGTGATTCGTCCCCTGCCCGCCTTGGCTTCCGGCGTGATCCGCCGTGTCGATGCTGGCACGATCGGACGTGTCGTCGTCGATCTCGGCGGCGGTCGGCGCCAGACGACCGACTCCATTGACTTCTCTGTCGGAATCTCGGAAATCCAAAAAACGGGAACATTGATCGCCACCGGCGAGCCGGTTCTGCTCATCCACGCCCGCTCGGAAAACGATGCCGACCGCGCCGCTCGGGCGCTGGCCACCGCGATCGAAATCGAATAGCCTTCCCGCCATGAAGTCCCGGATTTTTCATCGAACGATCGGCCCCCTCCTGGTTTTGCCGCTGCTGGTGATCCTGGCGACGGGCGCCACCTACCGGATCGCCCGCTCGTGGTTCGGAATTCCCAAAGAAACCGGCTGGAAGATCCTCGACATCCACACCGGCGAATGGATGGGAGAAATCGGTTCGCTGATCTGGGTCGGCGTTTCCGGGCTTGGGCTTCTGGCAATGCTTTGCACCGGGGCCCACTTGCTCCTCCAACGCGGGGGCCGTCAACCGCTCCGCCGCTGGCATCGCATCGTCGGCTTGGTTTTGCTGCTTCCGCTTTTTGCGACCACGCTGACCGGCCTGGCTTACCGTTTCGGCGAGGCCTTTTTCAAAACCTCCGAAAGTTTTGAGGACATCCTGATGATGGTCCACCAGGGAAGCTGGCTGGGAAAACCGTTCTCGCCATTTTACATTCTCCTGCTGGCGCTCGGCCTTCTCACACTCGCCGCAACCGGGCTCCAAATGCGATTCCGGCGGGCGCACCACCATCCGGCTCAACGGTGACTTGCGCCGCGGGCGCGGGCACGGCAGCGTGCAGTCCCATGGTTGGAATCATCGGAGGCGGACTGGCGGGACTCGCATGCGCGGTCGAACTGGCACGCGCGGGTCGTTCGTTCGTCTTGCTGGAAGCGTCCGACGGACTCGGCGGTCGCGTTCGAACCGATAAACACGACGGCCTTCTGCTGGATCGAGGTTTCCAGGTGCTGCTCACGTCCTACCCGCACATTGCCCGCTACGTGGATGTGGCCGAATTGTCCCCGCGCTACTTCGACTCCGGCGCCCTGATCCGTCACCGCGACAGTCTCGTCGCCCTGCGGCATCCGGCGTTCCATCCGGACGGACTTTGGGAATCAATCACGTCTCCCGCCCTTCCCGTTCTCGACAAAGTTCGACTGGGTTTGCTTGGCCTGGGGGCTATGGCGGCGACCGACGCCTCCTTGCTGCGCCGAACGCGGGCGCTCGATGACCGGTCGGTCGCCACGTTGCTCGAAAGCGAGGGTTTCTCGCGTATCGCCATGGAAAACTTTTTTCGTCCGTTCTTCGGTGGCGTGCTTCTCGACAACCATCTCGAATCCAGCGCGGCCTTGTTCCTCTATTATCTGAAAAAATTCGCCACCGGCCGAGCGTGGCTTCCGGCGGGAGGAATCGGCGAACTTCCCAACGCCATGGCCCGCCGACTTCCAGAGGGCGCCGTCCGATTGAACTCAAAAGTCACCGGCCTCGTCGCATCCGGAGACCGGGTCGAGGCGCTCGAACTCGCAGACGGCACGCGAATCAACGTCGACTCGGCGGTCGTGGCATTGGATGCACCCTCAAGATGCGCCCTGTTCGGCTGGGAGCCTCCAGCCTGCCGATCCGTCGCGGTTGTTTATTTCCGGACCCATCAACCGCTCTACAAAGAACGCCTGCTCGTCCTTCCACCAGGCCCGGAGTCGATCGTTCGACACTTTGTACAGCTCACGAATGTCGTGCCGGAATACGCTCCGTCGGGCGTTCATCTGATTTCGGCGACCGTTTTGGATCCGGAGAAATCCGAGAGCGAAGTTCGAGCGGCCATTCGGCTGCTCTTTCCTGGAGCGGAATTGGAGCAGGTCGCGACGAGGACGGTCGCCAATGCCCTTCCCGTTCAACGGCCGGGATTCGGACGTCCGGCATTCCGTTGCTCCGTGCCATCGAACGTGCGGGTTGCCGGCGACGGACCCGACGGCGCCAGCATCGAATCGGCACTCGCCAGCGGACGGCGGGCCGCGGAGGCGCTTCTGTGAATCTGGCATTTTCCACCTGCTGGAATTCGAGGCGCCACACGTGTGGGCGGGCGATGGTCGAGGAGATTCTCGAACTCGGGTTTTCCCGCATCGAGCTCAGCCACGGAATCAACGCGCCCCTCCTCGAAGGGATCCTCGCCGCGCTCGAACGGCACCCGATATCGATTTCCAGCGTTCACAATTTCCTTCCCATGCCGCCGGAGGTGCTGGCCGATGCCCCGGATTGCTACGAATTCAGTTCGCATCGCCCGGCGGACCGGGCGCGGGCCGTCCGGCTTTCCCGGCAAACAATCGATTGGGCTGCCAAACTCGGAGCGCCCGTTGTGGTGGTCCACTGCGGGCGCATTCCGGTGAAGCTCACCACCCCCTTGCGGGAACTGGTCGAAGACGGAGAGATTTTCAGCCGCGACTATGTCCGCAGAAAACTCGCGGCGGTCCGACGGCGGGAATCGATCGCGGAAGGCTACAGTCAGCGCGTGCTCGAGTGCCTGGTCGAAATCGCCGACTACGCCGGGTCTCGCGGGGTGAAAATCGGGATCGAGAACCGCGAATACTACGAAGCGATTCCCACCGAGCGCGAGCTGGTTACGTTCCTCCGCCGGTTGGATTCGGCACATGCGGGATACTGGCACGACTTTGGGCACGCTCAGATCAAGCAGCACCTCGGTCTGCTGGATCATGCCCAATGGCTGCAAATCGCGGGTCCCCTCGCCCTCGGCTGCCACTTGCACGATGTCCGCTGGCCGTTCCGCGACCACTCACTGCCGCTCAGTGGCGAGATCGATTACAAACGCCTGCTGCCGCTGCTGCCGGAGAAATGCCAGTTCGTCCTCGAACTCTCGCCGCGTACGAAGCGCGAGGAAATCCTGCCGTTTATCGATTGCTGGAAAGCCGTTTTCGGCTGATCAGTTGCCGGTCCCGACGTATTGCGCTGAATACGTGTCAAACTTTGCCGTCTGGCCGACCTGCGGAGTCGATTTCAAATCGTAAACGTTGTTGCCGACGACCTGATTCGTCTGGGTGTCGAAAACCATGACGCTCGCCTCTCCCTGCGACTCGCTCGAGCGGTCGGTCTTCACCGCGATGAAGCGTGGCTTTTTGGCAGCCTTCCGTCCGGCGGCGGCCTCGGCGGCTTTTTGCTTTTCCAAGCGGGCCATGTAGATGCGCGCGCGCTGTTCGGCGATCTTGCGTTGGCGTTCAGTGGCCTGTTGCTTCGAAATGATGTAGGCGCTGCCCGCTGCGAGGGCCACCGCCCCGGCGGTGACCGGAATCGTGATCGCCGGATCAACCCCGGAGACCGCCAAAGGGATCCCGACGGCCAGACCGGCGGCAGCTCCCGCGAGACCGGCATTCTCGCCCGGCGTCAGATTTTCGCAGGCGGAGTTCACGAGAGCCAGGGCGGTGAGTGGGGCAACAATCCAGCGGGTTTTCATAACAACCATGCGGATATCCCCGACGGGCGGCTTTGACAAGCCGTCAGATCACGCGGAAATCCGCACCGCGCGAGTTTTGTCCAGCTTCAAGACCCCCGCCTCGCCGGGCGCAATCTGCGCCTTCGAGTCCGAAATCTTCTCGCCACGCCATTGCACACTTCCGCCCTCCACCAAGCGCCGTGCATCCGATCGTGATCGGTTGGCGTGAAAGCAGGTCCCATACGCTTCGACAACCAGGCTGACAATGTCACGGGCGCCGGCGGGCTCGAACACGGCCAATTCGGCCGAATCCAAATCCCGTGCACTGAAGCGCGTATTGAACTCGTCGAGTGCGCGGGCGGCCTCCGCATCCGAGTGGAATCGCGCAGTCACCTGCCGGGCGAGTGCCTTTTTCGCATCCATCGGGTGAAGGTCCGAAGGAAACGGCTCGCGAAGGAGAATGTCGTAGTAACGCACCATGAGTTCATCACTGATGCTCATGAGCTTCCCGAACATGTCTCCCGGCGCCTCGTTCAGCGCAACATAGTTGCCGAGGCTCTTGCTCATCTTTTGCTTGCCGTCGAGTCCTTCCAGGATCGGCACAACCATCGCCACTTGCTGCGGCTGTCCCTCCTCACGCTGCAAATCGCGGCCGACCATGATGTTAAACAATTGGTCGGTGCCGCCCAATTCGACGTCCGCTTTGACCATCACGGAATCCCAGCCCTGCATGATCGGATACTGAATCTCGTGCGCGCGGATCGGCTGTGAGCGGTCCAGACGGTCGCGAAAATCCTCCCGGACGAGCATTTGCTGGAGCGTCACACGGCTGTTCAGTCGGATGACCTCCTCGAAGCTCATCGCCTCGAACCACTCGCCGTTGAAAACAATGCGGGCCTTTTCCCGCTTCAGGATCTTGAACGCCTGTTCCTGATAGCTCTTGGCGTTCGCGAGAACCTGGTCATGGGACAACTGGGGACGGGTCACCGAGCGTCCACTGGGATCACCGATCATGGCGGTGAAGTCCCCGATGATCAGGATCGCCTCGTGACCGAGTTCCTGAAAATCGCGCAGCTTCGAAAGCGCCACGCTGTGGCCGAGATGGATATCCGGCGCGGTGGGGTCGACGCCCAATTTGACCCGAAGCGGACGGCCCATTGAAAGCTTGGCCGCCAGTTCATCTTCGCTGAGAACTTTCGCGCAGCCGCGGGTGAGAAAATCGAGATCAGACATCGGCGGGGTCAGCGTGGTTTGTTCAAAAGTTCACGCACCTCGTCAATGGTCATGTCCTTCGAAACCTTCTCGGAAATCTCACTCAGCGCGCCTTGGGCTCCGCCGCGAACCAGGAACGGCTGGACCGGCACTTCAGGCGACCCGAAGTTGGCCTTCTTGTTCTCGTCTGCGAACGTCGTCACTCGGGCATCCCGTGCCTCAAACGTGCGATCGGACCCGAATGCCCGCGCATCCGCCCACTCACCGGCCTTCCGGGCATCGTAAACCTTGTTGCCGAACCACGGGTTCTTCACCCCCAGAAAAGAGCGGGTGAACGGAAACTCGCGGATGCCCGCATTGGCGCCGGTTTCAAATGCACGCCGGGAATCACCGGCGGCCCGGAGTTCCATGGCACCGCCCGGATTGAATTCCTTGCCGCCCAGCGGATTGCCCTGCTGGAGGTCGGGCTTGAGCATCCGATCCAGCAACTTGCGGTCCTGTGTCTGCGCAAAGGCAGACGCGCCGAGGACGACCAAAAACAACCATGGGAGAACCGCTCTCATCTGAGGCGCGGAAGAATAACACCATCCGCGCCTTCTGGCAATCGGTCGCTCGAGCCGTCAAGCGCCCGGCGGTTCCATCATCTCATCCGGGGCTCCCGGCCCCGGCTTGCTCAGCGGTTTCATTTTGTCGAGGATCGGGGCCAGCGAGGGGTCCACACGCAGAAGGGCATCCCGCATCACCTTGTGAAACTCGTCGGCGGCCGCCCTACGCTCCTCCGGGCTGCGTGCGTTCCTCTTCTTCTGCTCGGCGGCAACGACCGCCGGGTCCTTCTCCGCCTGGGATCGTGCGTTCATCAACTTTTGCCGTTCGCCTTCCGAAAGATTTCCAAAACCACCCGTGGGTCCGTCGCCACCATGTTTTCTCTTCTCGATGCGCTCTTTGATCCACTCGGCGAGTTCCGGATCAGCTTTGACCATGGCGTCCCGAACCGCATCTCGAAATTCGCGGTTGGCCTCGTCCGCCTCCTTCTGGAGCTGTTGAATCTTCGGGTCCGACATCACCTTTTTTCGGGCGGCATCCAGACGCTCGCGCATCTCGGGAGGAAGTTCCTCACGCAGTCGCTCATGAACCCGTTCTTTCATGCGCTCCCGGAAACCACCGGGTCCGGAGTCCGGAGGAGGAGTCTGTGCGAACGAAAGAACCGGGAGGGCCAGCAGGAGCAAAATGGATCGTTTCATGTCTGGATGAACGAACCCCGGCGGGCCCGGCGAGTTGCGGAAAAAAGTCAAAGGAGGTTGGGCTGCGCACCGCCGGGCTGGACGACCGGAATGCGGATCCGGAACGTCGCCCCCTCGCCTGGTGTGCTTTCGACCGACACCGTCCCACCGTGCGCCTCGACCACACTGCGCACAATGGAAAGCCCAAGGCCGGTGCCGCCGGCATCCCGGGAGCGATCCTTGTGCACCCGATAGAATCGTTCAAAAATGTGCGGCTGATCGTCGTAAGGAATGCCCGGTCCGTTGTCGGTGAACGCAATGCGGATCTCTTCCCCATGCCGACGCGCGCGAATTCGAATCACCAGGCCGTGCGGGTCGCCATAGCGCAGCGAGTTGCCAAGCAGGTTTGAATAAACCTGTTCCATCCTTACCCCATCAATCTCGGCCCGGCGGGCGTCGTCGGCCCAGTCAATCTCGATCACAGCATGGCGCTCCCGAATGTTCGGGTCGAGGTGCTCAAGGACATGGGTGAGCCGTTCGCGAAGATCATCGGGCTGGAACTCCATGAGCTTCGCCCGATCCTCAATGCGGGAAATTGTCAGAAGATCGTCGATCAACAACGACAGCCTCTGGCCGTTTCGGTGCATCGACTGAAGCGACCGACGTGCCATGTCCGCGTCGTCCAACGCTCCATCCAGAAGCGTCTCCACATACCCGTTGATGATCGCCAGCGGCGTCCGGAATTCATGGGAGACATTCGCAAGGAATTCGCGCCGCATCGCTTCCAGATTTCGAACTTTTGTGACGTCGTGAAAAACCAGAAGAGCCGCCGTCGGCAGCGTTCCGGGCTTCGGATTGATGCCGGCGACATGGACGGCAAAATGGCGGACGTCGTATCCCGAAGGCACGGCGGTTTCGAAGGTCAATTCGATCCGTTGCGGACGGCCGTTTGACAGCACAACATCGACCGATTGCTGGAGTTCGTGCTTGCGGAACACCTCCATGACCGAGCGGTTCACAGGCGACAACTTGAGTCCGAAGAGACCAATCAAGGCGTCATTCACCAATCGAACACGCTGCGACCGGTCGGTGATCAAGACCCCTTCGACCATGCTCGACAGAATCGCCTTCAGGCTGAATCCCTCGTCCGCGATCTGGCGGTCGAACTGCTGCAGAAGTTCCGTGACAGCCCTCAAGTCGCGGGAGGCACGCCGGAACAGCCACGGAGCCCGTGGGAGGATGACGGGCCGGAAGTCCTTCGCCGCCAATCGGCGGAGCGTCTCGGCCAGGTTCCCCCAGGGACGGATGATCTGGAAGTAAAGGATCAGCGCGAGCACTCCGGCGGCCCCGGCGACCGCCAGCCAAATCGGTTCCGACAAACTCAAGGCTCTTCGGAAGCTAAAAACCGGTAACCCTCGCCGCGGATCGTCTGGAGCCGGCCGGAATACGGACCGAGTTTCTCGCGCAGGCGTCGCATATGGGTGTCAACCGTGCGGGTGTCCACCGCTGCCTGGTAGCCCCAGACATCGCTGAGCAACATCTCCCGGGAAAGCGTACGCCCGCGTTTTTCCAGCATCAGGGCCAGCAATTTGAACTCCGTCGTCGTGAGATCGACCCGGCGACCGTCGATTTTTGCCTCGAAGCTTCCCTTGTCAATCACGAGCGTCTCGACTTCGACCACGTCCGTGCGCACGGCCGACCGCGCTCTCCGGAGCAATCCCTGCACGCGGAGGACCAACTCGCGGGGACTGAACGGCTTGGTCACGTAATCATCCGCTCCGAGTTCCAGGCCCTTGACGCGTTCCGCCGGCTCACCCTTCGCCGTGAGCATCACAATCGGAATGCCGGCCATCTCCCGGTCGGCTTTCAACTTGCGGCAAACTTCATGCCCGGACAGCCCCGGCAGCATCAGATCCAGCACAATCACGTCCGGCCGGTGTTGACGCGCCAACTCCAGTCCGCGGTTTCCTGTGTTCGCGATCAACACCTCAAAACCCGCGCGTCCGAGGTTGTAGCGCAAGAGGTCCACAACGTCGGATTCGTCCTCAACGACCAGAACGGAGTCCTGCATGTGCCGCCCGGATACCTGATCCGGGACCACCCGGCAAGCTCGGTCTCTGTACAAGATTCGGGCCACCAGCGATATTGCTCAGAACAAAGGAAACTGAACCGCGGTGGCCCGAATTGCTGCCTTAACCGAGAGATTTGACTCCTTGGGGGGAGCGACGTTCAAAGAATTTTCAAAAAAAATCCGACAATGTGCAGAAAGGAAGCACAAACGACTCCAAATGAGGCATTTGAGCCAAGGAAAATTTTCTTGGTCAGGCGTCCAATTCGATTCCCACCGGGCAATGATCACTTCCCATCACCTCCGGCCGGATGAATGCGCCCCGGAGTTTCGGTGCGATCGCCTCCGAGACGCAGAAGTAGTCGATCCGCCATCCGATATTCCGGGCCCGGGCTCCGTTCATGTAGCTCCACCACGTATAATGGCCTCCCCCTGTCTCGAATTTCCGGAACGAGTCGACAAACCCGGCCGCAAGCACGCGTTCAAAAGCGGCCCGTTCCTCCGGAGTGAACCCGGCATTGCGCGTATTCTGCTTGGGCCGGGCCAAATCGATCTCCCGGTGCGCGACGTTCATGTCTCCGCAGAAGACAACCGGCTTCGTCTTTTGAAGCCGGACGAGATGATCGATGAACGCGGGCGTCCATTCGAGCGTTCGATAGGCCAGACGCGTCAACTCCCGCTGCGAATTCGGTGTGTAAACATTGACCAGAAAAAAACTTCCAAAATCCGCCGTGATGACCCGCCCCTCGCGGTCGTGTTCCGGCCGGTCGATTCCGAACGTGACAGCCGCCGGCGTGCGTCGCGTGAGGACTGCCGTGCCCGCATACCCCGCCCGCTCGGCTGGATTCCAGAACACTTCGTATCCCTCGAAGCACTCGCCGACCTGTTCCGGACGGGCTTTCGTCTCCTGCAAGCAGATCACATCGGCGTTCTCAGACGCCACGAAATCATGAAATCCCTTTCCGAGCACCGAGCGGATGCCGTTCACGTTCCACGAGACGAGCTTCATCCGGCAAACGAAAACTCAGCCCGCACCGCGTGGTGGTCCGAAGCGTCCGTGGAAATCACGCGCTGCGCTTCCAGCCGCAGGGCACCATTGAAGAAAATGTGGTCGAGGACAAACGGCTTGCGACGCCAGGTGACTTCCGCCGTTTGCACCGGACGAAATCCCGCGGCCTCGAACTGCGCGACCAGGCCCTCGCCCGGCGGACAGTTGAAGTCCCCCGCCAGCAACGCGGGTCCGGACTGCGCGCGAAGTTCGGCCTCCACGCAATCCCGCTGCGCGCGGTGTTCGTCGCTCGTCGTGCCAATCATGAAATACGCCTGCAGGTGCGTGTTCAGCAGCCGGAGCGAGCGACCGTCGATGACCGTCGACGCCCCCAGCAAAAGGCGCTCGGACGGCTTGCGCGGCTTTCCTGCAAACTCGAAACCCACGTCGGCCGCCGGCAACTCGATGCGCCCGACATCCCTCAGCTTGCTCTTGGAAAAAATGGCCAGACCGAGCCCGAACGGGATCTCGCACGCATTCTTCGGCGGATATCCGAAGACGGAATCATAGCCCTTCAGCGCTTCGCGAAGCCGCGAATAATTCGGTGGCGGTTCGACCTGCTCGCCGCCGTCGAACCCCTGCTCGACCTCCTGCAGGAACACCACGTCCGCATCCTGCTCCAGGAGAAATGTCACCGTCTTTTCCAAGTCGATCTCGCACGCATCCGGGTCCGAATCGTTCCAAGGCTGGCCATTCTGCATGTTCAAGGTCAGGACGCTGAAAATCATGGGCGTTGTATTGCCAAGCTGGCGGAGCGGTCTGTATAAACTCCCGCCGCACCCTTTGCAAACATCCCATGTATAAACTCGTTCTCATCCGTCACGGCGAAAGCACTTGGAACCAGGAAAACCGATTCACCGGATGGACCGATGTGGAACTCAGCGACAAGGGGCGCGAGGAAGCCCGCGCCGCCGGCCAACTCCTCAAGAAAGAGGGCTTCGTTTTTGACATCGCCTACGCCTCGCTCCTCAAGCGCGCCCTGAACACGCTCTGGAGCGTTCTTCAAGAACTCGATCTCGTCTGGATCCCCATCGAAAAAGACTGGCGGCTCAATGAACGCCACTACGGCGCCCTCCAGGGCCTCAACAAAGCCGAGACCGCCGCGAAATACGGCGACGACCAGGTGCTCGTGTGGCGCCGGAGCTACGACATCCCGCCCCCACCCCTCGAAAAATCCGACGAACGCTGGCCCGGACACGACCCGCGCTACGCCGGCCTCGCCGAATCCGAACTCCCGCTCACCGAGTGCCTCAAGGACACGGTCGCCCGCTTCCTCCCACTCTGGCACGAAAAAATCGCGCCGGACGTCAAAGCCGGAAAACGCGTGATCATCGCCGCCCACGGCAACAGCCTCCGCGCGTTGGTCAAATACCTGGACAACGTTTCCGATGAGGAAATCGTCGGACTCAACATCCCGACCGGCGTCCCCCTCGTCTACGAACTCGACGCCGAACTCCGGCCCATCCGGAATTACTACCTCGGCGACCAGGACGCCATCGCCGCTGCCATGCAGGCCGTCGCGAAACAGGGCAAGGCCAAGTAGGCCTCACCCTTTCGCCAATTCCTCACGCAGACGACGGAGTTCCCCAAGGACCTCCACGTCCGAACGGCTCAGCCGCGACGCCGGCAACTGCAGCTCCAACTGCTCGTGCACCGGAAGCGGCGACGGTTTCGTTCCCCAAAACAAACGACGGACAGATTTCATTTTCATAACGCCGCCATCCTCCCATCCCATATCGGACATCGGCTGTCCTACCCTCAATTTTCTTTCGCGAATGTTTTTGCGCTGAATCACATTCTTGAGATTCAGTCGCAAATCGAAATTGACCGGCTGTCGCCCGGCCGTCAGGGTTCAGCCCGATGAAACCAATTTGGCAGGGATTGCTGGGGCAGTGATCGGCAGCGTGGGCATTCTCGGTGCGCAGAGTGACCTCCCGGCCACGCCGGAGACACCGGCGGAAACATGGTTGGACCGTCCGGAGATGTCGGGGGATTGGTTTGGACTCCGTCCAACGCTGTCCGATCGGGGCGTGGACATTTTTGCGGGCTACACGGCGGAGGTGTGGGGGAATGCCTCCGGCGGACTGAAACGCGGGACGGTCTACACCGGTCTGTTGGATTTTGGTGTTGAAGTCGACTTGGAGAAGGCGGTCGGGTGGACCGGTGCAAGCGTGAGCACGACCTGGCTTTGGCTCAGCGGACGCGACGCAAGTGAGGACCTTGCTGGGAATTTCCTGACCATCTCGAACATCGCCGGATTCAACACCCTCCGGATGCTCGAACTCTGGTTTCAGCAGAACCTTTGGGACGACAAGTTGTCCATCCGGCTCGGACAAATCACGGCTGACTCCGAGTTTGTCATCTCCGATTACGCCGCGCTCTTCCTCAATGGCACATTCGGCTGGCCGGCATTCACGTATACAAATCTTCCGGAAGGCGGACCGGGCTACCCGATGGGCACGCTTGGTGCTCGATTGGCGGTCCATCCCGTCGACTGGTTCACGTTTCAATCCGCCGTTTTTCAGGGTAATGTTTTCGCGCAGGACGTGAACCGGCATGGATTCCGCTACCGGCTGAATGCGGTGACCGGATACACGTTTTTGAATGAAGCCCAGATCCGTTGGAACCAACGCGACGAAGAGACGGGGCTGGCGGGCCAGTTCAAGGCCGGCGCATGGGCTCAGACCGGCCGCTCCGCCGATGTGCTGGCCGAATCCACGGCCTCTGGGAACTTCGGTTTCTATGGCATCGTCGACCAAATGCTTTTCCGCGAGCCATCCGCGGGACTCCCTCGTGCATCGACCAAGGGATCTCCGGGCAAAGATTTCAAGGCACCGGTGGCATGGGAAAAATCCGACCAGGGTCTCGGCTGGTTTGGGCGCATCGCCTTCACGAAGGCGGATCGGAACTTTGTGAATTTCTATTTCGACACCGGCCTCACTTATAAAGGCCTGATCCCAACCCGGGACAGCGACACGACAGGAATCGCATTCGCCTACGCTCAACTGAGCAACGGGGCCCGCGAGGGTCTCGCTGACGAAGGCCTCACCCCGGCACGCGCAGAAATGGTCATCGAGTTCACCTATCAGGCGCAGATCACGCCCTGGCTCAGCCTCCAGCCGGATATCCAATACATCATCGAACCCGGCGGCTCGACGAGCTACGGAAATGCCTTCATCATCGGCGGACGCGCTGCGGTGACTTTCTGATGAGTTCTTCCAGACCAACCCAAACCCTTGGCGACATTCACCACAAACGTTTGCTCGAGGTCGTGACCATTCCCGGTGATTGCGGACGCTCCGGCCGGCTCGCATCGCTGGGGCTCCTCCCCGGCGTCCACCTGCGCGTCTCACGCGTCGCGCCGCTCGGCGACCCTATTTCCGTCGAGATGGACGGCCAGGAAATCAGCGTCCGCCGCGCGGAGGCCAACCTGATCGAAGTCCGGGAGGTCGAATGAGCGCTACCGTCCAAAGTCCTCCGCGGCTCCGCCGGATTGCACTCGTCGGAAATCCGAATACCGGTAAGTCGACGCTGTTCAACCGCCTCACCGGCCTCCGCCAGCACATCGCAAACTACCCCGGGATCACGGTCGAGAAAAAGTCCGGTCGGATGACCCTGAACGGGGCCGAAATCGAACTCGTTGACCTCCCGGGCACCTACAGCCTCGCCGCCGCTTCCCCGGAGGAACGCGTGGTCATGGACGTTCTGGGAGGTCAGCGCGGACAGCAGGCGCCGGATCTCTTGGTTTGCGTCGTCGACGCGACCAACCTCAAACGCAATCTCTTTCTGATTTCGCAGGCGGCTGAATTGGAAATCCCAATGGTTGTCGTCCTGAACCAATGGGACGCCGCCAAGCGGAACGGCATCGTCATCAATACCGAGCTTCTTTCCGAGCGCCTGGGTGTGCCTGTGATCCCCACCGTCGCCAAAAAGGGCACCGGCCTGCCCGAACTCCGTCAGGCCATTGAGCATGCCTTCCGTGATCCCCATCGGATGACCCGCATCCAGTGGCCGGCCTTCATCGACGAAGCACGCGAAGTCGTGCTCGCTGGAGTCCCCACGGCATCCCCCGCCGAAGCGCTCCGCATCGTCTTCGACGCCGATAGCGTTTTTGCTCAAGACCCGGATGTTCGCGAACGGATTCCGGGCCTCGTCCGCACGGCACGCGACCTCATCCGGGCGCACGGCCTGAATCCCGCCTCGGCCGAAGCGGTCCTCCACTACCGGCACATTGATGCTCTCATCGCCGACGTTGTCGGCGGTGACGGAATGGTCGCACGGACGCGTGATTCGATCGATGCCATCCTGCTCAACCGTTTCTGGGGAACGCTCATCTTTTTTGGCGTGATGTACGTTGTATTCCAGAGCCTCTATGCGTGGGCGGGGCCGCTCATGGACCTCATCGACGCCGCGACCGTTGGCATTCAGGAATGGATTTCTCCGGCGCTCGACGGAACGCCGGTCCTGCAAAGTATGATTGTGGATGGCATCATTGCCGGCGTCGGCGGGGTGGTCATTTTCCTGCCGCAAATCCTCCTGCTTTTCCTGTTTATCTCGATCCTCGAAGACTCCGGTTACCTCGCGCGGGCGGCCTTTCTCATGGACAAATTGTTCGGGTGGTGCGGACTCAATGGGAAGAGTTTCGTTCCCCTCCTCTCCGGCTTCGCCTGCGCGATTCCGGGCGTCATGGCCGCGCGTACGCTGGAGGATCCGAAGGCCCGCATCACGACCATTCTGATGACCCCGTTCATGAGCTGCTCCGCACGGTTGCCCGTTTACGTGCTGCTCATCGGTGCGTTCATCGAACCGGTCTACGGTCCCGTCGTCGCAGGCTGGACGCTCTTTGCGATGCACTTTGTCGGCGCACTCGTGGCCATGCCGCTCGCATGGGTGATGAACCGCTTTATCCTGCGCATTCAGGCCCAGCCATTTATCCTCGAAATGCCCGACTACCGGGTCCCGGCATGGCGGAACGTGGTCATGCGCATGTGGGAACGTGGCCGGGAATTTGTCCTCCGGGCGGGCACGGTCATTCTCGCCTTTTCGGTGATCATCTGGGCCCTCCTCTACTTCCCGCGTCCGGAATCCGTCGCGGAACAGACGACCCAAACGTTCGTCGAGGAATCGGGACTTCCACCCGCCGAACTCACGGCCGCTTTGGATGATCCTGAGTCGGAAATCTCCGTCCAACTTCAGAACCGACTCGATGCCGCCTATATCGAGCAAAGCTATCTCGGACGGTTCGGAAAAGCCGTCCAACCGATCTTTGACCCGGCCGGTTTTGACTGGAAGATCACCGTGGGCGTGCTATCGAGCTTCCCGGCGCGCGAGGTGATCATCGCGACGCTGGGCATCATCTACACGCTCGGAGCCGACGTCGACGAGGAAACCCCGGACCTGCGCAGCACATTGGCCAAGGAAACCTGGCAATCCGGGCCCCGGGCAGGCCAGCCGGTTTTCACCATTCCGGTCGTGGTGGGCATCATGGTCTTTTTTGCCCTCTGCATGCAGTGCGGGGCAACCGTTGCTGTCATTGCCCGCGAGCTGAACTGGGGCTGGGCGATCGGCTCGTTCGTGACCATGACCACCCTCGCGTGGGTCGCCGCCGTCGTGATCTACCAGGTCGGAAGCCGTCTCTAAGCCATGGAACCACTCGCCGTCGCCGCAGCCATCGTTCTCGCCTCGCTTTACCTTTTGCTCCGCCCACTCTGGCTTCGTCGGGATGGAAAAAAGCGGGGCTCCGGATGCGCGGGTGGTTGTTCCTGCACCAAAGATCCCAAAATTCCTCGCTGAACCCCGCTCCCCCGGGCCATGCTGGGAACATGAATGACGCCCGCCTGGCCGCGATTCCGACGCTTGTTCGGATCAAGCCCGGTGCGCTCGCCCGGATCGGCGTTTACTGCCACCGGCACGGATTCCGCACGGCATCCCTCTGGGTCAGCGAGGGGCTGGATACCCGGATCGTCGGGCAGGCCATTCAGTCCCTCGGGCACCACGGCATTCCCGTTGTTGAACAATGCGAGGTCACAACGATTGATCAGGTCACCATCGAACAAATGTCCTCGGCAGACGGTGGGGACATCCTTATTGGCCTCGGTGGCGGAAAAGCAATCGACGCCGCCAAGTTGGCCGCTCACCGACGCGGCCGTCCGTTCTTGGCGATCCCAACGTCGCTCTCAAACGACGGATTCGGCAGCCCGCAGGCCAGCATTTTGGTTGAGGGACGCCGGCGGTCCGTGCCGGCTACCATGCCGTTCGGCGTTGTGGTGGATACAGCCGTCTGCCTCGGCGCTCCCGACATCCTTTGGCTCTCCGGCGTCGGCGACCTCTCCGCCAAGTTCACCGCGATCGCGGACTGGAAACTTGCCTTTCATGAAACCGGCGAACCCGTCGACGACTTCGCTGCGCTGATGGCCGACGGCACGTTCTACCAATTGCTCGCCCGTCCGGAGCACGACCTCGAAGGCGTTCGCCTGCTGGCGTCGGCCCTGTTGCTCAGCGGCATTGCGATGTCGATCTGCGGATCCTCCCGTCCCGCCAGCGGGAGCGAACACCTCATCTCCCATGCGTTCGACCTCATCGCGACCCGCCCGCGCCTCCACGGCCTTCAGGTCGGCCTCGCCACAGCCATCTGCGCCCGCCTCCAAGGCCGCGACACATCGGATTTGGACTGTCTCTTCGAACGGACCGGCTTCTGGGACGCGCTCCGCCGCGAGCCATTCCCCACCGCCGAATGGCTGGAAGCCTGCCGCATCGCACCGACCCTCAAGGAAAACTTCCACACCATCCTCTCCACCCGCGACCGCCTTCCGGAAATCGAGGAAATGATCACCACCGATCCCGTCTTCGATGCGGTCTTTGCGTAAGCCGGTAGTTGTTCTCCCGCCAGACCATGCTGGCAATAATCAGCCTGCGGCCCTCGTCGAAAGCGTCTGAGGAAAGCCCGCCGGCAGGCGGATCACGCGGCCTTCGGGCATTTGGACAAGCGCCAGAGCCTGGCGGCATGTCGCGAGCAAGGCGCCATCGGAGACGCGGACAACTTCAAAGGAAACCCAGAATCGCACGCCGCTCCACTCGTCGATCCTTCCATCAATCCGAAGGGTGTCACCCAGACGGGCCGGACGTTTGTAGTCGATCTCGGTGCGGGTGACGACCGGATGGATGTTCGTGGCGGCAATCTCCTCGAAATTCATCCCCATGTTGATCGCGAGGAGTGTGCGGGCTGTCTCGATGAAGCGGAGGTAAACAATGTTGTGAACTACCCCCCCGGCGTCGGTATCGAAATACATCACCCGGACCTCGGTCGAGATCCGGCACTGGTCTGGGACATCCATGCGGCCTATTGTTTCTTCAAATCCTCCAGTGTCGCGGCAACCTCCCGGTCAGGAAGAACCGCATAGGCGGCTTGGTACTTGGCCACGGCCTCTTCAATCTTGTCGGCATCTGCCAGCGCCTTCCCTTCATTGCGGAGCTTCACGAATTTCTCGATTTCCCCGGTGACATGGCGCTGGATGACCATCAGCGCCTCCCCTGTTTTCGGTCCGATTTTTGAAGCGTCGCGCACGAGTGGGTCAAGGTCCTCTTTGGCGTCAAGAAACTGCTTGGCCGCGACTGCTTTTGAGACCGCCGGAAGGCGCTCCACCATCCCCTTCATCGCATCCGCAGCGGCAAGCGGCACCACAATCGCCGCCGGGGGATTGCCGGACCGGTAGCGATCCACCAACGCCGACAAGTCCTTGATCTTCGCAGCCAATGGCTCCGGAACCGTGGGTGTCGCGCCCGGCTCGCCGCCGATGGTCGACTCAAACTCCGCCTGGACGGACTCAATCTGGTTGGTGAGTTCGCCCGCCGCAGCCGAGGCATCATCCCACTGCTTCAAAAAGAGATTCGCCTTCGCATCCTCCGTCGGCCTCAACTTGCGCAGCTCGGCAATGAGAACCTCCGCCTCGGGACGGCCCAATCCCGGACGCTGAAGCTTTGCCAGCACATCATTGCGGGCCGACTTCCGGCGGGCGGCATCGAAATAGGCCCTCACCCCTTCAACCATCGGCCTCAAGGACGTTTCGGTGGCGGCCAGATCCTGAAGGCCGCGAAAGTACTGGTTCGATGTGAGATCAAATTCCCGGATGTTCGGAGCCTCGTCAATGTCCGCCCGGGCCAGTGTCGCAAGCGATGACGCCTGACGCTTGAAATACTCGCTTCGAGGAATCCAGGCCCCCTCCTCCTTGATGAACCCGGAATCGTATTTCGAACTCTCCGCCCGCAATCCGGCGATCGACGCTCGAAGGGCCGTCCCGGCGAATGGCACCCGCTTGGCAATGGCTTCCAATTCCTTGATGGCACTCTCCAGTTGCGCGCGTTCTTCGGAGTTCGAAAGAGTCGCTGGAATGTCCGGGAACACCACCAGCTTCACGACCCGCGCCGCCGGAACCTGATATTCCGGCATCCGCGTCGTCCGAAAAACAAAATAACCCGCTCCCGGACTGGATTTCACCGTGCGGTCGATAAACGCTTGAAACTCCAGGACCGTTGCCTGCTCGTCGCTCGACCAAGGCTGGGGCTTCACCAATGCGATTCCAGGCTTCTCCTGCGGCCGGCTGCCGTCGCCCGTTTGTGCAGACACCAATCCGCCCCCCGCAAGGCTCAAAAAGACCGAAAGGACAAGCGGGCGGGAACAAACTTTGAGGGAAAACATCGGCGAAAACATACCTGCCGGCAGCCGGATTTGGCAAATGAAGATTCCACCGATTCAGTCAACCAGACGCGTGCCAAAAAACGTGAGAATTCCGAACCCGATGGACCAGGGAATCACCCCCACGGAAAAGGCGGCAACCGCAAGAACCGGACGAATTCCAAGTGATACTGCAAGCAATGTCCCCAGTTGCGGACCCACCGTCACCGGAGCCACGAGGCCGAGCCCCCAGATGCCGAAGCGTTCCCAGACGGCAGAAATCCAGCCATGGGATTTCCCAGACAAATTCCACCGAAATTTGCGACTGAGCCATTCGCGAAGAGCAGCGCCTGGCAGCGCGACGACCGCGGCTCCACAGGTATACCCCAGCCAGGCGGCGGAAGCCGCCAAGGGAACACTCAGCCCGAGCGCAGCTCCGGCAGGGATTGCCGCCAGGAAATACGCAAACCCCAGCGCAAACGAACTTCCCAGACCCGCGGCGGACCATTCCATCGCCGAACCCTCGCAGAACCGCATGGATCATCCAAGCCCAACTCCGGCATTGACCTCGTCAGGTCGCTGCCCTAGTTTTTCCATCTCGTTCGCGGGTATAGCTTAATGGTAAAGTTCCTGCCTTCCAAGCAGGCCATGCGGGTTCGATTCCCGCTACCCGCTCTCTGTCATCCGCAAATTTCTTTGAGATTCGTTGCGTTTTCGGCCACCGTGCCGGGGATGAAAATCCTCCCTGCAATCGCGATCCTTGCCGTTTCCCTCGTCAGCGTTTCCGCCCAATCCGACCTGGCCCCGCTGCCGCCGGATGGTTTCGTGACGCTGGAGCAGATCGTTTCAGATTTTTCCTCGAATGAGACGGCGGCGCTCCAGAAATACAACGGCATGCGCATTCTGGTTTACGGACGGGTCGGCGTCGTGACGCAATCCGACGATCAGGACGGCGATCCGTTGACGGTTTTCCTGCAGCTGCCGAACAACACGACGCCGGACGTCAAAGCCGTATTTGGCACCGATGACATCCCGACCACCAACATGAGCGTCGCCCCGAATGAATCGAAGGCGACGGTCTTCCATCGCAAAGAAGACGGGTCGCTCACAGATGAACGGGCGTTCATCGTCGTTGGCGAAAATGTCGGCATCCGCGGGACATTCGACAACTTCGTCGCCGGCGACATCGTGCTCAAAAACGCCCACAAAGTCCGGCCGGAATTCTTGAACCAGAAGCTGGCCGAGCACGGGATGGACACCGAATAGATTTGAGCGATTTCCTCTACCCGAAACCCTACGATGTCATTGTCATCGGGGCCGGTCATGCGGGCATCGAGGCCGCCTTGGCCTCGGCCCGCCTTGGCTGCGAGACGCTGCTGCTGACCCAGAACGCCGACACGGTCGGCCAGATGTCGTGCAATCCCGCGATTGGTGGGCTGGCCAAAGGCCACATGGTCCGCGAGATCGATGCACTCGGCGGTGCGATGGGGTTGAACACCGACGCGACGGGGATCCAGTTCCGCATGCTCAATGCGACCAAGGGGCCGAGCGTCCGGGCTCCGCGGGCGCAGTGCGACAAAAAGGCCTACCAATTCCGGATGAAGGCACTTCTCGAGCGCACCCCGCGGCTCGATCTGAAGCAGGGAAACGTCACGCGGCTGACGGTCGGCGATGACGGCGTGAAGGGCATTGAAACCAACCTGGGCATCGCGTTCCGGGGCCGAGCGGTTGTTGTCACCACCGGCACGTTCATGCGCGGCCTTTTGCACGTTGGCCTTCGCAACCAGACCGGTGGACGGCTCGGAGATACGGTTTCGACATTCAGCGATTGCCTGCGGGATTTGGGGTTTGAAGTCGGGCGGTTCAAAACCGGGACGCCCTGCCGCCTGCTCGCCAAGAGCATCGATTTCTCCCGGTGCGAATCTCAGCCAGGTGACGATCCGCCGCCGCTTTTCAGTTACCTCGCCGACACGCTCGTCCGCGGCGAGGATGATCTGTTCACTCTGAATGAGTTCCGGGGCGGACGCTTCTCCGCACGCCAGATCCCCTGCTGGATCACTTATACCAACGAGAAGACGCACGACATCATCCGCGCGAATCTGGACAAATCACCGCTCTACGCCGGCGTCATCGAGGGCGTGGGGCCGCGCTATTGTCCGAGCATCGAGGACAAGGTCGTGAAGTTCTCCGAGAAGAATCAGCACCTGCTCTTTCTCGAACCGGAGGGCCGCCACACCGACGAAGTTTATGTCAACGGCGTCTCGACCAGCCTGCCGTTTGAAGTCCAATACGCCTTCATCCGGAGCGTTCGCGGACTGGAGAACGCCGAGATTCTGCGACCCGGATACGCCGTCGAATACGATTACTGTCCCCCCACCCAGCTCCTGACAACGCTCGAAACGAAGCGCCTGCCGGGATTGTATTTCGCCGGGCAGATCAATGGCACGTCCGGCTACGAAGAAGCTGCTGCACAGGGCTTGCTCGCGGGAACCAACGCGGCTTTGAAAGTCCTTGGCCGCCCGGCCTTCACGCTCGAACGCCACGAGGCCTACATGGGCGTTTTGGTCGACGATCTCGTGACCCGCGGCACTCCCGAACCGTATCGGATGTTCACCAGCCGCGCCGAGTTTCGTCTCCTGCTTCGCCAGGACAATGCCGATCTGCGCCTCACTGGCAAAGCCATCGAAGCCGGCCTGGTCGACGGAGAACGCCGTGAGCGTTACCTTCAAAAGACAGCCCAGCTTGCCGAACTCCGCCGCGCTGTTCCCCAGGCCCGCGTCGACGGGATTCCTGTCGAACGCTGGTTGAAGCGCCCGGAGAATTCGTGGTCAACTTTGCCCGACGACCTGCGCCAGGCGCATCCACCGGAACTCTGGGAACAAGTCGAGACCGACCTCAAATACGAGGGATACCTCAAACGCCAGCAGGACCAAATCGAGCGGACGCAAAGGCATGAGTCCAAAAAAATCCCGCCGTGGGTCGATTACTCGGCGATCAATGGCCTCCGCCACGAGGCCGTGCAGAAACTCACCACCATTCGGCCCGAAACCCTCGGCCACGCAGCCCGGATCAGCGGGGTGACGCCCGCGGACGTGGCCCTGCTCGGCATCTGGATCGCCCGCGGCGACCAGGTCAATCCCTGACCGGAACGACGACCACCGGACACGGCGTGTGCTTCAGCACGCCCGTCACGACACTCCCGCTGAAAAGGTGGAACAACGCGCCGTGACCGTGTGAGCCGAGCACAATGTAGTCCACCCCCCGGCTGCGCGCCCGCTCGAGAATTTCGTCGACCGCCATGCCGACAATCGCATCGCATTCCACTTCGAGACCGCCCGCCCGCAGCGGTCCGGCCAGTTCTTCCAACCTCTTGATTGCAGCCTGGCTCTGATCGGGACCGACCATTGGCGGTGTGGTCGCGATGACATCCATCGAGGCTCCCACGGGCACATAGGTCGCGACCGGCTCGACCACATGAAACAGCAAGAGCCGCCCAGCGACACCGCCCGCCAGTTTTGCCGCTCCCTCCAGAACGCGCTCCGCACTGCGGCTGGTGTCCATTGGAACAAGAATGGTGGCCATGCGACCATCCCACACGATCGCGCCTTGGCTTGCGAGAAAATCCGCCGATAGTGACATTCGTGGAGGATTTGTTTGGAGCCAGCACCGGCGTCGCCGCCGCCGCCGCCCCTCTCGCCGCGCGCATGCGGCCGCGGACCCTTGAGGAGTATGCCGGCCAACAACACATCCTCGGCCCCGGCAAGTTGCTGCGGAGGGCAATTGAAGCCGATCGGATTTCGTCGCTCATCCTCTTCGGCCCGCCCGGAACCGGAAAAACCACGCTGGCCGAAGTGATCGCGGGCGCCACCGGCGCGAAATTCGAACGCCTGAGCGGCGTCGAGAGCAATGTCGCCGACATCCGCCGCGTCATCGCCGCCGCCGCGAACCGGCGTGCAAATGGCATCCGCACGATCCTCTTCATCGACGAAATCCACCGATTCAACAAGGCGCAGCAGGATGTCCTCCTGCCCGAGGTGGAAAGCGGCGCCGTGCGGCTGATCGGCGCCACCACGCAGAATCCGTTTTTCAGCGTCAACAGCGCGCTGATCTCCCGCTCGCAGGTCTTCCAACTCGAGCCCCTCACCGAAGCCGATCTGCTCGCGTTGATCGACCGGGCCGTGGCCGATGCAGATCGCGGACTCGGCGGGCTCCGCGTCAAAATCGACCCCGCCGCCGCGTCCCATCTCGCCCGGCTCAGCGACGGCGACGCCCGGAAATGTCTGAACGCTCTCGAGATCGCTGCCCTGAGTACCCCTCCGTCCGCTGACGGCTCGGTCGTAATCACGCTCGCGGCCGCGGAAGAAAGCATCCAGAAAAAGGCGGTCGTCTACGACGGCACCGGCGACGACCACTACGACACGATCAGCGCGTTCATCAAGAGCATCCGTGGCAGCGATCCGGACGCCGCCATTTACTGGCTGGCCAAGATGCTCCATGCCGGCGAGGACATCCGGTTCATCGCGCGCCGCTTGATCATTCTGGCCAGTGAAGACATCGGCCTTGCTGATTCTCAGGCTCTGGTCGTGGCCACCGCCGCCCAGCAGGCGGTGGAATTTGTCGGGCTTCCCGAAGCCCGTCTCATCCTCGCGCACGCCACGCTCCACCTCGCCACGGCCCCGAAGAGCAACCGCTGTACGGTCGCCATCTCAAAGGCCGCCGACGAGATTCGCCAAGGCCGGACGCTCGCCGTCCCCAAACATCTGCGCGACGGCCACTACAAAGGCGCGGAGCAACTCGGCCACGGAAAAGGCTACCTCTATAGCCACGATTTCGAAGGTTCCTATGTCCCGCAGGCCTATCTCCCCGAAGGCCGCCGATACTACGAACCGACGGAAAACGGCATGGAAAAACGCATCAAGGAACGCCTCGACTACTGGCGCGCGCAGTTCGAGGCGCAAAACCCGCGGCCGAACGGTTCCTGATTTCCCCGGCTTTCCCACTGAAAAATCCATTGCAGTCGGCGATTTGGTGAACTAACGGGTACTCGATGCGGGACGACGACGATTTTTCCCCGGAGGAAGTTTGGGACGAGTACGATTGGGAGCGGTTCCTCCAACAGCAGGACCGCAATACCGAAAAGTATTTCTCCCTCCTCGAGAAATACATGGACCATCCGAATCGCGATGAGCTGATCGCGAACGAAATGGGCTGGGATGAATCCGCCGACGAACCCGAATTTGAGGAAGTCGCCGGCCTGCTCTGCGAACAGGAGGATGCCCCGGATGAAGAGGAGGACAATACCTTCGACGAGTTCGCCCGCTCGCCCATCTACAAAGACACGCTCCGCCTGCACCGGTGGATCAATTCCTGGATTGAACAAAACGAAGCGCTGCGCGAAAACCCGGATGCCATCGAGCTGGCCTCCCGTTCCGCGGTCTGCGGGGCCAAGCTGGCTGCCGCCCTCTGCGGCGACGAATCCGCGGAGCTCGGGATGACCATCGCGTATCTCAAACGTGGCCTGAAGGCTGCCAACGATGCCCTCAACGCCGCCTCCCGGCTGGCCGCCGCCGGCCACCTCACCGGACGGCAACCCGCCACCGTTCGCCGGATGATCTTCCGGATCCGCGATCGCGTCGTGACGCTCATGAGCGACTACCGGGCCGAATGGCGCAAACGCCACGGTTGACCGCCCGTTGCCCACTCCCGTTTGAATTCCCGGACGCCCTCGTGCGTTTCTTCCATGGATGAGCACGGATCGCCGGAGAAGGAATGGCTGGAACGCTCGCGGCGCGGCGACACGCACGCGTTTGACCAGATTGTCACCGCCTACCGGTCAGCGGTCTTTGCGCGAATTGTTCAGATTGTCCGCAATCCCGACGATGCCCACGACCTCGCTCAGGACACGTTCGTCCGGGCATGGAAATCGCTCGCAAAGTTCGACGGACGGCACGCATTTTCCAGTTGGCTCCTGCGGATCGCGACCAACGCCGCGATCGATCATTGCCGCCGGATGCACCATCGAGCGTCCGAGGAGTGGGACGAACAGTCACCGTCCGCCGACTCGCGGACCACTCCCGCGGCGTCGCCACGTCCGGACACGCAGGCCGACGAGCCGGAAATCCGGCGGCGGATCGAACAGGCGATCGGCGAACTCAGCCCCGACCAACGGGCGGTGCTTCTCCTCCGCGAGGTGGAGGGGCTTTCCTACGAAGAAATCGCCGCCGAACTCTCGTGTTCCATGGGCACCGTCATGTCGCGACTTTTCCATGCCCGGAAAAAGATGCAGCTTTTGCTGAAGGATCTCCGCGATGCACTCTGAAGACGACTACAACCGTTGGATCGAAGGCCGGATGGATGAGGCCGAGCGGATCGCTTTTGAGAGGACGCTTGCGGACTCCGAAAAGGACGATGCCGAAGTCTGGAGTCGCCTCAAACCACGGCTCGCCGTCCCGGACGCGACCCTTCCGAACGCCGATTTCTTGAACCACCGGGTGGCCGAAGCGATCGCCGCCCCGCCTGCTCCTCGCCTCCCCGAATGGCTGCGTCCTTCGCGGCTCGCGTGGGCCGGTGCGACGTGCCTGATTTTGGCGACGCTGACGAGTGCGTGGTTGCTGCCAGGTGTTTTCCAGCCCCTTCCGGAGAGTGAATTTCTTTCGAAGGTTCTGGAGACCGAGGCTCGGGCCGATGTCTCGGCCTACGCCTTTCGCGCACCGAACAGCCGCGGCGTGGTGATCTGGACGGTCGGGACTGAATTCATACCCCTGGAGGAAAAGGTCCAATGAGATTCGTTTTGCTCATCGCGTGGCTGGCAGCAGCTGCGCCCGTTGCCGCATCCGATCATCTTTGGAGCGCCCTCGTTTTTGCCACCAACGAGAAGCCGACCGAGCCGATGCCGCGAAAGCTCGAGACATTTGCGCCCACGATTCGCCAGGTTTTTGGCTACCGGTGGCTCACCCTGCTCGGCGACAAACGCCAGGAATTGCAGGCCGATCAGGAGATTTGGCTGGTCCCCAGCAAGGATTTCTTTTTCGAGGTGCACGTGCTGGAAACCGCAGAGACCCACTATCGGATCCGGCTGCAACTGTTTCATCGCGATCAATCAATCCTCACCTCGACGGTTCGTCTCGCCCGCGGAGCGCCCCTCTACATTCGAGGACCACAGTGGGGAAACGGTCAGCTCCTGCTCGTGCTCGAGATACGCTGACCGCAGTTCGAAAACGCGAACCAGACGGTTTCCATAGAGCAGGGCCAGTTCAGCCGGGACTTCGCGGGAAAACAAACGCGCCGCCATCGGTTGCCCGGGAGCGTTCACGCGGAGGATCTGCACGGAATTTTCAACCAAGCGCCCGGGATCGTAGCCGAAGACATAGCGCGCGCGGCGGCGGAGAAGAATATCAACCGCGTCGGCGTCGTTCTCGCTGAGATAAAAGCGCGCCGAGTCAACGATGCCCGGCAGGCTCTGGTGGGACGTTCCTCCCACTGTTGGAAAACCCGACCACCAAACAATCGATGGACTGAGCCACCACGGCGCCAGAACAGCGCCCGCCGGCCGCCAGCGAAGGATTTGCGCCGCGTCCCTCACGGCCACGGCATCGGCCAGATTCTCCGCACGCGCCCGGAAAACCGTGTCCTCGGGAAAGAGCATCGCATCCCATTCCGAGGCGATCGGGAAGAGCGAAACCACAAAGACGACAAAGGCCACAACCGCCGGCCGGATGACGACCAGCGCGTCCGGCAGACTCATGGCAAAAACCAGAACCAGGAGATACCCCCAACGGGCGTGCCAAAGCGTGAGACCGGTGACCACCACCAGCAACCCCAACCAGAGCAACGCGGATGGAAATCGATTCCGAAAGGTGTTCCAGCCGAGCAGAACAATCACCACCGGCAGGAGCCACCCGCACCATGCCAGCAGGACCAGCGGCGGAGCCCCGCGCAACTCGCCAATCGTCGCCGCCCAATCCCGGAAGTGCGGGTCGAAGCCGCCCGCGCGCCATCCGTCCCAAAAGAACGCCACCAGCAGAATGCCAGCAAATACGCCAACCGGTCCAAATGCCGGTCGTGCTCCCGATTCCCCGAACACCAACCTCCGAACACCCCGCAGGGCCAGAACAACGCCCAGGACAATCAATGGTTCGAAAAGTGAAGTCCACAAAGCGAGTGCCCAGGCGGCAGCCGCAGCATATCGCCAGCCCACCGCCTTCCGGCCCAGCCACATCGCCGCTTCCGCGCCCAAGGCGACCGCGACCAGCAGAACAACCAGTGATTGATGATCCGGGCGCCCGAGCAAAAAAGCCTGCGCGGCCATCGGTGAAACCGCAAAGACAATCAATGCCGGCCAGCGAAATGGCAGCGCCAGCCGGGATGCCCACCACGCGAGAAACAAGAGCGTGAACAGGCCCAGGATCGGCGAAACGAATGCCCCGGCGATCGGCAGCGCGGTGGCTCCCAGCGGCGCCAAAATCCATCGCAAAAGAAGGATCAGCCCGTCCAATGGAAACGTCGTATGCGGGACCGTCCCGTCAGGAAAATTTTCGAACCCATGAACGCGCAGCGGCGCAAAGGGCGCTCCTTCCAAAAGCCGCACGCGGGTCATTCGCGCATAGCAATCGCCATCCACAAAGAACACATCGCCCGCAAAAAAAACCCACTCCCGATTCCAGAGAAAAGCCGCGACAGCGAGGGCGGCCAGCATCAAGACAAGCAGGGTGTCCGCCACTGCGAATGACAGGGCACCTGGGGAGCGCGATTTGCCCAACATCTTGTGGTTGGGGTTCTACAAAAACAACATGTCGTGGTCAAACGGAGAAAATCGCCTAAAAAGGTGTTGTCCGTGTCCCTGCCAAGCGTCTAATCTTTTTCGATCCGGGGAATTCCTTCCCCACAACCTGTTTTCTTGATGTCCGACGAACTCCACTCCACGGAAGAATCCGCCAAATACGACGCGTCCAAAATCGACAAACTCGAGGGCCTCGCCGGCGTTCGCCAGCGTCCCGGGATGTATATCGGGCCCACGGACGAACGCGGTCTGCACCACTGCGTTTTTGAGGTCCTGGACAACTCGATCGACGAACACCTCGCCGGCTTTTGCACGAAGATCGACGTGACCATTCACGTCGATGGCTCGTGTTCGATCCAGGACAACGGCCGCGGCATTCCGGTCGACATCCATCCGAAGTTCAAGATCCCTGCGCTCGAACTCGTGCTCACGAACTTGCACGCCGGCGGAAAGTTCGGTCAGGGCGCCTACAAATACTCGGGCGGTCTCCACGGCGTTGGCGCGAAGTGCGTTAACGCATTGTCCGATTGGTTCAAGGTCGAGGTGACCCGAGAAGGCAAGGTCTATCACATGGCCTTCGAACGGGGCGTGACGACCCAAAAACTCACCGTCATCGGCGAGGTCAAAAACAAGAAGCACACCGGGACGCTCATCACGTTCCTGCCGGACCCGACGATCTTCACGATCACGACCGAGTTCCAGTTTTCGAAATTGGCGGCACGCCTTCGCGAGCTCGCCTTTCTCAATCCCGGGCTCGAAATCAACCTGGCCGACGAACGGGCCGAGGTCGTCAGACACGAAAAATACTTTTACAAACTCGGCATCGAGGAATTTGTCCGCCAGCTCGGCGAGAACAAGCAACTCCTCCATCCGAAACCAATCGTGCTCGCCGGCAAGCGTCCGGTGACATTCAAAAACAAGGATCAGACCGAGATCACCGACGACATGTACGTCGACGTGGTGATCCAATACAACGACAGCTACAACGACCAGATCCTCTGTTTCACGAACGCCATCCCGAACCCGGACGGCGGCACGCACTCGACCGGTTTCCGCACGGCTCTGACCCGCGCGATCAACCAATACGCGAAGCAGAACAGCCTGCTGAAGGAAAAGGATCCGTCGATCAGCGGTGACGACGTGCGCGAAGGGCTCATCTGCGTGCTGGCGATCAAGCACCCGAATCCCGGATTCGAATCGCAAACGAAAGTCAAACTCGTCACCCCGGAGGTCGAAGGCATCGTCAGTTCGATCACTTACGAAGGGTTGATGACCCACTTTGATTCGAATCCGGCGGTCGCGAAGAAGATCGTTGAAAAAGGGCTCACGGCGGCCCGCGCCAGGGAGGCGGCCCGAAAGGCGCGCGAGACCGTTCGCAAAGGCGCCCTCACCGGCGGCGGCCTGCCGGGCAAGCTGGCGGATTGCTCCGAACGCGATCCGAATTTGACCGAGCTCTACATTGTCGAGGGCGATTCGGCGGGCGGTTCCGCCAAGCAGGGCCGCGACCGCCGCTACCAGGCGATCCTCCCGATCCGCGGAAAGTTGATCAACGTCGAGAAGGCGCGCTTGGACAAGGTTCTCCAGAATCAGGAAATCCAAACGATGATCACCGCCGTCGGCACCGGCATCGGTGGGGGCGAACAGGAGGGTTCGTTCAACATCGACAAGCTCCGCTACGGCCGCATCATTATCATGACCGACGCCGACGTGGACGGCTCGCACATCCGCACGCTTCTCCTGACGTTCTTCTACCGGCAGATGCCCGAGCTCGTCCGGCAGGGCAAGATCTACATCGCGTGTCCGCCGCTCTACCTGATCAAGCGAAAGAAACGTGAGGAGTACGTCGACGACGACGCGCAGTTGAACCGGATCCTCATTTCCCTCGGCGCCGAGGAGGTGAAGCTCAAGCACCTGGCTGATGGCAAGACCTTCACGGCCACCCAGCTCCGCGACATCCTCGAACTCCTCGAACGGCTTTCGAAATTCAGCGAGTCGATCCGCCGTCACGGCGGGGATTTCGAGACTTACTTGAGCGAACGCGATGAGAAGACCGGCAGCCTCCCGGCTTACCTCCTCAAAGTTCGCGAAGGAAACGACGAATGGGTGACCTATTTCCCCGGCGAAGAGCAGGTGCGCGAATTCGCGCTCGGAAATCCCGATCTCAACCTGTTCGAAGCCGAGGCGACCGAAACCGACGCCGCGAACGGCACAAACGGGACCGAGAAACCGAAGAAGTCCGACCCCAGCCTTCGCCGCCGCGCCCGCTTGGTCGAACTCCACGAATCCAACGCGGTCCAGAAACTCATCGGCGAACTCGACCGCAAGGGCCTCCACGTCGACCACTTCTCCGGTCAGGACGAACCGCTCTTCGAGATCCAGGAAGGCGATGGCGACAAGGCCGTGCGGCACGCCGTTTTCTCCATTCCGGAAATCCTCGAGAAGGTCATTGAAATCGGCAAGAAGGGCATGACCATCCAGCGGTTCAAAGGTCTCGGTGAAATGAATCCGAAACAGCTTTTCGAAACCACGATGAACCCGGAAAAGCGCCGCCTCCTCAAGGTCGACCTCAATGAAGGGAACGCAGTCGATGCCGACCGCATGTTCACCATCCTCATGGGCGACGTCGTCGAGCCCCGCCGCCAGTTCATCGAAGACAACGCCCTCAACGCCCGACTGGATGTCTAAGCCGCACCAGAGGAGCCAAGATTTTCCAATCCGCAACGCCGGTTTGCGCCAGGCGGCATTTCTTGCGCCCGTGACCACGCGTGACTACACTGTGACATGAAGAAATCCTCCTCCTCCAAGTCGGCAGGAAGGCGATCTTCCGTTGTCAGAGAAACCTCCGCAACCGAGCCCTTCGGCGACTCCGTCAGCGTCCGCACCGCCAAAGCCCACCTTTCGGCGCTTTTGGAGATGGTTTCCGCCGGTCGCGAGATCACGATCACGAGCGACGGCGTGCCGAAAGCCCGCATCGTCCCAACGGGCGCAAAACCCCGGAAGCTCTTCACCGGGACCCGGGAGCATCTCGCCTCCATGCCGCCATGGTCCGGCGGTCCCACCGCCGAGGAGATCATTCGCGAAGAGCGCGACTCCCGTCCCTGACCATGTACCTCGACAGCGCAATCATTGTGAAACTGCTTGTCGCGGAACCCGACAGCGACCGTTTTCAGTCCGCACTCATCGGCAAAGACCTGGACACAGCGGAGCTTTCCATTTTGGAAGTCGCTTCGGCACTTCTGGGCAAAGAACGGCAGGGCCACATCTCCCGACGACTGCGCGAACGCGCCCTCTCGGCGTTCGACGAGAAACTCCAGTCTGACGAAATCCGGGTCCTCCCGATCACCAGCCCGACGTTTCTTCGCGCCCGGCGGTTCATCGATGCCTGCCATCCGGACGCCGCCCTTCGGTCGCTCGACGCCCTCCACCTTGCCGCCTGCGACCAGCACGACGCCTTCCCCCTTTGCACGAACGACTCGCGCCTGCGCACCGCTGCGGGTCAACTCGGCATCCCTGTTTTCCCTCAATCCCTTTCCTAAGCCATGTATACGCAAAACGAAAAAGTCGAACCGGTGAATGTCGCCGAGGAAATGTCGAAGTCGTTCCTCGACTATTCGATGTCCGTGATCATCTCCCGCGCGCTGCCCGATGCGCGGGACGGACTCAAGCCCTCCCAGCGCCGCATTCTCTACGCCATGAACCAACTCGGCGTGCAGCCGACCCGTTCGTTCGTCAAATGCGCGAAGATCGTCGGTGAAACGATGGGTAACTACCATCCGCACGGCGACCAGGCGATCTACCCCACCCTCGTCCACATGGCCCAGCCGTGGGCGATGCGCGATACGCTCGTGCAGAGTCAGGGGAATTTCGGTTCGGTCGACGGCGATCCGCCGGCGTCGATGCGGTATACCGAGGCCAAGCTCGATTTCCTCGGCGCCGCGCTGATGAACGACATGGACAAGGGGACGGTCGATTTCACGCCGACCTACGACGAAAAAAGCGTCGAGCCCACCGTCTTCCCGGCCGCCTTCCCGAACCTCCTCGTCAACGGCGGCACCGGCATCGCTGTCGGCATGGCGACCAACATCCCGCCACACAATCTCGGCGAGTGCATCGACGGGATCTGCGCGCAGATCGATGACCCCGACATCAACGTCGAGGGCCTCATGCAGTTCATCCACGGACCCGACTTCCCGACCGGCTGTCTGATCCAGGGCAGCGCCGGGATCCGCCAATATTTTGAAACCGGCCGCGGCCAGGTGCGTGTACGCGGACGCGTCGCCGTCGAGGAAAGCAAAGGCAACCGCGAAGCGATCATCATCACCGAAATTCCGTTCAACGTAAACCGCGCGGATCTCGTGAAGCGGATCGCCGAACTGGTGAACGAAAAAGTCCTCACCGGCATCAGCGACGTGCGAGACGAAAGCGCGGAGGACACCCGCATTGTCATCGACCTGAAGCGCGACGGGAACCCGAAGGTCATCATCAACAACCTCTTCAAGCACACGGCGCTCGAATCGTCGTTCAGCGTCAACATGCTGGCGATCGACCACGGCAAGCCGAAGCTGCTGTCGCTGAAGGACGCCATCACCTGCTATATTGAGCACCGCCGCGAAGTCATCCTGCGCCGGACGCGGTTCCTGCTCAACGAAGCCGAGGTCGAGGCCGAAAAGCTGGAGGGCTACCTCATCGCCCTCGCGAACCTGGATGACTTTATCAAAATCATCCGCGACTCGAAAGATCGCGACGACGCCAAGGTCAAACTCATGGCGCTCTCGTGGACCCGCACTGCCGTGGAGAAACTCGGTATCCTCATCCGCAGCGAAGCGCGAATCGTCGACGGCCAATACAAGTTCACCGAGAAACAGGTCGGCCACATTCTCGACCTCCGCCTCTACCAACTCACCGGTCTCGAGCGCGACAGCATCAAGAGCGAATACGACGCGCTCATCGCGACCATCAAAGATCTCCTCGACATCCTTGCGAAGGAAAAGCGTGTCCTCACGATCATCAAAGACGAACTGCGCGAACTGCAGAAGAAATACGCCACGCCGCGCCGCACCCAGATCGTTCCGGCCGAAGGCGAAATCGCCATCGAGGACCTCATTGCCAACGAAGGCGTCATCGTCACCCTCACCCACAACGGCTTCATCAAGCGCACGCTCGTCAGCGCGTTCCGCGCCCAGAAACGCGGCGGCAAGGGTGTGATCGGCATGACCGCCCGCGAAGGCGAGACCGAGGAACAGAACGACTTTGTCGAGTGCCTGTTCACGGCGACGACGCACGACTACCTGATGTTCTTTACTTCAAGCGGACGGTGCTATGTCGAACGCGTGTTCGAGATTCCCGAAGGCTCACGCGCCAGCAAAGGCCGCTCGATTGCCAATCTCCTCGAACTGCGCACCGACGAAAAAATCGCTGCCACCATCCGGGTCCAAGGCCAGAAGACCGACGAAGAAACCTGGAGCGAAAATCTCCACATCGTCTTCGCGACCCGCTCCGGCATCGTCAAGAAGTCGAACCTCAACGACTTCAAAAACATCCGCAAAGGCGGCATCATTGCCATCAAGATCGAAGAAGGCGACCGCCTCATTGATTGCAAACTCACCGCCGGACAGGACGAAATCGTCCTCATCACCCACGACGGCATGAGCATCCGTTTCCACGAAGAGGAAATGCGCGACCAGGGCCGCGACACCGTCGGCGTCTGGGGCATCCGGCCGGAGCAAGGCGACTACATTGTCGCCGCAGCCGTCGTCAACAAGGACGCCCAACTCCTCGTCGCCGGCGAAAACGGACTCGGCAAACGCACCAGCTTTGACGAATACCGCATCCAAAGCCGCGGCGGCAAAGGCATCATCACGATGAAGACCAACGAGAAAACCGGCGGCGTCGCCGGAGCTCTCACCGTCCGCGATTCCGACGAGCTCATGCTGATCACCAACAAGGGCAAAATGGTTCGGACCCGCGTGAACGAAATCCGCGAAACCGGCCGCAACGCCCAAGGCGTCAAACTGATCGACCTCCGCGAAAAGGAAATCCTCCAAGGCATCGCGCCGGTCATCAGCGAGGACGAAGACGAAGCAGAAGCCGCGTCCTAGAAACGCCGATGCCCCGGCGCAAGCGTCCATCGCTCGCAACGGACACGCATCCGACCGTCGACGATCGATTCGGGTGATGCATGCGGAAGAGTTGACGTTTCAGTATTGGCAGGACGGATTGGGTGCGTGGCAGTGGCAGTTGATCGCCCATGAGCGTCCAACCGCACGGCCCGAAACGCAGCAATCCCCTGCCGTGTTAAATCATCGGATCATCGCGTCCGGTGGGCCGTTGCCGAACGAGGCCGCACTGCTTGCCGACATCGATCGCGTTCGATCATCAGCCAGTGCGCGCACAGTCCGGCAATCGCCATCCGATCCGACGACACCCGGAGAGTTCTGAATCCGCCGGAGTGCAGCTTACGCCGGGCGGTCTTCGAGTTCCTGCCGGAGTTTCTCGAGTTCCTCCCAGCGGCGGTAGGCGGCTTGGATGCGCGACTCGGTTTCGGCGACGGCGGATTGAAGAGTGGCGACTTCGTGGGAACGATCGCGATAGAGCGCCGGGTCTTGCAGCGCGGTGGACTGCCTTTGCAGGTCGGCTTCGAGTTGCTCGATCATTCCGGGAAGTTCCTCCAATTCACGGCGCTCGCGGTTGAGGAACTTGCGCGGACGTTCACGCGGGCCGGAGGGCGCCTTTTTGTCGCTCGAAGGAGAAATGTTGGGAGCGGGCGCGGCGATCACTGGCTCGGACCGCCAGCGAAGGTAGTCGGAGTATCCGCCTGGAACCTCGCGGAATGTGCCATGGCCCTCGAACACGATGAGGCTGGTGGCAACGTGGTCAAGAAATTCCCGGTCGTGCGAGACGACAAGCAGGGTTCCGGCAAAGCTGACGAGCAACGACTCGAGTAATTCCAGTGTCTCGGCGTCGAGGTCGTTCGTCGGTTCGTCGAGAACGAGGACATTGGCCGGTTGGAGAAAAAGGCGGGCGAGCAAAAGCCGGTTGCGCTCGCCACCGGACAGAAGCTTCGCCGGCTGGCGCACGCGGTCGGGCGAGAAGAGAAAATCCTGCAGGTATCCGTGGATGTGTCGGGACCGTCCTTGGAACGTCACTGTCTCGGCGGGTCCGGCGACATTTTCGGCCAGGGTCTTCTCGTCATCGATCAGTCCTCGCATCTGGTCGAGGTAAACGACCTCGAGATTTGTCCCGGCGGTGACCTTACCCGAATCCGGCGACAGTCGCCCAAGCAACAACTGGAGCAGCGTCGTCTTTCCGCAGCCGTTCGGTCCGAGCAACCCGATCTTGTCACCGCGGCCGATCTCCATCGAAAAATCCCGAACGACCGGCGCCGCTGAGTCGGGATATTGGAAAAAAACATTTTCCGCCGTCAGCACCCGCTGGCCGGAGACGGGGCCATCGGAGAGCTCCATGCGAACCAAACCGGACCGCTCGCGTCGTTTCGCCCGCTCCGCGCGGAGGGCCATCAACTCCCGCACGCGGCCCTCATTGCGTGTCCGGCGGGCCTTGACTCCCTGTCGCAGCCAGGCTTCCTCCTGCGCGAGCTTCTTGTCGAAGGCGGCGTTTTGTTTTTCCTCGGCTTCGAGTTCGGTCGCGCGCCGATCAAGAAATGTCTCGTAGTCGCAGTTCCACCCCGAGAGCTGTCCGCGGTCGAGTTCGACAATCCGCGTGGCCAGCCGCCGGAGAAATGCCCGATCGTGAGTGACGAAGACGACGGTCAGCCCGGCTTTCAGGATGTGTTCTTCGAGCCACAGGATCGAATCAAGGTCGAGGTGGTTGGTGGGTTCGTCGAGCAACAGGAGATCCGGCTCGGCGAACAGGGCCCGGGCGAGCAACACACGCCGTTTCCAACCACCCGAAAGCGAGGCGAAATCCGCCTCCATCGGCAGCGCCATCGCCTCGGCCATGTCGACCAGACGCGATTCGGTTTCCCAATCTTCCTCGTGCCTCGTCGAGGACACACCGCTCCGCACGACCTCCGCAACGGAGCCACCGAGATCATCGGGAACAACCTGTCCAAGAAAGCCGGTGACAATTCCCGGAGCCCGGACAACCGTCCCGCCATCCGGCGCATCGGTTCCCGCAAGGAGCCGCATGAGGCTGGTTTTGCCGCACCCGTTCCGCCCCAGCAGGCAAACGCGTTCGCCTTTCGTCACCCGAAAATCCTGCCGGTCCAAAAGCAGCCCGGCTCCATGGTGGAGGCTGACGTTTTGGAGTTGAACAAGAACCATGGCGAGCGCAGAGACCTACCCGGCGCGGGGCTCACGCGCAAGGGATTTGGGCCCGCGCGGGTTTGACACGGGCCTTCCCCGTGCACATCGTGGAGTCGCATGGAAACTCCCGACGCCTCTGCGATTCCGCACGTCCTGCCGCCACTTTGAGCCATGCGCGTCGCCCGGTTTTTCATCTACGGAGTCCCGATCCTCCTGCTCGCACTGATCATCGGTTCGTTTGTGAATTCGGCGGCTCTCTCGCGGGCCAAGAAAAACGAGATGTCGATCGGCGTTCTCGGCGAACCGTCGACTCTTAATCCGATCAAGCAAGCGGATGGCGTCGCCGCGCAGGTTTTCTCGACGATGTTCAACGGCCTTCTCAAATACGACGAGAACCTTGAGATCATCGGCGACCTCGCCAAATCCTGGTTACTCAGCCAAACGACGACCGTTTTCCTGCGCGACGACGCGGCCGCCGCCGAGGCCGTTCGTCTGGTCGAATCGTGGCGCGCCGAATGGGCCGACTGGCAACTCGAGGCGGCCACGGCCGACGGTTCACTGCTCAAACTGGCCTTCACCGAACCGGGCCTCGACGCATCGAAAGCCATCGTCGAACGCCTCCCGCAGGACACGCTGGCTCCGCGAGCCATTTTCCGGATCGAGACCGAGGATAACTCCCGAACGCTGCTCGACGAGTTCCGCGCCGCCCACCCGGATGCGGCGATTGCCCGCTTCTGGATCGAATCCGGTGCTGCTTTTGAACTGACCGCCTCGCCGGATCTCCGACCGGTTCTCGAAAAATGGTTCGCCGATCGCAAAGGCCGCGTGACCGAATTGGAACAAACCGCCTTCCTTGCCGAACCGGTCGTGCTTTTCACCCTTCGCGACGGCGTTCGCTGGCACGATGGCAAGCCCTTCACCTCACGTGATGTCGAATTTACCTATCGGATGATCATGTCCGATGAAGTCGCATCGCCCCGCAAGGCCGACTTCGATCTCATCCTAAGCGTGGAGACGCCCGGCCTCCGCACGGTTCGCGTCACCTACCGCCGACCCTATTCGCCCGCGCTCAATAGCTGGATGATCTCGATCCTGCCCGCACATATCCTCGACGGGAAGTCGCAAGACTGGTGGGGCGAGCATTTCAACCGCAGCCCGATCGGGACCGGCCCTTACAAGTTCGACCAGTGGAAAACGAACGAATTCGTGCGCGTCGTCAGAAATCCGGACTTCTTTGAATCACCGGCGCCTTGGCTGGATGCCGTCGTCTTCCACTCACTGCCCGACCAACTCGCACTTCGCCTGGCCTTCGAGACCCGCCAGGTTGACTTTTGGGCGGCCGAACCGTGGACCGTCGCCACGTTTCAGAATGATCCGCGATTCGAGGTCTTCTCCGCTCCGGCGAGTTCCTACACTTATATTGGCTGGAACCTGAACCGCCCACTGTTCCAGGACGTGCGCGTCCGCCAGGCCCTCGCCCATGCCGTCGACGTGCCGTCCATGGTGCGCTACATCCTCTATGGCAACGGCGTTCAGAGCACAGGGATTTTTACCCCGCAAATGTGGTTCTTCAACCCGCGCGTCGCTCCCTTCACTTACAACCCGGAAAAGGCCTCGCAGATGCTCGATGAGGCGGGCTGGATCCCCGGGCCGGATGGCATTCGGGTTCGAAATGGCGAACGCCTCGCCTTTACGATCATTACGAACAACGCCAACGAAGTCCGGCGGGACATTGCCACTTTGGTTCAGGATGGATTCCGGCGCGTGGGCGTGGATGTGCGCGTCGAACTCTACGAATGGGCCGTCTTCCTGAAAAACCACATCAACAAAGGAAACTTTGATGCCATGGTGCTCGGATGGTCGCTGCCGCCGGACTTCGATCAGTTTCAGATCTGGCACTCGTCGCAGACGAATCCCGAGCAACTCAATGTGGTCGGCTACAAGAATCCCGAGGTCGACAAGTTGCTCGAACAAATCCGTCAGGAATATAATCGTGACCGCATCATCGCCCTGGCCGGCCTCATCCAAAGCACGATCTACCGCGACCAACCCTACCTCTTTCTCTACGTGCCCCAAAGCACGTCTGTCGTCTGGCGGGACAGCTACCGGATCCGGCGTCCGGGGCCGGACGGCAACTGGCTGGACACGCCGCTCGAGATGACCAAAGCCGGATGGAGCTATTGGTCGGATTGGTTCTACCGCCCGGAATTCGCGGACCGCCTGCCGCAGATTCCGGCCATTCCGCAATGAACGCATGCCGCTCTTGAATGCCCGAGTCCTCCCGGCGGTTGTCGCTGTGGTCGCCGTTTGGGTCGTCGCCGGCGTCGTTCTATTTTTCCTGCAACAATCGCGCCCGACACCGGAAAAAGTGGCCGCTTATCTGGCCAAAAACCCGATCGCCGCGGCGGCCAAACGATCAGACATCCTCGAATCCGTCGCCCGTCAACTGAATGGCCTCGACTTCGAGCAACGGCAGGAACTCCGACGCTCGGGCGAACTCCGAAACTTCTTCGAGGCGCTCACGCCGGAGGAAAGGAGCCGGTTCCTTGATCTCACACTGCCGGAAGGAATGAGCCAGTTGATGACGGCGCTAAACAAAATGGACGCCGAGCGCCGGAAGCGCATCGTCAACCGCATCCTCGACGACCTGCGCCGCGACAGTCCGGAGATCGCCAACCGGATCAACGACGCAGACGTCCAAAAGATCATCACGCAGGGCCTTTCGAGCTTCTTTGAAGAGGCCGACGCCGACGTCAAACTCGATTTTGCACCGGTGATCGAAGAACTCCAGAACGCCACCCGCAATCTTCGATGAGAAGCGCATTCACGCTGGTCGAGCTTCTCGCTGTGCTCGCCATTATCGGCCTGCTCGCCGCCGCGGTTTTCGGTGGATGGCCTTTGATGCAGAGTCGGGCGGATTCCGCCAGGTGCCTTTCGAACCTCCGGAGTCTCGGCATTGGGCTGAACGCCTACCTTGCGGAAAACAACATGACGATGCCACCGCTTGCCGCAGCCCGTGCTTCGATCAACGAGGACGTTCCGGTCATCGACACCGTCCTTGCCCCATTTGTTGATGACAAACGGGCGTTCACCTGTCCGGCGGACCACGAACTCGCTCAGATGACCGGCACAAGTTACTTCTGGAACAGTGCGCTAAGCGGACAGCAGGCGGCGAGTTTGAATCTATTCGCGATTGTCACCGACCAGTCGAAAATTCCCGTGCTGGTCGACAAGGAGGGTTGGCATCGCTTTTCAGAAAACCGCGTCAACCACCTTTTTGCGGATGGTCATGCCGCCAAGGAACTCCGGCTATTCACATCGCCATGATGCAGGTCGATGCGCTCTCCAAGGATTTTGGCAGGCGACCGGCGATCCGGGACATTTCTTTCGAGGTTGCGCCCGGCGAGATCTTTGGACTCCTCGGACACAATGGCGCCGGAAAAAGTACAACGTTCGGCATTTGTCTCGGCCAAATCCACGCAGATCGCGGGCGGGTTGTGATCGACGGCTTTGATGTCGCGAACGATCGCGCCCGGGCCTTGGACGGTGTCGGCGCGATCTACGAAGCGCCTGCGTTCTATGATTACCTGAGCGGATGGCGCAATCTGGAGTTTTTTGTCTCTCTCTCCGCCGTCCCCGACCGGAAGCGTCTCGAGGAAGTCGTCGATCTCGTTGGACTCGCCGGGCGCATCCAAGACCCGGTCCGCACATACAGTCATGGGATGCGTCAGCGGCTTGCGCTCGCCCAGGCGCTCCTCCCCTCTCCCCGCCTGATCCTCCTCGACGAACCCACCGAAGGACTCGATCCGGAGGGGATTCATGAGATCCGCGAGACGATCCGCCGTCTGCGCGACGAGCGCGGTCTTTCGATTGTCCTTTCGTCCCACCTGCTCCATGAGGTCGAACAGCTCTGTGATCGCGTGGCCATTCTCCAAGCCGGACAGCTCGTTTTCTCCGGTCGCTGGCAGGATGCTCGAAAGAACCAAAACGTCTTCCGTATCGTCGGCGATGCCGGATTGTCAGATGCCTTGCTGGAGTTGGGGGCAGCATCAGCCGGCCCCAACCGCTGGCATCTTCCGCACGATGCCGAACCAGCGCATGTTCTCCGAAAGCTCATCGAGTCCGGAAGCTCCGTCGGCGAGTTCGCCCGCGAGATTGAAACCTTGGAGGACTTCTACTTGGGACTCCTTACCAAACCATGAGCCTCTTCGCCCTCCAGCTTCGCGGTGAGCTGCTCAAGCTCTTTGCGCGTAAGCGGACTTATATTGGATTCGGAGCATTCCTGCTCGCCGAGGTTTTGTTCCTCGGAATCCTCAGCCTGGAACGCGTGCGCGGATCGATCCGGCGCGTCATTGAAAATTCGGGCTATCCCGCCGACGAGTATCTGTCCGGCCTGACGCTGGCTTTGTTCATTCTGTTGTGGACGGTCTTTCTGCTCGGCGCGCTCTACCTTGCTTTGGTCGCCGGGGATGTTGTGGGCAAGGAAGTCGAAGATGGCACGCTTCGGCTCATGCTCTGCCGGCCGGTGTCCCGCGGACGGGTGCTGGCGGTCAAAGCGGTCGCCACGGCGATTTACTCCGTGGCCCTCACCCTCTTCATTGCCATTTCGGCTTTGCTGGCCGGCTTCCTGCATTCCGGGTTTGGATCGCTCTTCGTTTTTGCGCCGACCGAAGGGATTTTCGCGATGCATGAATTCGGCCCCGGCCTCGCACGCTACGCTCTCGCAACTGTCGTCCTCAGCGTTTGTCTTCTGACAATCCCGGCGGTCGGGTTCTTTTTCTCCTGCTGCGAAATGAAGCCGGCCGCCGCCACGATCCTGACGCTCTCTTTCTTCTTCCTGGATACAATCCTGAAGAACATTCCGTATTTCGAGTCGCTTCGGGCATTCTTCATCACGGCGCGGATGTCCGCTTGGGCAAGGATTTTCGAGTTTCGGATTCCATGGAGCCGCATTGCCGAGGACCTGGTGTGGCTCGGCGTTGTCAATGCCACATTACTGGTTGCGGCACTTGTTATCTTCGAGCACCGTGACTTCAAAACGTAGTCACTGTCGCACCCGCGGCGGGTCAGCGTTTCCAAATGGACGCCATGAAAAAACACGCTTCGATCTACCGAATGGTCACCCCGGACCACCTCTGCCCGTGGGGCATCAAGGCCAAGGATCTCCTCCGGCGTGCTGGTTATCTGGTGGAGGATCACCATCTCCGCACAATGGACGAGAACCGGGAGTACAAGGAAAAAAACGGTTACAGCGAAACGCCACAGATCTTCATCGAGGGCCGTCACATCGGCGGCTACGATGCCCTGCGCGAGCATCTCGGCAAAGGTCCGGATCCCCGGAAAGGAACCACCTACCAGCCGGTGATCGCCGTTTTCGCCGTCACGTTTTTGATGGCGGTGGCAACCACATGGATGTCCGAGGGCTCGTTCTCAGCAATCCGGATTGTCGAACTCTTTATCGCATTCAGCATGTGTGTTCTGGGAATCCTCAAGCTGCAGGATCTCCAGTCTTTCGCCACCAGTTTTGTCCAGTATGACCTCATAGCACGTCAATATGTCCCGTACTCCGCGGTCTACCCGTTCGTCGAAGCCGGGGCCGGGATACTCATGATTGCCGGATGGGCCACTTGGCTCGCCGCGCCAGCCGCCCTGCTCGTCAGCACCGTGGGCGCCGTTTCGATCATCAAGGCGGTCTACATCGAAAAGCGGACGTTGAAATGCGCGTGTGTCGGCGGCGGAAGCAAGGTGCCCCTCGGGTTCATCTCGTTGACCGAAAACCTGATGATGATGGCAATGGCCGTTTGGATGCTTGTCAAAGGGCACTAGGCGAACCATCCGTTCAGCCGCGAAGCCCGACGAGTTTGCTCTTCAACCGGGCCAACTGGCGCATGTCGATGGCCACATCGTCGTTCTCGTAGATCTCGCGCCCGATGAGATGCTCCACAACGTCTTCGATGGTGATGACTCCGGCACAGGCTCCGAATTCGTTGACGACGATGCCCAGTTGCTGGTGTGCCGTGAGCAGGGATTGAAGAGCTTCCGAAGCCGAACTGAAGTCGGTAAAGAAAATTGCTTCCTGGCGAAGGTCGCCCACCATCGTATCCCCGTCACCATTGGCAATCGCGTGAAGCATATCCCGGCGGCGAACCACGCCGGTAACATGGTCGATATCCCCTGCGTACACCGGCATCCGCCCAAATCGGATCGTCCGCATCCTTTGCAGAACCTCGATCAATCTCTCGTCTTCGCGGACACCCACCACCACCGGCCGCGGCGTCATGATCTCCTTTACCGGCACGCTGGAAAGCGAGAGCGCATTGGAAATCAAGCTCACCTCGCCGGATTCGAGATGGCCTTCCTGGCCACCCCGTTCGGCCAGCAGGAGAATCTCCGAGCCCGCCGCACTTTCGTCCACCGGTTCCTTGCGCAGCAGCAGGCGGACGAGGCCGTTCGTCAAAAAAGTCACGGGCTTCAGCAGCTGACGAATGAGCCCGAGCGGATAGACCAACACCGGCTGCAAAATCCGGCGGTAGTGCACACCGACATTCTTTGGAAGAATTTCCGAGAAAATCAGGATCGCCAGGGTCATGGCGGCCGAAACAACGCCCAAGACCGCGTCGCCAAAAAGCCGCGTCGCCATCCCGCCGACCAGCACAGCCCCGAGCGTGTTGGCAATTGTGTTCAAGGTCAGGATCGCCGACGACGTCTCCTCAATGTCACTGCGGTAGCGTTCCAGCAAGGCACCCGCCTTCGGCCGGCCTTTCTTGAGCGTCTCGATATCCGTCTGCGTCGTACTCAAAACCATCGCCTCCAGCAGCGAGCAAATCGCCGAAACCCCCAACGTCACCAGCACGGCTATCGTCAATCCAAACATCTGAGCCCGGCACCATGGAGACGCTGGCGCTCCACCGCAAGCCTGAACCTCTCAGCGCTCGATCACTCGCATAGGGGATCTGGTAAAATGCCCAAGCGGCTGGGTTGATTCCGCTTCGCCTCACCCTTCGGGGCTGTCCTGCGGACAATCTGTGTCGCTGCGCGCCGCCCGAACTGCGTTTTAACCCCACCGGTGATGAGGGGCCGCCGGTCGATTCTGGGGAGATTCCGCATTTGGCGAAAGGGGCGGGATTGCCCGCCGCGCAGGCTTTCCAAGCAAGGCTGCTTCGCGTTCTTTGCTGCTTCCTCGCACGCTCGGAAGGGGTGGGATTCGAACCCACGGTAGGTTTTTAGCCTACGCTCGATTTCGAGTCGAGTGCCTTCAACCGGACTCAGCCACCCTTCCAAAAAGTGTTCCGCCCGAGACGACGGTTTCGGGAGTATCGATGCAAACGCGGCGACGGCAAGGAAAAACCGGGGTGCTGGGGTGACCGACGGGACTCGAACCCGCAACAGCCAGAACCACAATCTGGAGCTCTACCATTGAGCTACGGCCACCAACAACCAGGCACGAAACCGGCCGGACCATTCTTAATGCCGCCTTGGTTCGATTTTGTCAACGCTGGCCTGGCCCAAATTCACCCCCGGCCCAGCGTTCGAGTTCTGCCGTTTTTGGAACCTCAGCGCCCGGGCAGCGCTTCGAGGATGAGGCCTTTGAGGTACTCGGTTTCCGGCAACCCAAGGACCACCGGATGATCGGCGGGTTGGGAGAGTCGCTGGAGAACCCGCATTCCGCGGCGTCCTTCCTGACAACCCTCGGCGACGGCCGATTCGAACTCGTGCGCGGCGACGTGGTGGGAGCAGGAAAACGTCACGAGCCGTCCGCCTTTGGCGAGCAGTCGAACCGCCCGATGGTGGAGGTCGCGGTAACCGCGCAGGGCGTCGTGAATGCGGGCCCGCGCTTTTGTAAACGAAGGTGGATCGAGGATGATGAGGTCGAACTCGGTGTTCTCCGGCGGACGATTCAGATAATCGAAAACATCGGCGTGGAGGACGTTGATCGAAACGCCGTTCCGCACCGCATTTTCACGGAGTCGCTCGACCGTCTCGGCACCCGATTCGACCGCGGCGACCGACAAAGCGCCTGCCTTTGCGCAGGCAATGGCGAAGCCCCCTTGATTCGAGAAACAATCCAACACCCGCCGGCCGGCCGCCAGGCTTGCGACCGCTTCATAGCTCGCGATCTGGTCGAGATAGAGTCCTGTCTTGTGACCTCCGAGCACATCGACAAGGAACCTCACTCCAGCGGCCTCAATCTCAAACGGCTCAGGCGCCTCGCCGACCAGGGTCCCCATAACGGGTTCCATCCCCTCCGCCCGGCGGACCGGTGCGTCGTTGCGTTCGACAACCGTGGTCACACCAGGGATCCCCGCCAGCACGGCGGCAATTACGGATTTCTGACGGTCCATCGCCAGTGTGAGCGTCTGGAGCACAACCACGGCGCCGTAACGGTCGACAATGACGCCGGGAAGCCCGTCGCTTTCACTCCAGACCAGTCTTCCCAAGTCGGACCGGCATCCAGCTCGGGCGCGGTATTCGATGGCTTGCTCGACGCGCCGCCGGAAAAAATCCTCATCAAGATCCTGGCGCCGCCGCGAAAACCTCCGGACGACAATTTGCGATTTGGAATTGTAAATCCCGACGCCAAGCAGGCGATCGCGGCCGTCTTTGATCGAAACAACCGTGCCATCCTCCGGGGCTCCGAATGTTTTCAGGATCTCGGTTGAGTAGATCCAATCGTGGCCCTGGAGGATGCGTGAGCGGGGACGAACGATGACTCCGGCCATGGTTCAGGCCGTGCAAAGATCGGAATTGTGGTGGTTGGTCACCGGAGCCTGCGCGATGGCCGCGGGTTCCGGATATTCAAAAATCCGGCCCTCGAAGTTGCGGATGACCACCTTCTCCCGGTCGTGGTAGAGGACGTAGCCGGGGTTCACCGGAACCTTGCCACCGCCGCCGGGCGCATCGATGACGAATTGCGGGACCGCGTAGCCGGTCGTGTGTCCGCGCAAGGCTTCGATGATTTCGATCCCCTTCGCGACAGATGTCCGGAGATGTGACGAACCCCGGATGAGGTCGCATTGGTAGAGATAATATGGCCGCACACGGCAGAGCAGGAGCTTCTGGACCAGTTCCTTCATCACCGCCGCGTTGTCGTTTACGCCCGCCAGCAGGACACTCTGATTGCCCAACGGAATCCCGCTGTCCGCCAGCCGCCCGAGTGCATCCCGGACTTCGACGGTCAACTCGCGCGGATGGTTCACATGCACGCTCATCCAAAGCGGATGATACTTCCGCAGCATCGCGCAGAGTTCCGGCGTAATCCGCTGCGGCAGGAAAATCGGGACACGCGTGCCGATTCTCAGAAATTCAATGTGCGGGATCGAACGCAAGCGGCTGAGAATCCGCTCGAGTTTGTCGTCCGACAAAAGCAACGCGTCACCACCGGAGAGCAGGACATCGCGAATCTCCGTGTGTTTCTCCAGATAGGCGTAGGCTTCCTCAAAATCGGTGTGCAATTCCTGCTCGCCGACACCGCTGACCACCCGGCTCCGCGTGCAATAGCGGCAATAGGAGGCGCAGCGATCGGTGACCAAAAACAAAACGCGATCCGGGTAGCGGTGAACGAGCCCCGGCACCGGCATCGCCGCATCTTCGCCGCACGGGTCGGCCATGTCGTAAGGCGAATCCCACCCCTCCTCCACTCGCGGGATCACCTGGCGGCGGATCGGGCACGCCGGGTTGTCCTTTTCGATCAGGTTGAAATAGTGGGGCGTGACCGCCAGCGCGAGTTTGTTGCCGGCAAGAAGGACGCCCGCCCGTTCCTCGGTGGTCAAGGTCAGCCGTTGGTCGAGTCCGGCGAGTGTCGTGACACGGTTCTTCAGTTGCCATCGCCAGTCCGACCATTGTTCGGCTGACGCTTCGGGCCAGTAGCCGGGTGCGTGTGAACGGAATCGCTCCGGCCTTACAGATTGCTCAGGCTCCATCGTGATGAATTTCACGACGCTACGCGGCCCGCTCCGGCTGTCAACGCCGGAGGCAGGGCTGAGCCGCCCGTCCGGGACCGGCCCGCCCGGTTGGACCATCGAGCCAAAATTTCCCGCGGTTTTGCACTTGCCGCGGGAACCGGGGAAAATACTTTGCAGGATGATGAGTGCCCAGTCGCCGGTCGCCTATGATTCGAAGATCGAAGGAAATGTGATCTTCACGCAGCTCGATGCCGCAGTGAATTGGATGCGGAGCAACTCGCTCTGGCCAATGCCGATGGGCCTCGCCTGCTGCGCGATCGAGCTCATGGCGGCGTCGTCCTCGCGCTACGACATCTCGCGGTTCGGCGCGGAAGTCATGCGGTTTTCGCCGCGCCAAAGCGACGTCATGATCGTTGCCGGCACCGTGACCTACAAAATGGCCCTCGCCGTCAAACGCATTTGGGACCAAATGCCCGAGCCGAAATGGTGCATCGCCATGGGGGCCTGCGCATCGTCCGGCGGCATGTATCGAAGCTACGCCGTCCTTCAGGGCATCGACCACCTCATCCCGGTTGACGTCTACATCTCCGGCTGTCCGCCGCGTCCGGAGGCATTGCTCGACGGTTTGATGAAGCTCCAAAAGAAAATCATGGGAGAACACTCGATCACGGAACAGAAAAAGGCGCTCCTGGAGACACTATGACCGCCGCCGCTGCAGCTGAGAAAATCCGGTCCCGATTCGCCGACGCGGTTCATGACGAATCCGATTTCCGCGGAGAGAAATCCCTGACGATCGATCTCGCTTCACTGCGGGCGGTCTGTGAATTCGCGAAATCGGAACTCGGTTTCGACTACCTCATCGACATTTCCAGCGTCGACCACTTCGGTGACGAACCCCGGTTTGAGATGGTCTACGAACTCTACGCGCTGGAGCCCGGCACCCACCTCCGGATCAAGGCAAAGGTCAGCGAAGACGAACCGACCGTCCCGACCGTGAGCGACCTTTGGCCCACCGCCGACTGGCACGAACGTGAAGTCTTCGACATGATGGGGATCCGGTTTTCCGGTCACCCGGACCTCCGTCGGATCCTGATGTGGGACGGCTTTCCTTACTTCCCGTTGCGGAAGGATTTCCCACTGCAGGGCAAACCGAGCGACGTTCCGGACGTTGCCTTTACCGACGTCGCCCCGCTCGCCGGCGGGCCGTTTGTCACCGTGCCGACCGACGGCACCACCCAGGTCCGCGAACCCCGTGCCCGTCACGCCCCGCAGGTGCCCCCTTCGGAAAAATTTCTTCCTGAGCCTTGATCGCCGACAACGAGCGACTCGCCGAACTTGTCGGCCAGCTGGCCGGGTCGCCCACCATCGCGTTCGACACCGAAGCGGACAGCCTGCATTGCTATTTTGAGAAGCTCTGCCTGATCCAGATTTCGGCCGGCGGCGGGCACTTCCTCGTCGACCCGCTGGCCGCCGTCGACCTGCAGCCGCTTTTTTCGACCGTCTGCCAAAAGCGCCTGGTTCTGCACGGGGCCGACTACGACCTCCGGCTGCTGCGCCGGGTGGGCGAATTTGAGCCGACGGATTTGTTCGACACGATGATCGCCGCCCGGCTCACCGGCCAAAGCGCGCTTGGGCTCGCCGCGCTCGTCGAGCAGTTTTTCGGCGTCAAGCTCTCCAAGGCTTCGCAGAAAGCGAATTGGGCGATCCGCCCTTTGTCCGATCAAATGGTCGAATACGCCCTCAACGATACCCGCTACCTGCTCGAGATCGCCGAGCGCCTCGAAGACGAACTCCGCCGGCTCGGACGCTGGGATTGGTTCACCGAATCGCGGGACCGCATGATCGCCTCCACCCGTGAGGTCAAGGAACGGGACGACAATTCGGTCTGGAGGATCCCCGGCAGCGCCGCCCTCTCGCCCCGGGCGCAGGCGGTCCTGCGGGTCCTTTGGTTTTGGAGGGATTCTGAAGCCCGCGCGTGGGACCGTCCGCCGTTCCATGTGATCGGCAACGAAGACATGCTCCGCGTGGCCGACCAGATCACCAAGGGCATGCCGTATTCGACTCCGCGCATGAACGGGCGCCGGAAGAAAAGCTTCGAAGTCGTCGTCGCACTCGCGCTTCAAATCCCCGAGCACGAGTGGCCGAAAGTCGAAAAAGTTCGGCGAAAACGCCCGCCTCGCGAACAGGTCGACCGCTTTGAAGCCCTCAAAAAGAAGCGCGATCAAGTCGCGGCCGAGCTGGGCTTGGACCCCTCGATCCTCGCCCCTCGCGCTGCGCTCGAAGCCGAGGCCGCCGATCCGAATTCGAACGCGCTCATGTCCTGGCAAAAGTCGCTCCTCGCCGGTGTCTGAGCCGGCGGTGACCTCCCGACCGCCACGCCGGTCAAAAATTTCCGAGCGCGTCCGCGAAGTTGTGCCATAATCCGGCGACCACCCACCGACCATGCCAATTACACAACTCGCCGTTTACGTTATTTTTGGAATCATTCTGGTCATCGGCCTCGTGCTGGTGCTCGTTTTTGCAAACTTCTTCGGCGTCTGGCTGCGGGCCAAGCTCGCCGGCGCCCCGGTTTCATTCTCGAAACTGATCGGCATGCGCCTCCGCCGGGTCCCGGTCGGCCTCGTGGTCGACAGCCGGATCACAGCCGTCAAGGCCGGTCTCCCGCTCGATACGGACGAACTGGAAGCCCATTACCTCGCCGGCGGCAACGTCTCCCACGTTGTGCTCGCACTCATCGCTGCAGAAAAGGCGGCCATCAAACTCGATTACAACCGGGCCTGCGCGATCGACCTCGCTATCAAGGGCACCAGCAAAACAGTCCTCGAAGCCGTCCGCACCAGCATCAACCCGAAAGTCATCGACTGCCCGAACCCCGCCTCCGGGAAGATCACGATCGATGCCGTTGCCCGTGATGGCATCGGCGTGAAAGTCCGCGCCCGTGTGACCGTTCGCTCGAACCTGGACCGCTTCGTCGGCGGCGCCACGGAAGAAACGATCATCGCCCGTGTCGGTGAGGGCATCGTCACTTCGATCGGCTCGGCGGTTTCCTATAAAGACGTGCTCGAGAATCCCGACCGAATCTCGAAAACCGTCCTCCAAAAGGGCCTCGACAGCGGCACGGCGTTCGAAATCCTTTCGGTGGATATTGCCGACGTCGACATCGGCCAGAACGTCGGCGCCGACCTTCAAGCCCAACAGGCCGAAGCCGACAAAGTCGTCGCCCAAGCCAAGGCCGAAATGCGCCGCGCCGCCGCGGTCGCCAGCGAACAGGAACAGAAAGCCCGCACGCAGGAAATGCGCGCCAAGGTCGTCGAAGCCGAGGCTCAGGTCCCCCTCGCCATGGCCGAAGCCTTCCGCAACGGCAACCTCGGTATCATGGACTACGCACGCATCCAGAATATCCAGTCCGATACTACGATGCGCGAAGCGATCGCCGGCACCGAGAAGACGCCCGGCCAGCCCTGATCGGCCATGGAACAACTCATCTTTCTCGCGATCATCGCGCTGATCAGCTTCGTCAATTGGCTGATGCAGCGCTCGGCCGAGCTGCGCGAGAAAAAACGTCTGGAACGGAAACGGAGCGGGGACTCTGGCGAAAGCCCCTACCGCACCGCGCCGGCCGAAGACGCCCATGAGTCCCGGCCAACGCCGCCCGCCGCCGACCCGGCCGCGGACATGCGGCGTCTCATGGAGGCCCTCGGGCTGCCCGTTGAGGCGGAACCTCCCCGCCCCGTGCCGGCTCCCCCACCCCTTCCGGCGTTCGAGGAAGCCGTGCCCCGGCCCGAACCGGTTCCGGAAATCCCAACGTTCACACCGCCCCCCCGGGCCGTCGCCGCAAAACCGGCGCCGCCTGCGCCACGCGCTCCGTCTCCCCTGTTGAAAACGCTCCGGACCCGCGAGGGCCTCCGCCAGGCCATTGTCCTGCGCGAGATTCTCGGCCCCCCGAAAGCCCTCTCAAACTGAGTTTCGCGGCCCTCATCCGCGCCCGATCGTCCGATTTTATCTTGTCACCCCTCCCGGGGTGTGAAATTCTCTCCGACTCCAAAAAACCAAAGAAAAAGAAAATGGCAAAGGCAGCAGCAGTTGAAGTCGATTCCCTTCGACTCCACGAAAAAGACACCGGCAGCGCAGACGTTCAAGTCGCCCTGCTCACCAAGCGGATCAATGAATTGACCGAGCACCTCAAGGCGAACGCGAAGGACCACTCCTCGCGCCGCGGGCTGCTCAAGCTCGTCGCCACGCGGCGCCGGTTGCTTGATTACCTCAAGCGCACCGCCGCCGACCGCTACCAGTCGGTCATCGAAAAACTCCAACTGCGCAAGTAGCGCGGTTTGTCCCACGAAAAGCCCCGGCACTGACGCTCGGGGCTTTTTCCTATTCCCCGCCGCTGCCTGTAAGCCGCGGCCCATCCCATCCTACTACTCATGAGTCACTCTGTTACCGCCCAAGTTGGGCACACCTCCCTCACCATCGAAACCGGCAAAATGGCGAAACTCGCCGATGGAGCCGTCACCGTCCGCTGCGGTGATACCATCGTTCTCGTCACCGCGGTTTCCGCCACCACGATCAAGGAAGGCCAGGACTTCTTCCCGCTCACCGTGGAATACAAAGAAAAGGCCGCCGCCGTCGGCAAGTTCCCCGGTGGCTACTTCAAGCGCGAAGGCCGTCCGTCGGAAAAAGAAATCCTCGTCTGCCGCATGACCGACCGTCCGTTGCGGCCGCTCTTCCCGAAGGGCTACCTCTACGACACCCAGGTCATCACGCTGCTCCTCAGCGCGGATGGCCAGAACGATCCGGACATCCTCTCGATCAACGGCGCATCGGCCGCCCTTTGTGTTTCCGACATTCCGTTCGCCGGACCGGTCGGAGCCGTGCGGATCGGACGCGTGAATGGCACATTCATCGCCAACCCGACACACGACGAGCGCGAGCACAGCGACCTCGACCTGATCTATGTCGGTGATGGTGAGAAGGTGATCATGATCGAAGGCGCCGCCGACGAATTGCCCGAAGACCAGTTCCTCGCTGCCCTCGACTTCGCCCGTGAAAACGTGAAGGTCATCGTCGCCGCCCAGAAAGAACTCGCCGCTGCCGCCGGGAAACCGAAGCGCACGGTCGATCTCTTCCAGGTCGACGAAGCGATCCTCGAAATCGCCTACCAAGTGGCCGGCGACCGCATCGAAGCCGCCCTCTACACGCCTTCCAAGGTCGCCCGCGGAAAAGCGGTGGACGCCCTGCGCAAGGAAGTCGAAGCCGCCGTGCTCGAGAAATTCCCGACCGCTTCGAAGTTCGAAATCTCCCAGGCCTTTGACTACCTCCAGAAAAAGGCGTTCCGGATCAGCATCCTTGACCGCCGCCAACGCTGCGACGGCCGCGGGTTGCACGACATCCGCCCGCTCAGCGGCGAAGTCGGACTCCTGCCCCGCACGCACGGCTCGGCCCTCTTTGCCCGCGGCGAGACCCAGGCCCTCGGCATCGCGACGCTCGCTCCCGCCGACGAGGCCCAGATGATCGACGCCTACGGCGGCGGTGAAGACACCAAGCGCTTCATCCTCCACTACAACTTCCCGCCGTTCAGCGTGGGTGAGACCGGCCGCTTTGGCGGACAAAACCGCCGCGAGATCGGACACGGCGCACTCGCCGAGCGCTCAATCGAGCCGGTTGTGCCCGATGAAAAGGATTTCCCGTACGCGATCCGGATTTCCAGCGAAGTCATGGAATCCAACGGCTCGACGTCGATGGCCACCGTCTGCGCCGGCACCCTCGCCCTCCTCGACGCGGGCGTCCCGCTCAAGCGCCCGGTCGCCGGCATTTCCGTCGGCCTTGTGACCGAATACGAAGGCGAAGCCCTCAAGCGCTACACGACGCTGAATGACATTATCGGCAGCGAAGACCACTTCGGCGACATGGACTTCAAGCTCTGCGGCACCGAACTCGGTGTGACCGGCTTCCAACTCGACCTCAAGCTCCCGGGGATTTCCCACGAGATCATGGCCGAGGCCGTCCGCAACGCCACCGAATCCCGCGCCAAGATCCTCGGATTCATGCAGGGCGTCCTCGCCGGACCGCGCTCGGAAATGAGCCCGTTCGCCCCGCGCATCGAGACGATCCGCATCAACCCCGACAAGATCGGCCTCGTCATCGGACCCGGCGGAAAAACGATCAAGGGCATCGTGGCCGAGACCGGCGCAGAGATCAACATCGAGGACGACGGCTCCGTCCACATCTACTCGAGCAATGGTGACAGCCTGAAGCGCGCCAAGGAAATTATCACCGGCATGACCAAGGAGATCACCGTCGGCGAGCTCTACCAGGGCACCGTCGTCTCGATCAAAGAGTTCGGCGCCTTCGTCGAAGTCCTGCCCGGCAAGGACGGCCTCGTCCACATTTCCGAACTCGCTGACTTCCGCGTCAACAAAGTCGAGGACGTCGTCAAAAACGGCGACTCGGTCTGGGTGAAGTGCATCGGCGTCGACGACAAAGGCCGCGTGAAACTCAGCCGCAAGGCCGCCATGAAGGACCGCGACGAAGCCGCGGCCGCTCAAGGTTAAACGAATCCCTTCCCAACAGGCGGCGGCTTCCCACAAGGAGCCGCCGCTTTTTTTGTGCAGTCGTCACGGCCAATTTTTCGATTGCAACCAATTGCCTGGCAGGAGTATGCGGGCGTCATGAACACCTTCCTCGAATCTCTGGAGGATCGCATTGCCCCCGCTGGAGCGAGCGGCGCCTCCGTGACGGTCATTGATGTCGACGGCGATGAGTTTCAGCTCACTGCTTCCAAGGGAACATCGCTGGGGCTCGCCGCTTCCCTCACGTTTTCCGCATCGAACCAACTGGAGAAAATCGACCTGTCCGGAAACACGGTATTTTCCGGCGCAGACATCAGCTTCCGTCTCATCAGCCGCGCCGCAGGCGGAGATGGATCGATGAATGTCGGCGCGATCGATGCGAGCGGCATCGACCTCGGTGCCGTACGGGTCAAGGGCGACCTCGGCCGAATCCTGGTTGGCGATACCAACTATTCCACCCCGGCCCTGAAGAGTCTGCAGACTTTCTCGATGGGTTCCTTCGGCATTTCGACCCAAGGCGTCGGCGGTTCACTCCTCTCCACCATCGAAGGACCGGTCGGCAGCATTTCCATCCTCGGAGACTTGGACCAAGCCGGCATCACGGTGAACGCTTCCGGAGGCCCGTTGAGCGTTCAACGAATCTCCGTCGGCGGCAGCATCATCGGAAGTTCGAGCACCGCCAATGGGGGCTCCCTCCAGATCGATGGTTTCGTCGGACAATTGTTCGTCGGCGGCAACCTGATCGGCGGAGGCGCGATCTACACGGGCACCGTCGTCACCGAGGGTGTCGGCACAGCCACTTTCAAGGGATTCTTCAGCGGCGGCAGCGATCAAAACACAGGATCCTACTTCTGCGCCGGGCCGGCAGCAAAAGTCACCGTGGGCGGCATGTTGATCGGTGGAAGTGGCTTGTTCTCCGGCTCGCTTCAGATCTCCGGAACTTCCTCGCTCGTGACAATCGGGGGCGATGTCCAGGGTGGTTTGGGTGATCTGAGCGGCCGCGTCTTCGCCGGGACTGGCAAAATCCTGCGGATCGACGGCGACGTTATCGGAGGCTCCGGCACCGTTTCCGGCTACGTCGGTGGCGCATCGACCATCTCCATTAGCGGCGACGTGGTCGGCGGAAGTGGAAACGGCAGCGCCCAAATTGAAACCGGCGCGACCGCACTGCGAGTCGAGGTCGGTGGCAAAATCGTGGGCGGCGGGGGCACGAACTCCGGCTCCATCGTGGTTCCCAACTCGATCACCCTCATCCGGGTCGATGGCGACCTCATCGGCGGTTCCGGCTCGGCCTCGGGCAGCATCGTCACCCAGGCTTCCAACGGTTTGAAGAGCGGCACGATCCTCGTCAATGGAAGCGTGATCGGCGGCTCGGGAACCTCCGGCTACATCGACTGTCAGGCTGGCGCGGACACCATCCGCGTGACCGGCGACGTTGAGGGCGGCACGGGCGACTCATCCGGGCGCATCTCAGGAACGCGATTTGGCTCGGTCTTCATCGGCGGGAGCCTCTTGGGCGGTGCCAACTTTTTTGCCGGGTCCATCCTCACGACCGGACTCACAAATTCACTGGGAACCCTCACGATCCGTGGTGACATCGTTGGCGGCTCGGACCTCAACACCGGTTCAATCACCGCGGCGACCGCTGGCACGATCCTCGTCGGCGGCGACATCCGCGGGGGCGCAGATTTCTTCACAGGGGCGATTCAAACGACCGGGGGACTGGCCAAGCTTACGGTCAAAGGTTCGCTCTGGGGCGGCTCCGATACCGACGCGGCCGGATTCATCTCGGTCGGCGGTACCCTCGGCAACCTGTTTGTTGGCGGCTCGGTCGTCGGCGGGACAAACTCCGGTGCGTCCATGCGCAACCAGTGCGGAGCCATTCAGGCCGGAAACATCACCGTGGGAGTCATCCAAGGTTCACTCATTGGCGGCTCCGAGGCGACACCCGGCACGACCACCAGCTTCGGATCCGTCCGTGCATTTGATGCCATCGGATCGCTTCGCATCGAAGGAAATCTGACCGGAGGAACCTCGCCCGCCATGATCTCGGCCGGTGGAAACCTCGTCGCTGGCGCCACCACAAATCTCGCCATCGCCAATCTCCAAATCGGCGGAAATGTCGAGAACGCGATCATCCTCACCGGATATTCGGCGACAGGAACCGGCATCGATGGTGACGGAGCGGAAACCGGCGGCGGCACCGCTCAAATCGGATCCGTTGTGGTCGGCGGCAACTGGGTCGCCTCGAGCATCGCAGCAGGAGCGACGACCGGCAGTGACACCACATGGGGAACCGCCACGAACGCCCTCCTCGACAAATCCGGCTCATCCATCGTTGCTTCCATCGCCAGCCTCGTCATCCGTGGAAACGCTTGGACCTCCATCGGCGATCCCAACGGCCTCGTCGCCGAGCGACTGGCTCTCGTTTCAATCGGCGGCACAACCGTCACGCCGGCCCCGGGACCGGCCACCATCCCGTTCGGCCTTGCCGACTTCACCCTCCGTCAAGTGAACTGAATCGGCGTCTTCAACGATCGCTGTCAGAGGAAAACCCGGTGATCGTCTCGATCCCGAGCACCTGCAATCGGGCGCCGGCGACCGGTGAGAACCTGCCATTCGTGACCACAACGGCCCGCCGCGCCCCGCGTTCATTGGCCAAAGCCCGAAACCACTCGGCCGCCGCCTGCGCGTTCGCGGTCCAGATCGCAAAGTCCAGCCACAGCGGTGCGATCAGCGAGCCATCCTCGGCCACGCACGCCACCGTCCGTCCGGTCAACACATACTCCCGCACACCGATCCCCGCACCCTGCAGTTGCGTGAGCATTTCCGACACCCGAAAGAAAAAGAACGCGTCCAGATCATTCGCCGCCTGCGCGGCCTCGCGGACAAAAACCGTCGGGTTCACACGCTGCAAACGCACCAGATTGTTGATGATCGCCGTGGCAGTCCATGGATCGTAGAACCGGTTTCCGAGGAAGGCATCAATGTCCCCTGCCGGAACCCCGGCCTGAACCGCCCGGAGCCGCATCGCCGCCAGAAGGTCGCGGGGCTCGGCTTCGATTTGCTCGCGCGTGAGGAAGGCCGAAACATTGATGCCCGTGAGCACATGGCTGACGACGCCCGTAATCAAAAAAACAGAGCCCACATTCACCGTCACCCGTCCCATCGAGCGCACCAGCGAGACGTCATCCAGCAGTTGCTGGAGCTCGGCGTTGCGCGTGAACGGACTCACGCCGAGTTCCGCGGCGAGCACACGTTTCGCCCGCTCCGCCCCCACCAAGCGCCGCGTCGTCTGCGCGGCCGTCGCATTGCGGTCGATATCCAATTGCCCCTCTGCCGCATTCTGCACCGTCTGACCCACCCGTCCCAAGAATCGCCCGGCCCCCGCCGGCAGACGCCGGACGGTTTCCACCGGATTGCGTGCCACCTGCAGGGCTGCATCAAGCTGCGCTTGCCCGGCATCCCGGAGGCCCTCGGCAAATTCCCGACCGCGACTGACTTCCTGCAGACGCTGGATCGCCGCCAACTCGAGGAGAAAAACAGCGAGCCGGTCGTTCCCCGTGACCCGCCGCGAAGTTCCACCGGAATCCACCGTCCATGTATTGTAGATCCCGTCATTCTCAACCGTCGGAAGAATCCGCCATCCGGGCCCCACCAATTGCAATCCCGGCATCATTTCGTCAGCCGGCCATCCTCGCGGGACTTCAAATGCGCCCGCCACCCGCGGCTGCGCAAAGAGGGGCGACATTGAAAACCATGCGAAAACAGCGAGAGTCAGGACGCGCTTCATGCTTCACGAAAAGCCCAATCCCCGAGGGGCGTCGATCCTGGATTTGGAGATCAGAAGAATTGGCTGTGCAACAGGAGAACTTTCCGATGATGTGACTCAACGGTTGCCAGCCATGATCCGCGTCTGCCTGCTGCTCATCCTGCTCGTGCCCGCTCTCCGGGCCGGCGACTCCGTTCCTGACGTGGCTGCACAGCTCGGGCTCGCCACGGAAGCGCAGGACGTTCACGCCCAAATCGAGCTCCTCCGCCGGCTCATCGAATCCGGTTCGACCGACGCCGACCGCGAACGCCTGGTTCGTCTCTGGATGCAAGTCGGAGACCTCAAGGAGGCCGAGGCCACGCTCGCGGGCTGGCCCGACGCGCCGGCCACCCTGCGCGGAATCGTTGAGGCCACCGCCCTCGCCGATCGTGATCCCGCCGCCGCCCTCGCCATCCTGCAAAAGCTGCGCGCCGACGAACCGACGAACGAAGAATTGCTCCAACTCCAACTCCGCATCGCGCAGGCCTCCGGCGATCGGCAGCAGATTATCGAAATGCTCTCGGCCTTTCCGGAAACGCCCCGTCGCGCGGACTTGTTGCTCCTCCGCGCGGACGCCCGGCGCCGGCTCGGCGAATTCCAACCGGCTCTCGCAGATTTCCAAGCAGCAGAGTCGATCGATCCGGAAAAGACGACTTCGTCAAAACCCGATTACGACCGCATCGCCGTTGCCCTCCCGGACCTCCAAAAACTCGACGCCGTCCTCGCCGATAAGCCCGACGATTTCACCGCCCGCATCGAACGCGCAGCGATCCGGATGAACCTCGGGACTGACCGCGGCTTGGTCAACGAAGACCTCGTCGCCGCCGAAGCGGTCGCGCCCGACTCCGTCTCGTTGAAGCTCCTCCAAGCCCGCCTCACACTCAACCCCACGGCCGCACTGGCGCGGCACGCGATCGACCTCAACCAACCGAACCCGCCTGCGGACAGCTTCCGCCGGTTGGTCCGACTCGATGACCGGCTCGCTCAGGCCCCGAACGACCCGTCGTTGCTGGCGGCCCGGAGCTTTGAGCTGAACGACAAAGCCGCCCAGTTTCGCCTCGCCCTCAAGGACGCCGACGCCGCACTCCGGGCCGATCCCTCCAACGTCGCCGCCCAACTCGAACGGATCTACGCACTCCTCGCCCTCGGCAACACCGCCTCCGCCGTCGCGGCGCTCCCGGAACTCGAAAAGTCGAAAACCACCCCCGCCGAACTCGCCCGCGCCCTGGGTTACATCGCTCAATCCGAGTTCCAGGCGAACCGCCTTGAGACAGCCATGGATTTTGCCGACCGCGCGATCCAGGCAAAAGCCAACCCGACCCTCCAGCGGCTGCGCGCCGCCATTTTCACCCGACAAGGCCGAACCGCCGACGCCCGCGCCGCGGAAGCCGCCGCCAAAAAACTCGAGAAGCGATGAACCGCCTTTTCCTCATCCTTCTGCTGCTTGGCACATCGGCGTTTGCCATGGAACGGAACACCCCGCGGCCGTCGCCAACACCCACTGTTTCACAACCGAAACCCTTCGTCCTCCCGCCGGACGAGCGTCCGTTTACCCAGGCCCCCGATGGAGCCGGCCTGGAAGTCACCGGCTGGGAGGAACCGGTCCAACCATTCACCAGCGTCACCGTGACCTTTCCGACCGAGATGGTCGCCCCCGACAAGATCGATGCCGAGGACATCGAGTCGCCGATCGAGGTCTGGCCGCCGGTGGATGCACGGTTTACCTGGACCACGCAGACCCAAGGATTCCTTACGTTCGAAAGCGGCATCATTCCCGCGCAAGCCTACCGCCTGCGGCTCCGCGAGGGCCTGACCGATCTCGCCGGCGGTGCCCTGCCGGTCGACCAATGGGGCGCCGAAATGAAGTCGCCGCCCTTGGCGATCGTCGAGGAAAACTACGGTGAACGCAGTTCGCTGAACGCCCTGCCGCAGGTGCCTTTGGAATTCAACTACCCGGTCCGCCTCGCCGATGCGGCGCAGGGTGCGTGGTTCCAGAACCGCTCGACCCGCGAACGCTTCCCGGCCGAAATCCTGCTGAATTCGCCGGAGGGCGAGGCCGAGGGCGATGTCGTCGATGCGCCCGCGGCTCCGGATGAAAAGGTCTACTCCGTCCGCGTCCGGCCCCGCGAACCGCTCCCGCCCGGTGCGTTTTACGATTTGGTCGTCGAGGGAATCGTCGACGCGACGGCCGGTCGGTCGCTTCCCTACCCGCGTGTCTTCCCGCTGGGGCCGACAAAGTTTCTCGAAGTCAGCTACGTCGCCGCCCGGAACGTGCCCCTCGAAACACCTTCGATCGAAATCAAGTTCCGGCAGTCAATCGACGACGCACCGCTCGCTCCGGGCGCCGTTCGCATCGAGCCGGCAGTCCCGAACTTGCGCCTGACCCCATCCGGCTCATTCATTACGGCCGAGGGAGATTTCGACATCGGCACGCGCTATCGCGTGACCATTTCGACCGACATCCGGGGTCAAGCCGGCTACGGGCTCGCCAAACCCGAAACCTGGGGGGCAACCTTCAAGCCACGCGGCTCCGCGCTCCTCTTCCCCGAACGCCTCCTGCGCGAACGTTCCGCGCTCGGCCTCCGCTTTGCCTTTTACCAAGTCAATACCGGCCCGCTCGAATGGCGGCTCGCCGCGGTTCCGCTCGATCAACTCGCCACCGTCCAAGCCCGGCTCCAGGAATTCCGTGCCGAGTTGGAGGACGAAAATGGCAACCGCCTCTGGACCAAGGAGGGCACGATCGCCCGCGCCCCGACCCAACTTCTCATTCCGGAACTGGGCCTTTCGGTCGTGGGCTCCGGTTCGGTCGCGGCATCACCCGGCGACAACGAAACCCTCCGCGAAATCCGCTGGCAGCCGGACGGCGCTCCGCTCAGCGGCCCGATCTTGCTCGAAATCACCGGCACCGATCCGGAAGGCCGGACCATCGGAAACCGTGCGCTCATCTATTTCGGTGACCACGCGCTGACCCGGAAAGTCTCCGCCACCACAACGACTCTCCGCGCCGCTTCGCTCGCCGACGCGGAACCCGCCGCCGGCGTAACCGTTCGGGCGATGGACGGCCGGTTCCGCCTGCTCGCCGAATCCACCACCGATGCCGACGGCTGCGTGACGTTTGAAAATGCATCGATCGCCGGCGCCGAATATTTCACTGCCGACGCCGCCGGACAGACCACGTTGCAGCCGGTCGCGATGGGTGACTCGTTTTCCAGCGGCTACCCCGGAGCCATGCAGCCGCCTCCACTTCGGGCGTTCCTGTTTACCGATCGCCCGCTCTACCGTCCGGGTCAGGAAATTGTCTTCAAGGGATTCCTGCGCGACGCGGAAGCCGACGGACGCCTGACGATCCCCAAAGGCAGCCGCATCGATTGGACGCTCGGAAGCGCCTACGGCAACCAAGTCTTCGCCAGCGGCCAGACGAAAGTCGATTCCGCCGGAAGCTGGAATGCCCGCTGGACACCGCCGGCCGATGGACCGCTCGGCGAGATGGAGATCCGCGCCAAGGTCGATGGCATCGACCTTCCCGGCCGCGCTTCGTTCCGCATCGAGGAATTTCGCAATCCGCCGTTCTCGGTGGTCTGCGCACCCGGCGAACTCACCCGCCCGGCCGAATCGGTCATCTCCGTGCAGTCGCAATATTTCCACGGAGCCGCCAACGCCGGCGCTCGCGTCGTCTGGAAAGCCACGTGGTTCAGCGACTCGGATGGCGAGTATTACAACAGCATGGACGGATTCCAGCGCGTGGACGTTTACTCGGAGAAACGCCGCGCTCCGGTCTTCACCGCCGAGGTCGAGGGTGAAACCGCGCTCGACGCCAACGGCCGCGCGATCCTGCGTGTCGACGCCCCGTTTCCCGATCGCGGCAACCGCGCGCAATGCCAGGTCACCTGGAAGGTCGACATCACCGGACCCGATGGCCAGACGATCACCGGCGGCTTGGATCAACTGGTCGCCATGGAGCCCGCCCTGCTGGGCGTTCGTTCGACCGCCTACGAAAACACCGACACCCTCGTCTTCGAATGGAACGCGCTGGAGCCGTTCGGCGAGGCCCCGGACAGCGTTTCCGCGGAGCTTTTCCACGTTCTGACCAAGACCGCCAAAGAACGCCTCGCGCCGAACGTCTACCGCTACCGGAACTTCGACCAGTTCGTCTCCGTGGATAGAATCCCGCAGACGACCGATCGCACGCTGACCTTCCGTCCGAAAGATCCCGGCCGCTACGTGCTGGTCGTCTCGCCCCCGGCCGGAAGCCCGGGTATGCCGGTGAGCGAGGAAGCGTATCTCACCGGCAGCGCCCCTTCGGACGTCCCGGTCGACTCCGACACTTCGACCCGCGTCCTCTCAATGAATGGCGCACTCGATCCGAAGAGCCAGCCATGGAAGGTCGGCGAGAAAGCAGTCCTCACGGTCCTCTCGCCCGAACCCGGCATCGCGTGGGTGAGCGTCGAAACCGACCGCGTCCTCGAAAGTTTCACCACACCGATTACCGGGAACACCGCTCGGATCGAATTGCCCATCAAACCGGAGTACGAGCCGAACATCTTCGTCTCAGTTTACCTCCTCCGGCCGGGCGGAACGGAGTCCCTCGCCGGTGAGCGCTTCGGGTTCGTGCCACTCGCGGTGACCACCGGTGATCGTCATCTCGACGTCCGCATCTCGACCAACCAACCCCGCTACGAACCCCGCGAGACAATCACCGGAACCGTTCGCGTAACGGCCAATGGCCAGCCCGTCGCCGGGGTCGACCTCGCCATCTACGCGGTCGACGACGCCATTCTCGATCTCGGCGGATGGTCGTTGCCATCGTTCTGGTCCAACTTTTTCCCATCGCGCAGTTTCGGCGTGATGACGTTCGCTGCGCTCGACGGCTACATCGACCACATCCGGCCATCCGAGTTGACAATGAAAGGCTTTGTCATCGGGGATGGCGGGGAAGATCCGTTTGGGAACGTCACGTTTGCCCGAAAAGAGTTCAAACCGATCATCCTCTGGGAACCCAACGTGCGAACGGACGCCAGCGGCGAAGCGGTGTTCACCTGCGAGGCGCCTGACAATCTCACGCGCTTCCGCGTTGTCGCCGTGGGGCAGACCGCGGCGAATCAATTTGGCGCCGGATCGTCGCCTCTGGAAGTGACCAAGGATTTGCTCATCGAACCCGCCCTGCCGCGCTTCGTTCGCGAGGGCGACGAGATCGAACTCCGCGCCGTGGCCCGCCAGAAATTGGACGCCGAATCCCGACTCACCGTCCGCTGCTCGGTCGGAGGCAACCTCTCACTCGTCTCCGAATCCGAGCAATCCGCCATGGCCGCAAAGGACGCGCCCGCCGTCTTTACGTTCCGCGCCAAGGCGTCGGCCGTCGGCGACGCCACCGTGAAATTCGAAGTCGTATCGGCCGCCTCACCGAACAAGTCCGATGCCGTCGAAATTACGCTTCCCATCGACGAACCGGTCATCCTGCGCAAAGAATCCGTAAGCGGCCGCGTTGGAAATACCGAATTCCGCGTCGCCGAAGTTGCGCCCGGCGCCTGGGAAAATGCGACCGGCCGTTTTGCGTTCGCGTTTTCGACCACGCCCTGGCTCGCGAAACTTCTCGGACTTCCCTACCTGCTCGAATACCCGCACGGTTGCTTCGAGCAGAAGACCGCCAAGCTGCTCGCGGCCACCTACCTTGCTTCCCTGCTCGCCTATCTGCCGGATGGCGGATCGCGAGAGGAGAATTACCGTTTGGTGATCGAGGAGACCCTGCAGGAAATCTCCGCTTCGCTCCTCCCGGGTGGCTTTGTTCCCTACTGGCCGAACGGAACAACCGCCAACACGTTCGTCACGATCCAGACCGCCTGGTGCGTCGCCCAAGCCGAGGCCGCCGGATTCGCAATCCCCGACCGGCTCGCCTCCGAACTCCCGGGCGCTCTCGAAACAATTGTCACCGGCGGTCGCACCACCGAGTCGATCCAAGCCTTTGCGCTCTTCGTTCTCGCTTCGAGCACGTCCGAACCGGATGACGCCTTGAAGGCCGCCATCGACAATCTTTACCTCAACCGCGACCGGCTCACCGGTGAAGGTCGTGCGATGCTCGCACTCGCCCTGCACCAAATGGGCCTCGACCCGGACCGCCAGCGGCAGCTCGTCTCGGAACTCCCGGAGACTTTCGCCGACATCGCCTTCGACCCGGTGACCTTTGCGTCCGGCACGCGGACCGATGCGCTCTGCACGTGGGCCCGCCTGGCCATCGGCAAACCGGACGCCGCCCTCCGCGAGCGCCTCGACAAGATGCTCGAGGCCGCACCGAGTCTCTCGACGCAGGAAAATCTCTGGCTGCTCGTGGCTTTCCAAGCCCTGCTGAAATCTGATTATGCCGCCCAGATATCGCCCGCCCGGCTGAAGCCCACCGCCGATTCAGTCTCACCCAACCGGACCGCCGCAGCGTGGACAAACGTCGATATCGCCCGCCTCGCCGACTTCATCGTCCGCGGCCTGCCCGCGCCGGAGCCTGCCGGCAGCTACGTCCTCTCGGCGGCTTATCGCACCGGCGACCGGACAACCCCGATCGAAGCAAACGGATTCCGGATCGAGCGCGTCGTCAAGAACCTGACCGATCCGAACCGCCTCGGTACACCCGAGGCCCCATTCCAACTCGGTGACGAACTGGTCATTTCCTACCGGTTCAGCACGGACAAAACCCGCGACTTTGTCGCTCTCGAGGACCTCCTGCCTGCCGGCGTCGAAGTCGTGAACCCGAACCTCGCTCTCTTCGGCAAATTCTACACTCCGCCGGCCGAACCCAACGTCTCCACCGCTTCGTTGTCGCACAGCGAAATGCGCGACCGGCAGACGAACCTTTATTTCGACCGCGTGGCGCCGGGGACGTCGTCCTACTCGATCCTCGCCCGCGCGACCGCAGCCGGAACGTTCATCTGGCCGGCGACTCAGATCCAGCCCATGTACGACAGCCGGGTTTTCGGCCGCTCGCCATCGAGCGTATGCGTGGTCAACGATTAGTCGTTCTCGGCGGAGTCGTCGCCGTGGCCTGGCTCAGCTTCGAGGCCGTCCTGCGTCTCGTTCCCCTGCCCGCCGCGCTGGAGTCCCCACCGCCGTCCACCAGCGAAATTCGTGACCGGCACGGGAAACTCCTCGTCGTTGTTCCGACCGACACCGCCCGCGAGGCCGTTCCGAAACGCCTCGACCAACTCGGCCGATGGCTGCCGGATGTGACAGTCGCCATCGAAGACCGGCGTTTCCATTCGCACCGGGGCGTCGATTGGCTGGCTTCCGGTGGTGCCCTGGTTCGCAACGTGCAGAACTTCCGCGTGCTCTCCGGAGCGTCAACCATCACCCAGCAACTCATCAAAATCTCGTCGCCGCCCGGCCCGCGAACCTGGTCAGCAAAAGCCCGCGAAGCCCTGCTCGCCATGGCGCTCGAACGCCGTTGGTCGAAGGATCAGATTCTTGAAGCGTATCTGAACCGCATCGATTACGGAAACCGGCGGATCGGCGCCGAAGCCGCCGCCCGCGCCTACTTCGGCAAACCAGCCCACGACCTGACGCTCGCCGAGTCCATTTTTCTCGCCGGGCTTCCCCAAAGTCCCTCACGGCTCAATCCTTGGAAGAGCCCGGCCGCGGCCCATGCGCGCTATGAACGCAACGTCCGTCGCCTGGCCTCTGCCGGACTCCTCCCACCCGAAAGCCGCGAATCGGACCTGCTCGCTACCCTTCCGACCGTCTCGCGAAACGATCCGCCACAGGATTCCGGAGACCTCCTCACCGCGATGAAAAAACTCGCGTTGGACCGGGGGAACCTGACCTTGGATGTCGATCTCCAGCAAACAGTTACCGTTCTCGCTGAAAACCACCTGCGCGAAATGCGCAGTGCTGGACTGCACGACCTGGCGGTCGTTGTCGTCGAGAACCGTTCGGGCGAAGTGGGGGCCCTCGTCAGCGCTGTCGATGCGCGCCACGCCGGAATCGTCGCCGCCCTTGAACCCAGAAGTTGCGGCTCGACACTCAAACCCTTTCTCTACGCCAAAGCCATCGACGCGCGCGCCTTCACGGCCGCGTCCCTGCTCCCGGATACAGCGGACGCGATCACCGACGTCTACCGCGATTACGATCCGCAGAATTTTTCCGGACGGTTCCGCGGACCGGTCCGCCTGCGTGATGCCCTCGGAAACTCGCTGAACGTTCCCGCCGTGGTCGTGCTCGGACGGCTCGGAGCCCGCCAAACCTTTGCGTCGTTCCGGAATTGGGCGCTCGATTTTGCCGACGACTTCGGTGAGAGCGGAGCCGGATTCATTCTGGGAAACGCCCGCGTCAGCCCGCTCTCCCTCGCGGCCGCCTATGCCACGCTCGCCCGCGGCGGCCTCGCCGCACCCGCGCGGCTCTCGCAGAGCCAGGTCGCGGCGACCCGAAAGGCTGCATCAGCAGAGGCCTGCGCCATCGTCACCGACATCCTCTGCGATCCCGCCGCGCGTCGGGACAGCTTCGGGGACGCACTTTCGATGCCGCAACGGACCGCGGTGAAGACCGGCACCAGTTCCGGCTTTCGGGACGGATGGTGCGCGGGGTTCACCGGCGACCACACGGTTGTCGTCTGGGCCGGAAACCTTGATGGCCGCCCGTTGGCGGACATTCTCGCCGTGCGCTCAGCCGCTCCCCTTTGGAAAGCCGTCGTCGCCCACCTTTACGCGACGGGCGATCAACCCGTCCCCGCGCCGCCAGCCACACTCACAACGCTCCGCGTCGCGACCGAAACCGGCCTGCTCCCGCGGCCGGACGAACCCGCCGTTTCAGAATGGTTCCTCCCGGGAACCGAGCCCACCGTCCGCGCCGAATCCGCCTACCGCGACGGCGTTCTCGAACTGCCCGGCGAATACACTGCCTGGTGCACAAGCAACCAGAACCACCTCGGCGCCCGCATCCGCGAGTCGTCGCTCCGTATCCTCCACCCGCGCGACGGCGCCACCTTCCTCCTCGAAGACTCGATCCGACCGGACCAACAAGCCATTCCCCTGCGCGCCTCCACGCCCGATTGCGAATGGTTCCTGAACGAAACTCCCCTCGCCACCCCGCTCGTCCCCCTCCGCAAAGGCCGCTGGCAACTCACCGCCCGCTCCGGCTCCGAATCCGCCTCCCTCCACTTCATCGTGGAATAGACATCCTCACCCGCCGATCGCTGTCATCGGCCGATTCGGCAGATAGTCGCCATGGAAACCATGATTCTCCGGTTTGGCGCCAATCGCCGCCTCCAGGACATTTGAAATCGATTGCGCCGTCAACGCCTCCCGGTCGAGGGCGATCTCGCCATCCCGCCCAAGACAGGGCCGCACCCGCCCATCGGCCGTCAGCCTCAGCTTGTTGCAACTTTCACAGAAATGCGGATCGCTGATTGCCCCGATCAGACCGACCACAGCTCCCGACGAACCGTGCCGGAAGTATTTGGCGGGGCCATGCCCGACCTGGAAATCTCCAAGCGGGACGAGCGGTCCGTTCGCCTCCAGAATCCGGCGAACTTCCGAGATCGGCAAGAACCTCGGCTCCATTTGCCCGGTGGTCTCGGAAAGTGGCATCAGTTCGATGAACCGGATCGGCGTCCCGATTTCACCCGCAAACCCGGCCAGTTTCAGGATCTCGGTCTCGTTGGTTCCCCGGAGCAAAACGCAGTTCAACTTCACGGACGAAAAGCCCACACGGACCGCGGCGGCGATTCCCTCCAGAACGCGAGCCACGTCGCCACCGGTGATGATGCGGTAAACGCCCGGTTGGAGCGCATCGAGGCTCACGTTGACCGAGTCTACACCGGCGTCTTTCAGGTCGTTTGCGAAACGGGAAAGGAGCAGACCGTTGGTCGAAAGTCCCAGACTCGCATCGGGAGCCACGGCCCGGATCCCGCGGCAAATCGAAACGACATCGTCCCTCAAAAGGGGTTCCCCACCGGTGATCCGAAAATGCCGGAACCCCATCGCCGCGGCGCTGCGCACGACATCGATGATCTCATCGGCCGACAGGTGAGCCGACCGCTGCGTCCAGCCCTTGTAGCCGCCGGGCATGCAGTAAACACAGCGCTCGTTGCAGCGGTCGGTGATCGAGATGCGAAGGTAGTCGATCGACCGCCCGACTCTGTCCCTCGCTGCACTTCTCATCTCGTTGATCCGGCGGCCGTTCTCAGGCCCCGGGTCATGAGGCCCCGCCACCGGCCAACTTCAACTGCTGCTCCAGCTCGGCAATGCGCTGCCGGAGCGGGCTCACGGCCTCTTCGACCTGCGCGGCGGTGAAGCGAGGGGTGATAAATTTGGGACAGTTCCAATCGTATCCCACCACCTCGATCGTGAAAATCCGCTCGACCTTGGCCGGATGGCCGCCCGTCGGCGCGAGCGGTTCAATCCATTCCGGACGTTCTCTGGCATCGAGGACCTCTGCATGGCCGAGGATCTTGAGACGCTCGCGAGCCGGGTAGTCCATCAGGAACAAGCTCACCCGGTTGTTCACGGCGAGACTGCCGACCGAGATCATCTGGCGGTTGCCTCCATAGTCGGCAAATGCCAACCGCCGGGGTTCGAGAACCTTGAGAAATCCCGGCGGGCCGCCCCGGTGCTGAATGTAAGGCCAGCCATTTTCCGTGATCACTGCGAGATAGAAACTGTCGCGCGACTCGATCATGGCCTTTTCGGACTCGGTCAACTCGTCCGGAAGAGGCTCGTCGCCCGCTTGGTAGGTCCGTCCATAATAATGTGCCTCCGCATCCAAAACCGCGGGAGTCAAAACCGTGTGCATGAAGTGATCAGCCATAATGGTCGGGTTTTCCTCAGGTTACGGAGCCGGCCCCCCGGCCCACAAGCGCCGGCGCAGCCTCTTTCTCCGGATCGCAATGCCTCTCTTTCCGATGGCTCACCGGTTATCCTTTCAGGGAATGCTCGCCGCTGGCCGCTCCCCGAGTTCGCGGTCGTTTTCAGTGATGGCCTGATCGTTGATGCTGGCGAAGCGGCGCATCATCAGCCCGTTGGGAGCGAACTCCCAATTTTCGTTTCCATGGCTGCGCCACCATTGGCCGGAGTCGTCGTGCCATTCATAGACAAAGCGCACGGCGATGCGGTTGCCGGTGAACGCCCACAGATCCTTGCGGAGCCGGTAGTCGTGTTCTTTGGCCCATTTCCGGGTGAGGAAGGCGACGATTTGGTCGCGGCCTCGGAAGAATTCATCGCGGTTCCTCCACTCGCTGTCGGGCGTGTAGGCGAGGGCCACCCGCTGCGGGTCTTTGCTGTTCCAGGCGTCCTCGGCCATTTTCACTTTCTTGCGGGCGGTTTCTTCCGTGAAGGGAGGAAATGGCGGACGCGGTTCGACGCGGGTGACCTCCGGGGTCTCGGCCGCACCGGCGAGCTTGCCGGCGAGAAATGGCTGGAGTTCGGCAGCACCGAAGTCCGCCAGCACACTGCCATTCCACTGCAACACGGGAGCGCGATGCTGTCCGGAGAGGGCGACCATTTCGTTCATCGCCGTGCGGTCCTCCGAGACGTTGATTTCCTCGTACGGAACCTCGCGGGTGTCGAGAACGGCCTTCGCTTCGGCACACCACGGACACCCGGTTTTCACAAAGAGTCTCGGGCGCACGGGGGAGTTGGATAAGGTTTTCATCGATCGGGTGTGGGTTGGCACCCGGCGGCAGGCTTTCCCTACCGCCGGGCGCGGTTTCGCTTCAGGCCTTTCCTCCGAAGCTGATGTAGTCGTCGAGGTCGATCCGGTCGAAGATGGTCTGGATGTCATCCCGGTCCGGATTGATGCGGCGGATTTCATCGGTCAACCACTCGCGACCTTCCAAATCATGGAAGGTGAAGTCAGCGGCGTAATCCGACCAGGCCGAGATCTCCCAGGGTTGCTTCGGCGAGATCTTGGTCTCGATCCACTTCAGGATCTGCCAGTCGCCGGCTCCGGTCTTCACCTGCTCGAAGAGCTCGTCGGGATTCAGTCCGACGAACCGGAAGAACAGGCCGTCGAGCGTCGAATTGTAAACGTAATCGCCGATCGTGCCGGCGTGGCGCGCCCGCGCCTTGTCGAGGATCCTCGGGAGAATCACATATCCCCCCAGCCGGCTGCGGGGACTCCGCGGCGGACGCTGGGTGAGGTCGAGGGCTGGGGCTTGGGTTTCAGTGTTCGTTTTCATGGTTTTTTGTGTTTTTTGATTTTCTGTGTCGTTGGACACATGATCTCTTTATCACCTTCCGTGCCAGCCTGGTCCAAGTTGGCATAAGATGCTTGTTTGCAGGCGTTTATCGGATATTCGACGAAGTCTGATTCGCAACGAACTTTCAGAGAAATGCGAATTATCGTAGGAACTTCTACGATTTTTCGTGCTTTTCTCTGGTCGTGCGGGGCAGACTGCCCCCCGTGAAGGTCGAGAGCTTTCCGGAACTGATGCTGGCCGTTTCCTCCGAGCGGAATCCGCGGAATGTTTTCAGCCAGGTTGTCCGCGGATTGGTTGAGTGTCGGCAGGTGGTTCTGGCCCGGGTGTGGTTGATTGACCGCGGGGACATTTGCGCCGAGTGCCGGATGCGGCGGGAATGTCCGGATCAATCCCGCTGCCTGCATTTGGTGGCTTCGGCCGGAAATCCCCTCGACCCGGAGGACGATTACTCGCGCTTGGACGGCGCATTCCGGCGGTTTCCGCTGGGCGTGCGGAAGATCGGCCGCGTGGCCAGCACCGGACAGGCGTTGATTTTGTCCGGGATCACTCCGGACTCCGAATGGGTGGCGCGGCCGGAGTGGGTGGAGTCCGAGGAAGTGGCGACCATTGCCGCCCAACCGCTGATCTATTCCGGTGAGGTTCTGGGAGTGCTGGCGGTGTTCGATCGCCAGCGCCTCGATGCGGAGCAATTTCGGTGGTTGAGAATCTTTGCCGACCATGCCGCGATCGTCCTGGCCAATGCGCGGGCGTACGAGGAGATCGAACGCCTGAACCGCCGGCTCTCGCTGGAAAACGAATACCTGCGCGAAGAAGTCGCAGCGGATTATCCGGCGGCGGGGATCGTGGGATCATCTCCCGGACTCGCCCGCGTCCTGGATCAGGTCTCCCTCGTCGCGCCGACGCAGGCGACGGTTCTGATCGAAGGCGAGTCCGGCACCGGCAAGGAACTGATCGCGCGCGCCATCCATGAAAAAAGTTCGCGGTCCTCGCAGGCGATGGTTCGCGTAAACTGCGGGGCGATCCCTGAGAATCTCTTCGAAAGCGAATTTTTCGGTCACGTGCGCGGGAGTTTCACCGGGGCGGTCCGCGACCGGGTCGGCCGCTTTGAGACGGCAGATGGCGGGACGTTGTTTTTGGATGAGATCGGCGAGATCCCACTGGGCCTGCAGGCGAAGCTTCTTCGGGTCCTGCAGGAAGGCACGTTCGAGCGGGTCGGCGAGGAACGAACCCGCCGCGTTGACGTGCGGGTGGTCGCGGCAACCAACCGGAACCTTCGACAGGAGGTCGCCGCCGGTCGCTTCCGGGAAGATCTGTTCTTCCGGCTCAGTGTGTTTCCGATCTCGCTGCCCCCGCTCCGGGACCGACGGGACGATGTTCCCGCGCTCGTCGATCACTTTCTCCGCATCGCCTTCCGGAAGCTCGGTCGCAAGCCACCCCGGGTTTCCGCCGAACAATACGACCTCCTGCGGGCGTACGACTGGCCCGGAAACATCCGCGAACTCCAGCACGTCGTCGAGCGCGCAGCCATCCTTGCCAAGGGGAACAGGATTTCCTTTGAGCTCGCACCCAGCACAAGGCCACCGTCGCCGGAAACGCCGCCGCCCCTTCTCACCCGTAAAGCCCTGCGCCAGCAGGAACGGACCAGCATCGAGGCCGCACTCCGCTCCAGCAATGGCCGGATCTTCGGAAAAGGAGGCGCCGCCGAACTCCTCGGAATGAAGCCCACGACGCTGGCCTCGCGGATCCACGCGCTGGGAATTCCGAAGGTCAAACTCCCCCGCTCCCGACCGCCGAATCCCTAGGCGAGGACAAGGCGTTCAACCACCCGTCGAAAGTCGCATAGGGTCACATCTTGACATTTGACATTTCTTCTTCCACGCGACGGTAAATCTTCATCAATTTCCGATCGGCTTCCATTTTCGCCTGAAGTCTCTTGACCGCCTGCGTAACAGATGAATCGTCCATCCCGCCGAGCCATTGCGCGAGGACTGCATTTGCAATCCCGGCCTTT
>JANRKJ010000006.1:0-109607 GCA_033763515.1 Terrimicrobiaceae bacterium | reverse complement strand
TGTCGCAGCCGGCGCGCCGTTGGTGCGTTGCTGGCGTTCACGTTGACGTTCATCGAGACGCTGCCTGCGACGGTCGAGTTCCTAGCGGCGATCATCAGCCGGGGATGGTGAAGCGGCGGTTTCGGCGGACGAGGGCGTCGCAGCCGGCGCGCCGTTGGTGCGTTGCTGGAGTTCACGTTGACGTTCTTCGAGACGCTGTCTGCGACGGTCGAGTTCCTCGCGGCGATCATCAGCCGGGGATGGTGAAGCTGCGGAATCGGCGGGCGAGGGTGTTGCCGCCGGCACGCCATTGGTGCGTTGTTGGAGTTCACGTTGACGTTCTTCGAGACGCTGCCTGCGACGGTCGAGTTCCTCCCGGCGATCCGTGGGTGCTGGCGAAGGTTCCACGGACGGAGACCCCTCACTGGTTGATGGCACTTCCGGGCCGGGACTCGGTGACGGCGAGACCGATTCCGGGCTGCGCTCTTCGATTTCTTTCCGGCGTTCTTCGAGGCGCTCACGCCGACGGTCGAGTTCCTGGCGTTCATCGGGTGCGGTCAATGGCGTTGACGATGGCGCCGGGCTCGGAGACGCATTTTTCTCCCCGCGCAGCTCCTCAAGACGGCGCCGGGCTTCCTCCCGTTTTCGGCGGAGTTCTTCTCGGCGGTTGGTTTCTTCGGGAACGGCCATCTCGGAATCCGGACTCCGAGTGACCACCGGCGCGGCCGGAGACTCGAAGGCTTCCAACTGCCCGACATCCGTGCTCACAGCCCGCTCGACCCGGCCGAGGCGCTGACGGATGCGAGGCGGACGCGCGTCTCGGCGCATCTCGAGCCGGGGAGCGACAACCGGGATCTGTTCTGCATTGGCGTCCCAAGCCAGCAGTTCGGAATACCCGCCCGGTGTGCGCAGGCGATCGATGTCCGGGTCGGCGAGAACAATCGTCTGACGCGGAATCCGGCGTCGCGAGCGGCGTTCGATGACTTCGTATTGCGGGCCACCGGCGAAGATGTTCAGACCCACCGCAATATTCACCACGTTCGAGACGATATTCGTCACGTTTGAGGTCGATTGGATGATGTCCCAGTTCCTCCGCGTGTCGACGTAGTAGGATCCATAATTCGGCTCGGCGAACGCCGTCACCGGGACAAACGAATAAGCGGCGGGTCCGATGTCATAGCGTTCTTCGACCCAACCTCCGATCGGCTGGTCATTCCAAGCGGCCTCCGGCGGCAGCGGTGCCCATCCGACATACTCGTCGCCGGTTCGCCAGCTCACCCATGCGGGTGCCCATTCATCGCCGGGAACCCATGTCCAACCGATGCGCTCCAGGTTCACCCATCGACCGTAATGGTAGGTCGCCCAACCGAACGGCTCATCCCCGCGCCAAAGCCATCCGGCATCCGTGTAGACCCAACGGCCATCACGATACGGGCGCCATCCCCGGTTGTTGCGAACGGTAGCCGGTTGCCAAACAGCGCCGTAGGGCTCAACTTCGAACCACTCGCCGTAAGGTTCCAGTGCGGAGTAAAACATTTCGGGTCCCTGCGTTGTGCCACGATCCGGAGCGGATCGCTGGACGCCCGTCGACCGCGGCGTCGACGCCGCCTGAGGACGCTGCGGAGCCGGCGTGGGTGTGACAGCCGCCAGGCGACGATCCTCCTCGGCGATTTCCTTTTCCAACCGTGCAAGTTCTTCCTCCATCGCCCGAAGTTCCGCCTCTTCGGCAGCAAGGGGATCCGGGGTGGGGGACGGCTGCGCCGTGGACGAACGGCTGTCGTCGCAGGCCGCGATCAAGATCGTGCCGGCGAGGGCGAACAGAAAACGTGTTCTCATACCAGAGGAACGCACGAGGCCGTCGGATATTGCGGACGTCCCGGATCAGGGCTGCGTTCGACTCCCGGATCGGGCGGCTCAGGTGCCTCTCAGAAGCAAAACAAGAATCGCAGCGGAGACGAGGAAGAGCGCGGGCAGGATGAGCAAAAGGAAAATCCTCTCGCGACGCACGCGACGGTCACCGAACAAACCTCGGAGCCAATCGATCAACACGGGCAACCTCGCACGCCCGCGAGCCCCCGTCGAATGGTTCTCGGGGAATTCTTCGTCTACTGGGCGCGGTTAAGAAGTGACTCGAGCTGGCGGGTGCGCTCTTCAACCAGCGTGCGCTTCTCTTCCGCATAGTCGAGCGGGTACATCGAGCCGTGAACTTGGTGGGGGTTCTCGTTCTCCGAAAGCGGGAAAACGGATTGCATGTGCAGGTCGACGAACTTCAGCCAGGCCCGCTGCGCCATTCGCAAAGTATCGCAGAAAACTTTCTCACCGGCCCGTTTGCTCAGCAGCTTCTGATAAACCGCGTTGAGGCGCTTATCCGCCTTCTCCAAACTCACCTGTGCCATCTCGTTCATTTCGGACTGGCTCTGAGACCACGCGGTGGATGGCGGGAGGATGACAAACATTGAAAGACTCAGAAAAAGAATGACTGGCCAGCGGGTCTTCATCATCGCCTGCTAACACATCCGTCCGGAATAGGACCAGCGAATTTCCCAGGCTAAGGCCAAAGCGCGCGGGCATGGACTCGAACATCTATAACGATCCGGAACTCTATGGACTCGAACACTCCGGTGACTCGCAGGACCTTGCGTTCTTTATCCGGTTCGCACGGACGCATCGCCCGGTCCGGATCCTGGAGATCGGATGCGGCGATGGACGTCTGACGATTCCCGTGGCGGAAGCCGCGGCGGAATGGGGCGCGACGGTCTGTGGACTCGATACGAGCCGGCCCATGCTCGATCGTGCGATGTCAAAGTCCGGAGCAGATACGGTCGATTGGATCGAGGGAGACGTGCGCACGTTCGAGCGTCCGTCGGGATTTGATTGGATTTACTCCGGGTGTTCAACATTGAGTCACCTGACCACCTCGGCGGACCTTCTGGCGGCTTGGCGCACTGCATCTTCCAATCTGTCGGCCGGCGGGAGATTCCTGGTGGCGGAGCTCATGGCCGATCTGCCCGCGCTGGCGGAATCGATGTCTTCACCGCCACGGGTGCCGGTCCAGTTCGACCTTGAAGCGGGAAACGGGGCGGATCATCTCGTCCGCTACCGCGCGACACTTTACCAGGCACACACGCAGACGGCTGATGTTCATTACCTCTATGATCATTTCGAACGTGGACGTGACGACGCGGAGCGCAGGCTTTCGCAATTCCGCGCGCACGTGTTCTTTCCCCATGAGTTCCAGCTTCTGTTCCTGGCCGCCGGTTTGGAGCTCGAAGACCTGTGGGGTGATTTTCGCGGCAGTCGGCTCGCATCGCATTCCCGGCATTTGATCGGGTGTGGACGGAAGCGTTCGGTGCCGACTGAAGCGGGGTCTTGACGTTTTCGCGGTCCCGGAAATAACGGGCGCATGCTCGTGTCGTTGCTCCGGAGGGTGGGATCACTCGTGCTGGTTCTATTCTGCGTGGTGACGATCACGTTTCTCCTGATCCGCATCTCTCCCGGCGGGCCGTTCGATGGAGAACGCAAAATTCCCGAGGTCATCGAAAAGCAGCTCCTTGCCAAATACAAACTCGATGGGACGCTCTGGGAGCAATACACCGGTTACATCGGCGACCTCGTCCGCGGCGACCTCCGGCTTTCGACGAAATACCGCAACCGCACCGTTAACGAGATCCTGGCCCAAACGCTGCCGGTCACACTCACGCTCGGCGCGGCTGCGTTTCTGATCGCTGCGATTGGGGGGATCTGGCTGGGAACCATTGCGGCGGTGCACCAGCATGGGTTCCGTGATTACGGGGCGATGTTTCTCGCACTCCTGGCGATCTCCCTTCCATCCTACATCATTGGCCCGCTGCTGATCCTTGGGTTCGGTCTCGAGTTGCGGTGGTTTCCGGTTGGTGGGTGGGGCGGTCTTTCGCACATTGTGCTTCCGGCCATTACGCTGGCAGCCCCGGCGATGGCCGCCATCGCGCGACTCATGCGCGGGAGCATGGTGGAGACGCTCGGACAGGATTTTGTGCGAACCGCCCGCGCCAAGGGTCTCGGCGAAACCGTTGTCGTTTACAAACACGCCCTGCGCATTGCGATTTTGCCGGTCGTCTCGTATCTGGGTCCGCTCGCTGCGCATCTGCTCACCGGTTCGATCGTGGTCGAAACCATTTTCAACATTCCGGGCGCCGGTGGATTTTTTGTCCAGTCGATCCTGAATCGCGACGGGTTCCTGCTCGGCGGAATGGTCATCATCTATTGCGTTCTGTTGGTCGTATTCAATGCCGTGGTCGATGCAGCCTACGGGCTGCTTGACCGGAGGATTCGCGGAAATGGGTGACCCACGTGCATGGGGCCGCCTGGCTCGCAACCCGGCCGCCGTCATCTCGGCGTTGCTTCTGGCGCTGATTGTCGGAGCATGCGTCTTCGGGCCATTTTTCATGGATCCCGCACTGGCCAATCCGAGCGCCAACCAACATAACGCACCATCGGCCGCCCATCCCTTTGGCACGGACCTCAACGGGCGTGACGTTCTTTATCGCGTCCTACAGGGGGGACGGATTTCCTTGCTCGTCGGGTTGTGTGGGGCGCTCGTCAGCCTGGTGATCGGGACCGCGTGGGGGCTCGTCGCCGGGTATGCGGGCGGGCGGGTCGATGCATTTCTCATGCGGATCGTCGATGTCTTGTATTCGGTGCCGCGCTTGATTTTCATCCTCATCGCAATCAACGCCTTCAACGCCCAGTTGCAGGAGTTTGCGTCCCGCATGCAGTGGGATTGGCTCGTCCAATCCTCCCGCATCGCGATACTGATTCTCACGCTCGGCCTGATCGAATGGCTGACCATGGCCCGCATCGTGCGTGGACAAGTGCTCGCTCTCAAAAACCGGCAGTTCGTCCTCGCTGCGAAATCGCTGGGACAATCGCACACGGCGATTCTTGTCCGCCATTTGCTGCCGAATCTGGTCGGGATCATCCTCATTTACCTGACACTGACGATCCCGGCCGTGATTATCGACGAGTCGTTTCTGAGCTTTCTCGGCCTGGGCATCCAGGCGCCACAATCGAGTTGGGGATCGCTGCTGGCAGACGGTGCTTCGGCCATCAACCCGGTCCGAAGTTTCTGGTGGCTCCTCGTTTTTCCTGCGGCTGCGATGGCGTTGACTCTGCTGGCGCTGAACTTCCTGGGTGACGCCCTCCGGGATGCGTTGGACCCGCGCGGGCGGTGAAACTGCTCCTCTGGTTTCTCGTCGTGCTGCTGCTCGCTGCGCTGTGGTGGTGGCGGCAAATCCCGAGGCCGCAGCCAAAAGAGACTCCGCCTCCGGGCACGTGGACCGTTCAGGACCGGCTTGACCAGTTTGGCCCGGACGCGCGCAAGCGCTGGATGCGGGACTTTGAGGCGGCTGGATTGTCCTATCCACCGTCCGAAGTTGCGCTGCTGGGTTTCAAGGACGAGAGGCAACTCGAAGTTCAAGCGCGCTCGGCGGATGGTGGGTTTCGGTTTGTCCGCAGAATCCCCGTCCTTGGAGCCAGCGGTGGGCCCGGTCCGAAACTCCGGGAGGGAGACAAACAAGTCCCCGAGGGTCTCTACCGGATCGAGAGCCTCAACCCAAACAGCCGGTTTCATGTCTCGCTGCGCGTCAATTACCCGAGTCCGTTTGACTGGGAGATGGCTGCAACCGAGGGACGGACAGAGCCGGGGAGTGACATCATGATTCACGGAGGATCGGCTTCGATTGGCTGTCTGGCAATTGGCGATCAGGCCGCGGAGGACGTGTTCACGCTCGCGGCGGATACCGGTTTGGAGCGGATCCGTGTCTTGCTTGCGCCCGTCGATCTTCGCTCACGTCCAAGACCATCGATCCCGCCGGAGTTTCCGTCCTGGGTGCCCGCCCTCTACGACCGCATCGAAAGCGCGCTCCAGGTTTACCCGCCGCGCGAATGAAGCCGTGCGGTGCGGAGTTCAGGCGGGTGGATCGGTCGGAAAGTCCCAGCCTTCGTTCTTTTCGCCAAGGTATCCCGCGGACCATGAACTGGGCAGGAGAACGACCCAATAGCCGCGCGGGTCGGTCGCCAGTGCCGAGCCGGAGGGCAGGAGAAGTTCCGGCCGCGTGGTGACCGGAGAGCCGTCCTTTTGAACCCAACGCAGATATTGCCACGGGGCGGACTCCACGCGGCACTCGGCGCTGTATTCGGTTTCGAGTCGATATTGAAGGACTTCAAATTGCAGCGGTCCGACGGCCCCCAGGAGCGGAACCTTTTGCAGGGCATCCGGAAGTTCGAACGCCTGTGCGACGCCTTCTTTGAGCAGTTGATCCAAGCCCTCGCGGAACCGCTTGAACTTCGCCGTGCTGGAATTCCGGAGATACGCGAAACACTCGGGCGGAAAGCGGGGGATCTCGTGATACGCAATCGCCGGATCCTCGGTGAGCGTGTCGCCAATTGCAAAATCGTGATTGCCCACGATGCCGACCACATCCCCGGCCCACGCTTCATCGACGGTTTCCCGATCCTGGGCGAACAACCGCTGGGAATTGCCAAGACGGACGATCTTCCCGGCCGGATTGTGAGTGGCGGTCATGTCCCGGCGGAAGCACCCGGAAACCACGCGAATGAACGAGACGCGGTCCCGGTGTTTCGGGTTCATATTGGCCTGGATCTTGAAGACAAATCCGGAGAACGCCTCGGCATCGGGAGCAATCTCGCGCTCGCCACTTGCGCGCGAAGCCGGCGGCGGGGCCATCTCGAGAAACGCATCAAGCAGCAACTGGACGCCGAAGTTGTTCATCGCGCTGCCGAAGAAGACCGGGGTCGATCGCCCGGACCGAACGCTCTCCAGATCAAACTCGGCACCGGCGCCATCGAGCAGGGCCAGTTCATCGCAAACGCGGGCATAAACATCCGGCGGCACGACCGATCGGACGGCTTCGTCGTGGATGTCACGAACGTCAACTGCCGCGCGATAGGCGCCGCCGGGGGTTTTTTCGAACAGATGCATGGCGTTCTTCCGGCGGTCAAAGACGCCTTTGAACTCCGCGCCGTCGCCAAGCGGCCAGTTCATCGGAACCGCGTGGATCCCGAGCACGGATTCCAACTCGTCCAGCAGGTCGAGCCGAAGCCGGGCTGGTCGGTCCAGCTTGTTCATGAACGTGAAAATCGGAACGCCGCGGCGGCGGCAGACCTCGAAGAGTTTGCGGGTCTGCGACTCGATGCCCTTGCCCGCGTCGATGACCATGACTGCGGCATCCACGGCGGTCAGAACGCGGTAGGTATCTTCCGAGAAATCCTTGTGGCCGGGCGTGTCGAGGAGGTTCACGACACAACCGCCGTAATCAAATTGCAGGACCGTCGAGGAGACCGAAATGCCGCGCTGTTTCTCCAGTTCCATCCAGTCGCTGGTGGTCGCCCGCTGGTTCTTCCGGGACGTGACGCTGCCGGCGAGTTGGACGGCGCCGCCGTAGAGCAGGAACTTTTCTGTGAGCGTCGTCTTGCCGGCGTCCGGATGCGAAATGATCGCGAACGTGCGGCGGCGGGAAATTTCTGGATGCGGCATGACTCGGACCGCGCAGGTTACGAATGCAGGCCCCCGCGTGCGAGTCCTTTCAAACCCGATGAAGCCACGTGGAAAACGCGTAGTACAGCGGCAGGCCGAACAGGAGGTTGAACGGGAATGTCACGCCCAGGGAAGAGGTGAGGTAAATGCCCGGGTTCGCATCCGGCAAGGTGGCCCGCACGGCCGCCGGTGCGTCGATGTAGGAGGCGCTCGCCATCATCGCCCCAAAAACAAAACTCCCGCCAATTCCGAGTCCTGCGAATTGGCCGATGGCCACGCCGGCGAAGCCGTGAATGATCGGAGCGCCGATGCCCCAGGCGAGCAGCTTTGGACCCAGCTTGAGAAAGTCGCGGAACTGCCGGGCCGCAACCATTCCCATCTCGAGCAGAAAGAGGACAAGAACGCCGCGGAATGCGTCTTCAAACACCGGCTTGATCGGCTGGAAACCCTGTTCACCGATCACGTAACCCATCACCAGTCCGCCGAGCAAGAGAATGACGCTCCGTCCGCGCAGCGTATCAACGACCGCCTCGCGGAGGTCGAGCGATCCCTGCTTCTGCCGCTGAAGCGCAATTCGTGCACAGAGGAGAGCAACGAGAATGCCCCATTCCATCAGGCTGACCAGCAAGGGCAGGAACGGTTCGGCCGGATTCCCGAGCTTCGCTGTGAAACTGAGAGCGGCGAGGAATGTCACCGACGAGACCGAACCATAGAGCGCTGCCAGCCCGGCGGCGTTCGAGATATCCATCCGCATCAGCCGGCGTGTCACCCAGAAGATCCAGACGGGAAGCAGAACGGCGACGGCAAGGGCCGCCAGGGCGGGCTTCCAGATCGAAGCCCAGCCGGCGGCAGCGAGTTCCGTCCCGCCCTTCAGCGCGATCGCGAAAACGAGGTAAATCGAAATCGCGTTGAGGACGGGCTGCGGAAACTCGAGTTCGCTTTTGACGAACGTCGCCGCCATTCCGATCAGGAAGGCGATGACGATCGGGGAGAGGAGATTGGCGGCGAGAAGACTCTGCGCCTCAGCCATCAATCCTCGCCCTGCGCCTTGGTATAGGCCGGCGCTCCGTCAAATTCTTCGAGTTTCTCGATGTGCATCCAGCGAAATCCGCCGGCCTCTATGTCCGAGAGCAAGGTCTGCATCGATGCGACCGAAACACCGTCCGTCGTCGTCAGGAACCGGCAGCGCCATTGATCGACGCAGTCAGTTTCGGCGCCCTTGGATGGGAAGACCTGGGTTCCCCGATTCGAGATCATCTTGAGCTTGAGGCCGGCTGTCGGGGCAATGCCGGTGAGGAACTCGCCCAATTTCGCCGGCGTGGTGTCCGCCTCGACGAAGACGTCGCATCCGAGCGTCTTGCGGGATTTCGGAACGACGGTGACCGGTCCGCCGGTGAATTTCGGCATTTGGATTTCCTTGTAATCGCGGGCGGCAAAGCGGGACGGCTGTTTGCCGAAGTTCGCGATGACGGCGTCAGCGTAAGCCTGGGTGCCGACCGGCGGGTGTTTGCCGGCGACATCCTTGGTGACGGCTGTGCCTTCCTCGAGTGTGGCGAGAACGGCATTCTCAACGGTTCGGGCAGCCTGCAATTCGCCGAGATGGCGGAGGAGGAGAACGCCCGAGAGGATCATTGCCGTCGGGTTGGCGACGTCCTGGCCGGCGTATTTCGGAGCCGAACCATGGACCGCCTCGAAAATGGCGATGCCCTGGCCGATGTTGGCGGACGGCGCGAAGCCGAGGCCGCCGATGAGACCGGAGCTGAGATCACTGATGATGTCGCCGTTCATGTTCGTCGTAATGATCACGTCGAATTGCTCGGGTTTCTTCACCATCTGGTGCGCACAGTTGTCGATGATGATGTGCTGGGACTCGATGTCCGGGTATTCCTGGGCCATCTCCTCAAAGACGCGCTTCATGAAGCCTTCGGTCATCTTCATGATGTTGGCCTTGGTGGCGCAGTGCACGCGTTTGCGTCCTTCCGCGCGGGCGAGTTCAAAGCCGAGCCGGACGATCTTCTCGCAGCCTTTGCGCGAAATGAGTTTCAGACACTGGGCGACTCCGGGCGTTTGCATGTGCTCGATCCCCGCGTAGAGATCCTCGACGTTCTCGCGGACGACCACGAGATCGATTCCGCGGCCGGCGAAGGCCGTCGGAACGCCGGGAAATTCGCGGACCGGGCGGATATTGCCATAGGTCTCAAACAGCTTGCGGAGCGTGACGTTCGCGCTCTTTTCGCCGTAACCAACGGGCGTTCCGAGCGGACCTTTCAGGACCGTGCGGGTCTTCGAGATCGAGGCGATTGTTTCTTCGGGCACGCCGGACGGGATGCCTTTCTTGAAGATCGATTCACCCGCATGGGCTTCTTCCCACGTTATGCCCACCCCGGTCGCATCGAGGATGCGGCGGGTGGCGTTGACGACTTCGGGTCCGATCCCGTCTCCGGGGATGATGGTGGCTGTGTGTTTCGACATAAGGGTCAATAGATCAAATCCCGGCGGCGCTGTGTAGTCCCGATTGAATGCGATTCGGAGGGTCGCCAGCGAGGTGGCTCCTTAGGATTTCTGTCATCAAATCCGGCGTGCACGAATCGCCCAGCTCGTGCTCGATCCGGCGGCCATCGATCTGGACGATAACCCGTTTGGAATCCAGCCAGGCTCCTTCGAATTCCGACACATCGGCGATCAAATCCCCGGCCGATTGTTCCGGCGGACGCAGGGATGTCCAGTAAACACGGCCCGGAGCCCCGGCCGAACGGAGAACATCCGCGGGGTTGTCCAAGGACAGGATCAGCGGGTTCGCCCGGCGGACCGGGCCCGACAGAGTGGATGCACGGGTTTTCATGGTGACGGGGGTGATTGTCGGGTGGACGGATAAATTCTTCCAATAGAATGATTGTTAGAAATTGTTCGCTTTTGTATATCGTTGGAATGACGCCGCTGAACTACAATCACCTGCGCTATTTTTATGTTGTCGCGCGGCTCGGGAACATGACGAAGGCGGCGGCGCAACTGAATGTCGCGCAGTCGGCGATCAGCATCCAAATTCGGCACCTCGAGGAATCGTTGGGAACACCACTATTTGAGCGGGAGCATAAGTCATTGGTTTTGACGGAGGCGGGGCGGATCGCGCTCGAGTATGCGGGAATCATTTTCCGGGCCGGCGATGAGCTTCAGGATGCCTTGCGACACCGACCGGTGGCACGGCAGATCCTCCGGGTCGGTGCCGTCGCGACCTTGTCGCGCAATTTTCAAATTGGTCTTTTGCAGCCCGTGCTGGACCGGGCGGAAGTGGTGATCCGAACCGGCACGCTGCGCGAGTTGCTTGCACAACTGCGTTCGCACACGCTCGACCTTGTTCTGGCCAACCAAGCGGTGTCCCGCGATGCCGAAACGCCGTGGCACAGCCATTTGCTTGACGAGCAGGAGGTTTGTCTCGTGAGTCGGCCCGGCGAGCGGCCGCGCCGGCTTCGGTTTCCCACGGCCCTCGAAGGGCGGCGGATTGTTCTGCCGGGACTTGAGAGCAACGTGCGCGTCGCATTTGATGCCTTGCTGGAGCGCGCGGGGGTTCGACCGGTCGTCGTGGCCGAGGCGGACGACATGCCAATGCTGCGTCTGCTGGCGCGCGAATGCGAGGCGCTCGCACTCGTGCCTCGGGTCGTGGTGCGGGACGAGCTGGAAGCCGGCGAACTGGTCGAGCGCTGCCGGATCCCGGGTCTGATGGAAACATTCTACGCGATCACGCCGACCCGGCGGTTTCCGAACCAATTCGTCGGCGAGTTGCTGGCAACCCGCACGCGGGCTTGATTTTTTGGCGCCGACAGCGGATCGGTGCTTCATGCCTGACCGCTTGGATGATGTCGAAGTCGAACGCCTGCTTGAAGATCTGCCTGGCTGGAGGTTCGAAGAGGGGGCGCTCAAAAAACAGTTTGTCTTCCGCGATTTCGCGGATGCCTTTGCGTTCATGACCGCGACGGCCGCCAAAGCCGAGGAACTCAACCACCATCCGGACTGGGCAAATTCCTACAACCGAGTGGATATCTCGCTGCGCACGCACAGTGCGGGCGGCGTGACCTCGCTGGATGTCGAACTCGCGCGGGCGATCGACGACTTTGCCGCCCAGTAGCGGGTGCCTACATCGTGTCCGTCGCGCGGAGGAAAAGGAGACGCCAGAACGGACGGCGGGCGATGACAATTTCGGCCTGAACGGTTGCGCCGACGGCGAGCGGGTAAGGCGTTTTCTCGACAGCGACCGAGACACGGTAGGTATTTTTGTTCTCGGAGTCCGGATCCGATTCCAGATCGCGGTCGGTTGCGACGCGTTCGACACGGCCCAAGGCGAGGGGAGCGAGGCGGTCCGGGTTGTTGTTGGCGCGAAAGCGGACGAGTTGACCGATAGCGATGCGGTCGACGCGGTCTTCGGTCGCGTAAAGGCGCAGTTCGGTCCCCTCCGTGCCCGTGATTTTGAAGAGCGTGTCGCCGGCGCGGATTTTCTCACCCGGAAATCTTCGGGCAGTTGAGATGATGACACCACTCTCGGGGGCGAGGATTTCCATTCGGAGAAGATCGGCACGCGCCTGCGCGAGCTGGCTTTCCAGCGCGCGGACACGGGCTTCGTTGACACGCTCCCGGGCCAGGGCCTCGTCCCGGGCGGCTGCACCGTAGTCTCCGGTGAACAACTCGTTCGCCTGCTGGCTGCGCTTCAGCAAGGCTTCCGAGGCGATCAGTTGGAGGCGGACGTTGAGCATCTCCGAACCGGATGCCGCGCCGGTTCGTTGCAGTTCGCGAAGCTTTTCGTAGTACTCGCGCTGGATTTCGCGGACCTCGCTCTGTCGCTCGACTTCCAGCGCGCTGAACAGAAACTCGGGTGGAACCGGTGCAGCCGTCACTTTGCGGGTCCCAGTTTTTGCCAGTTCAAGTTCCGAACGCGCCTGGTCCAACTCCCCTTCGAGTCGGACAATCTCCTTGCGGATGTCCCGGTCCTCGAGTCGCGCCAGGACATCCCCGCGGTTCACCCGCATTCCGTCGGTGAGCGACACGGATTCCAGGATTCCATCCGCCCGGCTGAACACAAATGCAAAGTCCGCCGGACGAACCACGCCGGGTGCGGTGACGTACTCGTCCATTGGGCTCAGCAGGACGACGAACGTGCAGATGATCGTTGCCACGCCACCAGCCCACAAACCGGCTTTGAGCCAGATCGGCGGGATCACGGGGCGGAGGCGTCCGAGCGGCTGACGGAAGTCGTTCGAGCAAAGCGGCGAAGCCTCACGCTCGGCGGAGATGGGTGAGTCAAGGATGCGCATGCTCAACGGTGTGTGGATGACCACGGACGGCGCGTCGCTCCGCTCATCGGAATCATGCCCTCGACTTGCGCTTCATAGAGCTCACGGTAGTGGCCGTCAGCCTTTTCGACCAATTCGTCGTGGGTACCTGATTCAACCACACGGCCCTGGTGCATGACGAGGATTTGGTCGGCTTGGAAGATGGTTGAAAGCCGGTGTGCGATGACCACTGATGTGCGCCCGGCCAGCAGGGCGTCGAACGACCGCTGGATCGCCTTTTCGGTTTCGCTGTCCAAGGCGCTCGTTGCTTCATCCAGAATCAGGAGCGACGGGTTTTTGAGGAAAACGCGCGCAATGGCAATGCGCTGACGCTGGCCGCCGGAAAGGCGGGTCCCGCTGATCCCGCAGGGCTCCTCGAGCTTCTTCGGGAGCCCGCGGACAAAGTCGTCAATGTGAGCCGCCGCCAGGGCCGCCCAAATGCGTTCCTCCGGATAATCACGGCCCATGCAGAGGTTCATGCGGAGCGTGTCGTTGAACAGGGTGGATTCCTGAAGAACCGCACCCATGTTGTCGCGGAGCGAGCGGAGGTTCCAATCGCGGATGTCCTTGCCGTCCAGGAGCAGCTTGCCCGATGTGGGGAGATACATGCCCAGTAGCAGGCTGGCCAAAGTGGTTTTTCCGGAACCCGACTGGCCGACCAGCGCCACCATCGAGCCGGGTTGAATGACGAACGAGAGGTCGCGCAGGATTGGATCACCGGAGGTGTAACTGAAATTCAGGTCCTGCGCCTCGATGCGCCCCTCGAATTTCGCGGGCGCCTCGTCTGCGGTGCGGGTCGCCGCGAGGTAAGGTTCCTGACCAACGCTGGCGGTTTGTTCGACCTTCTCTGCGCTCGCCGTTCCGGTTTGCAGAATCTGCCCGGCGTTCAGGAGGGTTCCGATTGGTCCCCAAAGCATGGCCTGATAGCCATAGAACGCGAAGAAGGATCCGAAGGTGATGTCGCCCTGGATGGCCAATATCCCGCCGACAAAAAGAAAGATGTCGCTCCCGAGGCTGCTGAGAAGGACGAGGAGCAGGTTGATCGCATGGAACCGTGTCCAATGATGCAGCCCCTCGTAGCGGAGCGCCTCGGTCTTTTGTCGGATGCGATCCAGGAAGAAGGGCTCGGCGGTGAAGGTGCGAATCACGCGCAAGGCTCCGAAGGTTTCTGTCGTGGTCGCATTCAGATCGGCCACTCGATCGGATTCCTCGCGGTTGAATTCCTGAAGCTTGCGATACGACCAGATGGTGAGTGCGGCCGTCAGCGGCATCGTCGCAAGCACGGTGATCGTGAGCCACACATTCAGGAAAAGCATGAAACCGAGGACCACAACGACCATAAAAATGCTGGTCACAAAGTTTCGGAGGATGCTGAAAATCGCACCGTCCATGTGGTTGACGTCGAATCCGAGTCGCGAGGCGATGCGGCCTGGTTCCAGTTTTTGCAGCTCCTCCTGACGGCCGCCCATGAGCCGCAGGGCCGTATCCAACCGGACTTCATAAAGCGAGTTCCGCGTGATCTGCAGGATGTAATGGCATTGCCATCCGCCGAGCAGACTGCCGAGGATTTTCAGAAAGACGCCGAGGAGGACGATCAAGCCGATCATCCAAACCGTGTGCGAAATGCCGAGCCACGTGGAAACGTCCTGAGGACCGGCCGCGCCACCGCGGAAAATCAGGTCGTCGATGATGATCTTGGCGAGATAGGGTGTCGGGGCACTGACGAGGCTGGACAAGAACGCCAAGACCAAAATCATCGCCAGGATGCGAGGGTAGCGAAGGGTCAGGTCGACGAGGATTCGCGTACCCGAGCGCACGGGGGAATTGGTTGGCGAAGTCTCCATCCGTGCAGTCGAAAGGCTGTGAACTTGAGACCGATTGAATCACCGAATAGACGGACGGCAATCGGAAATTTTGTCCGGCTTGCCTGCTATCGATAAAATCGACAAACAACTGGAGGGAAATGCTCCGTCATTTCCCATGGTGCCGCCGAAGGCGGAGGTTCGCCTTGCGCGCAGAAATCGGCAACGACGGAGCGTTGCCCTCCAACGCGGACTTCTTTACGCTGTGCGGATGATCGGGTTCGGGTTTGGCGACTTTTCCAGATGAGTGGCAGTGGATCGAAACGGCCGGGACGCGTGCCGGTTGCACGGGATGGGACGACTCTCGGAGAATTTGCGGCCCTTCAAATCCCTTCGTTGCTCGAAACCGGTTATTTCCGTTCCACCGATGTGGCGTTTGACTTCGATGAGAAGAAGTGGGTTCCAGTGGGCGAATTCGTCCGATCGCGGCCCGGGTTTGCACGAAAGGCCCGTTCTGGCGAGGGAGGCGGTACGGCGTCCGCCGGACGGCGGGGATCACGGACCAATGGCTTTATCTGGGGATGGGTTTTCGCGTCCGTTTTTCTGGTTGTCGCAGTTGTCGCGGGGGTGCTGTTTTTGACGCGTGAGGGTGAACTCGAGTCGGCGCGAAAGTCTCTCGCGACTGCCGAGGAAGAGGTCGCCGAACTCCGCGCAGAGAACAACCGCCTCCAGTTCCGTTCGTCCCTCGATGCACCCGAGGGCATGATTCAGGGGCGGATGGTTATTCGGGATGCCAACAACCGTCGGATTGCTCCACCAAATGTCAAAGTGCGTTTGTTCCGACGGGAGACGATCGAAGAGTTCGCCAACGAACGCCATGCGACGCTTCCCGAAGATGGAGCGACCGATGCCAACCGGCTCGCCGTTCATTTCGGGTCGAATCTGCCGAGCCCGGTTCTGAGTACCGCCACCGACTCCCAAGGGCACTTCGAACTCGCCGTGCCGGAGCCCGGTGAATACGTCCTGCAATCCAGCGTGCGCTCGGCCAAGACCGGCGATTCCTACACGTGGTTCCTGTCATTCGACTCGCGGGACGCCCTCAACACGCCGATCAACTTCAACGAAGCCAACCGCGCCCGGCAATTCCATCCGCTCTTCCTCATCAGCGAGGGTCGCTGAGAAGGACTGGACAGAATTCACAGAATTCTTGGGGAGAGGGGATGCGGGTTCTCAGAAACGCGGAAGAATGGCTTGGGTCCGCTGCTGCCATTCCAGATTCCTCAACCCCAACTCCAAATTCCGATCGCAGGGCGGTAAAAAAGATGCAGGCCGCCGCAACGAGTGTTACGACGGCCTGCTGTTCCCCCCAGAACAGGGCTCAACTTGTCAGAGTTTGAAAACTCCGCAAGCGAAATCTACAAAAATCCAGTTAAACCTGCCGACGCCGGCGAAGAACGAGGACGCTCGTGGCACCAAGCGCGGCCAGAGCCCACGTCGTCGGCTCGGGAACCGCAGATAGGGTATCAAGCGTTGCATTAATCGACCCGCCGCTGCCGCCCGAGAACAGTGACCATCCGACAATGTTGGAAGAGTCAAACCCGATGCTAGGCACCAGATTTGCAACTACCGTCTGGCCGCCGATGAAGTCAGCCCAATCGAATGTTGCAGTCGCTGTTACGAATGATGCATCTTCGAGCACGACCGTAAAACCAGCAGCCGGCGCAGTGGTAACATTAGCTGTAAGGGATAGCTGACCATTAGAGCCGATGTCAGCGAATGAGGGCGATCCAAAAATCAAATCGCCAAGTCCCTCGATTCCAGAAAGGGTACTAGTTGCTGGATTGTAGGACCAAGATCCACCATTTGTCGCTGAAGGACCGAAATCTGTGATGAGAACAGCTGCAGTTGAGGACTGCGACGTAATAAAAACCAAGGCAGCACCAAGAATCGGAAGGTATATTTTCATTTATTTCGTAGTTTTCTGGAAAAGCTTAGTTCAAGGCGTAAGGCAAAGCGTAGGTCCAACTGTCAAATTCACCAACCTGACCATTCCGGATCAGACGCACACTCGAACCAGCGGGAATGGACACTGTATCTTGGTTCGCACCGCTGCCGACCCGTCTCCACTGCGCTGGAACTGCAGTCGCATCGAAATAGTAGGAAATGAGGGTGGACCCGACTTTAACGATCACGCGGTCAGTCGTCGGGACTGTGACACCCGAATCGCCGAGTTTGCGCCAGCCAGAAAGAGTGTGGAGTCCCAATGAGGCAAGGGAGCCGTCAGTCGGAAAGTATCGTGACACTATCGTCGTACCCGCCCTAGGCAGACGCATTGTGGCAGCTCTTTCCGGTACTGCGCCGGTGAAGGACAATTGTAAAGCGTCCGTAGAAATTCGTTGGTAGACGACTCCCATCCGAGGGGAGATGACAATCGTGCCTTGATTTGCATTTGAACCGAGTCGTCGCCACTGGTTCGGATTAACTCCTCCGGTATCGAAAAAGTAAGTGATCGCAGTATTATTCGCCGGGTCATTGATAATCACGCGATCAGTCTGGTTCGCCGAAAACTGGCTGGACGTTCCACCCACCACCCCGTCCGCCGGTGTGCCCAATAGGCTGAGGAGCGTATCGCCCGGGAAAATTTCGAAACTATCTCCAGGAGCAATCCCGAGGGAAGTTAGATCAATGTTGGCGTCCAAGCCGGATCTCCTGATTGATATCGAGTCGGCGGTATTTGAAAGAATCTGGAAAATTCTGCCCGATGCTTGGCCCGATCGAATTTCGACAAAAAAGGGCGATCCTACAGCTGACAAACCACCCACCTGCCAGCCCGCGCCCGTGGAGCCTATCGAGTCCGTGGTCACCGAAGAAACGGTTCCACGTGCGATTCCTTGTATGACAGCACTCTCGCGCAGCGGTGCGGAGAACTGCGTTTGGGCAAAAGATGAACCATTCGGGCTCCCAGCGATAGAAACTGTTACTACTCCGACCGGGGTGGTCACCGCTTCCTGCGCACAGAGGGGATATGTGCAAAATGCCATCACTGCAACCGCAGTTGCCGAGGGAAACTTAGGGAGGATCTTCCTGATCATCATGGGCGATAGAACGACAGGAGTTGGGGGAAATCCAGAAAAAAGTGGTTTAACCGTTCAAATTTTTTCGCGCGCGAATCGCAATCACCATTTTTCTTGAAAGATAAATAAACAATCATATAGTCAGCTATATGAAACGAATTGATGCGAGCGATTTGGTTGGGGTGATGGCCGACGTGGTGTTGTTGGATGTGCGGGGCCCGGGGGAGTATGCGAGCGAGCACATTATGGGTTCACGGTTGGAGCCATTGTCCGCTTTGGATGCCGCGGGATTGGCTCGGGAACTGGCAGGACGCCGCTGCGTGGTGATTTGCCAGGGAGGAACGCGGGCGAATCAGGCGGCAAAGGAATTGCAATCCGCCGGTCTGCAGGATTTGGAGGTCTTGGAGGGAGGGCTGAACGCATGGAAGGCAGCGGGCCATCCAGTGGTGGAGGGGGAGCGCAAGGTGCTTCCATTGGATCGTCAGATGCGGATCCTGATTGGTTCCCTGGTTGTTTTGGGTGTCGTTTTGGGGATTTGGATCCACCCGGCCTGGTTGGCACTTCCGGCATTCCTCGGTTGCGGGATGGTTTTTGCGGGGTTTACGGATCTTTGTCCCTTGGCGAACGCGATGGCTCGGATGCCCTGGAACACCCGGGGGTCGGCAGGACAGATGAAATGTGAAATGGATAACCGGCCACAGGCCGGAATTCGAAATTCGGAATGAGGAATTCGAAGTAAAAGGCCCCCACATTCTCCCGCGGTCAGGGAGTTTCTCTGCAAACGCCCGACGACCGGGACGGACGGGCCGTCTCCACTCCGGCCAACGCCGGAGCCGTCGACGGACGGCTGCGGAGAGCCATCCCTACTACCACAAAAAGAGCGGAAACCCGCAGATTGGAGACCGGACAGGCCAATTTGCGCGGAGTGTGCGACTTCATTTCGAATTCCGCATTTCCAATTCCGCATTCCGGCCGGAGGCCGGTTGGCCGAGCCGCTGGAAGATTTCGCGGGTGGCAGTGGATTGGTTCAGGGTGTAAAAATGGATGCCGGCGACGCCCTGATCGAGGAGATCGGCGCATTGTTCGGTCGCGTGGTGGAGACCGATCTGGCGCACAGCCTCCGGGTCCGAGCCGGCGCGTTGGACGGCGCGGAGGAGCCGGGCGGGAAAGCGGGCGCCTCCGGTCAGTTCGGCCATTCGGTTCATCGACTGGAGGCTCGTCACGGGCATGATGCCGGCGATGATCGGAATCCGTATGCCGGCCAGTTCGCAGCGTTCCCGGAAATCGTAAAAGTCCCGATTGTCAAAGAAGAGTTGGGTGCAGATGTAGTCGGCTCCGGCGTCAATTTTGGCCTTGAGGAAATCCATCTCTTTGAGCCGGTTGGGGGTGGCCGGATGGCCTTCCGGGAATCCGGCGACGCCGATGCCGAAGCCACGAGGGTCCGGATGGGAACGGAAGAGGCGGATGAACTGCACGAGAGCCGCCGCTTGGGGAAATGCGTCCAGAGAATGATCGTGATTCGGGCGGCCCCGCGGGGGGTCGCCGCGCAGGGCGAGGATATTGGAGACCCCGGCTTCGGCGTAGCGTTGGAGAATCCGTTCGATTTCGGCTTCAGTGTGGCCGACGCAGGTCAGATGGGGAATGGGCCGGAGCGTTGTGGTTTTGATGAGCCGCACAACGAGTTCGTGCGTGAGTTCGCGTGTCGAACCACCTGCTCCATAAGTCACACTGACAAAATCGGGCCTCAGGTTTTCAAGCTGGCGGATGTTTTGGAAAAGCTGCTCCACGCCATCGGGCGTCTTGGGCGGGAAAAACTCGAACGAGAAGGTCGGTCGTCCCTGTGAGAGAATATCACGGATGTGCATTACCAACCGAGGATTTTGGCGAAGACGAGTGGGGCGACGATGGTGGCGTCGGACTCGATGACGAACTTCGGCGTCTTCTCGCCGAGTTTGCCCCATGTGATCTTTTCATTGGGGACCGCGCCCGAGTAGCTCCCGTAGCTCGTGGTTGAATCGCTGATCTGGCAGAAGTAGCCCCAGAGTGGCACGTCGTCACGGCGCAAGTCCTGGTGGAGCATCGGCACGACGCAGATCGGGAAGTCCCCGGCTATGCCGCCGCCGATCTGGAAAAATCCAATCGAGGATTTCGGGCTGGTGGCGGAGTACCACTCGGCCAGCGAGATCATGTATTCGATGCCGGTGCGGACGGTGTGCACGTTTTTGACGTCGCCTTCGATGCAGTGGGCGGCGTACATGTTGCCGAGCGTCGAATCTTCCCAGCCCGGCACAAACATCGGCAGGCCCTTTTCCTTGGCGGCGAGCAGCCAGCTGTTCTTGGGATCGATTTGGAAGCTCTTCTGGAGTTCGGGCGCATCGAGCACCTTCCAGAAAAACTCATGGGGGAAAAACCGCTGTCCGGCAGCATCCGCGGCCATCCACTCGCGAAGAATGACGTTTTCGATCCGTCGCATTGCTTCCATCTCCGGAATGCACGTATCGGTCACCCGGTTCATGTGGCGGTCGAGCAGGGCCTGTTCGTCCGCGGGGGTCAGGTCGCGATAGTTCGGGATCCGTTCGTAGAAATCGTGTGCGACGAGGTTGAAGACATCCTCCTCCAAATTGGCGCCGGTGCAGACGATCCCGTGGATTTTGCCCTGCCGGATCATCTCAGCGAGGGAAATCCCCAACTCGGCCGTGCTCATCGCCCCGGCGAGCGTAATGAGCATGATTCCGCCTTCGTCGAGGTGCCGAATGTAGGCGTCGGCGGCGTCTTTGAGGGCGGCGGCATTGAAGTGCCGGTAGTGGGTATCAATGAAATTCGTGATCGTGCTCATGCGCGTCCGGAGAATTCGGGTTACGCCGGGCTTGTCAAGCGGGATGCGTGTCGCGGCGCCACGTGCGCGCAAACGCGACGGCGGCCAGCGAAACGACCATCACGCCGGCAAGACCGGCCAGGCCGGTCGCGGCGATCTCATTCCCGATCCCGGGAATTGAATAATCCGGAATCGGCGCGAATTGCACCGGGGCATCCGGGCGTGCAAACTCCTTTTGGAGTGCAACGCTCTCCAGGCCGTCCGGGTTTTCCGACCCAAATCGGAACAACACGCAGGCGATGGCAAGGGCCGCGGCGAAGGGGACCAGAATCCGGCGGAACTCCGTTGCCGCGCGTCCGGACTCGGGCACCAACGCCAGGAGAGCGAGGGTGATTGCCGCTTCGCCCAGTCCGATCACCGCGTGAACGCCCAGCATCGCGGGGAGGACGTCAAACAGCGGGATCGTCCCGGCCAGTGCGAGTTCAACCGAGCAGGCCGTCGCTGCGAGCAGGACCGAGAGCCAGGAGGCGAAGCCGACGGCGGCGGCATTCCGCCAACGGCTGTTCGGTCCCCGAAGCGAACGGGCGAGCCAGCCGCCGGCACCGGCCGCGACAATGGCCATGTTGAGAATATTTGCCCCAATGACCGAAAGCCCTCCATCGGCGAACATGAGGCTTTGGATCACCACAACCACGGTCATCGACAGAACCCCAAACGGAATCCCCAGCAACAGAGCGGCGAGGACGCCTCCGATCAGGTGACCGGACGTTCCATCATGAACTGGAAAGTTGAACATCTGCGCGGCGAAGACGAGCGCGGTCACTGCGGCGAAACGCGCGGCGGACGGCCTCTCCGAGGACTGCCGGGCGGCAACCACGGCTGTTGCGACGCCGACGGCTGCAAGGGACAAAGTGACCGGGACCATCGGCCCCTCCATCATGGAACTGGGAATATGCATAAGAGTGATGAGTTAGCAGCAACCGCAGGCTCCGCTGCCGCATCCGCCGCTCGGTTGGGTGGCCTTTGCGCCGCGGCCCATGATTCCGAAACCCCCGCTGATCACGCGTCGGACCGGTTCGCCGGTTTCGGGATGTTTGGTGAGGGCGGGTTCGGTCATGCTTTGGCGCACTTCGAACCGCGTGGATTTTCCTCCGGGCTTCGCCGGGATGGTTTCGTAAACGTAGGTAGCCATGGGATCAAATGGGCGGTGTGAGCAGTCGGACGGCCGGGTCTTCCTGGCGTTTCGTCTGGAAGATGCGGGGCGGATTGGTCGAGCGCACTTCGTAGCCGGTCAGGACGAATTCCGGATAGAACGTATCGCTGGCGGGCTCGTAAACCATTCCTCCGCTGAAGCCTCCGAGGAGTTTGTATTCGACGTTGTTGTCGGTGCCGAGTTTGCCGCCGGCGCGGTCCGGGGCGAGGCGCGTTTGTTCGTTGAGCATCACGAGCTTCGCCGTCGACCAGGGACGCCCGGGCTCGCGAACCCAGCCCCACATTTTGTAGTCCCTCTTATACATCCGCCGGCCGACAAAATAGTTGCCGGGTTGTTCGGCGGTGATTGCCTGATTCATGGCCGCGCGCTCGGCGTAATCGGGCTCGACTGTCTCGCAACCGGCGAGAAAAAGTGCGGCGCAGGCGGTTGCCAGCAACGTCAGGCGGGTCAATTTTTTCATAGGGAAGCTCGTTTGAGAAAGGGACTGAGCCAGGCAAAAAGTGAATCCTCGCTCTCGATTTGCACGGGCTCGGTGATCGGAAACAAATGCCATTGCTCGGCGTGCGAAACGGATTCCCCCGGCGCGAGGGTGGCGAGTGGGCTCAGGGATTCAATCTCAAGCATCTCATCGTTGGTAAACGTCTCAAAATTGCAACCACCATCCGGGTAGTTCGCGCCCTGAATGTGGTCGAAGGCCTTGATGAAAAGCGATTCTCCGATCACATAGGCGATCCACTTTTCACGGTGGGCGAGGCCCATCTTGGTCGGTGGAAATCCGTCGCTCTGTCGTAGCATGAAATATCTCTGACCGAGGTGCCACCGCGCATCGCTCAGGTCGGTGTAAGGCCAGAGCACCATGCCACGGTTCGGGAGCAGATCCCGTGGGTGTTCGCCAAGGCGTGGTTGAGGGATGATTTCAATCCCGCCGGGGGCCATGACGCTCAATCCCCAGGTTGCGATCTGGATCGGCTCGTCGCCGGCATTTCGGGCGGTGTGGGTGACGGTGACCTTTGAACCGCTGACGGCCAGTTGGACGCCCAATGTTTTGGCAATGGTGGCGCCCTCGGTGGATACCGTCTCGATCAGGACTTCGTTCGAGTGTTCCGGAGTCTGGAAATCCACCGGGCCATTATCCTTGTGATAGGAGATGACCTCATCCTCCGGTGCGATCCAAAGCCGGTGACCGCCGCGGATCATCCACTCGTTCTCGCCCTGTCCGCCCAATTGGACATCGTAGTTCTTGAAAACATTTTGTCCCTCATGGGTTCGATAGCTGATCACCCGGGGGCCGACATCGAGCGTGATGATGACTTCGGCGGTTTCATTGGCCAGGCGCAGGTTGCGATTCCAGCCGGCGTGGGAGATGACTTCGAGGTTCATGTGGATGGTGAGGAACGGGTCGCTTCAACGACTTCGGGGTGGGCGCGGAGGTAGGCTGTCAGCCGCCGGATTGCCTCCAGTGTCTGCGGACTGATGTGATGCTCCATGCCTTCGACGTCGTGGAGAACGGTTTCCTCCTCCACTCCCAAAAGAGCAAGAAAATCCGTCAGAACTCCGTGACGCAGAGCAATCTGGCGGGCGAGTGCCTGGCCGGAGGGACTGAGAGTCAACCCGCGATACTTTTCGTAATGAAGGAGGCCCTCGTGGTCCATGCGTTGAACCATGTTCGTTACACTGGCTTGGGAAATCCCGAGGCGTTCGGCAATGTCGACGACCCGCGCGTAGCCTTTGGTATCGACCAGTTCGAGGATGCGCTCCAGATAGTCCTCGACAGCGGCGGTTGAACCCAGCGCCGAGGGTGCGGGTTTCCCGGGCATACTGTCAGCTATGCGTGCGCTCCGTCGGCTGTCAAGACCAGTCCCCCGACGCGACCGTTCCATCCAACGACCGGGACCAAGGCGGACGACGCCTCGTTTTGCAGGATGACCTGTGCCGCCACGAGAACCTGCGTGAGAGCCGAAACGGCAAACGCCTGGCCGACCATGCGGTTCGGTGTCAGGCGCGGAACACCCCGTAAGCGCTCATCCAGAACAAGCGCCTCGGTCGCGTCGCTCCGCGCACCCGCAGCACTGCAAACAACCACGTCCGGGCGATGTCCTCCGGTGAGATTTTTGACGACTTGGTCCAGACCCCGGCGCAGCGAATGCCCGGCGGTGCAGGAATGGCCGGTGTCGAGGCGCCGCAGTCGCGGGCCACCATCGCGCCCGAGCACCATGGCGACGGCACCTTCGGACAGCGTGGCTTCGCTGTGGCCATCCGCTCCATCTCGGATGAGCCCCCAAAGCCGGTAGGCCGCAGCCGTGACCGGGTCCACTTCCTCAGCGGCAACAACAAGACAGGTGTCGAGGTCGGGAGATTCCAGAATTTCGGTCGCTGTCGCCAGGGCATCAATTGCCGCCGTCGCGTCGCTGACGAGCGTGACCACCTCACCATCAATCCCGACCAGGGCGGCGACGTGACTGGCCGGTGCATTATAAACCGTCTCCGGGAAAAAGAGCGGACTCCCGGTGCCTTCCCGAACGACTCCGTCAAAAAACTGCCGAGTGTAAATGACCGCTCCATTGGAAGCGGCAAAAACGATCGCAGACCGCGCCGGATTCCAGTCGGGTGCGTGATCGACCGCATATTTCGCGGCGGCGCAAGCGAGATGCGAGATCCGGCTCGAGCGCCGCAGCCGCGGGTGGCGAAGGATTTCGTCGGGTGGATTCGCCTGGAAAACCGGAATGTGGCGACCATCTGAACACGTGATCTCCTGAACGCCGGGGCACTTCCCGGAGCGCACGTTCGTCAGAACGTCTTCCGGAGTGGTTCCAATTGGGAGGTGACAGCCGATGGAAAGAACGCAGGGTTCGATCATGCCGCTTCAAGGACAATGGTGGCGTTGGATCCGCCAAAGCCGAACGAATTCGACAGGACGGTTTGCGGTCGGACCTCCCGGGCCTGGTTGGCGACCAGGTTGAGTCCGGGCTCAGGGTCCCGCAGGTTGATATTCGGGGGGAGGAATCCCTCACGCATGGCAAGGATGCAGAAGACCGCTTCGATGGCTCCGGCCGCACCCAATGCGTGTCCCGTGAGTCCCTTCGTGCTGCTCACCGGCGCGTTGGGACAAACCTCCCGGATCGCAGCGGCTTCGCTGGCGTCATTGAACGGAGTGCCCGTGCCGTGAGCGTTGATGTAATCGATCTCGGCGGCTGAACGTCCGGCGTCACCCAGCGCACGTTGCATCGAAAGACGGGGACCGGCTCCCCCAGGCTCGGGCTTGGTCAGGTGGAAGTTATCGTTGGCGCACCCGTAGCCGGTCAAAATGGCGAGCGGCTCAGACGCATCCGCCTCGATCAAAAAAGCCGCAGCCGCCTCGCCCAGAGCCAAACCGGACCGCCCCCTGTCGAACGGGCGGCACATTTCCGGGGTCGACGCCTGCAGCGCATCAAACCCCGCGAAAACCATCTCGGCCATCGCATCAAAGCCGACGACCAGAACCCGTTGAGCGCGTCCGGTTCGTACCAGGCGGGCTCCCAAGCCCAGTGCGTTCGTGCCGGAAGCGCATGCATTGGAGACGACCCGGACCGGCGGGTGGAATCCAAAGTGACCCAGCACGTCCAAGGCGGGTTGGTGCGGAACATAGCGGCGCACGAAGGAACGTGCATGCCTTGAGTTCATCGTGGCCGGCCAGTTCCTGTAAAACATCTCACCAAAGTCCATGCCCCCGCTCGTCGTCGCGGCAATCACCGTGTCCGGCACGAAGTCCGGCCGCGCGGCGAGAGCTTCATGAACCGCCAGGATGAGCATGCGGGCCGACCGCGGCCACTTGACGGCGTCCGGCGTGACGGCCGCGGCGCGTTCATCCAGACCAGGCGGAAGAAGCCCGGCCGTCTTCGCCCGGAATGCGGCGGTTGAAAACAGGTCGACTGCTCGGATACCATCCCGTCCGGTTCGGAGGGCCGCCACCGTTTCGCTGAGCCCGTAACCCAACGGGCTGACGCATCCGATTCCTGTGATTGCTGCGCGTTTCGACATCCGGGGTGTTACGGTGCCGGACTCGATTCGGGTGTCGGACTTACAAAAGGCGGCTGGATCACCTCCGGGCCCGGCGAACCAGACGGCGAGGGGCTGGGGGATGGAGTTGGAGTCGGCCACGGTTTGACGAGGTTGGGCCATTCGTGGAGCTCAATGTTGAGGCCACCCAGTTCCTCCGCGAGTTCGGCCGTTCGAGCTCTCCAGGCCGCCAGGTCGGGAGGCGAGGACTCCGCGGCGGCGCTCCCGGGGAAGACAACATATGTCACCTTGAGATTGCTGACCGGACGGGAGAGTGCCGACGAGCGTGCATTCAGCTCCCGGCAAAGCAAAAGCGAAGCCTCGCCCATTTTGAACGACGGGCCGGCGTCCCCGAGAATGGCCGGGTAGGCGCGTCCCTCATGGATGACAATCGCAAAGTCGCCGATCTTCGGAGCGAACGGACTCTTCTCGTCACGCATCATGAATCCCGGCAAAACGATGAAAGGGTCGGTTTCCGAAACGAGAAAACTCCATTTCTTCAGGTCAAAAATCCGCCTTTTGGCGAGGTCCATGCCGGCCTCGATTTCCTTCAAACGCGCTGCCGAGGCTTTTCCGGCCGCCTTCTCCCGCCGGAGCGTCTCCAATCGATTCTCTTCGACCGTGAGAAACGGATTCTTCCGGTCCGTCTGCTTTGGCCATCGGTAACTCGTCTGAGGCAGGAAGAACTGAGACGATCCATCGACCGTAACGTTCCGATCTCCATCCGAGCCGTCCACATTCACATCCATGTCGCCAATGGCGAGCAGTGCACGGCGTCCGGTCGTCGGATGGGTGATTTCCAGGATCGTCTCGCAGTCGTAGAAATTGTGCCGGCTGAGGATCTGGTCGAGTTGGCTGAGGTCGCGTTGGACCTGCGCGGTTTTCAGTTCGTAGAGGTGCTCGAAAAAAGGCGAAACGCCGGCACCTGCAATCAGTGAATCGAATTCACGGAAGACGCCCGGCAACTGCGGGTCATTTGTCCGCAGGTCCGCCACGGAGGCCGCGGGCCGGGGCAGCCGCGCATGCACGGTGATCTCCACCCGGAATGCGTCGACTTCCCGGCGATCGTTCGACGCCAACTCGTCACCGGGAACCGCCAGCAGACGGCTTTCGACACCCAGGCCGTTGAACAGGCGTGCGGTCGACAGCGGTTTGCGTTCGATGGCCGGAATCGGTGTGGGAGTCGGCACCGGAGTCGCGGTCGGAGATGGGCTGGGTGTTGGAGATGGTGTCGGCGGCGGTGGCTCCGGCGCTGGATCACATCCCCCCAGGACAATCGCCGCCAAAGCCAGTGCCGGAAGAATCCGAACCCGCTTCCGCTCAGGTGTGGGCAATGAAGGCCGAGTAGACATCCGGCGGGATATCGAGCATCTTGTAGTCCGTCGACGAAACGAATAGGAGCGTCTGCTTGCCGTGGCCCAGTTGGTGGCCCGCGGAGTCGTAGATCTCGTGCTCCAGGGTGGCGAACTTCCGATTGTATCCCGCCACGCGGATCTTGACGCTGACCGTCTCGAATTCGCGCGTTTCACGGACGAACTTGTGCTCAAACGACCGCGTCAGGATGTAGAACGGCGTGTCTTTCAAATTGAACTTCGGCATGACCCGGTTGAAGAACAACTCGCGGGTCTTCCCGACCCACATTGCATACATGCCGAAGTAAACATTCCCGACCGAGTTCGTATCGGCATACGTCGCCACAAACGAGTGGACAAACCACTTGCCTTCGAAATGCCCGCCAACACTCTGCTGGATAGCCGCCGGATCCGCATCGGCCACGACCACCGGTGCCGGCTGGACCGGGGCGGCGGCGGGTGCGGCAGCGTCCGGTGCCGGCGCGTCCAGGGCCTCTTTGTCGCTGACAAATTCGTCCGAGGCGCTCGGTTTGAAGAGCATCCAAAGGACGTATCCGATCGGCAAAAGCGAGCCAATGATCTGGAACGACGGCGACCGAAGGAAATAGCCGTAGCTGAAAATGACCACTGCCAGACTCCCAATACAGAACATCTTCACCTGCGGAATCGCATTCGCCCGGCTCACCAAAAAGCACCGGACAATGGACAGCGTCGCATACCCCACGAAGAACGTGGCGTAAAAGATCATGAAAAACTCGAGCTCAAATTGCAGGATTGCGCCGACCAGCGCGACGAGCCCCGCCAGGACGAAAACCGGGATCGGCGAAGTGAGCAGCCGCTGCGGGACAAGCGAGAAGATCGGATGGTTGCTCGCGCTGGCATTCTGTTGCAGGAACCAGCGAAGTGCCACATAGCCGCTGTCCAACGTCGTCAAAATGCACACGCAGAGGTAGATTCCATACGCGGCCAGCGTAACCGCCGGGCCCTGTTGGAAGAAGCGGACAAGGATTTCCTGACCGTACGGATGCCCCGTAATGCCCGTGCGGATGAAATCGCCGGCATTCCAGTTGAGCGCCCAAATGGTCAAAAGGCCGTGAAACAAAACGAGCAGGAAAAACTGAACCGAACCCACCCAGTATCCGGCGGCAATCGAAACCCGTTCGCGGTGCATCTGAATCGCGCGCTGCCACTGCTGCAGGTCGAGCCATGGCCCCACCAGGAAACCGATGACGATCGGCACGGCATAACCCCAGAAATTCCAGTCATCCGTCGGCAGCTTGGGAAAGGTGAGCGGTCCGGTGCCCCTCGCAGCGGCCTGGATGATCAACCACGCGATGCACGGAGCGGCGATCAGGAAGAGCACACCGTGGCTGTATTTGATCCGCTTGATGTCGAATTCCTCACCGAACAAAATTCCTGCCGCCAGCACGACCAGCAGAGTCAAGGGCAGGTAGAGCAACCAGGGCTCGAAGCCGAGAGGCGCCCAAGCGTAGCGGATGAACGCGAAGATCGTGAGCGTGATCGCCAGCAATTGATAAAGAAAGAATACGAGCCGGAACGGCCGTGACCAGGACGTGAAGAAGCGCGCCAGCGATTCCGAGCCTTCCTGCCGCCGTGCCAGATGGTGCGTAACGAGTCCGAACGCCAGCAAGCCGACGGCATTCGGGATGGCAAACGTCATCAGCCCAAACAAACCGAATTGGGTCGTGAACTGGACCGAGAAAAACAAGCCCAGTCCCCACATCCAAGAAAGCGCCACCGAATTTCCCCAAAGGACGGCACCAAACCAACGGGGAATCTTCAAAGAACCAGCCATGAGAGTCCTCACCCATAGCGCGTCCGTCCGCCGGCCGCAATACCTCAGGACCCCATCAGGTGCCCCGGCCGGCCGACGTGTCCACAAGGGGGCCGTCCGCCGAGGCCATTGGAAATTCCCGGCGACCTGTGCCATCGTCCCGACTTGCCAGTGACGAAGTTTTCAACGTTTGCGATCCTCAGCGATATCCACGGGAACATCGATGCGCTGGACGCCGTCCTGGCCGACATGGAGTCGTTGGGCGTCGGCGGATTGGTCTGTCTGGGAGACATCGTTGGATATGGAGCCGAGCCGGGCGCGTGCGTGCGGGCGATCCGCGAACGCTGCATCGTGTCGGTTTTGGGGAACCACGAAGCCATGTTCCTGTTCTGCGCGGACGACCCGGAACGCGACTTGGGCCGCATCATCGGAAAACCGCTCGCATTGGCGCGTCAGCAGCTGACGGCGGACGAGGCGACCTGGCTGGAAACGCTTCCGCTCATTGCCGACCTCGAGGCTTGTGAGCTGGTTCACTCATCGCTCCACGAGCCTCAGGAATTCCATTACATCTTCACGCACGATGAGGCGTCTGCGCATTTCGCGGTTCAGAAGCGCCCGGTGAGTTTCCACGGGCACAGCCATCTGCCATGCGTCTGGGAACTCGGCGAGCGCCATCGCGTCCAATGCTTCAAGGCTCCGGAGGAGCCGGCTGTCTTCGAACCGGGCCTGCGTTATGCAGTGAATGTGGGCAGTGTCGGCCAGCCACGCGACAGCGATCCGCGCGCGTCGTATGCCATTTATGATTTGCACGAGCGGTCGATCCTCATCCGGCGGGTTCCCTACGACATTGGCAAAGCCCAGGACCGGATTCGCAAGGCCCGGCTGGCCGCCTCGAGCAGTCGGCGGCTTTCGGCGGGGCGCTGAATCGGTTTTTCCCCGGCCGGGATTTTCGGCTACGCTTTTGTCATGAAAAACGTCCTCGCACTCCTCGCCGCCGCGGCGACGCTCGCTGCCGCTCCAAACGATCCCGCGGCCGGATGGACGAATGCTGCAGGACTCAAGTTGGTTCGCGAACTCAGTGGCGACTCGAACGCCAACGTCTGCATCTCTCCGCTCTCGATCCAGATTGCGCTGGCGATGACCTACACGGGAGCTGCGGGCACGACCAAAGAACAAATGGCGTCCGTCCTCGCGCTGCCCGCCGACCCATCCGGGGTCGCCGCTGGATTCCAAAAACTCACCGCCGCCGTGCAGAGCACCACACGGGGAGGGGAGGGCACGGTGCGCCTCGCCAACCGGCTCTACGGGAGCGTGGATTACGATTTTCGTCCGGAGTTTCTCTCCCGCCTCCGCGATCGATTCGGAGCGCCGCTCGAAGCAGTCGATTTCGCCGCCGGTCCGGATTCCGTCCGTGAGAAGATCAACGAATGGGTGGAGGAGCGCACGGAAGAACGGATTCGCAATCTGATTCCACCCGGCGCGCTTTCGGCCGACACCGCCCTGGTTCTCGTCAATGCACTCTTTCTCAAAGCCGCGTGGATTCACCCGTTTTCCGAGGCCGCAACCGCTCCCGCCCCCTTCCAGATCACGCCGGATCAGCCGGTCGACGTCCCCATGATGCGCCAGACAGAGAAAATGCGATTCGGTCGGATCAATCAGTTCACCGTGGTCGGGCTCCCGCTGCGGGCCGGATTCGAGTTTCTGGTCCTGCTTCCCAAACACAGCGGAACGCCCGAGTGGCCGTCCGACTTCTCGTTCTCTACGTTCGACACGCTCGCCCTGCGCGATGTGGAACTGACCATTCCCAAACTCCGTCTGAACGCACCCACCGTCCCACTCGCAGACACCTTGAAGGCGCTCGGAATGACCGATGCATTTGGAAATCAGGCCGACTTCTCCGGAATGGCCGCGCCGGGCCGTTCCAAACCGCTCGCCATCTCGGGCGTCTATCACCAGACGTTTCTCGAAATCGATGAAGACGGCCTCGAAGCAGCTGCAGCCACGGCTGTCGGAATGATGGTTCTGTCGGCGCCCATGCAGCCGGAGAAGCCCGAGGTCGTCCGTGTGGACCGGCCGTTCCTGTTTGGGGTCCGGCACATGCCGACCGGCGCACTGTTGTTCATCGGCCGGATCACCGACCCGCGGTGAGCGACCGCCATTCGGCCGGCGTGCTGCCGGTCTGGCGCTTGAACCAACGGGCGAAATAATTCTGGTCGGGAAATCCCGCCGCGTCGGCCGCGTCGCGAATCAATCGCTTCTCGCGCAAAAGCCGCTGCGCCCGCTGCAGTCGAACCCGCTCGCCCAATGCGCGGAGACCCAGTCCCGTTTCCTCCCGCACCAGGCGGCTGAGGTGATCCGGATGATAGCCCATTTCGGCCGCGACCGATTTCGGACTCGCCGCCGGATCGCTTTCGAACAACCGCTGAACACGGTGAAGAACCGTCAGGGCCGAATGACGGACCGGCCGCGGGTGCCATCCGGAAAACTCCGCCGTTGCCGCCAAAAGCGCGAGTGCCGCCGACGCCCGCCCGAGCATGTCGGGAACACGCTCGTCGTCGTTCACCCGTGCCAGATTCGCCAGCAGGGAGCGGATGCGCGCCATCTCGACCGCACTCAACGTCCGCACCGCTGTGCGAACCGGCCACCGTGCGCGGAAATCGATCATCAAACAAAGTGGCGGCTGCGCTGACTCTCGCACGAATGCATGCCGTGCACCCGGCGGCAGAAGAATCATGGTGCCCGCCGAGACCGGATGCAACTCACCGCCAATCTCCTCGCGTCCGCGACCGGAAAGGTAAACCAACGCCTGCCAGTGCCGGTGCGCGTGCGTGCCCAGTTCGGACGTCTCCGGACGGTGACGGTGAAGTTCCAGACGAAGGACTTCGACATCCCCGGAGCGCGCGTCGAGGCGGCTCCAGAGCACGGAACGAAACGGATCCATTAGCCCAAAGAAATGTCGGGTTTGTGCTAAATGCAAGCCGATCTGCTCTAACACCCGTTCAGCGACTATGCCATCCTCCAGCCATCTCCCAATGATCCAATCCGACCCTTCCCTCACCCCCGACGCGCTCGCCCCCACCATTCAGAAACTCTGGGACGCCTCAGCACCAAAGATCCTCTCCATCGACGAAGCCGAGGTTCCCGGCGCGGCCACCCCGGTTTTCACCGTGCAGGGGAAATACACGGCGCGTGGATGGACCGAATGGACTCAGGGATTTGTCTATGGCTCGGCCCTGCTCCAATATGACGCCACAGGCGACTTGCAGTTTCTCTCGCTCGGGCGGGAGCGGACCCGCGAACGCATGGCGCACCACATTACGCACATCGGTGTCCATGACCACGGGTTCAACAACGTCTCCACTTACGGAAATCTCCTGCGACTTATGGTCGGGGGTCGCATTGCCAACGATGCCGGCGAAAAGGATTTCTATGAGTTGGCCCTGAAGTGCACCGGAGCCGTCCAGGCTTCCCGCTGGTCGAACACCGCTTCCGGCAGCGGATATATCTATTCATTCAATGGCCCCCATTCACTTTTCGCGGACACGATCCGATCGCTGCGTGCGCTGTCGGTTTCGCACAACCTTGGTCACGTCCTGATGGGGGAGCGCGACCTCCGCGTTTCGCTGCTCGACCGCCTCATCCAACACGCAAAAACAACGGCGGAATTTGCCGTCTATTACGGCGAAGGCCGCGATGCCTATGATCTCCGCGGCCGCGTCGCTCATGAAAGCATCTTCAACCGGAACGATGGCAACTACCGTTGCCCGAACTCGCAGCAGGGCTTCTCACCGTTCACGACCTGGACGCGCGGGCTCGCGTGGATCGTTCTCGGCTATCCGGAGCAACTCGAGTGGCTGGCCACGCTGGACGACGCCGATCTGGAGCCGTTCGGCGGTCGCACCGCTGTCGAGTCGATCTTCCTGAAACCGGCAATGGCCGCTTGTGATTTCTACATCGAACACACGCCGACGGATGGCATTCCCTATTGGGACACCGGTGCGCCGAACCTGCACCGCATCCCTGACTACCTCGACCGTCCCGCTCAAATCGAGAACGACTGGGAGCCGGTGGACAGTTCCGCCGCCGCCATCGCCGCCCAGGGGCTCCTGCGCCTCGGCCGTTATCTTCAGGGCAAAGGCCATGCGGACGCAGCCAAGTACTGGCAGGCGGGCCTCACCACGGCCCGGACGGTTCTTTCGGAACCCTACCTCTCGACCGACCCCAACCACCAGGGCTTGATCCTGCATTCGATCTACCACCGTCCGAACGGATGGGACTACGTGCCCGAAGGCAGCAAGATCCCGCGGGGTGAGTCTTCCATGTGGGGCGACTACCACGCCCGCGAACTCGCCGTTTACATCCAGCGCATCATCGAAGACAAACCGTATTACACATTCTTCGGCGGCGTCCGCAACTAAGCTTATGACCATCTCCGACCTATCCAAAATCGAAGGCCGCCGCTACCCGGCCCGTCGCCGCACACAAAACCTCGCCGGTGGCGTTGCCCCGATCCAGGCGACAAACTTCTGCATGGGAAATGTGACGCTCGACCCTGATGGCGGGCAGGTTCCGTGGCACAATCAGGAACAGGAGGAAGTCTATTTCATCGTCGAAGGCACCGGCGAAATGTGTCTCGGCGAGGAACGCCAGACCGTCACCACCGGCCAGATGGTTTATATCCCTTCCGGTGTTTTTCACCAGTTGACGAACATTGGTTCGACGCCCCTGCGGATGATCTATTGTTACGGCCCGGCGGGTGATGTCGCCCACTGGCGTCAGGAACTCGACGGGACGCTGCCCAAAGCCGGCATCGATGTTCCGGCCCTCCCGGCCGGAGCCCGCCCGCAATGCACCGAAAAACCCTAAGCTTATGAAAACGCACGAAATCGGAATCATCATGAATGGCGTCACCGGACGCATGGGAACCAACCAGCACTACATCCGGTCGATCCTCGCGATCCGCAAACAAGGGGGCGTGAAAATCAGCGCCGACGAAACGATTCTTCCCGTCCCGGTCCTCGTCGGCCGCAGCGAAGCCAAGCTCGCCCAGTTGGCGGCCATGGATTCGGGTGTGACATGGACGACGAATGTCGACGAGGCCCTCGCCAATCCGAAGAACATCATCTACTTCGACTCGCAGACGACCGGCCGCCGCGCTGATGCCGTGAAGAAGGCGATCGCCCTCGGCAAACACGTCTATTGCGAGAAGCCGACGGCTGTCTCGACCGATAGCGCGCTCGACCTCTACAAGACCGCGAAGAATGCCGGTGTGAAGAACGGCGTTGTTCAGGACAAACTCTGGCTCCCCGGGATGCTGAAGCTCAAGCGGCTCCAGGAACAGGGATTCTTCGGCAAAATCCTTAGCGTTCGCGGCGAGTTCGGCTACTGGGTTTTCGAAGGGACAAGCGTCCCCGCCCAGCGGCCAAGCTGGAACTACCGCAAGGAAGACGACGGCGGAATCATCGTCGACATGCTCTGCCACTGGCGTTACGTGCTCGACAATCTCTTCGGCAATGTCAAAGCACTCTCCTGCCTCGGCGCGACTCACATTCCTGAGCGCGTCGATGAGGCCGGCAAGACTTACAAATGCACGGCGGATGACTCGGCTTATGCCACCTTCGAACTCGAAGGCGGTGTCATCGCGCACTTCAACTCCAGCTGGACCGTGCGCGTCCGCCGGGATGATCTCCTGACCTTGCAGGTCGATGGCACCCATGGGTCCGCCGTTGCGGGCCTGCGTGAATGCTGGGTTCAACACTACGGAAATACTCCGAAGCCGGTCTGGAATCCCGACATCCCGCAGCCGATCAACTTCTTCGAAGGTTGGAGCAAAGTTCCCGATCAGGAAGCATACGACAACGCGTTCAAAGTGCAGTGGGAACTCTTCCTGCGTCACGTTGTGCTCGACGATCCGTTCCCGTGGACGTTGCTCCAGGGTGCCAAGGGCGTTCAACTCGCTGAACTCGGCCTTGAGTCCTGGGCCAAACGCGCCTGGCTCGACGTCCCCGACCTTGGCTCCTGACGGTTAACCCGGCCCAACGGATTCTTCCAGCCGCGGGAGACAAACGAAGAAAAAGGTCCAACCCCTACAGGGTTGCCGCCAAAGGGCGGGAATCAGCCCAGGGTAGCTGACGCAACCCTGAGCTGTATTGTCTTGCCCCGTTGGGGCGGGAAATCTGGCGCAACCCTAGGCTACGCGGTTTGCTCTGTTGGGATGCGATGACGGGGGCAGGCGGGTTCGACCGGATGTCTCCGGCCCCGGCTTGCCAAGAGTTCGAGATGGTTGAGCCTTAAGGCAGCAGGAATCCGCCGACATCTGCGGTTCGTCCCCGCTTGCCCCAACGGGGCAAAAGAAATCAGCCCAGGGTCGCGTCAGCTACCCTGGGTGGTCCAACGACCACACGCCAACCCTGAAGGGGTTGGACTCCGCGCGCCTCAGCCCAACTTCTTGCGGACGGTGACCACGTTTCGTCCGTCTTCGCGGCGGTATTCCATGGCATCCGCCATGTTCCGTACGAGGAAAAGGCCAAGACCGCCGATTGGCCGTTCCTCAGCCGGCAGGGTCGTGTCCGGGTCCGTTGCAGCCGTCGGATCAAACTCGTGACCATCGTCGGAAATACAAAGCGCGAACTCGCCATTGCAGACGTCCGCCGCGACCTGGATTTCGTGGTTCGCCTTGTCCTCATGTCCGTACTTCACGATGTTCGTCACCAATTCCTCCAGTGCCAAACGCGCGAGATACTCGGCCTCCGCCCCGTCCGGGGCTTTGGCAAGAAAATCCACCACGCGATCCGCCGCCGGGCCGATCGCGTCGAAGGAATTCATCATGGTAAACTCAATCCTCATGACCGCTGAATCCGAACCCTCAGCATGGAGTAATCATCATCGAGCGCATCCGTCCCGCGAAGGGAACGAATCCATGCGAGATGATTCTCGAAAAAGTCGGAGTCGTTCCCATGTTGGCTGACATAGTCGCGGAATGAATCGAACTCCAGCATCGTTCCGTTCCGGTCGCGAATCTCATACGTGCCATCGCACAGCAGGATCAGAGTGCTCCCCGGTGCAATCCGGACTTCTTCCGATCGATACTCTGCCTCCGGCAAAACGCCAATGATCAGGCCCGGTGAAAGAATCTCCCGCGCCTCCGAGGCGCCCGGTTCCAAAAGAAGGGCCGCCGGATGGCCCGCCGACGCATGACGCAGGATCGAGGTGGATCGCCGGAACACGCCGTACCAGATCGTGAAATACATGTTGTTCTGCGACTCCATCGGGAAGGCAACGTTCAGCGCGCTCAGGACGGACGAAGGATTTGTGAAATCGGTTCCCGGCAGGGCGCCGGCCCGGATGAGATTGATCGCCGAAACCGAAAGCAACGACGCGCCCACCCCGTGTCCGCAGACGTCGAGCAGGTAAAGCGCCAGCGTGTCGTCGTCGAGCCAGTGATAGCCGAACGCATCTCCGCCGAGTTCAGTTGATGGCACATAAGCCCAATCGATCGGCAGGGGAGCGTCGGACGGCGGCGGCAGAATCGAGCGCACGTAACGCGCCGCCTCGGCCAGTTCTTCCGAAAGTCGCTTTTGGGTCTCTTCGATGGTCCGCAAGTGCTTGTGCTCCGCATCGCGCAGCGCCTTCTTTTCCAGACAGGCCGTCAGCCGCGCACGCAGAAGCGTCGCGTCAAATGGCTTGGGCAAATAATCCTCCGCCCCCGCTTCGATGCAGCGGGCGACACTCCCGAGTTCGTCGAGCGCCGAGATCATGATGACCGGGACATCACGCAAATTCGGATCGTCCTTGATTTCCCTCAGGGTCGAAAACCCGTCCAGGACCGGCATCAGGAGATCCAGGAGCACGGCGTCAAACGGACCGCTGCGCAGCGTTTCCAAGGCGGATCTTCCGTCCGGTGCCTGCGCGGCGCTGTGGCCGAGGCGTTCGACATACCGTGCGGCCAGTTCGCGGTTGCCGGCGTCATCGTCCACAACGAGCACCCGGGCGCGCGGGCCGGATGGGATCGCGCGTGGCGTGTCGACCGGTTTCGACACCGGTGCCGGGTTCGGAACGGTGCCGTCACCAAGACGCGAATCGATGAGCGTGACGAGCTCACGCGCTGCATTTTGAATTTTCTGAAGATCGTCGAGACCGCCGATCCCGCGGTCGGCCAGTTCTTCTTCCAACAAGCCGGCAAAACCGAGAATGTGATTCACCGGCGTCCGCAGGTCGTGGCGGATTTTGGAAAGCGGTTCGTTCACGCTTTCAGGAATCGCCCGATTTTCTCCAGCAGACGATCGATCTCGATCGGTTTCGTGTCGTAATCATCGCAACCGGCGGCGAGCGCCTGTTCGCGATCGCCCGCCATCGCATGCGCCGTCAGCGCGATCACCGGGATCCTGGCCGTGGCTGGATCCGCCTTGAGCCGGCCTGCAGCCGTCCACCCGTCGACGACCGGCAAACTCATGTCCAGGAGGATCAAGTCCGGCAATTCCGCAGCGGCGAGGGTCAGCCCCTCGGCTCCATCGGACGCCAGAAGGACATCAAATCCCCGGCGGATGAGGCGGCGCGAAAGCATGTCGCGGTTCATTTCATTGTCTTCGACGAGCAGGATGCGGGGCATGTCAGGAGGTCCTCGATAGCAGGGTTTCAATCTGGCGCAAAAGCGTGTCGCGGTCGATCGCGCCCTTTTGGACGACCTGTTCGACGCGGCCTCGCAAAAGGGTCAGGTCGTTTTCCGTGAGATCCTTGGCCGTGATGACGATCACCGGGATCTTCTGAAAGGCCGGCGTCTGGCGGACGGATTCCAAAAAGGCAAAGCCATCCATGACGGGCATCATCAGGTCCAGCAAAACGACAGCCGGAAGCCGCGCGGCAAGGCGTTCGAGCGCCACGCTTCCATTCTCCGCCTCGTCCGCGACGAAGCCCTCACGCTCGATCAAACGTCGGAGCAATGCGCGGTTTTCCGCGTCGTCGTCGACAATCAGGACGGGCGCGGACGGCAGGACCGCATGCTTGCGCAGCAGATCGACGAGACGCTTCGGCTCGACCGGCTTCGTCAGAAACTCGGATGCGCCAAGCGAGTAGCCCATGTCACTTTGCTGGAGCATCGTCACCATGAGCACGGGGATGTCGGCCGTCGCCGGATCCGACTTGAGCGACGTCAGGACCGTCCAGCCATCCATCCCGGGCATCATGACGTCCAGCGTGATGGCGGCGGGTTTGTGTTCCCGGGCGATCCGGAGACCGTCTATCCCGGTTCCGGCCGTAAGAACCTCGTAGCCGGCCTTGCGCAGATTTCTGGCCAGAAGGTCCAACGAATCGGGATCGTCGTCGATGATGAGAATCGAGCGATTTCCGGGCGCCGGCGTCGCGGCCGGTGCAGCGGCCGGCTGGGGTGCTGCGTTCGCATCGACATCGCCGGGAAGATCAACCGTGAACGTCGTTCCGGCTCCCGGTGTGCTTTCGACCCGGATGGTTCCATTCATCATCTCGCAGAACTTCCGGCTGATCACGAGGCCGAGGCCGGTGCCGCCATACTTGCGCGTGGTCGATTCGTCCGCCTGTGTAAACGCCTGAAAGAGGCGGGACATCTGCTCTTCGGTCATGCCGATGCCGGTATCGCTTACGGAAAAGGACACACGTTCTGAGGAGCGCTGTACGCGCAGCGTGATCCGGCCGTTCTGGGTGAACTTTGCGGCGTTGCCGAGAAGGTTGAAGAGCGTTTGCCGGACCTTGGTGAGATCAGCCCGCATTGAACCGGCATTGTCCGGGCAGTCGACGACGAGAACGTTGGAGTTCTTTTCGACCAGCGGTTGGATTGTCGACGCGACATCGTCAACCATCGTCCGGATCTCAAACGTTTCGAGAAAAAGCGTCATCTTTCCGGCTTCGATCTTGGAGAGATCGAGGACGTCATTGATCAGCCCGAGCAGATGCTTTCCGGCTGACCGGATCTTGTTCAAATCGGGAATGAAGTCCGGGCGGTCTCCGGCGTCTTCGATGAGCATCTCGCTGTAGCCGATGATCGCATTCATTGGTGTACGGAGTTCGTGGCTCATGTTGGCGAGGAACGCGCTTTTGGTGCGATTGGCGGATTCGGCCGCATCGCGAGCGTTCAGGGCCTCGGCCCTCGCGTCTTCGGCCGTCTCGAGGGCTTGCGACAGCCGGGATGCGAGCCAGAACGAGGCGAGCAAAGCCAGCATGATGACAACCACCCCGACGCTGTAGACCTGCCAGATGATTTGCCAGGTGATCGAGCGGATGTCGGGCAGATACATTGCGCCAACGACAGTATAGTCCCATGGCGCAAAGTCCGCCTGCCTCACGAACCATCCGGGCGCCACCTTGCCGCTCACATGGAAATCCCGCGCCACCTTTTGGAGCAGTGAGACGTCCGGCATGTCGCGCGTGTGCAGCACAACGCCATCGGCGGGATCCAGGAGCGCAAAGAACCCGCGTTCGAGAATCCCACGGTCTTCAAAGCTGTCGCGAATCGTTCCAAGCGTCTCGAGCGCATAGCCGACGTAATATGCGCCGATCAACCGTCCGGCCGTATCGTGAATCGGTGAGTAGGCGGTCAGGTAGGGTTTACCGAGAATGTCCACAACTCCCGTAAATCGATCGCCAACAGCCAGGCGTTCAGCAGGGCGTCCCTGCAGTCGGGTGCCGACAGCCCGCTCGCCGTTCGGCAGCCGAACGTTGGTGCTGACACGGATGAACTCGCTGCCTGTGTAGACAAAAAGCGTTGACGTTCCGCCCATGATTTCCTGGACCCGATCGACGATGGCCGACGTGCCATTAACAGCCGCCGTGCCGAATGTCAGCACGGGCAGTCCGTCGCTGCCGGCGGGCGCAAGCGATGGATCTCCGGATTCGGCTGCAACCATTTCGAGCACCTGCATGGAGGCTGCGACCAATTGCTCGTAGGTGGCGTTGGTGGCCTCCAGCACGTCGATAACGTGCTCGAGTTTGGTCGACATTTGTTCCTCGGCCTCGACGCGGACATACCGTGCGAGGCGTTGATAGCCGGCAACCCCTGCGAAGGCCACGGCAGCAACGATCAATGCGAACCAGAGGAGAATCTTGAGTCGCAGCGACCGGCGCATGGCAGCGGATTAGTCCAGGCGAACCGGCTGGCCGGGATCGGGAATGATCACTTCGGTGCCCGGCAATTCCTTGAAAAGCGCCAGTTGGAACCAATCAACGGCCGGGCGGTCGCCATGGACCAGCACGACTTTCGAAGGCTTGAGGAGCAGGGCGTAGTTGCGGAGGGTTTCGCGTGAGGCATGCGCGCTGAAATTGAATTCCTCCACGTGACAGCGCAAGGGAACGGGAGCGGTCGAGGGATCAAGCTGAACCTCCGCTCCAGGTTTGGCCGAGCGAATACGACCGGCGGGCGATTCGGGGTCGGAATAGCCGACGAAGAACAAGCTTTGGTTCGGATCGGCCAGCACGCGGCGGCAAAAAATGTTCGAGAGCGTATGCTCGGTCATCATGCCACTCGACAGTGCAAAAATGCACTTCTTGCGCGGTGAAACGGTGTGAACCTCGTTTCCGGAAAGAACGTAGGGAGCCATTTCCTGGAGCAACTGAAGTTCCGGATGCGCTCGCACGGACGAAGCGGCCAGCGCATCATAGATTCCGGTGATCTTCGTGCTCAGCCCGCCAATGTAGATTGGAACATGTGCCAATTGGCCACGGATGCGCATCTTCCAAAGCATCGCCAGCAGCTCCTGTGTCTTGCCCAACGCGAAGACTGGGATCGTCACGCTTCCGCCACGTTCAAAGGCGGCGCGAATCCCGCGGGCCAGGCGTTCTTCCTCGTTGGCGCGGCTGAATCCGGCCGGCAGCGGGGAATCGCCACGGGTTGTCTCCATGACCAAAACGTCGACGCCCGACTCCGGAAAGTCCGCCCCGCGCATCAGTGTCTGGTTCTCAAAGTTGACATCACCCGTGTAAAACAACGAGCGGCCGTTGTGCCGGATCATGACGCCCGCGGAGCCCAGGATGTGGCCGGCGTCGAAAAACTCGAACGTCACCTCCGAGTCATCTGAACTTCGCTCACCGGCGATGTTGAACCGCTGGCGGAGCGGCCGGCAATCCCACGCATTCGCGCAGAGATCCACGCCGCGGTGGGTGAAAAGCGGGTAATCCGTGACACCGCTGTCCTCGCGCTGACGCATCATCACGTTCACCGAGTTGTGGAGCATGACCTCGGCGATTCTCGACGTCGACTCGGTCATGAACACCCGGGCCTGCGGCTCCCGGCGGGTCAGGATCGGAAGAGATCCGAGGTGATCCTGATGCGCGTGGGTGAGGATGATCGCGTCGACCGAACCCTCGGGAACCCGCGCAAAATCGGGAGCGGCACCATATCCCTCCAGCTTCGGATGCAGTCCCGCGTCGAGGATGATGTTTTTGCCTCCAACACGCACCCAGTACGAGTTCGAGCCGATCTCGACCCGGCGCGTGAGATTGACCAGTTCCATTCACCAGCAGGGTGTCCGAGAGCCCCGGTTCCCTCAACACAAAAACCGGCACCCGACACGTTCGCCGGATTCCGGATCGACGCCGCGGCGTGCGACTGATAGGAAAACTTTCCGTTCATGAGACCTGATTTGTCCCGGGCCCCGCGGCTCTTCGCGGCGCTGCGGGACTACAGTCCGGCGAAATTCGGGGCGGATCTCACGGCGGGCCTGACACTCGGAGTCATCGCACTTCCGCTCGCCATGGCCTTCGGAATCGCTTCCGGCGTGACGCCGGAGCAGGGGATCTACACCGGCATTGTCGCCGGGTTCCTGATCTCGTTCTTCGGCGGCACGCGGCTTTGCATCGGCGGCCCGACCGGTGCGTTTGTCGTCATCGTTTATGGCATCGTCCAGACGTACGGATTCGAAAAACTCGTGATCTGCACCATGATTGCTGGCGTTTTGTTGGTCGTCATGGGGCTGCTGAAAGTCGGGACGCTGATCAAATTCATCCCGTATCCGGTGACGACCGGCTTCACGAGCGGCATCGCCGTCATCATTCTTCTGAGCCAGGTCAAAGACTTCCTCGGCGTGGAAGCCGGGGCATTGCCGGTGCCGTTCTTTGACAAGATCTCGGTGCTCTGGAGCGCTCTGCCGACGCTGGATGTTGTGACATTTGCGCTCGCCGCGGTGTCTCTGGTCATCCTGCGCACGTGGTCGCGTCTGCCATTCCGCCGCATTCCGGCGGCCATCGTCGTTCTGGTTTTGGGAACCGCGGCCGTTGCAATTTTCCAACTCCCGGTTGCCACGATCGGCTCGCAGTTCGGCGGGATTCCATCCGGTCTTCCGGGTTTTCGCTGGCCGGCGTGGAGTCTGGAGACGGCAACCGAGATGTTTCAACCGGCGATCACGATTGCCCTTCTTGCAGCCATCGAGTCGTTGCTGTGTGCGGTCGTGGCGGACGGCGTCACGGGCGACCGGCATAATGCAAACACCGAATTGGTGGGGCAGGGGATTGCCAACTTTGTCACGCCGCTTTTCGGTGGCATTCCGGCAACGGGAGCGATCGCCCGTACGGTCGCCAATATCCAGGCGGGCGGAGTCTCGCCGGTTTCCGGGATCATCCACGCAATGACGCTCCTTGGGATCGTCCTCGTCGCGGCCCCGCTGGCGCGGTTTGTGCCGTTGGCCGTGCTCAGTGCGATTCTCGTCGCGGTGGCGCTTCGCATGGGCGAATGGCGGGAGTTCCTCCGTTTGGGGCGGATTCCCCGTGCGGACGCCGCGGTATTTCTCGCAACGTTTTTGCTCACGATCGTCTTTGATCTGACCGTCGCCGTTGAGATCGGCATGCTCCTCGCAGCAATGCTGTTTATCAAGCGAGTCACGGACACGACCGTCGTCTCTCGCGTCACCGACGACAACGAGGACGAGGGGGACCAGCACTCGATCGCCGGAAAAGACATTCCGGATGGCGTGACGATTTACCGCATCGCCGGGCCGTTTCTGTTTGGTGCGGCGGACAAGCTGGAGGACGCACTGCTCGCGGCGAATTCCCGTCCGCGTGTGGTCATTCTCCGCATGCGTTCGGTGACGTCGATGGACGCCACCGCTTTGAACGCGCTCGAAATGCTCGTATCCAAGATCCGTGCGAATGGCGGGCACGTGATCATCTGCGGCGCGCACACCCAGCCGTTCTTCATGATGACGCAGGCCGGTTTTCTGGATGATCTGGGAAACGACCACATCGCCCGCGATGTCGACGAAGCTCTGGCCATGGCCCGGAGGATTCTTGCGGGCACCTCGTAGGCGGCCGCCATTCGTATCTCGGGCATGGCTCGTACGATTTGGATCCTCGGAGACCAACTAACCCACCGACACTCGGCCCTCGCAAAAGCGGACCGCGATGCGGACGTCGTGCTCTTCATTGAGTCACGCAAGCGTGGAGCGCACATCCGCTACCACCAGCGGAAACTCGTCCTGATCTACTCGGCCATGCGGCATTTCGCCCGGGAACTGCGCGAAGCGGGATGGACGGTCGACTACCACCACCTCGCCGAAACCGAGGACTTTGCCGAAGGCTGGAAGCGGCATCTGACCCGTTTCCAACCCGACGAGGTCTGGATGATGGAGCCCAACAGCCTGCCGGAACAAAAGGCAGCTGAAACGATTGTGCGGCGGATCGAACGTCCGCTCCGCACATTCCCATCCTGCCAGTTTCTCGTCGGGCGGGATGAGTTCGCCGAGTTTGCGGCCGGGAAAAAACGTTTGCTCATGGAGAATCATTACCGGGCAGCGAGAAAGCGCTTTCGGATCCTGGTCGATGAGGCGGGGGAGCCCGAAGGCGGGGCATGGAACTACGATGCCGAGAATCGCAAAACCCTGACCGACTGGCAGCGGGAGGGCGCGGCCAAGCCGCCCAGGCAGAATTCTCATCCACCGGACCCAGTCACGCGTGACGTGATCCGGGACGTCGGCAGCTTTTTCCCCAAGGCGCCCGGCCGGGCGGAGGGATTTGCTTTGGCGGTGACGCGTGAGCAGGCGCTTGAGGACCTGCGCGGCTTTGTCCGTGAACGCCTGGCGCGCTTCGGCGATTACCAGGATCTCATGCTCGCCGAGTCGCCGGGCATGTTCCACAGCTGGGTTTCAGCCTCGATCAATATCGGTCTGCTCGACCCGATGGAATGCATCGATGCCGCGGTCAATGCCTATTGGGAACGCGGCGCTCCGCTGTCCGCCGTCGAGGGGTTTGTTCGCCAGATCCTCGGATGGCGGGAATTTATCAACGGCGTCTACTGGCTGAAAATGCCGGAATACGGCGAATCCAATGCCCTGTCGGCCGAGCGTCCGTTACCCGATTTTTTCTACACGGCGGAAACGGATCTGAATTGCCTCCGCTGCACAATCGGTGAGGTCCGGGAGACCGCCTACAACCACCACATCCAGCGCCTGATGGTGCTGGGCAATTTTCTGCTGCTCGCCGGGGTCCGTCCGCAAGAAGCGCTCCGGTGGTTTTTGGAAATGTATATCGATGCGTTCGATTGGGTCATGGCGGCGAATGTTCTCGGGATGGCCTTGCATGCGGATGGCGGGTTCATGGCGACCAAGCCGTATGCGGGTTCGGGCGCCTACATCGACCGGATGAGCAACTACTGCAAAGGCTGTCGCTATGATCCGAAGAAGAAATCGGGTGAGGGGGCCTGTCCGTTCAACCTGCTCTATTGGGCGTTCTACGACCGCCACGCCAAACGCTTCGGCGCGAATCCCCGGACCGCCGTGATGATCAAATCCTGGCAAAAACGGACCGAGTCCGACCGGGAGACCATCCTCCGCGAGGCAGGCGAGTTTCTCGATTCGCACGTGCCACTTGCTCCGTGATCAGGGCTCCGAGAAGGAAGGAAGAGGGAACCGCAGATGCTCGCAGATGAAACGGAGAATCCACGGTGGGCAAACTAGGCGCCGCTCCAATTGCCCCAATGGGGCAAAACAAAATTGCCCAGGGTTGCGAAAGCTACCCTGGGATTCGTATCCACGAAGAGCGGCCAACCCTGACAGGGTTGGATAGAAGCCGCCCAGAAAAACGAAACGCCCGGGCAAACTTCCGTTCACCCGGGCGTTTTGGAATGGTTGATTAACTCTCGATCAGGCCTTCTGATCAAGGATCGCGGCTTTGACCTGCTCGGGAACCTGCTCGAAGTGCGAGGGTTCCATCGAGTAGGACGAACGTCCTTTCGACAGCGAGCGGATGGCCGTGGCGTATCCGAACATTTCCGCGAGCGGCACTTCGGCGGTGAGGGTGCAAAGGTTGCCCTTTGTCTCCATGCCCTGAATGCGTGCGCGGCGGCGGTTCAGGTCGCCCATGATGTCACCTTGGAATTCTTCCGGCGTGATGTTTTCGACCTTCATGATCGGCTCAAGCAGGATCGGCTTGGCTTTTTTCAAGGCGTCCTTCAACGCGAAGATTGCGGCCATCTTGAACGCCATTTCGTTCGAGTCGACGTCGTGGTAGGACCCGTCAACGATGTCAACGTGGACGTCGATGACCGGGTAGGAGGCGACGACGCCATTGAGCACGGCTTCGTTGAAGCCCTTGATGACGGCGGGGATGAATTCTTTGGGAATCGTTCCACCGACGACCTTGTTCTCGATCGTGATGCCCTTGCCGCGTTCGTTCGGCTGGACCTTGCAGATGACGTGGCCGTATTGACCGCGGCCGCCGGACTGCTTGACGAGTTTGCCTTCGCCATCGGCCGGTGTGAGGATCGTTTCCTTGTAAGCGATTTGCGGCTTGCCCGAATTGGCCTCGACCTTGAACTCGCGGAGCATGCGGTCGCGAATGATTTCGAGATGCAGTTCGCCCATGCCGGCAATGATCGTCTGGCCGGTGTCTTCGTTGGTGAACACCCGGAACGTCGGGTCCTCTTCGGCCAGGCGCTGGAGCGCATTGCTCATCTTTTCCTGGTCGATCTTCGTCTTCGGCTCGACGGCCATCGAGATGACCGGGTCAGGGAACGACGGCGGCTCGAGCAGGATCGCATGATCCTCGTCGCAGAGCGTGTCACCGGTCGTGATGTTCTTGATGCCCACGATCGCGGCGATGTCGCCCGAGTAGCAGGTTTCAATGTCTTCACGCTTGTCGGCTTGGATCTGGATCAGGCGGCTGATGCGCTCGCGCTTGTTGGTGCGCGGATTGTAAACCGTATCGCCCTTTGAGAGCTTGCCAGAATAAACGCGGAAGAAGACGAGCTTTCCGACGAACGGATCGCTCCACAGCTTGAACGCCAGTGAGCAGAAATTTCCGTTGTCATCGGCCTTCGCGAGGATTTCCTCGGCGTTGTCCGGGTTTTGGCCTTTGGCCGGCGGAATGTCGAGCGGGCTGGGGAGGTAGTCGACGACCGCGTCAACCAGGTATTGCACGCCCTTGTTCTTGAACGCCGAACCACCGGCGACCGGCACGAATTTGTTCGCAATCGTCTGACGGCGGATGGCGGCCTTCAGGTCTTCCTTGGAAATGGGCTTTTCTTCGAGGAAGAGCATGCCGACTTCCTCGTCGAGGTCGCACATTTGGGCGATGAGGTCGTCATACGCCTTGGTTGCGAGTTCCTTGAGTTCCTCGGGAATCTCCACCACTTCGTAGGTCGATCCGAATTGGTCGTTGTCCGAGTAGAGGACAGCCTTCTGGTTGATGACGTCGATCTGGCCCTTCAGGTAATCTTCGCGACCCCACGGAATAAGAATCGGCCAGGCGTTGGCACCGAGCTTGGTGCGCATGCTGTCCACCGCCGCATCAAAGTCCGCACCGGTGCGGTCCATCTTGTTGACAAACGCGATGCGGGGCACGCCGTATTTGGTGGCCTGACGCCAGACGGTTTCCGATTGCGGCTGGACGCCCGCGACGCCGCAGAAGACGGCGATGGCGCCGTCGAGCACGCGAAGTGAACGTTCGACTTCGGCCGTGAAGTCCACGTGGCCGGGAGTGTCGATGATGTTCACCCGCATCTTGATGCCCTCGAACGCCTTGTAGACGCCGTCTTCCTTGCGCTGCATCCATGAGCAGGTCGTGGCCGCGGAGGTGATCGTGATACCGCGTTCGCGCTCCTGTTCCATCCAGTCGGTGACGGTCGTGCCTTCATGCACTTCACCGATCTTGTGGATCATGCCGGTGTAGAAAAGAATCCGCTCGGTGAGCGTCGTCTTGCCGGCGTCAATGTGGGCGGCGATGCCGATGTTGCGAGTGCGCTCGAGGGGGAAAGCGCGGTTCGGAGAATTCGGGTTGGCGGATTTGGCCTCGAGCGTGGCGGACATGGGACGTTTGTTGGTTTGGAGAGTTGGGTCTTGGACGGCTGGGACGACTACCAGCGGAAGTGGGCGAAGGCGCGGTTCGCCTGGGCCATCTTGTGCATGTCGTCGCGTTTTTTGATCGCGTTGCCCTGACCCGCGGCGGCGTCTTTCAACTCATACGCGAGAGCATTTTCCATCGGCACGCCTTTGCGGCCGTTGGCGAAATTCACGAGCCAGCGCATCGCAAGGGCGATCTGGCGGTCGGCGGGAACTTCCATGGGAACCTGGTAGGTCGCACCACCCACGCGGCGGCTCTTGACTTCCAGGCGCGGCTTCACGTTTTCGATCGCCTTGTTCAGGGTCTCGAGTGGATCGACCGTATCGCTGCCTTCACGGCTTTTTTCAATCGCGGTGTAGACAATGCGCTCGGCGACCGACTTTTTGCCGCGGCGCATGACCGCGGCGATCAGGCGGGCAACGACGGGACTGGCGTACCGGGCGTCGGTTTTCGTTTCTTTGTGGATGACTTGGCGTCTGCGGGACATGGCTTAAGAGAATGCGGAATTGGGAATTTGGAATGCAAGAGAGTTACTTCTTCTTGCCCTTGGCGCCCTTGGCGTCTTCCTGACCGGGCTTCGGACGTTTGGCTCCGTATTTCGAACGGCCACGACGGCGTCCGTCAACCCCGAGGCTGTCGAGCGTTCCGCGAACGATGTGGTAACGCACACCGGGCAGATCCTTCACACGGCCGCCACGGACGAGAACGATCGAGTGTTCCTGCAAATTGTGCCCTTCGCCCGGGATGTAGGCGATGACTTCCTGACCGTTCGTCAGGCGGACTTTCGCGACTTTGCGGAGAGCGGAGTTGGGCTTCTTCGGCGTACGGGTCATGACCTGCACGCAGACGCCGCGGCGCTGCGGGCAATTCACCAGCGCGGGCGACTTCGATTTGACCGTCACCTTCTGACGGCCTTTACGAACCAATTGATTAATCGTGGGCATTATGGATTGCTGTTCTCGTTCCGCGGGATTCGAAGGGACAAAAAAACCACCCGACGGTGGCAGTCGCGGTCCCCCGACGTCGTGCGGGAGGTGAGAGACTATTGCACCAAACACGACACGCAAGAGAAAAATCTTCGCATTTCCAGCGAAGGCTCGGCGGGGCGGAAATCACCGGAAGCGGAACCGCAGATTTTCGCAGATCAGCGCAGATGAAACGGAGGATCCGAGGCCACCGCACCACGCCCAGCTCGAAATGCCCCAACGGGGCAAAACAAAATAGCCCAAGGTTGCGAAAGCTACCTTGGGACTCGTTCCCACGAAGAGCGGCCAACCCTGCAGGGGTTGGACAAATGCCCCCCAAAAGCAAAACGCCCAAGGGAAACCTTTCCCGGGCTTCCTGAGAAACGAAGAAAAAGGAGAACCGCAGATGCTCGCAGAGAATCGCAGATCAAACCGGAAATCTGTTAACATCTGCGCAAATCTGCGGTTGGATTCACGTTGCCCCAACGGGGTAAAACACGGTGGCCCAGCGTCGCGTAACGCATTCCCCCGGCGACCTGAAAACAAGGAAAAGGAAACCGCAGATTTTCGCAGATCAACGCTGACACAGGTTCGGCCCGACGGCCGTTATCGGTCACGAACAGAGGAGGGCCTGTTGGTTGGCACCTTCGTTGACCTTCGCCGAGATCGCCGCCGGCCGACCCGCCCTCAAACCCGCTCACCTTTTTTCTTCCCGGCGGTTTTGATCCTGCTATCCATCCGCCTCGTGCAACCCAGCGAACGATGCCTGTCGGTCGTCATGCCGGTATTCAACGAGGAGAAGACCGTCGCGGACGTCATCCGTGTTGTTCTGGAACAACCACTTGTTTGTGAACTCGTCTGTGTCGATGATGCCTCGCGTGACGGCACATTGGCCGTCCTAAGGAATCTCGCTGCGACCGATCCACGCATCCGGGTGGAATCGCATCCGGTCAACCAGGGTAAAGGGGCTGCGCTCCGGACGGGCATCGCGTTGGCCACGGCGCCGTTCGTGATCATCCAGGATGCCGATTTGGAATACGATCCGCGCGAGTATCCGAAGATCCTCGCCCCGATTCTGCAGGGCCGCGCGGATGTGGTTTTCGGCTCCCGGTTTTTGGGATCCGAGGCGCACCGGGTGCTCTATTTCTGGCACTCGGTCGGCAACAATTTCCTCACCTTGCTCTCGAACATGTTCACCAATTTGAACCTCACGGACATGGAAACGTGCTACAAAGCGTTTCGCCGCGAGATCATCCAGTCGATCCGCATTGAGGAAAACCGCTTCGGCTTCGAGCCGGAAATCACCGCCAAAGTCGCCCGCCTCGGCGTCCGCATCTACGAAGTCTCCGTCTCCTACCACGGCCGAACCTACGCCGAGGGCAAAAAAATCGGCTGGCGCGACGGCTTCAGTGCCCTGCGGTGTATTGTCCGCTACGGAATGGGTTCATAAGCGGTTTTATGTTCCGGCGAACCGACGCTGCCGCCTGCCTTCTCATCGTTCTTGCCGCCGCCGTCTGGTTTTCGCCGTGGTGGGGTGGGGGGCGGAATCTCGCGCCTTTCGACATCCTTCACGAAATGATGTTGCCGTGGCGGACCGATACCGTCCCGCAAGTCCAAAACCATTTTGTCACCGACGCGGTGACACAATACATCCCGTATCGAATGTTCGGCGCATCCAGCATCGCGGCCGACGGATTTGTTGGGTGGAATCCGGATGTCTTTGGCGGGACACCGCAGCATGCCAATACGATGGCGCTCTATTTCGACTGGACGATGCATTTGCACCGCTTCCTCGACTTTTGGACGGCATGGAACCTCGGGATTTTCCTACAATTTGTCATCGCCGGTGTCGGCATGTGGTGGTTTCTCCGAAGGCAGGATGTTCCAGCTTTCGCTGCGCTCGCCGGCGCCCTGGCGTGGATGGGCAACACGCAGTTTATCGTTTGGGTCTATCACCGATGGGCGCTCAGTGCGTTTTGTTGGTTTCCGCTGGTCCTGCTGGCCTTTTTTGAGTGGGAAAAGTCCCGCCGTCCGCGCTGGCTGGCGCTCGGCGCGGTGGCGATCGCCCTGTCGTTTCTCGGCGGCACGCTTCAGCACGTGGCGATGATCGTGGTTGGGGTCCTGTGTTGCTGGGCCGGATCGGCTTGGGATCTTCGGAAATCGGTTTCTCGACGACAACTGATCCACTTCGCCGGTTATGCTGTGGCCGGACTCCTGGCCGTCGGGCTTTCCGCATGGATGCTCGATGCCACGATCCGGATGTATTTCGAGAACTCCGCGGCCGGGCATGAGCGGGCAGGATTCGGCTATGGAAGCGGACTGACCCAACCGTTGTTCAATCTCGTCTCGCTCGCATTCTACCCGTTTCCATCGCTGGCCGGTTCGGCCCAAACCCTCGACTTGCTGAAGGTCTTCAAGTCCGACCTTTTCAATCTCGGATCATTCGGCACGCTGCCCGTCCTTCTTGCACTCACCGCGTTGTTCTGGCGGGGCACACCCTCCGCAGCGCGCCTCCTGATGGTCGCCGGACTGCTCCTGCCGCTCAGTCCCTTCGTCGCTCTCTTCTACCATCGGATCAATGTTCTCTGGATCGCTGGGGGAGTCTGGGCGTTTGCCGTGTTCGTGCGGGATGCCGGCCCCGCGGTCCTGATGGCGTGGACTCGCTGGAGTGGCCGACTGGCTGCCTTGGGACTCGGACTCTGGATCGCGGCCAGTGGCGCACTGATCGTTTTCGGACCAAAAATCGAGACCGCCCTCCAGAAGATCGTTCTCGGTCAGGCTCAGCGGAGCCAATTTGGCCTCTTCCGGGATTGGATGGCGGAACGAGCCGGGAACCTGGTCGACTATGTCTCGCTGACCAACCCGCTCCAGATCGTGTCGGTCGGTGCGATTGCAGGCGGGTGGTGGGCTCTGCATGCGTGGGCGAGGGGACAACGGAATTGGGTCCTTTGGTTCCTCCCTGCCGGTGTCTTCGTGCAGTCAACGCTCTTTTGGTTTCAGTGGACCGCATGGTCGGACGACCGAAACCCCTACGAACGCCCACCGCTTGTCCGCCTCCTCCAGGAGAACCTCGACAGTGGCCGCGTGCTTCAGATCCAGCCATCCAGCCGCCTCCCGGATGGCATCCTCTACAACAACGTCCTCGATCCTGCGGACGTTCCGATCACCGCCGGCTACGACAGCATGCATCCGAATGGCATGAACAAGCGCGCGGCAGGTCCTCTCATGCCCGGCACCAGCCTCATCATGCAAGGCGAGGAACTCCCCGGCCCGGAGGATTGGACTCTTGTTGGAACGGCGGATGGGGCTTCGGTCTGGAAAAATCCCGGCTTCGCCATGGCTATCGCCGATAACGGTGAAGCCGTGGCCTTCGAACGGCTCTCACCCAGCCGCATCACGCTCAACATTCCCCCGGGCGCCCAATCGATCCAGATCTTCGAGAACTTCCACCGCGGCTGGCGCGCAACCGGCCCCGCCAACGAATCCGCCCAACTCGCAGCCAACCCGGATGGCTCTCTGCAACTCACTGTCAAAAATCCGGGTCAATGGATCCTCCAGTTCTCCCCGGGGCCCTCGCGAGGCATCCTCTTCCTCCTCTTCGCGTCCGCTCTCGGCGTCATCGTGCTTTTCTGCGCTCCGCGCAGATGGCGGATGGCGAAAGACTAATGGCGGATGGCGAATCCTAGCAGTCAGGAGTTAGGAGGCAGGTATTTGGATCCGAATACGACCAGCGAGAACGAGGATCGCAAAACGGGGGGGAAGAGCGGAGGCTACCCCGTCGGGAATTCGAGAGAAAGGTCCCGGCAAAGCGCGACCAGCCGCTCCATGGACTCCGGGGCGTCTTTGAGTTCTAGGAGGGGATGGAGTTCCTGGCGGACTTGAGCGAGATCGAGTTTCCGTCCCTGCCTGAGGAGGATGCCCTCAATGTCGGTCCAGTCGCGACTGCGTCCGGCGAATGTCTTGTGCACCAAAAGGTCCTCAGCCGAGCACGTCCGGAGTTCGGCACCTTTTGAGATTCTCCAGAGTGAGCTCCTTGAAACCGAGCGGTTCTCGAAGTCCATCGCGCCCAAGGCGACATCCACATGCGTCCCGCTCTTGTTCTTGAGCAGTAGAACTCGGTGCCGAAGTGCGAAGTCCCTGGCATCCGCACGGCGGGGCACAAATGGCGAATCGAGCAGCAGATCTGTCACATATTCGTCCTGATCCCAATTCGTGAGCACGGTGGCATCCGCGTCGACGGTCAGCCGCACCTCGCCCCAGCGCTGGACGGCGATCCCCCCGATGATGCAGAATCGCAGGCCGTTTCGGTCGAGGAACTCCTGAAGTTCCAAGGCGGCCTCAACGGCAGGATGCATGGGAGCGCGATCTCATGAAATACTTCTGTTGCGCGACCAGCCCCGATGATTGCAGCCGTTCGGGGGACAGCCAGAAATCGCCGGCTGGCATGGCGCAGCGATTGAAGAGCTCGGCGGAGTCCTGCTCGCTCAATCCTGCGAGTTCTTGACGCCGGATCTCGACGAGAGCCGCCTCCGCCGCCCGCCATTGAGCCATCCAAACATGTTCCCTCCTCTCAGTCATTCGCAGAACGATACATTCATCCGAGGCCCTTTCCAAGGATGATCCAACCGGCTGCCGCGCAACGCATCCGCCATCCGCTATCTGCCATCTTTCCCTCTCCGAAATACGACCTGCCGCCCGAGGAGGTGGTGTTCATTGAGATTCATCGACCCACGGGAGGTCCTTTTAACGTCATCCATATCCCGACCGGTCAGAAAGCCGATTGTTACCCGTCTACCGCCCTTCCGTTTTTCCGATGGGCCATGGATCACCGGCGACGCGTGCGCATTCAGGACTGCGACTTCTGGGGCGCACCGCCGGAGTATGTGGTCTTGTGGAAGTTGGAGTTCTACAGGGAGGGGGGAGGAGACAAGCACCTCCGGGATATCCGCGGCATTCTCGCCGTGCCCGGCGAAGATTTCGACCGAGGCTTCGTTGCAAACGCCGCACCGATGCTCGGCCTCCACGAAACGTGGCAGATCGCAGAGCGCTACGCCTGAATCCGCTATCCGCCATTCGTCCTTCGACCTCCCGCGCCCAGCGCGGTGCCATCGGTCCTCGACCTGGCAGGCTATTTCGAGTATGGATGGTGAAGCTGGGGCCTCGACATTCGCGCCTCACCAGCTATGCTTCGGGTATGAAGATTCTCGCGGCTCAGCCTCTCGCGGAATTCAAGTTGCGTCTGGGTTTTTCTGACGGGACGGATGCGGTGGTTGACTTGTCGGACTTTGCCGGCAAAGGCGTGTTTCAGGCGTGGGTGCAACCTGGAATCTTCGAGCAGGTAAGGGTAACCGACTTCGGAGCCGTAAGCTGGCCTGGCGATTTGGACATGTGCCCGGACGCACTCTACCTGCGGGCTACCGGAAACGAGCCGGAAGAGGTTTTGCCGGGACTGACACGTTCCCTCACGCATGCCTGAGATCTCCCGCTTTTACGGGATCATCATTCAGATTTATTTCGCTGATCATCCACCGCCTCATTTTCACGCGCTCTACGGGGACTCCACTGCGGTCATTGATATCAATCATCTTTCTGTTTTGCGGGGAAATCTTCCTCCTCGTGCTCTGGGATTGGTTATCGAATGGGCATCCATTCATCAGACAGAACTTCTGAAAGCGTTCTCGCAGGCCCAGAACATGGAGATGCCGACCAAAATTCTACCGTTGAGTTAAAATCTCCCCCTCAACCTCTCCGCTCTCCGCTATTCGACCTTTTGCGCAAAGCGCGGCACCATCCTTTCCCCCCTGCCTCCTCGATCCCGAACACGGCCGCGGGGCAGCGGCCGGGTAGATCCGCAGAAGCCGGACCCGCAGGGCGACGGCGCGGGAACGCCAGAGTCAACCCCTGATCCCGAATCCTTCATCCCGAATGCTGAATCCCGAATCCTTGATCCTTAATCCTTCATTCGCTATCCGTCCTTCCGCGCCTAGCGCGGTGCCATCCGCCATCCCGAATTCTTCAACCGCCGTTTCCCATTCATCAGGGGCGTTGAGGTTCCAGACAGACCGCCGGTTGCTGCGCTCGGAGTTTCGGTCGCAAGGAGCCGGAATGTTGCCGACATCGACAGAATTTTGTCCCTGAGGCTTCCTTCGCCATCTCATCGCCTCAACGGGTGGAGGATTTCGCACAGAAATCTGATCCGAATTCCACCTTTTGTCCTTCCTGTAGTGAAAATGCTGTTGACGAACACACCATCTTGTTGTCCTATAAATCTCGCGAACCTCGCGAGAATATCTCCTCTTATGTCATCATCACATCCACTCACACTTGGTCAACTCCTCCGAAGCCGCCGCATCGCATTGAAAATGACGCAGCAGAAGCTGGCGGACGCTATTGGCTGGAAATCGGTCGCCTTCGTCTCGGATTTGGAGAACGACGTCCGAAACGTGGGCGAGGAGTACATGGAAAAGCTCGCGGAGGTGCTTGGGGTCGGGGTGTCGGAATTGAAAACGTTTGACACCCGGACGCCCGTTCGGGAGGCGAAGGACCTCCTGCGCCGCAATCCCGAGTATGCCTCGGCCTTTCGACAAGTGGTTTCCGGAGCCCGGCGACTGTCGCCGGAGGCCTTGGCGGAACGCATTGAAAAAGCTTTGGCGGAGGAAAACCCACCGCCCTCAACCGACAAATCCAAATGATCCACTACACCGACCCCATAGACCCCACGAGGCGAATCCCGTTTTACGAGCGGGAAGAGATCGAACGCATCACGTGGGACGAACTGCGCGCCACCGGCCAGGCCACCGAAGATCCCGGGCCGGTCTGCATCGAAACGTTCCTCATGGAGCGCTATGGGATCGGTTTGGATTACGTCGATTTCCCGGAAGACATTTGCGGTGAGGCGGTCTTCTCGTCCCGGGGCATCGACGCAATCCGGATCCGCCGGGAGTTTGCCCCGCCGACCAGCCGCGGACTCTATCTGCTCGGTCGCTCGACGAGCGGACACGAAACCGGCCACGCCATCCTCCACGCCTCGGAGATTGTTCCGGAAATGGCCAGCGGCGGTGATGCCGGCCGGCTGTTCCGGCATCGCAGCCGGGGAGGGGACATCGGTCCCGAAGGTTCGGGATTCTCCCGCACTTCATTCAGCAGGCATCGCGCCCTGGAGTGGCAGGCCAATGCAGCCATGGGCGGACTCCTCATGCCACGCCCGGCCGTGATGTCCGCCCTCGGCACCGACACTCGCGAAGGCGTGCCCGGAGCCATCCGCCGCGATGGCTTTGTTCTCTGGAGCGAGCTCCTCGCCGAGACGTTTGACGTCAGCGGCCAGCTTGCCGGCTACCGCCTGCTCGACATTTTTCCAACCCTCCGCGATCTCGCCGGGCGGGATGATGCGCTCGCCGCATAAAGAAAGATTTCGGTCCGACCACCCGCCGGCGCACTGACGCGACGCGCGGCTGAATACGGCAAATGCCACGGGACGACCGGAAAACAGAAAGGAAACACACAATGAAACATCATCGTGTCAAAGAAACGATCAGCCGGGAAACCCGTGAGACCCTGCTGACCCAAATCCAGGAGCTCACGAACGCCATGCCCGTATTGGTATCCGTCCCGGACGGCCAGCGCAAACGCATGGCCAAGATGGGTCTGCGCAGCCGTCCGTTTGTGGAGGACGCGATCAAACTCGCGACTGAACACAGCGACATCCTGCCGCGGACGTATGAACCGGCCGGCCTCCGTGCGAAGCTGGAAACCGTGGAAAACCTCCGCGACATCGCGGCGGCCGTCGAGACCCTGAGTTCCAAGCTCAGTGAGTCGCTCATGGTGGCCGGAGCCGAACTCTACGAAGACGCCCGGCTCATCTACACCCTGGTGAAAACCGGAGTGCGGCCCGCTGGACTCGAACCCGCCCGCGCCAAGTTGAAGCAACGCTTCAAGGGCGGCGGCGGCCAGAAAGCGCCGGAACAACCCGCCGAGGAAGTTCCCCAAGCGGCGTAGTCAGCAGGACAAAACCTCCGGAACACGGGGCAGTCGGTGGCAAGACCGGCTGCCCCTCTTTCTTTCTGACCGCAGCCAACAGAAACAAACCCCTCCACCGCGCCCCCCGCAAGGCTTTTCTCCCGCGGCAACACCGAAGCGCAGAGAGCTGAAACCACTCTGATCATTCGGACGTCTTGTCTTTGAGGAGAGCCTCAAGGCTCATTCCTGAGATCTCACGCCTTTACGGGATTATCATTCAGATTTACTTCACTGATCATCCACCGCCTTAGGCTGGACTTCAGCAAATGGAGCTCAATTCATCGCCGGCCGACTCTATCCTCTCTGACTTGGTGCAAAGGTGGCTTTTCGCTGGTCGGCGGTCGCCCGACTCTCTGCTTTCCGGATCCTGGGTTCTGGGTGATAATGCTCGCTCATTGCCCATGATTCTTGGTCTGGCGACAGCGCCCGACGAACATTTAAAGAGGGGCACCTGATAGCACGCGCAAGCAGGGCCCGGGCCGAGAGAAGAGAGCGAATTGTTGCGGAATGGTTCGCGTTGCCTCAACGACTCAACGGTTGCTCCGCTCAACAAATCCTCGGATCGTTTGGATCTCGTAGTCGAGTTGTTCCGTGGTGAGACCGGGATAAGTTCCGATGAAGATCGTCCGGTTCATGATGGTATCTGCTCCTTTCAGGTCGCCCACCACTCGGAACGCTCCGGGATGATCTTGCCGCAGGCGCACAAACGCGGGCTGACGCACGAGGTTTCCGCCGAAGAGCATGCGGTTGCCAATCTTGTGCTCGTCGAGGTGACGGGCGAGTCCCGTTCGATCGAATGGCAAATGCGAGATAGGACCAAATACGCGCACCGCCTGTAGGATCCGGCAAGTAATTCGGGAAAATCATCCTTCTACAGTGCGAAGCCAGCCGCTTTTGCGTCGTTGTAGAACATCTTTACCGTGTCCAGAGAGAATTGTTCCAGGTCCTTACCGAAGGTCGGGATCTTTTTGATCAGGTCGTTTGTCATGGTGATCACGTGACATCCGATCGCATCTGCTTGCGCAAGATTGAAAACCTCGCGTGGACTGGCCCAGATCAGTTCCACTTTCGGGTAGCTTGCCAACCTTTCCATTGCAGCCTTCATAACTGGCAGTGGGTCGATGCCTGTGTCGGCGATTCGGCCGGCAAAGATGGAAACGTACGCACCGGGAGAGTTGGCCAGAGCGGGCAGCACAGCCTCCGTCTGCGCGAGAGTCATCATCGCCGTGACATTTGTTTTGACTCCGGCCTGGGAGAGGCGCTCAACGAGAGGAACGGCGGATTCGCCCTTCGTGTTGGTGATTGGAATCTTGACATACACGTTCTCGCCCCAACTTGCGATTTTTCTCGCCTGACGTTCCATGTCGTCAAAGTCGTCAGAAAACACCTCAAACGAAATTGGCTTTGACCGGATGTCCATGAGGACGTCTTTGGCGAACGCTTCGTAATCGGAAATCCCGACCTTGCGCATCAGGGTCGGATTGGTGGTGAATCCGGAAATCAGCGGGTTTGCATGCATCTCAAGCATGCCGGCTTTATCGGCTCCGTCGGCGAAGATTTTTGTGGTGAATTTCATTATTTCGTGCCTTCCCATTTTGCGGTTGCTGCTTGGAGAGTCGGGTGGGAAACAAGCAAATGCCAGACAAGTGCCTGAAAGGATTCCGTAATGGGAGTCACGAGATTGGCATCCACCGTCGGGATCACGGCGCAGGCATCGGCCACCTTGGCTGTGTAGCCACCGTCCCGCCCGACAACTCCGAGCACTTTTGCTCCGCGTTGCTTCGCAAACTTAACGGCATTAACGAGGTTCACGGAGATGTTCTTCTCTTCATTGCCGCCGCCCACCGAGAAGACGAACACGCCGTCCTTGTCCGAGAGTCGCATGGCACGGAGCGAGTCGGCTATGGAATTCTCCCAGCCCTCGTCGTTGATCCGTGCGGTCAGTTCCGACACGTTGTCGGTCGGGCAGTGGGCTTCAAATCCGCCGAGTTTTCGGAAGTCACAGGTCGCGTGGGAAGCGTGCCCAGCGCCTCCGCCCGAACCGATGAAGAACACCCGACCGCCGCTATCGCGGACGCCCCGGAGTACAACAGCCATCGATTCAATGGCTGCAGCGTTGGTTTCGGAAATGGTTTGTGTGGTCTTTTGGAGAAACTCCGAGGCGAAGCTCATAGGGTGAGAAGGAATTGGGTGATGTCTCTGATGGATGGAAAATTTTCGTCGGCTGATCCGTGGTATTCCCGGTTGTAGTTCGTCTCAAGGAGGATCGTTCCTACTCCCGCCCGCTGACCAGCCTCGATATCCTTTACACTGTCGCCGATCAGCCAGGAATGACCAAGATCAAGATTCCATTTTTCGGCTGCAAGAAAAAGCATGCCCGGGTTGGGTTTACGAAGGGGATCGGTATCCTCGCCCGCTTCCGCGACGAGGATTTTTTCGAGACCAAGTTCAGCCGTCAGTCGCCGGTGCATGGCAGCGAGTTGCTCGGGCTCCATCAGCCCCCGGCCAATATCCGGTTGGTTGGTGACAACAACCGGAATCAAACCCTTCGAAACGGCGGCGGACAAGAGTTCAGTCACGCCATCAACGAGACGAAACTCGGATGCGAACCGGGGCGAAACAAACGCCCCATCCCGGAGGACGAGCTCGTTGAGAACTCCATCTCTATCGAGGAACAGGGCGGGGTTCATCGGCGCTTTCGCGCCTCCGCCAGCAACTCCGGGGTGTCCACGGGGTGAACGTCCCCGGCAAGCTGAAAGGAATGCAAGTGCCGGCCCTCGGCGAGCAAAGCCGGGAAGACGTCCCGGCCGAAATCACTGAAGCCCTCCCGAGGGATGAAGTCTAAAACGTCCGGCTCCAGCAGGTAGACAGCGGCGTTGACCCAGTGACTGACCTGTTGGGATGGTGCTGGCTTCTCGATAAAGCTCCTGATCCGTCCACTATCGTCCGTGACCACCATTCCGCTTGTCGAGACATCCTCCCGGTAATGGACGGCCACTGTCGCGACCGGCCGCTTTGAGCAATGCGTCCGGATGAACTCCGGCAGTTCGAGTTCCATGACGTTGTCGCCGTAGATGACAATGAACGGCTCGCCATCGAGCCTCGACCGGAATGCATTAACAGCTCCAGCAGTTCCGAGGAGCACCGGTTCGAACGAAAAGGTGATTTTCAGCCCCCAGCGCGAGCCATCGCCGCAAAAGTCGCGAATCTGGCCGGCGAGGTGGTGGGTATTGATGAAGACCTCGCGGACACCCGCGTTGGCGCAGCGGTTGAGATGGTGCTCGAGAATCGGTCGACCGCCGACGGCGAGGAGTGGCTTGGGAGTCTCTTCCCCGATGGTCCCAAGCCGCGAGCCTTTCCCGGCAGCAAGGATCAGTGCTTTCACACGCGCCCCGCTGCCTTTTCCGACTGGATGAATCGAATCATCGTCAACAAACCGTCCCGAAGACCAATGCGCGGTTTCCAGCCAAGGGATCTGGCCCTTGTAATGTCCGCGAGCGTCTCTTGTGCCTCTCCCGGCAGATCGGGCTTTCGTACCGGCGGGATTCTGACATCGAGAAGGTCAGCAATGGTTTCGTAGACTTCATTCACGGAATAGTTCCGTCCTTCTCCCAGATTGAAGACCTGCCCATCGGTCCTTTCATCGGTGAGACAGCGAACGTGAAAGTCGTTGATGTCGTCCACATGGATGAAATCGCGTCGCTTTTCCCCGGTGCCGTAGATGATGGGAGCCTCCCCGCGGAGCAATTTGATAATGAAGGCGCTGAATACCGGCGGGATCGTTCTCCGATAGTCCTGCCGGGGGCCGTAGACACAGAAATAGCGCAAGGCCGTGCTTCGGATGCCATGATATCTCGCGTAGGCATCCGCGAAGAACTTCGTCGCCATCTTGCTGCACGCATAGAAGCTTTCTGGATGCTCCTCCTCCTCGGGCGTGGGTAGCACACGACTGCCCTCGTAGATTGAACTCGACTCCGCGTAGATGACTTTGCGGACGCCGGCCTCTCGGCAGGCCTCAAACACGTTCACCGTGCCGGTGACGTTAATATCCGCCGTCTCAATCGGGTTCGACTGACAGTCGCTGATGCAATTCTTCGCCGCGAGATGGAAGACAACATTAACTCCCTCGAAGGCCTGCGCGACTTCCCGTGAACGAACATCGATCACGTGAAGAGGTACACCTTCCGGAACCTGCTCGCGTACTCCATACGCGAGATTGTCCAGGCCCACAACTTCGTGTCCGTCGGCCAGCAGGCGGACTGCGAGATTGGAGCCAATGAAGCCGGCGACGCCGGTGATGAGTATCTTCATTTTTGCGAACGGCTTTCTGCGACCACGTTTCCGAACAAGAGGTAACCGACGAACGACAACGCAGTTGGGACGAAGGCGAAATAGAAACAGATGAGGTTGTAGTAGGTATGGATCATGGAATGGTTAAATGCAAGAGCCAGCCAGGACGCCGATGCGAGGAATGCAGCGGCCGACGCAACGAAAAGCGCGTCCGCTTTCCGGGGTTCGATAAACCGCTTTCTCCTTTTGCGATAGAGCCAGATTGCGGCGGCGTAACCAGCAAGGAAGACAACAAAAGGCACCCCGATACCACGCGGCAATGTGAGAAGATTGCCAGCCAAATAGGCGCAGGAGCGATAGGCGGTGAGGAAAGCTTTTGCTGCAGAGGGACCTTCAATCCCGAGTTTATTGAGTGCTCGGTATACTCGGGAGCTCGCCTTCAACGCTGCATCGGCCCTGTTGAAATCCAAAGGTCCGAGCCCAACTTGTGTGTTATCGCTCGAGCGGTAGACAAGAAAAGCGAGCGCTTGGTTCGGAGGAAGCCCCTCCACCGAGACCGCTTTCACGAACTGGCATCCCACGGCGACTAAGAACGCCAATGTCCCGGCCGCCACAAAGATCATGCAGCGCCTGATCCAACGAAAAATCGAAAACCCCTCCATCCATGAGGCATAGGTCAGCGCCGGCACGGGAGCCAAAATCAAGCAGGTGAGATACTCGTAGCCAGCCAGGCATCTCGCAAAAGTGATCACGAGGTGAAAGCTGACTGCCGTCCCAAACGCCTTCTTTGGAATCGATCCCCCTTTGGCCAAAAGGATCCATGGCAGGGAAAAGGCCAGGACGTTCAGGAACGCCATAAAGAAGATGCTCTGGCTGAAAATGATCATCCAGTCGGCGAAAGCCATCACGGCGGTTACGAGTAGTGCCGTCTTCCAACTGAGACATTCCACCACCCAAAGTAGGAAGATGGAGAACGCAGCAGCGGCCGCGACAGTGATAACAAATCGGAAGGCGAGCAATCCTTCCGCAGCAGATCCAAAACCCCGCGATAATGCTAGCGCCAAATCGGCTTGGATTCCAAACTGCGAGTAATACGGGGCGGCGTCGTTTGTCATGTTGGGAAAATCTTCCCCAAAGAAATTTCTCACCTCGAGCAAACGATTGTCTTCAGTGAGGAGCATGAATGCAGAGGGAGTCGTCCCATCCATTCTTCGCTCAGTCGTGACGGCGACAATCCTGTTTGAGACTTCGGAAAATGACCCGGGCTCTGGCGTCGGGCGGGTAAATCGGGTGTCCGGAAACCCCTGAGCTCCGAAGGGATTGATGATCCAAGCCGTGGACAACAAGATTGTGAAGGCGGCAATCAGGAGGGGCTTCTGCAGCTTGTTCCCTGTCTGCTGATTTACCTCATCCATCGATCAGGGCTGTTCTGCGCGTTCGGCCTGTCGTTGATAGTGGCCGTCGTCTCCGAAATTCACCAGCACGCGACTTCCATCCCAGTCGAAGCGGAAGTCCATATTTTGGAGGCCCTCCTTCTGGAAAGCGAGACGAAGGTTCCGGCGGGCTCCGGGTTCGGTGCAAAAGAGCAGGAACCCGCCCCCGCCCGCGCCCATGAGCTTCCCACCGAGGGCCCCGTTTTGCATGGCGAGGTCGTACCAGCGGTCAATATCGGGATTGCTCATTTTGGTGGACACCCGCTTCTTGGTTTCCCAATGTTCATGCATGAGTTGCCCGAGCCGTGTGATGTCGCCTGCCTCCATGGCCTCCTTGCTCAGGTAGCCGATTTCTTTGATCCGGTGCATGGCGTTTGTCGCATCCTCGGCGGTGACGCGGACCTTTTCGCCTTGTTCGGCCAATATCTCACTCGCATCGCGCTGGATGCCGGTGTAGAACATCATCAGACGGCTCTCCAGTTCGAGAATTGTTTCATCCTCAAGAGCGAGCGGCTTCACCGTCACAACGCCCTCCTTCGTGATTTCCATCGCGATGATGCCGCCGAACGCTGCGGCGTAGGCGTCTTGTTTACCGACGGGTTTGCGGGCGAGCTCCATCTCGACCATGCAAGCTTCTTCGGCCAGTCCCTGGATGGGCAGATGGCGGCGCAGCATGGCATTGAGCCCGTTGAGGAGTCCGACCGTGTAGCTGCTCGAAGATCCCATGCCCGTGCCCGCGCCGATGTCGGCGACCGAAGTCACCTCGATCGGGCAATTCACCTGAAAGTGCCGGAACGTTTCCCGAACCACATCGTGCTGGATCGCGTCATAATCGCCAATCGCCACGTTTTCCACTTTCGAGTAGGCGAGACGCATACGCCGAACCAGGGCAGGCCGGTTGATGCTCAGGAACATGTATTTGTTTACCGCCGCCGTGATCAAGAAACCGCCGTACTTCTCGTAATAGGCGGGCAAATCTGTTCCCCCGCCACCAAGCGGAAGACGAAATGGTGTTCGGACGATAATCATTGCTCGTAACCGGTGGGGTGGGCCACATGCCATTTCCAGGCTGTCTCGATCATCTGGTGGATTTTGGGATAACGGGGATCCCAACCCAGAACTTTTCTGGCTTTGGCAGAGCTTGCCACCATGCGGGAAACATCGCCGGCCCGGCGTGGCACGATTCTGGCGGGAATGGGATGTCCGCTCACGTCGCGTGCCGCCTGGATAACCTCGTTCACGGTGTAGCCATCGCCATTTCCCAAGTTGAAGGCGTCATGGCCGAGTTGATCAGCATTCTCGAGTCCGGCAATGTGGGCTTGGGCAAGGTCAAAAACATGCGTGTAGTCCCGGACGCAGGTTCCGTCTTTTGTTGGGTAGTCATTGCCGAAGATGTTGATGACTTCCCGCTGACCGAGCGCGACCTGGAGGACGAGAGGGATGAGGTGGGTCTCGGGGCGATGATCTTCGCCAAAGCGCTCGGAAGCGCCGGCGGCATTGAAGTAGCGGAAGCACACGCTGCGCAGATTGTGAATTCGGTGATACCACTTGAGAATCTGCTCGAAGATCAGTTTCGATTCGCCATAGGAATTGCCCGGATCCTTTCGGTGGGTTTCCGGCATGGGAATCTCCTCGGGTTCACCGTAGATCGCCGAGGTGGAGGAGAAAACGAATCGCTCGACGCCATGCTTGACCATGGCATTGAGGAGCTTGAGGCCGTCCACCACATTGGCTTGGAAATACCGGTTGGGATCGGTCATCGAAAATTCCACCAGGGTTTCCCCGGCAAAATCCATCACGCCGAAGAACTGGCGTCCGGAAAAAAGGCGGTCGAGGAAGGCCTCGTCCGAAATCGTCCCTTCAATGAATTCGGCCTCCGGGTGGATCGCGTCGCGGTGTCCTTGGTAAAGGTTATCGAGGACGACAGGGTGGTAACCGCGCTCCGCGAGTTGCTCGGTGGTGACACTGCCGACATAGCCTGCTCCACCGACGAGGAGGACATTTTTCTTTTCACTCATTGCGAGGCGCTTATGGCAGCCGGACAACGTTCAATCAACGGGTTTTTTGTGAAATTCGCGCCATGGCGAGTTGGTAGATTCTCGTCAGGTTCCCGTAGGCCTGTTCGCCGCGAAACTCGGAATCGTATTTTTGTCGAGCGGCCAGTTGGATCGCACGGCGATCCGTGCCCGAATCGAAAAACCGGCGGATGACAGAAGCGACATCGCTGGGGTCGAAGGGATCGAAGAGAAAACCGGTTTGGCCATCGACCACGACATCGGGGAGGGTTCCCAAGTGCGATCCCAGGATCGGCGCGCCACACGCGGCGGCCTCGAGAAGCGTGTGGGGAAAAGCCTCATACCAGAGGGCCGGCACGAGCAGGCCCCCGGCGGCACGCAGTTCGGAGATGACCCGCTCATGCGGTTGGCGGCCGAGGTATTCAATGCGTGAATCGTTTCTCGCTGCGTCTTCGATTTCGTCCTTCAGAGGCCCGTCGCCAAGGATGCGGATCGGTGGGAGATCGGGATGGCGGGCCCACGTTTCCAGGACAACCCTGGCTCCCTTTTCCTCCGACAATCGGCCAACGTAGAGAAGATTTCCCCCGCCATCGCCTTCGCGCATTCCCGGATCCGGTTCATGCCAGTTGGGACGAACCTCGATTTTCTCCCGGGGGAGCCCGGCGGAGAGCTTTTCGCGCATGAAGGCGGTGGGCACGATGAACGCTTGAACGCAGCGTTCCCAGGTACCGATCCATCGATGAAACGCGATTGAGGCCGCAAGTGCCGCCGATTGCAGACGGGAATCGCGATAGCAGGCGTGTTTGACTGAACTCCAGAGCGAATCGGACACACACTCCTCGCAGACCTGCCCCTCCCGGAGCAGAGTCGCCGCGGGGCAAACGGCCCGATAGTTGTAAAGAGTTTGCACAACCGGCACGTGCTCCGCCGCGCAGGCATGGAAGATCGAGCCGGAAACGAGAGCCAGGGTATTATAGACGTGAACGACGTCCGGTTTTTCCCGACGCAGCATTGCCCGAACCTCACGATAGGTGTCTTCCGCCCAGCTTGTCCTCCACAGCATCGAGACTTTCTGAAGGGCACCGAAGCTTCTCAGGTCGCTGTTATCCCGCTCGTAGAAGCACACCTCGTGGCCGCGCTCGCGGAAGAGTTCCGGCTCGCTGGGATACCACATGTTTTCTCCACCCTGCTGTTGGTAGAGGTTCCACACGTAAAGAATCTTCATGGACGCTCCCCGTGCCGCATTAGCAGTCCCCGTCTTTAAGGGGATTGCGCCACTTCAAGCCGGGAAAGCGCGAGAAGTCTGCGTCGCTCGTGTAGAGAATGAAGCCGCGCTCGATGGCTGTAGCCGCAAGATGGGCGTCGGTAGTCAGATTGCCAGCTGCGCCGGCTTTCCGCAACAACCCCTCCAAGTGCGTGAAATGAGCCCCGCCGGGATGCACCAGATCGTAGTGAGGGAGCTCCAGCCACTCGCCAACGATGTCCAGAATCTCGTTGAGCGGGTAAGGATTCTTAAGGATTCTCCGACTTGTCGTGATCCGGATGAATCCCAGCACCACCACCCATGTCAGGCCAACACCCTCCGGCCCGGCCATTCGGGACTCCCACCATTTCCGTGCATTTTCATGCTCGGCGGATTCCGAGTTGTAGGCATGAATGAGCAGATTGACATCGGGCAGGATCATTTGCCCGGTTCCTTGCGCAAAAACTCTTCCGCTTCCAATTCGTCCACCAGTTGGTTCATCCGGTCTGGATCATAACCCGGGAGCAGCCCCAAGGCGCGGGACCGCACCTTCGGGGGGGCTTTTTGAATGAACGGTAATTCTTCCTGCAAACCTTTTCGCAATGCGGAATTTACAACTTCTTTGAAGGGGCGTCCGAATTCCCGAGAACGTTTTTTCAAAATCCCCGCCAAATCATCGTCCAAAGTCAGCGTCGTTCTCATCAAAACACCATGTCATCAGTTAAGATGATGTCAAAGCATCAAGCAAAAAGGTTCTGGTAAACCGTGGCAACCGCCTCCGCATTTTTCTTCCAAGTGAGATCCTTCACCCGGGCGAATCCGGCAGCTGTTCGTTCGGCCCGCAGGCCGGATTCGTCGCGGAGGCGGCGGATGGCGGCGGCAATGGTGGGATAGTCGTGCGGGTCTGCGAGCCATGCCGCCCCGCCAGCCGTTTCCGGGAGGGAGGAGGCGGTTGAGGTGATCACGGGAGTTCCAGAGGCCATGGCCTCAACGATCGGGAAGGGGAAGCCTTCGTAGAGCGATGGAAAGACGAGGGCGTCGCTGGCGTGGTAGATGGCGACCATTTTTTCATTTGCGATCCGGCCGAGGTGGCGGATGCGGGGTCCGATTCCGAGCGCGGCGATGCGGGCATTCTGGGCCGGGGTGAACTCGATGCCGGCCTTGAGAAACAAGACATCGTCGTTCTTCAGCAGGCCCATGGTTTCGAGGATCGCATCCACATTTTTCCGCGGCTCGACGGTGCCGACGTGCATGATGGCGAAGGTGGTGTCCGCCAGCCCGAGAGCTTTCCGCGCGGCGGCCCGGGATTCTGTCGTCGCGGGCACGAAGTGCGCTGGCACCGCGTTATGGATGATCGTCATCCGTTCCCGGGGAACGCCAAGAATCGAGTTCAGGTCGTTCACGTTGTCCTGAGAAAGCGTGATCACATGGTCGCACCGTCGCAGCGATCGCATGCTGAACTCTTGCGCCGTCCGGCTCACGCCGACGAACGCGGCAAACTGCTCGATGTTTTTCCGGAAACGGTAATAAATCAGGTCGTGGCACGTTGCGACGACCTTGACGCCCGGGCGATGAAACCGGGCGACTTGAAAATAGTGGTCGGAGATCACGTGGATCACGTCGGGTTTTGTCGCGAGCGCCCTTCGGGGATAGCTCCAGAACCGCTCGATGTAGCGGCGGACGCCATTGATCGCCCTTGCCGGCTTGGAGAGGAGCCCGGAGTTCGGAAGTTGTTTGGGCTCGACCTCGGCAATCTCCCAGTCCGGAAATGCCTCGCGCAGCCCGGCCGCGAGCCCGTCCGCGTAGGTTTCCATGCTGGGATACTCGCCGCGCATGGCGCGCATGATTGTCACCTTCACGGAGGTGGTTTTAGACAGGATTTACAGGATTTACAGGATTTTGCGTCGATTCGATTTCACGGTTCAGGGCGGAGCGGATTCGCTTCCGAGTCGCGAGGCCCCGGGGCCTCTAAGCCTGCTCGGTTTGACTCAGGACGTTTTTGTCTGTTTCGGTGCGTCCTTTCCAGACGGCCGTGGGGTGTGCCACGTGGATGCACTGGCGTTTGACCGGCGATTGTTTGGTAAAAATCTGGTAGTCGAATGCCGGATGACTGCGCGTCCCAGCCAAAAGCGAGCGGACTTTGTGGTAGAACTCATAGGCCGGAAGGAAACTCCGCACATGGGCTGGCATTCGGCGGCGAAGATCCAGAAACTCCCGGTCGGCCGCTCCCCCGACGCCCAGGTTCCCATCGGTCTCGGTGAAAATCGATGTGAAGCGACGAAGAACGCCCATTTTGAGCCGGGCCTCTTGGGCGCGCATGATCCAGATGACGTCTCCGAGGATATTTTTTGTCTCATCCACACGAACACCCTTGTCGACGAAGGCACTACGCCGCAGAAACGTCGCGCAGCTCAGGACCGGCATCCGGAACCACAACTGGTCACGAAACGGCACCTGCGCTTTCCGGAAGCAGAGGAACGACCCATCCTCCCGCACGACCACCGCGTCCGCAAAGAGCATTTCAAACGCAGGGTCGGCTTCAAACCGCGCCTTCACAGCCTTCAGGGCACCGGGAAGGTATTGCTCGTCGCAGTTCAGATACGCCACCACCTCACCCCGGGCTCGCGCGAATCCTCGGTTGATCGCGTCGTACATCCCGCCGTCTCGCTCCGAGTAAATCACCAACCGGTAATCCATCCCATCGGCCGGTGCCTCCACTGCGGTGCCGTCCCGCACCAGTGCCCCCCCGTGCTCCCGCGCGAACTCTGCGATGCCCTCGCTCCCGGCGTCCTGCACGATATGCTCGACCTGCACCCCGCTGCCCACTTGGTCCCGCACGCTGGCGATGCAAACGCGAAGCCAGTCAAGTTGGCGGAACGAAGGCGTGATGATGGAGAGCAGCATGGACCCAAAAAAAGATTTCAGAAATTTCCCCGCGGGGAAATGACGCAATCCATGGGACGGCCGTTTTTCAGTTTCCTCTTGTCTTCGGACCCTCGGCCGTTCATTGGAAATCCATTGACGAAACCCACTATGCGTCGAACCCCGGTCCATCCAATCAATCCGTGGATCAGCAACGGGGTCGTCGTGGATCTTTACTTGTCGGCGTTGCGGCGGCGGCAGCGTCTGCTGCGCCGCGTTCTTGAGACGCTCTTAAACACGGAGATCGATTGCCCGATACCATCGAAGCTCTTCCTTCCGCATCCCTATGGAATAATTGTGGGGACGACCTCGATATTGGCGGAAAATGTGACTCTGATGCACCAGGTCACGTTGGGGGGGAGGGACCCTTGGTGTCAGGCGACCGACCTGTCCGGTGACTACCCGTCTCTGGAGGAGGGGGTTTATGTCGGAGCGGGTGCCAAAATCCTTGGTCCGGTAAAGATCGGCGCTTGGGCGATGGTTGGGGCGAATGCCGTGGTCACCAAAGACGTTCCGCCGATGCACACGGCGGTGGGTAACAACCACCTGATCCCTCCCACGGCCGAGCGGATCGCCTTTCTTGAAAAGCGCGTCGGAGTTGCGAAATGAAGATTCTTTTCGACTGCCATATGCCGTTCCAACTCGCCCATGGCGGTGCGCAGACGCAGATCGAGGAGACTATGCGCGCCGTGGCCGGTCAGGGCGTTGAGGTGGAGCCGATCCGTTGGTGGGACGACGGCCAGACCGGGGTCGTCCACCATGTTTTCGGCCTCCCGAATGCCCTCTACAGCGAAATGGCGCATCGGCAGGGACGTGCGGTGGTAGCGACCGTGCTGCTCACTTCGAATTGTAACCATCCCGTGGCCCGTTTGAAGGTGCAGGGCTGGATTCGCGAGGCGATCTCGCGCGTACCCGGAGGCCGGTTATTCCGCAATCAGACACACTGGGGTGATTATGGGCAGGTCGACCGTTTTGTCGTCGGGCTCGAAGCCGAGGCCCGCGTCCTGACGCTCCTTTACGGTGTGCCTCGCGAACGGATTTCCATCGTGCCCCTCGGCCTGCCCTCGGAGTTCCTGAACCTACCGCCAGCCCCGCGGGTCGGCGATTTTCTGATCACGACTGGAACGATCACCGACCGTAAACGCTCGGTCGACCTCGCCGAGATGGCGATCCGTGCGAACGTGCCGATCCTGTTTGTCGGCAAGCCGTACAGTTGTGAAGAGCCGTATTGGAAGCAGTTCCAGTCCCTTGTAGACGGGCGCATCGTCCAGCACCAACCGCACGTCGCCGACCGGACGGAGATGATCCGCCTGCTCCAGTCGAGCCGCGGTTTTGTCATTTTCAGCCGACACGAAAACTGGTGCCTGTCGGCCCATGAGGCCGCAGCCTGTGGAGTTCCGATTCTCGTGCAGGACCAGCCTTGGGCGCGCGAATGCTTCGGCACAGAGGCGCATTACCTCTCGAATGATGCCTCGCCGGAGAACGTGGAGCGGCTCGCTGGCTTTTACCGGAGCGCCCCGTCCATGCAACCACCGAAGGTCCGCCGCTGGTCGTGGGACGACGTGGCGAGGCAGTTGCTGGAGGTCTACCGCTTGGTTCGGCCCTCCTGAAGCCAGCCCTGCAACCGTGTATTCGATGTTGTTACGTGACTGTGCAGCGAACGGCCCCGCTTTTCAGCGAGAAAGGAGTTCCCGGTAGATATCCAGATGCCGCTGTGCGATGACGGCCGGAGCGAAGCGCTCGCGGGCTTGACGGCGGGCGTTGGTCGTGAGGTGCGAGACGAGAGAGGGATCGGTGAGGAGCCGCTCCAGAGCACCGGCCATGGAGGCGGGCTCGGTAGGGGTGGTGAGAAGGCCGGTGACTCCGTTCTCCACAAGGTCAGGAACGCCGCCGACGTTCGAGGCCATCACCGGCACCCCGGCGGCTTGAGCCTCAAGCACAACCATCGGGCAGTTGTCCTCGTGGGTCGGCAGCGCCACGACGGACGCCGCTCGAAATTCCTCCCGGAGCGCCTGCCGTGAGACCATGCCGCCGAATTCCGACCAAGGGCGTTCCGCGACGAGCCGCTCGAACTCCGCACCATACTCGCCGCCGCTGTTGTGGCCAAAAAACTTGATCCGGAACCGCAGGCGGGCCGCGAGCGCGTCGAGGCTGCGGAGAAAATCGTTCTGGTTCTTACGGGCGTCGACATGCGCGACGACCAACACGACCGGCACGCCGGATGCTTCGGCCGGCCTTCCCTGCCGCTCGTCACCCAGCGAGAGAAAATCCGGGTCCACCGCATTCGGGACAACCCATGTCCGCGGGACCTCGCGACAGACGGCCGACTCCGTGTAGCGGGTGATGCAGACGACGCCATCGAAGCGCGGGACGACGAGACCTTCCAGGTGGGCTTGGAGGGCGAGGGCGGACCATGGTTTCGGGCGTAGAACGCGGCGAATAAGCCGAAGATTGCCGTGAATGGTGAGCACGCGCGGGTAGGGGCTTAAGGCCGCGCCCACCGCGCATTCACGTTCCGTACCCTGCGCGTGGACAATGTCCGGGCCAATCTCCGCGAGTCGGCGCCGGATCGCCTGCACGCAGCCGAAATAGCCGGTCTTGAGCCAGCCCCACTTCGGGACGTGGAGCGAGTGGAAGCAAATGTTGGCTGCGAGTTTCTCCGGCGATTCCATCGGCACTTGGGTGCAGGAAATCACGTGCACTTCCAAATCCGGGTGTTTCGGGAGGAGCGCTGCAAACCCGGAAAAAAGACCGGTCGGGGCCGTGCCGAAGTAGGGCTGTGAAAGCGAATACTTCCGCTCGATTTCCCGGTTGTCAGAGACAAGGATCGCCGCCCGGAAGCTAACCGCCATTCCGATGAAGAAAGAAGGAGACCACGCTTTCCTTCTCAATCGAAAAACCAAAAGAGGAAAGCTTCGACAGGAACTCGTCCGGACGCGACTTCCCGGCCGGGTCGTCGTGAACCTCCAACGCGATCGCATCGATCTGCGCCCAGGTTTCTTCCGGCGTCTGCTCAAGGACTGAATACTCCGCTCCCTCGATGTCCATTTTCAGGAGGGTGATGCGTGAACCGATTCCCCGAACAACCTCCTCCAAAGATCGAAGTTGGACTTCGCACCCTCCGTCGCCACTGGCATAGAGGCTTGATGCCCCCGGATTCTTCTCGTCAAAAAACCACACGGCCTTTCCGGTCTGCCCCCCAACAGCCTCGGGAACAAGACGGATCCTTTCACCGAGGCCGGGGTTCAAGAGGCGATTGATCTCGAACATCCGGAGGTTCGGAGGGCCTGGCTCGAACGCGTGGATCTGCGCTCCGGGGTGCGTCGCAGCCGCAATCAGCGAGAACGTCCCGATATTCCCTCCAAGATCGACAACGACCGGTTGGCTGCAGGTGGCTTTTCTAAGCACATCCAATGCCTTGCCGTAACTGTCCATGAAGAACAGTTCATGCACGACATCCCAATCTCTGGAACCGCCCCGACAGGAAACGTGGATTCCGTTCCGAAAGCGAAGGACTTCGCGATACGGACGATTTTTATGAATCCGAAGCGCCAATGCGGACGGCCAGTTTTCCAATCGCTGGACGATCTCCCATACCGTGCGGATCTTATTCCGAGTGTATGCGTGCATCCCGACGTTCGTACTAAGCGCTACGAAGAATGCACGGTTTTTCTGTTAGCGCTTTAACGCCACGGCCCGGATGCGGTAAGCGAAGAGCGCGGGGCAGACCTCCTGCAGGAAGCGAAGGTTTGCCAAGGGCGGCAGGTGGCGGCGCGCGAAGTCGCTCACCGCGGCAAGCGGGCCGAGTCCACGCGTGATGTCCCAAATGGAGCTGTCATCGAAGCTCCCGATCGATACGTTTTGAAAGCCGGCATCGCGGAAGAGCCTGGCGAACGAGCGGGTGTTGTAAAAGCGAATGTGAACGCCGTTGAAGCGGTTCTCGAGTGGCCGTTCGGGCTCCGAGGGAACCTCCGCGCGAAGCAACGCCATGAGCCGCCAGGCGTGGTAGCCAAAATTCGGAACCGTCGCGACCAGCACGCCTCCGGGCTTGAGCACACGAAACAACTCGCGGGCCGCCGCCAGCGGGTCGGGGAGGTGTTCCAGCACCTCAATGCTGCAAGCCCCGTCGAACAACGCATCGTCCGCCGTGATGCGGGAAGTCTCCGGATCAATCGGATAGGCGCTCTGAGTGGCCGCATCCAGCGTTTGGAGGGCGACGCGGCTCACGTCCGCACCGGAGTAATGGCCGACCGACGAGGACAGGATCGGACGGTAAGTTTTCCCGATCCCACAGCCGTAGTCGAGTATTCGGCCCAAGCCGAGCAGCGGTCCGAGCACGCGGGTAACGCGCTTTTGGTCCCAGGCGGCGCTGGGACGGGTGCGGCGTGACCAGTAATCATCGTAGAAATCCGTAGCGGACATGCGCCTTTTGTCCGGGAATCCGGTCGCCGTGTCAAACCGCTGGGAGGTCGTTCGTGACAGCTTCCAACTCTGCCACTACGGTGCGCCGATGCCGTCCGTCCGCCGAGTCGCCCTGTGCATGGAGTACCCCATCACGCAGTGGGGTGGCGTCGAGGTGCTCGTGAAGGAATTGGTCGCCGGTCTGGCATCGGATTTCAATCTGTGCCTCGTGAGCCGGGATGCTCCGGAGTCGCTCGAAGCCTCCGGATTCAGCCGACACGTCATAGCGCATTTCCCTTGGGATTCCGAGGCACCGTATCGCCTGCAGGCCGGGCGGCTCGCCGAGTGGTTGCGCGACGAGCGCGTCGATCTGGTCCACTTTCACTTGGGAGGCACGTATGCGTTCCGCACGCGGTCCTGGTCGCAGTCGCCGATTCCCATCGTGGCCCGGACCGGCATCCCGTGCATCGCCACAAACCATGGCGCGTTTTCCCTTTTCGACTTCTGCGCACCGCGGCGGTCGACGGCCTTCCGTCTGCTGATGTTGCCACTCGCCTGGGCCGGCCGGGCGCGGACGCTTGCGGCTCTGCGCAGCGAGATCACGGTTTCGGACAATGACTGCGCCAACATGCGGCGGTGGTATCCGCCGTTTAAAAGCCGCTTCCAGCGAATCTACCATTCCCAACTCACCGGCGACGAGCCGGCGTCCGCCGCCCGCGACAACACGATTTTCTGCTTGGGAACGATTGGACCACGGAAAGGCCAGACGTTCCTTGTCCGGGCTTTTGCGCTGATCGCCGAGCGGTTCCCGGATTGGACGCTTCACATTGCCGGACGCAAGGATGCCGGCTCCCGCGAGGTCGAGGAGATCGAGAGGATCATCGCTGCCCACGGCTTGCGCGACCGGATTCGACTCCTTGGTGCCATCAGCCCGGACGAGGCCGCTGAACGACTGCGAACCTGCGGGGTATTTGCCATGCCCTCACTTGCCGAAGGACTCGGTCTCTCCCTGCAAGAGGCCCTCGTCCTCGGGGCTCCCGCGGTCGCCTCGAACGTAGGGGGCATCCGCGACATGATCATCCCGGGCCAAACCGGGTTGCTGGCAAGGGCCGGAAGCCCGGAGGAACTTGCAAGTGCGATGGCGCTCCTGTTGGGATCCGAGTCTCTGCGGGAGGCATTGGGCCGGGCCGCGCGCGAGCGGATTTTGGCTCTTCGGATGAACCGTTCCGCAATGCTGGAGGAGCACCGCAAACTCTACACTTCCATATTGCAACCAGATGCATTATCCTGTGTCAACCACTGAAGAACCCGACCCGAGTTGGATGAGTGCCACCCGTCGTTTCATCGTTGCGACACCGGGACGTTCGGTCTGTGACGATCATGCGCGGGCGTTGCATCTCGCCGGCCACCTGAAGTTTCTGGCGCTGGCGACTCGCCGGGGCACGCAGGGGGTTCCCTTGACGTTCACTCGCCGCCACGTCGCGATGGGCCTCGCCATTTACCTGGCCGCGAAGACACGCTCCACTTTTCATGGTGAAGCATTCCGGTTTGCGCAGCATCCGCGGTTCGACCGCTGGGTACTCGGGATGATGAGTCCGGGCGATCACGTCATTTCCAGCTACGGGTATGTCAACGAATGCTTTCGCTTCGCACGCAAGACCGGCGGCGTGACGCTGCTCGATGGGGGCAACTCGCACCCAGCGAACTTTTGGGAAGTCCTCCAGGAAGAGCACCGCATTTGGAAGTGTCGGCTTCCACCGGTCGCCTACCACCATCTCGAGCGCGCCATGGCAATGATGGAAGATGTCGATTACGTCCTGTCTCCGAGCCGGTTTGTCACCGATTCGTTTTTGGAACGCGGCTTCCGCCCCGAGCAAATCCTGCCAAACATCTATCCGGTCGACCTCACCCATTTTTATCCCGGGACAAGTAAGCGTCCCAAGGATCGTCCACTGACACTGATTTGCACTGGCAGCCTGTCGCTCCGCAAGGGAGCGCCCTACCTGTTGGAAGCCTATCGCCAGGTCCGTGCAAAGGTGCCCGACGCCCGTTTGCTGCTCACCGCGGCCGTGGCGGATTCTGCGCGCCCGTTCATCGAAAGGAACCGCGATCTTCCGATCGAGTGGGCTCCGCCGCTGCCGCATCCTCAGTTGGCCGAGCGCCTGCGCTCCGCGGATCTTTACGTTCTCCCATCCCTGGAGGAAGGGCTCGTGCGTACCGCCTTGGAAGCGCTGGCCTGCGGGCTGCCGGCCATTGTGACGCCGAATTGCGGGGTCGACGACCATATCGTCCCAGGGCAAAGCGGCTCGATTGTCCCCATCCGCAGCCCGGAAGCCGTAGCCGGGGCGGTTTTTGAGTGGTGGGACCGGATTCAGGCCCGGGGAGAAGAACCCCGGCCCAGCCTGCTTGACCCAGAGCAATTCAGCTTCGGCTCCTTTGCAACGACCTTCCTCCGGCCGTTGCGGGATCTTGGCCTGCTCAATGCCGATTCCGTCGGAGTCGCCCGGCCAAAGAGAAGTGTGAGGCTCCGTCCGATACTGCCTCCTGATCCGGCTCCCGATGCGCGTTTTGTTGTGGCCACACCGGCGAGGGTTCCGCAGGAAATTTACGCCGTGGCGCTCGCCCGCAGAGGTCGCCTTCGCCTCCATTGCCACGGAGCGCGGAACGTCTCCAACGAGATCCCCCGCGGCTTGATCCGGAACAATCCGGTTTTCGGTGCCTACGGTTTTCTGACAGGGAGGTTTTTCTCGCGTTTCCTCGGAGAGAGCCTGCGGTTTGGCATGAATCCGGCGTTCGACCGGTGGGTGCGCTCGCAACTTCGTTCAGGCGATTGTCTCATCTCCAGCTACGGCTACCTCTGCGATTCCTTCGAGTGGATTCGCTCCCATGGCGGACATTCTATTTTGGACGCCGGAAACTCGCACCCCGATCAGTTCTGGCGGTTGGTCGAGGCTGAGCACAAACGTTGGGGATGTCAGCTGCCGCCGATTTCACGGCAACAGCATGAACGGGGCCTGAAGTCCATCGAGCATGCCGACTTTGCGATTGGGGTCAGTGCCCATGTTGTCGACTCTCTCGTAGAGCGAGGATTTCCCCGCGAGAAGACTGCTGTCATCCACCGCCCGGTGAACCTCCGGGTCTTCAGTCCTTCGCCGCTCCCACGTCCGAAGTCACGACCCTTAACTCTCATTTCAACCGGCAGTCTTTCGCTGCGAAAGGGCGTTCCCTACCTTCTGGAGGCAGCCGCAGTTCTCCTCCGTCGGCACCGGGACATGCGCCTGCTTCTCTCGGATGCCGTCGAAGAGAGTGCGGTTCCGGTCATGGAAAAGTTCAGCGACTTGCCAATCGACTGGGCCCCGATCGTTCCGCAGCACATCCTCGCGGCCCGCCTGCGAGAAGCCGACATTTTCATTCTGCCCTCAGTTGAGGAGGGTCTGGCCCGTACGATCATGGAGGCACTCAGCTGCGGACTTCCATGCATCGTCACCGAAAACACCGGCGCGGGGGCGCTCATTCATCCCGGCCAAAACGGAGAAATTGTTCCCATCTGCGATAGCCACGCGATCGTGGAAGCCGTGGAAAAATGGTGGGAAATTCTCCAATCCGGGTACCGCCCGCCGGTGGCCGACCTCCACTCCCGACTCACGTTCGAATCGTTCGAAACCAAGTTTTTCGACTTCCTCGAGAGGGCAGGCTTGTTCCGCCCCGCCGTTTAACACAACCTTCAAGGACGTCCGGTCTTTCTATTTTCATCGTGCTCTTCCTTTTTTTCCATGATTGATTCTGTCGAAATCTCGCCCCCCGATGAAAGCGCTCACCCGCTTCGGGAATTTGCACGTCGCATCCTTTCCCAGCCCTGGCTTCCCGTATTGTTGGCGGCCCTGTTCGTCGTCCTCGACATCTTCAGTGGCCCATTCCTCCAGTTTCCCGTCACGTTTGTCATCCCGGTGGCCATTGCGGCCTGGTTCGGAAGCCTGCGGAAAGCCGGAATTCTGGCGGTAGCCCAGCCGACAGTCAATTTCGCCATCAACGTCATGCTCGGAACGGGAATTCCGGGAATGCCCATCCCGGTAATGGCTGTCAATTCGACGATCCGCGTGGGTGTCCTGCTTGTGCTGGCATATTTCATTCACCGGAGCGCGCGACAAAATCGAGAACTCGCCCGGCGCGTTGGCCTCCTCCGGCCGTCCATTCCCATCTGCTTCTCCTGCAAAAAAGTACAAGACGAAAACCGTGAGTGGACGGCTCTCGACCTGTACATCTGCCGACACACCGGAGCGCGTTTCGACCATTCCGTCTGTCCGAGCTGCCGTGCGGAACTTCATTCTGTTCCCCAAACGAAATAGGACGCGATCGAACGGGTCGGGTTTCGACTTTGTTCTTGTTCATCCGGGGTGCGCTGAGAAGACTGACCGCTCTTCGTTATCGACGAGCATGGGCCCGCTGACCACATTGATTCGATACGCTTGCGGATCTCCGAGGAAGGGTCTCCGGTAGATGAAGGTGGGCCGCACCCTGCTCACCGCAACCACGTCCTATGGTTCGGCATTCAGCTTGGTGCTGACGGGCCTGCTGACGATCCGTTTGGCAACCCGGGGGCTTGGTGCCGAGGCATTCGGGGCATGGTCCTACGTCTTTTCGACCATTGGGTTCTTTTTCCTCTTCGATCTCGGTCTTCCAAGTGCAATGGCACGGATCTTCGGCGAACCGATGGCCAGCCGCAATGGGCGGGAAGTTGGCCGCTGGAGCGCCATGTGCGTCTTGCTTATGGCAGGGCAGGCCGTGCTGATGCTGGCTGCCGGCTGGTTCCTGCGCGACTGGGTGCTGGGATTCTCGAATGTGACCGGGCCTCTCCGAGAGGAAATGGTTGGTCTTTGGAACGCCCTTCTCTGGATCCGCGTCCTCAGTCATCCGGCGTCGGTCCTTCCAGCCCTGTTGTTCGCTCAAAATCGTGTTTACGTCCAAAACATCATCTATGCAGTCAGCGGCTGGTTGAGCGTGGCCGGATTTTATCTCGCGATGGAATGGTGGAAACTCGGCCTGATGGCGTATGCCGTCTCCGTGGGCGTTTCCATCACCTCAACCGTTTTGATGTGGGTGTGGGCCGTCTGGCGCGGACCCGTGCGGATTCCGTTGACGTTTCGGAAGCTGCCGTGGAGCGGTCTTCCAAAAGCTCTCAAGTTTTCTTCCTCGGTGTTTGTTTCGCAGCTTGCCGTTCAAGCGACCGCCCTTACTCAGAACGTCATCATTGCGGCCGTTCTCGGGCTCGAAGCGGCAGCCATCTTTGCAGTGACTTCACGGTTGCCCGCGTTCTTGGCAACGTTTGCGTTCCGGCCCTTCGCGGCGTTTGCTCCGCGCTGGCAGGAAGCCTTTTGTCGCCCGGAGACACGGGACTCTTGGAAGGGCGAATACTTGCAGATGCTCCGATTTTCGGGCCTCTTCGCGGCGGCCGCCGCCACGGGCCTCGTGGCGGCCAACCTGCCATTTGTCGCCTGGTGGACAAAGCCGGAGTTCGCCGCTTTTCCGCTGGTGAACGTGCTCTTGGCTGGGGGTGTGATTCTAACCGTCTACATCAACTGCTCCATTACCGTCTTTCACAATCACTATCAGTTGGGTGGGATGGCAATGATGCGAGCCATGGCCGCAGTCGTGGAAATTGGCCTGGGATTCTTTTTCGCACATTCCATCGGGCTCACCGGCATCCCGCTGGCTATGATCATTCCCAACCTTTTCGTGCTCGTGTATGCCTATCGCTCGGCTGGTCGCTTGATGGGTGAACGGTTGTTCCTCAGAATTCTTCGAGATGCTGTGGTTTGGGTGCCGGGGCTTGCGACGGCGACGATCGCTGGCTTTTTTGGTATTCCCGGAGCGTGGCTGCCCGACCCGTTCGGGAAGTTTGCTGCCGGCTGCTTTCTTGGCGGACTGCTCGCCCTTCCGGCGTTCTTTGTCGCCGGCCAAATTCTCTGGCGGTTAAAGCATCCCGTCCCATGACGCCTCAAAGGGCTCTGCGGTGAACGAAAATGTGGTTGTTGCCGAACTTGTCGACCAGACGGTAACCGAAAGCCAGAAGACGCAGCACCGAGCGAATTGTCTGCGACCGCTTGATCCCCGGGAGCATGCCGTGATGATACTCCACGCAGATTTGATCAACGGGGATACGGTCGGACAGCACGCTTTCCAATACTTCGTACTCAGCGCCTTCGATGTCGAGTTTGAGCAGGTCGATCGTTCGATGCCCGTTGCGCGCCATAATGGTCGAAAGTTTCTCGCAGGGAACAGAGACGACGTCGCTCAGGGTGGAATGGGAGGCAAACCAAGATCCCTCCTCCGCATTGCTTGGCGGGGCCAGATGGATCACTCCGTCGGTGCCAGCCAGCCCCAACGGTTCGAAATGCAGGGACGGGCTGTGATATCGCGGATCATCCATGGTTTCCCGGCCCGTTGGCGAGGGGTCAAAAAGCCAAATCTGGCAGCCAAAGCGTTCCTGAAGTTCCGTCTCGAACGAGATGTCTTTTCCTACCCCCCCCGAGTAAACGATGCTCCCGGCGTTCAGGAGATCCTGGCAAAAAGTCCAGTGGCAGCCCGTCGCGGCATTTCCCATCTGGCAAATCGAATCCGCCCGCCGCGTCAGCAGGCGGTAGAATAGCCAATGGCGAAAATCACGAAGTGACTTCACGCGCGAGCGTTCGCCGGAGCGGGTGTTGCGGTTATCGTTTCAACTGGCGGAACCGTTGCTCGACTGCGGGCTTGGTAATCGCGCAGTGACAAATCCGTAATCTTCAACAGGCCTGCGGTGAAGAGCGATCTCGGGAAGTCCGAGTCATATCCGCCAAAAACGATGTAGAAGCTCAGGAAGGCATACAGCTGGGGAACGGCCAAGTACAGGGTCAGGGCTTGAAACGGCGTGCCCCAAGCCCGTCGAACCAGCTTGGCGGAATAGGTGAGGAGCGTGAGTTGGAGGAAAAAGTAGAGGATCAACCCCGCGACGCCCACATAGCGGATCGTCGACAGGGGGCCATTGTGGTAAGCACCGGTAATCATCTGCGCTTGCGACCCATCCAAGTAGCCGCCCCAGCCGAGAAGGGCGTCGACTTGGATCTTCAGGTCATAAGCGCTAAATCCAAACCCATCGCCAAACCAGCGGTCTTTGATGAACTCCTTGTTGGTCCAGACTTCCCGCCAAATTTCCAATCGCCATTCGGTCGAAGCCGTGGCGTCGCTCGCAGCTTCCGGATGCCAGTTACCCGGAATGAAAGAGAGCGCCCGCTGCATGCCCAGCGGAAGGTTGAAAAGTGTTCCTTGGCCCACGACCACAATGGCCAGCATGATGATGCCAACCAATGTTAATGGTATCAGATCCTGCAGGCGACGGCGAAGCCAGCTATTGTAGAACAGGTACGAGCCGATTACGAGAATTCCGGACCGAAACCCTGAAGCCAACCAGCCAACAAGAGCCACGCCGAAGAGAAGAAAACTACGTGGACTCATGGGTGAGATGATTCGCGAGACCGGATAGTAGGCGCAAAGAAGCAGCGCAAGCGTGATTCCAATCTGGGATGTAGGAACACGCAACACTTTCGCAGCCGGGCCGGTGGTCCCACCGACGGCCTCGATTGTTCCCCGCCCCAGCCCGACCCCCGTCCAAAACGGATAGACAACAGTGCCTATGGCGGGGACGAAGAAAGCCGCAGCGGCCACCGAGGTCAGAATCAGAACCGGGGCAGCCAAGATCAATGGGAAACGCGGAGCGAGTTTCGCCGGAATCTTATATTGGCTGATCGCAAAGAAAAACAACGCGGCTACGATGACGGAGAGGTACGGACGACCTCCCACCATCTCGCTTCCCAGAGCTCGGAACCCCACCGGATTTCGCAAAAAGACAGAGGCTATGTAGAGCAGATTCAGCCATACGATGAGGTCGAGAATCGTCTTCCTTCCCTCCAACTGGATCTTTTTGAATGCCAAGTGCGCAATGGTGATCGCGAAACACCCAAAAATCATCAGTTCCTGATAACTGAACGGCAAAGGCAGAATTCCAATACTGCCAGTCAAGCCCGTCGCAATCGCCAAGAAGATATAGGCGCTCCGACCGATCCAGAGGAAAATCGTCACGCCCAGCAGGGCGCCGGCAATCATGGCGACGAGACTGTATTCCCCTTGGGCCACCGCGCGGCCGGCGAACATCGCCAACCCCAATCCCCCCAATGTGGCCGAGCCTAGGATGACCAGGCGAGCGACGGCGGAACTGGCAAGTGATTGCATCTGCTGGAGAAGCTAACCGGAGAAGGCTCTCCGGCCAACCAGGATTTTGCGGTGGGGTGACTCGGGCCTAGCGGAAAAACACAATGTTCGCATTCGCGCCGAATTTCGGAGCGTTTCGCCAGATACGGGCGAGCGCGAGATCGACGATGTTGGCGACCCGGGCGAGGGGAACGGCCAAACTGCGCGGGCATCCTTTGAGGAGATAGCCCGTGAGATTGAACGTTTGAACCTCTACCTTTTCGAAGGCGCGCCCGATCTCGCGGAATGTCGAAAGGAAAAGGTTGCTCTCGTCACCCATCTCATGGCGGGACACCTGAATGGCCCGCACACAGGCCACCAGCCAATTGTGGCCGAGCGGCTCAAAGAGAAATAGAAGGCGACCTCCCGGTTTGAGGACGCGCCGGGTCTCGAGGCTCAATCCCAGCACGTCATTCGCCAGATGGTGCAGCGCGGCTTGGCCGAACACGAGGTCGGCCGACCCGTCTTCCAGGAAATTCAGGTTTAACGCATCACCGCAGCGGTATTCCAGATTCGGTAGGTTACCTCCGGCCTTTGCTTCGCGGATGGCAGCACCAGCCTCCGGGAACCGGTCCACCGCAATCACCCGGGCATCGGGGAACCGTTGCGCCAGGCACACCGCGAGTTCGCCGCGTCCGCAAGCGAGTTCGACAACGGTTTTGCCGGTCAGATCCTCCCGGCAAAGTTCGCCATAGCCGTTGCAAAACAGCGGGAAGTCGGTGAGGGGATAATGGCTGCACGCCGCTTCGAACCCGGGCATACGGGCGTCGGCTGGCGCTTCCGGGAAAAAAAACGCCACGGAAACTTCTTCCCGGGCCTTCCGGACGTCTGATCTCTGGTCCACGGCGGGGTTATGGAATGCCCCGTGCCGGGGTGTCAAGATTCGTGACGAAGCAAGCGGCTTGAGTTGCACCGGCCCCCTGATTAGAAGACGTGTCCGATGGATCCTTTTTCCAATCCTGCTGTCGCTCCGGCCCGGCCGCTCCTTCGCTGGATCTTTCTCGCGACACTGTTTGTCGTCCTCTTCGCAAACTTCCGCTTCAATGTGTTCCGCACGGTTCCCATGGAGGCATTTGCAGTGTTTCAAGCGGATTCTCAGGCGCTCGCCGACCAAAAGGTTTTCGAGGTGGCCTCCACCGGGACCTGGGATCCCGCGAGGGGATTTTTGGTCCGTTCCAAGGAAATGGAGAAAGCGCGTCTTGCAGGCGTGTTTCCCGCCGCCGCGCCGGAAGACGGAACCATCTATCGCTCGCAGTTCGGACTGCAGGGGCTCCTGATCAGTGGGCTCCAACGAATCTTCGGGCAATCGCCCCAGCGCACACTGGCGCTTGCGGAATCCCTCATGGCGGCTGCAACGGCCGGCGTTCTGATCTGGTTACTGGCAGGTTTTGTTGAAGCGCGCGGGATGATTTTCGCCGCTTTGGCCGTCGTTCCTTGGCTGTTCAGCCCGACGCTGGTGTTGGCTGGCCGGAATCTCTATTGGGCAATTCCGTTGTTGATGCTGCCGCTCGCGGCCACGTGGTGGATCTACCGACAGCGCGGCCTCACACCCGGGGCTCTGCGGCTGGCTTTCCCGGCCGTGGCGGGGCTCGTGTTCCTCAAATGCCTGTGCGGCTACGAATACATCACCTGCCTCTGTCTCGCTCCCGGGCTGGCACTTGCCGCGATTTGGGCGGGGAACGAATTTCGCGGCTCGAAAACGTTTCTAACACACGCGTCCATCCTTTTTGGGGCGGCCTGCGTTGGCTTTGCCGTCGCAATCGTAGTCCATGTGATCTTCGTCTGGTGGGCCGTGGGAGATTTCGGCCAAGCGTGGGGCGCAATTTTCGGACGGGCGACGTCCCACATCGGTGCCACTAACGTGCACTCCGAGGTGCCCGAAAAGTATCGCCATGGGCTGGTCGGCTTGGTCCTGATGCTCATCAAATACCTGACCTTGCCAGGGGTTTTCGTGGGAGCGGAGGTGAACCTCGGCGAGGGGACGTATTCGTTGATCACGGCGAGTTTTGCCGGGATGACCTTCTTTACGGTTCTATTGTCGGTCGGGCGCTGGGTGGCCTGTGGACGGATTCTTTCGACGCTCGGACCGGCCACGGTCGGTGTACTCGCCTGCCTGGCGAGTTTGAGCTGGCTGATCGCGGCAAGGGGCCATGCGCTGCACCACTTCCATCTCAACAGCATAGCCTTTCTTCCATTGATTCTGGCGCTTCCCTTCGCGCTGCTCTTGGCCACAGCTCCCGCCCGCGAACAGAATTCCGCTGAACGCTGAACCAAATGTCCCACCCGCCCTTTCCGCTCCAGCGCGCCTTTCCGTTCATCCGAACAAGCGTGCTGATTCCGTTTCTCCTGCTGGGGATCGGCTCCACTTCCTGGCTGATCGTTCGTTTCCGCGCGCTGGATTCCGATTCCATCATGTATGGCCTGCCACTGGCGTTTGCGACCGGTCCGTTCTCCTTGACGATCCCATTCATGGGGGAGTTTCCGCCGTATTCGAGCGTTTGGGGACACCAGTGGCCTGGCGCCATGTGGATGCGCGGTGCTTTGTATGCGATCGTTCCGTTCGATCGTTGGTTCGACATCGCGCTCCTGTTTTCGTTTCAAGTCGGAGCGGCATTTCTGGCCGGCTACTTGGTTTGGAGGCTGACGCGCGGAGTCGTTGCGACGCTCTGCACGATTGCGGTGGTTGCATCCGACCGGGTCATCATCGCCGGGCTTCAACTGCACCGTTGGGAGGCCATTTCAAACTTTGCATTGATGGCACTTCTTACCGGGCTCGTTCTGACGGCCGGAAAACGGTGCCAATACCCCCTGCCAATCAGCAGACACCGCCATTGGTGGATGGCCGTTGCTGCACTGGGTGCATTCCTGGCAGGCATCACGCATCCTTTTGCAACAGGGCTGGCGTTCGGGTTGGTCGCGCTCGCCTGGATCGACGCCCTCATGCTGCGACGAAGATGGTGGGCGACGGCAGCGCTGCCCAGCTTCAGTCTGTTGCTCGGGCTCCTAGCTGTTGCACTCTACTTTCACGAAATTCCCGCCGCAATGGAGCAGTTTCGCGCAAATGTCGCTCTTCAGCATAGCTTCAATTCCGGAAGCCGCTGGGGCTTTTTCACAACGCACCTGCGCTACTATCATTGGCTGGGATACGCGCTCTGGGGAGCTGCCTTGCTGGCTGCGCCTTTTGTTTTCTCTCAACTGGCGCATCGCAAGCGGGCCCATCGTGCTTTTGCCGCATGGGCGCTACCGCTTGCAGCGGCCGGTCTTCCTGCGCTGTTCATCCTGACCCGATCCGCCAATAACAGCTATGCGGTACTGGGATTACCGTTCGCCATGGTCTTGGTTGCCAGTGCAACCGGGTTGATCAATCGCACAAGATATCCCGTCTTTCGTTCGGTGAGCCTTGGTGCTCTGATTATCCTCGCGTGCGGATTTCTCTCTGTCTTTCCCTATCGCTGGTTGATCTTTTTCAAACAGGGCACGCCTGATTTTCCCGCGGAAATGGCGGCGATTCTCGACCGGCTCCCTCCCGGAGTTCGCGTCTACATTCCGCCGCCGATGTGGGACGTGGCCCGGCAGGACCCTACGCGTGACTACCGCCTCTGGTCGCTCTCCATCGCGGCACCATGGGAGACACGCCTCCGTTATGAGACCCAGGCTTACGCCGAGGCGAAGGAGGGCGACATTCTCATCGTCGATCGTCTTCCGGGCACAACTGGTGATCCTTGGGGAATCCTTCCGACCTTCGAAACCCGCCCGCCAGACCCCCGCGCATGGCAGCATCTTTTTGAAGTCGTCAAACGCGTGCCCGGGCGCGGTCACGATTTTGGGTATGACTTTGCCATCTTTCGCCGTGTGGATACCCCTTGGAAACCAGCGGATTCTCCGCGGGCAATGCACGGCAATTGAAGGTGTATCTGAACTTCGAGCCAACCTTCAGCGTGCGCGATTGAGACGCCACCCGAAACGCCAGAGTAAAGAGCCAAGCGACCAGCGCCGCGACCGAAATCAGCCAGGCACGATCCGCTCTCCATGGCAAAAACCGGAGGGTGACGACTTCGAAGGGCGCTTCCACCAAAAGGGCTCCGTCGGGAGCGGCTTCAATGGCCCCCTCGGGGTCAACAATCCAGCCGGGATGCCAGTTTTCCGAAATCCGGATCTGCGCTCCCTTTGCTCCTGCGATTTTACGCGTGTTCCGGGTTGGCGAAGTTGCTTGGAGCGGACGCGCCACCAAAAACCGCGAAAGAAATACGCCGTCCCCGGAGTCGAGCGTTTCCCATAGCTCCCCGGTCAGAACCTCCTTCGTGAGAGCGTGGGTCACGCCAAGGTCCGGGAGATGCGGCGAGTCTTCTGTCGGAGCGCCGGCACCCTCCATGATACCATCGGTGATGCTGTCATATCCCCGGAGCGTCGCGATGCCGAACGTGGTCAGCGTATTCGGCGGAAAGGGCGTGGCATAGAGCGTTGAGGGATCGGTATAAAGCCGGACTGCTCCGGGGTAGCGGCGCAACCGTTCAATCATTCCCGTCGCCGGGTAGAGGTCGCGCGAGGCGTCCAAGGCGACAGGGGATGTCCACCGGTCGGAAAAGGTGACCCAGCGAATGTGGAAAAGGGTCAGCTCGGCCGCCGCCAAAACGCAGAGAGCGATCACCAGCGAAGTTCTTGAACTTGATCGACGGTTCCGCCAAAGACAGAACACACCGACGATCGCCAGGCCCACGGGGAGCAGGTGGTTCCAGATGGGAAAATGTTTCAGGAACTCGGTGCCGCGCTGGAGATACCACTCCGGAAAGACGGCCAGATTGACCGCCGGAACGGTGTTGCGGATGACTTCGTGCAAGACGGCCTGCAACTGCTCGAAACCGACCGCGACGACAACGCTCGCGAGGATCCATCCCGTGAGGATAACGGCTAAAAAAGCGCCGACCCAGCGAGCCAACCGACGTAGCTCGTCCGACGAAGCCTCTTCGAGAAACGCGCATGCACCCCATACCCCGCCCAAAATTCCGACGAGAAACACGCGGTGATAGAGGGGGGCGACCAGGGGAGTCAGCGGGAGAAGGAAACCGAGCGCCATCAGAACTTTCGCCGGAAGCGGCACGCGGCGGGTGAAGAAAGAAGCGACGGCGAGAGCAGCCGGCAGAAAACCCACAAAAGGCGTATTGAAGAGATCGGTTTTGAACGCCTTCCAGATATCCAGCGTGTCCGGCGAGCCCATGGGCCACGGGAACGCGAAAAGCGGGTAGACGAGGAGGTTCAGGAGAGGTTGAAGAGGTCCGCCGGGGTAGCCGAATCCCTCGGCCCGACCGGTCATCGATTGGTTGACGACAAATGCTGCGGCGCACGGAACAAACATGATCGCGGCCAAACCGGTCCCGATCAGGCCGAGGCCGGCAAATGCAACAAAAGCCCGCGTTTGGTGGGAGGCTTTCCATCCCACCGACCAGGCCGTTGCCGCCCAGAGTCCCGCGACGGCCAGCACGACAAACGCGGAATGCTGGAGGCTTCCTCCGAAGAAGGCGAGGCACAAGAAACCCGGGGCGAGCAGGGTCCGCAGGGGAATCCGCGCAAAGAATCCGCGCGTCCATTCCAGCCGGGTGAGCGGGACGAGACTCCAGAGCACCAGCGGCATCCAACAAAAGCTGCCCAAGGCCCACCGATGGTAGATCCAGGCGACGAACTGGAAGTTTCCAGCATAGCAAATCGCTCCCAATAGCGCACCCCAAGGGGAGACTCTTTCGGATCGTAGGAAGACGAGCATTCCAGCCCCGGCGATCCAAAACTGCAGAAAGATGCCCAGATGCCAGGCCGTCCAGAAATCCAGCCATCGATGAAGCTGGATCGTCCAATCGAAGGACGTCGTCATCGTATTGGCATATTGCGGCGTGCCACAGTAGTTCAGCGGGTTCCAGCCCACATATCCGTCGGTTCGGATGGATTGATGGGCAAACCATCGATACGGGATGTATTGGGTGATCGCGTCAGAGACAAAATGGTTGTGGACCTCCGGATGAACGGTATCTCCACGCCATGGCAGCAGCATTTGGTCGAGAATATCCATCGGAGCCAGCAGCCGGCCTCCGACCCATACGGGGCTAAAAGCCGCGAGCAGCATCGCTGCGAACAGGCAATGGACGAGGAGCCAGCTTCGTTGCCTTGGAACAGTCATCAGAGGGAGCACGCACAGAATCGCTGATGTGCAGCGATGCACAAAACCCGACCTGCCGGGCGGTGCTCTTTTCTTTGGAAGCGGACTCCGGAGCGCATGGACTTATTGAGGCGGGTCGAACTCTCCGGAGATGGCCCGGCCAAGAGTTTTGAGCACGAAGAGGTTTCCGCGCATTCCCTTGATCTTCGTCGGAACCGGTCCGCCCGACGGATAAACGCGGGAGACGGGGGTTTCCACGCATCGGAAGCCGAGGCGAGCGGCTCGAATGGCGAGATAATAGTGCAGTTCGTAGGCAACGAAACAGTCGCGAAATGGTTGGACACGCGGGTCGAGAAGGAACTTCCGGCTGTAGGCCCGGAAGCCGTTAGTCGTGTCCGTGTAGCGGAACCTTGCTGCCACGCTGAGGAGGGGGGCGTGGAGGAGTCGAACGCCCCAGAACCGGGCAGCAGGGGTGTTTTTGTGAAAACCTCCTTTGATGAACCTCGAACCTTGAATGTGGTCGTAGCCTTGGTCGAGCAGTTCAAGAAATCGGGGGACGGCCTCAATGCCGTCCTTTCCATTGCCGTCGATCGTAACGACGCCTTCGTATCCCTGTTCCAGGCACCAGTAGAGGCCCATTCGCATCTGGGCACTGAGCTTTCCGGGACCGGTCTTAACGAGTAAGGCGGTGGCATTCGCCTCCTCCAAAATCCCGCCATCGAACGATCCATCGGTGCTCCCGCCGTCAGCGATGACGACATCGACCTGCCCCGTGTAGTCCTTCATCCGAAGCAATTGCTTCCGCACCTTTTCGCCTTCGTTGATAACAAAGACGCAAATCGCATAGCGGTTACGCTGGGGGATTTGGTACTGGACGTCGAAGGCGGGGACTTCGGGTTGGTCACTGGTCATCGGACAACAGTCATTGGGAGCGCTTGTTTGTTGCGAGGCTACTCTTTCCTGTGAAGCGGTATAGTCCGCGTATCACCCGCCTCCGGTCACGTGCCACTCACGATCGGCGAGGGTGGTATCGTTGAGAATGTTTTTCTCAATGGAGTTTTCCAACAGGACAGAACTGTTTTTTTCCGTCGCGACGAAGTAGAGCGGTCTATCCTGCGTTTCCTCGAGGATGCGGCCAATGTATTCGCAGAGGACGGCGAGGATGAGGAAAAGAAAGAAGAACATGCCGGTCATCTGGAGGGAAAGCGTGGTCCAGCCTTCAGCCACATCGCGTTTAAAGAGATAGATGACCACGACATAGCCGGCGTAAACGACATTCAGGCCGCTCAGAAGCAAGCCCAACCGGCTGACAAAGCGAAGAGGGTGCCGGGAGTTCGCGATGGCGATCTCAATGGCATGATTGAGGCGCTCGCTGAACGTGGCCCGCCCGGCGCGGGTAGAGGGTTCATAATCGAAAAAGTCAACCTCGAAGCCCATCGTGACTGTGAAGACTTTCAGGTAGCGATGACGATCACGGATCCGCGTGATAGCATTAACCGCCTGCCGGCTCAACACCCGGAAGTCCGTCGCGTTCTCGCGGTAGTCGAATCCAAGGGCTTTCCGGCAGTAGGCGTGGAAGAGCGTCGAAAGGCGCTTGGAGAAGGGGCTTTCCGGAAGCGGTATCGTCGATAGGCCGCACAGGACGCCACTTCCGTTGCGGCAGCGTCTGACGAGTTCTGGAAGCCGCTCAATGGGATCGACCCCGGCGACCGCCACGACCACAAAGTCGCCGATGGAGGTTTCCAATCCCGCGGAGATGGCGATTTCACGCCCGAAGCGGCGCGTCAGCCCAAGATAGCGAATGCGCGGAATCGCTTCGAGGAGGCTGCCGACCAATTTTGCGGTTCCGTCCGTAGATCCGTCGTCCACGAGGATGATCTCGTAAAATGCATAGCTGGATGCCAGCACGTCGCTCGCGCGTTTGAGGAACGACCCGAGAACATCGGCATCGTTGAAGATCGGAACGACGAGTGAGACGACCAGGCTGCGGTCAGGCATGTCGGGTATGGTGAGCCAATTCGGCTGAAGAGGAAAGATGGAAGATAGGAGGCCAGAATCGCGGTGTCTGATCGTCGCCGGCTACGACAGGATGCCAATTGCGTCGAGTTCCTGGGGGATGTCGTAGATGTTGTCCAATTTGCCGCCCATGATGCTGATGAGGCCTGGAATATGCGAGTCGCGCTGGAAGAGGATCGGCCGCCCGTCGTCGAGTTCGCTTTGTGGGAGGACCGTTTTGATTTCCCACAGGGAATCCTCCTGCCGGCAGTTCGCGATTTCCGGCATGAAGCGGGCCGCATCGCGGATCATGAGTGGTCCGTTCGTTACCTTGGGGGTCCGTTCCAGATGCTCGTAGGGATCCGGTGAGGAAGCATCATCGCGCCACGAATGATGTGGGGTGTAGCGTACGTGGCTGAGGGTCCACAACCCGCGGTCGGGGAACGGCATCAACGAAAAGAACGGTCCACACATGACAGTGACAGAGATTCCGGCCAAAGCCTCCGGCGGACGGACCAGAGCCATTTCAGTGAATTCATGCTTCAGGGGAATCAGTGGCAGGCCGGAGGACCGGCGGATGCGATTGAGTCCACTGTAGGTACAGTTGAAGACATGACTCGTCCGCCATAACTGCGCGCCATCCGGCCCGGACGACTCGATCACGAGCTTTGTGTCATCGGAGGTATGTAGACGGTCTGCGTTGGTTCCCAGAAAAATCGGTATGTCCGCGGAAGCAAGACGTGCCCGCATGACCTGGCGCAGCTTCCCGGCATCGAATGCGATTTCTCTGGCTGTCCAGACTTCGTCGATGAGGTGAAAATTGAACAGCTTTCGCACTCGGTCCGGGGCGGGAGTGAGGGGAGCGCCTACTCGCTGCATGAAGAGTTCAAACTGGCCCGCCGTGACTTTTCCCAGAACTCGGCCAACGGCATAGTATTTTTCGAAACCTTCGAAGACGCAGTCCGGGAAGTCTTCAATGAATCGCGGAAAATTGATCCGCGACCGGACAGCAGTCATGAGGCTTCGCGGATAGTGATACCCATTGTGAACGCGAGCTTGGTTATTGTAGGACGCGCGGAGCAGGAGATCAGGTTCCCGTTCGAGAATCACCGGGTTCAGTCCGCGTGCCTTGAGGAGGAGTGCCAGATAGGCACCGAAGAACCCGCCGCCGATGATGATGGCATCGGCAACCTGGGTAACTGGGCTCATGGTTGATAGGTTGCCAGAACGAAATCGAGGGCTCGGCGGACTCCGCTCAGGCCGTCGGAGGGACGTTTCATCTCTAGCGAAATCGAACCGGAATATCCCGCTTCGCGAAGAGCGCCCGCCACAACGTTGTGACCCGACCATGGGGTGGAGAAGTCGCCCAATTGAGGTTCACTGATATGCACGGAGCCGATGATACCGGCATTCTGCAGAATCATATCGGGAACGCTTTCCTCGTTCATGGCCAAAGCACCGGTATCCAGGTGCCAGCGTACGGCCGGGGATTTCACGGCATTCACCAAGCGCGCGACATCTGCACTTTGGGTGCAGAAGTTGCAGCCATAAGCGGCCGGATTGGCTTCGATACCGACGAGAACTCCGAGAGACTCGCAGTGTCGGCCGAGTTCCCCGAAAAACTCCACGGATGTGTCGAAGGCCTCTTCCGCTGACAGACTAGCGGGCACGAAGCGGTTCTTCGGTGCGCCGAAAACCAGATACCGTCCGCCGCTCCGGGCGCAGGTGCCAGCGAGAGCTCTGAGTTCGGCCGCGAGGTTCGGGCGGGACTGGGGATCGAAAAGCAGCAGGTCGGGCTTTCCGAAGAGGATTGCCTGAAAACCGATAATCCCCAAGCCGCGAGCGACCAAACCCGGCGGAGGGGTTCCGCTTTCCGGCGCGGACGGAGCAGGCCAAATTCGCCCCGGAGCAACCTCCACATGTGAAATGCTGAGTTGAACCAGTAAATCATACGCCGCCTCATCCTCCTCGGCAGACCATGCGATGTTGGAAACCGCCCAAACGTTGGTTGCGAGTGGCGTGTGGCTCGTTGTGGGTGCAGTCAGGATGGTCATTGCGCCGTTTGATGGGTGACGCGTTGTAAGAATTTGGCGAGTTGGCTGAGCACAGTGGCCTTGTCGTAAAGGTAACCCGGCTTGGTTGAGCCCCAGTCCTTCCAGTGTCGGCTGAGCATGTCATACGTCGCCCGAAAATCTGTCGGGGCACCCACTTGGGTTCCGGGAAAAAAGCGGTCGATGATTTCCTGTGTTGAAACCGGCTCGGCGGAAACATTGAGGAGTGAAATTCCTGCCGCCCGAGCCCTGGCAATGTCCTTGCTCAGGCGGTCCAGGAAGTAATACTGATAAACGCCTGCCGGGTTGATTTTCTCCAGTTCGTGATGCGTTAGCAGGTCATGAATGACGTTCTTCTTGATGCCATTTCCAAAAAGTCCGGGAAGGCGCAAGATCAGGTGGTTCTTGAACTTCTCACGAACAAATTCCTCCACTAGGAAACGGTGTTTGCCATAGGCGTGATTGATCATGTGGTCAAAAGCTGTGGCCTCATCCACGCCTGCCGGGTCCGGATAGACATCGACTGTTGAGATCAGTATGAAGAAGCTGGCTTTGACCGTTCCAAGTACGTCGAGAAGTTTCTGAATTCCGCGCCAGTCATCTTCGGGATGCTGGTTGGCCCACCATTTTTTCGCCTGAATCCCGGCACAAACAACAAGGTCGTAAGCGCGACCACTCATTCCGTCGATATCAGTCGAGCGAAAGCGTTCATCGAAGGAGAACTGGCGATTCAGGTTGGACCCGACAAATCCGGTGAAACCGACGAGTGCTCGAGACAAGGACATGAATTGAGAATTCCTGTGAACGGCAACCGGAGTCCAATACAATCTTTGACGTGCAACAAGTGTTGATCCTGGAGACTGCAGCCCGGTGCCAAAGTTTGGTCATTGGTCGATGCCGGGAGATGTGGTAGGCGGGGAGGGATGCAGAAGCTGGCGACCATTCGCTTTTTGAGACCGTGGGTGCAGCGGCTGACCGCACATCCGCTCGATCTGGCGCGGTTGGTCCGCATTGGGAAGCGGGCGGTCGCGTCTGCGTTTGGTGGCTCGGTGCGCTGCGACCTTTGCGGCCGGCGAATCGGCCGGGTATTTCCCGTTGTGTGGCGCGGTCGGCTCGAGGTTTGGGGAGCCGATGCGGCTTTGGTTCAGGTCGAATTTGAAGAGCGGAACGCGCTGAGATTCCGGCACGTGCTCGCAGAAAACTGTCCGGCCCTTCGCAAGCATGAAAGTCGTTCATAGCATTCTGACTCACCATCCGGCCGTCGATGTTGATGCCATGTTGATTGCGTTTTCGGCGCTTGCCCCGGCGGACGTGGAATTCGTTGTCGGCTATGGTGGACCCCGGAACGAGTTCGATCGAATCACCTGGCCGAATCGGATTTTTCTGGAGCACGCGACATTTCGCGGGCGGATCGAGGAACAGAATTTCTCGCCTTGGTTGAATGCTGTGGGACGTTGGATTCAGGACCGGCAACGGGCTCCCGATTATGTGCATTTCAGCGAGAACGATCACATCCCGCTTCGTCGGGATTACTGGTCGGAATTGGCCGGCGCAATGAACCGCAGTGGATGCGACTTCCTTGGAAAATGGTGCATGGATCGGACCGGAACGAACGAGGAGTTTTACCTTCGCTACCGCCGGGATCCCATCTTGCGAACCGTGCTCGAGCCGCTCGGCCAGGTTGAGCCACGGATCTGGGGCGCCCTCGCCGACGGGATGGTCTTTAAACAGCAGGCTCTGCAAGCCCTTTCCGATGTCGATCTCGACATTCCGTGCTTCACGGAAATCCTCATCCCTTCGGTGTTGGCGAAGCTGGGCTTTCGGCTCGGCGACATGGACGCGTGGTCTGATGTCTTTCGATGGGTTCGTCACAGACCCGCATTTGAAGTGGCGGATGTCGACGCGCTTTTGGCCGGTGGCGCGTTCTGTTGTCATCCGTTCAAGGATCTCGGACGCCTGCCGGAACTCTGGACCCGCCTCGGCCGATTGACCGGATGCTGACGATCCAGACATGGGGCGGCTGGGGAGACATTCTCCGAGAGATCGCGTTGCTGCCGGTGCGGTTTGGACGCTGGAAAGTGCGGCACCTGCCGGCATCCGCAGTCGCGATTCGACCCGACGCTGCAGCTCCTGCGGCGGAGGAAGTGCGCTCCTTGCTCGAACGGATTCCCGGCATTGTCTGGGACGGCGAAGGTGCCGTGACGAAGGCCGAGAAGGTGCAGGCGCGCCTGCTTCGGCGAGCGATCGAGTACTTCCACCCTCGGTTGTTCGATCCGGGCTTTCGATGGCGGACTTCCGATGAAATCGCAGAAACTAAAAAGCGCCGGTTCATCGTTCAAACCCATCTGCAAGGGCTGCCTTCGAAGCAGTGGGATCGCCGACTTTGGATCGAATTGCTTCAGGCGACGGCGGAAATATTTCCCGATCATGACGTGGAGGTTCTGGATCCCGCCGGGGATGTGTTTCGATCAGCCGGCTTCGTGGTTCACGACCGGCTGACCTTGCCGCAAGCCATCCGACTGGTTGAGTCGGCGGACAGGTTGTTATCCATCGATTCCTGGTCCAAATACGTGGCGGCCTGGCGGGGGATCCCGCAATTGGTCATCGTTCCCGACCAGCGGTCCGATTACCCCCAACTCACGGCCCAAGCGGTTTGGAAGTATTCTTTCCGGGGGGTCCGGGACGCTCAACTCGTCGGCATCACGACGGATCGCAAACCGCAATACACCATCGGTTCGATGAAGCGGTTCCAGCCGTCCGACATCCTGTCGGCGCTGAGACTCCTTCGCTCGAGGGGGTCATGAAAAACGGCGTCGTCGCGGCTTGCTTTCACGCCGAAAGGCGAACACGCGTTCTAAGGCGAGTTGGCCCTGTCGGGCTTTTTGGCGAGGATGCGAAACGCCTGAAACGTCGCGATTTCGCGGAAGTGGGCGCGCTCGATGGATTGGCGGAGGACTCGGTTCGGATCAAATGTATCCGGCTTTGAGAGGACGATGATGTCGGGCAGGTTGGCGGGAGGGGATTCGAGGTTCGTCGCTGGAGAAATCTGGCCCGGGGAAGGGGTTGGGGAGAATGCGATGCCGTAGTAGTTCGCGGCGGAATGGTCGGCGCACCAAAGCACGGTTTTGCTTTCCGTTGCGAGCCGGAGTGCCATGGCGGCGGCCGAGCGGTAGTCGTCTTTCGCGTGGACCGGTGAGAACCGGATCAAGAGCGATCCGGTGAAGAGGAGCATGCACAGGAGCACCGAGGCCGCCCGCCCGAACCGCCGCCAGAGGCCCTGATGCGCAAATTGGACAACCAAGGCGAGCCCGGTGACAAAAAACGGAAACGCCCCGACAAGATGCCGTCCCCAGAACGGAAGCGAAATCAGGGTTCCGATGAGGTAGATCAAGATGGCGGATTGGACGCAGACGCCCACGCACATCGCCCAGACGCGCAGTCGCTCCGCGCTCGGCCGTGGCGTGGTGCATTCCCGAGTGAGCCAGGACTTGAACGCGGCGATCATCACGCCGGCATGACACGCCAGCAGAAGAAGAATGCCCGGAAGCGCGTAGAAGATCGGCGCAGGAGACTCCAGGCCCTTGAAAATGGCGCGAAGTGTCTGCCGCGCCGGGCCCAGTCCCTGCAATCCGAGAAACTCATAAGTGACAAAGAGCACGTTCAAGGGTGTGACCGACCAGATGCGCGAAGCTCCCGTTCCGCGCAGAACCGTCATGAAATAATAGAAGCTCAACGTGCCCAGGATCACGGCGGTGACAGCCAACAGCAGTTTGCCGGGCCACGACCCCGGAAGGTGCCGCCAAATGCCTTGGACAATCAAACCGGTCAAGACCGAGGCAGTCGGGATCAGACCCAGCATGCTCCCACCGGCGAGCAGGAGACTGCCGGCACAGAGTGCGGCCAGGTTCGGGAACGTGAAACGCGAGCGTTTAACCGCCGACGCCGTGCCCGCGACAAGAAGCGCCCCGCCCGCCATCTGCATCATCCAAGGTTTCGCATCGTCCATGGCATACCAGACAAACGGTTGGATCGCGAAAAACAACGGAAGCCACGGCATCGCAAGCCGGCGGGCGACCGGAATCAACGCCAGCAATGCGGCCCACGCCCAGACCAGGTTCAGCAACCGCAGCGCATACTCAGACGTCCCGGTTACCCGCGCCCACGCCCAATGGAACATCATCGCAACCGGCATTTGTGCCTCACTCCGACCATCGGCAGCCAATTCGTCAATGACATCCCCGAACGTCGCAAGCTTCGCATACTCCCACGTGGGCGCCTCTTCCATGTCGATGCTCTCCGGACTGGGGGCCACGACAAGCAACAGCATCGCAACGAAAGCCCAAACGGTTGCCGGCCACCGTGGCAGGCGAAAGGGCAAGTTCCTCATCGTCATCGTCTTGCCGCGTTTGTAGCACGTTCAACTGGTTTGAACAGCCACAGCAGCAGGCGCCTTTCCAGTTCCGGATACCAAAGACATGCCCCCTGGATTCTTTTTCATCCGCGTTGCGGATCTGGCGGATGGGGGGGGATTCGAACCCCCGGTTCGCATTGTAGTAGTGATATACGTAGGAAAATGGCGCAAACCTGGAAAAAACGATAACGAAACTGATAACAACGCGCAAAAAATCGCCCTGACAAGTCTCCTCGGAGACCTAGAATCCGGCCTCATGATCTGGGCCTTGCGACGCGGGTTATGAGCGGGTCTCTATACCCGCGCTCAATGCAAGTTCCCAGAACGAGTAGCTGCACTCTGGTTGTGAGCGAAGGCGGAGGCTTTTGAGTCGTGTGCCCGATCAGTACAGCAGATGAGAGGTTTCTAGGAAAAATCTCCCGCGAAGCAGTTGCCTCCTCCCGAAGAACAGGAACGGCGAGTGAGGCAGTTTTCATGAAAATGCTTCCCGGCTTCCTTCACCCAAAAGACAGAGATCGCCTGCCGCCTATGTCGTCGGAGCAACTGCTAGCAGGAAAGGCGCCTGCTGGAATCGAGAGGGTCGTCTCGGAGGCGATGTTCGATCGCGTTCAAATCGAAGTGTCGCTGCTCCGCCTTGGTGACCTTCTCCTTAACTCGGAATCCCTCCAAGTAGAACGAACCGAGGCGCTACTTCAGGAGGTCAACGATTCGATCAAGCGTTTGGCAAGGCATACCGGCCCGCGAGTGCCTCAGGAGATATGGGCCAAATGTCGGAAGCTCGACAGGCACTTCTCCCGGCTCAAGGTTTGCGATCGCATCACCGGCTTCATTGACCGATTTGTAGAATCTCTTCCACAGAGGCCGTACGGCCATTTGATCGACGACGAACGCACGAGAGAGTATTTTGAAGTGGTAAGGTCGATACGGGCCGGCAAGACGCGACCTGAGAATATCGACTGGCGGAAGTTTGCTGACATCTTTGCCCAACTCCCCCGCTGGCCCAATCAGCCAAAAGCGAAAAAGAGACAAGAGTATGTGCTGCCTCTCAGTAGGATGCGGCGGGGAACCCTCAGTTTCCCAGAGAACCAGGCATTGTATGTCGCGTTTCTCGAGGCAGACCGAACTGACCTTCTGTGGACAATGCAACACTATCGCCGTGTTTGGAGCATGTGGCGCTGGATCGGATCGCTGGGGAACGAGGAATACCTGACGCGTCTGAGGCCCTTCGTCGCGGTCATGCGCCCCTTCAGTGAGGCTGCATCTTTTGTGGAAGAGGCCAAAACGGCAATTCGCCAGTCCCAGAACGCTGACCGCAAACGACGGAGCAGGGAGAAGATTCGAAAAAAAGTGTGACCGGGGCCGGTTTCTCTCGGGAGAAGCCAGCGCCGAACCTGGCGAAATCTGTGACACCCCCAAAACTGGGCGCTTTTGCAGTTCGAAATCCGACAACGTGCGCTGATTTTCAGACCCGTGCGCACTTCACCGCCTCCGTCCTCGGACGTTCACAGACTCGAAATCAACCTCACCGGAATCCCAGCCCTCTTGGATGCTGAGGGGGTCAAACGCCACATAGCCCCGTTGAGTAGGACGCTGCTCTACCAGTTGGCGTCCGCGGGAGAAATCCAAACCGCGAGCATCGGAATCAAGCGTGGCAAGCGGTTGTTCGTAACCGCGAGCGTGGTCGATTGGATCCAACGCCGGATGCGGACGACCAAGCGGCCCAGCGTTTCCCGAAAACATCACTGAAAGGGACGAAAGCCGTTCTCCCGCTGGCGAGTAGGAGAACGGCTTTCGCACTATCGAACATGAAAAATATCACAGATGCTTTCAGCGGCAGCAATGCGGAAGACTTCTGGATGAAGGATGTAGCCTTTTTTCCTAAAATGAAGGCCCGCCATCCTTCGACACAGACGCTCGGGAGCATTTTGGATCAGATTCGGAACGGTCGATGGGAGGCGGAGATAGAGCGCCTTCGTGAGATCCGTCGGAGGTTTGATCGGACAACATACGACAAGCAAAAGGAAACTCTTCCGAGCTTCTACGCATCTGGGAGCGCTCAAGACCCCAAGACTATGTTGACGCACAGCGGAGCCATCCAGGTCGATCTGGACAATCTCGGGACCGACTTGCTGCGGTTTCGCCGGGCACTCGAGGCAGAACCATCAATAGGGGCAATTTTCTTATCCCCCGGCGGCGAGGGCCTCAAGCTGATCGTACGTATCGACCCCCTCGCTAACCCGGTCGACGCGGATGAGCACAAGACGGCGACCAAGGCAGCCCAATCCTATCTCCGCAAACGCTATGGAGTCGACCCAGACCCCAGTTGCGTGAACATCAATCGGCACTGTCTGATCTCGCACGATCCCAATCTCTTCCGTCGGAGTGAGCCGGTTCCTTTCGAATGGAGATCGCACAAGGAAGACGCTGAGGAGAAAAAAATGAAGAGTTCGTCTTCAAGAACTTCAATCCTTCAAGACTCACTTGTGGAAACACTCCACGAATCTAGCACTACACCACACCCCTCCAAACCTTTGCGCCGGGAACGGCTTCTGAAGGCTCTTCGATTTCATCAGCAGGTCGCGGAATCACAGCCCCTGCGCCTCGTGTGGTATCAGCGCCTTGTAGAGCGAAGGCGAGATGCGAGAATACACGAAAGGAACTCGCGGATCGTGGAGTCCATACCACTTCTATTCCACGCGCTGTCGGAAGACGCGATTCTGCTTTATATGGAATGGTTCTACCGTTTCAACGAGCACCTGTTCGAGGCGTCACTTGAACAGCATATGAAGGAAGCGAAATCGATGCTCCGCAATGTCGGTGCTTCATACCCAGGAATGCTATCCGAGCACGAGCGTGAGGTATATTCAGTCCTGAATGAGTGCAATCGGGCCGCCTTTCGCATTTGCCGCGATCTCGCGTTTCGTTCCGCCGAGGGTGAACTTCCTCCGCCCGCATTCTTCCTATCTCATGGTTCGCTGGCCGAACGCCTGAATCGCTTCAAGGCTTCCGGGGAACCGCAAAGCGAATATGGGGGAAGGGCACTGAGACTTCTCACGAATTACGAGATCATCCGCGTTACGACCGTGGGCAAACGGAGAGAGCGAGGCGTTCTGCCCGAGGCCACCCGTTACGAGTGGCTCTTGGCGGCGCCTGACGCGAATGGTGTTGAGTTAAACCGCGTTTGAGACTATTTGCATGGCCCGGGTCGTGGATCACTTTGACGTGGTCCCTCATGTCAGCGGAAATTGAGCTTTCCGAGGAGCGAGCTTGTCGGCCATCCGGAGCTGTTCCATGCGGTTTCGCAGAAGTTCTTGGCCCTGAACTTCATGCCGTTTCCTTGGTTAGGCTGTTGTTCGGGAAAGCCCCGGCCGTGAACCGCGACCTGTGGGATTGCAAGTTCCTTTGGTGGACGGCAGTGAGCTTGAGGGGGGTCTTCCATGTGAGCGCCTCTCGGGCCTCCGTGCTGAGGGTGGGGGAGAAGAGCGGCGTGCCCTCGTCGGTGAAGGTGACGAGGGCGCGGTCGAAGGCGGCGTCCCAGAGCGCGGAGAGGAGGAGGCCGTTGTGGATGTCGAGGCGCTGGGCATCGGATTCGCATTCGCTCCAGGGGACGATATGCGAGGCCCGGAGGAGCGCCGGGTCTGTGATGCCGGTGAGCGGGCAGCGGCCCTGCCAGTATTCCATGAGGCCTTCGCGGAATATGTCCTGACCGATGCGTTGCACGACGAGGCGCTCGGCTTCCGTGGTCTTCGAGAGGCTGGCGGTGTTTTGCTGGAAGACGACCAGCGGTGCATCCGGTAAGCTGGCTGCGAGTTGATACACCCGCGACAAGACGCGGTAGAGTTCTTCTAGCGTTTCGATTCGGAAGCGAGCCAGGCCCGGTCCGGGGATTTCTACGGGTGGAAGGCCGAGTTCCGCAATGACGCCGGCATGATCAAGCGCGAGCAACCACGGTCCTGGATCCGACTCGGCCGCGAGCCAGATCGTTCCAGCGGCCGTCGTGGATTCGAAGGCAGCCCAGCCGTCTGACTCGCCCAGTGCACGTCGGTAGCCGTTCTGCCATGCTGCCTTTTGGCATTCCTCACGGATCACAAAGGTTTGCGGAGACGTCATCGTAGGACATGGAGCCATCTACTCGCCATCATGAAGACAAGGATTGGTGCTTCTCCAGACGGAGATCTGGAAGCCGGTTGGCACCGGTTTGAAGACCGCCCTTTGGGCAGTCGCAGAACGGTGGTGAGACTGAAAGCTCCTAAGTGCAGGCACATCCAATTCACCAACAACCGCATAATCATTCTCGCCGCCTTGTAGCCTTACAACATCGCGCTTCCAATCATCCTTGGCAGGAATACGGACTCTGCTGTCGCCATATTCTCGATTGTTCACCTGAATCACAAAGCAATGAACATCGTAGGCGGTAGATTCGACTAGGGGGGCGAAGGTTTTCAGGTCCTTGTTCCATTCCACTACAAAGAGGGCGTCAACGTCTCCACGGTAGGATGCCCGAAATGCGATGTTTGTCAGTTCATTGCAAACCAGCACCCCAAACTGAAAATCCCCGTGTTGAAAAACAGGGCGACGACTGTCACGTCTTTTTAGGAAACCAAAATCAAAAGGTTCCTTGGGCACGAGTTCCAAATTGCTCAGCCTTCGGAGTTCATTCTCCTCCTCAAGGGCTGGAATCGTTTTGTCCTGCCGCAGCAGTCGGTAAGTGCTGTAACCGAGATCCGTTGACCGCAGAACCATGAACACAGGATTGTGACACAACCGGCGACCGCCTGAAATATCGACCTCGTACTCTACGCCGGCGATCAGAGAGATTCCGGACCGCTGGAGCGAGGCGGCAACCTCCATAACCCACTCTCGTGGAATGGAGAGTTCAGGAAACACCACATAGTGGGGCCTAGGAACAAGTTTACCAAGGTTTCTTACGAGTTTTGCAAGCTGATCAAAGCGCCGCCGAGTCAAGTCTGGCGTGCCAAGGACACGACCCTCCCAACATCGTTGCTCCGTTCTGTAGCTGGTGATCGCAATCAGGGGTTTCTCAGGGCTCCCAGCTGATTTGACAACTATCGGTTCGTTGTTGGAATCAGATGTCGAGCCCGACACATTAACCCGACTCCCGCGAATGCACTTAAGCCATTGGCAAACTAACCTTACGTCGCGCTGAGTCTTCGGATCTAGTTGATTGATTTCTGTTGCCCCTAAAGGTCGTGTGGCAAAAAACAACCTCCATGGAGATGTTTGCTCGATCGGGATAGTGCAAAGCAGTTCATTGAGATTGGTAAGCACCTGTAGTTCCGGCAAAGCGCTTGTTAGCCGCCGCCATGCTTTTCGGGTATGACCATTCGCCCTAAGCCTTTGCCCTCTTTGTACGCGAGACCGCTCGCCTAAACGATCGAGGTCCGTCTGAACAAGTCTTGCATGGATCCTCTCTAGTGTGCTCGCGTCTGGCAATCGAGACTGACCTCTTCCGGAAAAGACGGAATTGAAGGTCTTCTGAAACCTAAGAAATGAGCGTCCTTTGGCGAAACTAGGTTTGTTGAAGCTAGCCGCTATTGCGTCCAACATCAGCGCCGAGAGGATTGCCTCGCCGCAATCATTGACGTTCCTTGAGCTTGCAGCATTCATATCTGGCTTGGAGTACTCTTTGGCAATCCCGCGAGTTCATTTTGAACCCATTCTATTCGTTTGAGCAGACGTTCTCCGACGTCCCAGTCACCGTTTGCTGCTATGAGGCCAAAAATTCGCGGGAGATACTGAAAGTAAGTAGCGTAGCATTCCGGGGTAAGAACATGTTCCTCGATCAGCCTGTAGAAGGGTATACGGATGGATTTCCATTCCCTCGGGTCGGCCATGCAGCGCTCTAGCATTTCATGATTTCTAAGGAGAATAGCCAGACCCAGTCTGCGAATTGTAAGTGAATCAGCTTTTCTTAATGAATCAGCACCAAGCTCGAGGTCGTGGTCTGCAACAAGTGCTTGTTTCAGCACCGAATCGTCCTCTTCAGACAAGTCTGGCATCAACCGGAACTCACTGGATAATTCGTCGATCTCGCGAGTAATTGTTGTCAAGAGATCTTTCCCTGACGCCCCTTGAAAGTCAAAAATGCGCTGCTTGGACGCGCTGAACTCTAGAATGCTATTCCCGGCGTAGGGAAGATTTAGAGTGAGCGTCATATTATCGCCTTTGAGCTCGGCCAGAGCGCCCAGACCTGCTTTGATGTCTTTTATAACGCCCGTCGAACTGAGTGGAGCCTGAGTGGGGCGTACGACCAAAAGAATATCATCCACGTAACGTGCATAGAAGACCGGGTTCAGTTTTTCCAAGACTGCCTTATCGAAGTCGTGTAAAAGCGCGTTCGAAATGATTCGGGAGGCGAGCAGGCCCACTGGGATACCAGTTTTCTCAGGAGCCCTCGCTGCCCACGCCACCAGCGCTTTCGTCATCAGCTGCGTGAGATGCTGTTGTTCAATGTCGAGTTCGATCTCAAAGACGTCCTTCCAGAAGCGCGGGTTTTCTAGAACTGCAGGGTCTATCTGGTGATAGTAGCTCTTCAAATCCATGGTGACAGCTATCACCCTGTTGTCATTCTCTAATTCTCTTTCTATGGCTTTCAGACCATCCTTACGCCAATTCCGATAGGCGAAGTAGTAAGGTCGAAAAATCTGTGGCCCGTCATTATCGAATTGTGCCTGCCCATCACTAGGCTCAGCCGAGAAATCCGAATGTCTCTTGAGTCTGTTTCCTCGACAGGACGGCAAGAGGCACTGGTCCAGCAGATGGCCAGCTCTCATGATCCAGAGCATGCTTAGGATCTGAAAGTCGATTGAGGGAACGGCCATGGTTCGGAAATGCGCTAATGTCCCCTTTTCTTTTTTGTGGAATCTCCATCTTTCTCTAGCATCTGTCACATAAAAGTGATTCTTAGTATGTGTAGGGGGACTTGTAAAAACCGCCTTTGGCTGCTGAAGGATCTTCCCAAGGAACTGTTCATCATCTGTCCAATTTCTCCAGCGTGGCCCAATCCGCCGGTTGACCATTTTCATTAGCCCGCGGAGATTCTTGAGCAGGTCCTCTTCATAAGCCAGCAAGTCGAGTCGTGATGGGATCGATTTTTCTGCAAAGAGTTCCGCTTTCGTATGACGGTAAGCGGTTACAAGATCCTCCAGCGAGAATGGAGAAGAGGTAAGTGTTGAGGGCTGCAATGACATATCGTTGAGCGACTATTAGCTCCGATCGTTGGAGCCTACGATGGACCTGCGTTGGTTGCAGCTTTCGCCGCCGTGAAGGGCCACCCTTTGATCGGGGACAAGGCAGTGGTTGAAAGAACCAAATATCATAGATCGATTCTAAAAAGGCGATCCTTGGCGGGAGACGAACTCATTTTCAATTTTACAAAATCGTTTGTCTGAAGGTGGGCCGGTGGTGCGGTTGTGGTTGTAACAATGTATTGGAAACAGGGGGTGCCGGGCTGGCTCTCCCAATCGGCGACCAGATCGAAGAGACGGGCGTAGAGCATTCCATCGAGGTCGGCTTCGCGGGGGCTGTCGTGGATGAGGAAGGCGGGCACGATGGCTTTCTCTTCGGTGGCAAGGCGCAGGACGGCCAAATCAAACGCGACGATTTTGAGGGAATCGATGGCAGCGGTGGACACTTCGCCGCGGTCGTTGAACTCGACATCCACCTTGAGGCCTTTTCCGTCGAGCTTGATGACACCTTCGACACCACCGGGCAGCCATGCGGCAATCAAGGCGCGGTATTGTTCGGCGAGGGTGCTGATCGCGTGAATCGCCCGGCTCCGGCCTTTCTCCAGTTGGAGACGCAGGTTGGTCAACTCCTCATCAAGGGATGGTTTTGAGTGGGTATTTTGCGATTCAGCGTGCAGGGCCCGCGCCTCATCCAGCAGCCGCCGGGCTTCGTAAACTCGATCCTCCTGTTGGTGCTGGGTCGCAAATGCTGCACGGCGTTCGGCCTCCGCCCGGTTCGCACGGTCTTGGAGATTTTGAATCTCTTCATCGATTTGAGTGACTAATGCGCTCATTTCGCGTGCTTCACACTCCTCCTTGTCGGCTTCCTGATCGAGTCGCTCCGCCTTGTTTCTTTTTTCGGCAAGTCCGTTTTTGATCGCTTCGACGTTGCACGGTTTGAGGGAGATTTTGCATTGGGTGGCCAGCACTTCATCGACCGGAACGTGACAGATTGGGCAAACCCGGACGGTCCCTTGGGTTACGTCGATTTCTCCCTTTTCTGCCTCGGAGCGGAGATGGGTAGCATCCTTCCTCTTCAGCTCTGCTTCATTTCGCTTTGTTTGTATCTCTTGGGCGTGGGCACTCCGTTTCGCATTGAGCGCCTGCAATTCAGACAGAAATGACTGGTCTGGCGGCGGAGACACTACGCCGCTTCCCAGTGCCGATTCGAAGCGGGCCTGCGCCAGAGAGAGCAGGCCCTTTCGGTCCAATGCATCCTCCAACCCGACTTCCGCGCCTGCACCCAAGGTTACGCGAAGGGCCTCGAGCCTCGCGGCGCGTTGCTCTCCCAGAAACGTCTGGCGTCTCCATTCTTCCTCGGCCTCACGGGCGAGCTTGCGCTCGCGGACTCCGGCTTCCAACTCCTCCCGATCCAGTGCGCCAACCGCGAGGCGCACCATTGCGAGCTTTGCCGCTTCGCTGACCACTTGGGCACGGGATCGGGTTTGGGTTTTGGTCGAACGCCAGGCGAGGATGTCGGCCAGACGACACTCCTGATCACGCGAGAGCCAGGCCCGGAGAACATCCCAAATATGGTCGTTGTCGATCTCGGGAGGCGTCAGATCTTCCAGACTTTGGAAGAATGCATCGCGGATGATCGGATCGATGGTGACCGCATCACCCGCTTGTTTTCCGCGTCGGACGGCAGATTCGATGCTCTCTTCCCGGACGGCGAAGCTCTCGCCCAACCCGAAAGTGCGGATCGAAACCCAGCATTCACCATCAATCAGGATCTCCGCGGCAACGAATCCGTTGGGCATCTTGTGGAGTATCCGGTGCCTTTGACCCTCGGTGCTGAAGTCCGGCTCGCCAAGGCAGGCGCGAATCAGACGGCAGAATGTGGTTTTGCCGCTTCCGTGGGCGATGGATTGCTTTCCGCTGCTGGAGAGGTCCGGACTCCAGATGATATTCAGCCCCGGTTTGAGAGGGATATCCCTGCGGATGGTTTCTTCGTCCTCAAAAATCGCCAGCCTCCGCACCCACAGGCGCGGCTCGCTGCGGCCCTCGGGTGCTTGGGGAGGAACCAACTGGGGGATGAAAAAATCAGGTGCCATAGCTGAGTCTAGCAAAAACAAATTGGTCTTCCGCCGCGATCAAAGTGGTCAATCGAGATGCCTCGATCCGGCGCATCGCTTGGAGGGCGAATGCCGCCTGTTGCGCCCGGCCTGAGCGGGCGTCCAGGCCCCTCGGGTCGAAATGAGCACCCCGCATCCAATCACCATCGGCATTCTCCTCCAATTGGCCAGAGGTGATGAGTTTCTGGAAGGCCTCACGCCATGCCGCGTCCGTCTTCGGGTGCATGCGGACCACCCCGCCCGCCAATGGTTTGGCTTCCGGGCCACACAACCGCACCCAGTGTTTCCGCTCCTCGGTGGGAAGCAATCCGGTGAGCAAGGCTGGTTCAGCGAGGCAGGCGAGAACAATCCGGAGGTGGGAGGCATCCTTCTCCACATCCGAAATCCAGAGGGCATATTGTGCTGCGATGCGCAGTTTGTCCTCCCGGGTGGTATTAGGGGGCCAGGTCCAGGAGTTGTCCGCTAGATCACCCAGGTGCGGGAGGATTTCCGAAATGCTGATCTGATATTGTTCCGGCTCTGGAGCAAGATCGAGTGCGGTGAAGGTGCCGTCGGCCATCATCCGGTCCCAGGCTTCGAGGACGAGGCGGCGGGTGCGGTATTCGCCGAAGGTGCGGATTTCCTTTTCCTTGAGGACGCGGAACGTTTCGGAGGGGTAGTCGGGGCCTTTGATGTCGGCGGGGTCGAGGATGTAGCGGAGTTCGTCGCGGTCGAGGCCGTAGGCGCGGGCGTAGAAGGCGTCCAGCTCGGCGCGCAACAGTGCCCGGCGGTCCTCGTCCCACCCAAAGGGCGGGCCGTAATAGCCCAGATCCCGCGCGAACGGGGCCAGCGAATGCGAGGTGTAGGTGAGTTCCAAGACCCGCGGAACGATGAAGTCGAGGCGCGGGGCGGTGTAGAAGGCGGGTGGGAGGATGGGAAGCTGATACACCGTTCCCTGAGGGATGCTTGCTTGGCTGAGCTTGTTGCGAATACAATAGTCAACGACAAAGGAATTGAGGGCGGACAGTAGTATGGCGGAGTCCGAGCATGATTCAGTGAGAAGCATTATCCATCCGTAAGTAACTGGCTGAAAAGGCAGTACTGCGGCAACGATTGTGCGTTCATTCGTGTTACTGGAAATGCGGCGCATCACCAGTAGATGGCTTCGGCAGCGAACAGTGCGCCTTTCAAGGCGTTCCTTGAAAAAGTCTTCATGAACCCAATAGGTCGGCATCGGCTCAAAAGCAGGGTCATTGTGATCCCGGAGTTTGACAGGTTTTGTGCCTTCTTCGGTGTTTGTTGAGAAGCGATGGTCGAATTGCCATCCGAACTCACCCTCATGGAGAGGCAACCAAGCGCCGGTGGTCAGAGTCGCAGACGAGTGCTCACGGGGAACAAGATAAACTCTTGACGCGGAGGGAGAAATCGAAGCGAAGGATGTCGCGGTTCTGAATCTGGCGGAATCCTCTGTGACGTGAATAAAACGAGAATGTATGTCAAGGCTCCAGAGATTTCCGTTCGATACATCATTCTCATCGATTAGCACCGGGGCGTTTTGGTAGATTTTGGCGGTAAGTTCGGCATCAATGCGGGAGCGGAAGACGGGGGCGGTCTTGGTGTTCGGGTTGAGACGGGCAATGGTTTCTGGGGAGAGCGTGAAGTTGCGCTCCGGTTCGGCGAGTTGGGCGGGCTCGGTGAGGAAGAAGGCGAAATGCGACCCGACTTCATGGCGGCCGAGGGTCAGTAGGCTGAACTTCATGCGACTATCGACGGCAGGGAAGAGGCCCGCTCGGTTCTCAAAATCTACCAATCGCGCGAGGCGCATTGTTTCGACCAAATGGGCGAAGAAGGGTGCAGTGGTGGCATCGGTGGCGATGCCAGTGGGGACGATAACACCGGCGCGGTCGCGGGCGAGGTTGGCGAAATGCTCGGCGAAGAGGGCGTAGGTGTTGACATCGCCCCGACCGGTGAATGGGAAGCGTCCGCCCGCATCTGCGGGCAGGCGGACAAACTCGCTGGTGGCCTCCGCCTCGCGTTTGGCGGCGGTAAAGTCATTCGATAACGATCGTTCGGGGCTGCCAGAGGGTGCCGTTGCGAGGGCTTTGATAAGTTTGTCGCGTGCTGCTTTGTTCGGAGCACCTGCGATTTCCGGTGACCGCGCCGCAAAGAACTCCTGCTCCTGAAGTTTGATCCGCTCCCACGGCGGATTCCCCAGCACCACATCGAATCCTCCGCGTTGCATCACATCCGGAAACTCCAGCGGCCAGTGGAAGGCGCGGGCGCGGCGGGCGGCTTGCGGGGCGGCGGCCATGGACTCGCGGAGTTTCCCCTGGTTGAGCACCTGCCAGAGTTCCTCGGTGGTGGGGATGGTGCGTTGGGCCGGGTTGGTGGGCGCGCCGCCGGCTTTCGGCAGGACGAAGGCGGCAACATAGAGGTCGGCGGCGGTTTGGACGCTGGTGAACCCGGGGGTTTGGCGCAGTTCTTCGAAGCGTTTGGCCTTGGCCCCGATCTGGGTGACGGTTTCCTCCGGCAGGTCGCGGAAGCCGGAGAAGTCCACGGCGAGCGGTTTGGTATCAGGCATTTGCCAGCCGGAGCCGCCGAGGTTCAGCTCGCCCTGGCCACCCTTCGCGCCCTTGTTGGCCTGGGCGTAGTATTTCGCGGTGTCCTTGTCATCGCCGGTGAGGGGTTTGTAGGCGGCGTCCGGGATGCCGTCTTCCAGCACCTTGAGGTCGAAGACGCCGAGGAGGGCGTCGCCGCAGCGGATCTGGGCGTCGAAGAAGCCGAGGGGCAGGCCGGGATCGACGGTTTCGATCCAGAGGGCGACCTTGGTGAGTTCCACGGCCATGGGGTTGCGGTCAACGCCGTGGATGCAGCAGCGGGCGACATCGCGCAGGGCGTGGCGGAAGTCCTCGGTGGAGGGCGTGCCCTCGGCGCGGATGCGGGCCAAGCGCGTGGCGATGCGGCGGGCGGCGGCGAGCAGGAAGTGGCCGGAACCACAGGCGGGATCGATCACCCGTAGCCGAAGGAGCGGCTCCGGGTTTAAGGATGAAGGATGAAGGCCGAGGGATGAAGAAGCGGGCTCTTCGTTCTCGATCCGATCAAGGACGGGATCGAGGGCGGTGTCGAGGAGGGCTTGGACGAGGCTGTCGGGGGTGTAGAACGAGCCGGTGGTTTTGCGTTGGTTGCCGCGTTGTTCAGCGGCCTCGGAGGCGAAAACGAGGCTGCGTCCGTCGTCACCGAGTTGGGGCTCGAGTTCGAGGAGGGATTCGTATACCGAGCCGAGTTCCTCGGTTTCCATGGCCCGCCAGTTCACCGGGACCATGCCAGAGCGGTCGGAGAGCCAGGAAAGGCGATAGAGGGCCTCCATGAACGCGCGATTGCGGAGCCGGGCGGGGCCGAGGTGAGGGAGTTGGTCGGCGGCGAACAATCCGCCGAGGGCGGGGAGAGCGAGTTTCTCCTGTCCATCCGCGAGAGCACGGAAGACCACTTTCATGCCCTCGTAGCGGTCGTGGTGGCGGTCCCAGTTCGCCGCTCGCGTGCAGGCGGCGCGAAGGGTGGTGAGTGAATAGCCTTCGGCGTAGAGTTTCCGAGCGGCGGCGGAGGCGTTGGGTGGATGGAGGAGGTTGCGATCCTCCGCGACCATCAGGAAGATGAGCCGGTAAACGAGGCGGAGGAGTTCATTGAACCACTCGGTGCGCGGGATTTCGCCGGATCGAATGCGGTTTGCGAGATCGGGGTTCGCTTCAAGGAAGCCGGTGCCGAGGAGTTTGAGTGCAAGCTGGACCTGGCCGGCGAGGCGGTCGCGGGCGGCTTCGCCTTCCTTCGCGCCGGCGTCGCGCCATCGTTCCAGCGCACAGTCGGTGGCGGGTGCCCCGGCGAGGCCGAAGCGGGTGCGGTGGCAGAGGAGCCAGAGAACCGAGAAGGAGGCGGCGTCTTCATTGGTGAAGATCTGGGCGAGGTCGATCTCGATGTAAGCCGGACGGGTCAGTGACGCATTGTCGCGGATGAGGCGGAGGACGGTGCCATTCGTCGCCAGTCCCCAGAGCGCGTCCTCATGGTCGTTGAGATAATCCTGGAGGGCAAAAGCGGCCGAGCGCGAGCGGTCTGTGGAGAGGGTCTGGCTGCGGCGGTCGAGCTTTTCCTCGTCGGGCGGGGTGACGACAATCGGGACGCGGCCGCCCGCGAGGAGACTCACGGCCCCTTCGCGGAGAACGAGATCGTCAAAGCCGAGGGTTTCGTCCAGGAAATCGCGAATGAACCGTCGAGTGGCTTCTGCGGACGGGCTCTTCGTTTTTCGGAAGGCATCAAAGTGCGACTGTCCGACACGAAAAGCGGTGGAGATCTCGTCACGGATCGAGAGTCCCTTGCGGATCCGATACGACTGGCGGGTTTCGTCATCATCCTTCGGAGCCGCGATGGCGGCGACCATGGCGGGAACGATGAGGTTCCCTTCGAGACTCAGGGACGGCCAGGCAGAGAGGTCGGTAACGGATCTGCGGGGCATCTTGGGTCAGCTTCCCAGAACGAGGGTGTGCGGCAGCTTGCGGGCCGACTTTTCGAAGGTCACCAGGGTCGCCTTCCCGTCAACGACCGCAGCGTGGATGAGACGGTCCACAAACCCGGGTTTCGCTGATCCAAGATCTGGAAGCGGGAGAACCGCGGTGGCTGCGGCGGAAACTTCGATGGCCGGATGTTGGCTGAGTGCTTGCAGTGCAGCCAAGGCGTCCGCCTTCGGGTAGCTGTAATGGGTTTGCAGGGCAAAATAGGCCTCCGCCAGGGCAAGATCCGGAACCGAGAGTCGAGGTGCATCCTGCTTCCATCGATCCAGAAATCGAGCGGCTTCTTGAAAGAGTGCAAGGGGCTGGCGAGTCAGCAACCGGACAAGGAAAGACGTGTCGAGGGTGTAAGACTTCATGGAGCCGGTTCAG
>JANRKJ010000005.1:0-26970 GCA_033763515.1 Terrimicrobiaceae bacterium | reverse complement strand
GCGGAAGAGGAAGGCGTATTGGCCGGTTTCCTCCACGAGGGGTTTGCCGGTGAAGAACAATGGCGAATGGGTAATGGCGGATGGCGAAGAGGTCACTTGCGCAGCGACCTTGGCCTCCGCGGCTTCGCGGGCTTGGATGGCGGCGAGGCGCTTATCGGTTTCGGCGCGGGCCTGTTCGACCGTTTGGATCGGAGGGACGGGCACGCCTCTGATGTGGGTGATTCCGGCAACCGCGGGTTGGGCGGCGCTAAGGAGAATGACCGCCAAGGCGGCTTGGATGGTTTTCATGGTTTTATTTGTGGTTGGGTTGAGTTGAGGAAAATCAGGTCTGGGGCGGATAGCGATTGGCTGTGAATAACTCTCCGTCTTCCGAAAACAGCGAGTGCGACGCTCGTCCGAGTATGCGGCGTCTGGTGCACCAAGCCGGAAGATGCTCGGACGTCCGATGAACAGCAGTGCGTGCTCATGAACGCAGGGACTATTTGACGGAACGTGGCGCGTCAACGTTTTCTTTTGAAAGTAACGAAATTGTAACGTGGCGCTCCGTCGCACGTTTAACAAATATTCTCGTGACGCACGACAGAGCGTTGCGCGTTTACGCAACGGGATGCTGCGTTCGGCGTGCTGGCGGACGTCTTTGTCAGCTGGTATTCTTGAACGAAGTTCGTTCGGCGTTGCGTGTCGAGCGCCGCGTCCGTTTCGTGATTAGTGCAAGCGGAAGATTTTTTTGCGACCGGGCGGCTGCATTCGCGAGCGCGGTCGAGATTGCAATGTGGGTATGACACCGAAGTCTTCGTAGTCAGTACCGGTTTTCCGATGGCCGCGGGATTCGGCCATCCTCTTTTTCGGGGTTGCCGCGAACTCACGTCGTTGAGGACTTCCATCCGTCGGCGAGGATCCAAGGCCCCCGTCCCCCGGTCTCAGCCTCGCCAAAGGCTATCCACCCCCGATGGTCGACCACGCCACCGACCCGTCGAACGAATCGCGACCTCGAACCGACGGAATTCCGCCCCCGGGACAAGCGGAACGGCCGCAGATGAGATGCGCGTTCTGGGAACGAGCCATGGTGTGGATGCTCTGGCTGAGTCGCTGGAGGCGAAGGGAAGGGTTGGTGAAACGACCCAAGACTAAAGGTCTTCCCAGCAACGGTTATTGTCTGAAGTCCCTGCCAGTCAAGCTCGCTTGTTGGAAACGATCAGAAGCGATCTTGCATTGTGTCTGTTTCGTGAGACATTAAAGCGGTTAACCGATTACGAACATTACAAAATGCCAACGCCCCACCATCCACCTGCTTCTGTGCGCCGAACCTTGGCCAAGCTGGGGGGAGACATCCGCGATGCCCGCCGCCGTCGCCGTCTGCCGATGGCCGTGGTGGCCGAGCGGGCCTTCACATCCCGTGCGACGCTGCAACGGGTCGAACAGGGTGACCCCGGGGTGAGTGTGGGAATTTTCGCCGCTGTCCTCCAGGCGCTGGGATTGCTGGAGGGGCTCGGAATGTTGGCGGATCCTTCGGTGGACACGGTGGGACAGGCCATGGCGGACGAGGCCCTGCCCCGGCGGGTCCGTCTCCGATCGAGGACCTAGAAAAGAGCGGCGATGACGGCTATCGAGGTGCATTTGGAGGGGAACGGCATGAACCGCTTGGTGGGTCATGCGCGGCCCAACCGCGCCCGGGGGAGGGAAACGGTCCATTTCGAATACTCCGACACGTGGCTCCGGGATCCGGAGTGTTTCGCACTCGAGCCCGGTCTGCCGCTCACGCGCGGCGGTTTCCAGCCACCTGCCGGCCGGGCCATTCACGGGGCCTTGGGCGATTCCCCGCCGGATACTTGGGGGCGTCGACTCATGCAGCGTGCCGAGCGCCGCCTGGCGGCCCCGAAGGCCGCGCGGTGCGGACCCTCACGGAAAGCGATTATCTGCTCGGCGTGGCCGATGAAAGCCGCCTCGGGGCGTTGCGGTTCCGCCGGGTGGGAGAAGAGGACTATCTGGCAAATCCGCGCTCGGGAGTGCCCGCTCTGGTCAAGCTGGGTGCGCTGCTGGAGGCCACCGAGCGCATTCTCCGCGACGAGGAAACCGACGAGGATCTCCAACTCATCTTTGCTCCCGGTTCTTCGCTGGGTGGGGCGCGGCCCAAGGCGTCGGTCATCGATCAACATGGCCGGCTGGCCGTCGCGAAATTCCCGCAAGAGACCGACGAATACAGCGTCGAAACTTGGGAGGAAATTGCGCTGCGCGTGGCGGAGCGCGCGGGGATCCTGACTGCGGGGCACGAGTTACTGCAGGTCGCGGGAAAGGCGGTATTGCTCTCCCGGCGGTTTGATCGGGATGGGAAACGGCCGCATCCCCTTTCTTGCCGCGATGGCCATGCTGGGGGCGAAGGACGGCGAAGGTGGAAGTTACCCCGAGATCGTGGATGCGCTTTCCTCCCATGGGGCGCAGGCGAAGCGGGACGCGCGCCAGCTTTACCGACGCGTGGCCTTCAACGTGTTGGTTTCCAACGTGGACGACCACCTGCGCAACCACGGATTCCTCCGCGTCGGCGGAGCCGGATGGGTGCTCTCTCCCGCTTATGATCTCAATCCCGTTCCGCTCGATGTCAGGGCCCGGGTGCTGACGACGAACATCGATCTCGATGAGGGCACCTGCTCCATCGATCTTCTGGAATCTGCGGCGGGATTTTTTGCTCTTTCGCTTGCGGAAGCGCGCTCGATCCTGGGACAGGTCGCTGCCGCAACTTCCGAATGGCGTGACGTGGCGCGGCACGTGGGGGCAACCCCCAAGGAGATGGATCGGATGGCCAGCGCGTTCGAACATGAGGAACTCCGCCTCGCCCTGACCTATGCCTGACCGAACCGAATGAGCCGCGATTCGCAAATCCCCTCCGTCACGATCACCTACGCCCGCGAAGCTTCTGTGAAAGGGAATCTGGGCCGGGGAAAGTGATCGACGGACGGGTGGGGGTTGGGTAGGAGGGTGGGGCGTTTGGAAACGACATCGATTCAGAGGCCGCGCAACTTGGATTGGCAGCGGGCGTCGGCGCTGCTTTACGGGGACTGGGGCACGAGCAAGGCGTATGTGATTGGTCTGGCCTTTGCGGCGACCGGGTTTGCGTCTTTGCCGATCATTTTGGCGGTTTGTGTTCTGACGGCGCTGGTCGGGTTGAACTATCTGGTGGTTTGCCGGTGTTTTCCGGATGGCGGCGGGGTGTATTCGGCGGCGAAGGTTCACGGGAAGCCGCTGGCGGTGATCGGGGCTTTGCTGTTGGTGGCGGATCTGACGGTGACGGCTGCGCTGAGCGGGTGGGCGGCGTTGAGTTATCTGGGAGTGCCGCAGCAACATGTGATGGTTTGCACGATCGCGCTCATCATCGCGGTGGGCGTGATGAACATTTTCGGTCCGCGGCACAGCGGGAGTTTTGCGGTAGCACTGGCGCTGCCGACCGTGGCGGTGGTGGCGATTTTGATCATCCTGAGTGCGCGTTTTCTCACGACCGAACACCTCGAGCCATTGGGACCGGATTGGGGAAAGAACTGGACGGCCTTTGTCGGGGTCATTCTCGCGTTGAGCGGCGTGGAGGCGATTGCGAACCTGACTGGCACGCTGAAACCGGACAAGGGGTCGGTGATCGGACATCCCAAGATCGGCCGCGCGAGTGCCAAGGCGATCCTTCCGGTGGCGTTCGAAGTGAGTGTCGGGACGGCGCTGCTCGGATGGGCGATGCTCTCGCTTCCGCAGAGTCTCGCTCCGCAGATGGTCGAGCGGAAGGAGGACATGTTGCGGTTTCTGGGTGAGCACTATGGAACGCTCACGTTCGGGCCGTGGTTCGGACAAATTTTTGGTTTCGTCGTCGGCGTTGTTTTCGCCCTCCTCCTGCTGAGTGCGGTGAACACAGCCGTTGCGGCGCTCGTGGGCTTGCTGTTCATGATGAGCAAGGAAGGCGACATGCCGCATGGATTCGCCAAATTGAACACGCATGGCGTTCCCTTCGCGCCTCTGGCGATCGCGGTCGGATTGCCGATCGTCGTCCTGCTGGCGACCGACAACTTCGAGGCGCTGGCCGGGCTCTACGCGATCGGCGTTGTCGGGGCGATCTGTGTGAATCTCGGGTCGTGCGCCGCGAACCGCGCGCTGCCGATGCATTGGTGGGAACGTGGCTTGATGGCTTTCACGTTCCTGATCCTCGTGGCGGTCGAAATCACGCTGGCTCAAACCAAGCACGAAGCTCTGTTTTTCGTCGTCTGTGTTCTGGTCGTCGGCCTCGGCCTTTGGGCCTACTCGCAACGAATGGCGGGCGTTCGGACACTGACCGTCAGCCGGGCCGTTGCCGATATTGTCCGTCCGGAAACCGTGGAGAGCCTTCGTCTGCCGGCGGCGGAGTGTCAGAAGATCCTGGTGTGCGTGCGGGGTCTGACGCCGGTCTTGGGGTTTGCGTTCGATGAGGCGGAGTTCCGAAAGGCGGCGCTCTATGTGCTCTACGTTCGTGAGATCGCCGTGCTGTATCCGGGATCGGCGGCCGCCCCGCTCCAATGGAAGGACGATCCGGAGGCGAGTGCGATCCTGAACACAGCCGTGCAAATCGGACGCCAGCGCGGCATTACGACGGTTCCGATCTTTGCCTCGGCCGCGCAGGCGGCGCCGATCATTGTCGATGCGGCCGCCACGCTGGGCGTCGACTACGTGATCCTCGGTGCGTCACACCGCGGATCGCTGACGAAAGTTCTGCGCGGAAACGTGGCCGGCGACGTGGCTGGGAATCTCCCCGAATCGATTCACCTGATCATTCACGGCTGAGTCGGTCGGCCGACGCCGTTCACGATGTTCTGCGGTGAGCCGGCGGCAAATGCGCGAATGTTGGCGACGGCGACATCGAGAAGCCGGGTCCGGGATTCGTGCGTGGCCCAGGCGTAGTGCGGGGTGACGACAGCATTCGGTGCGGTCAGGAGCGGATTGTCGGCGGAGGGAGGTTCGGTGGACAACACGTCCAATCCGGCCCCGGCGAGGTTTCCGGCCTGGAGGGCGTTGGCGAGATCCTCCTCGACGACAATCGGTCCGCGCGCGGTGTTGATCAGATAGGCGCCCGGTTTCATCCACGCGAGTCGTTCGGCATTGACCAATCCGCGAGTTTCCGGCGTCAGCGGACAGAGGAGGCAGAGAAAATCCGCCTCGCGGAAGACGCTCTCAAGAGCCAGGTAGTCCACCGGGAAGTCCACGTCTTTGGGCGTGCGGACGTGGGCGGCGATGCGCATGCCGAATGCATGGCCGACGCGTCCGACTTGCTGTCCGATCCGCCCGAACCCGAGAATCCCGAGCGTCTTGCCCGCGAGTTCGCGGAGTGGGAAATCCCAGAATGCGAAATCCGGGCAACGGCTCCACGCTCCGTCTCTCACGCGTTCGGAATGGTGTGCGATCCCGCTCGCCCAGTGGAGGATAAATCCAAAGACCATCTGGACAACGGAATGCGTGCTGTAGGCGGGCACGTTGGCGACCGGGATTCCGCGTCCGGCAGCCGCGGCGACGTCGACGACATCGTAGCCGGTCGCCAGAACGCCGATGAATCGCAGGTCGGGAAGGAGCGCGAGGGTGTCCGCCGTGAGGCGCACTTTGTTGGTGAGGAGAACGTCGGCCCCGGCCGCTCGGGACACGATTTGATCCGGTGCGGTCCGGTCGTGGATCTCGACGGTCGAGGCAAGGCGTTCCAAGGGTTCCCAACTCAGGTCGCCAGGATTGAGCGTGTAGCCGTCAAGGACGACGATTTTCGTAAGCATAGGCTTTGTCGCGTTCCTGCAGGAGTTGGGCTGCGATGCTGATGGCGATTTCCTGCGGATGGTTGGATCCGAGTTCGAGTCCGAGCGGACAATGGAACGTGGCGGCTGTTTGTTCGTCCAGCCCGGCCTCCCGCAATTCGCGGCGGAGGACCGCGGCCTTTGAGCGGCTTCCGATCACGCCCACAAAGGGAAAGCGCCCTTCACGGAGCGCACGTTCCAGGACGGGACGGTCGGTCTGGTGGCCTTGAGTGAGGCAGAGGACAAAGGCGCCGTCCGACAGGTCGCCAACAGCCGCGGGCAGGTCGGCGGTGATGAGGGCCTTCAGATTGGGAGCTTGGGGGAGTTGGTTGATCCACTCCGCCCGGGTGTCGCGCACTTCGAGGGCGACAGGCAGTTGGATCATCAAGCGGACGAGGGCCTGGCTGATGTGACCGGCTCCAAAGATGGCAACGGTCCAAGGCGCGGCCGCGCAGGCTTCGAAGAGGAGTGTCACCCGACCTCCACAGGTCATGCCAATGTCGGTTTTGAGATCCCATTCGACGAGCTCGGTCACGTCGGTTCGGGATGAGAGGATTTCGGCGGCGTGCCGGAGGGCGGCGGCCTCGAGTTTTCCTCCGCCGATGGTGCCGGCGAGCCGACCGTCGGCACCGACAAGCATTTTGGCCGAGAGGTCCTGGGGCGTGCTGCCCTGGACGCCGGCCACGGTGATCAGGACATGGGGGATGCGTGCCGATTCGAGTCGCGCAGTTTCTTGCAAAACATCCGCGCGAGAATCCGACATGGCCCGACTATATGGAGCAGGATGGTGGGTGCAATCATGCGATTTTGCGGGGGGATGAGCCGGGCTTTCTGCCCTGACGGTTTCGATGATGAGGATCCCGGGGCAGTGCCCCGGGCTGGTATGGGGGCGTGGCGTTGCCCCTGGGGCGGCGTTTGGAGGCGGGGCGCGGTTGGCAGGGTTTGGCGTTGGCGTTTGAGGCGTAGTGGTGCAGGGGAGGTGCGGGGGAGGTGCGGGGGTTGTGGAGAGCGCTGAAGGCGCGAGCGATACCAGCCCGGGGCAACGCCCCGGGGGTTTGGGGTTTGAGGGAGGAGGCAGGGCCAACGGCCCGGCTGAATGGCGCCGGGCGCGGGGCATTGCCCCTGAGCTGATTCGTTTAGATGATCCGGCTGACGAAGTCTTCGCGTTCGAAGGGGCGGAAGTCTTCGGGTTTTTCGCCGGTTCCGATGAACCGAGTGGGGAGGCCGAGTTCCTTTTGGATGGCGACCGCGGCTCCGCCTTTCCCGCTGCCGTCGAGTTTGGTGACGACAATGCCGGTGAGGCCGACGGATTGGTGGAATTCCCTGGCTTGTACGACGGCGTTCGAACCGGTGGTGGCATCGACAACGAGCCATTTTTCGTGCGGTGCATCCGGGTCGTGCTTGGCGAGGGTGCGGGAGACTTTCGAGAGCTCCTGCATGAGGTTGCCCTTTGTGTGGAGACGACCGGCCGTGTCGCAGAGGAGGAACTCGATGTTGCGGCGGTGGGCGCTCGTCCACGCGTCGTAGCAGAGAGCCGCCGAGTCGCCCTGGTATTGGCTGCGAACAACCTCAACGCCCAATCGGTCGCCCCAGTTGGCGAGTTGTTCGATGGCCGCCGCGCGGAAGGTATCGGCGGCGACCAGCACGCATGTATGACGGTTCGAGGTCAGATAACGCGCCAGCTTCGCGCAGGATGTTGTTTTGCCGGTGCCGTTGACGCCCACCATGAGCAGGGCTTTCGGCCGGTTCGGAAGCGGGCGGAGCGGGGCGACGGATACCGGAAGGATCTTGAGAATCTCTTCCCGCGTCACGGCCGCGGCGGTTTCCCCCGTGACGTCCTTCCCGCGTTCGCGGAGAGCGTCGAGGATCGCCATCGACATTGGTACACCGAGATCGGCGCGGATCAGGGTTTCTTCGAGTTCATCCCAGTCGACCGGCCGGCCGGTGAATTTCGCGACAAAGTTTTTGAGAAACCCGAACGCCATCGTCAGGCGCGCTCCTTGGATTTGCGGATGGCGTCGAGGATTCCATTCACGAATTTTCCGGATTCATCGGAACTGTATTTCTTGGCGATTTCGATCGCCTCATTGATGGCGACGACCCCGGGAACGTCCGGGCAGAAAAGCAATTCATAGACGGCAATGCGCAGGACGTTGCGGTCAACGGCCGAAAGGCGGCCGAATTCATAGTTGACCGTATGCTTCCGGATCGCCTCGTCGACGGGTCCCCGCCGGGACATCCAGCCTTTCAGGAGCGCGTCGCAAAAACGCTTCGCGCTCGGGCTCAGGCCGCGCAGGCGGTAAAAATCCTCCAATTCCGAATCGTTTTCGTCGGATCGGATTTCGCGCTGGTAAAGGTATTGCACCGCGGCTTCGCGGGCATCACGACGAACACCCATGGTCAGCGGAGGTCGCGGAGTGTTCGGGCCACGGCCACGGCTGCCCGGGCCGCCTCGATGCCGCGGTTGTGTTCGGTTTCGATGCAGCGAAGTTTGGCCTGGGCCTCGTTCTGGACGAGAAGCACCGCATGGATGACGGGAACGCGGTGCCGAAGCGAAATCCCCAGGAGTGCGTCCGTGACGCCTTGGGCGATCAAATGGGCGTGGGCGGTTTCGCCTTCGATGATCACGCCGAGCGCGAGGATGGCCTGGTAGCGCTCCTGTTCGGCGACGGCCTGCACGAGGAGGGGAATTTCGAACGATCCGGGAGCAGAGATGAGGTTGATGGTTGCTCCGGGTTCGAGCGAGTTGAGTTCCGTGAAAGTGTGGTTCACCAACGGCTGGACGAACTGCGAGTTGAACTCGCTCGCCACGATCGCGAACGAGAGCGTCGCCTTGGGAGCAAGGCGCGGCCGCATGGGTACGGATTTCGACATGATCCGGGATGTTCTCGAATTTCGGGCCGCGCGCAACAAGAACCTCGCCGGGCCGCTCCCTGATTTCCTGCTTTTCCGGAACGGCAGACCCGTGCATTGTGCCGGGTTCCTGTTTTTGTTTTCCATGGCGAAGCCACCAACCATCCTCCTGGTCGACCGGGAGACCGATTTCCTCGACTGGGCTCAGAACCAGCTCAAATCTCCGACTTCGCGAGTGTTGCTCGAGACGTCGGCCGACGCAGCGTACAAGACATTTTGCATGGAGGAACCCGAGTTGGTCCTCGCGGAGATGAACCTCCATCCGTTCAGCGGTCTCGAGTTGCTGGCGAGGGTCCGCAAACATTCACCCAACGCGATGGTCATCATCACCAGTGCGTTCGGGACGACGCAATCGGTCATCGAAGCGATGAAGATGGGGGCGTTTGATTTCGTCCGGAAGGAACAACTTCCATTCAACCTGAAGGTCGTTGTCGATTCCGCCTTGAAAGCCGCCGCGGAACTCCGCAGTGCGAGCGCGTTCAAGCCGCAGCTTACGGTGGAGCAACACCGCGAAGACATGGTGGGCCGCTCCGAAGCGATGCAGCAGGTTTTCAAAATGATCGGACGCGTCTCGGGAAGCGAGGCGGCGGTGATGGTCACCGGCGAGAGCGGCTCGGGCAAGGAACTCGTGGCCCGCGCGATTCACAACTACAGCGCGCGAAGCAATAAGAATTTCCTCGCGATCAATTGCGCAGCCATCCCGGACAATCTCCTCGAAAGCGAACTTTTCGGGCATGAAAAGGGAGCGTTTACTGGAGCGCACAGCCAGCGGATCGGACGCTTCGAGCAATCCGACGGCGGCACGTTGTTTCTCGATGAGATCGGGGAAATGCCATTGCAGGTGCAGAGCAAGATCCTGCGTGTGCTCCAGGAAGGCGAATTTTCGCGCGTTGGCGGCAACCAGACGCTTCGCACGGACGTCCGGATCATTTGTGCGACGAACAAAAACCTTGAGGACGAGGTCGCCAAGCGGCGGTTTCGCGAGGATCTTTTCTACCGGCTCAACGTCGTCCGGATTCACCTTCCGCCGCTCCGTCAACGGGTCGAGGACATCACCTTGCTCGCCGAATATTTCCTCCAGAAAATTGCGAACCAGAAACACCGTCCGCCGCTCAAGCTTTCGGAGGATGCCATTCGTGTCCTTGAGACGTATCCGTGGCCGGGCAATGTGCGGGAGCTGGAAAATACGATGCAGCGGGCGTCCGTGCTGGCCACGGCCGATGTACTCCTCCCGAAGGACATCCCGCTCGGCCAATCCGGATCGGAAGCGGATGGCTCGCCGGTGACGCCCGAGCGGGCGGTCGACACGCTTTTGGATTTGCCGGGCGACGAACCGTTGCTGCCGCGGGTCGAGAGGGCCTTGATCATGCGGGCTCTCGAGCGCACGCAGTCGGATCAAATTGCGGCGGCCAAGTGGCTGGGGATCAGCAAAGCCGCCCTTCGCAAGCACCTCGGCAGCGAGGCCGGCGCGGCGTGAAATCGTGGCGGTTCGACGGCGGCGGACTCATCCCGGACGCCGCCGTGCCGGCAGCTGATCGAGCGTTCCGGTTCGGAATGAGTTTTTTCGAAACGATCGCGGTTCGTCGCGGTCGGGCCTTGTTTTTGGGGGCACACGCCGAACGGCTCGAGCGGGCGTCGGGTGTGCCCGGTGCCTGGTCGGGCGCGGTGGAGGATTTGTGTCACGGTTTGGAAGACGGTCTCTTGCGCGTCTATGTCACGGCGGGTCCGGGGGGGACGACGGATGCGTTTTCCGGAGATACTTACGTTTTGTTTGAAGCGTCGGACACCGGCCCGATGTCACCGGCGCGGATAATATCGGTGGCGGCTCCGTATTTCCCCGCGGTCGGCGGTTGGAAGACCGGAAACTACTGGCAGAATGTCGCGGCGAGGGCGGAGGCGGCTCGTGCGGGTGCGGACGAGGCGTTGCTTTTCAACCCGGCAGGAGCGCTCGTCAGCGCGTCGATGGCGAATGTTTTTCTGAAGGTGGACGGCATGTGGAAAACGCCGGTGCTCGAGACCGGTGCGAGGGATGGTGTCGTTCGGGCCTGGGTGCTGGCGAGTGGGGGCGTGGACGTCACGCTGCTCGGGCCGGATGACGTCGCCCACTGCGAATCGTGTGTAGTGACCAACAGCCGGACAGGGCCGAGAGCCGTATTCGAATTGGATGGCCGTGCGCTTGATGTCTCGGAACCCTGGTCGGCCGAATACCGTGAAGAAGTCCTCGGCCTTTGACAAAGTTGTCGGCGCCTTGCGCCGGGACTTGGCCGGGCGGCGGGACCTGATCCGGGACGTCGCCGAACCGGCGCAGCCATTTGTCGCCGCGCAGATGGCGGACGGCCATCGCGGGCGCGTGTGGGTGGTTTGTCGCGACGTACGCAGCCAGGAGGATTTTGCTCCCGAAATGGCGGCGTGGTGCGATCGGGTGCGGATTTTCCCGGAGCTCGAGACCCCGGCGGGAGATGCGTTGCCCGACCCGGAAACCGCCTCGGAACGGATCGATCTCCTGCGACGCATCGCGGCCGGGGACGGGAATGAGGTGCTGGTCATCCATGCCGGGCAGTGGGCCTCACCGGTTCCATCCGGTAAAGGTCTGGTCCGAGATGCAGTCAGTGTTCGTCGCGGGCTGGATCTGGATCCCACCGATCTGGTCACGAAGCTCGTGGCCGCCGGTTACGAGGGCACGAGCCAGGTCGGTGCGCGTGGGCAGTTTGCACGCCGAGGCGGGATCTTGGATGTTTTCTCCTGGCAGGCCGCCCGTCCGCTGCGCATCGAGTGGTTTGATCGCGAAATCGATTCCCTGCGTGAGTTTGATGTCGATTCGCAGGTTTCGGTGGGCGAGACCGAAGCGGCGGAAATCCTGTTGGGACGGGCGTCCGACGCAAATGCCGTGCTGCGCGATTATGCCGGCCCGCGCGATCTGGTCATTGAGATCGAGCCCGAGGCATCGGGGGTTGGCGTGGGCATTTCCTCGGAGCCGGGAGATTCGGCGATGGCGTTCTTTCCGCCGCCGTTCGGCGAGATGGGCGCGGGGGATCTCGTACTGGACGAGGCGAAACGCGTTCGATTCTTCGACCAACTGCGCGAGTGGAGCGAGGCGGGGTGGACGATGGCTTTCGCTTGTGCCAACGAGGGGGAAGGCGAGCGGTTCCGCGAACTCGCGGCGGACTTTGAATTTGATGCGGGCGTTCTTCAGTTCATCCCTCGACCGCTGACCCGCGGATGGTTTTGTCCCGCGGTTCGGCTGGCGGTTTTGTCGGATGCGGAGGTTCTCGGACGTGCGGCCAGCCACCGGGCACACCGGATTGCCCTTCGCCGCGAGCGGTATCGCACCGGACGTGCGGCGGTGGATTTTTCGGAGTTCGAGGAAGGAGACTATGTCGTCCATCTCGAGCAGGGGATCGGTCGGTATCTCGGCATGCAAAAGGAACCGGGCGGCGAGCGCGAGGTGCTGGCGCTGGAGTTTGCGCACGGAGCCCGGCTCTACGTTCCGCTCGACCAGGCGTGGCAGGTCGCGCGTTATGTCGGGCTCGGGAAGAAGCATCCCGATCTCTCGGAACTGGGTGACGGCCGCTGGGAGAAGGCCAAGGAAAAGGCGCGGCAGGGGATCTTCGAATACGCCGCCCGCATGCTCAAAGTCCAGGCCGAGCGCGAGACCGGCCTCGGGTTTGCCTTCCCGCCGGATTCGCGCTGGCAGCAGGAGTTCGAGCGATCCTTCCTCTTCAAGGAAACGGACGATCAACTGCGCGCCATCGCCGAAACAAAAGCGGACATGGAAAACGAACGTCCAATGGACCGTCTGATTTGCGGCGACGTCGGTTTCGGGAAAACAGAAGTGGCGATCCGGGCCGCATTCAAAGCGGTCACCGGTGGCCGTCAGGCGGCATTCATCGCCCCGACGACGGTTCTGGCGCAGCAGCATTTTCAGAATCTCCGCGAGCGGATGAGCGACTATCCGGTGACGATCGAACTCCTGAGCCGGTATCGAACGACTGCCGAACAGAAGCGGGTGGTCAAAGGCCTCGCGGACGGCAGTGTCGACATCGTGGTCGGAACGCATCGGATCATCTCGAGCGATGTCCATTTCAAGGACCTCGGCCTCGTCATCGTCGACGAGGAGCAGCGGTTCGGCGTGAAGCACAAGGACGCGCTGAAGGAAAAATTCCGGCAGGTCGACGTGCTCACGCTGTCAGCGACCCCGATTCCCCGCACGCTTTATCTCGCGCTCATGGGGGCGCGGGACATGTCGCTCATCGAAACCCCGCCACCGAACCGCCAGCCCGTCGAGACGATCGTCTGTGGCTACGACGAGCGGGTGATTCGCGATGCCATCCAGCGGGAACTCGCGCGCGGCGGACAGGTCTATTTCTTGCACAACCGGGTCCAGACGATCGAAAAGACGGCGCTGCGGATCCGGGAATTGTGCGAGGGGGCCCGCGTCATCGTCGGGCACGGCCAGATGGAGGAACGCGAACTGGAGGGGGTCATGCAGGCCTTTGTGGGCGGCAAGGCCGACGTGCTCGTCTCGACGACGATCATCGAGAGCGGGCTGGACATCCCGAATGCAAACACGATCATCATCGACCGTGCGGACCGGTTCGGGTTGGCCGACCTTTACCAACTTCGCGGGCGGGTCGGACGTTCGAGTCACAAGGCCTATGCGTTTCTGTTGCTGCCGAGAGAATTGATGACCGTCGGGGCGGCGAGGCGCCGGGTCTCGGCGATCAAGCAGTATTCCGAACTGGGATCGGGTTTCAAAATTGCGATGCGCGATTTGGAAATTCGCGGCGCCGGCAACCTTCTTGGCACGGCCCAAAGCGGGCACATTATCGCGGTCGGGTTTGATCTTTATTGCAAGCTGCTCAAGCGGGCGGTCGAAGCGATTCGCGGACGCAGGACGGCGGCGGGCAGCGCGATTCTGCGGGTGGATTTTCTCCGCACTGATGAAGCGGCCTTCTACGGAGCGGGAGAGGGGATCGCCGGGGCTTTCCTGCCGGCCGCCTACATGCCGGACCCGCATTTGCGCATTGAGGCCTACCGGCGGCTGGCCGAGGCGGGGACGCGCGAGGAGATTGAGGCCTTGCGTGGGGTTTGGCGTGACCGGTTCGGTCCGCTGCCGCCCGCCGTGGAGAATGCCCTGGTCGTCGCGGCGATCCGGTGGGAGGCGACGCGGCGCCGGATTACGATTGTGGAAGTTCGCGACGAAAAACTCATGCTGACGCGGGGCGGGAGTTTCATCCTCGTCGGCGGGAGGTTTCCCCGCTTGACGGCCCCGGACCCGGATTCTAGCTTGCGCGAGGTTCTCTCCCTTTTGGAGGGAATGCCTTTGCGATGAGAATTTCCGTCCTTTTGTTGGTTTTGGTCACCCTGGCTGCCGTCCGGCCGGCGCAACTTCGCGCCCAGCAAGCGGAGGTGGTCGATGGCGTGGCGGCGATCGTGAACAATGACGTCATCACGATTTCCCAGGTGCGGGAGTTGATCGGTGCGCGCGAGCGGTCGCTCCGTGAGGTGTATTCCGGATCAGATCTGGTTGAGAAAGTGAAGGAAATGCGACTCGCCGCCCTGAAGGACCTGATCGACCGCCAGTTGATCCTCCAGGAATTCCGCAAGATGCAGGAAAAGGGGGCGAATATTCCGGACCACGTTGTGGAAGATCGCGTTCAACAGATTATCCGCGAGGAATTCGGCGGGGACCGGGCGGCGTTCGTTCGCACGCTCCAGGCGCAGGGCTACACGGTCACACGCTTTCGCGAAGTGGAACGCGAGAAAATCATCGTCCAGGCGATGCGCCAGTCGAAGGTGAACGATGAATTCGTCATTTCTCCGACCCAAATCCAAGCCTACTACAACAAGAACAAGGCGGCTTATTCGATTCCCGAGCAGATCAAGCTCCGCATGATTGTTCTCCGGCAGGCTGGCGTGGAAGACGTGCCCGGCGCAGGCGACAAGGAACAAATCGCCGAGGAAATCCGGCAGAAACTGGTCACCGGCGCGGAATTCGACCGGATGGCCCAAATGTATTCCGACGATGAAAGCACCCGGGATGTCGGCGGGGATTGGGGCTGGATTGAGCGGAACACCCTGAATGAACAACTTTCCAGCGTCGCCTTTTCGCTGCGTCCGGGACAGGTGAGCCCGGTCATCCGGCTCGGCGATTCGTTTTACATCATGCTCGTCGAGGCCAAGAAAAACGCGTCGATCAAGCCGATCTCCGAAGTTCGTGATGAAATCGAGCGCAACCTCATCCAGCAGGAACGCATGCGCGCCCAGCAGCGCTGGCTCGATACCCTCCGGCAAAAGGCCTACATCAAGATACTGTCCTGACCTCTACTTCCAAACTGGCGAAAAGGATTTGCGGAATTCGCCTTGGGCCGAGTTTTCGACGAGGCGGCTTAGAGGGTGTCATGCACTTCTGGCGAGCCTGTGCAGGCGAGGATTTTGGCGATTCTCAAGGCACGAGCGAAGCGCCTGTGTGTCAACCACACTGGCCGAGCGAGTAACGCGGAGAATCGCCAAAATCCTCCCTGCCCTGCGGGTTGGGTTGAAAACGGGCTGGCGACTGCGTTGCAACTCGCTGATCCGGCAGCTGCCGGACGGGGATGCTGCGCTCGTCGCGCCTTGTCGGCAGCCCGTTTTGAATCCAACACAGGCCCGCCAGAAGTGCATGACACCCTCTAGATTTGTCGCTTGAGCGCCCGCAGCGGACGATCACCGTCAGCCTTGACCTCTTCGTAAGTCACCATGCCGAAAAATTTTCCGAGCTCCGCATCGAAAACGGCGACTTTTGGAATGTATTCTCCGCGAGAGGAGAGTTCCTTCGCAACGCTTCTTGGAAGGACATTCGCATCCCGGACATAGACCAGAATCGCCGAACTGCGAAGGGCATCGGTCATTGATTTCGTGGCGTTGACGCAAAGGCCGCACGTGGTGTCCTTGTTGGTGTAGATGATGGCGATCGGCTTGTTCTCCGCCCTGGCCTCCGCCTGCGCGGCCGCGATGAAATCCGAATGGAATGTCCCGCGAGGAAATTCGATCCGCCCGTCGAGCAATTCCTCGTTGGTCTTTTTGTCGAAGCCGGGCGCGACGTTTATTGATTCCGGCTGGGAAGTGGTTCCGACTTTTTCACTTCCGGAGTTCAGTTCGATCACGGGCGAGCTGGCGGTCATGGCGGACGGCCCTTCGACGCTGGCGATCGGAACCGTTGGATTGCCGGAGGCAGCCCGGAGATCCGACGGAGAGTGAACTTCGATCTGAGGCCGATTCTTGAAGAGGGTGATTTTGCCGACGACCTCGACCGTTTGGCCTTGCCAACGCGAGAGGTCGCCAAATTCCTCCGACGCCGACCGGACGACAGCGGTGAACTCGCTGTTTGGGTGGGGCTGGCCGAAGTTTAAGAACGTCAAATTTCCAAACTTGGCGACTTGGACCACCGTTCCGCGCACGACCCCCGACTCGCCGACATGAGAGGCTGCGTCCTTGCTGGGCACAGCTGCCGCCGCGGAGAAGACAACCAACGCCCAGGTGACGATCATCAAGAGAACGGTCTTCATGACGCATTTATTGCAGTCCCGTTGGCGCTGTGCAACTGCTTTTGAGCGCACTGCGGAAGTGATGCGCGAGAGGGATCGTTAATCCCTTTGCCGGCTGAACCTGACGTTTACGCGCCGCCGGCGCTGACGAAGGCCATGCCCTTTTGCTGGCGTTCGAGGAGTTCGTCGGCGAGGGCGAGGTAGGCGGCGGCTCCGGGGCCGGAGGGATCGTGTTCGAAGATGGTTCGGCCGTGGCTGGGGGCCTCGGCGAAGCGCACGGTGCGCGGGATGAGGGTGGAGTAGACGACTTCCTGGAAGTGGTTGCGGACTTCCTTGACGACGGCGGGGTTCAGGTTGGTGCGGCCGTCGTACATGGTCAGGAGGAGGCCGGAAATGGCGAGCCCCGGGTTGGCGCCGGATTCGCGGATGCGCGACGTCACTTCCATGAGGAGGGTGAGGCCTTCCAGTGCGTAGTATTCGCACTGGATTGGGACGAGGATTTCGTCGGCGGCAGCGAGGGCGTTCGACATGAGGATGCCGAGTGAGGGCGGGCAGTCGAGGAGCGCGAAATCAAAGGCATTCTGTTCGCGAATGTCCTGGAGGACCTTGCGAAGTTGGAGCATGTGTTCGTCCATGCGGGCGACTTCGACTTCGGCTCCGGCCATGTCGAGGTTCGCGGGGATCGCCGAGAGATTGGGGATCCGGGTGGAAACAATCAATTCGCGGGCGGGTTTTTCACCGATGAGCGCGTGGTAGATGCTTTCGCATTCGCGGATGCCGAGCACGCTGCTGGCGCTGGCCTGGGGGTCGAGGTCGACGAGGAGCACGCGCTTTCCGCGGGCGGCCAGTGCGGCGGAGAGATTGACCGTGGTCGTTGTCTTTCCGACGCCGCCCTTCTGGTTCGTGATCGCGATGATTTTCATTTCACCTTTGGGAATAATAGTTCACGAGGCCGGCGACAACGCTGTCGGCGTACTCGCGATAGATGCTTTTGCGGGCGACGCCGCCGAAAACGCGTTTGCCGTTATAGTCGCCGGCCTGGATGCGGGCGAATGCGGCCTTGCTGTTCATGACGTAGGGTTCGATGTAGACGACCGGGCAGGTGAAGAGCCGGTTGGCGAGGAGGTTGCGCGCCCAAATGTAAGGATGGTCATTGACGCGCACGACCGATCCGCCGCGGTAGACATAGGGCGGGAGCCCGGTCGCCTTGGACATCGAGCCGGCAATCGATTTGGTCACGGCGTATTCCTCCGGGAATGTCCGGCTGAGCAGCTTGACGAGCATGTCAAGCCGTTGGTCCTCGAACTCGAGTTCCGATTTGTTCCAGGCTCCGGTGATCAGGAAATGGAGGTGGTTGTCGTTGACCAGCGTCGGGTTCTGTTCGTCGCCCCACGGCTCGGCATTGAAGTGAAGACAAAGCACGAGATCCGGTTTGAAAACTTCGTTCACCAATTTTGCACGCTTGCGGATTTCGCTCGCGCGGTAAAAAAGCCGCTCGGCTTCTTTTTGCACCGAATCCTTGGTGGCGGGCTCGTCGCGATTCCCGAGTGACTCCAGGGCGGCATCGCGCAACTGGCCCGGACGCTGGGCGGTGACCGGGCCGGGTTTCGTCCGGGTGAGAAACACATCGGCTCCGAGCGCTTTCAGCTGGGGGACGAGGTGTTTTGCAACCAACAATGTCATGTCGCCCTCAGTGACCGGCTTGGAATTTCCCACCCGGAACCAACGTTCCTCCATCTTCGCCCACGGGCCGCCGAGATGGCCGGGATCGATCGCAATTCGCAGGCCCGCGAGAGGTTTGCCGACGACCAGTGGCGGCAGGGCGGATCGCGGCCTCCAATACACGGGCAGTGGCTTCGTTGAGCCATTCGAGGTCGCAAAGCGCAGGACATACGGCGGCCGGTTCGGGCCCGTGCGAATGATCGCGGATTCTTCCGTCACTTCGATGAGTCCGGCGGCGGCGTCGCCGGGGGCATAGATGCGGTCGAGCAGGCTGACGAAATCCGCCGCCGTGATCGTCTCCTGATACGGATCGAGTCGCGACCAATCCGGCCGCGGGGCGAGGGGGCTGACCTTCGCGAGCGCCGGCAGGACGGTGAGGAGGACGAGAAGGAGGGAGATTTTCAAATTTCCGGGGCTTTTTTAAATGCGTTTGCCGGTCGATGCGATAAAAAGCTCGGATGATCCGGCTTCTTTTTCTTGGTGACATCGTGGGTGAGCCCGGCCGCAATGCGGTCGCCGGGTTGGTCCCCGTGTTCCTCAAGGAGCGGGGGGTGGATTTTGTCGTGGTCAATGGCGAGAACGCGGCCGGTGGCCGGGGGATCACGGGAAAAATCGCCATCGATCTCCTCCGGAGCGGCGTGGCCGTGATCACGACCGGCGACCACGTTTGGGACCAAAAAGAGACCGCATCTTACATCGCCACCGAACCCCGCCTGCTGCGGCCGATCAATTACCCCGCCGGTGCACCGGGACAAGGCAGCATCGTGCTGGAGACCGCGAAGGGGAAAATCGCCGTCATGAACGTGCAATGCCGGACGTTCATGCAGCCGGCGCTCGAAAACCCGTTTGCTGCCGCCGCGGCGGAAGTCGAGCGGCTTCGGGCGGAGACGCCCGTCATTTTTGTCGATGTCCATGGCGAGACGACCAGCGAGAAGACCGCCATGGCGCGGCACCTCGACGGCTCGGTGTCGGCGGTCATTGGCACGCACACGCACGTGCAGACGGCGGACGAACGGATTTTTCCCGGCGGGACCGCCTTTCTCTGCGACGCCGGCATGTGCGGGCCGGAGGACTCGATTTTGGGCCGGGAGCCGGAGGCGATCATCAAGCGGTTCATTGATTGCATGCCGGTGGCCTTCCCGATTGCGAAGGGTCCGGTGCATGTCTGCGGGGCCTTGATCGAAATCGATCCGTCCAGCGGCCGGGCGGTTTCGATCTCCCGTGTGCGCGAGGTGGTCGGCGCCTGAGCCAACGGCTCGCTTCCTTTTTTGTCCATGCCCTCGTCTCTCTTTCAAGAAAACCGGCGTACTCTCGCGCTGGCGGCACCGATCATGGCGGGCCACGTCGGCCAGATGCTGATGGGTCTGGTCGATACCGTGATGGTCGGCCGTGTCGGCGTCGTCCCGCTGGCGGCGTGCGCGTTTGCGAATACGGTCCTGTCCGTGCCGTTCGTCTTTGGGTTTGGCGTCCTTTCGGCGGTGAGCGTCCGGGCGGCGCATGCGTTCGGGTCGAATTCGCCCGGCGAGGCGGCATCGGTCGCCCGTGGTGGGTTTCTCATTGCCCTTCTCCTGGCGCTGCCGTTCGTCGGGCTGGCTTATCTTTTGCTGCCGTGGATTTCAGTCTTTGGCCAACCGGAGGAGGTGAATGGGATTGTCGGAACCTACCTGCTCTACTGCGCGTGGTCGATGGTGCCGGCGTTCTGGACGAGTGTGTCGAAAAGCTTTTGCGAAGCGTTCTCACGACCGTGGGTGCCGTTCTGGATCGTGATGGGCGGCGTTTTGCTCAACATCTTCCTGAACTGGATCTTCATTTTCGGAAACCTCGGTGCGCCGGCGATGGGGATCGACGGTGCCGGGCTGGCGACGTTGCTGGCGAGGGTTGCGAGCGCCTTGGCCTTGTTCCTGTATCCGCGATTTGCCAGGGGACTCCGGGAAGCGTGGCCACGCGGGCCCTTGCTTGTCGGTTCAGTCACCCCGGCACGAATCCTCGCCCGCATCGGCCTGCCGGCGGGCGGCATGCACCTCTTTGAGGTCAGCGGATTTGCCTTCGGCTCGTTGATGATGGGCTGGATCAGCGTCAACGCACTGGCTGCCCACCAAATCGCGATCATCTGCGCGGCGACAACGTTCATGGTGCCGCTGGGTCTCTCGCAGGCGCTCTGTGTTCGGGTCGGGCAGTGTCGCGGGAGCGGACGGCTGGATTTGCTGCGGCCGATCATTTGGGGTGGCGCTCTATTGACGCTCGGTGTGATGAGCACGTTCATGCTCGGGTTTGTTTTTGGCGGACGGTTTTTGGCGTCGGCCTTCATTGGGGAGCCGGAGGTCGTGGAACTGACGGCCAAGTTGTTGATGGTGGCGGGCGTGTTCCAGATCTTCGACGGCGTGCAGGTCGTGGCGGCCGGGACGTTGCGTGGATTCGAGGACACGCGGGTTCCGATGTTGATCGGCATTTTTTCGTATTGGGTGGTGGCGCTGCCGATTTCGTATACCGGCGCGTTCGTTGTGGGCTGGGGGGCACCGGCGGTTTGGGTGGGATTTGTGGTCGGCCTCGGGGTGGCTGCCGTGGCGCTTTCGATGCGGGTCCGACGGAAGCTCGTCGAATTCTCGCCAAAGCCGGCCGCAGCCGCCTAATCTTCCGGGGAAATGCCGAACCCCGACGATCTCCGCCGCTTGCTTGTGGAACTGGGAACAGCCGTGCGCGACGCAGTTCTGGCCGGCCGGGCGAACCGTTCCGCGGCGGACCTGAGTGCGGTCGATTCGCATGCGGGAGGCGACACGATTTACCGCGTCGACAAATTCAGCGAAGACGCGATCCGCGCCTGGTTTGCCACGCATTGGCCGGCGGACTGGCCGGTGCAGGTAGTCATGGAGGGCGTCGAGGAGGACCTTTGTTTTCCGGAGGGCACGGCGGTTGCGGACACCGATTGGAAGTGCATCCTTGACCCGATCGATGGCACGCGCGGCATCATGTACGACAAGCGGAGTGCCTGGGCGCTCGGCGGCATCGCCCCGCAAAAGGGCCCCGAGACAATGCTGTCCGACATCGTCGCCGCCGCGATGGTCGAGATTCCGACCACCAAGCAATGGCGCTCGGACGTCCTCAGCGCCGCGATCGACGGCCTGCTCGTCGCCCATTCCGACAATGTCCTGAGCGGCCAGTCCGCCGCGTTGGATCTCGCGCCTTCGGGGGCGACGACGTTCGCGCACGGATTTTCCTCGTTGGTCAAATTCTTCCCCGAAGGCCGGACGCTGACCGCCCAGATCGAGGAACGGCTCTGGGACGAATTGATCGGCCTGAACTCGTCGCCGTCGCCGACGATTTTCGACGACCAATACATCAGCACGGGCGGGCAATTCTATGAAGTCATCAGCGGGCACGACCGGATGGTCGGCGATCTTCGGCCGTTGATCTTCCGGGTGCTCGACCTCGAATCATCCTTGGTCTGTCATCCCTACGACGCCTGTGCGGCGTTGGTTTTGCAAAAGGCGGGAGTCGTTTACGAGCATCCGCTCGGCGGGTTTCCGAACGCGCCGCTGGATACCGTGAGCGAAGTCGCGTGGATCGCCTTTGCCAACGAATCGCTGGCTGCGCAAGCCCGCCCGGTCCTCCACCGGGTGCTCGAACAATTTCTCCGATGACTCGCGAGCGGCTCCTGGCCGGGATCGGCTCCACGATTCTCAAGTTGTTTTTCGTCACAATTCGGCTGCGGGTGGACGACCGCTGCGGGGTTCTGGCGGGGCGGTTGAGCGGGCCGGCGTTGATCTGTTTCTGGCACAATCGCATCCTCGGGATCACCCTGGCCTTCCACCGAAAATACCCGCGGAGCGAACGCGGCGGGGTGACGGTCCTGACGAGTCCGAGCCGGGATGGCGAGATTCTCGCGCAATTTGTCGCGGCGTTCGGAATGGGTGCGGTGCGGGGATCGAGTTCGCGCCGGGGATCGCGCGCGCTTCTGGAGCTGGTGCGGTTGGTGCGAGACGGACGGGACATCGCGATCACGCCGGACGGCCCGCGCGGCCCGCGGTATGCGCTCGGACCCGGGGTGATCCAGTTGGCGCAATCCACCGGCGCGCCGATTGTCCCGGTGCACGCCCGCTTTTCGCGCTTTGTGCGGATGAAGACGTGGGATGGGTTCATCATCCCGTTGCCATTCTCGACCATCTCGGTCACGATCGACGAGTCGGTTCAAATTCCCGCGGATTTGGGCGATGAGGCGTTCGAAGCAGCGAGGAAAAACCTGGAGGAACATCTGAAGAATGCAGCGGATTGATGGTGCGGCGGTTGCCGCGAAAGTTCATAAAGAGACGCGGAGCCGCGTGGCGGAGTTGGCGCGTCGCGGGATCCAACCGGGGCTCGCTGTGGTGCTCGTTGGGGACGATCCGGCGTCCCGCGCCTACGTGCGGTCAAAAGACCGGAAGGCGGCGGAACTCGGATTCCACTCGGTCAAAAAGGAACTGCCCGCCGATACCAGCCAGGCCGAGCTTCTGGCTTTGGTCGAGGCCTTGAACAAAGATCCGATGGTCCACGGGATATTGGTCCAGTCGCCGCCTCCGCCGCAGATCGACGAGGCGGCCATCGTCCGGGCGATCGACCCGCGCAAGGATGTCGATGGATTCCATCCGGTGAACGTCGCGAAATTGGCCCTGGAAGATCCCACGGGCTTTGTGCCGTGCACGCCGCTCGGATGCGTCCGGCTTCTCGAGGAAGCGGGCGTGGAAACCGCCGGCCGGCGCGCGGTGGTGGTCGGGCGGAGCATGATCGTCGGAAAACCGATGGCGCTCCTCCTCATGCGGCGCGGTCCGGGTGGTGACGCGACCGTCACCGTGGCGCATTCGCGTTCGCGGGATCTGGGGGCGATCACCCGCGAGGCCGACATTGTCATCGCGGCCGTGGGCCGTCCGAAATTCCTCGGAGCCGAACACATCCGTGAGGGCGCGGTCGTCATCGACGTCGGGATCAACCGCATCGACGATCCGGCTGCGCCGAAGGGGTCGCGGCTGGTGGGCGATGTGGACTACGACGCGGTGGCCGAAAAATGCTCCGCCATCACGCCCGTCCCCGGCGGTGTCGGTCCGATGACGATTGCGATGCTCCTGTCGAACACGGTCAAAGCGGCCGAGGACTCGGCGCGCTAGCCGGCGCTCAGGTCGAGGAGAACCTTGCCGCCCCGGCGTTCGGCGGCGGCCTCGGCCAGTGCATCTTGGAGTTGGCCGAGGCGGAACGTGGCGTGCACGGGCGTGTGCAAAGCGCCCTGCGCGACAAACCCGGCCAGCTTCTCGTAGGTCGTCATGATTTCCTCGCGCGGAGCGGCATCCCGCCAGCGTTTGAGCCAGAACCCGCGGAATTGCAGGTTCGAGAAAATGAGCAGTCCGTTCGGGATCTTCAGCGGTTGTTTGCTCATGGCGCCAAATGTCACCAGGCAGCCACCCGGCGCCAGCGCATTCGCCACATTCAACGCACTGGCCCCACCCACGCTGTTGAGGGCGAGCCGCGGCTTCTTTCCGCCGCAGAGCGCCCTGGCCTCCTTGCGCAGGTCGGTCTCCTCCAGCACGACCGCATCGGCTCCGGCGGACTGAAGTTCGTCCACCAGTTCCGGGCGGCGGACGACGTTGAGCGTGTGCAGGCCGAGCGCCTTGGCGAGTTGGATTGTGCTGCGGCCGACTCCGGAATTGGCGGCATTTTGCACGACCCAGTCGCCGGGCTCGAGATCGACAAATTCGTGCAGGATCCGCCAGGCCGTCGCCGGATTCACCGTCAGCATCGCCGCTTGGGGAGTGTCGATGTCGTCCGGCAGGGCGACGACGTTCGCGGCCGGAACGGTGATCGATTCCGCCCAGGTTCCAAAGCTCAGGGGCAAAACGACCTGGCCCGCGTGGAGTCCGTTGACGTTCGGTCCGACTTCGGCGATGCGTCCGACCCCTTCGTTGCCAATTGTGGCCGGCAGCTCGGGAAGCTCGCCATACTTGCCCTCAATGACATTCAGGTCGGCCGGGTTGATCGGCGCCGCCAACATCTCCAAACGAACCTCACCCGGTCCCGGTGGACGCGGGTCAACCTCCGTGACAGTGATGGCTTCGGCAGGTGCGGCAAACGTTTGGAGTCGGGATGCAAGCGGCATGACAAAGAGATCGTATCCCGCCCGCCGCGCGGTCCGCAATGCCGCGCCGGAGGAAGGCACGGAGCTTTTTTGGACAGAATTAACAGAATTTACAGAATGAGGTGAGGGCACGAAGGCCTCGAAGGGGGGGATTTTAACCACAGAGATTCGGAGGACACGGAGGGGAGGCGAAAGGCAGGGACTTTTTTGACAGGATTTACAGGATTAACAGGATTGGATTTTGGGCAGACGGCGCGGATCCCGGCCTTCACGACAGTATTCACCGCGCCCGTCACTGTTCCATCTGCCTAAGAAGTTCCCTCAGGCCGCGTTCAAACTAGTCCTGTAAATCTCGTTAATTCTGTCGCCTCTCCGCCTTCCGCTCTCCGCGCTCCCCCCAATCCTGTAAATCCCGTTAATCCTGTCTCCTCCCCAATTCTGCAAATTCTGTTAATTCTGTCTCCTCTCTCTCCGGTCGCTTTTTGTCTTGCGTGAGCCAATTCGTTGACGCTACACGGAACCAGTTGCGTGTTCTCGGCTGTCGGGAGGGGTGCAAAGCGGATGAATGGTCGCAACGTTGCCGGGGACCCGATGAAACTTCACTCGATTCAACGCGATGCGACTGCCCGGCCGGCATGGTCCGGCGGCTCCCTTTTCCCTCCGGGTTGCGGGATGCGCCAAAGCTTATTCCGCATTTCAAATTTCGAAATCTCCCGGCTGAAAGCCCCACCTTTTCATTCCGGGCCGTCCTTCGAATCTCACTAAGCGGCTTACTATCAATCACTAACAGAATGAAACGTACAAAACGAAAGACGGCAGTGGCGGCCCTGGGCTTGGCACTGGGGATGATGGCAACAACCGGGCTGGCGCAGATTACGATCCCGACGGTGACGGTTGGGGATGCCGGGAATGCGAATGACAGCACCGGCTTCGGTGGAGTGTCCTACGTTTACAGCATCGCGGTGAAGGAGGTGAACCTGTTCCAATACACGGCGTTCCTGAACGCGGTGGCCAAGACGGACACCTACTTCCTCTACAACACGGACATGGGCGCGGACCTGAATGTCGCAGGGATTCAGCGCACGGGCTCTTCCGGATCCTACAGCTACTCGGTGATTGGGAGCGGGAGCCGGCCGGTGACGTATGTGAGCTGGTTTGACGCGGCTCGATTTGCGAACTGGATGGCCAACGGACAGCCCACGGGAGCGCAGGGGAACGCGACGACAGAGAATGGAGCCTACACGCTGAATGGAGCGTTGGACGGTGTTGGCTTCACGAAAAATGCGATCAACCCGAATACGGGCACGTCGACGACCTGGTGGATCCCGAGTGAGAACGAGTGGTATAAGGCGGCGTTTTACGACCCGACCAAGGGTGGATTGGGCGGTTACTGGGTGTATCCGACTCTCAGCGACGACGCACCGGGCAATGTCGTTGGCTCGGCCCCCAATAACGCAAATATCAACAACGGTGTCTATTCCATCACGCAGGATTCGAACTACAGCCCAAGCGAGAATTATCTGACAGATGGAGGAGCCTTCAGCAGCTCCGGGAGCTACTATGGCACGTTCGACCAGGGAGGAAACGTGTTTGAATTCAACGATGCGGTCATTGGTGATTACCGGGGCCGCCGCGGGGGCTACTGGGGCGCCGACGCAAGCTATCTTTCCTCCTCCGCTCGCGGCTTCGACGACGCCTTTGCGGAGTACAGCTACCTGGGTTTCCGCGTGGCCAGCATCCCCGAGCCATCGACAGCTGGGTTGATGTTGGTCGCAGGAGCGGCGTGGCTGCTCCGGAGACGTCGGAAGCTTACCCCTTGACCGTCATCTCTTCGGCTCTTTGCCTGGCCGACGGCGCGAATTGCGACCTTAGGCAGGCAGAGGGAACAGATCGCCCGCGGAGCGAAACCTTTCATCCGCTCAACGGCGAAACACGGTCATCAAGTCCACCATCCGCGTTCCCCTCTCCGCGTTCCCCCCAATCCTGTAAATCCCGTTAATCCTGTCTCCTCCCCCTCTCCGGTCTCCGCGTTCCACTCTCCGCCTTTCCCTAAAATCCTGTCTCGACCCCAATTCTGCAAATTCTGTTAATTCTGTCTCCTCCGCCTTCCCCTCAAATCCTGTCTCCTCTCCGCATTGAGCGCGCTCTAAAGCATTTTTTCCTTGCGCACGTCAGACCGTCCGGGCTACATCCGAACCAGTTGCGCATGTTTCGGTCGCAATCGGGCACAAAGCGGACGAACGAGCGCAACGTTGCAGGGAACCCGATGATACCTCGCTCCACTCAAAACCAAGCGACCGTCCCGGTCGGCCCCGTCCGCCGCCGCCCTCTTCCTTTCCCCGTCGCGCGAAGCGCGAAAACCCACTCCAAATTCCGAATTTTGCATTCCAAATCCACCGAAGTGACTGTCCGCTTCCAATCCGCCTGGGAACAAGCCCGCATCATCGTCGATGCCGGCCGCCACCCCGACGAAGACGACCAACCCGAAGCCCCCGCCGCATCGTGAAAGGACGCCTCAAGAGCGCCCAGATTGGCTACGTTTATGGAGATAGGATGCATCAACCTATCTCCATAAAAGCCCAAGGCAGCCTACTTCGATAAATGATGCATCATTCTAAAATACGTTCGGCAAAGCAATATGACCATCGACATTAAAAGGCTCCTTTTATTTGTCGGCTGCGTCCCGATTTTCAGCTATCTTTTTGCAGTCAGTGCTCTGCTTGGCCTATTGGCGCGCAGTAGCGTCTTACTCTTTGGATCACTGTTAATCTACTTTGCAGGACCTATTTACCTGCTCGACCTCATTGGAGTCGCGACTTACCCGAGCATGAATCGTAGTTCATTTGTTCCGAGCCTTACCGCTCAAGGCATTTCATTCTCCATCGCATTTTGGACGCTTCTGGGCATACCAGTATGGTTGTTTTTCCAG
>JANRKJ010000004.1:0-1595 GCA_033763515.1 Terrimicrobiaceae bacterium | reverse complement strand
ACCCCCATGATGACGCCGTCATCGGACTCCGCGGTCACTTCGAGCGTCTTCGGGAAACCATCGACCCGGGCGAAGAGTGAATGGTAGCGGCCGACCTTGAATTTCGGGGGCAGCCCGGTGAAGACGCCCTGTCCGCGATGGGTAACGATCGAGGGCTTCCCGTGCATCGGGTAGTGCAGGATGTCGAGGCTGCCGTCGAAGGCTTCCACCACGCCCTGCAACCCGAGACAGACGCCAAAGACCGGAATGCCGCGTTCGGCAGCGTACCGCACCAGATCCGGCACCCCGAAATCCGCTGGGCGGCCGGGCCCTGGAGAGATGAACAACAGATCGGGATCGAGCTGGTCGAGCAGTTCGACCGGGAATCCCGCGCGGTAGGTGACCACCTCCGCTCCCGTCTGCCGCGCATAGCCGGCAAGGGTATGGATGAAGCAGTCGTCGTTGTCGACCAGGAGCAGCCGGCGTCCGGCACCGGGCAACTTCGCCGGTTCCGCTTTCTCCTCCAAGGCCTCGACCGGGGCCATCGCGCGAAAGAATCCCGTCGCCTTCATCCGCGTCTCGTTCTCTTCGGCCGCCGGAACCGAGTCATAGAGCAGTGTCGCGCCGACTGGATAGCGCGCCATGCCATCACGCAGATGGACCGTCCGGATGAGGATCCCCGTACTGATGTCGCCGTTCAGCCCGATCAGGCCGACCGCTCCGCCATACCAGCCGCGGGCATCCTTTTCCAGGTCCTCAATCGCCTGTGCCGCCCACTTCTTCGGTGCGCCGATCACCGTCACGGCCCACATGTGGGTCAGGAACGCGTCGAGCGAATCGAATTGGTCCTCGAGCTGTCCGACGACGTGATCCACCGTGTGAAAGACCCCGGCGTAGCTCTCAATCAGCCGCCGCCCGATCAACCGCACGGAACCCGGAACGCAGACGCGCGACTTGTCGTTGCGGTCTACGTCCGTACACATCGTGAGTTCGCTCTCTTCTTTGAAGGAGTTCAGCAGCTCTTTGATCGCTTCGGCATCCTTCAGCGGATCACCGGTCCGCCGGGCGGTCCCCGAAATAGGACAGGTCTCCACCCGATCCCCCTCGACCCGGACAAACATCTCCGGCGAAGCGCCGATCAGTTGCTCCGCGCCGAATTGAATCAGAAACTCGTAGGGGCTCGGACTCGCCTTCTGAATGCGCTCGAACAACTGGCTGGCGCGGCCGGAGTAAGGCGCACGGAAGGTCTGCCGGAGCACGACCTCGTAGTAGTCACCGCGCTTCATCCCGGCCCGCACGCGATCGACGTTGGCCATGTATTCTTCGGGCGTGTGATCGCTCTCGATGGGAGTGATCGGGCGGCGGACGGGTTTCTCGACGGGCGGCGAGGTGCGCTTGAGTCCTTCGGTGGTGGCGGAGGGGGTCGAGAACTCATATCGGAACCGCTCAATCACCTCTTTGCGGCGATCCATCACGTAGATTTCGTCGCACAGGTAGAGCTGCAGCAGGCGGGTGCCTTCGCGCGGAAGCTTCAGTTCGATGGGGTCGAATTGGAACAGTAGATCGTAACCGAAGGCGCCCACCAGATAAAGGCGTGAGTCCTCCGGGTGCCGGAA
>JANRKJ010000003.1:0-272331 GCA_033763515.1 Terrimicrobiaceae bacterium | reverse complement strand
CACTCCACAGGTCTTGTTGTCTGGTGTTCAGACGTGCGCTGGTCCGATCTTCTCGATGAACGTCAACGTGAACTCCAGCAACGCACCAACGGCGCGCCGGCTGCGACTCCCTCGTCCGCCGAAACCGCCTCTTCACCATCCGCGGCTGACGACCGCCGCGAGGAACTCGACCGTCGCAGGCAGCGTCTCGAGGACCGTCAACGTGAACTCCAGCAACGCACCAATGGCGCGCCGGTGGCCACTCCGCCATCCATCGGCTCACAGCAAGAACCGACCTCCTCAGAGGATCGCCGAATCGAGCGCGAGCGCCGCCGCGAAAACCCCGCCGGACAGCAACAGGCCCCGCCCACTCCGCCCGAGGTCGAACCGCAACGACAATCAAATGACCAAAACTCCGCTGCGCGGCAGCAAGCCATTGAACGACAGTTGAAGATCTCGCGAGAACAGGAGCGTTTGGAACGGGAATCACGCCAGCAAAATAACGCACGCCAACAGCAGGAGCAGCAACGCCGCCAACAGGACGCCGTACGCCAGCAGCAGGAGCAGCAACGCCGCCAACAGGACGCCGCGCGCCAGCAGCAGGAGCAGCAACGCCGCGAACAGGACGCCGCACGCCAGCAGCAGGAGCAGCAACGCCGCCAGCAGGACGCCGCACGCCAACAACAGGCTCCATCGCAGCAGAACCGCGATCAGCGCAAAGCCGAGCGCCAGGAACGGAAGGCCGAGAGGTCCGAAGGAGGCGACAAAGCCGAAGACGACGGGAATTGACAGCGCGGCCACAGTCCCCGGCACTGCCAAATTTGCTGGCGCGCCGATGGACCACGCGCCACAATTCCGACATGCAAATCCACCTGAGTCCCCGGAACATCGCGCTCACGGGCGCCATCCACTCGTTTGTTGCAGAGAAAGTGACCCATCTGGAAGGCCACGGGGAGCAGATCCTTGCGGCACACATTGTTCTCCTCCATGACCAGAACAAGAAGAAGCCCTTCGTTGTGAAGGTTCATCTCGCTTGTCCGGGTCCTGACCTTCACGCGGAGGATGCCGAGAGCGACCTTTACGCGGCGATCGATCGGGTTGTCGACAAACTATCCCAGCAAATCCGCAAGAAGAAAACGAAGCGGAAAGAGCACGCAAAGCACGTCCAGCAACTGGCACGTGAGGGCACAAAGAGGGGCTTCAAGCGACGCTAAGTGGACGATTACAAGGTCAAACTCGACGTCTTCGAGGGACCGCTGGATCTGTTGCTTTACCTCATCAAGCGCGATGAGGTGGACATCTACGACATTTCGATCGAGCGAATCACGAAGCAGTATCTGAGCTACATGGAGGCCTTTCAGGTCCTCAACATCGAGCTCGCGGGTGAGTTCATCGTCATGGCGGCGAACCTCCTGTACATCAAGAGTCGCACGCTCCTGCCGAAGGACCAGCAAATGGCGGAAGAGGACGCCGAGGAGGACGATCCGCGATGGGAGTTGATCCGCCAGTTGATCGAATACAAGAAATTCAAGGAAGCGGCTGCACGTTTGCGCGACCGCGAGGCGCTGCAGGAGAATTTGTTTCCACGCATGCCCGTCGTTCCCGAACTGGCACCGGCTGAGAATCTCCTGGTCGAAGAAGTCGGAATTTTTGACCTGATCCATGCCTTTCAGAAGATCCTGAAGCGGCTCGAAAAGAAGCCGGAGGACCTGAGGGAGATTTTTGCGGAAAATTTCACCGTCTCCGACAAGATCGACTACCTCCTCCGGGTGACGTCCGCCGGAACAGCGATGCGATTTGAGGAACTGTTCGCCGATGCCGCCAGCCGCGCGGAGATTGTCGTGACGTTCCTCGCGATGCTGGAATTGATCCGTCTGAAGCAACTGCGTGTGCGGCAGGAGAATCATTTTGGCGAGATCTGGATCGACCGCACCGAAACCGCCGCACCGATTTTCGTATGAGCACTGAGTTTCCGCTCCACAAGGTCATAGAGGCCATCCTCTTTGCTTCCCAAAAGCCGGTTTCGGCCAAGGAACTCGCCTCGATTTGCAAAGGCGCAGCCGAGGCCGCCAAAGAGACGCCGGAGATCGCAGGTTTTGCCAAACTCCAACCGGAACAAATCGAGGAAGCCATCCAGGCACTGGAGGCCGAGATCAACGAAACCGGCCGGGCGTTTGAGATCCGTGAAAGTGCGGCCGGATGGCAACTCGTCACCCGGGCTGACTATGCACCGTGGCTGCGTCAGTTGTTCCCGGAGAACCGCCCGGCGCGCCTGAGTGCGCCGGCTTTGGAGACGTTGGCGATCATCGCCTACCGGCAGCCGATCACGCGGGCCGACATTGAAGCGGTCCGTGGCGTGGCGGTGGACGGTGTGATGCAGACGCTTCTCGACCGTGGGTTGGTTCGAATTGCGGGGCGGGCTGAGATCGCCGGACGTCCCCTCTTATACGAAACCACGCAGTTCTTCATGGAGCATTTCGGCTTGAAGGATTTGGACGACCTGCCCAATGCGGGCGAACTCCGTCGGATTCCGCTGCCCACCGCGGAGCCTCCCGCCGCCGAGCCCGCGTCGGAGGCAGCTGTCGAGCCACAACCCGCGGAGCCCGCGCCGGCCGAGCCCGAGTTGATTCCGGCCGGGGAATCAGTCAATGTCTCCGCCGAGCCTGCCGACGCGGCACCAGCCGAACCATCCGGCGAGGAGGAAGTTGAGCCGGCGGGCGAAGAAACGAAATCATGAGCGACATTTCCGAACTCCGACAGAAAATCGACGCGCTGGACGGTGAGTTGCTCCGTCTGCTGAACGAACGCGCGGAGCTGGCGCGGCAAATCGGCGTGATCAAGAACCGCGAGAGCCTTCCGATTTACTCGCCCGATCGGGAGATGAAGCTCCTACGCAGCCTCATCGAGCGAAGCGAAGGCCCGCTCCGACCGGAAGCGATCCGGGCCATTTACCGCGAGATCATGTCGGCATCGCTCGCTTTGGAAAAAGACATTGCGATCGCCTGCCTGGGGCCTTCCGGCAGCGCGACGCATCAGGCCGCGCTTGGAAAATTCGGGTCGAGCGTCCGCTACACGTTCGCATCCGAGGTCGACGGCGTGTTTGCGGAAGTGGCGGAGGATCGTGCGGATTGCGGCGTGGTTCCGCTTGAGGATCCGGCACATGGTTTGGTGAATCTGACGTTGGACGAACTGGCGACCGCCGAGATCACGATCTGTGCAGAGATTGTCGAGCAAGCCTGCGATGCCGAGGGATCCCCGGCGCGGTATCTGGTACTGGGCCGCACGCCCAATGCACCGTCCGGAAACGACAAGACGATGCTGATGCTCCGGATCGAGGACAAGCCCGGCGCGCTGGTTTCGGCATTGGAACCCTTCAAGGAGCTCGAGATCAACCTGAGCCACTTTGCGAGCCGTCCGGCCTTGAAAGGCAGTGACGACATCTTTTTCTTTGTTGAAGCGGCCGGACACACGCGCGACCTGCAAAGCAGCGACCTTTTCCGCGAGCTTTCAAAGAAATGCCGCGCGGTCAAGGTTCTGGGAAGTTATCCGGAAGCCGCCGGCACCGGCGAACCGGGATGAGTACATTTCTCGACACGATCCTCGCCGACGTCCGAAACGAGCTGGAGTCGACCATGCGTCGCCGGACACCCGCCGATGTTCGCGCCATGATCGCCGATGCCCCTCCTCCGAGGGATTTCGCCGGGGCGCTGGGTCGCGGTTTTGGGTTGATTGCCGAGATCAAGGAACGATCCCCGAGCGTCGGCCCCATGCGGAGTGAGAACGTTCGCGACGCCGCGCCGACCTACGCGGCATCCGCGGCCGTCCGTGCCGTTTCGGTCCTCACGAACGAGCACCATTTTGGGATGTCGATCGAGCGTCTTTCCACCATCAGGGAGAGCATCCCCCAGCCCGTGCTCCGCAAGGATTTCCTTTTGGACGAATACCAGATCCGCGAGGCGCGTGCGTTCGGAGCGGACGCCGTGCTCTTGATGGCCAACGTGCTGGACGCCGCACGGCTCCGCGGCTTTTTCGACCTGACGCGCGAACTTGGGATGGATGCGCTCTTTGAGGTCCACACGCACGAGGAAATCGGGTCGCTGCCGGCGGACGCCCGGATTGTGGGCATCAACAGCAGGAAGTTCAAATCCCAGACCGGCTTCGTTGGAGCGGCGGGTGCATCGGACAGGGATTTCTCACTCGACCTCGCCGCTTTTGAATTGGTTTCCGAACTGCCCGCCGGAACGATTCGGGTCGCCGAGAGCGGAATATCGCCGGAGTCGATCGAGCGCGTTCGCAAAGATTTCCATGCTGCTCTGGTGGGCACCTCGCTCCTTCGAGATCCCCGTGGCATCGCGAGGTGTCTCGGCGATTTCGAATCGGCCATCGCCGGGTGAAATCATGGGCCGGCCGCGCGGAAAGCTGGTGGCGTTGGGTCTGGTCGCCCTTTGTGTCGCCGGTGTTTGGGGCACGATCCGGAACTACTCGGCCCTCCACGAAACGACTTCGAACGCCCGGGTCGTGACCCCGGGCCCGCCGGTTCTCGTCACAGCGGTTGTGAACGACGCACAGGGAATCCACGTCGGCCGCCACGCCACGGTTTCTTTTCTCTCCGAACCAGAACGGAAATGGAGCGGTTCGGTGACTGCCGTTACCGCGCCGGGGACCGTCACCATTTCCCTGCCCAGCGGACCGGAGACCCAAACCGGTGCGGCGGCCCGGGTCACGATTGATACCACCCCGGGGATGTGAACGACCGCGATTTCGATCGGCTGCTTTCGGACGTTTCCCGTTCGTTTTATCTGAGCCTTCGCATCGTGCCCGCGGTTGTTCGCGAGCCGCTGTCCCTCGGCTACGCTCTGGCGCGCTTGTCCGATACGATTGCGGATTCATCCGACGCGCCGTCTGATGAACGGATCCGCGCACTGCGCGAATTGCCGGATCGGTGGGTCGACCGATGGACGGCGCCCGATCCCGGCGAGGCCCGGCTTTTGAAACATGGCAAGGATCTGCTGGACCGTCTGACGCACTCGGCCTGGCGGCGCGAAATCGAAGACGTCTGGGCAACGATCCGAAATGGCCAGATTTTCGACGTCGAACGGTTCCCGTCGCCTGTTCCTCTCAGCGAGTCCGAATTGCAGACTTACACCTATTCCGTGGCCGGTTGTGTCGGGGAATTCTGGACCCGGATCTGTTTTGCCGCAGTCCGGAATTATGCAGATGCACCCGTGGAGACCATGCTACGGTTGGGACGGTCTTTCGGTGATGCCCTCCAATTGGTCAACATCCTTCGGGACCGCGTTTCGGACGGACTGGCCGGAAGAGTCTATGTGCCGGCTGAGCGCCTGCAGGAAACGATCGCCGTCGCGCGCACGGGCTTGCAAGCCGGAGTGGACTATGCCGCAGGAGTTCGATCCAGCCGGCTTCGCCTCGCTGTCCTGCTGCCGGCGCGGCTGGGACTGAGGACGCTGGAGTTGATCGAGGCCGCGCCGGATGCGAGGCGGGTCAAGGTTCCCCGGAGGGAGCTGTGGGCGATTTTGATGATGGCCCTGCCGGGCTTGCTTCCCGGCCGATTCTCACGTTTAGTTTGCCTATGAAAGCTGTTCTTTTCGTCCTGTTGGCCGGGATGGCGGTGGCGAGTGCGCAAGAGTTCATTGCTCCGACGGCACCGCGCCGGGAAATCGTGCCGGAAGTCAGCGAACCGCGGCCCAGCATTGAAGGAATTGTCCGCGAAGTCTTCGAGAAACGCCGTCCATGGCAAATGGTGAATCCGCTTGCCCCGGCGAGCTATGGGAGCGGTCAGCGCTTTGTCTCACGGGATTTCGGACCGGGCACTCCTTATCATTCGTCGGGCGTGGTTGTTGCGGGCTTTGAGTGGTAGCCGACCCGTCGTGGCGCTCTTTTGTGCCACTTATCTGAAACCGGAGATGCTCCACATCCACCGGCACGTTGTCGGCCTGCGCTCGTTTGAGCCCTTTGTGATCACCCAGAAGTGCGAGGGACGCTGGCCGGGTCCGCGGCCCGAGGTGGTCGAACGATCTCCCCGGCGCCCATTCGCCCGCGAATGGCACCGGCTGGTCGGCGGGCCGTGGCAGATCAGCCGCAATGAAGCGGCGCGGATCCAACGGATGATCTGCGACCACCACACCGATCTCCTGCACGTTTTTTTCGGCAATGTTGCCATTCACCTGCTGCCGTTGCTGCGAATCCTGGATGTCCCCTTTGTCGTTTCCTTTCATGGGTCTGACGTGACGGGGTCGATTGCGAATGCCGACCATCGAGCAGCGAGGGAGGAGGTCTTTGCACGGGCGGCGGGAGTTTTCTGTCGGTCGTCGCATCTTGCAAGCCGTGTCCGCGAGCTGGGTGCGGCGCCTTCGAGGATTCGTCTCATGCGCACGGTGCTTCCGCCGGTCGAGTTTGTCGAGAGAACGGCGCCGACGGGCGGTGCCTGGAAGTTCGCCATCGCGGCACGCCTTGTTCCAAAGAAGGGGATTGCGACCGCCATTCGTGCTTTCGCGGAGTTTGCGGTGGAGCATCCGAACGCCTCACTGGAGATCGCCGGCGACGGGCCGCTGGAACCGGAACTCCGCCGCCTTGCTGCAGATTGCGGGGTAGCAGATCGCGTGTCGTTCCGCGGCTTTCTTGATCAGACAGAACTCGCGCGGCTCTTTGCGGAAGCCCATGTTTATCTCCAACCCAGCGAAGCGGTCGGCGGGGACGTGGAGGGGGTGCCGAATGCGCTCCTGGAGGCAATGGCTACCGGTCTGCCCGCGGTGGCCACATCCCACGGCGGCATCCCGGAAGTCATCGAATCCGGAGTTCATGGCTTGCTGATCCCGGAGGGCAATCCAGCGGCTCTCAGCGCAGCCATGGGACGCCTCACGTCCGAACCGGAACTGGCGCGAACCCTCGCCCGGGCGGGGGCAGCACGCGTGTCCAGCCTCTTCTCCGCCGACGCCCAGATGACCGCCATCGAGGGCCTCTACCGCGAGGCGATCGCGCAGTCAGCGATCACCTGAGCGCCGCCACGCAACGGATCAACTCCCCGGGCGAAATCGGCTTCGTGAGGCACGCGTGGAATCCCGCCGTTTTGGCCGAAGCCACCATCTCGCCGGCCGCATGCGCAGTGATCGCCACCACCGGGATCTGTTCCCAGCCGGGCGTTTCCCGGATCCGCTGGAGCAGCCAGGTGCCGTCGTAGCCCGGCATCGAAAGATCCGTCAAAATGACGTCCGGGTGGTCCCGCCGAATGGCGTCCAGCGCAGCTGTGGCGGATCCGGCAACGGAAATTGAGGCACCCGCTTTTCGACAGATTTCGGCGTGAAGCAGGCGTGAGTCCTCGTCGTCGTCGACAATCAGGATCCCCATCTGGGCCAGCGAGAAGCCGGGCTCATCTGCGGCCGGTTCAACCGCAAGGGGTGCGGCGGCCGGTATCGCAGGCAGTGCGACTGTGAAGCGGGTTCCGCGACCCACCCCGTCGCTGCTCACGCCGATTTGTCCACCGTGGAGAACAGTGATCTCGCGGGCCAATGCCAGACCGATCCCGAGTCCTCCGCGCGTGCGGGTGCTCGTCGCGTCCGCCTGGCTGAAGCGGTCGAAGACGTGCGGCAGGAAATCGGCGGCAATCCCCTCGCCGTTGTCCTCGACAAAAATCAGGACCCGTCCGGGTTCGAGTGCCAGACGCACGGCGATTCGACCCTTCTCGGGCGTAAACTTCACTGCGTTTGCCAGAAGGTTCGAGACGACCTGTTCCAGACGCTTGGGATCTGCGGCGATGAGCGGAATGTCCAGCGAAGTGTCCGGCGGAACAAGCGTGATCTTTTTGGCTTCGGCGGATGGTGTGAGAGCGCCGACAGCGGATGCGGCCACTTTCCGGATATCTGTCGGCTCAATTTCCAACGTCACCTTGCCGGCGGCGATTGCGCTGAGGTCAAGCAGTTCATTGATCAACTGGGTCTGTGTCCGTGCGTTCCGGCGGATAATTGACAGGGCCTCCCCCGTCTTCTCCGGAGGAATCGCACCGCGTTCCAGCAAGTCCGCCCAACCGGAGATGGCATTGAGCGGCGTTCGCAATTCGTGGCTCAACGTCGCGAGGAAATCGTCCTTGAGCCGTCCCGCGCGCTCGACCTCGACACGACGACGGGATTCGACATCCCGGCTCGCCTCAACGGCCTGCATCTCGCCCGGCGTCGGAATTTTGAGGGCTGCAGGAATGACTCGCCAAAGGACGATCGCTGTCGCGACAGATGCGAGGGCCGTCAAGACCTTGACCCACCCGGCCCACCAATACGCGGGATTCCACAGAACATAGACCTCCATCAAGTGCGTGAGTCCGCAGGAGAAAATGAAGAGGGAGAACAACCAGAAGAGAAAACCGAAATCGACGTCCCTGCGCTTCCGCACGAATGTGACCAACGCGGCAGGTATGGAAAAGTAAGCAGCGGCAATCGCCAGATCGGACAACACATGCTGCAGGACCAACCAAAAATCCCACCGCATGCAAAAACCGTGGGGCATGAATTGTTCCATCGGATCAAAGAAGCCGCATCTGTCGCACACCCGGGCTCGCGGAGCAAACGCAAACCGGCGGATTTCAGAGCGCAACATTGCATAAGGTCTGAAACCACACACGCAACACCTGGTCGGCGGGCGAAATCCCGGAATGAATGACCAAACAACGAAAGTTGTCGACCTGATCCGGGATTTCACAACCGGGATGCTGGTAACCCACGGAAGCGATGGCCATCTGCATGCAAGGCCAATGCAGATTGCCGAGGTGGAAGATTCCGGCCGCCTTTGGTTTCTTTCCGGATCCGACACGGCGAAAATCGATGAGATGCGGGCGGATGCGGATGTGGCGGTGATCTTCCAAAATGAACGTTCATCGTTTGTTCACCTGACCGGGACCGCCCGGCTCAGCCGGGAGCGGGAACAGGTGGAGCGACTTTGGAGCGAGGGGTTCAAAACGTGGTTTCCGGACGGCAAAGAGGACGCCAATCTCGTGGTCGTTTGCATTGAACCGCGCGCGGCGGAATATTGGGATAATCGTGGTGCAAATAAAATCCGTTATGCCGTTCAGGCGCTTGGGGCTTATGCCCAGGGCGAACGCCCGGAAGTCAAAGAAGGCGAGCAACACGGGCGCGTCGATCTCCGGTGATGCGACTCTTCCCCGGACAAAATCTCCGGAGTTGTCCGGGGACGCCCAGCGGATGTCCCACCCCTTCCTTTATCTTCCCTCTCATGAACAATGACCCGCTTCCTCCCGCCAGCCTGCCTCTTGAAGTGATCCGACAGACGCTCGACGACGCAGACATCCGTTATCAAGATGCCGGCGACCTCCTGATGATGGTGATGGCGCTCCGGCACGTGGAGGTTCAGGTTTTTTGTTCGGGCGAACCCGACGATTTGGCGTCGATCATCGTGCGACTGCCGGTGCGGGCAACACCGGATCGGATCCCGGCCGTCGCTGAATTCCTCCACCGCCTGAACTGGAATGCCCGTCGCAAATTCTGGGAACTTGATGCGGACTCCGGGGAAATTCGGTTGAGCGGTTATACCGACACGATATCGGGACCGCTGACGGGCGATCTTTTCCAACGGCTGCTCGACGCCATTTTGACGACCGCCGACACGAGCTTTCCGTATCTCACATCGGTTATGAACGGTCGAATGAACCCTGCGTTTGCCGCGGACCAGACTGAGGCGGCGTTGGGCAGCTGAGAGCGACCGCGTTGCGAGCTTGGGATTGACCCCGCGCATTCCGGCCGCCACAAACGTCCGAATGAAGCGCCTCTTCGTTGCGTTCCTTGCTGGAGTGCTGTTTGCCCTTCCGGCATCAGCCGCTCCGCTCCGGCTGGTTTTCTGGAACATCGCTTGGTTTCCGGGCGGCCATCCGAACGCGACGCCCTTTGATTCGGTTGCGCAGATCGTCGACGTTGTTCCCGCCGTGGCCTCACTGGACCCCGACATCATCGGGCTCACCGAAATCCTCAATGAGGAAGCCATGGAAATTGCGTTCTACCAGACACCCGGGCTCCGCCCGCAGGTCTGCTCGGTTTTTCTTGACGACGAGGGCATCGTGACACGCCAACAGATCGGCATTGCGTCAAAAATGCCTGCGATGAACGCCTGGTGGGAAAACTGGCGTGCACGGCGGATTGCTCCGAAACGGGGATTTTCGTTTGCGGCCTTTGAGCCGGAACCCGGCCGCATCCTGCTTGTCTACACGGTGCACTTGAAGAGCAACCGTGGGGATTCCACCGAGAACTTCGCCATGCGGGAAGAATCAGCCCGCCAACTCCTCGCCCATGTATCTGAAATGGAAAAGGCTTACGCCGGTCGCGGCACCATTGGCGTGATCATCGGTGGAGACTTCAACACCTCGCTCGACGACCCAAAGTTTGCCGACGAGCAAACCCTGCGCGACCTGAAGAAAGCCGGTTTCACGTGGGGCTGGACGGATGTACCCTTCGCCGAGCGGATCACGTTGCCCTCCAAACCGTCGAACAACCCGGAATTTCCGCCCTTTCCGGACACTTGCTTCGACCACGCATTCTTCAAAAACGTGAGAGTCCGGTCGGCCCGCGTCGTGCCCGTTGAGCCGAACCCCAGCGACCACCGCCCGATCGTCTTCGAGATCGAGATCCCTGCGCCGCCGGCATCCTAAGCCGCCTGTCGATTTTCGGATGGAAAACGGCGGTGTCCCGCTTATTTTAACGATCTTCCCATGAAAGTATTCCCCGTGGTCGTCGCGACCGTTTGTGCCCTCCTCTTTCTCGCGCCCGTTCAGCTCTCCGCCCAGTCACAAGCCGCGGCCGCCGCGAACGAGGCGGCGTATAACCTGTTTTCATCCGGCAACTATGCCGCGGCTGCCGCGGCGTACGAGCAACTCCTGAAAGACTTCCCGACCGATGCGGTGGTTCCGATCGCGCTCGTTCAGCTCTCGTTCTGCCAGTTCTTCCTCGGGAATTTTGATGCGGCCCTCGCGACCCTTGCAAAGACCACCTCGGGTCCGCCGCTCCCGCCGGATGTTGCTCAGGTCGCCGACAGCTTTCTTCCGCAGATCCTTTCCGCCAAAGCCTCCGCGATGCCGCCGGGCGACGCGAAACGCAAGGCCACCTTCGAAGAGGCGGTGAAGAAGTTCTCGGATTTCATCACCAAATATCCGCAATCTCCGGAGCTTGAAAATGCGGTCTTCGGACGTGCCCTCGCAAATTTTCAGATCGAGAAATTTGACGAGGCCGCGACCGACCTCGAACAGAATGTCCAGCGTTTCGCGCAAAGCGGAACAATCGCTTCCAGCAAGAATCTCCTCGCCCTGACACTTGCCACTCAGGGGGGCCGGGAGTTGGCGCGCGACGGAGGCGATCGCGCAAAGGGGATGCAATTGCTCACCCGCGCGGAAAGCCTTCTGCGCGAGATCATCGCCGGCCAGCGCAACATCGGATTGATCAATGATTCCTATTTCCAAATCGGTGAAATCCTCTTCACAAAAGCGGCATTCAGCCCGGAGGCGGAGCGCCCCGCCCTCTACGAAAAGGCGCTGGAAGCCTATCGCTCGATCATCCCGAAGGAGGAAGTCGTTCGGCTTCAGCAGGAACGCATCGCGGCATTCCCCGGCCAGAAGGCCGCCGCGCTCCGCGCGAACAACGCCACCCTCAAGCGCCAACTCGACAAGGACAACGAACGAGAACTTCGCAACCTCGCTGAGATCCAGGCCAAACCGGATCAGGTTGCCACGGCCATCCTCAAGATGGGCGAGATTTTCTTCAATGCGCAGCAACTCAACCAAGCCCGGACGGTCATCCGGCACATCACCCCTCACCTGACGACCGACGACGCAAAAATGCGGGCTGCGTATTTCCAGACAATGACCTACGCCCTGCAAAACATGCCGGAGCAGGCTTTGGCGGGCTACAACGAATTCGTTGCTGCGAACAAAGGCAATCCGCTGGCCGACAACCTTCCCTTTGCGATCGGCAACATGTTCCTCGCACTCGGACGCCCGACCGATGCCATCCAGTATTTTGACGAGTCCATCAAACAGTATCCCACCGGACGTCTCGCTGGACTCTCTGTAGTGAGCAAGGCCCAGGCCGAGGTCGCCCTTCAGCAATTTGACTCGGCACAACGCACGTTCCAGGAATACCTCGCGAAGAATCCCCCGCCGGAGGTGGCGGTGGTCGCCCAGTACGGACTCGCCGGCATTTACAAAGACACCGGCAAGTGGGACGACGCGATCGCCGCTTATCAGAAGGTGAAGTCCAGTTTCCCAAACACCCCTCAAGCGATCGAGGCCGACTACTGGATCGCCATCAGCACCCAGCAAAAGGGCGACAACGCCGCAGCGGTGCCGCTCCTCGAGGCGTTCACCAAGGGCCACCCCGAGCACCAGCTCACGCCGCTCGCCATCTACGCGCTCGGCGGAGCACAGCTCGCTTTGGGCCAGAAGGACGCCGGCGTGACGACGCTCGCCTCTCTCGCGGCGAAGTTCCCCGACAGTCCGCCCGCCCCCTACACCTACTTCATGCGGGCCCAGATTGCGGGCGGCGACCAAAAGGTCGACGAGGTCGTGAGCCTGATGCGCCAATTCATCGAGAAATACCCGCAGGACGAAAAGGTCTACTTCGCCTACGACTCGATCGCGCAGAGCTCGGCCAACTTCGGCAAGCCCGATGAGGCCATCGTGGCATATACCGAATTCGCGGAAAAGTACCCCGACCATGCCAAAGCTGCCGAGGCGCTCACGAAAGCCGCCGACCTCCAGCGCGGGAATGCTGAGCGGCTGGCGATGAACTACGCCTCTCTCGAGGCATCGGAGCAGACACGCTGGAAGGACTTTGTCCAACAATCGGTCTCGACGCTCGAAACCGCGTTGAACAAGTACCCCGAGTCGCCGGACATCCCCTCCACGCTCCAATCTCTGCTGAACTCGCAGCGCCTCCTCCTGCGTGCCGAACTGCGCAAACCCGCAGAAGTTGAGCAATACTATCAGGATCTCGCCGACAAAGCCGCGTCGCCGGCCGCCAAGAGCAAAATCCTCTTTTCGCTGGCCTCTTACATCGCCGAAACCGAACCGGATCGCGCCCTCACCAAAATGCAGGAGGCTTACAATCCGGAACTCGTCTACGGCCCGAAGGATCTGGACGTCTATGGACTCGCCCTCGTGGACAACAAGAAGTTCGACAAGGCCACGGCTGTGTTTGAAAAGCTCCGCCGCGACTATCCGAACCCGCCCGGAGTTCCCCAACCCCAGATTCCGCTCCAGATCCAGGAAGCCCAAGCGATTGCTCTCTTCGGCTTGGGCCGGATTGCCCAGGAAAACGGTCAGACCGCTGAAGCCGGAAAACTGTTCCAGCAACTCAAGACCCTTTACCCGTGGTCACCAAAGGTTTTGGAGGCGGATTATGGCATTGCCCAGTCGTTGAAGGCCGAAAAGAAACTGGAGGAAGCCCAACAGATCCTCACCGGCATTATCCGGGCGCCGACCGCCACGGCTGAACTGCGAGCCAACTCGTTTCTGCTCTCCGGGGACATCACCGAGCAACGCTGGAAGGACGAAACCGACGCGAAGAAAAAGTCCGATTTCCTCGGAGCGGCCATCGACCAGTATCTCAAGATCGCCCAATTCTACGGCGGCGTCCCGGAAGCTGCGGCGACGGGACTCTGGCGCGGCGGGCAGTTGCTGGAGACCCAGGCCAACGAAAGCACGGATGCCAAGTTCAAGGCCCAGCAGTTGAATCGCGCCCGCGACGCCTACCGACTGCTCATCAAGGACTACCCGGCGAGTCCGTTCGCCCAGCGTTCCCAGGAACGTCTGACCGCCCTCGGTCCCGCGTGACGAGGACCGCTCGCGCCGCTGCGCTGCTGGCGCGGCTCCCGGACATCTACCCGGATGCCCATTGCGAGCTGGTCCACACGGATCCGTTGGAATTGCTGGTGGCAACGATCCTGTCGGCTCAATGCACGGACAAGCGCGTGAACATGGTCACCCCCGCCCTGTTCGCCCGCTGCCGGACCGCCGCCGACTATGCCGCGATTCCACAGGAGGAATTGGAAGCCATCATCCGTTCAACGGGATTCTACCGGAACAAAGCCAAAAACATCCGCGCCATGGCCGCCTCGTTACTCAGCGACCATGGTGGTCAGGTGCCTCGTTCCATCGAAGCGCTGGCCGCACTGCCGGGCGTCGGTCGGAAAACTGCGAATGTTGTTCTGGGAAATGCCTTCGGAAAAAACGAAGGAGTGGTCGTCGACACCCATGTCGGACGTTTGTCCCTGCGACTGGGTCTGACACGCGAATCCGATCCCGTCCATGTCGAACGCGACCTCGTCCGCCTTTTTCCCCGGGAGTCCTGGTGTGATTTGAGCCACTGGCTGATCTTCCACGGCCGCCGCCGCTGCATGGCGAGAAATCCGGATTGCGCCGGCTGCGAGTTGCAGGATCTTTGCCCGAGCGCATTCCGTGCCGTGCCTGCGCAGACAAAACCGCGTCCGCTCGAAAGGGTTGCCGGCCGGGCCTCCCGCGCTTAGCCTGTCGCGTTCCGGAAAAACCGAAAATGGAATTGCCTTTCACCAAGATGAACGGGGCCGGCAACGACTTCGTCGTTCTCGACAACCGCAACCTCAGCCTCTCGCTCTCCAGCGATCAGATTGCCCACCTCTGCGATCGGCACCGTGGCGTCGGCGCGGACGGCCTCCTCGCCGTGGAACCCGCCCGCGAAGGTGCAGACTTTCGCATGCGCTACTACAATGCCGACGGCGGCGAAGCCGAGATGTGCGGAAACGGTGCCCGGTGCTTTGCCCGCTTCGCCGCGCGCCTTCTCCCTGCGCGTCCGGGAGTTCTGTCGTTCGAAACCCCGGCCGGGGTCATCCTCGGGCGGTTCGACGGAGATCTTGTCACGATCAATATGAGCACGCCGCACGACCACCGTCCGGCCACTCCCCTCGACGTGCGCGGCCGTCCGCTGGACGTTCACTTCATCAATACCGGCGTTCCCCACGCGGTCGTCTTCGTCGACGACGTCGAGACGGTCGATATCCGGGCCGACGGAGCCGCCCTGCGCTGGCACGAGGCATTTCAACCCAAGGGCACGAATGCCAATTTCGCCCAGGTTGAAAGTAACGGATCGCTCGTTCTTCGGACCTACGAGCGCGGCGTGGAGGACGAAACCCTCGCCTGCGGCACCGGAATTTGTGCCGCCGCCCTCCTGCACCACCTCGCCCACGGAACCCCCTCGCCCGTGGCCGTTCGCGTCCGCGGCGGAGACACGCTCCTCGCCGGTTTCTCCCGGTCGTCCGACGGATCGTTCAGCGAGGTCACCCTGACCGGCCCCGCAGATTTTGTTTTCGATGGGACCATTTCCATTTAAACGAAGGCCATGACATTTGCTGGAGCCCATACGGCCCTCATCACGCCGTTCCGCGATGGCCGTTTCGACGAGAACGGCTACCGGTCCCTCATTGAAGAACAGATCTCAGGCGGCATCTCCGGGATCGTTCCGGTTGGAACGACCGGTGAATCGCCGACACTCGACCACGACGAACACAACGAGGTCATCCGCGTGGCCGTCGAGGCGGCGAACAAGCGCTGTCTCGTCATCGCCGGAACCGGATCCAATTCCACCGCCGAGGCGGTTTCACTCACCACGGAAGCCGAACGCCTGGGCGCCGACGCCGCCCTGCTCGTCGCTCCCTATTACAACAAACCTTCCCAGGAAGGCCTCTACCGCCACTTCCGAGCGATCGCAGAATCGGTCAGGATCCCCTTGGTGCTTTACAGCATTCCCGGTCGTTGCGTGATCGAGATCGCGGTCGACACCGTCGCACGTCTGGCGGCCGATTGCCCGAACATCCGGGCGATCAAGGAATCGAGCGGATCGATCGACCGCGTCGCTCGCCTCCGGGCCGCCACGCCTCCGGGGTTCCAAATTCTTTCGGGTGACGATTTCATCACGCTCCCCTTCCTCAGCGCCGGTGCGGTCGGGGTGATCAGTGTCGCCTCGAACCTCTTCCCGGGCGAGGTCTCGAGCCTCGTTCGGCTCTTCCAGGATGGAAGATACGATGAGGCGCTCGCCCTTCACACCCGGCTTTATCCGCTCTTCACCGACCTATTCATCGAGCCCAACCCGGTTCCGGTGAAGTATGCCCTGTCCCTCCGGGGAAAACTCACCGCCGAGGTCAGACTCCCACTTTGCGAAATGTCCCCGAACCATCAGGAGAAACTCCGCCGCACCCTCGAAGCTCTCGCATGACCAAGCTGCTCATCAATGGCGCACGCGGCCGGATGGGACAGGCGCTCGTCGCCGGCGCCGCCGCCGATCCGGAACTCACCGTGACGGCTGCCATCGACGCTGGTGACGATTTCGCCGCCTCGCTCCCCCTCTGTGAGGTCGTCATCGATTTCACCCACGCACCCATCACTGCCCCGGTCGCCGAAGCGTGCGCCGCTTCCCAGATCCCGCTCGTCATCGGCACCACCGGGCACTCGGACGCTGATCGGGGACGCATTCGATCCGCCTCCGGCAAAATCCCAATCGTTTTCGCGCCCAACTTCTCCGTCGGCGTCAACACCCTCTTCTGGCTCACACGGAAAGCCGCCGAAATCCTCGGCCCGGACTTCGATCTCGAGGTGATTGAAATGCACCATCGCCTCAAAAAGGATGCGCCCAGTGGCACCGCACGCCGATTGGTCGAGATCTTGGCTGAGGTTCGGGGCCTTCGCTATGATGGCGATGTTCGGCATGGCCGCGAGGGAATGGTCGGGGAGCGGACTCCCACGGAAATTGGCCTTCACGCCCTCCGCGGCGGCGACGTCGTCGGTGATCACACCGTCGTGTTCGCCAACGTCGGCGAACGAGTCGAACTCACTCACAAGGCCTCCAGCCGGGATACCTTCGCCCTCGGAGCCCTCCGCGCCGCCAAATGGGTGCGTTCCCAAAAGCCCGGACTCTTCGATATGCAGGACGTCCTTGGCCTCCCTGATTGATGCGCATCGGAATCGCGCTGGGCTCCAACCTTGGCGATTCGGAACAGAATGTTCGCAGCGCCTGCGAATTTCTGCGCACCCTTCATGACGGCTCCGGCCCGTTCCTTCAGTCGAAGCTGCACCGAACCAAACCTCTCGACTGCCCGCCGAACTCGCCCGACTTCGTCAATGCCGCCATCGAACTCAGCTCCACCATCCCCCCATTCGACCTCCTCGACCTCTTGCAACATTACGAGATCTCCCACGGACGCCCCGCCGACCATGGCTTTCATCAGCCCCGAACCATTGACTTGGATATCCTCTACTGCGACCAAATCCATTTGCACCATCCCCGACTCACAATCCCACACCCACGCATCGCCACCCGCCCCTTTGTTCTTCGACCACTCAATGACATTTGCCCGGATCGACCAATCCGTCCCGATGGCCGCACAGTTCGCGAACTTTGCGGCGTTGTTTAATATATTGCTTTAAGCAGCTGACTATCAGCGTATAAATAGTTATTTTTACCTGTTTTACAGATTTGAAAAAGCCGGCCGATTTCCTCCGTCATCTCAAACAAACGGGCCAAAAACTGGCCAGTTTGACGGCATACGACTATCCCACGGCGCGCGTTTTGGACGAATGTGGCCTCGATTTTCTGCTGGTCGGAGATTCCTTGGGAATGGTCGTTTTGGGTTATCCCGATACCACCTCGGTGACCATGGACCACATGCTCCATCACACCGCCGCCGTGGCGCGTGGAGCCACTCACACTTGGATTGTCAGTGACCTGCCGATCGGCAGCTACGCGAATGCCGCGATGGCTGCGGAAAATGCCTTGCGCCTACGGGACGCCGGGGCCGACGCGGTCAAAATGGAAGGTGGCCACCGTGATGCGCTGGAGGCGATCTCTTCGGCCGGGGTTCCGTTGGTGGGGCATTTGGGGATGCTGCCCCAGCGGGTGCGGGAGGAGGGCGGCTACCGGATCAAGGGACGGGAACAAGCCGAGGCCGACCGAATTCGATCAGACGCCCGTTTCTTGGACGAGCTGGGCGCCAGCGCGGTCGTACTGGAATTGGTTCATCGTCCGATCGCGGCGGAGTTGGCGCGAGAGCTTTCAATTCCCACGATCGGCATCGGGAGCGGACCGGATTGCGACGGCCAAATCCTGGTGCTCCACGATGTGATCGGCGCCTTTCCTTGGTTCCGGCCGAAATTTGCCAGTCCATTGGCAGACGTCGCCGGTGTGATTCAAGAAGCCGCAACAAAATTCGTAAGCGAGACGCGCCGCCCCAGCGCGAATGGTGACCGTTGACGCCGGGTAACCGGCTCCGGTCCGATACGGTCCACAGGCACGGGAGTCGTCGGCAACGCAACTCCCTCGGAGTCAGTAGTTTCAAGGGGAATGGGCAGGAGTGGATTCGAACCACTGAAGGCGTAAGCCAGCGGATTTACAGTCCGCCCCGTTTGGCCACTTCGGTACCTACCCGTCGGGGAAACGCGCGTTGAGCGTTACTGCTGCTCCTCAGAGGAAGGAGCGACGCGCGGTTCCAAAGTAATGGATTTTATCACGACCTTTTGCAATGGAAAATCGTTGCTGTCGGTCGGGAGATTGCTGATGTAGTCGAGCACGTCGAGGCCTTCGAGAACTTCGCCAAAAACCGTGTATTTTCCGTCCAGTTTGGGCAGGGGCTGGAGGGCTGCGAAAAACTGGCTTCCATTGGAATTGCGGGCGGGATTGATCGTATCGGCGAGGCGCGCAGTGACGACGGACCCTTTGCGGATTGGCAGGCGGATTTCGGCCGGGATCGTATAGCCCGGTCCGCCGGTGCCCGAGCGATCAGCACGTCCGCGTCGGCTGAGGGGATCGCCGGTCTGGACCAGAGCGCCTGGAAGCACGCGGTGAAATCGCATGCCCCGGTAGTAGCGTCGGGACACGAGATCTTTGAAATTCGCCACCGTCACGGGAGCAGCTTGATCATAGAGTCCGATGACCACTCGCTGGGTCTGCTTCTCCTTTCCGATGCGGATCTCAAAAACCGCGACATCGGGGCCGAGGGTGGAAGCTCCGGCGGTGAGGGCCGATGCGACGAGCAGGACAGCAAGGAGAAACTTCATCAGGATGGTCGTTTGTCGAAGGACCCAACCGGCTGGCCGGCCGGGTCGACGGCGACAAACGCCGTTCCCTCTTCGAACGTCCTGTGGAGATACCCGAGTGCGACCGTTCGCGCCAACTCAAAATCGCGAGCGATGCTCGTCAGGTGTCCGGCAACCGGTCCGCTGGCGGAGTCGGCATGCAGATTCAGCGGGAGGACAGCGGGCGCTGCGGCACTCTCAAAGACGTGAATCCGCCGGTTGACGCGGCCGACACTTTTCAGTCGCGAAACAACTTCCTGGCCCACGTAACAGCCTTTGTCAAAATCGACGGAACGCTCTTCAAGCCGCGCTTCCTGAACCAGAGTGTCACTGTCCATTTCGCGTCCCCAGAGCGGATGTCGGGCTTCAATCCGCAAAATCTCGCGATTCCCGGCTGTGATTTCCGGAAGATCGGGCGGAGCCACCGCCACGTCGAATCCCGGACGCCCAATCCGCACGATCGAAATACCGTTGCGCGGTGCCTCCCGGCCAATCACATGAACGTCCATCGAGGGCCCCGAGCGGTCCGTCAACGTGACATCGTCGGCAATGATATATCGCTCCAGTCTTGCCATGATCTCGTCGTGGAGTTCGATCGGCCCCTCGATCAGATAGCCCCCCTCCTCCGTTACCTGGATGAAGACCGGTGCGATGATTTTTCCCTTGGCGTTGAGCAGGCAGGCCGCACGGGCAATCCGGGGCTTCAGCCGGTTCACGTCAATGGTCAACTGACCGTTCAAGTAACGCTTGGCGTCTGGACCCGAAACTTGCACCAGCGTGCGGGAACCGACGGGAAACCACCCACCCTCCTCGCGAATCCGGCGCAACGGCGCGGGATCCATCACCGGGCCGAACCAAAGAGGCCGAGTTTCTTCTTTGGTTTGTCTTCTTCGGTTGCCGGCGCTGCGGCGGCAGCATTTTCGGGCAGAAGGTGTCCCTGTCCCGGAAAACCGTAGAAGCGGGAGACGACGGAGAAATCCAGGTCGCCCCATCCATGCTGCATCCCGGCCATGGCTGCCCCGGCGAATGCGGCGGCTGCGGGGAGTTCGATGGATCTCGCGGACGCCATCGAAAGGGCCAGCTGGATATCCTTGAACATGTGCTTGAGGGCAAACCGCGGTTCGAAATCCCCGCTGAGCATTCCCGGAATTTTCATCTCGGCGAGGACGGAACGGGAGACATTCCACTCGAGAGCGGAAGCCAGTTTGCGAAGTTCGACTCCATTCTGGTCGAGCAGGGAATGCGCCTCCGCCAATGCCTCGACGATCGTGGCGGAAATCAGGTTCGTCGCCAGCTTGACCACCGTCGCGTGCCCGACCTCCCCAATCTCGAGAATGGCCTTGGATGATTGCTCAAGCAGCGGGCGCACTTCCGCCAGAACGCCCGGATCGCCCCCGATGTAATAGACCAACTCACCGCGCTCGGCGGCATCCCGACTGCCGGTGAACGGCGCATCGAGGAAACGGGCGTGGCGGGACTGGACGATCTCCGCAGCCGCTTTCGTGTCCTGTGGCGAAACCGTCGAATGATTCAGGATGACGTGGGCCGGCGTGAGCGCCGGCGCCATCTGCTGGACCACCGACAGAAGGGCCGCGCCGTCCGCAACAAAAATCTGGATGTGGTCGGCCGATTCGGCGACTTCACGTGGCGAACTCAGGAAGTTTGGCTCCGGGCGCGGCGAGCGGTTCCAGATCCAGAGCTGGTAATTTTTCTTCCGAAGCAGGGAGACGACGCGGCTTCCTATGATGCCGAGACCAATGACTCCCGCGGTGGGTCGCGACGGTTTGGCCATGCTCGGGATCAGTTCCCGGGCGGGAGGGTGGACTCGATCTGTGCGGAATCTTTCAGGCTCTTGAGGACGGCCTGAACGGCTTCGCGCTGTTTGCTGCTCTTCAGGAAAGCGTTGATCTGGTCCTTGACCTCGTCGAACGGCGTCGTACCTGCAGGCTTTTTATCTTCGACCTTGATCACGTGCCAGCCGAACTGCGTGCGAATCGGACCGCCGACTTCGCCGGTCTTCTGCGAGAACGCCGCGTCGGCGAATTCCGGAACCATGCGGTCCTTCGAAAAGAACCCAAGGTCTCCGCCGGTCTCCTTGGCGCCGGGTTCTTCCGAAAGTTCCTTGGCGAGGGCAGAGAAATCTTCGCCCTTTTTCGCCCTTGCCAGAGCGGCCTTGGCCGCGTCTTCCTTTTCTTTCACCGTTTCGGGGGTGGCATCCTCGTCCACCATGAAGAGGATATGACTGGCCTTGACCGTTTCGGGGTTTTCAAACTCTTCCTTGTTCGAATCGTAGAACTTTTGGGCATCGCCGTCGGCAACCGCGTCCTTGTCCTTGATCTGGCTTTGCATCCAGCGCTGCTGCTGAAGCATTGTGCGGATGGCGGTCTGGAGTTTTTCGGGCGTCTGCCCGGCCTGGGCGAGTTGTTCGTTGAATGCCTCTTCGCTTGGGAATTGTTTTTTGAGTTTGTCGATTTCGGCGCTTACTTCCGCATCGCTGACTTCGATGCCGGCCGAGGCCTTGGCAACGAGTTTGTCCATGATCAACTCGTCAAGGATCTGGCGGTATCCGCTGAGTTTTTGCTCCGCGGTGAGATCGGCCGGATTGACCCCGGACGCCTGGATGGCCGCGTTGAAGGCTTCTTCCAGTTGCGCTTTCGAAACATCCTCCCCGTTCACGCGCGCCACGGGATCCTTGAGTTCCACCGCGGCTGCAGCGGCACCAGCGGGCGAAGGCGACGCATCAGCGGTTGCTGCCGGCGTCGGGCTTGCGGGAATGGTGTCGGCCGGCGTCGGTGAGGCACTGCTCCCCGCTGGAGACTCGGCAGGCTTGCAGGCGGGAAGAACAACCAAAGCCGCGGCGGCAGCCGGAGCCAGGAGAATGGCGGGGATGGATTTCAGGGTCATTGGATCAAGAGACAACTTATCTGCACGGTCGTTCACCAAAAGGCGAGAGCAAAAACGGATGCTCCCGATTGGTTTGCTGCGACGCTTCGCCAACAATTCAGGACTGCTCGGACTTCATGATATCCGGAGCAATCGAACCGATGAATTCGGTGAGCATCTTGAGTGTCTCGTCAGCATTCTTTCCGCCCGGGGTGAACCCCTCGAGGATCGGCGCGCTGACAATCACGTAGGCCCAGCGATGGCTGACACCATGGACGACCCGGTCCCAGTCCGAGCTCAAAATCCGCTGCCAATGATGCGCCGTCGTCGTGCCCTTGCCGATGAACCAATAGAGAAAGTAACTCGTCAGTTCCCGGCGGACGCCCGGTTGGACCTCGACGGGGCGGGCGATCGTAAGTTTCATCACATCGATCGTGCGGCCGTTCTCGAGTTTGACCGGGATGGCCGAACCGCTCTTTTTCACCCATCCTTGGGCCGGAAGGCAGATCTCCGGCCGGTGGATGCTGCGCTTTTCCCCACCGGAGAGCACGACTTGGCAGTTGACCTGATCCCCGGAGAAATTCGTGTAGAGCATTTTCGCGAACTCGGTATCGCCCGGAAGAATGACGCGTTCGGACTCGGAGACTTCCTGAGGCGTTCCGTTGAAATTGCCGACCTGCGCCGGGAGGCTCATAACGACTCCGGATTCGGATGCCAGGCGGGTTTCCGGGTTGTCGCGGCAAAGGAAAAAAACTCCGATCCCGACGGCGACGACGATCGCGGCGCGGATCAGGAACGGTCCGGCTGCCGCCGGTTGGGGAGCGACTGCTTCAGTATTCATCTTGTTGGCGGGCCGGGCCGGTCGTGACGGCACGTGGCTGGGGCACCGGCTCGAGAGTGGTGCGGAATCGCGTAGTGAGATCCTTGATGTTGTTGTTCAACAACCAACCAATGCCCAACATTCCCGCGAGCGCCACTGCAAAAACGAGATAACCGGCGAGCATATGGAAAAAGGTGGGGTCCTCCAACGTGCCGATGGCAATTTCCGGCCCCATGGCGATGGTCCCGAAAGTCAGCATCAGGATGCGGGCCAGATTGCCGGCGACTGCCAACGGGATGGAACACAGGAAGAGCACCCCTTTCTTCCACATTTCCTTTTGCGTAAAGAATCCGTAGAGCGCGCTCACCATCATCAATGCAAAGAGCGAACGGATTCCACTGCAAGGGTCGGCGACATCCACCGAAAACTTCGCACCCGCGCGCAAACCCGCGAGAGTGTCCGGAGCCGAAAGGATTGCTGTTCCATTTTTGATCGCGGCGATCCCGATGAGATTCAAAACGGTGACACTGGCCTCGGACATCACCATGCGAAGCGGGAAGGCGATCAGGTTATCCAAAAATGCAAGGGGATACAGGAAAACGAGGAACGCCCAAGGGATGAACAGCGCCTTGGCCCACGTCCAGCCCATCAGCCACAGGATCATCCCGCCGGTGATCAATTGGAAGCTGGCGTAACCGAGGTAGACATTGTCCGCCCGGTACCCCACCCAATAAACGAAAAGCCCGAACAGGAGCAGACCCAGCCCCGCCCATGACCGCTCGAGCGGCACGACAGGCAGCCGCTTCCTTTCGAAATAGACCATCGCTCCGACCGCGATTGGAACGAGGTAGCAATGCTGCCAATCTTCACCTTGCGACCAGAGCGTGTTCGCAAAGTGCAGGATCGTGACCATGTGCGACCCGTACCCGTAGGCGTAGGGATTGAACGCGTAGAGCAGCCACAGCACGCCGAGGCAAGCTGCGCCGAAGACGAGAAACTCGGTCATCCGGGGCTGGGAAAGGGATCTCTCGCTCACAAGAATTCGGGTCGGTTCCTAGGGATTGGTCAGGGGGAATATCACAGCTTCGAGGGATTTTTCCACCAAATGGTTGGAAATCGCCTCCAGGCAGATCGGCGACCGGTGAATGCAGCGGTCAACGCATGGTCGGGCTTCGCAAACATCGGTCGCGACCACGTTGAACTCCTGACCAAACGGCGCAAACCACGCCGGATCCGCCGATCCGAATATCGTGACCACCGTCCGGCCGAGGGCCGCCGCGGCATGGGCACAGAACGAATCATTGCAAAGCACACCATCCACCGCGGCCAGAACCGCGAAAAACTCGGCGAGCCGCGGCGGGGTCCAGCGAATCTGCCAGTCCCCACGGGGTTCCGGAGATTCCTCGCCGGGCGCTTGGATGATCAAAACAGCGACGCCGCGCCTCGAGAAGTAGCCGTTCAGCAATTGCTGGAACCGTTCCAGCGGCCAGCGCTTGGTCGGAAGTCGGCCGCCGGCATGCACGACCCACAACGGCCGACCGGCCGCCTTGACGGATTCGATCCACTCGCCCACCGCACCCGTCGGCTTCGGCACGGGCCACCATGGCATCCGAACATCCGGCTCGAAACCGAGGACGCGTGCGATCTGGGTCCAATTTTCCCGCTGCGGCTGCTGCCGCTCCCGACGATCGAGTGCGTGCGTCAGAAGAGGACCGGACAACGCCACCGCCACCTGCGCCAGTCGAAGACGTCGTTTGCGCCATGGCCGTGCGGCCCCGTAAAAATTCTGCGCCTTTAACGCGAAGCCAACCCGCACGCCGGCCCCGCTTGCGCAGAGGAGCCATTGTGCCCGCGGATCCGGCCATGCACAAACAGCCGCGTCCGCGCGTCCGAGCCGCGGCAAAGCTCGCCGCAGCGTCCCCCACCCGTCCGCCGGTGCGACGATTTGAACGTCCGGACACACACACTGCCAAAACTCCGCAAGTTCCGGCCGACACGCGATGATCACGTGGAAGTTTTCCATCGCAGCGCGCACGAACGGCACAGCCAGAACCGCGTCTCCCAAGTGGTGACGCTCCACAACAAGCAGACGGCGCTTCATGCCGCCCGCCGCCTTGCGAGAGCAGCGAAGATGTGGCGCTTGAGCCGGTAGTAGTGACAACCGCCGAACCGCATCCAAAGCGCGTCACGCAGTGGACGCCAGCGGATCCCATAGCGCGCCTGCATCGTTTGCGCCTCGTCCCAGGCCGGCACCAGACTGCTCCATGTCTTCGCATCCGCGTGCAAACGACAGGATGCCAAGGGTTCGGGGATGTAATGCCAGCGCGTCACCGCGCCGATCCGCAACCAATACTCATGGTCCATGCAGTAGCGCAACGAGGCGTCCAGCAGACCGCATCGCTTGGTGACCCCGTGACGCCAGAAAACAGCCGGCTGGAAAAGGAAATTCCCGCGCCGCAGCCTGGCATAATCGAACGGCCCGGAAACCTTCCGTCGCTTCCAACCGTTCTCCAGGAATAAGGCATCCCCGTGCACCACATCAACCTCCGGGGACTTCGAAAATGCCTCACCCACCCAGCGCAGGCTGTCGGGCTCCAGAAGGTCGTCCGCACAAAGATACGAGACGATCCCGCCATCCACACGCGCCAATCCCTTGTTGATCGCATCCGTTTGCCCGTTGTCGGCTTCGGACACCCATTCGATATCTTGTGTGGATCGGAGGATTTCCAAGCTGTCATCCCTACTGCCGCCATCCATGACAATGTGCCGGACACGAACTCGGGCGCGTGCAGCGGCCTCTCGTACGGAGGCGAGGCACTCGCCCAGAAACGCCCCTTGGTTCAGGGACGGCGTGACGATGGAGAAATCCGGCATGGAAAGAGATCGTCAAACAACCGCTCGTATTTCGCAACCACGGCGTCCCAACTAAACTCCCATTTCGCCCGCTCCAAGGCCGCCTCGCCGACGCGACGGCAGCGCTCCGGATCGGCCGCGAGTTCGGTGATCTTTCGCGAAAAATCCTCCGGTCCGTCAAAGCCAACCGCTGCTTCGCCGACCACTTCGCGCGTCGCCGCGCTGTCCCGGTAAAGGATGGTTTTGCCCATCGCCAACTGGTCGAGCAGGACCAACCGCGTCGCCTCGATTGCGGCCGGCATCACAAAGAAAAGGGCGTTCTGACTCAACTCGACATAGGCGGCACCAAAGCGCGCACCCGTAAAGATGACGCGATCGTCCGCGAGACCGAGTAGCTTTTCATAATACGCCTTCTCGTATTGCTGCGATCCGGTGATGACGAGTTTCAGCGGGCCGGAGTAGCCGCGCCAGGCTTCCAGCAGCGAATCCGCCGCGTTCTCGGGCGTGAGCCGTGAAACGTGCAAAATGTAGCCGCCCGGCTCGAGTCCCCACCGCTGAAGTTCGCCTTGCCGGACCGGATCGGTGCGGATCTGGCATCCATACGAAATGAAATCCGGCGTCACGCCATACGTGCGCTCGTAGCGGGAAACAATCTCGCCATTGTCCGCGATGATGCGGTCCGCAAATCGCGTTGCCCAAAGTTCGCTGATCTTCAGCCATTGCCGACCCGTGCTGCCCCATTTCGCGCGGCGGAAATCCGCACCGTCAACATTGATGATCACCCGCAGTCCGGCCTTCCGCATGGGCGATGCCAGGATCGAGTTGCCGACGCCACAGAGATAGATGAGGTCAAACCGCCGGAAGAGCGCATCAACCACGCTCAGTGATGTGTGGACAATCGTATCAAGGCTCTTGGTCGGGATTGTCGGGAGCGTGATCAATCGCATCCCCTTGTGGGTGCGGCCCTCCGCCACAAAACGCGGAAACCGGTTATAGACCGTCACCTGATGCCCCTGCGCCGCCAGCCGGCTGCCGAGTTCCTCGACCACGACCTCAAAGCCGGAATACCTCGCCGGAACCCCGCGGGAACCAAGAAATCCAATCCGCAAATGCCGGCGGTTCCGCCGCGGAGTGCCCAGGATCGCATCGCGAATCAAATATCCGACGAAGAGGCTGTTGAATTTGAAATAGCGGGCCCAAAGACGCCTCGGTTCCTGCACGAGTCGGTAAAGCCACGTGAGCCCGCGGCTCTGCATCCACTCCGGCGCAAACGGACGGCTCCCGGCGAGCAACTCAAACGCATCGCCGACCGCAAAGAACACGCCGCGCGGGTGCCGGTGGAGGTTTTTGACAATCCATCGTTCCTGGCGTTCGCCGCCCAACGCCACCCAGATGAAATCCGCACGCGAGTCCTGAATCTGCCGCGCGAAATCCGCTTCCTCGTCTTCCGTCCAAGCCCGATAAGGCGGAGATATCGTCCCGACGATGTCGATGTCCGGTTGAAGTTCGCGGGCCGCGGCGGTCAGGCGGTCGAGGCAGTCCTGCGTTCCGCCGAAAAAGAAATGCTTCCAGGGCCGCGGCGCAAACTGCAGGACGTGCCGCATGAAATACGGCCCATAGACCCGATCCTTCAAATCCGCTCCCCGGCGGTTCAGTTGCCAGACAAGCGGATAGCCATCCGGCAAAATCAGGGCAAATTGTGACATGACCCGGCCGAACGATTCGTCGGCGCGCGCGAGGGCGACGATGTGCGTGTTTGCCGCAGACACAGCAGCCGGTCTCGGTTCGCCGGCGAGTCTCTTGACCTCTTCCAAGCCCGAATCGTAGGTGGCGCAATGCACCTGGGTGCCGAGTACCGGGAAGCTGAGCATTGCGCGAAGGACAAAACAGGGCGGCGCGCCCGGAAGTCAACGCCGGAGTTCGCCGAACCCGGCCGGCCGGCCCTGCACGGCTCCCCGCCAAAAGCACGCGACCGCGGCCCGAAGCACCTGCGCGTTCCATCCGTGCGTCCGGAAAAACCGGCGAAAATTCCCGGGCAAATACGTCCACATGTGCCGGCTCGCCGGATGGTGAAAGGACAGGTAGGAAAGATTCTGAAGGAGTGCTGAAAACTTCCGCCAATCCGCCTGCCTCGCCGCCTGCGGATCGGTCGCCGGCGGCGGCAGGTGAGGGATGACGACGCGGCAGGTAAAAACCTCGCGGCCTGCACCAGCGATGCGCATCGAATACTCGAGGTCTTCACCGAGAATCCGGAAGTCGGCGCGATGAAACCCCACCTGCTCGGTGATCGCCCGACCGACCAGAAAACAGGCCCCCGTCGCCCAACAACACGGCAGCGGCGCCATGCCCAGTGCGTCCGCCGCCGCCGCCGGCGTCAGGCAGGTCCGGATCACCTGCCGTTGGCTGGCCTCGACAGGTTCCGGAAAGGCCCAGAGCCGGCCGCCGTCGTCCTCCAACAGCGGCGCGATCGCATCGGCACCGGCCCGGTCCATATCGTCAAGGAGCGTTCCGAGCGCATCCGGCGGAACCACCACGTCGTCGTCGAGATACCAAAGCGCCCGCACCCGATCGCGCCACTTTTCCAAGGCTGCCCGTGCGCCGTTTGCCCATCCGGCACCCGGCCCGGGGTTCGCGGAATTTTCCAGGACCAAACATCCCTTCGCCATCTCCCGAACCGACCCATCGGGCGCGTGGTCGATCACCACCGCACCCAACAACGGAACCTGCGAATTCTTGAGGCAATCCAAGAGCCGCCGCAGCTCGGCCGGGCGCCGGTGCGTGACCACAACTGCCACCACGCCGCTCACGACGTTTTCCAGTTGGCGAGGCTCCAGGTGAGCGCCTCGTGCACATCGCGGAGATGGATGCCGGCGGCCGCAAGTTTCTCGGATCGCAAAACACAGCTCGCCCGAAAGACGCGACCAGGCGCCGCCAAAAAGTCATCCTCATCCCGGAAAAACACCGTCGCCTTTTTCCGCAACCCGAATTGCTCCAAAAGTCGCACGACTTCACTCGTCAAAACCGACCCGGGATTCGTGACATTGTAGGTTCCGAAAGGCACCCGTCGCCGGACGCACTCGATGATCGCATCCGCAAAATCGCCCAGGTGGGAAATCGAATTCCGCACTTCCAGCAGACGGTCATACTGCGCCAGTTTGGTCAGGTAATTTCGCGCGCTGTCGACTTCATCGAACGGGATCCGGAGCCTCCAGACCCACACGGCGCGATCGCGAAGCAGCGTTTCCGCCATCCACTTTGAACGCGCATACACACCGGCACGTGGGTCGCTCTTCGCGAACGCCGGTTCCTCCTCCTCGCCAAATCCGCGGCCATCCGCCCCGTCGCCATGAAAGATGCAACCGCTCGAAACATGGCCCCACGGGATCTTCAGATCACCCAAAACCTCGGCCAGCACGGCCGGCACCAGAACATTTTCCGACAAGGTCCGGGCCCGCTCACGTTCCGTGCCGTCGATATTCGGACGCCCGGTGAACCCGATTGCATTGATCACCGCATCCACCCGCCGGCTCCGGAACCACCCCGCCACGACGTCCTTCGACGATGCGTCAAGCTCCCTGCGGTCAGGCGAAGCCACCGGCAATCCGCCGGCTTCCAAACGCCGCCGGACCGCCGCGCCCACATAGCCGCTGCCACCGAGGAGAACAATCATCCGCCCGTTACTACCATCCGCCCGAACCGATTGCCACGCCGGTTTCTCCTTCCAACTTCCCGCCCGGCTGTACAAGCTTTGCGACTCCCGATGTCCGATGTTTTCCAGCGTGCCCTCGACCAGACTGTTCCGGTCCTTCTCAAAATGAAATCCGGATTGAAACGCCCGCCCACCGCGTCGCGAAGTTCGCTTGCGAAGCTTGCGGCGTCGGCCTCCCCGAAAGCGGAAGCGGTTCAGAAGGCCCGCGCGACCGCGGCACCGGGCGCGGCGTCTCGAAAATGGACTTGGGAATCGCTGGAGAAGGCCGTTCTCTCGTGCACGAAGTGCCCGCATTTGGTCCGCTCGCGCACCCAGGTTGTTTTCGGCGTCGGGAATCGCGAGGCGGATTTGATGTTCGTCGGCGAGGCACCGGGCGCTGACGAAGACGCACAGGGCGAGCCGTTTGTCGGACGCGCCGGTCAATTACTCACTAAGATCATCCAAGCAATGGGATTCGAGCGTTCGGACATCTACATCGCGAACGTGCTCAAATGCCGTCCTGACATGCCGGAGGGCGAGTCCGGCAACCGAAAACCGAAGGCCGAGGAAATGGCCACCTGTCTGCCCTGGCTGCGCGAGCAAATTGCGTTGGTGCGGCCAAAAGTCATCGTGGCGCTCGGATCCACCGCCGCCGAGGGACTCCTCGAAACCAACGCTCCGATGCGCGAACTGCGCGGCCGATGGCAGGACTTCGAAGGCACGCCGGTGATGGTCACCTACCATCCGGCCTACCTCCTGCGAAATCAGTCGATCACCGAGAAGCGAAAAGTCTGGGAGGACATGCTGCTGGTGCTCGAAAAACTCGGCTGCCGGATCACCGAAAAACAACGCCGGTTTTTCACCCAGAACGCCTGATCGCCAGCCCTCGATGGAGAATTTCCACCGGTTCGTCTACGCCGTCGTCGTCGGCACTTGCCGCCTGATCCTGTTGCCATCCGCACGCATTCGCGTGCACATTCTGGCGCCGGTTCCAACCGGTCCGCTCGTGCTGGCCTCAAACCATGTGAGTCACTTCGACCCCCCGATCATCAGCGGTTGTTTGCCGCGCAAGATCGAATGGCTGGGCATGGCCGGCTTGTTCGGAACCGCTTGGTCGAAAAAGTTGTTCGAGTGGCTCGACGTGATTCCCGTTCATCGGAGCGGAGATGACCGCGAGGCCATTCGCCAGGCCGTGCGGCGGTTGAAGATCGGACGCGTGATCGGTGTCTTTCCCGAGGCGGGAATTCGCGACGGCGCCCGGTCCATTCTTGCCGGCGGGGAGATTCGCGATGGCGCTCTCCTGCTTGCCCTTCAATCCGGCGCTCCGATTTTGCCGGTGGTCATTCTGGGGAGCGAGCGACTTTACAATTGGCGCCGGTGGTTTCCTTGGAGCCGGGCGAATGTTTTTGTTGGCATCGGCCCGGCGATTCCGGTCCCTGTCGGGTTGGCACGCACGGAATCGCGCGCCGTCTTGCGGAACCGTTTGCTGGCGGCCCTTGGCGAAATCCGGGACGATCTGTTTGGAAGATTCTCGCTGACCGACGATGACCTCCCGCATTCACCCCAGCAGCGCATGGCCGAACAATGAGACGATTGGTTGAACGTTCTGCCGCCCGGATTCTCGATTCCGCGATGTGCGGCTCGATGAATTTTCTCCAGTGGAAACGACGCGGCGACGCCTCCACCCCCGCGGAACTGGAGGCCTACCTCGCCGCTCACGCGGCCTCGAGCCGTCACGAGTTTTACCGCCTCACCCCGGTCGTCCATCCCGTCATTCGCGGGGAGTGGATGACATGGGAAAGCCCGATCCCCAGCGGGTATCCGGAGAACGACCGCGCGCGCATTCGCTTTTTCCCGGCCGCGCGGCGCGACGCGCCGGTCGCAATCCTGCTCCATGCGTTGATGAGCGCCAGCGATGCCGGCTACGTGCGCCTGGCCCGTTGGTTCAACCGCCACGGCTGGAGCGCTGCATTTCCTCACCTGCCGTATCACTACTCCCGAACGCCCAAAAACACGCTCAATGGCGAACTCGCCATGAGTGCCAACCTGATCCGCAATGCCGAAGGTCTCCGCCAGGGCGTTGTCGAACTGCGTCAACTCATGGCCCTCCTGCGCGCTCGCGGGGTCCGGCAATTCGGCCTGGTGGGAACGAGCTACGGCGGCTGGACCGGCGCGTTGCTGTCATTTCTGGAGCCCGACCTGCGATTCGTTTCGCTGATCCAGCCGATCGTCAATGTCGAGCGCGCCATTTGGGAAAACCCGGCCTCGGCAACCCTCCGCTGTTCGCTCGCCCGCCTCGGACATCGCCCCGGGAACACCCTGCGGCACGCGCACCTGAGTTCACCACTGCACGGCGTGCCGATGGCCGATCACGTTTTTCTGACCGCCGGAGAATTCGACCGCGTTGCCCCGCCGGCTGACCTCGAAGCCGCCGCCGCGGCTTGGCCCGGCGCCCGCCTGCTCCAGGTCCGCCAAGGCCACTTCGGATATCGTGCCCTTCCCGCCGCGCTCCAAGCCATCACCCCCCTCCTCGCTTCCTCCGGCCGCTTGTTTAACAATTCTTGCATCGAGCGGCCGACGCCGGTTGGATCAGTGGCTTGAAGTTCCTCGTTCCGCTCGGCGCTTTCCTGTTTTTCACCACCTTTGGCCTGGCTGATGATTGGGTCGTTCTCGAAGGCTGTCGGTTGGTCAAGTCGGACTATGCCGACGGCGACAGCTTCCACGTGATCCACCGGGGAAAAAATCTCCACCTCCGCTTGTATGCGGTCGATTGCCCGGAGACCGACGACCGCTTCAAAGACCGACTGCGAAGCCAGGCCCGCTATTTCAAAGTGAATCGTGCGACATTGCTGGCAGCCGGCCAGCGGGCCCATGACTTCACCGCCGGGCAACTTGCCTCGCCATTCACGGTCATCACGCGCTGGCAGGATGCCGAGGGCGCCAGCCAGCAACAGCGGTTCTTCGGGCTGGTGAAAACCGCAGCGGGTCGCGACCTCGGCGAGTTGCTGGTCGGAGCCGGCTGGGCCCGCGCTTACGGCGCTCCGGCGGATTATCCGAACACCGCGGCGGCCACGCGGATGCGGAACCAACTCGACGACCTCGAATCCACAGCCCGGTCGAAGCGGCTCGGCATCTGGGGCATGTCGAAAGTGACGGCCAACCCGTCGCCACGTCCCAACAGCCCGCCCGCCGACCGTCCGGAAAAGGACGGCGACCTGACCGACGATTTCATCGACACCCTCAACGACTTGACCCGCTGACGCGACCTTTCTGTTGAAGGACGGCTTGCATTCTGCAAGTATCAGAAAAACTAATACCAACGCGATCATGTCGAAAGCTCCGCCCGCCTTCCGCTACCAAAAACCCTTCCCGCTCGGACCTGATCCGACCGAATTCCGGCATGTGACCTCCGAGTTCGTGAGCGTCAGCGAGTTCGAAGGAACGCCGGTTCTCAAGGTCGAATCCGCCGGGCTCACCCATCTCGCCGAGATCGCGATGCGCGACGTGTCATTTCTCCTCCGCCCGGCCCATCTGGCCCAAGTGGCAGCCATTCTCGATGATCCGGATGCGAGCGAGAACGACCGGACCGTCGCCCTGACAATGTTGCGAAATGCCGAAGTCGCCTCGCAGGGCGTTTTGCCATTTTGCCAGGACACCGGCACGGCGACCGTTTACGGGAAGAAGGGCCAACAGGTGTGGACCGGGGGACACGATGAGGAGGCGATCTCGCGCGGCATTTACAACACTTACACCACCGAAAATCTCCGCTACTCGCAAACTGTCGCACTGAACATGTACGACGAGATCAACACCGGCACAAACCTGCCGGCCCAAATCGACCTGCATGCGGTCGATGGCATGTCTTACGATTTCCTCTTCGTCGCGAAAGGCGGTGGATCGGCGAACAAGACCTACCTTTTCCAGGAGACGAAGGCGCTCCTCAATCCGACGAGTTTGGAAAAGTTCCTCGTCGCCAAGATGCAGAGCCTTGGCACCGCCGCCTGTCCACCTTACCATCTCGTCTTCGTCATCGGTGGAACCTCTGCCGAGGCCTGCCTGAAGACCGTCAAACTCGCGAGCACGAAGTACCTCGATACGCTGCCGACTGAAGGCAATGACCTTGGACAGGCCTTCCGTGATATCGAACTCGAGCAAAAGCTCCTCGCCGCCGCGCATGCCAGTGGGATCGGTGCCCAGTTCGGCGGAAAGTATTTTGCACTCGACGTGCGCGTCGTCCGCCTGCCGCGCCATGGAGCGTCCTGCCCGGTCGGCATGGGTGTCTCCTGCTCCGCCGACCGCAACATCAAAGCCCGCATCGACAAAGACGGGCTCTGGATTGAAAAGCTCGAGACCAATCCCGGACGATTCATCCCGGAAAGATTCCGCCAGGCGTCCGCCAAGCACCGGCTGAAAATCGACCTGAACCGGCCGATGCCTGAGATCCTTGCGGAACTCAGCAAACATCCGGTCACCACCCAGCTCGAACTCACCGGAACGATCGTCGTCGCCCGCGACATCGCCCATGCCAAGCTCAAAGAACGCCTCGACAGCGGCGCCGGACTTCCGGACTACTTCAAGAACCATCCGGTCTACTACGCCGGTCCGGCCAAGACTCCCAAGGGCCTCCCCTCCGGTTCCTTCGGCCCGACCACGGCCGGACGCATGGACAGCTACGTCGACCTCTTCCAAGCCCACGGCGGGTCGATGGTCATGATCGCCAAAGGCAACCGCAGCAAACAGGTCACCGACGCCTGCAACAAATACGGCGGCTTCTACCTCGGCTCGATCGGCGGACCCGCCGCCATCCTGGCGAAGGAAAACATCCGCCATGTCGAATTGCTCGAATACCCGGAACTCGGCATGGAAGCCGTTTGGAAAATCGACGTCGTCGACTTCCCCGCCTTCATCCTCGTCGATGACAAAGGCAACGACTTCTTCGAGCAGATCAAAGAATGCCAGTCCTGCGCCGCCAAATAAATGGCGCAGGAGTTTTCCGTTTCAAGATCCCCGTTTTTGAGAGACTGCCAGAGCGGCGGCCGCGATGGCACTCCTTCATCGCTCGTAAAGCATCTTCTGCAAAAAGCTCGGTACAGGCCTAGCCTTCGGGTGGGGTAATCTGTTGGCACGGGAGGTCGATCGTGAAGACGCAGCCGACTCCCGGCTGGCTGCGGACACTGAGAACCCCCTTGTTGGCTTCAACGCTTCGCTTGGCAATCGAGAGGCCGAGACCAAGGCCGGAACGATCCTCTCCGCTTTGCACGAAAGATTCGAAGATCGTCTGCTCACTTCCCGGAGGCAGGCCGGGTCCCTGATCCGCTACATCCAGCCGGACACGATCCCGCTCGGCATAGGCCCGGAGGGCGACGGTGGACTCCGGGCGCGTGAATTTGAAGGCGTTCTGAAGGAGGTTGCCCACCGCGGAGAGCAGCAAATCGCGATCGGCCTCCAATGCGAGGTTCGGGTCGACGGTCGATGTCATTGTGAAGCTGCAGTTGCGGGCGATCGCTTCGAGGGATGCGGAAAGATTCACCTCTCCAATAAAGTCTGTAACGGAAAAGACCTGGGTGGGAAGCGGCTGCCCGGCGACCATGCGTACCTCATTGAGCGAGCGATTGATGAGGTTCCCCATGCCAACGAGGCTCCGGTCCAGCACTCCGGCCGTCGCACCATGGACGCTCAGATTTCCAGCTTTGAGCGCGCTCAGTGATAAAGTGGCTGCGTTGAGAAGATTGCGGAGCTCGTGGGCAAAAATCCCAAGTCGTTCATTGAGCGCTTCGGCCTGCGTGTTCGCCACAACGAAGTCCCGCCGGAAATTGAACTCGGTTACCGCAATGGCAATGGCATTATCCAGGCAGCAATTGAGTGTTCGGAATTCGTCGATCCCAATGGGTTCCTTGACCTCGAAGGCCAGCTCGGTGATTGCCTGGCACAGGTCGCCATAGTCACGCACAACCTGTTCGACCGTAAAGCCTCGATCCATCAGCTCGCGGCCGTGCCGGGCAGCGCTCTCATTCAGCTCCGGCAGAGTTGCCGGATTTTTGTCCGCCGCATCGGATATCCCGCACTCACGCAAGGACGGCGATGTTTGTTCGGCCCGAAGGATTTCAATGAGATGGTCCAGAAACATCGGGATGCCGTGTTCCATCTCCGTGGCGGTGGCCCGCGGCGAGGGCCTTTTGGCAACCTTCACAATACAGCGAGCGATCAGGTCCTCCTTGTGAGCACTCAAGAATTCGTGCATCATAATGAGCCGAGCATACTCTGCTTTGCCCCGATTGCGCGCTTTAACTGCTTTTATTTTATAAAAGCCCCCAGAATTGCTCGCAAAGCGTGCTTTAACGCCCGACCGCAGACTCAGGAAGCTGCGCGGAGAATGGCTATTTCTTTACGGCAGGCTCGGCAGCAAGCCACTGGAGCATAGCGTTGGGTTGGAAGGCCTTAGCCATGTTGCCGGAGTAGATTTTTCCACCGGCGACTTCGAGACGCTGGACCGGCGCGCCTTTTTCGAAGTTGAGGCCGTCGAGTTCGACCCAGAAGATGTTCGGGCTGGTGGCGGAGTCGAAGTAGTAGATCCGGTTTTTGGAATCGGCGACCGTGCGCCAGATGGTTGAGGCGATATTCGGAGTATTTGGCGTGGTGATACCGAGCGGGACACTCACCGCGCGCACGATGCTGAGCACGCTGGCGAGCGCCTGATTGGCGAATGAGCGGCCGGGCACGGCGGCGATGTATTCGTCATCAACCGTCTTTGGCACGGCACCGACAAAGAATGATGCGCGTGCAAAGCGGTCCGCCGCCCGCGAGGCGCCCGGGAGAAAAACCGTACCGCCGATCGATTGCCAGCAGGTGTTGAGGGCCAACTGGTCCGAGAAGGCGTCGGGAATTTGTCATCACCGTGTATTGCGGGCCGTGGTGGATGACGAGTTTGCCGTCGATGTATTCGAAGATCGCCGAGTCACCGGTGGGATCGGAGATGGCGAGATGGCCTTGGGCAGGTTCGCCGTTCGGGAGGAGCGGAGCAACAATGCGGAATGGTTCCTGGCGGAGCGCGTCGACCGCTTCCTTCACGCTGGCGAAGTTGTCGAGAACATACTGGGCTCACAGGGCGATGCTCAAAACCGGTTTGTCACCGGGCGAGCCAAAGTCGGATTCGACCAGATAGAGGACATTGACGACGAGGCCCTTTTCGTTGATCCCGTCATCCGTCGCGACCTCGTAGATCGAAGACGCCACGCTTCCATATTTCGAAGTCCAGCGCACCGACTTCGGACCCGCTGCGCCGTCGTGTTCGATCCCCCGGGGGAAGAGCCAGAGATTCGACCCCATATCCTGCGCCCAATCCATGGAACGGCCGGTCAGGACCGTATCCTCCGATCCGGTGAAAAGGACGCGCGAACAGCATTCGCGGATCCGACAAAAAGCGACACCGTCAGGAGGAGGGAGAGGAGGGATTTCATTCCCGCCATTCAAGCGTTCCCCGCCCGGCGGGTCAACCGTGGCACTTTCTCAGACTTCCGGATCCGACTCGTCGGCAGCGCCGGCTTTGCGCATTTGGATGACTCCGCGTTTCGAGGCGGCGATGAAGTCGAAGATGGATCGCGTCTCGGGCGTCCAGGTGCCTTGGGTGGCTTCAGCGAGGGCGTCGCGCATCGTTTTCCCGCTGCGAAAGAGGAGGCGGTAGGCACTGTCGATTTCCTTGCGGACATCGGGCCCGAAGCCGGCGCGCTTGAGGCCGATGCGGTTGAGGCCGACGAGGATGTTCCTAAAGTTCGCCATCGCGAATGGCGGGATGTCTTTGTTGAATGCGGACTGGCCGGCGACCATGGCGCGGTGACCGACGCGGACGAATTGGTGGAAGACGCTCCCGCCGCCGAGAACCGTGTGGTCGCCGATCTCGACATAGCCGGCAAGCAGGCAGTTATTCGTGATGATGACGCCGTCGCCAAGGCGCACGTTGTGCGCCAGGTGGGCACCGACCATCAAAAAGCAGCCATTGCCGACGACCGTCGATGTGCCGTCCTTCGTTCCGCGGTGGATCGTGACGTATTCGCGAAAGCGGTTGCGGTCACCGATCCGCACATCGCTTTTGACATCCGCCGTATGGGCAAAATCCTGGGGAGCGGCCCCGATGACGCATCCGTATCCGACGACATTCCCCTCGCCCAGTGTGACATCCTGTTCGAGCACGGCATGGGCCTGGATCACGGTGCCGCGGCCGATGCGCACGTTGTCGCCGATGACCGCACCGGGTCCGATTTCGACATCTTCGGCCAATTCGGCCGACGGAGAAACAAGAGCAGAGGAATGAATCATCAAAGGAGCCCGGCGTCGCGGAAACTGAAGTATGGCAGCCGTCCGCCATCCGCCGAGCCCATAATGATGTGGTCGATCAACTGGATCTGCAAAAGGCTCGCCGCCTCGCGCAGGGAGGAAGTCAGTCGCCGGTCGGCCTGGCTGGGCTGGCAATCGCCGCTCGGGTGGTTGTGGATCACGACCACGGCATAAGCACTGTAAATGAGCGCCGGACGGAAAATCTCGCGCGGATGGGCGATGCATTCGTTGATTGAACCGCTCGCGACCTCCTCAACGCGGATGAGCCTCAGCTTCGTATCGAGCAAAAGCACCCGGAGCGATTCGGTCCGCAGGGCAAGGAATTCCTGCCCAAACGCCTCGAAGATCCGTTCCGGACTGTCGAGAACGGGCGCGACATCCGCACCGCGCGCCAGACGTCGGCCGAGTTCAAATGCGGCGGCGAGTTCGATCGATTTGGCGGGACCGATTCCGCGCGAGGCTTTTCGAATTTCCTTGGGCGTTCTCCGGGCGAGTTCCTTGATTCCGCCGCAGTCCTTGAGCAGGTTGGACGCCACCTCGAAGACGCTTTTTCCCGGAACGCCGGTTCGGATGAAGATGGCGAGCAATTCCTGGTCGGTCAGCGAACCGACACCGAGACGTTCCGCTTTCTCACGCGGCCGGTCAGACGCCGGCATTTCGTGGATCCGCGGCGCGACCACAAGCCTTAGAATCGGTCGAGCAGGCCGCTCAGGTGCGAAGATATTCCCCGGAGGCCGCGCGCGTATTTGTTGTCCTGGATTGGCGTCAACTGGACTTCCGCCTCTTCGATGAACCGCCGCGCCGTGGCCACGGCGGACTGCATGGCGCCGGCCCGGTCGAGCATCCCGGCGAGCACCGAAGGATCCAACGACTCCGCATTCAAGAGCAGATCGCGGATGGACGATACGTCCTTGCCGCCCTGCAGCATGAGCAGCACCGGAAGTGTGAACTTTCCTTTGCGAAGGTCGGTGCCCAGCGTCTTTCCGGTCTCCTCCTCCGATCCTGCAAGGTCGAGGAGGTCGTCATAGATTTGGTAGGCGATCCCAAGCTTCGATCCGAAAACCTTCAGCGCACTGATGACCGCCGGACTCGCCTCGGAGATAAACGCGCTCAATTCACACGCAGCCGAGAACAGGGCGGCCGTCTTCATCTCGATGATCCGGTAGTAATCCGCCGTCGAGAGTTTCAGGTCGAACCGCCGCTGGGTCTGGATGATTTCTCCCGAGCAAACTTCCGCGGCCGCATCGGCAATCCGACGGCAAATCTCGCTGTTGGAAAATCCCGTCGAAAGCCGCAGCGCATGGGCAAAAAGGCAGTCGCCGAGCAGGACGGTAATGGCATTCCCCCACTTCGCATTCGCCGACGGCTGGTCCCGCCGGAGTTCGGCGCCGTCCATGATATCGTCGTGGACGAGTGTGGCGATGTGGATCAATTCCAGAATGACCGCCAAATCAACGTGGCTGGATGTGATCTTGCCCGTTGCACCGGCCGATAGCAGGGCAAGGGCCGGGCGGAGCCGCTTGCCGCCGGCATTGCAGACGTAAGACACATATCCTTCCACCGCCGGATCGAACGCCCGAGCCTGCGCCCGGATCCGTTCCTCCACCGTGTAGAGGTGAGGGTTGATCAGGTCGAAGGCTTGGGCGAACGAAATGGGCTCGCCGGTTTCGGATGGTACGGATGGCCTCATGCTCAAATGGAATTCGCTTTCCAGCGAAGAATCTGGCGCACCAGAAAGAACGGAAGCACCAGCGCCACGGCGACGGATGCTGCAAGGAGTGGGCCGGGAATCACGCGCGCGCGGTCACGTGCAACCGCCCGGAGCCCGGCCTCCACCACTTCCTGCGGCGAGACGACAAAGGCCGGCATGGTCTCAAAATGCGCAGCCGATCCCTCCTCGCCGGCCCGCGTGGCGACTTGGAAAAATTCCGTCGGAACGGGGCCCGGGCAGAGGGCCGTGACGGTGATCCCGCGGGGACGGAGTTCGATCGCGATCGCTTCCGAAAAACTCGTCACGTAGGCCTTGGTCGCGGAGTAAACGGCCATGTTCGGCAGCGGGAAAAACGAGGCCACGCTGCTGACATTGAGCACGGCCGCCCGGCCGCCACGGATCATCGACGGGACGAGCAAATGCGTAAGATGCGTCAGGGCCGCAATGTTGACGTCGAGCATGGCTTTGACACGTGCCCAGTCACTTCCGGCGAAGTCCCCATGGTCGCCAAGCCCGGCATTGTTGATCAGGAAATCGATCGCGATGTTTCCATCATCGAGCCATTTGACCAATGCCGTGCGCTGGTCTTCGACACCGAGGTCGGCGACATACGTGCGAACATCGAGATCCGGATGAACCTCACGCAGGACGCCGGCCAGTTCCTCCAGGCGGTCATTGCGCCGTGCGACGAGGACGAGGGTCCGTGCATAGGGTGCCAGTTGACGGGCAAATTCCGCCCCCAGCCCGGATGAGGCTCCCGTGATGAATGCTGTGCAGCCCTCGAAGAATTTCATAGCGTGTCGGAATCTCAATGATTGTAGAGAACCTATCCAGCCAAAAACCATTTACGACAAAGGACGGCTCGCAGATTCGGAGCATTCTCGATCTTTCGAATTCCCCCGTAAAAAACCAAAGCCTTGCCGAGGCTTCACTGCCCGTCGGTGCGGCGACTGAGCGCCACTACCATCTGGCCAGCGAGGAGATCTATTTTGTTCTGGAGGGAACGGGAACGATGGAAATCGACGGCCAGTTTCGCGACGTCGGGCCGTTGGACGCGATCCTCATCCCGCCCGGCGCCCGCCACCAGATCACAGCGGGATCGGCTCTTCGATTTCTCTGCTGCTGCGCCCCACCCTACGCGCACGAGGACACGTATTTCGACTGAGCTGGCTCAATCGGACGGCTCGGCCCCCATTTCGCCGGCCTTCTGGTAGTAGTCCTCGATGATTTTCAGATTCTGCCGGTAATCCAACGGATCACCACCCGGCTGGGTTTCGGCAACTTGGGGTGCCGGGGAAGGTTTGGCGTCGCCACGGACCAACTTGGCAACCATTTCACCCACCCGCCGAGCCTCTTCCTGCATTCGGACGATGAGCTGATCGGCCAGGCCCCGCCGCACCGCCGAGACATGGGCGTGGCGCTGGTAATCCTCAGGCATGACCTTTTGCCAACCGGTCCGGATGTTGGAAATGAGTTGCCGATGCTGGGGAAAGCGGGCGGACGCCAGATCGCAAAGTCGCATCGCCTCCTCCTGCGTCAAATCCCCCCGCCCGGGATACGGAATCGCCAGCAAAATCTGGTCGGAGCGCAAGCGCATCCGCCGGCCCTCCCGGGTGACAACCATCGAGATCTTTTCATTCGATGCGACCGACCGGTATTCGAACGGCCAGGCCGCACTCGCCTCGTCCGAGAACGCCTGATCCTTGTAGAACAAAACGCCCTCGACTGCGCCATCGTTCAGAGCCTGGCCAAATGCCGCCGCCGAGAGGAACAGGACCACCAGAATCCAACCCATTCCGAGCGCAAAGCTTCTCATCGACGGGAATCCTGCGCGATCGACCGCATTTGACAAGACCGTGGTGCCGGCAAACCGGGGACTTGACCTCGGCCGCGAACTCCCTACTCTTTCCCGTTCCACTATGTCCAGGAAGTGCAGCATCACAGGGGCCAAACCCGTTCGCGGATCGAAGATCCACCGCCGTGGTCTGGCCAAAAAGAAGGGCGGCATCGGCATGCACGTCACCGCCGTCACGCCCCGTTATTTCCAGCCGAATCTCAAGACCAAGCGCGTCTGGGTTCCGGAACTCAACAAGTTTGTGACCGTGAAAGCCACGGCCCGTGCGTTCAAGACGATCTCGAAGAACGGCGCCTACAAGACCCTTCGCAAGGCGAAGCTCGTCAAGTAATCCGTTCCCACAACCGGCCGGCCACCCGCATGCGGGCGCCGGCCGTTTTGTTTTCGATGACATCGCGGCCATCCGCCGCTAAGTTCCGGTCCGATGCCGCTCCTTGAAGTTCAGGATCTCCGTACCTGGTTCCCCGTCCACGGAGGTGTCTTCCGACGAAAAATCGGGGACATCCGCGCGGTCGATGGCGTCAGTTTCACGGTCGAGGCGGGCCAGACGGTCGGTCTCGTCGGTGAAAGTGGGAGCGGCAAGACGACAGTGGGCCGCACGCTCCTGAAATTGACCCCCGCCACGTCCGGCTCGGTTCTCTTCGAAGGCACCGACATCCTCCCGCTTCCGGAGTCGAAATTCCGGCCGCTCCGCCGCGATCTGCAGATGATTTTCCAGGACCCGTTTGGCTCGCTGAATCCTCGGTTGAACGTCGGCGAGATCGTTGGAGAATCACTCGAAATCCATTTTCCCAAACTCAGCCGGACCGAGCGCGAGGATCGGGTTTCCGAGTTGCTCCGACTCGTCGGTTTGTCGCCCGAAATGTCCCGGCGATATCCGCATGAATTCAGCGGCGGCCAGCGCCAGCGGATCGGTATTGCACGGGCGTTGGCGGTCGAGCCGAAATTCATCGTCTGTGACGAGCCCGTGAGCGCACTCGACGTTTCCGTGCAGGCCCAGATCGTCAATCTCCTCCAGGACCTGCAGGAACAATTTGGCATCGCTTATCTGTTCATCGCCCACGATCTGGCCGTCGTTGAACACATCAGCGATCATGTGCTCGTGATGCACCACGGCAAAATCGTCGAATCCGCCCCGGCCGAGGCGATCTATAGCAATCCGCAGCACGAATACACAAAATCCCTTCTCGCGGCCGTCCCGCAGATTGCCTGATGCATCCGATCCTCCGCAATTTCCTGCGCATGAACTGGCTGCTGTTCGGGCTGATGATGGCCCTGCTCGGCTTTGGGGTTTATGCAATTTACAGTGCGACTTGGATGCGCGAGCAGACGTTCTGGAGCTCGCAGTTGACCTGGATTCTGATCTGTCTCCCGCTTTTCCTCGTGGCCTCTCTGGTCGACTACCGCTGGGTACGAATCGGCGCGATTCCGCTCTACGTGCTCTCGATGCTCACCCTCGTAGCCACGATGCTCTTCGGCGAGAAACGCTACGGGGCGCGAAGCTGGCTCGACCTCGGACCGATGAGCTTCCAGCCTTCCCAACTCGCCATTATCGCCGGCATCATGGTCCTTGCGGTTTTCCTCCAGAATTCCCGCCAGATGCCGACGTTCCTTCGCATTCTGGCCTGCGGCGCCATCGTGGCCCCGCCGTGGATTCTGATCCTGATCCAGCCGGATCTTGGCTCATGCATCGTCTGGGTGCCCGTTGTCCTCGCCATGATGTTCGTCGGCGGCATCCCCAAGCGCTGGCTGATCGTGATGATTGTTCTCGGGGTTGCCATGGTCCCGCTGGTGGTCCATTTCGGGCTGAAACCCTACCAGTACGCGCGGATCACGACATTCCTGAACCCCGAAGCCGACCCGCAGGGCGACGGATGGAACATCACGCAATCCCTCATCGCCATAGGCTCAGGCGGATTTTCCGGGAAGGGATTCAAGGCCCCGAACACGCAAAACGAGCTCGGGTTCCTGCCCTCCACGATCGTTCACAACGACTTTATCTTCTCGGTCCTGGGCGAACAACACGGGTTTCTCGGCGGAATCCTCCTCATCGCGGCCTTTGCAATCCTTTTCCTTCTTTTGATCCACATCGCCTTGGAAGCCGGAGACGACTTAGGCCGACTCCTCACGGTCGGCATTGTCATGCTGCTCTTCACGCACACTTTCATGAACATCGGGATGACCATTTCGGTAACGCCGATTACCGGTCTCCCCCTTCCACTGATCAGTTACGGCGGATCATTTGTGATGATCACGCTCCTGAGCTTTGGAATTGCCCAGAGCGTCTGGATTCACCGCCGCGCCATCCGCTGACGCGAAAACGGCCGGGGCAACATCAAGTCACCCCGGCCGTTCCTTCCACCTCAACCATCAAGCCACTGCGATCCGGCGGGGCTTGGCCGCTTCCGCTTTTGGGAGACGGACCGTCAGCAACCCCTGCTCGACCGACGCCGTGATGGCACTCGCATCCACCGAGGGATCGAGATCAAAGACGCGCCGGTAATCGCGGCGAACCGATTCGGCATACACCGGCCGGCCCGGACGATCCGCCGAAGCCCGCCGCCCGACCAACGTCAGACGACCGTCTTCAAACGTCACCTCCACGCCATCCTTCGCGACGCCGGGCATTTCCGCCTCCAGTGTGAAACCTTCCGCATCGTGGTGGAGGTTCACCGCCGGGACGACATACTCGACCCGCGAAGCCGCCGGTTGGCAGCCTGTTCTTTCAATAATCTGGCTCATTTTGTTTTTCCTTTCTCAGTTAAGTTTCACTTCGATCTTGCGCGGCTTGGCCTCTTCGGCCTTCGGCAGACTGACCGCCAGGAGGCCGTTCTGATACGACGCCGTGACCCCGTCCGCCTTCACCGCCGCCGGCAACGTGACCGTCCGGCTGAACGATCCGAAGAACCGCTCGCTGCGGAAGCTCTCGCCCCGCTTTTCGCCAGTCGCCGCCTTGCGCTGCCCGGAAATTGTCAGCGCGTCGCCGTCCAGCGAGATGTCGAAGTCTTCTTTCGTCAATCCGGCCAGTTCGACCGTCACCGTCACCTTCTCGTCGTCTTCATAAACGTCGAGCGGTGGCGTCCAAACCCCGGGCACGGATCCGGTGAACGCAAATGCGCTCTCCAGCAAATCACGCCAAGGGGCCAGTCGATCAAACGGTGACCATGTTCCGGCCAAAGGTGTTCTGATGATGCTCATGTGTTTTCTCCTTTCGTTGAGTTAAACTTCACAAGATGTCATCAGCGTAATCCGTGCCGCAGCTGACGCGATTTCTGTAAGCGACTGGAGGTGAGGGCGTTATAGCATTCCGAGAATCTGGATGCCGCTGAGATATGGGTCATACTGACCCATCAATGGATCAAAAAATATTTCCGTATCAGCGCCATTTTAACTCACTTCTCAGAACTCCAAGACTTCCGAAACCTCCTGTCCGACCGTCTGAACCATGGCGAGGATCTGGTAGGCGACGGCCAGGCAGATTGCGAGGTAGAGCAAACGGGGGATCCAAGTCGAGAGGGTCTCCATTTGGGCAAAAAGCCGTTCGCGGAAGATTCCGGCCCACCGGCTCATCTCCGAGTCGAGGCGACCGGAAGTTTCGGCCACATGGAACGCCTGCTCGAGGTCGGCCGGGAAGACCCCCGAGACCGCCAGCGCTTCGGCAAACCCACTCCCGCTGCGAATCGCTTTGGCCCCCCGCTCGGCAGCGATTTCCACCGACGCATCCGAACTCGACCGCCCGGCCCGTCGCAGACTGGAGAGGATTCCATCCGCCGACCGGATTCCCAACGACAGCACCAGGCAGAAACGGGTCATGGCCAAATTCGTGAAAAATCCACCGAGCACCGGGATCGCCCGGATCGTCCGAGCCCCGGATGGTGACCGCCGGACGGCGATGCGGAGCGCCAGGCCCGCCAGGAACGCGACACCGATGAGCAAATACACCGGCCCGAGGATTCCGGCGACGGATGCCAGATAGGAAGTCAGGCCGTCGCCCAAAATCGCCCGCGGAATCGACAGCAGGAGGGCGGCCAGGTGGATGATGAAAATCGGATAGATCGACTGGGCTACCATGCGCTTCCGCGCGGCGGCGACGGAGCCGTGGTATTCGGCGAGACGTTCAAGCGCTTCCTCCAGACGCCCGGTCTGTTCGCCGGCCGCGACGAGATCGCAATCGAGTTCCTCAAAGCCGGCGGTGGCCAGCGCGCCCGACAAGCCATCGCGGTAGCTGCCGGACGCGGTTCGGGCTGCCACTGCGCTGCGTCCGCGTCCTTTTCCGAGACTCTCGAGGGCTCGTGGCACGGGGATGCCGCTGCGGAGGAGCTGGGCGAACCCGTGGAAGAACTGTTCTTTGGCGAAGGAGGAAAGTTGCACGCGCGGCTCCCGTGTGGAAGATCGCAGAATGCGCCGCGTCGTCCATGGCAGCGAGGAAGAAAATTTCATGCGCCGGGCAATCGCCGAGGCCCGCAAAAGCCTTGGAAAAACGCATCCGAATCCCGCCGTCGGCGCCGTCATCGTCAAAAACGGACGGATTGTCTCGACCGGATGGCACCGCGCCGCGGGACTGCCGCATGCGGAGATCGAGGCGCTGCGCGGATTGTCCCGGGGCGCGGTCGCCCGCGACGCAACGCTCTATGTGACGCTTGAACCCTGCTCGACACACGGGAAAACTCCGCCATGCACCAACGCCATTCTCGCCGCCGGCATCCGGCGCGTTGTCTATGGGGCAACCGACCCCAATCCCGCCCATGCCGGCCGGGCGGATGCGATTCTCCAAAAGGCCGGAATCGAGGTCACCCGCGGCATCCTGGCGGATGACTGCCGCTCTTTGAACCGTGCATGGAACCAATGGATTTCCACCGGCCGGCCGTGGGTTGTTGCCAAAACCGGTGCGAGTTTGGACGGAAGGATCACGTCGCCGCCGAATCGTCGATGGATCACCTCGCCGGCCGCGAGACAAGACGCCATGAAGCTTCGCGCCGCATCGCAGGCGATCCTTGTTGGCGGCGAAACCGTCCGAACAGACAACCCGCGATTGACCATCCGCGGCCTCCGCGGGTTCCCGCAACCGTGGCGGGTCGTTTGGACGAAATCCGGGCGGATTCCGGACGACTGCCATTTGCTGACGGACGCTGACCGCGACCGAACGCTGGTCTACGTGAACCGTCCGCTGCGGTCCGTATTGGCCGACTTGGGCCGGAGGGGCGTCGCGCAAGTCCTTCTGGAAGGCGGCGGAGCGGTTCTCGGTGAGGCGTTCGATCGGGCACTCGTCGATGAAGTGGTTTTTTATGTTGCCCCGGACGTTCTGGGGGGGCCGGTTCCCGCGGTGGCGGGCCGCGGAGTCGGTTCCAACGAAGCAGCCATTCGCCTCGCGCAACCGACTTACTCGCGTGTCGGCCGGGACCTCCGGATATCCGGCGAGGTCATCCGAGCATCTTCTTCAGGTTCTTGACCGCATCGAAACACTCGAGCGCACAGGCCCGCGCATGGCGGGAATGCTTTTTCCAATCCGCACGAACCCGTTCGACGGCCTCCGCCGCACTGTCCGCGGAGTCCACAAAGAACATCCCGCTCTCCGCCGGCAGGTAGGCTTCCGCCGCCGTACTCTCGGTGATCACCGGTCGACCCAAAGCCAGATAGACGGCCGAACGGTCGCTCAGCCAGCCGGATCGCGCGAAGCTCTCCAGCTTGACCGCGCTGAACTCGGCGGTCGATGCGCGAAGGTAGTCGTAATATTTCTTCGGTGTGCGCACCCGGTGATGCGGGACAACATGGTGCCATCCGAGCGCCTGCAGGCGTTCACCCTCCGGGTCGTCCGGCGCAAGATTCATGGCCAATTCGAAACGGACATCCGGAATCCGGCGGGCCAGCGACAGGAACTTCTCGAATGCCGCGCGCTTGGAAAAGTCCCTCCACTCGCCATCCCATTCAATCATCCCGTCCCAATACCACTGACCGATCGTGGTGAACCGGTCGACGGCCGGACGCGGAGCCGGAGTGAACGAGGCGGCGTCGACGAGCGGGAAATAGGTGTTCCAGGGAACAGTGGTCTCGGGAATGCGTGAGCCGGGTCCACCGGTATTCAGGCCGATCGTCCAGAATTCATCATGATGGTCCTGACCCATTTCCATCCGCTGCATCCAGAAACAAACTTCCGTGGGATCCAGGCTGCAGAGCAGTCGCCGGGCGAAGCGGTCGACCAATGGCGGGCGAATCGAATAGCTGAGGTTCAATAGCACGTTTGGACCGGCCAGCCGGTCGAGAAATTCCCGCCGCGTCTTCCCGAAGAACCTCGCTCCGGCGAGATCGGTTCCCCCACCATTCGGCAGCAGAATCAGGCAGAAGTTTTCGCCGAGATCGAATTCCTCCAACCGACGGCGGAATGCAGCAATCCGCCGACGATCGGCCGCTTCGTCATCCAGCGATTCCATGATTTCCAGCCACCAGACCGACCGGCGCATCCGACGAAGGCCGAGAACGTACTGGAGCGGCACCGAAAAATTTCCCCCGCCCTCGGGATACTTCGCCACAAACCCGCAACCGACAAAAACGTGTTCCATGCGAGTCGATCAGCCTACCGCCCGGGTCCAGAATTGGAAAGGACGCGGTCGCACGGACTTGTGATCGGGCAACCGGGCGTCTACGTTCGCCGACGCATGCGGATTGTTGTCACCGGCCTCGTCGGCCAATACGCCTTCGGTGGCGTCACATGGGATTATCTCCAATATGTCCTCGGTTTCCAGAGACTCGGACACGAGGTCTGGTACCTGGAGGACAGCTCGGTGTGGCCGTACGACCCGATCAAACAGGAACCCGGGACGGATTGCTCGCACAATGTGCGTTATTTGGAACGCGTTATGAATGCGTTTGATCTGGGTGATCGCTGGATTTACCGCAACGGGGCGGACGGCGCGTACCACGGCATTTCAGACGCCTCCACAGCGGAACGTCTCCTGCGTTCGGCCGATGTTCTTGCCAATGTTTCCGGTGCTTGCTGGTTGCGCGAACCGACCGCGGCGATCCCACTTAAGTTGTTCCTCGATGGCGACCCCATGTTCACCCAGATCGATCTGGTCGATCCCGAGCGACGCAAGGCGGGCGAACACATCCGCGCGCACGACCGTCACTTTTCGTTCGGCCTTCACATCGGTCACCCCGGCTGCCACGTGCCGACCGGCGGCTTGAACTGGCGGCCAACGGTCCAGCCGGTGGCTTTGGATTGGTGGGAGCGCGTGCTGGCTCCCGAGCCGGACGTCGCGGCCGGCGCCTGGACGACGGTCATGAACTGGGCGAGCTACAAACCGCGTGCATTCCATGGCGAGACCTACGGCCAAAAGGACATCGAATTTATGCGCTTCACCGATCTCCCAAGGCGGTGTGGCGAGCGGTTCGTGCTTGCGATGGGACAGGGCGTCGGCCAAAGCCGTCCCACGGCGCTTCTCGAGGATCATGGTTGGACGATCGTCGAACCGGACCTGCATCTGCCGGACTTCGAGAGCTACCACGCTTTTCTGCGCGCATCCAAAGCCGAGTGGAGCATTGCAAAAAACGGCTATGTTCACAGCCGGAGCGGATGGTTCAGTTGTCGCAGCGCATGTTATCTCGCCGCCGGCAAGCCCGTCGTCGTGCAAGATACCGGTTGGACCGACCACCTGCCGTCCGGAGAAGGCGTGCTGGCGTTTACGACGTTGGATGAAGCGGCCGATGCGATCGCTCGCGTTTCGTCGGATTATCTGCATCACTGCGAGGCCGCCCGGGCGTATGCCAGAAAACACTTCGACGCTGCCAAGGTTTGCGCCGAACTTCTGGAATGAACGACTTGTCCACCACCGCACTCGTCCTCGTCGGGCACGGCTCAACGCTGAACCCGGATTCGTCGGCACCGACGCTGCTGCACGCCGCGGAAATCCGCCGGCGCGGGATTTTTGCTGAGGTCGTGACCGCCTTTTGGAAGGAAGAACCGTCGTTTCGTGAGGTCCTCCGCATGATCGACAGCGAGGACGTTTTCGTCGTTCCGAATTTCATCAGCGAGGGGTATTTCACCCGCACAGTGATTCCGCGGGAATTGCGCCTGGAAGGAACTGTCACGGTTGTCGACGGAAAAACCGTGCGCTACTGCGAGCCGACCGGGAACCATCCGGCGGTGACCGGACTGCTCATCCACCGCGCTCGCGAGGTCGCGCCGGATGTACCCACCGCCGAGACCAGCCTGCTGATCGTAGGCCATGGCACCGGCTTGAACGACAACTCCGCGGTCGCCGCCAAGCATCAGGTCCGCGTCATTGCAGAAACGGGAACCTATGCGGAGGTCCTCGCAGCCTACATGGAGGAACCGCCGCTCATTGCCGAGTGGGATCAGTTTACCACCCAGCCGAACGTCGTCGTCGTGCCATTCTTCATCTCAGACGGCCTTCACAGTTATCAGGACATCCCGGTTCTCCTGGGCATCAACGATGAACCCGGCGCGGCTGCGAGCGAAGCCGAGGTCTTCCGGCATAATCCGCACGACCTCCGAGGCCGCCGTCTTTACTACGCCAGCGCGATCGGGACCGACCCGGGTTTCGCCGACATCATCCTCGACCAGGTCCGGGCTTTCACCGCGACGCCGGTCACGGCTTGAGAATCGCGAACGTCCGGCTGCCGCGGCGGTCGACCAGAAGCAGGATGCCATTTCCATTGCCGGGACCGGCTGTCAGAACGGACTCCAAATCCTGCGATCTCAAAATCGGCTGACCGCCGGCTTCGGTGATCACATCCCCGGGCTCCAACCCGGCCACCGCCGCCACACTGCCTTCCTCGACTTCTGTAACCAGAACGCCTCCGGCCTCCTGACGGCGGAGTCCGAATTCCTTCAGCGACTCGGGTGACGCATCCTGAAATTTCATTCCGGGTGAAGACGGTTGCGGCACGGCTTCGGGAACCGACGGCGGTACGACCGGATTTGGCCGTGGACGCATCGAGGCCTGCTGGAAGTCGGGCATTTCGCCCGTTGCTACCCCCAAGCTCACCCGCTTCCCCTGGCGCCACACTTCCAACTGAACGGTCTGCCCGATTTGCTTCGAGAGAATCTGCTTTTGAAGGTCCCCGGCGAGATCAACCTTTACGCCGTCGACAGCCAAAATGACATCCCCGGGCCGCAAATCGCTTCCTTGCGCGGGGGCGCCAGGTTCAATTCCCTGAACGACCACTCCGCTGGTCAAATCGGGAAACAGGCGTTGAAAGCGCAGGTCCTCCGAAACCCCGGCGATCGAAATCCCCAACCATGGTCGCCGGACGCGTCCGTCCGCAACGAGTTGCTCAGCGATATTCCGCGCCAGGTTGATCGGAATGGCAAAACCGAGTCCGCGGTTCATCCCGCTGATGAGCGTGTTCACGCCAATCACGCGGCCGTCGATATCACTCAACGGCCCGCCGCTGTTTCCGGGATTGATCGAGGCATCGGTCTGGATCAACTCGCCATAGACATGGCTCAGACTGCGTTCTTTGGCGCTCACGACGCCGACCGTAAAGGTATAGGGCAGTTCCATCGGCGTTCCGATGGCGAACGCGAACTGCCCCACCCGAACCGCCTCGCTGTTCCCCAATTCCGCCGCCGGCAGCCCCTCAGCCGCGATCTTCAGAACCGCCAGGTCCGTCCGATCATCCACCCCGATAACCTCGGCAGGAAACTTACGTCCATCGCGAAGGCGAACCGCGATCTCAGCGGCCTCGTCGATGACATGGAAATTCGTCAAAATGTAGCCATCGGGACGAAAGATGAAGCCGGACCCCACGTTCGGCTCGGCCCGTTGCATCGAACCATCCGGCCGGCGCAGGAAAAATTCCAAGCCGCGGGGAAGACCCTGCAGCGACTGGAGCCCCTCGCGTTGCGATTCGATGACCACAACGGATGGAGCAACTTTTTCAAATACATCGGCGAACGAGTCGTTGAGCTGACGCACGAGAGCACGGTCGGCCGGGGCCGGGACGGTCTGCGCGCAGAGCAGGCCGGCCCCCGCTGCCGTCGCCACCAAAAAGACACGCAAAAACATAGTTCGCAATCTACGGAAGCCCAGGGAGTTTGCAAGCGGACCGCCTCATCGAAAAACGTTGCATCGCCATCGCTCAAATGGTTGAACTCGCAAACGGCAGGATTTCAACCTTTTCCATCATGAACAAAGAGGCGGCCGGCGAATCAAATTCCCAGAGTGACAACTCTCAACCGGAGGGGGCCGCGTTGTCCTCGCTGGAACAACTGGGAGAGCTTCCGCGGTCCTACGGAACCGATTCCATCTTTCTGGTCGCCCAGGAACCGCACTGGCTCTTCACGTATTGGGATATCGACATTTCCCTGCACCCGGGAGGAAAAACGTTTCTTCGCGTGTTCGGGACGGCGGACGAGATTGAGGCCGAGATCGAGGTGCCGTTTGAGACGAGGAATTGGTATATCCCGGTCCAAAAGGCCGCTCAGTCCTACACCGTCGAGATCGGATACTATCGCGGCACGTCTTGGAAACCCCTCGCCCGCTCGATCACTGTCCAGACCCCGCCGGATTCCATGTCCGCTTCCGAAGATTTTTCGTTCGCGACAATCCCGCTCCACCTGAGCTTTCAACGGCTCATGGACAATATCCAGACCACGATCCATGACGGCGAAGCGTTGATCCATGCCCTCGCCCGGCTCCAGAAAGATGGCAAACTGCTGGCGTTTGACCCGTCGACCGGTCGGCCTGATTCGCCGGATGAAAAAACCGTGCTCGCCGCGCTGCTGGGCGCCGATTTTCTGGATGGGCTTTCGAGTGGGCAGTTGAGCTCCGAGGAACTTTCCTCCCGAATCCAAGCGCGTCTGGAAGAACGCCTGTCCTCCGCGGCCGGAGGCAGCGAAGCGTTTTCGCGCTCGGGCTGGAGCGCGGCCGAGAGCAGCCTCTTCAGCGCGCTGACCGCAATCGCCGGCGGGGCTTCGTGGAGCTCGGCGGCATTGTCCAGCTGGGCCGCTGCGGCGCTGACGAGTTGGGCGGCCGCCGCGCAGTCCTCTTGGGCCGGCGGATCATCCTACAATCTGGCCGAGTCGGGCCTTTCATCCGGTGCGATGGGCTCCTGGACCGCCGAATCGATCTCCAGCTGGCTTCGCTCGGTCGAATCCTCATGGAGGGGACAGGGCGAGACTTCCTGGTCGGGTGCCGCTCTTTCGAGCTGGCTTCAGGCGGTCACCTCCTCCTGGGCCGCCGCCGCCATGTCGAGCTGGTCGCAGGCCGCACTCACAAGCTGGTCGCAGGCCGCCCAATCCAGCTGGAGCCATGTCGCGACGAGCAGTTGGGGCGGGTCGGAAACCATGCCCGCGCGCGGACAGCGCGAGTTCTTCCTCCACGTCAATGCCGAGTTGATCTTCTACGGCGGCACCGACCCGCGCGCCAAGGTGACGATCGATGGACAGCCGGTTGCACTCCATCCGGACGGCTCATTCCGGTACCATTTCATCTTCCCGGACGGCAAATACGAAGTCCCGATCACCGCGACTTCTCCCGACGGCTTGGAAACGCGCACGGCGGTCCTGCGGTTTGAGCGGGGAACGGAGCGGGCCGGCGGTGAAGTCGGTCACACGGCGCAACCGCCATTGGCCGCACCCATCGGCTTACGCTCCTGAAGCGCCGCAAGGACAGCCCTGCAGTGCCGAAGCCGGACGTCTGGACGGCGCAATTCCTCGAGTGGTTGGATGCCGAGCGAAATGCCTCGCCGCGGACGATCGAGACCTACCGGATCTCGCTGAGCGAATTCCGGAAATTCCGCCCCGACAAACACTGGCGCAGCCTGACCGCCGCCGATTTTCGCGCGTGGATGCTCGAGTTGATGAAAGCCGGCGCGGCTCACTCGAGCGTCCGGGTTCGTTTCTCGGGACTTCGGGCGTTTTATGAGTTCCTCGTCCTCCGGAATCTCGTGTCGGTCAACATCCTGAAAACCGTCTCGCTTCCGAAGCTGCCCAAGTCGCTCCCAAAATTCCTCACAACCGGGCAGGTCGAAAACCTCATCGAAACGCCTGCCGCCGCGCCCCGAACGAAGCAGGCTCCGTCCTGGTCCGCAGCTCGTGACACCGCGATCATCGAGTTGTTCTACTCGACCGGCATGCGCCTCTCGGAACTCGCGGGGCTCGATGTCGCGGACTTGGATCCCATCGGCGAAACCGCAAGGGTCCTTGGCAAAGGCCGACGCGAGCGCATCTGCCCGGTCGGCAGCGAGGCTCTCCGGGCGATCTCGGTTTACCGGTCCGCCGCCGGCGTCCACGCCGGCCCGCTGTTCATCAACAAGTCCCGCCGACGCCTCGGCGCACGTTCGATCTGGGCCATGATCAAAACCCGCCTGGTTCAAGCCGGCCTCCCCGCTGACCTTTCCCCCCACAAACTCCGCCACTCATTTGCCACCCACCTGCTTGATGCCGGTGCCGACCTCCGCAGCGTCCAAACCCTCCTCGGCCACGCCAGCCTCTCAACCACCCAAATCTACACCCACGTCACCACCGAACGCCTCCGCCGCGCTTACGATGCTGCCCACCCGCGCGCCTCGGATTCCTCACCAAGTCCATAGCGCGCAACGTTGCATACCGTTGCGTTCCCAGAACAAAAACATTGACATGTCGCACGCGATTACGATTCTGGTTGCATGCGTTTGGAATCGCCCAAGCTCGCATCCCCCGGTGGCTTCTCCTTGGTGGAGTTGTTGTGTGTCATCACATTGATCGGTGCGATTCTGGCGTTTGCTGTTCCCGTGATGTCGAACTGGCGTGGTGCGGCACAGGAAGCGGCGATTGAGCAGCAGGAGAAGCAGATCAACCAGGTTTATCGGGCGGTGAAGGCCAGCAGGATGGACATGCCGTCGACCCTTCCGGAGATTCTGAGTGTTCTGTCCAGTGATCCGCAGATCGGTATCGCGCCGCCACCGACGATGGAAGGTCCCAACGGCGTGATGACACTGACCTTCGATCCGGGTCAGGAATGGTTCAGCTACGTCGCGGCTCCCCCGATGTCGGATATCTGAACCCGTACGTCACGAAGTGGCGAGTTCCTCGCCTTCGGAGCGTGCGATGACGGCAGCCCCCACGCTGTCCCCGTAGACGTTGACTGCGGTCCGGGCCATATCGAGGACGCGATCGGTGGCAAGAATGAGGCCGATGGCTTCAAGCGGAAGACCGATGGCGTTGAGGATAATCACGATCGCCACCAGGCTCGCGGCGGGAACACCGGCCACACCGACGGATGTCAGGAGCGCCAGGGCAATGATCGTGAACTGAACGGCGGGGGTGATTTCGATGCCGTAGACTTGAGCGATGAAAAGCGCCGCCGCACATTCGTACAGAGCCGTGCCGTCGGTATTGATGTTGGCTCCGACCGGAATGAAAAAACCACGCACACGCTCCGAAACACCGCGGCGCTCGAGACAACGCAAGGTCACCGGGAGCGTGGCGGCCGAGGACGCGCTGCTGAACGCCGTGAGCAAGGCCGGCGCCATCGTACGGAGGTGCAGCACGGGGTTGGCTCCAAAGGCACGCAGCACAAGGGAAAGAGTCACGAAGAGGTGGAACGCCAGGGCGACCACCACGCACAGCGCAAACTTTGCGACCGGTCCGATGAACGCAAGTCCTGTTGTCATCACCGTTTCGCCGATCAACCCAAAGATCCCGAGCGGGGCGAATTTCAGCACCCAGCCGGTGATCGCCATCATCACCTCAAAGAAGCTGCTCCACCATTGGGCAAAGCTGGAGCGTCCGGGTTCGGCCAGGCGCGCGGAAAAGATGCCGACCAAAATCGCGAAAAAGAGGATCGAAAGCATGTCCGCGTTGCGGGTGAACGCCGCAAAGGCATTCTCGGGAACCATGCGGATCAGGATTCCGGCCATGTCGGCGGCGCCGTGGTTCTGGAGTCGCTCGCCGGTTTCCTGAACATCCATCTGCGCGGACGCGATGAGCGCTTGGGAAACATCCGGGGCCACACGCCCGGGCTGGATCAGATTGACGACAACGAGGCCCGTGACAATCGCCGCCAGACCCGTCGTGCAGTAGTAGAGCGCCGTCTTCCACCCGAGCCTTCCCGCATGCGCTCCGCCGGCGGCCTTTGCCAGAGAGGAGATCACCGACGTGAGGATCAGCGGAACGACCAGCATCTGCAGCGCCCGGAGAAAAAGCGTTCCAATGAAGTCGAAGACCGCCACCACATCGACGCCTCCCAGTTGTTTGGGAAGCGCCAGCCCGGCACCCACCGCCAAGATGATCGCGATCAGAATCTGCCAGTGAAGCGCAGGGGCTCGCAGTGCTCGCATGCCCCCCATGAAGCATTCCACATGCCGCGCGGGGAGGAGATTCTCAAAAAATTGTGCCGGAACGCCCCTCGACCATGGCCACGACTTGCGAAATGCGCCCGGTTGTCTACGATGGCTACGCTCCGGCAGCTCGCCAACATGACCAGTGGCATCGTGAACTACACGAGCACGACCGCGGCGAGGGACCAGTTGATCAACCATCCCGCCGCAACGGTGAACGACCAGACGCTGGTCGACTTCTGAAAAGGTATCTCGCCCGATTTCGGACCAGGTCAGCGATGGCAATACTCGAACACAAACACGATCCTCCTTGGCATGGTCGTTGAGGCGATCACCCGGAACTCCATTGGTGACGAGATCAAGACCTCGATCTGTTCTAGGGGATCAGCGTGTTGATCATCCCGCAGCCGAGCGTTCTTTCATTCGGGCTCACTGCGTGGGTGGCTTTCGGACTGCAGCGGCGGTTGCGCCGTTCAGCAAGGCCCTGAGGCGGCGGTGTTGCTTTTGAAAAACGAAACGGCCGGGAACTTGCGTCCCCGGCCGGTCGTTTGAGTTTGGCTTGTCTCGGCGTCCGGACTTAGTAGTCCATGCCGCCCATTCCGCCGCCCGGAGGCATGGCGGGAGCCTTTTCCTTTTCCGGGATCTCGGTGACGAGAGCCTCGGTGGTGAGGAGCAGGCCGCTGATGGAGGCGGCGTTTTGGAGCGCGGAGCGGGTCACCTTGGCGGGATCGACGACGCCGGCCTTGATGAGGTCGGTGTATTCGCCCGTGGCCACGTTGTAGCCATCGGCACCTTTGCGCTTCTTGACTTCCTGCACGATGAGGGCGCCTTCCTGGCCGGCGTTGTCGGCCAGCGTGCGGAGCGGCTGCTCGATCGCGCGGCGCACGATCTCGAGGCCGATCTGCTCGTCACCGGTGAGAGTGACATTGTCGAGGGCCTTCTGCGCACGGATGAGGGCGACGCCACCGCCGGGGACGATGCCTTCTTCGACGGCCGCACGGGTCGCGTGGAGGGCGTCTTCGACGCGGGCTTTCTTTTCCTTCATCTCGGTCTCGGTGGCGGCACCAACGTTGATGACGGCCACACCGCCGGCGAGCTTGGCGAGGCGCTCCTGGAGCTTCTCACGGTCGTAGTCGCTGGTGGTTTCCTCGATCTGACGGCGGATCTGGCTGACGCGGCCCTGGATGTCCGCATTCTTGCCTTCGCCTTCGATGATCGTGGTGTTTTCCTTGTCGACAACAACGCGCTTGGCGCGGCCGAGGTCTTCGAGGCCGACGTTCTCGAGCTTGATACCGAGGTCTTCGCTGAGGAGCTTGCCACCGGTGAGGACGGCAATGTCTTCGAGCATGGCCTTGCGGCGGTCACCGAAGCCCGGAGCCTTGACGGCGCAGACTTGGAGCGTGCCGCGGAGCTTGTTCACGACGAGCGTCGCTAGGGCTTCGCCTTCCACATCTTCCGCGATGATCAGGAACGGCTTGCCGCTCTTGGCGATCTTCTCGAGCAGCGGGAGCAGGTCCTTGAGCGAGCTGATCTTCTTCTCGTGGATGAGGATGTAGGCATTGTCGAAGGAGACTTCGAGCGACTCGGCATTCGTCACGAAATAGGGCGAGAGATAGCCCTTGTCGAACTGCATGCCTTCGACCACGTCGAGCGTGGTTTCGATGCTCTTGGCTTCTTCCACCGTGATCGTTCCGTCCTTGCCGACCTTGTCCATCGCGTCCGCGATGATCTGGCCGATCGTGGCGTCCCAGTTGGCCGAAACGGTCGCAACCTGGGCGATCTCGGAGCTGTCCTTCACCTTCTTGGAAATCTTGGCGATTTCCTCGGTGATGGCCTCGACGGCTTTCTGGATGCCGCGCTGGAGGCTGGTCGGATTCGCACCGGCCGTGACGTTCTTGAGACCCTCGCGATAGATCGCTTCGGCGAGAACGGTTGCGGTCGTGGTGCCGTCACCGGCGATGTCGCTGGTCTTGCTGGCGACTTCGCGGACGAGCTGGGCGCCCATGTTTTCATAGGCGTCTTCGAGTTCGATTTCCTTCGCGACGGTCACGCCATCCTTGGTGATGGTGGGACTGCCGAATTTCTTGTCGAGAATGACGTTGCGTCCCGACGGCCCGAGGGTCGCCTTGACGGCTTTCGCCAGCTTCTCAACACCGCGGAGAAGGGCCTGACGGGCCGCTTCGTCGAATTGGAGTTGTTTGGCTGCCATGTTATTGGTTGTTGGTTGTTTGGTTGAGTGTTGAGGGTTAGCCGATGATGCCGAGGATATCGTCCTCGCGCATGATCAGGTAGGATTCCCCGTCGATTTTGACTTCGGTTCCGCCGTATTTGGAAATGAGGACTTTGTCCCCCTTCTTCACGGTGAACTCGACCAGTTTGCCGTCCTCGTCCCGTTTGCCGGTGCCGAGGGCCACAACTTGGCCTTCCTGGGGTTTCTCCTTGGCGGTATCGGGAATGATGATCCCGCCTTTTTTCACTTCCTTCTCTTCGAGCGGCTGCACGAGCACGCGATCGCCGAGAGGCTTGATGTTGACGTTGGCCATATTGGCTTTTCCTCCTTGGTTGGTTTGGTTTGGTTTTTAACAGGCACCGCCGGGAACCTTGCGGCAGCCGGCGGCGCGATTTGTTAAAGGGTGATCAGGATTTCTTCTTGTCCTCGTCGACCATCTCGAATTCCGCGTCGACGACGTCGGCATCCTTCTTGGGCTCCGCGCCCGGCTGCGGCCCGGCCCCGGGCTGGGGACCCGCGGCCCCGGCCTGTGAGGCGGCCTGCTTGTAGAGGTTCGCGCTGACTTCCTGAAACTTCGTCTGGAGCTCATCGTAGGCGCTCTTGATCGCGTCCACGTCGTTACCCTTGAGGGCTTCGCGGACCTTGGCGATGGCGTCTTCGACCGGCTTTTTGTCGGCCTCGCTCAGCTTCTCGCCGAGTTCCTTCAGCTGCTTCTCGGATTGATAGGCCAGCGTGTCGGCGTTGTTGCGGATCTCGATGCCTTCCTTCGCCTTGCGGTCTTCTTCCGCGTGGGACTCGGCTTCCTTTTGCATGCGCTCGACTTCGTCCTTGCTCAGTCCGCTCGATCCGGTGATGGAGATTTTCTGCTCCTTGCCGGTGCCGAGGTCCTTCGCGGAGACGTTCAGGATGCCGTTGGCGTCGATGTCAAAGGTCACTTCAATCTGCGGAACACCGCGCGGGGCTGGCGGGATGCCGTCCAAGTGGAACGTCCCGAGGTTCTTGTTGTCGCGGGCGAGCGGGCGCTCGCCTTGGAGGACCTTGATTTCCACGCCGGGCTGGTTGTCGCTGTAAGTTGAGAACGTGTTCGACTTCTTGGTCGGGATCGTCGTATTCCGCGGGATCATCGGGGTGGCGATGCCGCCGGCGGTTTCGATCGCCAGCGTGAGCGGGGTCACATCGAGGAGGAGAACGTCTTTGACGTCACCCTTGAGCACACCACCCTGGATGCCGGCGCCGATGGCGACGACTTCGTCGGGGTTCACTCCCTTGTGCGGTTCCTTGCCGATGAGTTCGCGAGCCGTGTCGACGACCTTCGGCATGCGGGTCATGCCGCCGACGAGAACAAGTTCGTTCACGTCGCTCTTCGACCACTTCGCATCGTTCAGGCAGTCCTTGACCGGCTTGATCGTGCGCTCGAACAGGTCATCCGTGAGCTGCTCGAGTTTCGACCGGGTCAGCTTTTTCTGGATGTGCTTCGGCCCGGTCGCATCGGCCGTGATGAACGGCAGGTTGATCTCGTACTCCTGGGTCGACGAGAGAGCGATCTTGGCTTTCTCCGATTCCTCCTTGATGCGCTGAACCGCGTCCGGCTGCTTCGAGAGATCGATGCCGGTGTCGGATTTGAACTCATTGATGATCCAATCCATCAGGCGGTTGTCCCAATCGTCGCCACCGAGGTGGGTGTCGCCGTTGGTCGCGCGGACTTCAAAAACGCCGTCGCCGATCTCGAGTGCCGAAATGTCAAACGTGCCGCCACCGAGGTCATAGACCGCGATCTTCTCGTCGGACTTCTTGTCGAGTCCGTAGGCGAGCGAGGCCGCCGTCGGCTCGTTGATGATGCGCTTCACGTCGAGTCCGGCAATCTTGCCGGCGTCCTTGGTCGCGTTGCGCTGCGAGTCGTTGAAGTAGGCCGGGACGGTGATGACGGCTTCGGTGATCTTTTCGCCGAGTTTCGCTTCCGCGTCCGCTTTCAGCTTCGCGAGGATCATCGCGGAGATCTCCGGCGGCGAAAACGTCTTCGGCTTGCCGTCGATTTCGACCTGGATGTGCGCGTCGCCATTGGCGGCTTTGACGAGCTTGTAGGGAACGCGGTGTTCCTCGTCCCGAACTTCGTCGTACTTCCGCCCCATGAAGCGCTTGACCGAGAAAATGGTGTTCGCCGGATTGGTGATGGCCTGGCGTTTGGCGGCCTGTCCGACCAGTCGCTCGCCGGATTTGGAGAAAGCCACGACGGACGGCGTTGTGCGCGCGCCCTCGGAGTTCTCCAGAACAACGGGCTCGCCCCCTTCCATCACTGCCATGCAGGAATTCGTGGTGCCCAAATCAATGCCGAGAATTTTGCCCATAATGAATATTCGTTTATGCTTCCCAGCAAATGCTGTTCCGTTAGATGGCGGGAATTCGTAACTACCTGAAAGGCACTGTTTTAAATATCCAGCACGGCTCGACGGCACACGAAATACGCGCCATTCTGACCCATATTTCAGCCAATGTGTGCCATTCCAACTGGCCACTGTGACACACCGCGGCGTTGGCTAGTCGAAGATTTCCGCCCAAGCGCGAGCGGTATTCACGTGAGCCTGAACGATTTGGCGGATGTCTTTCGAGTAGCCGCCGGCGAGAACCCATGCCACCGGGATCCCGTGACCCTTCGCAAATCGAAAAACGACGCGATCGCGCTCGAGCAGGTCATCGTGCGTCAGATCCAGCGGCGAGTAGGGATCGTCCCGCAAGGGATCGGCTCCGGCTTGGTAGAGCAAGACTTCGGGCTTTGCACCATCGATGAGCCACGGCAGTTCTTGCTCCACCGTCAAGAGCAACGTTTCACGGTCGGATCCTCCGGTGGGGTTGACGGCTACTGACCGGTGATTGGGGCCGTCCGCGTGGCGGCGAACCGAAACATCGCGATAGGGCACGTTCTCCCAATAGTCGTTTCCGTAAATGGAGAGGGCCCGGAGCCAGGGGCGGTCCTTCGCGAGGAGAGCCGTTCCGTTCCCATAATGAAGGTCAAGGTCAAGAACGGCGACCCGCTGGATACCGCGTTCGGCCCGCAGTTTTTCACCGGCCACCACGAGCCCGTTGAATGTGCAGAACCCCTCCCCGCGGGAGCGGTGCGCGTGATGGAACCCGCTGGCCAGGGCGGCTGACGAGCCGGATTTCAAGGCCTCGGATGCAGCGGCGAAAACGCCCCCATTGGTCAGGCACACGCTCGGAAAAAGTTCGGGAGACCATGGGAATTTCTGTGACTCTGCCAGACTGCGGGGCTCTCCGGTTTTAACCGCTTCGACATAGGCCGGATCGTGCACACGGAAAAGGTCGGCGTCTGTCACGGGTTCGGGTGCCCAGATGGTCCAGTCCGGCCACAGACGCCGGATCTCGGCAGCGACGAGTTCGAACTTGGAAATGGGCATGATGTGCTCGCCCAGAGGCGCGGCGAATCCGGGATCGTGGAACAACTTCATGCTGTGGGAGGAAGCAGCGCGACGTCCTCATGGTCGTCGGGATAGTTCAGGAGTGAGTCGTGAACGACGGTCATATCCTGTTTGCGAAAACCCGTGGCATACATTCGGTAGAGAGCGCCGACGATTTGCCTCACCTCGCTCCCTGGAATGGAGGGCTCTCCCTCGCGTCCAACCCGGCGAACGATGAGACTGAGCGGAATTGGTCGGGGCCCGCCGGTCAGATCGATCTCACGTGAAGCTCGGAAGTCCGGTTGCAGGTAACCCACGCGTGAGGGATCGACTTTCTTATAACCCGCTTTTTCGTAGGCCCGCAAACGCACGAGGGATTCCGGCTTTTCCGGGTCCGGGTGCTCCATCTCTCCGACCAACGTGATCGGAGAGTCCTTCGGGCGGCCTTGCGCCTCGAGGACATGGCGGGCCGTTGTGATCGGAAGCGCACGCATCCATCCGGCCAGTCCGGACCGCCGCCAGTCCGGCGCGACCAGATTATGGGAAAGGTGAACCACGGCGCCCGGTTCGCCGTCGACGACGATCGCTGTATGGTCTCTCACAGCGGCAAATTGACCGCCTGACGTCACCAGCATCATGCGATAACGCATCGCCGTACCGTCGATCCGTTCGGCAGGATCCCACAGCATTCGCCTGGCGAGGACCGGGGCTTCCTCGAGTTCCCCGATCGCGCCAAACTCGGACCAGAGAGCGCCAAAAGCCATATCGAAAAGCGGATCGGATGTGCTCCCGACGCGGTGAAGTTCGACATCGCTCCAATCGCGGTCCAGGTCCAGGCTCCGGAGGTCACCCGGCGCCAGGTCCGACGGGATCATCCAGTCCTGAAGATTCATGCCGCCTCGGCGTGGTGGTGGAACTGCAAGCGATATAGGTTTCGGTAAAGGTCAGAGGACTCCAGCAACTCGCTGTGCGTGCCGGTCGCGATGATGCGTCCATGGTCCATCACAACGATGCAGTCCGACTTGAGAATGGTCGACAGCCGGTGCGCAATGGCGATCACCGTGCGGCCTTCCGACAGGCGCTCGAGGGCCGCTTGGATCATGCGTTCGCTCTCGGAATCCAAAGCCGACGTGGCCTCGTCGAGCAAAAGGACCGGCGCATTCTTGAGAAGCGCCCGCGCAATGGCCAGTCTCTGCTGCTGGCCTCCCGAGAGGAGGCAACCTTTGTCGCCGACGATCGTGTCGTAGCCATCCGGCTGGGCCTCGATGAAATCGTGCGCGTAGGCGAACTTCGCCGCGTTGATGATCTCCTCGCGCGTGGCGTCCAATCGTCCGTATCGGATGTTTTCGAAGATCGTGTCGTGAAAGAGGAACGTTTCCTGCGTGACGATGCCGACCTGCTCGCGCAGCGAACGCTGCGTGACGTCCCGAAGGTCGTGACCGTCGATCCGGATCACACCACTTTGCGGGTCGTAGAACCGCAGCAGGAGCGAGAGCATCGTGCTCTTTCCGGCGCCACTGGCCCCGACGAGGGCGTATTGTTTGCCGGGCTCAATCGTCAGATGGATATCCCGGACGGCCGCCTTTTCGTTTCCATAGGAAAAGCTGACGCCATCAAACTCAATCCTCCCGGCACAGCGTTCAAGCACCACCGCGTCCGGCTTGTCCGCGACACTGGATTTGGTCTGGAGGAGTTCGAAGATGTTGGTCGCCGACGCCATGCATTTTTGCATGAGCATCGGGATTTTGCTCAGGGATTTCACCGGGTTGTAGAGCAGGAAAATGCCGGCGCAGAGCGCAATGAACTTCATCACGCTGATCTGGAAAAAGAAAACATAGAGCAACGCGAGAACGACTCCGAAGGCCGAGACCGACTCAATGAGCGGCTGGACAATATCGATGCTCTTCCTCACGCGAATGCTGTTCCGAAACTGGAGGTCTGACGAACGGGCAAACTGTTCGGCCTGGTAGTCCTCACGCGCGAACGATTTGATCACACGAACGCCGGCAAACGTCTCCTGCAAGATCACCGCCATCTGCCCGGCTTCGTTCTCCTCCGCTTTGCCGGCCTGCCGGACTTTCTTGCCAAAGACCGCGACGGGGATGATGCAGATCGGAAAGAGCACCAGCGTCGTCAGGCTGAATTTCCAGTCGATTGAAACCAAAACGACGACACCGGTGATCACGGCAATCGGGTCCTTGACGATGTCGCCGGCAATTGATGTCAGCGCATTTTGGGCCATGCGTGTATCGTTCAGGACGCGCGAGATCAGCTTGCCGGACTTGGCGCGATTGAAAAAATCCAGCGACTGCGACATCAGGTGCGCGAACAATTGCGAGCGAATGTCCCGCAGCACGCGGAGGCTCACCCAAGCGAGACAATACGCGTTCAGATACGAGCAGATCCCACGCGCCACCATCACGGCCGGGATCAGCATGCTGACCCAAACCACGCCCTCGATGCCGGGCCCGTCGTCACTGATCCCCTTGGTCAAATCCGGCATCCCCAGCCCGTGCGGCATCACGGTTTCGCCGACCTTCTTGATGACCAGCGGGATGATCCCGTTGAGCATGCCGGCGAGAATTCCGAACCCGAGCCCGATGGCGAAGCGTTTCTTGTAGGGCGTCAAATAATGCGCCAGGCGCATGTAGGGCTTCCAAAATCCCCGCAGAACTTCGCGGAACGGGATTTTCTTTTTCTTGTCGGCCATCAGTCGTCGAATACTACACCAGCACGTCGTGGGAAGGACTAAAAATCCGCGTTGATCCCGAATCCCCGGAACTGCGCCAGATACCACTCGGTCAACTCACGTCCGCCAAACAGCCAGAGAATCGCTGCAACGGCAAGAAACGGTCCGAATGGCAACCGCGCGCCCGAACGGTCCCGTGCAAGGAAAAGCCCGGCCACCGCGGCGAGACACCCGATGACGGACGACGCCAGCAAAGTGAAAAGGATCGCCTGCCAGCCAAGGAACGCACCGATGCAGGCCATGAACTTCACATCGCCAAACCCCATCGCCTCACGCGGGATCACCACCGACCGGAGGCGGCCTTCAATTTGGTCCAGCGAATCAAGGTCGATTTCGATGTCCCCGGCGACCACCCGATTGTAGAAGAATCGCAGCGGGCCCGCCGGCAACTCCCGTTCTCCGGCACGCGAGGGTTCGATCGTCTCGAGGACCAGCACATCGCTCTCGCGCGAGAAAACCTCTTCCCACGCCAGTTTGTCCTCGCCGATCCGGACATCGGCCCGGTCTCCGTCACGCACCCAGGCAAACGCCTCCCCCTCGGGAAACACATGCTTCTTCCGGCCGAACGCCAGTTTCCCCCCCTCGACCACCAGCCAGAGAACTCCGAAGCCCAGCGCGGCTCCGGCCAATGAGAAAAGGCCGGACCAAAGAGGGGATTCCGCGCCCATCGCCGCCGGAACAACGACGCTCAGCAGAATGCCAGCCACCGTTCCACCGATCGTGATCTCGTCCGGGATAATGAAATGCTCGAAGTCGATGAACGTCGCCACAATCAACAAAGCGACGAACACCCAATAGACTGGCGCCAGCGGCAGTCCAAAGCGGTCCCAAATCGCAAAGAAGACCGCCGCCGTCAGAATTTCAACAAGCACGTAACGCGGCGAGATCGGCGCGCCGCAAGTTGAACATTTCCCGCGCAGCACCAGCCAACTGACCACCGGCAGGTTCTCATACCAGGGGATCATTTTCTGACACGAGGGACAGAATGACCGCCGAGGATTCGCCAGGCTGATTCCCCGCGGCATCCGGTGGATGCAAGCGTTAAGAAACGAACCGACGACCGCGCCCAGAACGGCGGATGCGACGGCCAGAACGGTTGTCATGCCGCGCCCAAGGCCGGCTCGACCAGCTCACACAAAACGTGGAGCAGAAACTTGTGCGCCTCCTGGATCCTCGCCGTCACCTTGCCTTCGACCATGATCTCGATTTCCGCAGCGCCCTTTGTAAAGCCCCCACCCTTGCCGAGGAAAACGATGGTCTTCAGTTCAAGCCGTCGCGCCTCCTCGATTGCCGAAAGGATGTTCCGCGACTTCCCGCTCGTCGTCAGCGCGATCAACACGTCGCCGGGTTTACCAAACGCACAGACTTGCCGGGCGAAAAGATCCTGAAAGGAATAATCGTTCCCGATGGCCGTCAACAAACCGCCATCCGCCGTCAGCGAAATCGCCGGAAATGGCCGCCGGTCATTCTGAAAGCGGCAGGCAAACTCCGTCGCGATGTGCCCGCTGTCCGCAGCGCTCCCACCGTTTCCACAAAGGAGAACCTTGTTGCCCGCCAGCAAGGCGTTCTTCACCACCTCGGCCGCCTCTTCGAGCGGTTCACGGAGTTTCGCCAGCGACTGGAAGGTCTCCAGAGCGCCTTTCAGGGATTGCTCGAACTGGCTCATCCGACGTTCGCCGGGGCGAGTTGAAACCGTTCGTCCGAGGCAACCAGGCCGCGCAGCACCGGCCACTCGGTCACGTCCATCGAAACAAAAAGATTGAGGTAAACGACGACTGCGGCGGTCGGATACTTTGCAAACAGCGCGTCAACGGCCGCACGAACTTTTCCTTCCGTCGGTTCCGCGGGCAGGTCCTCAATGATCCCATCCTCGTGCGACACTCCCAGCGCCTCCAGAAACTCCAGAACCATCGGACGGTTCCCGCCGAGGATCCACGCCTGCAGGATTTCAGTCGCAGCGTCGGCATTGGCCGGCTTCGTCAAAGCGGCGGCCATCCACGCATGGCGTTCGTCGCGCGGTTTGCGTTCGACGAAAATCGGTCGCAGTTTCCGTCTTCCGGCCAGGAGGCTGATCGAAGCCTTGTAGGCGGGTTTGTCGTTCTCTTGCAGCCAACCCAGAATCCCCGAGGACTCGTCGGCCGGCAGCCGGGCGAAGATTTCGTTCGCGGTCATGAAAGGACGAAAACCCTAACAGGTCGCGGTCCGCCGGCGTCAAGTCCCGCTTCGGGGCGGAAATTGACAGCCCCGGACAAACCCGCTTTGATCCGACGCCATGATCCGAGTTTTTGCCTTGGCAGGCGCCGCCATTCTCCTGGCTGGTTGCGCCACGCCGGAGGCCCCTGTCAACCAACTCGAGCGCGCCAACGTCCTTCCGCTTGCGCTCGACAGCGATTTCCAGTTCCGCAAGGTCCAGCAAACGTTCCTCGATACCCAAAACCCGATGGTCGAGACCCGTAGCGAGGCGGCCCGCTTCGAACGGGCGCGTGCGACCTGGGGTGCAATCGACTCCTCCGAACTCCGCCAACGGGACGGGCAGTATTTCAATTTCTTCTGGCGCGCCCGCCGCGAGGCCGATGTGACCGTGCGGCTCGAATACCGTCAGGCCGGGCTCGCCAACTACGTGAAGGCCAAGGAAATCTACTACCCGGCCGCCCGCGGCTCCCGAAAATCCTCGTTCGAGGTCACCGGTGATGAATTTCTCGAGAACGGACGCGTCACCTCATGGCGGGTTCTGCTGATTGTTGAGGGCCGCATTGTGGCCTTTCGACAGTCCTTCATGTGGCGGTAGGCGATTTGACAAGCGGACTCGGTCAGGGCTACAGGTAACCGGAGCATCGTGAGCACTCCCTCGTCCGTTCTCGTCGGAAACCTCGGCCGCACCGTCTGGCTGAAGGTGGAAGGCCGGGGCACGTTCCAGAACAGTCCGGGCGTCAAGGAGTTCGTCAAACAAATGATCCAGCGCGGCAGCCGGGATTTTGTGGTCGATCTGGGCGCCTGCGAGTTGATGGACTCAACGTTCATGGGCACGCTGGCGGGAGTCGCCCTGCGCTTGCGTGAGATCGGGCAGGGATCGCTCCGGGCGGTGAATGTGAACCCCCGCAACTCGTCACTCCTCGAAAATCTCGGCCTCGACCAGTTGTTCACTGTCGAATCCTCCGGCGCCGACGCCCCGATCGCCCTGCATCCCGCCGCCCCGGTCGCTGCCGCTCCGGATGACCAAAAAGAAACCGTCCTGTCCGCCCACGAAGCGCTCGTCGAGGCCGATGCCCAGAATGCCGTGAAGTTCAAGGACGTCATCGATTACCTCCGGCAGGAACTCGCACAAGACGCCCAGCCGGAAGACTGATCTCGATCAAATCTTGATCGGGCGCATCCGCTTTCGGATAGTCCGAGCGGAGCAAAATGTGGACCTATATCTACTTCGCGCTGTTCTTCGGAACGCTGGTTGCTCTGTTGGTGGTGCTCAACGCCTTCACCAAGAAGATCGGCGACCTCGAGCGCCGTCGTGTCGAGATTGAGGTCGAGGAGGACCGGGTTTTCGATTTCTTGCACAGCCTCGGCGAGGCCTTTTCTGAAGGCGTTCGGAGTTCCGAGCTCCACCGTCTCATCGTCGAAAGTGCCGTGCGCATTCTGGAGGCTCACGGAGGCGCCCTTTACCTTGCCGACAAAAACGACGGCCTGCTCGTTCCGGCTTTCCTTTCCAAAGGTTGTGCGCCCCTCATCGAGGTGCCGCCCCACATCCTCGAGCAGGCCGAAGTCACCCCGGTCGCCGTCGAAAGCTATCTCCGCCTCCACCCCGTCCGGCGCAGCGAGGGAATTGTCGGCCTGTGCTGGCAGAACGGACAGGTCCGCGTGTGGGCGGGCGACGACATTGTTGCCGCCGGTTCGGGATCATCCGCCACATCCGCGTTGGTCGGCCCGCTGGTTTACCGACGGAAGATTCTCGGTGTTCTCGCTCTGGCCAACGGTCCGATGAGTACGCCGTTCACGGACGCCGATCTCAAGGTGTTTCGGACCATTTGCGAGCAGGGGGCGTTCGCTCTCTACAACGAGGTCGTCTACCTGGAAGCGAGCGAAAAGAAGCGAATGGACCACGACCTGGAGATCGCCCGTGAAATCCAGGGCATTCTCCTCCCGTCGTCGCCTCCGTCGATCCCCGGGTATGAGTTGAGCGGCGTCAACGTCCCCGCCCGGCAGGTCAGCGGCGATTATTTTGATTACATCCGCATCGATGATTCGCGGTTCGGGGTGGCGATTGCGGACGTTTCCGGCAAGGGCGTCCCGGCCTCGCTCATCATGGCCATGTGCCGTTCGGTTCTCCGGAGCGAGGCAGTCGGCAAAACCTCGGCTTCCGAAGTCCTCCGCCGCGTCAACGCCCAGCTTTACCCCGACATCAAGGAGGACATGTTCATCAGCATGGCCTACCTGGTCATCGATCTGGCGGAAGGTCGTCTCACGCTCGCACGCGCCGGGCACGACGCCCCCCTGCTCTACCGAGCCGCCACCGGTCAGGTCGAAAAACTGAGCCCCAAAGGGATGGCGCTCGGGATTGACAGCGGCGAGGTGTTCAATAGAGTTTGCGCCGATTTCAGCTTCGGACTGGACCCGGGAGATTGCGTCCTACTCTATACGGACGGCGCCACCGAGGCGCTCGATCAGGAAGGGATGGAATACGGGCTCCCGCGCCTCGTCGAAGGACTCCAGGCGTTCGCTCCGAAAGGAGCCGCCAACGTCGTCCGGTTCCTCGCCGACGACGTGCGCGACTTCTTCGGCAACCATCCGCAGCACGACGACATCACTTTGATTGCCATTGCCAAGACATGAACGAATCTGAAGAAAATCCCGTCCCGACCGAAGCTCCGGTCGAAGACGCCTCGACCGAGGTCGCCAAATACAAAGACCTCGCCCTCCGCGCCGCCGCAGATCTGGATAACTACCGCAAGCGCGCCAACCGCGAGAAGGATGATGCCATCCGTTACGCGAACTCTTCGCTCTTGGAAAAGCTCCTTCCGATCCTCGACAACTTCGAACTTGGCCTGGAGGCCGCCAAGACCGCGCCGGACGCCGGTGCAATTGTCCAGGGGATGTCGATGGTTCAAAAACAACTCCAGGACTTCCTCCGCGACCACGGTGTGGAAGCGATCCCATCCGAGGGCGCGGTTTTTGACCCAAACCACCACGATGCCGTCGCTCAGGAAAATCATCCGGAAATCCCCGAAGGCCACGTCGTCCGTCAACTCCGGCGCGGCTACCGTCTGAAGGACCGCGTCCTTCGCGCATCCAGCGTGACGGTTTCCAAAGGTCCGGCGGAATGAGCCGGAAGCGCGATTACTACGAGATCCTCGGAGTCGAGCGGTCGGCCGGCGAAGACGAAATCAAGCGGTCCTACCGGAAACTCGCGGTCAAGTTCCACCCGGACAAAAATCCGGGCGACCACGAGGCGGAGGACAAGTTCAAGGAACTCGGCGAGGCCTACGATGTCCTCATGGACCCGCAGAAGCGCGCGGCCTACGATCGCTACGGTCACGCGGCATTCCAGCAGGGCGGCATGGGCGGCGGTGGCGGCGGATTCCACGATCCCTTCGACCTCTTCCGCGAGGTCTTCGGAGCGGGCGGCGGATCCGGCGGCATTTTCGACCAGTTCTTCGGCGGTGGGGCCGACCCCTCGGGCCGCCAGCGCGGCTCCGACCTGCGCTACGACATGCAGATCACCCTGGAGGAGGCTGCGCTCGGGGCTGAGAAGGAAATCGAGATTCGCAAACTCGACACCTGCGAGGAATGTTCCGGCTCCGGCGCTCAAAAGGGATCGCGCGTCGTCACCTGCCCGACCTGCCGGGGACGCGGCCAGGTGGTTGCTTCCCGCGGATTCTTCCAGGTCGCCCAAACCTGCCCGCAATGCCACGGCAGCGGCCAGATCGTTGAAAAGCCCTGCAAATCCTGCGGCGGCGAGGGACGACGCGAAAAGACATCGCGGGTCAAGATCCGGATTCCGGCGGGCATCGACGAAGGCTCCCGCCTCCGAAGCACCGGCGGCGGCGAAGCCGGTGTGCGCGGCGGCCCGGCCGGCGACCTCTACGTGGTCGTCCACCTGCGCGAACACGATGTCTTCACGCGCGACGGCATGGATTTGCTCTGCGAAGTGCCGCTGCCTTTCACGACCGCCGCGCTGGGTGGCGAAATTCGCGTTCCGACACTCGAAGGCTCCGCGACGCTCAAGGTTCCCGCCGGCACGCAGGGCGGGACCGTTTTCCGCGTACGCGGCAAGGGCATGCCCGGCCTGCAAAGCTCCGCCCGCGGAGATATCCTGACCCGTGTGCAAGTGGAAGTGCCGACCCGCTTGAACCACCAACAACGGGAAGCCCTCGAAAAATTCGGCGAACTCTGCGGCGAGGAGAATTCTCCCATCCACAAAAGCTTCTACGAGCGGCTGAAAGACCTTTTCACCGCATGATTCTCACCCGCGCCCAGATGATCGAAGCGGAGCAATCCGCCTTCGCCAACGGGGTGCAGGCTGTGGATCTGATGGAACTGGCCGGACGGCGGCTTGCCGACTTTGTCCGGCAGCAGTCCCCTTCCCCCGGAACATGCCGCGTGTTTGCCGGGAAGGGCAACAATGGCGGGGATGTCCTCGTCGCCGCCCGCCATTTGGCAATGGCCGGATGGCAAATCGAGCTCGAGGACGTCTTTCCGGAATCGGCACTCAGCCCGCTGCCACGGGAAATGCTCAGCCGCTTGCGAGCCTGCCAGAGCAACCCAAAGTCAGCCGGCGGCCGATTAGTGGTTCTCGACGGATTGCTCGGGATCGGCGCCCAAGGCGACCCGCGCCAGCCGGTCGCATCGGCCATTCGGAGAATTTCGAATCTGCGCCGCTCCGAGAGCGCCTTGGTGGTCGCGGCGGACATTCCCAGCGGGCTCGATGCGGATTCCGGCCGGGCCGGCTCTCCCTGCGTTCAAGCCGATGCAACCGTCACGATGGGCTTCGCCAAAGCCGGCCTGATCGCCGATGCAGCCATCAACCAAGTGGGTCGCCTGACGGTGGTCGATCTCGACGAAGTGGTGCCGCCGGACAATGCCGATCCAGCCGAACTGCTCGTTCCGGGCCTGCTCCGATCCCTTCAACCGCCGCGGGATTTCGACACGCACAAAGGCCGGTGCGGACGCATTGCTGTGGTCGCCGGATCACCCGGCTTCACCGGAGCCGCCCGGTTGTGCTCCGAAGCCGCCGTCCGCGCCGGCGGAGGGTTGATCACGCTTTTTGTCCCTCCGGAAATCCAGCCGATCCTCGCGGCAGCATGCATTCCGGAAGTGATGGTCCGCTCATTCGAAAATTTCGATGAAATGGCAACCGACTCATGGGACGTTGTCGCCGTCGGGCCCGGTTTTGGTCGGGAGCGCGACGCGATGGTGCTGGAGTTTCTCCGCACCGCCAAGCAGCCCTGCGTTGTGGATGCGGATGCCCTGAATGCACTGGCCGCGCATTCGACCGACCCTCTGAAATGTCCGCCCGGCCCACGATTGCTCACGCCACACCCCGGCGAAATGGCACGTCTCTTCCCGCAGCAATCACGATCCCGGCGCGCCTGGCTGGGGGATTTTCTCCAAACGTTCGATGTCACGCTTCTCCTGAAAGGCGCCCGCACGATCATCGGAGCGCGCGGGCACGCACCCCGCTTCAACACGACCGGACACCCCGGCATGGCCACCGGCGGAATGGGCGACGTTCTCACCGGGACTTGCGCCGCCCTCATCGGCCAAGGCCAAAGCCCCATCGACGCCGCCTCGCTTGGTGCGTGGGTCTGCGGGCGCGCCGCCGAGATCGCAATCGCCGCCGGTGCCTCCCAAGAATCCCTCGCCCCCTCCGACATCCTTGACAATCTCGGCGCCGCCTTCAGCGGGCTTCGATCTGCTCACACGCTCTGAAGTCCTCGACCACGGACGCTCAAGGTCTCGGGCGATTTCCTTCTCCTCACTCCGAAGACAATCCACGCCGCACCAGCGAGCACCAGGAGAACCGTCGAAGGCTCAGGGATCACCTGCCCCGTATGGAAGTCCAACATGAAATCTTCCCAGACCCCCCACCGACCGCCACCCGAGGTCGAAGCCGAGTGGTTGACAATCTCGACCGTCCATGTGCCATCGATCGATTCCCCCCAGTAAGCATTGCTGGTAAACGTCCACGCCAGTTCGTCGGTCCGGTGAAAACGGTTCGCGTAGAATGCCGTTCCGTTCGCCGCCGTGTCGTCGAAAAAGATCGGATATCTCGTTCCCGCCGCCGATGTCACCCAACCGCTGAGATCTCCCAGAATCGCCCCCTCGTAGGTTAGCATCTCGTTCGACGCATCTTCGAAGACCTCGGTCTGGAACCCGCCGAAAGACAGCGTGAGCCGAACCGCTTCCAGTGTCCATGGGCTCGAGAAATTGGCTTCGAACTGGCGCGAAATCGTCCGGTTCAGATTCGAAAACGCACCGGCCTCCGGCGGCACATCGATCACCTCGGAGCTGAAAACCTGCACCGAGTTCGGAACGACCTGAAGGCCCACAACGTGGGAGGTGAACGCATTGGCATCGATGAGGCCGAACCCATAGTCGGCGCTGAAGCGATTACCAGCCGCGTTTGTGACCCAACTCGGGTTGGCGGCATCGACCTGACGGCTCGTCGCAACGAGCGCATGCTGGGCCAGGCGCACGTTCAGATTCGGATTGGCTTGCACCCCAAGCGCCATAATGCCCGAAACGAGTGGCGCTGCCGAAGATGTCCCTCCAAACCGGCTCGTGTATTCCGGCAGGCTGGCCAGATAATTCTCGCCCGGAGCGACGGAATTGTATCCATCAGCCGGCGTCGTCCGATCTGTTGTCGGAATCGCGAAAAGGCCCTGGCTGCTCGAGGGCGCGGTGACAAAGATGTTTGCTCCGCGGCTGCTGTAGCTGGCGACGCGACCGTCGCTTCCCATTGCCGCAACCACAATCAATGTCGTCTGGTTCGCCATCGGCTCACGATTGGAGTCGACCAGACCGGCCTGAAAGTTGCTGCGGGAGTTGCCTGCACTCTTCACGTGAATCACGTTGTTCTCCGCCGACTCCTCGAGTGCCGCCCAGGTGAGAATTCTGGGAATGAATGCCGCGGCGCCGTAGCTGTGGTTCTTGATCCGCACGGGTGGGCGGCCTGCGAACGAGGCCCAGTTCACCGGTGCAAACGGGTCCCCGCCACCCTGGTAAAGGACTGCCGCTGCCTCGGCCTGCGAACCCGTTTTCCCCATCGCATAAGTTTCCCCGGGGTTCACCAGGAACCGAAGGGCTGCGATCCCCGCCTGCGGCGCCGCCCCGGCTCCCCCGATCCCGTTCCCGCCGCGGGCTGCCGCCACACCCGCAACCCCCGTTCCGTGGGAATCGAAGGGCAGACCCGCTGCCCGCGCGCCGCTGAAAACCGGGCTGCCACGATTCGCTTGAGCCAGGTTCGTGGCCAAATCAAACGTGAATCCCCAGCTGAACTCGTTGACGAATGCCTCCGAAAGGTCCGGGTGACTGCTCTCGACCCCGTCATCAATGATCCCAACCACAACGCCCTGCCCGGTGAGACCTCGGGCCCATGCATCGCGAATATTCACGTCCAGCCCGGCATTCAACGTTCCCAGCGGCGCTTGGTTCACCAGGTGCCAGTGCCCGTAGTACCCTTCCGCGGCGCCACCACCGGTCCCCGGAGCAAACAAGGGGTCGCTTGGAAAAAACGCCTGCGCCGCCGCCGCCCAGATACAGAAAACCGCACCGAAAATCCCACGCACCGGATGCACCCGGGCCGATTAGCCGCCACCCACTCCATCGGTCAAGCGCGAAAATCAACGAGCGCGAACTCAACGGCATGGAATCCACGCAGCGGCATATGGAGCACCGCGGAACAGCGGCTTCGATTGCCGCCCAAGTCGAGGCGCACCTGCACAGAACCGTCCTTGCCTCGCCGTGTAACTCCTGCCGGCCTCAGGCTTTCTTCGTTGACTGGATCGAGAGTTCGCGAAGCTGTTTGAAATCCACGGACGACGGCGAACCGGTCATCAACTCGACGCCGCGGTTGTTCTTCGGAAAAGCCATGACATCGCGGATGCTTTCGGCTCCGGCGATGAGCATGACGAGACGGTCGAGTCCGAGCGCAATTCCGCCATGGGGCGGAGTGCCGAGGCGGAAGGCCTTGAGGAGGTGACCGAACATCGTTTGCTGGTGTTCCTCGTCGACGCCGAGCACGGAGAACATTTTTGCCTGCAAGGTCGGCTCGTGAATCCGAAGACTTCCGCCACCAATCTCGACGCCGTTCAAAACCACATCATAGGCCACGGCCCGAATCGACCCGTATTCGCCCGCTTCGAGCTTCGACAGGTCTTCCGCGCAGGGCCGCGTAAACGGATGGTGGACCGCATTCCACTTCTGTTCCTCGGCGCTCCAGCCGAGCAGCGGAAAATCGACGACCCAGAGGAAATCGAGGCGGTTGGGATCGTTGGCCAGTCCCAGAATTTCAGCGACCCGCAAGCGGACGCGTCCAAGCGTTTCACAGGCCGTCTCCCACTGGTCGGCACCGAAGAGGATCAGATCCCCTTCCTCGATCGCCATGCGTTCAGACAAGGCAGCCTTCTCCGCGTCGCTGAAGAACTTGACGATCGGCGATTTCCACTCGCCATTTTCGACCTTGATGAACGCGAGCCCTTTGGCGCCGGTCTGTTTCGCGAGTTCGGTCAGGTTTTCGATTTGGCCAGTCGTGATCGACGCGAAGCCTTTGGCATTGATCGCCTTGACCACGCCGCCACCGTCCAGAGCGGCCCGGAAGACTTTGAACTCCGACGCGGCAAAGACGTCACCGAGATCGGTGATCTCGAGGCCAAACCGAGTGTCCGGCTTGTCGCTGCCGTAGCGGTCCATGGCTTCACGCCACGTCAGGCGCGGGAACGGGTGCGGAAGGTTGACGCCTTTCGTCTCGCGGAAAACCGCCACGAGCAACCCCTCGATCAGGTGAATGATGTCTTCCTGCGTGACGAACGAGGCTTCGACGTCGAGCTGGGTGAATTCCGGCTGGCGGTCCGCACGGAGGTCTTCGTCACGGAAGCAACGGGCGATTTGGAAATACTTCTCCAAGCCCGCGACCATGAGGAGTTGCTTGTATTGCTGCGGAGCCTGAGGCAGGGCGTAAAACGATCCCGGGGTCAGCCGCGACGGAACCAGGAAGTCGCGCGCTCCTTCGGGCGTGCTTTTTGAAAGGACCGGCGTCTCAATTTCGAGAAAACCTTCGGCATCCATGACGTCGCGGATGGTTTTGATGACCCGGTGGCGGAGACGAAGATTCGCCGCCATTTCCGGACGCCGGAGGTCCAGATAGCGATAGGTCAACCGGAGATCTTCGTTGGCGATCCGCTCATCAATCGGGAATGGCAGAACATCCGCGGCATTCAGGATATCGAGCGAATCGGCGACAATTTCGATTTCGCCGGTCGCGAGGCGGGAATTTTCGGTGCCGGTCAGGCGCCGGGCCACCTTTCCGCTGACACGCACCACGTCTTCACTGCGCAGTTCGTGGGAACGGGCGGCCGCGTCGGGATTTTCTTCGGGACGAAAAACAACCTGCGTGATGCCTTCGCGGTCGCGGAGATCGATGAAAATCACGCCACCGTGGTCGCGCCGGGAGGCCACCCAGCCGCTCAGGGTCACGTGGGATCCCGCGTCTTCGGCGCGGAGGGCGTTGCAATGATGGGATCGGTAGGTCATGTCTCGTTCCGGCGAGAAGCCGGGCGGTTCTTTTCGGTGTTTTCGAGCCTGTGGGCAAGTCCGCTTTGGTCGAGCACTTCCTCGGTGCGGTCCCCCAGCGTTTTCCATTTGACGGCCGGCCACTCGGCACCGACCACGATTGCGGACGTTGCTCCGAGTGCCTCGGCGTCCTGAAACTGCCGTCCCACTTTGGCGGCCTTCAACGGGAAATCGACGCGCCAACCGAGGTCGCGCGCCCGCTGGACCAACGAAACCGCATCCGACCTCCGCAATTCGTCGGCGATGACTACGAACATATCGCAACTCGAAGAAACCGGCACCCTCGCACTCGCCGCCGGGATCTCATCAATCAAGTGCCCGAGCACGACATCGCCCATGCCGAAACCAATCGCCGGCAGGTCAACAGCGCCATCGCTGAGTCCGGCGACCAATTGATCGTAGCGGCCCCCGCCCGCGAGAGCACGCAACGACTTCGACCGGTCGAAAATCTCAAAGACCACACCGGTGTAATAGGCCAGACCGCGGACGATTGAGAGGTCGACTTCCACAAAGTCCCTCAGGCCGCGCGCCTCCAATCCGGTCAGAACCGGCGCAAACGCCTCCGGACTCCCCGCCCGAATGAATTCACGAAGGACGGAAACGTTGAGGCCGAGCGGCACGAGTCGCGCATTCAGGACGTCCTCGGGTTCGCGTTCCATCTTGTCCACACAGGCCAGCACAGCGGAGGCGGCCGATCCTTCGCAGCCACGCCCGGCGAGGAATTGCATCCATGCGCGCCGATCGCTGAGCCGGACAACAAAATCCGCCGGCCCGAATCCAAATTCGCGGAGAAGGTCGATGGCGAGAGCGATCAGTTCGGCATCCGCCTCCGGCGAAGCGTCACCGAGCAAATCGGCGTTGAACTGGAAAAACTCGCGCAAGCGTCCCTTTTGCTGCCGCTCGTGCCGGAAAAAGTTCGACGTGCAGAACCACTTCATCGGCTTGCGGTAGTGCTTTTCGCGCGCCGCCACCATGCGGGCCAGCGTGGGCGTCATTTCCGGACGGAGTGCGAGTTCGCGGTCTCCCCGATCGCGAAACGCATACAATTGCTCCAGAATTTCCGCACCCTCCTCGTTTTTCTTTCGATAAAGATCGGCACTTTCGAGCGTTGGACCGTCGAACTCGACAAATCCATAGCGGCCGGCCACGCGACGCCAGACACCCTGAATGTACGAGCGGCGCGCAACGTCCTCGGGATAAAAGTCGCGGAAGCCCGGCAGCGGAGGCATCAGCAAATCCTCCCAAAAAATCGGCTCAGTCGAAAACTCATGGAACCGGCCATTTTCACGACGACACCTCCCGGCTGCAAATCCTTTTCGGGGATCAGGCCACCGGCACCCGCCGAAGCGCAGCTTCGAGGTCGGCCAGGCGCAGGGGCTTCACCAGATAATCGTCCATTCCGGCCACGACCGCCTCACGCCGGTCCTCGTCCAGTGCATTTGCAGTGACGGCGATGATGTAAGTTCGAGGACGGCTGAGGTCCGAAGCCTCCTCGGAACGGATCACCCGGCAGGCCTCGATTCCATCCATGCGCGGCATTTGGTAGTCCATGAGGACGACATCGTGACGACCGGACCGCACCGCCTCGACCGCCTCCAGCCCGTCGCCGACCACCTGCGCCTCGTAGCCGAGTCGCCGGAGCAGGATCTTGGTAAGCCGCTGGTTCACGTGGTTGTCTTCAGCAACCAGGATCCGGAGCGGGTGAATCTGCGCAAAGTCGGGACCAAACCGCAGGGCGGTTCCGTTGGTTCCGTTCTCGCTCCCTTGGTGTTCCGCATGCTCGAGGTCCTCCTTTGATGCCTCTTCGCAGGGGATCTTGAACGAAAATCGGCTCCCCTTCCCCGGCTCGCTTTCCGCCCAGAGCGTTCCCCCCATGATCTCGACCAAGCGTCGACTGATCGCGAGACCCAATCCGGTTCCACCATATTGCCGTGTCGTGCTGGCGTCCGCCTGGACAAACGGATGAAAGAGCCTCGCGATCCTCTCGGCCGGAATCCCAATGCCGGTATCGGAAACCGAGAAGACCAACACCCGCCGATCGCCGTCTGGTTCGATCCAGAGCCGCACTTCGACCTCGCCCTCTTCGGTGAACTTTACGGCATTGCCGATAAGGTTCACGAGAATCTGCCGGAGCCTCGTGGCATCACCCCAAATTGTTTCCGGCACATCCGGCTCCGCCACGTAGGACAATCCCAGTTCCTTGTCTGCGGCGGCTGAAACGAACAACTCCATCGCGTCGTCGACCAGATTGACGACCGGGACCGGAACACGTTCGATTTCCATGCGCCCGCTCTCGATTTTCGAAAAATCGAGAATGTCGTTAATGAGCGTGATCAGCGTGTCTCCGCTCGAGCGGATGGTCCGGACAAAGCTCGCCTGCTCGGAATCCAGCGGAGTATCGAGGAGGAGATTGGTGAAACCAACCACCCCGTTCAACGGTGTCCGGATCTCGTGGCTCATCATCGCCAGGAACGCACTCTTTGCCTGGTTGGCCGCCTCCGCCACCCTTGCCGATTCCTCGGCCCGTCGGATCGCCTCCTGCAAACTGGCGTTGGTCTCGCGGAGCTTGGTCTGGGCCTGCAGCAACCGTCCCTGGGTTTCCTTGATCGGGCTGATGTCCACGAACGAGCACAAACGGAAAACCCGGTCGCCCAATGTGAAACGGGCCGAGTTGACAAGGACCGGCATGTGAACGCCATCGTGGGTCGTCACGACCGACTCGATTCCTGTACTGTCCTCCAGCGTTCCATGAAGCGTGGACGGAAGAAAGTCGTTTTCCAGCGAACCGACGAGCGTTCCGCCCGGCGGGCTCAGCAGGGCGTTCGCGGCGGGGTTTGCTTCGACGATCCGGCCGGTTTCATCATCAATGAGGAGGATGGCACTTTGGACCGCCTCGATAATTGCTGCCGCCTGACGTCGCCCCGCGTCGGATTTCTCGCGATCCGCCTGCATGCGCGCGACAAACACTCCGATGTTGAGAATAAACAGGCCGAGGAGCACAGCGGCCACCACGATGGTGATGATGACCGCCTGCTCGACCGGACGGAGAATCCCGCGCTCGTCGAGTCCGACCAGCACCGAAGCCCGCCAATCACCCAGAACCAGCGGCGACGAAGCACTCGCCAGAACGTGGGCGAGACCGTCTTCGGTCGTAATCACCCATCCCCCGTCATTCTCCTCACTTCGATGAAGATCGCCGGGGTCGAACTCGTTCGCTCCCTTGCGCAGGAGGATCGGATTTCCCTCGTCGTCGAAAAGCGCGATCCATGAATCCGGGTTAGCCAACCCAAATGCGATCAGGTGTTCCTGAACGAATGACTCGGGATCAATCACCGCGAGAAGCTCCAAATCGGAAACCTTCTCGGAGATCAGAACTTCCCGGCCCGGGGGTCGTCCCCAATCGGACCGACTTTCGAGCGGACCAATCTCGACCGACCCGCCTGCAAGGCGGATCGTCCGGCCGCGACCGGCACCGTCGTGGACGCGGAGTTCCCGAAGAAGGCGAACGTTCTCCAAGAGCAAGTGCTCCAAGGCAATCTCGTTTGGTCCCGGTTTTCCGCGGGTCAAGACCTCGGCAAAGTTCGTCTTGGAAACGGCAAAATCAAAATGTCCCGAAAACTCGTCGAAGGACGAATCGATCTCGAGAAGCTGGGTCTCCAACATTCGCCTCGCGTTCTCGATCCCTTCCTCGCGGAGGGACGAGCGTAGCTGGAGATTGAGAAGCACACCGCCGACCAGAATCACAGCCGCTGCCAGAAAAGACAGCACCACCGCAAATCGGGTGCCAAAGGCATTTCTCCAGAAGCCGTTCATGGATGCAGACCCGTCCGGTCAGACGGGAAACATTCGGTCAATCTGGAAACACGGAGGCCCATCGGGAGCCGGGAGAACACTCCCAACACCCTGAGGAAATTCGGGCCATTCTTCAAGAGAATCGCCCGAATTCCTTCAGAAATCCGGCATTCCGCGCCTGCCGAACTCCCGGACGAGTCAACTCGCTGCCGTTCCGGCAACGGGTTCGCCCGCGGCGGTATCGATCGTGAATGTCAGCTTTTCTCCGTCCCGCTTCACCAGGACGTGATCGCCTGGCTTGATGTTGGACCGGAGGATTTCCTCGGCCATCGGATCTTCGAGGTAGCGTTCAACGGCACGCCGCATGGGACGCGCACCGTAGGTTGGGTCGTACCCCTTTTCGATGAGGAATTCGGTCGCCGTGGGATCGAGGCGCAGGTGGACGTTCTTCGTCTTGATGCGTTCGATGACTTTGGCCATCTCGAGATCGACGATGCGGACAAGGTCCGGCTTCGTGAGCGTATGGAAGACAATGATGTCGTCGAGGCGGTTGAGGAATTCCGGTTTGAAGACCCGCTTGGTCTCCTCCAGAATTTTCTCGCGCATCGTGTCATAGTTGTCGTCCAGCTTGGGCGCACCGAACCCGAGCGTGGTCTGCTTTTTGATCAGCTCGGCCCCGACGTTCGAGGTCATGATGATGATCGTATTCCGAAAATCGATCTTCCGGCCGAGAGAATCGGTAATCTTTCCTTCCTCCAGAATTTGGAGGAGCAAATGCATAACGTCGGGATGCGCTTTTTCGATCTCGTCGAAAAGAACGACAGAATATGGACGGCGCCGCACGGCTTCGCTGAGCTGGCCGCCCTCCTCGTAGCCGATGTAGCCCGGAGGTGAGCCGATGAGTCGCGAAGCGGTGAACTTCTCCATGTACTCGCTCATGTCGATCTGGATCAGCGCGTCGGCGTCACCGAACATGAATTCCGCCAGTGTGCGGGCGAGGAATGTTTTGCCGACACCGGTTGGTCCAAGGAAAATAAACGAACCAATCGGGCGGCGCGGGTCCTTGAGGTCCGCGCGGGAACGGCGCAGAGCCTTGCTGATCGCGACAACCGCTTCGTCCTGTCCGATGACCTTGCCGCGAAGTTCGTTCTCCATGGCGAGGAGCTTGGCCGTTTCCTGCTGTTCCATGCGGGAGAGCGGCACGCCGGTCCATTTTGAAACGACCTGCATGATCTCGTCCTCGCCGACAACGACTTCCTTTTCCTCCTTGTTGGCGCGCCATTCGCCCAGGATGGCATCCAGGCGATCCTTTGCCTGCTTTTCGTCATCGCGGAGTGCAGCGGCTTTTTCAAAATCCTGGGCCTTGATCGCGGCTTCCTTCTCGGTGCGGATCTTCTCGATCTCCGCCTCGATGTCCTTGACGTTCGGCGGGCGGGTCATGGCTGAGATCCGGGCCCGCGAGCCCGCTTCGTCCATCACGTCGATCGCCTTGTCCGGCAGGAACCGTCCGGTGAGGTAGCGGTCGGAGAGTTTCGCCGCCGCTTCCAAGGCCACGTCCAGGATTTTCGCCTTGTGGTGGGCTTCGTATTTCGGACGGATCCCCTTGAGGATTTGGATCGTCTGATCCACCGACGGGGCTTCGACCTTGACGGTCTGGAACCGGCGTTCGAGCGCGGCATCCTTCTCGATGTACTTGCGGTATTCGTTGAGCGTCGTCGCACCAATGCACTGGAGTTCACCGCGGCTCAGAGCGGGCTTGATAATGTTCGAGGCGTCCATGGCGCCCTCGGCCGAACCCGCGCCGACGATGGTGTGAAGCTCGTCAATGAAGAGGATGACATTTTTGTTCCGACGGATCTCGTCCATCACGGCTTTGATCCGCTCTTCGAACTGGCCGCGGTATTTCGTCCCGGCGACCATGAGGGCGAGGTCGAGGGTGATCACCTTCTTTTCGCGGAGAATTTCGGGCACGTTGCCGGCGACGATTTCCTGGGCGAGGCCTTCGGCAATCGCGGTTTTGCCAACGCCGGCCTCTCCGATGAGCACGGGATTGTTCTTCGTGCGCCGGCAGAGGATTTGGACAACGCGCTCGATTTCGTCCGCACGACCGATCACCGGATCGAGTTCGGCCTTTTTGGCAAGCTCGGTCAGGTCGCGGCCAAACGCACGGAGGGCCGGCGTTTTGCCATCCTTCTTGCCGCCGGTTTCCGAGGGGAGCGGTTCCCCTTCCTCCTGTGGCGCGAAATTCGGATCGAGTTCCTTGAGGATTTCGTTGCGGGTTCGCTCGATGTCGACTTCGAGATTCTTCAGAACGCGGGCCGCCACGCCCTCGCCTTCGCGGAGGAGTCCGAGCAAGATGTGCTCCGTTCCAACGTAGGAATGCTGGAGGCTCTTGGCTTCTTTGCCGGCGAGCGCGAGAACTTTTTTGACCCTCGGGGTATATGGAATATTCCCGACCATTTTGGTCTCCGGCCCCGAACCAACCTGCTTTTCGACCTCCATTCGCACTGTCTCAAGGTCGAGGCCCATTTTCTGGAGGACATTGACGGCGACGCCTTGCCCGAGCTTGATCAGGCCGAGGAGGAGGTGCTCGGTTCCGACATAGTTGTGATTGAAGCGGTCGGCCTCCTTCCGGGCCAATGCCAGAACCTGCTGGGCTCGCGGTGTGAAGTTATTCATCATTTTCTTTCTCTGCCGGCCCGGTCAGGTCCGCTTTGAGGCGGCTGATGTCCGGCTCCGGAATTTGGGTCAACTTTGCCCGGATTATGGCCGCACGCAAGGTGTCCCTTTCCTCCGCGGACATTTTCTGGGCTTGGGCTCCTTTTTGCAAGTGGGCGGGCTGGGTTTCAATGAACAACTCGTCCACCGGGCACCTCCGCGATTCCGGGAAAACGCCGAGGTCGATGCCGAGTTTGATGACAGAGAGCAGGTTCAATGCCTCTTTTGAACTCATCGAGTAGGCATGCGAGAGAATTCCATATGCGCGGCCGATCTGGTCGTGCAACGTCACCGACCGTCTCTGGACGAGCAGGCCGCGGGCATTCTGTTCGTGCTCCAGGATCTGCTCGATCACACGGTTGAGCCGACCGATGATTTCCTCTTCGGTCTCGCCAAGCGTGGTCTGGTTTGAAACCTGGAAAAGGTTGCCCATTGCCTCCGTGCCCTCCCCATGGAGGCCCCGAACCGCCAGCCCGATTTTGTTGACCGAGTTGATGATCTTGTTGATCTGCTCGCTCATCACCAAACCCGGCAGGTGGAGCATGGCCGAGGCGCGCATGCCCGTGCCGACGTTGGTCGGACACGCGGTGAGGTAGCCCAGATCGGGGTCGTAGGCGAATTCGAGCATCTCCTCGAGTCCGGTGTCGAGGCGGTTGATCATCTGAAAGACCTTCTCCAATTGAAGCCCGCAGCAAATTGCCTGCATGCGCAAATGGTCCTCCTCGTTGACCATGACACTGAGCGTCTGGCTTTCGTTCATGACGACGGCACTGCCAACGCCCTTGGCGGCGTGCTCGCGGCTGATCAAGTGGCGCTCGACAAGAACCTGTTTCTCCAAAGGCGAGAGCGCTTCGAGGTTTTCGGAATATGCTTCGGCCATCTCGGGAAGGTGTTCCACTGCATCCTTCACCAGCTTCATCACTTCGATCCGCTCGGCCTTCTTCGCCCATCCGGGAAACGGCTTTTCGCGCACATTTCGGGCCAGCCGCATGCGACTGCTGACCACGATGTTCCGGTGCGGGCCGTCCCCGGAGAGCCACTCGCCCGTATTTGCGATGATCTTGGAAAATTTCATCGTCCGAGTTCCGCTTCGATCCGGCGGATCTGGTCGCGGAGATCGGCGGCGCGTTCGTATTCCTCGGCGGCGACCGCCGCGTCGAGGCTTTGCTGGAGATCACGCATCGTCTCGCTCCGCTCGCGCAATTTGCGGAAGGCGGCCGGAGCCTTTCCGGTATGGGTTGTGCCCTTGTGCATGTTCTTGAGCATGCCCTTGAGACCTTCCTCGAAAACGCCGTAACAGGCACTGCAGCCGAGCCGGCCGGTTTTTTTGAAATCCGCCTGCGTGAACCCACAGACCGGGCACTTCAGCGCGCCCGGGTTTTTCTCGATGTCCTGCGCGGCACCGAGTCCGAGCAGCAGGTCGGCCAGGGCAAAGCCGGTCGGGTCGTTGACGCCCTTCTCTTTCGAGCAGGATTCGCAGAGGTTCACCTTCTGCATCTTGCCGTCAACGATCTGCGTCAAAAAGACGGTGGCTTCCTTCGACTGGCAGACATCGCACTGCATCTACCCGTTATAGATCATCACGCCCGTCGAGGCTGTCAACTCGTGGAAACGCTGGATCAGGCGCCGTGTCACCGGTCCCGGCCGTCCATCGCCGATATCGCGGCTGTCGAGGTGCACGACCGGAATGACCTCCGCCGCGGTCCCGGTCAAAAAGCACTCGTCGGCCGTAAAGATGTCATATCGCGTCATCTGCGGTTCGCTGATCCGGATGCCGAGCTCGGCCGCCATTTCAAAGACCACCGCGCGCGTCACGCCCGCGAGAGCGCCCGACGAGATCGGCGGAGTGAAAATCTCGCCGCCTTTGACGGTGAAAATGTTGTCACCGGTGCATTCCGCCACGAACCCCTGTTCGTTCAGCATCAATCCCTCCCCCGCCCCGGCCTGCTGGGCTTCGATTTTCGCCAGCACGTTGTTGAGGTAGTTCAGGGATTTCACCATCGGGCTCAAGGCGCCGTGCGGAATCCGGCGGGTGGAACATGTCACGACGCGCAGCCCGTTCTCGTAATTCTCCGCAGGATAAAGCGTGATCTTCGAAGCGATGATGAACACCGTCGCCTTCGGACACAGGGCCGGATTCAACCCGAGATCACCCGAACCGCGCGTGACGACGAGGCGGACGTAGCCGTCCCGCAGTTCGTTCTGCCGGATCGTTTCCAGAACGGCCTCGGTCAGTTCCGCGCGCTCCACACCGACCTTCAGGCAAATCGCTTTCGCCGAGTGGTAAAGGCGCTCGATGTGTTCCTCGAGGCGAAAGACGCGGCCGTTGTAAAAACGGATCCCTTCAAAAACCCCGTCCCCGTAGAGCAACCCGTGATCGAACACGGATATCTTTGCGTTCTCTTTGTCGTAAAATGCGCCGTCGATGTAGATTTTCATGCTTCAAATCCCGGCTCTCGATCCGGCCGGAATCGACAAACCTACGGAGCGCACCGCATATCTCAAGCCCCAAGAATCGGGCCGGCTAACGGCGCCGCGGCACCTCCCTCAGCGACTCGCGGCCGCCCCGGGGGTTTCCAGTTCTTTGACCACCGTCGTCAGGTAGACCGGCTCCGGATGACGCCCCCGGTATTTCGTGATCTCCCGTTTCTCCACGACGCGAAACCCGAATCGTTCCAGAACCTTCGCACCCCGCCGGGACTCAAATGTCACCAGCTGCCCAAAGACCGCCTTTTCACCATGCCGGCGGAGGTAATCGAAATACGCATTGATGAGCGCATGCGTGCCCGCAAAACTCTGGGCCTCGGGCAGGACGTTGAAATGAAAATGCGCCGTCCGCCGGGGTGCCGCCGGCACCTCGCGCCACGAATTTCTCAAGATCCAGCCGATGAAATCCCGCGTCGGCTTGCGGTAGGACCAATAGCGCCGCATGCCGGTGAAAAAGAGGCGGATGTTATGGAAAAACCCATGCCATTGCTGACGCAGCGGACGCCGTGAGCCGAGCAGGTAGCCCTTCACCACGCCGTCCTGTTCGATCACAAACGACGACTCGGGTTCAACGTCCGTGTAGTAGGACGTGAGATAATCTGCGAACAGCTCGCGGTCCTCAAACACCTCGTCGATCGGCTTCCCGAGAAATCCCGTCTCGCAACACAAGTGCCGGATCGCATCGCGATCGCCGGCCGCATACGGCCGGATTGATATTCCAGGTGGAAGCGCCACTCCCGACGATTACCGGGTTTGCCTTCCCGCGGTAAACCGAAATCCACGTGCGGCTTGCACCGGCGATCCCCGCCCATAACATCCAGCCGATGATTTCCCTGCAAGAAGACCCCGGACAGGCGGCTCTCAGCCCGTTTGAACGGGAGATCCATCAGCTTTTCTCAGCCGATGGCCGGCTTTCGCAGGCAGCGAATTTCGAATTCCGTCCCGAGCAACAACAAATGGCCGTCGCCGTCGCCGGCACGCTGGAACAGGGCACCCAGCTGGTGGTGGAGGCCGGCACGGGCGTTGGAAAATCCCTTGCCTACCTCGTTCCCGCCGCACTGCAGGCGGTTCGGACGAAGCGGAAGGCGGTGATCTCCACCCACACGATCGCCCTCCAGGAACAGCTCATGTTCAAGGACATTCCACTCGTGCAGAAACTGCTCGCCGAGGATTTCGATGCCGTGCTCCTCAAAGGCCGCCAGAACTTCCTCTGCACCACCCGGCTGCAGCGGGCACTCGCCCAGTCCGGTGACCTGTTCACCCCGGAACAGAAGAAGGAACTCGAGCGCATCCGCGAGTGGAGCCTGACCACGCGCGATGGGTCGTTGAGCGATTTCCTCGAGCAACCCGATCCCGCAGTCTGGGACGAAGTGCGCAGCGAACAGCACCTGTGCACGCCCAAGTCGTGCGGTCCGAATTCCGGCTGCTTCTACCAAAACCTGCGTCGGCGTGTCGGTGCGGCCGATTTGGTCGTCCTGAACCATGCACTCTTTTTCACGCTTCTCGGCGCGGTCGACGATGCCGAAAACCGGACCGGCGGACTCCTCTTCGCCAACGATTTCGTCATCTTCGATGAGGCTCACACGATGGAGGAAGTCGCCTCGCGACACATTGGAATGGAGGTTTCCCAACTCGGTCTCCGTCGGGTCATCCAGCGGCTCTATAACCCGCGCACCAAAAAGGGGCTCTTTCAGATGATGAAGAACGGACCGGCCTGTCGGGCCGTTGCCGACACCCTGCCGGTCGCCGACATGTTCTTTGATGCCGTCGCCGTCGGATGCTCGTTCAAAAAGGGTCGCGAGTACCGCGTGCGCGAAGCCGGTCTGGCGGATGGATCGAACGTCTGCGATGGCCTGACGAAGCTCACTGAGTTGCTGGCCAACGAGGCCGGGCGAGCCAAAGACGAGACGGCCGCCTCCGAATTGCAGGATTCCGCCCGCAAGCTCCGCATGGCCCGGGCAGCGATCAACGACTTTCTCGCGCTTGAACAGCCGGACCACGTGTATTGGGTCGAACAAACCGGCCGCCGCGAGACCTACTGCACGCTGCGCACGGCTCCGGTCGATCTCGCCGATGCGCTGCGGCGCCTCCTGTTCCGCGAGGGCGCCTGCACGGTCCTCACCAGCGCAACCCTTTCGGTTGGAACGCCCGATCTGGCGTATTTCCGGCGGCGTGTCGGAGCCGACGAGATTCCGCCCCTCCAGATCGGCAGTCCGTTCGACTACGAACGCCAGATGAGTTTGCACCTCGTCCGCCAGATGCCGGAGCCGAAAGACGCCGGCTACGAGAAAGCGCTCGAAAAGTGGATCGCCCATTTCACCGAAAAAAGCACCGCGCGGGCATTCGTGCTCTTCACGAGCTATCAGACGATGCGATCCGTGGCGGAGGCAATGGAAGCCCACTTCGAGAAAAAGGGCTGGCCACTCCTCGTGCAGGGCTCCGGCATGCCCGCACAACGGATGGTTCACGAGTTTCGGGAAAACCCTCACAGCGTCCTCTTTGGCGTCTCAAGTTTCTGGACCGGCGTCGATGTGCCTGGTGACGCTCTTTCCAACGTCATCATCACCCGCCTGCCATTCGCCACGCCGGACCATCCGCTCACCGAGGCCCGACTGGAAGCCATCGAAGCCGAAGGCGGACGCGCCTTCGAAGCGTACTCGCTCCCCGAGGCAATCCTCCGTCTGCGCCAGGGCGTCGGCCGCCTCATCCGCAGCAAAACCGACACGGGAACAATCGTCATCCTCGACAGCCGCATCGTCACCAAGCCCTACGGCCGCGCCTTCCTGCGGGCCCTTCCCAAATGCCCGGTTGAGATTCACTAGACCTCGTTGACCTCGTTGACCTCGTTGACCTCGTTGGCGCTCGGCAGTTCGCTTTTTGGTTGTCAACGATGTCAACACGGTCAATAAGGTCCCCCCATGCCCGAGCTCTTCGACAAACATGGCGGGTTCCGAAGGCTCCACTCCTTCACACTGGCAACGATCGTCCAGCTCGAGACGCTGCGCTTCTGTCGCCGATTCTTGACGCACGACCACCGCAACGCCGCCTCGAAGTTTTACGACCCGAAGGGCCGACAGTACGACCAGATGACCCAAGCCGCGCGAAGCGGCCGGCAGAATATCATCGAAGGATCCGAGCGCTCCTCAACATCCAAGGACACTGAGATGAAACTCACCGACGTCGCTCGTGCGAGCCTCAGCGAGCTTCGGGGCGATTACGAGATCTTCATTCTCGACCGTGGCGAATTGCCTTGGTCCTGCCATTCCTCGGAAGCGCGGGCGCTCAACGCCATCTCGCTCGATCCCGCGCCGTTTTCGGAAGACATGGTGCACGAGTCCGCCAAGCACGCGCTTGCCGAACGCATCAAATACGCCCGCTGGCTGGACGATGACGACCCGGTCGTTGTGGCCAATGCCATGCTCCTCATCATCGGCCGCGCCCTGAACATGCTGAAGAGCCAGATCGCATCCCAAGGCGAAGCTTTCGAGCAAACCGGCGGCTTCAGTGAACGGCTCAGCACACGCCGTTTGGCCAAGCGCGATGCGGACTCCAACGCGCCAACCTGTCCACAGTGCAGTTCACCGATGCGCCGTAGAAAGTCCGCCCAGGGCGAATTCTGGGGCTGCGCCAGTTACCCAACCTGCAAGGGCACCCGCCCCATCGAACTACCCGCCGAAGGCCCACAAAGTTTCGCTCGTAACCGAGCAAATCCGGTCCGCGAGCCTACTCGCCGGTATACTCGCCAAAAATCAACGTAAAGCCATCCGGGTCGGTCACGGTAAATTCCCGCATTTTGCTCGGCTGGGTCTTGATGTCGCTGGTGGGCTTGATCCCTTTGGCCAGGAATTCTTTGTAAAGTTCATCGATGCGTCCGGTCCGGATGTAGCAGGAAATTTTGAACCCCTTTGCCGTCGACGTCCGATCCAGCACGAGTCCGATCTGGACGATGTCGCGTCCGACCGCCACGTAGTTTCCGCTCTGCAGGACGACGTTGAATCCAAGCTTGCGGTAAAATTCCACCGACCGGTTCAGACTCAACACGGGAAACGTGGGCACCAAACCCAGGAGCTCCGGCTTTGGCTCCAAATGGATCAGGCCATCCGCCGACGACGGTGTTGGCGCGGGGCTGGGTGATGGCGTCTGCGCCATCGCGCCCGAAATCCAAACCACCCCGACAAGAATTCCGGCGAGCCATTTCATGTGCGCACCATAACTGACCACGTTGATCACGCCAAGCCCTCTCCGGCGGTCCGCATCCGGTCTCCGCATTCGTCAGGGTTGCACCCGACTGGGAAAACCTGCTTCATTCTCCGATTCATGAACTCGCCATTTGAGACACTTCGCACGTTTGATTCCGGCGGAAAATCCCCGGCTTATCTGCATTCGCTTCCCGCATTGGAGGAAAAGGGCGTCGGGCCCGTCTCAAAGTTGCCGGTGAGCATCCGCATCGTGCTCGAATCGGTTCTGCGCAACTGCGACGGCAAAAAGGTCCGGCCGGCCGACGTGGAAGTCCTGGCGAACTGGAACGCGAAGGCGCCCGCAACGGAGGAAATTCCTTTCGTTGTCGCGCGCATCGTCCTGCAGGACTTCACGGGTGTCCCGCTTCTCGTCGACCTCGCTGCCATGCGCAGCGCGGTCCAGCGTTTGGGTGGAAACCCGGCGATCATCGAGCCCCTCGTGCCGGTCGATCTCGTCGTCGACCACTCGGTGCAGGTGGATTTCTATGGTTCCGCCGACGCGCTCCGTTTGAACCTCGAAATGGAATTCAAGCGCAACCGCGAGCGTTACCAGTTTCTCAAGTGGGGCCAACAGGCATTCCAGACCTTCGGCGTGGTGCCGCCGGGCATCGGCATCGTCCACCAGGTCAATTTGGAATACCTCGCCAAAGGCGTGCTCAGCTCTCAACCCCCGACCCTCAACGGTTCCCTGTTCTACCCCGACACGCTCGTCGGCACCGACTCGCACACGACGATGATCAACGGCCTCGGCGTTGTCGGTTGGGGCGTGGGCGGCATTGAAGCAGAAGCCGGCATGCTCGGGCAGCCCGTGTATTTCCTCACGCCGGAAGTCGTTGGCGTGCACATGACGAACCGCCTGCGGGAAGGCGTCACGGCGACCGACCTCGCCCTTCACGTCACCCAGCTCCTCCGGGCCGCGAAGGTGGTTGGGAAATTCGTGGAGTTCTACGGCGAAGGCGCGGCGAGCCTGCCGCTCACCGACCGTGCGACCATCGCGAACATGGCGCCGGAATACGGGGCCACAATGGGCTTCTTCCCGGTCGATGGGGAATCCGTCAACTATCTCGCCTCCACTGGCCGCACGGACGAACAATGCCGTGCTTTCGAAAACTACTTCAAGGCCCAGGGACTCTTCGGCATGCCCGGCAAGGGCGACATCGCCTATTCGGTCGACATCGATCTCGACCTTTCGACCGTCCAGCCCAGCGTGGCCGGACCGAAACGCCCGCAGGACCGCATCGACCTCCCGGCGCTCGGCAGCACGTTCGGCAACCTGCTCACCAAACCCGTCGCCGAAGGCGGCTACGGCAAGGCCCCAACCGATCTCGGCCGGTCCGCGTCGCTCAAGCTCAATGGCGTCGCCAACCGCCAGGAATCCGAAATGGTCGCCGACCGTCCGACACCCGACCCGGTCGACGAAATGCCGTCTTCGCCATTCCACGCTCAAGACAGCACCTTGCGCGACGGCTCGGTCCTCATCGCAGCCATCACGAGCTGCACGAATACGAGCAATCCGAGCGTGATGCTCGGCGCCGGCCTCTTGGCACGGAAAGCCGTCGAGCGCGGCCTCCGCGTCGATCCGGCCGTGAAGACCTCACTGGCCCCGGGCTCGCGTGTCGTGAAAGATTACTTGGAGAAGACAGGCCTGCAGCCGTACCTCGACCAATTGGGTTTCCAGATCGTCGGCTACGGCTGCACGACCTGCATCGGCAATTCCGGTCCGCTCAACCCCGAGATCGAAAATGCGATCGTCCAGAACGACCTCGTCACCGCGGCCGTCCTCTCCGGCAACCGCAACTTTGAAGCGCGGATCCACCAGAACATCCGCGCGAACTTCCTCATGTCCCCGCCGCTCGTCGTCGCCTTCGCCCTCGCCGGCCGCGTCGACGTGGACCTCTCGAAGGACCCGATCGGCAAAGACAAAAACGGCGCCGACGTCTTCCTCAAGGACATCTGGCCCACGCTGGAAGAGATCCGCGACGAGATGCAATCCGCCCTCAAGCCCGAGATCTTCCGCCAGCTTTACACCGACTTCGCCGAGCAGAATCCGAAGTGGAACGAAGTCCCGTCGAGCACCGGTCAGATCTACGAGTGGGACCGCTCGAGCACTTACATTCAGGAACCGCCCTTCTTCGCCGACTTCGGCATGGAACCCGGAACGATCTCGAACATCGCCAATGCCCGCGCCATGGGCATCTTCGGCGATTCGGTGACCACCGACCACATCTCGCCCGCCGGTGCAATCAAGGCCACCTCGCCTGCCGGAAAATACCTCCTCGAAAACGGCATCGAAGCCGCCGACTTCAACAGCTACGGCAGCCGCCGCGGCAATGACCGCGTAATGACCCGAGGAACGTTTGCCAACGTGCGGATCAAAAATCTCATGATCCCGCCGAAACCGGATGGCACCCGCGTCGAGGGCGGCCTGACGATTCATCAGCCGTCCGGCGAGCAGATGAGCATCTACGACGCCTGCATGAAATACCAGGCGGAGGGCACCCCGCTCGTTGTCTTCGCGGGTCACGAATACGGCACCGGTTCCAGTCGCGACTGGGCCGCGAAAGGCACCAACCTTCTCGGGGTCAAAGCCGTGGTCGCCCAGTCGTTTGAACGCATCCACCGCTCGAACCTCGTCGGCATGGGCGTCCTCCCGCTCCAGTTCGCCGACGGCACCAGCGCGCAGACGCTCGGACTCGACGGCACCGAAACGTTCGACATCACCGGCCTGGGCGAACACGTCCAGCCGCGCCAGGACGTCACCCTCGTCATCCACCGCAAAAACGGCACCACCGAGGAAGTCACCGTCAAACTGCGGATCGATACTCCCATCGAGGTCGACTACTACCGCCACGGCGGCATCCTCCCCTATGTGCTCCGCCAGTTGATCCGTCAGGGCTGAGGCCAATCTCCGCTTGCGTCCGGAAATTCCCGGGGCAGATTCCCTCCAGTCAGTCGGTTGTAACGGAACGAATCACCCGCGATGAACCCCTACACCCAGGCGGCCGCTCTACTGTTCCTCGCGGCAGCGAGCGCCGAAGCGGCGATGGTTCACCGATGGTCGTTCGAGGGTTCCGGCGCGGCAGGCGCTGGAACCGCACTGAATGACTCCCTCGGCGGCGCTCACGGGCAAGTGGTCGGGAACGGTGCCGCGTTCGCAGGAGGGGCGTTGCGATTGCCTGGCACAACAGGCGGAAACTTCGCTCCCTCCGCGATTTCCGCCTATGTGGATTTGCCAAACGGAATCCTCTCGTCCCGGCAAAGTCTGACGATCGAAATGTGGGTCACGGTCCATTCTCACCGACGCTGGCAAAGGCTCTTTGATTTTGGAAGAATGGCTCGCAGCGGCATGGGAACCGGCGCTGCGCCTGGAGAAGTGCTTCCCTCGGCGGCGTCATCACCCGGCGACACCGAAGCCGAGGACAATATCATGCTCTCGGCGAACCGCGACACGACGGCCAACACCCAGCAACTCGAAGGGCGATTGAATCAGGGCACCACTTATGCGGTCCAGACCGGGGCCAACTTCCCGCGGAACCAAAGGCGTCACGTCGTCGTGCGTTTTGAAGATGGTATCGGAAGTTTCGGTGCCTCGGGCGGACGGCTGACTTGGTTTTTGGAAGGCTCGTCGGTCGGATCGGTGGATGTGGCATTCCGCTTAAATGCGGTGGAAGACGTGAACAACTGGCTTGGTCGCTCGCAGTGGACGGGTGATGACATGGCCGATGTCTCTTACCATGAACTGCGAATCTACAGTCATGCTATGACGGCGTCGGAGATCACCGCCAGCCGGGATGCGGGTCCGGATGCCAATTTCACGCCGCCGCTTGCACAGGCCGACTCGGCAACGATGCATCGCAACCAAAAGGTCCTCCTCGCGGTGCTCGCCAACGACTCGGGCACCATCAATACCGGGACCGTCGAGGTCGTCACGCAGCCGGGTTCCGGCACCGCAACGGCCCTGCCTTCCGGGCACATCCGCTATCGACACACATCCGGGATGCCGGCCTCAGACTCGTTCACCTACCGCGTTTCCGGACCGGGCGGTTCCTCCTCCCCGGCGACGGTGACGATTTCATTTTCCAATCAACTCCGCATCCCAGCTCCCGGCTTCAACGTGCCATCCACGCCGCCGACGACGGCCATCTCGACTCAGGAAGCATTTCCGATCCAGTTTTCCCAACCCTTGCACATGGCAAGCCCGCCGGGAGACGCACGGCGGCTGTTCGTCTGCGAAAAAGGCGGCCTGCTCCGAGTCATCCCGGACGTCACGGCCGCGACCCCGACCGCGTCCACGTTTCTCGATCTGCCGGCCGTTCTCTCCGCCCGCGGTGAGTCCCTCGCCACCAGCAGCGAATGCGGATTGCTTTCGGTCGCCTTTCACCCGAACTACGCGGTCAACCGGCAGTTCTTCACTTTCTACTCCGTCAACCAGAGCGGACAACGCCGCCAGCGCGTCTCGCGCTGGACGACGCGGTCCGACAATCCTTTGCTCGCCGACACGACATCCGAGCAAATCCTGATCAATCAAATCGACGAGGCCGACAACCACAATGGCGGGGATCTCGCCTTCGGGCCTGATGGATACCTTTACATTTCCACTGGCGATGAAGGCGGACAGAACGACCAATTCGATAACGGCCAGACCATCTCGCGGGACTTCTTCTCCGCCATTCTCCGGATCGATCCCGATCGGCGGGCGGGAAATCTCGAGCCGAATCCGCATCCTGCCGTGGTTACATCGGGCAATCCGGCGACCGCCCGTTATCGCGTCCCCGCGGACAATCCGTTCGTCGGAGCCACGAGCTTCAACGGATTCGCTGTGACACCGTCGCAAGTTCGCACCGAATTCTGGGCGATGGGACTGCGCAATCCTTGGCGGATGTCGTTTGACCCGGTCTCTGGTGAGCTCTTCACCGGTGACGTTGGCGGCGGACAACGCGAGGAGGTCAACCTCATCGTCCGCGGCGGCAATTATGGCTGGCCATGGCGCGAGGGAACAACCAGCGGACCTCGTTCCGTCCCCAATGGCGCGGTGTTCAATCCACTCCCTCCGCTTTTCGAGTACAACCACGGCAGCTCCGGCGAAATGGTGGGCCGCTCGATCAGCGGAGGCGTCGTTGCGCGAAACAACCGCTTTTCCCAGCTCGAAGGAGCCTATTTTTTCGGAGATTACGTCAGTTCCAATGTCTGGTCGCTCCGGCGTAACGGGTCACAGGTTTCCGTAGCCCGTGTCACCGGGGTTCCAAACGTATCGGCCTTCGGACGCGATCCCTCGAACAATGACATTCTCGCGACGAACCTTGGCTCCGGTCGCATCCAGCGAATCGTCGCGTCAGACGTTCAATCGAGTTTCCCCCAAACGCTCACAGATACCGGGCTTTTCGCCGATCTCGCCGACCTTGCCCCGCAACCCGGTCTCCTGCCTTACACCGTCAATCGGCCATTCTGGAGCGATCACGCAGAGAAGCGCCGCTGGTTCGCACTGCCCGATCCCGCCGCCAGATTCACTTGGACCGCCGAAGGAACGTGGATCGCTCCCGCCGGGGCGTTGTGGGTCAAGCATTTCGATTTGGAGACCGTTCGAGGAAACCCGGCCAGCAGCCGCCGCATCGAAACCCGATTGTTTGTCCGCAATGCCACAGGAGCCTACGGCGTAAGCTACCGGTGGAACGAGCAGGGCACCGAGGCCACACTGGTCCCCGACGAAGGCGTTAGCTTCGACATTGCCATCACTGAAAACGGCACGACCAACCCGCAGCGGTGGGGTATTCCGAGTCGGACGAGTTGCATGAGCTGTCACAACCAGCCGGCCGGCTTCATGCTTTCGTTCAAGACACGCCAGCTGAACCGTGATCACGCGATCCATGGGTTTGTCGGCAATCAAATCGACCTCCTCGCCAACGCCGGTTACTTCTCGAATACTCCGACGTCACCGAATACTTCGGCGCGCCATATCCGACCGGAGGAATCGGACATGCCCATCGGTTCGCACGTGCGCTCCTACCTCGACGTCAATTGCGCCTTTTGCCACATGCCCGGCGGCACCACACCGGGTGCCATTGACTTGCGCGAGTCCGTGTCGCTCGCCGCAACGGGGCTCGTCAACGGAATCCCCAACAATCAAGGCGGCAACGCAGCCAATCGTTTGGTGAAACCCGGGGTGCCCGACGAATCCGTTCTGCTCCACCGGGTCGCGGCTTCCAATGGCTTTAGCCGCATGCCGCCGATTGCCTCGAACGTGCTCGATCAGGATGCGATCGATGACATTCGCACGTGGATCCGGGACAACCTGCCGCAACGACAATCCTACGATGTCTGGCGCGTGGAAAAATTCGGCGCCGGGACACCGTCTGGAGAGCGCACGTCCGACCCGGATGGCGATGGAGTCATCAACGAGGAGGAGTTCCTGCTCGCGACCGAACCGGGTGTCGCCGGAAGCTTCCCGGGTTCGAACGTCGAACTTTCCGGAAATACTCTGCTGATATCGATCGATGTACCCGCCGATCGCATCGTTCTGGTCGAAACGTCCACCGACCTGGTCACCTGGACTCGCTGGAACGTACCCGGCAACAACGGACTGCCCGGCCCGGCCGGCACACGCGCATTCTCCGGCCAGCTGACCGGCGAAAGGCAGTTCTTCCGAATCGTCGCGCGCGAGGATTGAACCGGACTCAACGTCCGAAAACCGAACTCAACCAATCCTGCAAAACAACCGCCTCGGCAGGCTGGCAGCGCAGGGCGGTGTATTGGTCGGGACGAATCAGGTAGAACGACGGGTAGTCCACTCCAAAACGCTTGTGGGCCTCGCCCAAGGGGTCAACGAGCCATGCTTCCGATGGCGGACGTTCACCTTTCCATACCCGAAGGACGCGCACCCAATCGCTCCAGCCCTCCGCCACCAATTCCACGGCGTTCAGGCGGTCAATATCGCTCTCCACGGGATTTCGTCCGGAAAACATGAGGAGCGTGAACTGCGGCGGACCCCACTCGCGGAAAAGCGAAACCGGCTCGCGCAGACGGAAAAGCGTGACTTCGCGCGGCCGCATGCCCGGCGGGAATCCATAGCCGATCCAGTCCTCGCTCCAATGGCGGTCATCGGCCACGAGCCGATTCGGCGCATAGCGGATTCCGATGCCCGAAAGTGCATGCGCGATCTTCCGCTTCACGAACTCCGAATGCGAGGCGATCTGCACGATGTTGTCGCGAAGGATCTGTGCAAAACGATGCCGGACCATATTCGAACGAATCATGCGGCCCGAATCGCGCAGGACCTGCTCGGCGACGGGCGAGCGCTCGGCGTGAAACGTGTCGGCGATCGCCGGATCCGCTCCGGCCCGTTGGATCATTGCCAGCTTCCAAGCGAGATTGAATGCGTCCTGCATCCCGGTATTCATCCCCTGCCCGCCCGCCGGACTGTGAATATGGGCCGCGTCGCCCGCGAGAAAAACCCTCCCGTGCCGAAACGATGACGCCTTCCGTTCGCTGATCCGGAAACTGGACAGCCAGGTGGATTCATGCAGGCGCAAGCCGCCGGGCCCTCGCCGATCGAGAACCTCCTGGATCTCATCGAGCGTGGGATCTCCTTCGGAATGACCGGAATCCCGGGTGGCGATGACCCGCCACACGCCGCGGATCACCGGAAAGATTGCGAGCAAACCCTCACCGGACCAAAACAAGTGCGCGGTAGCCGGCTCGAGTTCGCCATCGATCTTGGCATCGCAAAGGATGAACGTGTCCTCCAAGGCCTCGCCCTCAAATGCTCCGCCCACCAGATGCCGCACCGCACTGTGCGCTCCATCGCAGGCCGCCAGCCAGCTGGCCTCAATGGAGTCCACCCGACCATCCGAACGCCTGACAGTCGCGACCACTTTCGAATCATCCTGGCTCAATCCGGTGAGTTCGACCCCGCGCTCGATCGTTCCGCCGGCCGTGGCGAGCGCATCGCGCAGGACGCGCTCGGTTTCGGATTGCGGGAGGAGAACCATGTGCGGAAAGGGGCTGTCCACATGATAGCCGGCGGGGATTTCGGCGAGCACATGCCGGCCGCGGGAGATCCGCACGCCTTTGGCCGCTACGCCACTGGCGAGGATTTGGCCGGAGACGCCAAGTGCGTCGAGCATCTCGAGAGCGCTGCTCCACAAGGCCAGCGCTTTCGACAGCCCCGATGGTTCCGACAACCGGTCGATGATACGGAAACTCAGCCCCTGCTTCGCTGCGGAGAGAGCCATCGTCAACCCCACCGGCCCCGCCCCCACAATCAGAACGTCCTTCATCGGGCCATCTTCGGTTTCCCGGCATTCGCGTCAACCCCGATCTCGCCACTCCGGTGCCCGTCGCCTATCGTCGATTCATGAAGAAGTCGAAGGTCCCGGTTTCCGCCCCGCCGGCGGGCCTGCAGTCGCCATTCGCCGGACTCGAAATGGCCGGCCTTCCCGAGGGACCGGCCGAAACCCCGGTGGACGAATCGCCGTCCGCATACGGTCGCGTTGTCCTGCGTCGGGAAAAATCCGGACGCGGGGGAAAAACGGTGATCGTCGTTTCGGATTTCGATCCGCGGGTCACGATCGAAAGAATCGAGGAACTCGCACGTTCCGCCCGTCAGCACTGCGGATGCGGTGGCACGGTCCACGGCCGTGAGATCGAACTGCAAGGCGACAACGCTCCAAAGGTCCGCGAGTTTTTCCTGCGCGCGGGATTTCGAGTCGCGGGAGTGAGCTAACTCAGGTCCGCCGGATCGTCGTATCGCGCAGGAATTTCACGTCGTCGCGATCCGGGTAATCGAGCGTGAAATGCAGCCCGCGGCTCTCCTTGCGGCTGAGCGCACAATCGACCACCAACGAGGCCACGGTGACAAGATTCCGGAGTTCGAGCAGGTCGGTGGTCACTCGGAAATTCCAATAAAACTCCTGCACTTCCGCATGCAGATTGCGCAGACGTGTCGCCGCCCGCTGGAGGCGTTTGTCGGTCCGCACGATTCCCACGTAGTCCCACATGAGCCGCCGGATTTCCTCCCAGTTGTGGTAGATCACAACGAGTTCATCGACATCGGTCACCTGTCCGGGCCGCCATTCCGGCAGGTCAAAATCGACCCGCGGGGGCCGGTTGCGGGTCGTCTTTTCGAATGCCCGGTGCGCGAGCACAAGGCCCTCGAGCAGCGAATTGCTCGCCAGCCGGTTGGCACCATGCAGGCCCGTGCATCCGACTTCACCAATGGCATAAAGGCCGCGCAGGGATGTTTCGCCATTCAGGTCCGTTTTGACCCCGCCGCACTGGTAATGCGCCGCCGGCACAACCGGGATCGGTTGTTTCGTAATGTCGATGCCATTCCGCAGGCAGGTCTCGTAGATGGTCGGGAACCGCGACTTCACAAAGTCCGCCGGCTTGTGCGTGATGTCGAGATAGACGCACTTGCTGCCGCTCCGCTTCATCTCGGCATCGATCGCACGGGCGACAATGTCACGCGGCGCCAGTTCCTTCTGCGGGTTGTGATGCTCCATGAACCGCCGTCCGCGGGCGTCGAGCAAAATCCCGCCTTCCCCCCGAACCGCCTCGGAAATCAGGAACGATTTGACCTCCGGATGGAAGAGACAGGTCGGATGGAACTGGATAAATTCCATGTTCGCGATCGTCGCACCCGCGCGCCAGGCCATGGCCACGCCGTCCCCGGTCGCAACGTCCGGGTTGGTCGTGTAGAGATAAACTTTTCCGCACCCGCCGGTGGCAAGGACGTTCACATCACTGCGGAGCGTTTCGACTTCGCCGGTCGCCTCGTTGAGAACGTAAACGCCGACGCACGCGTTTTGCATGGCGTAGCCGAGTTTCCCGGTCGTGAGAAAGTCGACCGCCATGTGATTTTCGAAGACCTCGATTTTCGGATGCGCTCCAACGCGGTCGAGCAACGTGCGCTCGATCTCCATGCCCGTCGAATCCTGAAAGTGAAGGACGCGACGTTTCGAGTGCCCGCCCTCCTTGCCCAAGTCCAACTCGGACTCCCCATTGAGCGTCTCCCGGCGATCGAAGTGCATGCCCATGCCGATCAATTCGGCGATGCGCGCCGGTCCCTCGCCCACGACAGCGCGAACAGCCTCTTCATTGCAGAGCCCGGCCCCGGCCGCCATTGTGTCCCGAACGTGGAGATCGATGGAATCCTCCTCGCTGACCACGCAAGCGACACCGCCCTGCGCCCAGGCGGTATTTGAATCCGCCCGGCCGCGTTTGGTGATGATCGCGACGCTGCCCTTCTCGGCCGCTTTCAGCGCAAACGAAAGCCCCGCGATCCCGCTGCCCAAAACGATGAAATCAAACTCTCTCATCGCACGACCGGAAGAGCCACATTGTCGATCAGACGCGCACGTCCCAGAAAGACGGCCGCGAGAAGCCGCCCCGGAACCTTCCGCGTCGTCAGCGGTTGCAAACTCGCGGCGTCGACCGCCTCGACGTAATCGATCCGCGCACCCGGGATTTTCGAAATCAACGCCGTCGCTTGTTTCACCACGGCTTTCGGCGTCAGGCCCCCGCCCGCCGCCTCACGGAGAGCCCGAAAAATTCCCGGCGCCACCGCCCGCTCGTCCGGCGTGAGGTAGGCATTGCGCGAACTCGTCGCCAATCCGTCGGACTCGCGCACGGTCGGATGGCCAACGACCCGAACATTGAAATTCAAGTCACGGACGAGCCGCCGCAAAATCGCCAGTTGCTGCCAATCCTTCTCCCCGAAGACCGCGGAATCGGGCTGCACGATCAGAAAAAGCTTCGCGACGACCGTGCAAACCCCGCGAAAATGCCCCGGCCGCGACCGTCCGCAGAGCACGCCCGACAAACGGTCTTCATCCACCCAAATCGAATGGTCCGACGCATACATCGCGGCGGCGTCCGGATGAAAAACCGCATCGGCACCCGCATCCCGGCAAACCGCCAAATCCGCCGCCAACGGACGCGGATAGGCGGCAAAATCCTCCTTTGGTCCGAACTGGGTGGGATTGACAAAAGTCGAGACGACGACGGAGCCGGACTTCCCGGCGAGCCGACGCGCTTTGCGAATCAACTCCGCGTGCCCATGGTGCAGCGCACCCATGGTCGGCACAAAAACAACCGGCCCCTCCGCCCGGGAACGCCACCGGCGAAACGCAGCCGGCTGGGAAAATTTCTTCACGGAAAAACCCGTGGTCAGTTCGCTGCCGCGGGCGTGGCTTCCGCCGCCGGGCTCGCCTCCGCAGCCGGGCTGGCGGCCGGCTGGGCCTCGGTCGTGGAAACCGGCTCGGTGACCACCGGTGCCGCCGGGCTCGCATCAGCCGCCGGAGTGGCGACCGCCGCGGGAGTGGCCGCGGGAACGGGCTGTGCATTTAACAGGCGTTCCTGAATGGCCGTTTTGCCGCCGGCAGATTTGGCCGTGAGGATCGAGAGGAGAAGCGTGATGCCGAAGAACGCCGCAGCCATCCACGTGGTGAAACGAGCCAGCACGTGCGTCGTCTGCGCGCCGAAAATGTTTTCCGTCATTCCCCCACCAAACGCCGCACCCAGCCCCTCGCTGCGGGGACGTTGCATCAAAACCACGAGGACCATCAGCACACACACAATCACGTGCAGGCCGATCAAAATGGGCATCACAATCGACATAAAGGAACGAAGACCAATATCAGCCCGCGGCCGGTTGTCGAATCGGAAAATCACCCCCGCCGCGTCCGCGCTTGAGTTCCCCCAGACGATCCGATTTTGTATGCCGGATGTCCGTTCGCACCCGATTTGCACCCTCTCCCACCGGTTTTCTCCACGTCGGAGGAGCCCGCACCGCGTTGTTCAACTGGCTCTACGCCCGCCAAAACCAAGGCACATTCATCCTGCGGATCGAGGACACCGACGAAAAACGGAACACCGCCGAAGCCTATCAGGTCATCTACGACGGATTGAATTGGCTCGGCCTCGACTGGGACGAGGGTCCGGACAAAGGCGGACCGTTCGGCCCGTATCAACAGAGCGAGCGCAACGCCATCTACGAGACTTACCTCCAGAAACTCGAAGCCGGCGGCCACGTCTATGAAGACGGTGGAGCAATCCGTTTCCGTTCGCCGCGCAAGCCGGTCGTCGTCGAAGACATCGTCTGCGGCCGCATCGAATTTGACATGTCAAACCCGGCGACCCACCCGGACATGACGATCCGCCGCCCGGATGGCTCGTGGATTTTCCACTTCGTCAATGTGGTCGACGACATCGAGATGCAACTCACGCATGTCATCCGCGGCGAAGACCATCTTTCGAACACGCCGAAGCACATCGAGCTCTATCAGGCGCTCGGTGCCACGCCGCCGAAATTCGCTCACATCCCGCTCATCCTGAACCACGAGGGCAAGAAACTCAGCAAGCGAGACGGCGGTTCGAGCATCACGTATTTCCTCGACCTCGGCTACACGCCCGAGGCCGTCGCGAACTACCTCTGCCTCCTCGGATGGTCGCCCGGGGACAACCGAGAGATGCTCGGAATTCCCGAACTTCTCGCGTTGTTCGATCTCGGGAAAATCAACCGCCGCAACGCGATCTTCGACCTCGACAAATGTTTTTGGCTGAACGGCCAGCACATTCTCCACATGACTCTGGACCGGTTCACCGAGCTCGCCAAACCGTTCGTCGACAAAGCCGGCGTGCCCTACGGATCGGACGACGCCCTGCGACGTGCGCTCGCCATCGTTCAGCCCAAGGTCAAACATCTCAGCGACGTGCCGGATTGGATCGGGTTCCTCTTCCGCGAGGATTTTGCCATGGACGCCGATTCCGTGGCCAAGACGCTGGGCAAAGCCGGAGCGGGCGAGCGCCTCGCCGCCCTCGGAAATGCCCTCGCCGACCTGCCCGAATGGACCCACGCCGCCATCGAGGCGCGCCTCAAGGAAACCGCTGCATCGCTCGGCGTGAAGACCGGAGAACTCGTGCACCCGGCCCGGGTTGCGGTGAGCGGCCGATCGGTCGGCCCCGGTCTTTACGAGATGTTCGAGGTGCTCGGGCGCGAGAAGACACTTGCGCGGTTCGAGCGGGCACGCTCTCTTCCAGAGTGCCAGTGAAGCATTTCCTCCCCATCGTCGTTGGCCTTTTGCTCGCCGGCTGCGCCACGCACCCGTGGCACCGCTCCCGAGATTATTCCGGAGATTTCGTTATCCATCCGGAATACGTCCATCCGGCCCGGCCGGGAATGACGGTTGGCGAACTCCAGCACATCCTCGGTCCGGATTACTCGATCCTCCCTGAAGATGTGCCGGCCACCGACCACACCGGCGTGCGCATCGTGAGCACACGCGAAGGCGAGGAACTCTACCGAATCCGGACCGTCGGAGGCGTCATCCTGACCGATTCCGATGTCATCAATGGAATCATTGTCACCAACACCCGCTTCCAAACCGAGGCCGGGCTCTCGCCGGGCGATCCGCTTTCCAAAGCCATCGAACTCTACGGAAAACCCTCCGTGCGCTGGAACAAGCGCACCCGCCGCGACGACGTCACCTTTCCCGGACTCGAGAATACCCGGATTTCGCTCAAGCTTCTCACCGCGGACGGAAGGACAGCTCTGCGCTTCCGCGATGCCGTTCATGTGGGAACGATCGGAATTGGCGAACACTGATGCCCGAATTCACCTACAAGGCCAGCGAACCCGGAGGAGGAGTGGCCACCGGTCAACTCACGGCCAGCACCCGCATCGAGGCCTATCGGCTCCTGCGCGATCGCGGCCTTCAGCCCGTGAGTGTCTCGGAGGCCGGCGGTGGACGGAGCTCCGGGAAGGAAAAGTCCCCCGCCGATGCCGGACTCACCCGTCTTTCGTCCGCCCAGCTCCTGTTTTTCACGGAGGAACTCGCCGAACTCCTCGATGCCGGCCTTCAACTCGAAGGCGCACTCAAAGTCATCGAACAACGCCAGGAGAAGTCGGACATCAAATGGGTCGCCGCCCGTCTCCGCCAGCGCGTGCGAGACGGCGTGAGCTTCTCCCAGGCCCTGCGTGAGTGCGGCCGCACATTCGACGCGCTCTACTGCAACCTTGTCGCCGCCGGTGAGGCCGGTGGCGCCCTGCCCCAGATTCTCAAGCGCCAATGCGCTTATCTCGAGTTGATCGAAGACCTGCGGCGCCGGGTCGTTTCTTCGCTGCTCTACCCGAGCATTGTTTTCGCGTCGGCGATCGTGCTGATGTTTATTTTCCTCACGTTCCTCGTACCCCAGCTCGCCGTCCTGCTCGGAAAATCCGGCCAGAAGCTTCCCTGGATTACGCAGATGTTGATCACGGTGAGCGAGTTCTCCGGACGCTGGTGGTGGGCGATTCTGGCTGCCATCGGCCTGGTCGTCGTGGCCGCCCGTGCGGCGGTCCGCACGCCCGGCGGAAAAAACTGGTGGCACCGTGCCATGCTCGACATTCCGGTCGTCGGCCCGGTCCTGCGCGCGAAATTTTTCGCCGAGATGCTGCAAACACTTTCCACGCTGGTCTCGAATGGCGTGACGCTGCTTCACGGGATCAACCTCATGATCAACGCCACGGCCAACGTGTTCCTGCGCGATCTTCTAACCAAAATTGCCGCGCAAGTCGGCGAAGGAACCGGCCTCGCCTCGGCCATGCGCCGGGTCGGATTTTTCCCGCCCGTTCTGATCGATATCCTCGGCGTCGGCGAACAAACCGGCGACATCGCCTCCGCCCTCGAGCGCGCGGCCCGTCGATACGACCGCGACCTGACCACCCGGATCGGGCACCTGACCACCCTCATCCAACCCGCCGTCATTCTCTTTGTCGCGGTCTTCGTGGGCGTGGTCGCCTATTCGATGATCGCCGGCATCCTCACCAGTGTGAACTCGCTGCGCGCGCGATGACAAACTTGATCCCGGAAGGCATCTCCGCCACGTTCGCACCGTGACAGCCGCCACGACGACCGCCAAGGTCCCGGTCGCCAACGCACCGGACTCGCCGATCCGCCGCGTCGCCCGCGCGTTCTTTCGCGATCGCGTCGCTGTCGTTTCCGTTATCCTCATCGCCCTGTTCTTCGCCACGGCGATTGTCGCCGGCATTTGCCAACTGGCCGGATGGCCGATGCCGCAGGATCCGAACCAAACACATTTGGAACGAAAACTCCTCCCGCCGAACGCCGTCAATTGGCTCGGCACCGACAATCTCGGCCGCGACGTGCTCTCGCGAATGGTCGCCGGCTCGACGATTTCGCTGACCGTGGGTTTCGTCGCCATGGCCGTATCCATCGGTGTCGGCATCGTCGTCGGCGCTGTGGCGGGCTACCTCGGCGGCTGGGTCGACAACGTGCTCATGCGCATCGTCGACGCCCTCCTCTGCTTCCCCTCGTTCTTTCTCATCCTCACCGCCATCGCACTGATCGGTCCCAATCTCTGGATCATCGTGATCGTCATCGGGTTGGTCGGTTGGACCGGCACCGCGCGGCTCGTGCGCGCCGAATTTCTGACACTCCGCGAAAGCGAATACGTCCGCGCCGCGCGGGCGATGGGCCAGAGCCGCCGGAAAATCATTTTCCGCCACATCCTGCCGAATGCGTTCGCGCCGATTTTCGTCACCGCCGTGATCAGCATCCCGGACGCCATCCTGATCGAATCCGGGCTCAGCTTCCTTTCGTTCGGCGTTCCCCCGCCGCAGGCGACTTGGGGCAATATCATTGCCGACGGCAAAACCTACATCCTCGACGCATGGTGGCTGGTCGTCTTCCCCGGGCTCGCCATTTTCATCGCCTCCCTCGCCTTCTACCTCGCCGGCGACGCACTCCGCCGCGCGGCTGACACCCGTTCCCGATGAACCTTCTCGAACTGCACGATCTCTCGATTCGATTCCGCACGGAAAATGGCGTGACCGACGCCGTCAAGCGCGTGTCGCTTTCCATGCGCGAAGGCGATTCGCTGGCCATCGTCGGCGAGAGCGGAAGCGGCAAGAGCGTGACGGCGCTTTCCCTCACCCGCCTCCTCCCGACCCCGCCGGCCGAGTTCGCCGGCGGCCGCATCCTCTTCGAGGGCCGGGAGGTCCTCAAAATGTCACCCGCCGAACTCCGCCGCGTTCGCGGAGGCGGTATCGCCTACATCTTTCAGGAACCCGGCACCTCGCTCAACCCGGTCTATTCCATCCGCAGCCAGATCGCCGAGGGCATCCGCCTCCACCGTCCGGATGTCAAAAAAGTCGACGACGAAATCGTCCGCTGGCTGGGCGCTGTCGGAATCGTTGATCCCGCCCGCCGGATGCACGATTACCCGCACCAGCTCAGTGGTGGAATGCAGCAGCGCGCCATGATCGCCATGGCCCTCGCCTGCCGGCCAAAACTCCTCGTCGCCGACGAACCGACCACCGCCCTCGATGTCACAATCCAGGCCCAGATCCTCGCCGAACTCAAACGCCTCCGCGCGGAATTCGGCATGTCGCTTATCCTGATCACCCACAACTTCGGAATCATCCGCGGACTCTGCGACCGCGTCGCCGTGATGTTCCGCGGCGAGGTCGTCGAATACGGCGATACCGAAAGCGTCCTCAAAAGCCCGCAGCACCCCTACACCCGCGCACTCATCGCCTGCATTCCGAGACTGGGCGCCCATCAAAACCGGCTCCAGACCATCGACTACGGCTGGCTTGAAAAAGCCTGAATCGCAGCCACCGATTGGTCGCTCAGGTTCCAACCGGGCGAATTTCTGTTGCTATTCGGTGAATCTGCTCCATTGTCCCACCCGTTGGATTTGAAGTTCGCAGGTTGGTTGCTCGGTAGATTGTCAGGTGGGTTCGCCCGGTGGTGATTTGAAACCCGATTCGCGGGAACGGCTCTTCGGCTCGTCAATGGATTCTCCACCACAAAACTATGAAACTGTACGTTGGAAATCTTTCTTTCGACACCACTGAAAACGAACTCGAGGAAATCTTCTCGCGCCACGGCAGCGTGCGCGAGGCCTCGCTGATGATGGACCGCACGACCGGCCGCTCACGCGGATTCGGCTTCGTCACCATGTCCAGCGCTGACGAAGGCCGCGCCGCAATCGATGCGGTCAATGGCCGCAACGTCGGCGGACGCAGCCTGACCGTCAACGAAGCACGTCCTCGCGAAGACCGGCCCGCCCGTTCGTTCGCCGGAGGCCGCCGCTAACAACTGATTTTCCGGCCGCCCGGTTCCGCCGGGCGGCCGATCAACCCCATTTATCCCATTCATGGCAGTCAACGACACAATCGAAACCGAAGGCATCATTCGCGCCGTGCTCGCCGGAACCATGTTCCGCGTCGAGTTGGCCAACAACCACCAAGTCCTCGCGCATATCTCCGGAAAAATGCGCAAGCGCTTCATCCGACTCACCCTCGGTGATCGCGTGAAGCTCGAAATGTCGCCCTACGACCTGAACAAGGGGCGCATCGTTTACCGGCTGGCCTAAGCAGGCCCGCACCGCGGAACGCCGACGTTTCACCGGGCGTTCCAAACCATACTCATCCTCGCCGAACGGGCCTGGATGAGTCCGCGCTCATACAGTTGAGGAGCGCCTTTCTTGTTTACAACCCGGGTCTCCCGGGCGTGTAATAGCGCACTCATTCAAGGCTCGCCACGCTCCATTTTCGAACCGGCGTATCTTCCCATGCCTCCCTCGCTCCGCCGAACGCTCCCGATCCTCGTCTCCGGCCTGACCGTGCTGTCGGCGGCCGCCCAACTTTCCACAACCGGCTTTCTCAACGAGTACCAGTCGGCGCCACCTGGAACATTGCTGAGTCATCCGAACGACAACGACTCGGCGGGAATCGGGCGGACCACAACCATCAACTACGTCAAAGGCTGGCTGATCGTCGGCGCGGAGGAGCCCGGATCGCTGATCCCCGGCTCGGATTGGAGTCTCCGGGTTTACGATATTTCCAACCCGTCCGCTCCGGCTCGTCGGTACCCGGACGATTTTCTGCTCACCTACCCGAACAACCGCTGGCACACCGGTAATTCCGGTTGGAACGCGCACGGCAGCGCGCAGAGTGGCGATTACCTCCTCCCGATTCCCGTGATTCGTGTGCAAACATTCGGCGGGCCGGTCGAGGCGGGCGGACTCGGGGAGGTGCCGCCGTTGGGCGAGCTCGCGCTGGGCTACAACCGCTCGAGCCAGGCGGGTCCGTGGGTTGCTACGATGCTCTGGTACGGAACGCCCGATCAACCATTCCAAATCCAACGTGCCTCGATCAATCCCAGCGGTGCAGCGGTCTTCCAGACGCTCGCGACATTCGACCATGTCGGACCCTTCGGTGGCGGGGATTGGCACCCGATGTTCTTCGGCGACCTTTTGATTTACGCACGCAGTGGTGGATCCGGGAGCGACGGCGTTGTCATTTACCGGCTTCAATACCACAACTTCGAAGACGCCGACCCCTCGAACGATTCGATCACCCCGCAATTGGTGGGAAGCATGGCGGAGGGGTTCCAAGCCTACTGGCCGACTCTCTTCAGTGACGGAGTGGGGCTCTATGTGATCGGCTCGGCCACCGATATCCTCATGGCCGCCGACATCACCGACGCCGCCGAACCAAATGGCAGCGGCGCAATCGACCTGGCTGCGTCGCTCACCGTGCCGAATTTCAGCAACGCGTCGTATCCGGTTTTCCAGGATCAATTCGGGTTCATCCACAACCGGAAGATCAACATGAGCGCGTTCATCGCCGGTGATCTTGACCCGTTCGTGCTGACCCTGAACCAAGGCGCTCCAAACAACGTCGACACAAGCCAAATGTCGCTTCCGCTCGGGAATCTCTGGATCACCGGCGGATACCCGAATCCGGGACTCTCCCAAGGCATGGCCGTCTGGGTGCACCAACAGGACCCGGACACCAACCCGCCGTCCGTGACCTACCACATCCCGCAGGCAAATCGCACCGGCTACCCGCGTTTCGCGCCGCTGAGCTTTCTGCTCCACGAACACCCTCGCAATGGCGGCATGCGCAATGGCGTCGACTTTGCCGTTCGCCCGGTCCTGCCCGACAATTCCCTCGGTAATGCGGTCGACGGATATTTAATCCACGACTTTTCGGGCGTTGTCACGTTCACGCCGACAAACGGCTTGGCCGCGGATACGACCTACCAGGTCGATTTCTTCTCGGACAATGCCACCGGGGCCGGATTCGTTGATGCGGCCGGGAACCGGATCGAAGCCTATACATTCCGTTTTTCGACCGGCACCGATGTCAACGCCGCCGCCCTGCCGACGTTTGCCGCGATCAATGCAACCGACTTCCATCCGGCTCCCGACCAACTCATTACGATCACAGCGACCGCCTCTGGCGTGGGTCCCTTCGACTACCGGTTCAATTTCAATGGAAGCTGGCAGCCGTGGTCGTCCAGCAATTCGGCCGATGTCTCGTTCCCATCCACCAGCCGCGAGCGTGTGTTGGTCCAGGCCCGTGATGCCAACGACGCAACGGTGACCGGTTCGATCAACCTCGCCGTTCTCGCCGCACCCACGGGACCCGCGCCGGTGCAAAGTTCGACGATGGTCGTCGGCGAGGATCCGGACGGCCGCCGTCTTTGGGTCGTTAACCCCGACGCGAACACCGTCTCTGTTTTGGACGCCTCATCCGGAGAAAAAATCGATGAATTTCCGGCCGGCGAAGACCCGCGCGGGATCACACGCGATGCCAACGGCCGCTACTGGATCACCTCACACAAGTCCGACGAAATCCGCGTGCTCAATCCCGACGGCTCGCCACACGCCCTGATCCCGCTGGCCTATGGCTCGGGTCCATTCGGCATCGTGGCCTCGCCGGACGGACAGTCGATTTTCGCCACGCTCTACAGTTCCGGCGAGCTCCACCGCTACAATGCGGCCACCCCGATGGCCGCGCCAACCATCCGGTCGACATTCCCGACTCCGCGCGCGATTGCGGTGAGCGGCGATGGTCAGCGCGTGCTGGTCACGCGTTTCATTTCCCCTGAACTCGAAGGCCAGATCGGCGAGTTCAACGGCTCGACCCTCTCGCCCGTGCGCACGTTCCGGCTCTCGTCAGCCAATACCACCGACGGCGGAGACCGTGCGGCCGGAGTCCCGAACTATCTGGACGGCATTGCGATTTCTCCCGATGGAACCCGCGCCTCAGTCGTTTCCAAACAGGACAACGTCCAGCGCGGCGCGTTTTTTGCCGTCGGAGACCTGACCCACGAAACCACCGTGCGTGCTGTGATTTCGTTTTTGAACCTCAATACGAACCAGGAAATCCGGCACTCACGCCGCGATTTTGACAACTCGGACAGTCCGTCGGCGGTCGCCTACTCGCCGCTCGGTGATCAGATCTTTGTGACGCTTCAAGGGAACAACCGTCTCGTCGCCATCGACGCTCTCAACCTCGCGCCGGTCACCGGTCTCGACACCCAGGGCTCAACCCTCACGTCGCCTGCGATCCCGGTCATCGAATTGGAAACCGGCCTCGCACCCCAGGGCGTCCTCGTCGACCCGGTGTCGCAACGGCTGTTCTCGCAGAATCTGATGGGGCGCACCGTGAACATTTGGGATACCTCACTGCTCCTCGGACAGAATCTCACGAACCTTCCATCGGTCGCCACGACGGACACCGTGGACGATGAACTGCTCAGCCAACAGGTCCTGCTCGGAAAGCGAATTTTCTACAATGCCGCAGACACGCGAATGAGCGCCGAAGGGTACATCAGTTGTGCCTCCTGCCACATCGATGGCGGGCACGATGGACGGACATGGGACTTCTCCGGACGCGGCGAAGGCCTCCGGCGGACCACCGATCTCCGGGGCCGCGAAGGCATGCTTCACGGAAACGTCCACTGGAGCGGGAATTTCGACGAAATTCAGGACTTCGAGCATGTCATCCGCGGGCATTTCGGAGGCACGGGCTTCATCGCTATGAACCCCACCGAATTTCAAGCGGCTCACCCGTCGCCGACAACAACCAAGGCAGGCGCAAGCCCGGACCTCGACGCCATCGCGGCCTATCTCTCCTCCCTCAACGTCTCATCGATTCCGCGAAGCCCCCACCGCGAGGAAGACGGATCATTCACCATCGCCGCCCTTCGGGGCCGGGATGCGTTCTTTACCCTGCAATGCACCACTTGCCACACCGGGGCAAGTCTCACGGACAGCACATCTCCGGCGCCGACCCTTCACAACGTCGGCACACAATCCGCCATCAGTGGCTCACGTCTCGGTGCGGCCTTGACCGGCATCGACACCCCGACACTCCACGGCCTTCATGCCGCCACCTCGTATTTTCACCATGGCCTCGCCGGAACGCTGACGGACGTTTTTGACCACCTGGGTGGAACGCTGCTTGAAGCCGATCAGGCAGAAATTCTCAATCTGGGAACCGTCACGCTCGTGAACGATTCACTTGGACAGGGTGGCGGAGGATTCGAGCGCGGCGCCTACAACCGCTCCTGGCTGAGCCTTGAAGGCAGCAGCGGTCACGGCGTGCGTTTTCAAAACGTCTCCGGTGGCTCCGGCGGACCCGGCCGGGTCGCTTTGCGCTATATCCGCCGCTACGGTGACGCCGCTGCGGAGATTCGCGTCAATGGCGTCTCGCAGACCGTTCCGCTGGTCCGTCAGGATCCCGACAATGGCTGGCAGCTCAGCGGGTGGCGCTGGGTCGAGGCGGATTTCCCGTTCCAACCGGGAGCCACGAACACCATCGAAATCCTGCAGGTTAACCACGAGTTCCAAGTCGACGCCGTTCTCGTTTCAACTGCCGCCGACATCGCACTCGCCGCGCCCCACCGCAACGTGCTCGACCTGCCCACCGACCAGCAACAGGACCTCGTTTCCTACCTTCGGCAGTTGGACGGCCGGAATGACGCCGGCACTTCGGCGGCGCTGGCCGGCGACGTGCACGTGCGCATTTCACCATCGGGCATTTCCAACGGGCTGCTCGAAGCTCCATTCATTGACTTTGATATCGTGTTCTCAGCACCCGTAACCGGCCTGGACGTCTCGGATTTTCTGATCGGTGGTTCCGCCGGTGCGACGCTCACCCACCTCAGCGGTGACGGCACGACCTACCGACTGCGCCTCACCGGATTCACGCAGAATGGAACAATCACCATCCAGTTGCCTCCCGGTGTGACCGCAGCCACAGGCGGTTCGAATACCACGTCGTCTCCGGTTGAACTCACCTACAGCCCCGTTGTTATCAACGATGACCTCGTGACACTCTCGGATGAATTCGACGATCCCGCCACGCTGAGCCATTGGCTCCGGAACAACGAAGTCGAGGGCTGGAACGCGGACAAACTCGAGCAGTGGAACATCGACACCACCACGCCCGGACACATGCGGCTCATGCCCTACTCGAGCAGTTGGTTCGCCAACTTCACCGGGGCTTACACATTCAAGGAAGTCACCGGCGACTTTGTCGTGACCATCAATCTCGACGTCCTCAATCGCGCCGGCACCGGACGGCCGAATTCCGACTTCAGCCTGGCCGGCCTTCTCATCCGCACCCCGCGGGGGATCAGCGCGGCGGCGCCCCAGCCTGATCCGGGTCCCGCTGTCATCCTTCCCTGGCCACCGGTTGGTTACACGACCGATTGGCAGCCTTTCACCGAGAACTACATCTTCCTCTCTTACGGATTTGGAAGCACCGGTCTCACATTCCCCGACCAATTCAATCCGGCCCGCTGGCATTATGAGGTCAAAACAACCATCAACGGCGCTTCCACGCTCTACCCGCGCACCTTCGGGGTTCCACAGAACGAACCAAACGCAACCCTGCAGATCGTCCGCCGCGGGCCCGTTTTCCTTCTCCTGCGACGTCACGGAAATGGACCGTGGATCATTGAAAACCGGTTTATTCGAAACGATATGCCCGCCACCCTCCAAGTCGGAATCACTACGTACACCGATTGGAATACCGTCTCGGCCGGATGGAACTTTTCGAGCATCGTGCAGCCATTCCACCAGAACCGGATTGCCAACATCGGCGTCGGCAACCCGGACCTGATCGCCGACGTCGACTTCTTCCGCATCCGCCGTCCTTCGAACCAACTTGACGCCGATGACCTGCTGGGCGCTCCTGTCACGGGCCCAGCCGGGCCCGTCATGGAACTCTCCGCGACCGGCCTGTCCCCGTACCTCGGTGACCCGGCCGCCGGAATCGCAGAGCCACCGGCTCTGACCTACGAACAGTGGATTGGAACCCAACTCGAACCCGCCCAGTTGGCAGACCCGCTCCTCACGGATCCGGCCACGAACACGGCCGGACTTCCCAACGTTGTTCATTTCCTCCTCGGCGGTTTTCCGGCGACCCCGCCCGCCATGCAATCCATCTCGGACCCCGGTGGCCCGGTCCTCCGCTTTGTCGTACCGCGCAATCCCTACGCGCGCGGATGGCGCCAAATCATCGAATCCAGTCCGAACCTGCTCGATTGGGAAACGATCGGCCAGTCGGACAATGGAGACCCGCTGATCGGAATCGGTGTCGAAGGCGAATCGCCAGGCAATCCGCCGAGCACGATCCTGGGTCCCGGACCGGAGACCGCCAGCGAACCCCGCCAGTTCTTCCGCATCCGCGCCGAGCGCCTGACGCCCTGACGTCAGGCCGAGCCGATTACGATTCCGGCAAGGAAGACCAACATTCCGCCAACAAACACCTGGAACGCAGCCGCCAGAAGCGGCGTGTCCATGTAGCGGTGGCGCACCCACGAAATCACCGCCAATTCGACCAACACGACCGCGACGGCGACGATCATCGCCCCATGGAAATCGTGGATCAAAAACGGCAGAGTGTGGCCGATACCGCCGAGGCCGGTCATCAATCCACAGATCACGCCCCGCACCCACGGGTGACCGCGGCCGCTGATCACACCATCGTCCGACAGGGCCTCGGCAAATCCCATGCTGATCCCCGCCCCCACCGATGCAGCCAGACCAACGAGGAACGCATCGCCGCTGTCGCGTGTCGCATAGGCCGCCGCAAAGACCGGAGCGAGCGTGGAAACCGAGCCGTCCATCAAACCGGCCAATCCGGGCTGGATCACTTGCAGGACAAACATCCGGCGGGCCGCGGAATCCTCTTCCTTCTTCGCCCCGGAGGTATCGAGTTGTTGCTCCAACGAAACCGCCAACTCCTCGTGCTTCTCCTCCTCAGCGGCGAGTTCGTCGAAGAGCTTCCGCACCGCGGCGTCTCCGCTGTGCGCGGCGGAACGTTGATAGAATCGCAGGGATTCCAGCTCCATGACCTCGACCGCCTTTCGCACCTGATCAATCCCGAGCGCCTGGGTCAGCCACACCGGCTTGCGTCGCAAAAAGCCCTTCACGTCCTGCCGGCGCACAAATGGGATATGCTCACCGAACCGCGTCCGGAACAACTCAATCAGCCGAGCGGCATGCACCCGCTCCTCGTCGCGCATGCGCTCCAAAACTTTCGCCGTCTCCGGAAATTGATCCCGCACACGGGCGGCAAAGTCGCCGTAGATTCGAGCATCGTCCTCCTCCAGCGAAATGGCCAGCGCCAGAACCTCAGCCGGCGTCAGCGAAGCGAGTGCGCGCATGTGTTCAGGCGGCCAACCGCGACTTGGCATCCGCGGAAAGAAAATCCCAGAGCGAATTCAACCGCGCCGTCACCGCGGCCCGGATCGCCGGGACGTCTGCGACCTCGAACGTCGTTCCGGTCGGCGGCTTTTGCACACCGAACATGTAATATTTGATCTTCGGTTCGGTGCCCGACGGCCGCACGGCGACTTTTCGACCGTCTTCCAATTCGATCATCAACATCGCCTCCGTCGGGATCCGGTCACCTTCGACATCAAAGATCTCGTCGGTCGCAAAATTCCGGATGCCACTCACTCGAGACCCATCGATTTCCGTCGGCGGCAGCGCCGCATACGAATCCACCAGCTTTTTGATCTGCGCCGCGCCTTCGGCGCCTTCCATCGTGAGTGATTCGCCGCGCTCGAGGTAAACCCCGAATTCCGCAAAGATCCGGTCCAGCAGACCCGCCAGCGTCAACCCCTGCGACTTTGCATAGGCGGCCGCTTCGGCGATCAAAACCGCCGCGCTGTTGCCGTCTTTGTCGCGGACAAAATCCGATGCACTGTAACCATAGCTTTCCTCTCCACCGAAAACATAGAGCGACGAATGCTCGAGCCGGAGCCGCCGGGTCTCAGACTCCGGAAGTTCCGCATAATTCTTGCGCAAGTCCTCCGGAATCGCCGCCTCGTATTTCCCGAGCTTCTCACCGATGTATTTGAAACCGGTGAGCGTCTCAACGCAGCGGAGGCCATGTTTTTCGGCGATCGCCTTCTGCAGGTCCGTTGTCACGAATGTCTTAATGATCACCCCGCGTGAACGGTTGGCATCGTTCAGGATGCCGAACTCGAAATGCTTCTCAGCCCGATACCACGCAAGGATCGATCCGATCTGATTTCCAGTGAGCAGTTGCATCTTCCCTTCCGCGTCCCGCGCGGCGATGCCCATGCGGTCGTCGTCCGGATCGGTTGCAATGACCAGATCGGCTCCCGTCGCATCGGCCTGCGCGATCGCCATCGTCAACGCCTCCGCATTTTCCGGATTCGGAGATTTGACGGTTGGAAACCGGCCATCCGGCACCTCCTGTTCGGCGACGCCTTCACATTGAAAGCCGAGGCGCGCGAGCATCGGTTTGATGATCACACCACCGACGCCATGCAGCGGAGTGTAAACAATCTTCAACGAATTCTCGCGCCGGATCAGCTCGGGATCGAGCGGCAGCGTGGCCAGGCGGTCCATGTAGGCTTCGTCGATTTCCGCGCCCATCGGAATCACGCGACCGCGGTCTGCCACGGGTTCGAATTCCTCGGACGCCACCGCATTCACACGGTCGATGATCGCCGAGGCATGTGGTTCCACGACCTGGCAACCGTCTTCGAAATAAACTTTGTAACCATTGTAAGCCGGCGGATTATGGCTCGCTGTCAAATTGATGCCCGCCTGCGCCTTCACGTGGCGGACGGCAAAGGAAAGCTCGGGAGTCGAACGCGGTCCCTCGAACAAATAAGCATCGCAACCGAGATCGGTGATCACCTTGGCTGCGAGCTCCGCAAATTCCCGCGAGAAGAAACGCGTGTCATGGCTGATGCAGACCGCCGGCCGGCCGGGCTTCCCGCTCCTGGCAAAGTGCTCTTTCACATAAGCCACGAGGCCCTGCGTTGCCCGGCTGATGTTGAACGTGTTCATGGCGTTCGTCCCCACACATGGAAACTCGGGCCGTCCGAGCGCCTGAGGCGTCCCCATTTCGGCCTTGGTCACCACGGCGCCGATCGTCTTGCCCCGGAGTCCGCCGGTTCCGAACGCTAGCGTTCGAAAGAACCGGTTGTCGAGTTCCTTCCAATCTTCGGCTTCCACCAACTCGGCGACCGCGGCTTCATAAACCGGCGAACGACTTCCCCGCAAAAGATCGGCAATATTTCTCGACGAAGATTCCAAAAGCCGCCCGTCGCGCGCCGCCCGTTCGATGGAAGAGAGTAAATCGCTCATGGTCCCGGGACGCTACCAATGTGGTTTCCCCTTGTCCACCGTCCGCCGGAGTTTCCCGGGCTTGCATTTTGTCGACCGGGCCTCATCATTCCTTCACATTGTTCGAAAGCATTCGGCCCGGCCCGGCCACTCGGCCTCCCCGGCGAACAAGGAAACCGCTCCTGCGAATTCTTCTCAACTTCAGGCTCCAACAGGAGGCTCGCCATGGCCAGAAGTGATCCCGACGATCTCCGGGCGGCGGTTCGATCCGTCGCCGGGCACGACGGCGTCGTCGGCGTGCGGCCCATCGCCGGGAAACCGGCACTGGAAATCACGTTCGATCCCGAAAGTTTGACCGACGATGACGTGCGGCGCATTGCGGAAGACCATGCGCTCGTTCCTTCGCTGCAAAAGCAAACGCTGCGCCTGGATGGAAAAGCCTGTGAGGCCTGCGCGATTCGACTGGAACGCCGGATTCGCCGCCTGCCCGGCGTGCGAAAGGCCACTGCGACTTACCTCGGCAAGATTGTCTGTCTGACATTCGACGAACGCGAGACGACCAGCGGTGCGTTGATCGAAAATGTTCGTTCCACCGGCGCCGCGGTGCGCCCGTACGAGCCTCCCAACCTCCACCAGCAGCCAACACTGTGGCAAAAGATTCGATCCGGTGAACGGAACGAGGAACTTTCGTGCGCGCTCGGGTTTCTTTTTCTTGTTGGTGCCTTTGTCGCGGACCAGACCCTTGGAAAATTCTCCGCGACAGCGATCGCCTTCTACGCCGGGGCCTACTTCTTTTGCGGACAGCAGGGCGTTCGCTCGGCGTGGGCTTCGCTCCGCGAAAAGGTTCTGGATGTCGATGTTCTCATGGTTCTGGCCGCGATTGGGGCAGGGATCGTCGGCCAGCCGTTCGAAGGCGCTTTACTGCTCTTCTTGTTTTCGTTCTCCAACGTCCTCCAAAGCTATGCTCTCGCCCGCACGCAGAGCGCGATCCATTCGCTGCTCAAGCTTCGTCCCGACAGCGCCTTGGTGAAGCGAAACGGAGGCACCGAACTGGTCCGCGTCGAGGAACTCGCCGTCGGCGAAATCGTCATTGTGCGCCCCGGCGAACACATCCCCGTCGACGGCGTCGTGACCGAGGGCACCAGCCACGTCGATGAGTCGAGCCTCACCGGCGAATCCATGCCGGTCTCCAAAGTTCCGGGAAGTTCCTTGTTTGCCGGGACGCTCAACCAACGTGGTTCGCTCGAATTGCAGGTCACCAAACGTGCGGCGGATTCAGCCATCGCCCGGATGGTCAAATTGGTCGAGGAAGCGCAGGCCGAGAAATCCCGCACGCAGAGGTTTCTCGAGGAGGCCGAGCAATACTACGCCACGGGCGTCATTGTCTTCACGCTTGGCGTCCTCCTGGTGCCGCTCCTGCTCTGGCACGAGCCGTTTGCTGCCGCGTTCTATCGCGCCATGACGGTCATGGTCGTGGCCTCGCCATGCGCCCTGGTCATCAGCACCCCGGCCACCGTGCTTTCCGCGATCGGCGGAGCCGCGCGGCGCGGCATTCTGATCAAGGGCGGATCCCATTTGGAAACCGCCGCGAGTCTCCAGATCGTTGCCATCGACAAGACGGGCACGCTCACCGTCGGCCGTCCATCGGTCACCCACGTGGTGACGCCGGCCGGCGCTTTCGACGTCGGTCCGGATTTGCCGAAAATGCCCGCGGGCTTGCTGGAACTCGCCGCCGGCCTCGAATCGCGATCCGAGCACCCACTGGCCGCTGCCATCGTGCAAAGTGCCAGGTCGGCCGGCCTCACAATCCCGAATGCCTCGAGGTTTCAATCCACATCCGGAAAGGGGGCCGAGGCCACCATTGCCGGACGCACCTTGTTGATCGGAAGCCGCCGGTTTGCCGACGAACGCGGCGCGACGATTCCGGACGCCATCGACCAGACGGTGAACGCACTTTCGGCGGAGGGCAAGAGTTGCGTTTGGCTGGCTGAGGTCACGGCCGGCGGGGTGACCGTGCTCGCCGCCCTCGCGCTCGCCGACACGATCCGTCCGGAAGCCCGGAGCCTCGCAGCCCGTCTCCACAAGCTGGGCGTTCGATCGGTGGTCATGTTGACCGGCGACCAAAAGCCGGTCGCGGCCGCGATCGCGTCGCAGGCGGAAGTCGATTCGTTCCGCGCCGAACTTCTCCCCGAGGACAAAGTCGAAGCGATTCGGCATCTGAAAGCTGAAGGCAAGGTGATGATGGTCGGCGACGGCGTCAACGACGCACCGGCGCTGGCCACGGCGAACCTCGGCGTCGCGATGGGAGCCGCCGGCACCGACGTGGCCATGGAGACGGCAGATGTTGTTCTGATGGGCGACAAGCTCGATAACATCCCCCTCCTCCTCGGACTCGCCCGCCATTCCCGGCGCGTTCTGATCCAGAACCTCGTGTTCGCGTCGGCGGTCATCCTCGTTTTGCTCATCGCCGCATTCGGCATCGACCTCCCGCTGCCACTCGGGGTCGTCGGGCACGAAGGAAGCACCGTGCTCGTTTGTCTCAACGGCCTGCGGTTGCTTTTTTACAAGCCCACGGAGTAAAACGTCGCAACCGTTCCGACGAACTTGTCGGTTGAAATTTCCTCGGCATCCGCTGACCTTTCTCCAGCCTTGTGATTCGCCGACTGGCCATTGCCGCAACGCTCGCCCTCGCCACCTCCGCGCAGGGCTTGATCGTCTTCGACAACGCGTCGAGCACCGACAACACAAAGAACGTCATCGATCCTGCCAACGCGTCCACCTACCCAAACGGGAATGCCGCCGGAGTTCCCTGGCAATACGTCGCCCGGTATGGCCTGAACAACGCGTCGGCGGTTTACATCGGCAATGGCTTTCTCGTCACCGCCCGCCACGTGGCCGTCTCAAATTCCGACATCGTTATCAATGGAGCAACTTACTCGCGCGATACGACGTTTACACCGGTTCCCATCGTCATCCCCGGCTCGCCGAATGTCGTCGTTGACCTCCAACTCCAAAAGATCGCCAACCCGCCGAACGTTTCGCCGCTCGCCCTCGCAGGTCCATCCACTGCTGACACGTTTCAGAATTCGGTTCTTGTCGGCTGGGGCCGCGGAAAAGGGTCCGTGACCACTCAAGGCTGGACGTGGGGGAATGACTCCACTCGCGCACTCCGATGGGGAACGAATATGACGAATTTCCCGGCCCAGACCGTCACCTATACCAACGGGATCAGCTACAGCTACGTGGCTCTCTCAACGGCTTTTAACTCAAACGGCGGTTCCGACGAAGCGACCGCAACACTTGGCGACTCGGGCAGTGCTTTGTTCCGAAGTTTTTCCGGCTCTTGGACTCTGACCGGGATCACCGCCGCGATCGAAGCATCACAGGGCGCAAATACGTCTTCGTACAATCCGGCCGATCGCACGCTCTTCGTCCGGCTCCGCGACTATTCCTGGGTCCTCCGCTACGATCATTGGAAATCCCGATACGGTATTTCGAACGCCACGCCGGATGACAACGATGCGGACGGCGATGGGATTCCCTTGCTGACCGAATACGCCCTCGGTCTCGATCCGACGACCGCATCGCAAGCCGGTTTGCCGACCGCGTCATGGGAATCCGGGTCGCTGGCTCTTACCTTCACGCGCCTGGCCTCCGCGACAGACATCCGAGTGGACGTCGAGACCTCCGAAACGCTTGCCGTCGATTCGTGGACGGTCGAGCCTGCGACGATCACGGTTCTGGACGGGTCCACCGTCGTCCAGCAAGTCCGGGCGACCGTTCCCGCGACGACGAAAAAGTTCGCCCGGCTTCGCATTACCCGGCTTTAGGCGACTCGGCGCATGCAGCCTCGATTCTGCGGGCGGCACACGGACCGCTGGTTTCCCGGCCCGCCTTTTCCCCGGAGCAAGCTTGACCAAATGCTCTCTGGCCAAGACTGATGCTGCATGGCCATATGTGCTCACGGGATTGACCTTCGCTCCCCGGTCGGAGAGCTCAGCAGGACGTGATCAATCTTCTCGAGGCGCTGGTGAGAAGATTCCCGCGACGAACGGGCCTCAAGCCATCGATCGTCGCGTTGCACGCGGCGGCGCGCAATCCGTCGGACGCCACACGCTCGCTCGCGTGCCTGCTGACGCTCGAAAGCCGATTGGGAGGCTGGAACAACCTGATTGTGCAACTCCCTTCGACCGGCGGGCCCGCCGACGTCCTGGCGAACCGGTTCCCGTTTGCTTCGTGGGGCGAAGTTCCCGCGGTCGATCCAGCCAACCCGCTCTGGTGGTGTGATGGGGAGGTTTTGCAACGTGCGTTCCAGCGCACGTACAAGAACGTCATCGTTTTCATCGCCAACGACCGCGTCCTGGTCCCCGGTCCGATCTTCCGCGAGGCCTGCGAAGGCGGTTTGCGCGAAGAAATTCTCGTCTGCGAAAAGGGCACCGGTCGGCCGATCGCGCGGATCGCGTTCCGCGAAAATCTCAAAAGTCCGGCTCGTCCGCGGGTGATCGAGGGCAATGTTGGCCGCCGTTCGTTCTTCACCGGATTTGCGGTGTCGTTCCTCGCAGCGACAAAGGGACAAGTGACCCGTGGAGGCATCGCGGGCAAGCTTCGTTCGGCGGCATTTTGGACGCTGGTTGGGGTGGCCCGACCGGCCTTTCCCGCCATCGGGCGGGTCGCCGCTTCGACGATCCGTGCCGACTCGCCCGCCGGGCCCGAGACGCACGTGCTGGCTTGCACAAAGTATCTGGAAGAAACCTTCGCCGCCGCTTCCACGTTCGCCTTCTTTTCTGCGACTCGCCCCCGCTTCATTTTTCACGATGATGGGTCGCTCGACGCGGCGGCCATCAAGCGCCTCGAAGGTTTCGCCGGCGGATCACGGGTCGTCAGAAAGTCCGAGGCAGATGCCGCAGCCGAAACAGCGCTCGCCGGCTATCCGCACTGCCTGGCTTTGCGCCGGGAACTGCCACTCAGCCTCAAATTTTTCGATATCCCGCTGTTCGCGGAAGGTGAGCGCCTGATCCTCCTCGACAGCGACATTCTCTTTTTCGACGACCCGGCCGAACTGATGTCGCGCTACCGGACCGGGGGCCAGTGGTTCAACGAAGAAGTTCCCGAGCAGTATGGCATCGGACGGCCGAACTTGGAAAAATTGCTCGGCATGAAGATTCGGCGCAACATCAATTCCGGCATCGTTGCCGCCGACCGCGCATTGTTCGATTTCGAGTTTGCCGAAAAGGTTCTCAGCATCTGCGACGGAAAGTGGGTATACCCACACCTGGCGGAACAAACCTTGTTTGCCATCTGCGCCTCGCGTCTCCCGGAGGGCGGATTGCTTCCACGAACGTACGAGATTTCCCCAAAACTCTTTCGACGAAAGGATGCCGTCGCGAGGCACTACGCGGCGCACTTGAAGTTTGGATCGCTCTTTATCGAAGGCGTCTTTGATCTGCTCCCAAGGCTCGTTTTCTCCGGGCGGCCGGCCGCAAAAAAAGTCCCCGTAAAAAACGAAGGTTCCGCGGAAGCCGGAGCCCCGTTTGCTTAGAAGGAACGGGCGGCAAGAAATCGAAGCGCGTCGCCGATTCGCCCACGCCACGAGAGTTCGTCGTGCCGGCCGTCGACGGCCCGGCGGATTTTAAATTCGAGCCCGTCGCACCAGCCCTTCTCGCGAAGGAGGCTGCCGAGATCGCGGTGGTAGGGCTCGAAACATTCGTCGAGTCCAACCGAGCCATAATCAAAATACATCCGAACTCACGGCGGCAGGGCGGGTTCGCTTTGGAGCGCGTGCAAATGCCGGCAGTGGGCCGGCGGCATTCCCGAAACATCGTGGAATGAGGTCGAGAGACAGACAAACCGCGTAAGACCCGGGATGCCGCAGGGCCGTGAAAAAGGTATTGAGCGTTCCCAGCGAAGCCCCGCCCAGCAGACGCGCTTCCGGACGCGCCATTGTGCGGTAGTGTTGGTCCATACCCTCGCTTCGCGAGTGAGTCTGCCGACCGTGACTTCAGAATCGGCGGCGTTGGCTCTCACCGACACGCGCCTGGCCTCCGCGGCGGACATTCGTATCGATGTCGAGACTTCCGAAATCCTCGCCGCCGATTCCTGGACCGTCGAACCCGCGACCATCACCGTCCTGAGCAGTTCGACGGTAACTCAACAAGTCCGGGCGATCGTTCCCGCAGCGACGAAGACGTTCGCGCGTCTGCGCATCACGCGGCTCTCAGCACCGGCTTTGCCGCGGTCGCGCCTCCGAAACAACAGGCGCAAATCTCGCCGAGGTGCCGGACGTCGGTGCCGCAGCATCCGCCGAATACGTTCAAGTTCGGAAAGATTCTCCGAAAATCCTGGTAGTGCTGCGCCAGTTCGACGGGGTTTCCGATATCCAATTCGGTCGCCTCATCCAGTTCCGCATGGCTCCGGCACGAGGCGTTTGCGCGCAGGCCGACAATCCTTTCGCGCCAAGTCCCCTGGCTCGTCACAGCCGGCTCCACATGCGTGGGGTGCATACAGTTGATCATGAAGTAAGCCGGAGCCGCCGAACCCAGCGCATCCAACTGGCCGATCGCCTCATCCAACGGCATGCCGTCCGGAAGCCGCCCGTCGGTTTCGGTCGTAAACGAGATCACCGAAGGCAAGCCAACCGCCGCCGCAGCGCGCGCGACTCCCGCGGCTTCGCCCGCGTGGGTCATCGTCATCGCCGTGACCACATCGGCTCCGAACTCCCGGAACGCGGCGGCCTGCGCCGAATGGTATTCTTCCGCAACCTCCGCGCTCATGCAGCGATCGGCTGCGTAGCCGTCCCCGCGTGGTCCAATACAACCGCTGACCACCATGGGCACATCGGCCTGCTCGTCGCGCAGTTCCAGCAAAAGCTCGATCGAACGCCGGTTGACCTCGCGCAGTTCCGGCGCCGCATAGCCGAGCTGGCGGCCCCAATCAGGATTGGCCCGCCACGTCGGGCTTTCCAAAACAAAGCCGGCCCCAAACCGCCGCGCCAGGTCGATGTAGTCCTCGTAGTAGCGACGGAACCAGCCGCGGCCACCGGGCTGGACCAGATAATGAAACGCCGCAAAACAAGGCAGTTCGATGTTCTCCAGAAAGACGAGCGTGGTCTCCTGACCGCCGTCACTGATAAATGGAATCTCGGATTGATGTGGAAGAGTTTTCACAACCTGACTGGCGTGAGGATCCGCCTCACAATGTGAGGCCCCTCAGACCCGCCAGGAGACCGGACGTTCCGGACGGTATTCGCAGAAGGCCCCCGTCCGGATGCTGTTGCGCAGATGGAGGCCGAGGGTCGGGTGGACGACTTCGATCCGGCGAATCGCGTGCCGGATCCGCCAGGCAACCGTCGTGCGCGCTCGTTCCTGCGAACCGCCGGTTCCGCGGCGAGTGCCGGTCAGGCCGGTCGCCCGCGAAATCTCACGCAGGAGCGCTTCGCGTTCTTCCGCGAGCGTCTCCGCGTCCCCTCCCGCCTCGACCTCCGCATCCAAATCCCGAAGGCGTTCGCGATAGGCAGCCAGGGCCTTGATGTCGAGCGCGGGCATCTCCGCCGCGGCCAGACCCGCGCCGACGAGGTCCATGCAGCCAATCTCCCTCCCCGGTTCCGACAGTAGCCGTGCAATATCGTGGAGACCCCGCAGATCGGGAAGAACCGCCACCACATGCTCATAGACCAAGGTCCACGCACCACCCTCCAGGCGGAACGTGTTGGCCGTGGGCCACGACACCGCCGGCGCCGCGGGTCCGACCTTGTCCACTGCCAGGCCGGCAGCTTTCACCCCATCCGCCAGTCGGCGCGAGAGTGCGGGATCGCGAAACGGATTCACATGCATCAGCCAGGCGAGCAACTCGTCGTCCGAGGTCCGACGCCCCGGCGCGATTCGGCTGGCGAATTCCTCGCGGAATGCCGTTAGCGCAACCGCAGCCTCGGCGGGCCGGCCCAGAACTGCGGCCGCCGCGGCGCGGTAGGCGGGAGTGTCGACAATCGAGCCGCGCGGTACCCGCGATGTTTCTTCAAAGACTTCCTCGAAGTCTCCCAGCGCAAAGGCCGGAATCGCCGCATACGCGTGATACCATGCGGGGCCCAGCGGGTTCAGCGTCAGCGCACGCCGGGCCAGTTCACGTCCCGTTTCTCCGTCCCCATCGCACGCAAATCCCGCCGCCAGAAGAATGAGGATCGAGGCATCATTTGGCGCGAGCGCCAGAGCTCGCCGCAAACGAGGCGCCGCGGCATCAAACCGCCTTCGATACTGCTCGATCCTCGCCAGAATCACAAGGGCAACCGGCAGGTCGGGATCCATCTCGGCCGCTCGGCAGGCCGCTTCGTAGGCAGCCACTTCCTTCGCTTCCCAACACTGCCAGGTCTGGCAGCTCCATTCATTGAAATGGGAGAGCGAGACACCCGCCTGTGCCGCCGCAAAATGCGGATCCAGTTCCAGGGCCCGCTCAAAAAAGCGCCTCGCCTCGTCGTCCGACCCGGCCGACCCGCGGTGGATACATTCCATTCCGCGCAAATAGCAATCATAGGCCTCCAGCGACTCGACCGGCCGGCGGCGGGCCTCGCTAAGGAGGCTCTTGTTCAGCTGGGCCGCGATGGCGTTTACCAGTCTTCCGGTCAGCTCATCGTGGGCCGCCGGCAGGTCCTCGACATCAAACCGACCGGCCCACACCTGACAGCCACTATCCGCCTCGGCCAGGCGCGCATGAACCCGGATGCCCGGTCCATCGGTTCGCAATCCTCCCCGGACGACGAACCGCGCTCCCCAGCGGGATGCCTCGTTAAGGCCGCTCCCCAGCGCTGCGGCCGATTCCGGGGCCAGAACACCGATCGCCGGGAAGCGGGCGAGCTCAGCCAGCAGATCCTGCCAGAATCCCCGGGCGATTGCTTTGTGGCCATCCTCCGCACCGTCGAACGGTGGAATCGCCACCAGCACGCGTCCGTCCTCCGCCCCTCTTTGCCGACGCGACTTTGCCATGCAGCATCTTGGCCATCGAAGACAGGAGGATCAAGGATGGGATCGTCCGGCAACGAACCGCAGCGCGTCGCCAAGCCGCGCACGCCACGAGAGTTCGTCGTGCCGGCCGTCGACGACCCGGCAGATTTCAAATTCGAGCCCGTCGCGCCAGCCCTTCTCACGGAGGAGGCTGCCAAGGTCCCGGTGGTAGGGTTCGAAACATTCGTCAAGTCCGACCGAGCCATAATCAAAATACATCCGCACGCCGGCCGGCAGGGCGGGTTCGCTTTGGAGCGCGTGCAAATGCCGGCAGTGCGCCGGCGGCATTCCGGAAACATCGTGGAACGAGGTCGAAAGACAGACAAACCGGCTGAAGAACCCGGGATGCCGCAGCGCCGTGAAAAAGGTATTGAGCGCTCCGAGCGAAGCCCCGCCCAGCAGACGCGCTTCCGGACGCGCCAGGGTGCGGTAGTGTTGGTCCATGTGCGGAACCAATTCGGTCGTGACAAACTGCGCGTAGGCGGCCCCGCCGAGTTCGGGCGACAGATCAAAGTCCCGCGCGGTGTCGTTTTCTTCCGTGAATCCCTCCGGATGACACACACCGACGACGATCGACTCCGGCACCACGCCTTCGTGGGCGAGCCGGACGGTCCATTCATCAACAGCCAGATCCACACCGGTGACCACACTGGATTTCGGGTCAAAGACGTTGTCGCCATCGTGAAAAATCCAGACGGGGTAACGCCGGAACGGATCGCCGGCGTAGGACGGCGGGAGCCAGATGCGCAGATCGCGGGTGCCGGCGAGGACGCGGGAGCGGATTTGTTCGCGGGTCAGCCGGCCGGAATACCGGTCTTTCCAATCCGCCACCGTGAGTTGGATCGTGTGGTCGAGCCAGACGTCGTGCGATTCGTTTGCCGGAACATGTCCGAACGCGTCGACGGCCTCGGCTTCCCACGTCCCGCGGGTGACCTTGAATTCGAGGCGTCCGCCGGTTTCGACCTCGATCTCGCCGGTATGGAAGGGCGGTTCCCACCGAAGCCGCAATCCGCGGGTGGGTTCCCATTCGCCGAGCGCCGGCAGGTTCCCGGTTACGACCACCGGTTCGTCCGGTCGATCGATGGGCGGAACAATTCGAAACCGGATGCGGCTCATGCCCGAATATAGCATTAACGGGTTGGCAGGGAAGTCCTCCGCCGATTACCGTTTGCGCGATGTCATTGATCGAGAAAGAACTCCGAGACCTGCTGGCCCAACGCATTGCCATTATCGACGGCGCGATGGGCACAATGGTGCAGCAATACAAGCTGCAGGAGGCCGACTACCGCGGCGAACGCTTTGCCGATTGGGCCGGCCAGGACCTCAAGGGGAACAACGACCTTCTCGTCATCACGAAGCCGGACGTCATCGAGGAGATCCACTCGCGCTACATCGCCGCCGGGGCCGACATCATCGAGACAAACACGTTCAGCGGTACGACGATCGCGCAGGCCGATTACGGCTTGGAATCGATCGTCCCGGAACTCAACCGCGAGGCCGCCCGCGTCGCCCGCCGTGCCGCCGATGCCTGCAAGGATCGCCGGATCTTTGTCGCCGGAGCAATCGGTCCGCTCAATCGCACCCTGTCAATCTCCCGTGACGTCAACGACCCCGGGAAGCGCGACGTGACATTCGAACAGGTCGTCACCGCCTACCTCGAGCAAATCGAGAACCTGGTCGCTGGCGGAGTCGACATCCTCCTTGTCGAAACGATTTTCGACACCCTCAACGCCAAGGCGGCACTCTTCGCGATCTCCGAATTCTTCGAGAACCACCCACCGCTGCCCGTGATGGTTTCCGGGACGATCACCGATCTGAGCGGACGCACGCTGACCGGGCAGACCGTCGAGGCATTCCTGAATTCCGTCTCCCACTTCCCGCTGGTCTCAATCGGCCTGAATTGCGCGCTCGGACCGAAGGAAATGCGACCGTACATCGAGGAACTCTCGACCATTTCGCCGTTCGCCGTCAGCACGTATCCGAATGCCGGTTTGCCCGATCCCCTCTCCCCGACCGGCTTTCCGGAGACCGCCGAGTCGCTCGCTCCGCAGCTCCGCGAATGGGCTTCGCAAGGGTGGCTGAATATCGTCGGCGGATGCTGCGGCACGACGCCGGATCACATCCGTCGGATCGCCGAGGCCGTCCGTGGCCTCCCGCCGCGGCAGATTCCGGAAAAACCCCGGACATTGCGCCTGAGCGGACTCGAGCCCTTCACTGCGCGCCCGGAGATTCCATTCATCAACATCGGCGAGCGCACGAACGTCACGGGCTCACCGAAATTCGCCAAGCTCATCCTCGCCGGGAATTACGACGAGGCCCTCGCCGTCGCGCGCCAGCAGGTCGAAGCCGGCGCGCAGATCATCGACGTGAACATGGACGAAGGCATGCTCGACGGCGTCGCCGCCATGACGCGGTTCCTGAATCTCGTCGCCAGCGAACCCGACATCTCGCGCGTGCCAATCATGATCGATTCCTCCAAATGGGAGGTCATTGAAGCCGGTCTCCGCTGCGTGCAGGGCAAGTGCATCGTCAATTCGATCAGCCTCAAGGAAGGCGAGGAAAAATTCAAACACCACGCCCGCCTCGTCCGCCGTTACGGTGCGGCGGTCATCGTCATGGCCTTCGACGAACAGGGCCAGGCGGACAACCTCGAGCGCCGCATCGAGATTTGCTCGCGCGCCTCCCGGATCCTCACCGAGGAAGTCGGCTTCCCCGCCGAGGACATCATTTTCGACCCGAACGTCCTCACGGTCGCCACCGGCATCGAGGAACACGCGAACTATGCCAAGGACTTCATCGAGGCCACGCGCTGGATCAAAACGAACCTGCCCTTCGCCCGCGTGAGCGGCGGCATCAGCAACATCTCGTTTTCGTTCCGCGGGAACAACCCGGTTCGCGAGGCCATGCACTCGGCGTTTCTTTTTCATGCCATCTCCGCCGGGCTCGACATGGGCATCGTCAATGCCGGCCAGCTCGCCGTTTACGAGGAGATCCCGAAGGACCTGCTCGAACGCGTCGAGGACGTGCTTTTGAACCGTCGCCCGGACGCCACCGAGCGGCTCGTGACCTTTGCCGAGGAACTCAAATCCCGTTCGTCCGGCGCGTCGTCCGCGGGTCCGACCGCCGACCTGACGTGGCGCAAAGGCGCGGTCGAAGAACGGCTCAAGCACGCCCTCATCAAGGGCATTGTCGACTTCATTGATGCCGATACCGAGGAGGCCCGCCAGAAATACGGGCGTCCGCTCCTCGTCATCGAAGGCCCGCTCATGGACGGCATGAAAGTCGTCGGCGACCTCTTCGGTGCCGGAAAAATGTTCCTGCCGCAGGTGGTCAAAAGCGCGCGCGTCATGAAGCGTTCGGTCGCGCTTCTGACGCCATACATGGAAGCCGAACGGGCCGCCGACCCGAACGCCCGCTCGCAGGGTCGCGTGCTCATGGCCACGGTCAAAGGCGACGTGCACGACATCGGCAAGAACATCGTCGGCGTCGTCCTAGCGTGTAACAACTACGAGGTCATCGACATGGGCGTCATGGTCCCCTGCGATAAGATCCTCGCCGCGGCGCGGGAGAAAAATTGTGACATCATCGGGCTTTCCGGCCTCATCACGCCATCGCTCGACGAGATGATCCACGTCGCGAAGGAAATGCAGCGCGAAGGCTTCACGGTTCCGCTCCTCATCGGCGGCGCTACGACCAGCAAAGCGCACACCGCCGTCAAGATTGCCCAGCACTACGACCACGGCGTCATCCACGTGCTCGACGCCTCGCGTTCGGTCAACGTCGTCTCCTCGCTCCTCAGCCCCGAGCAAAAACCCGGCTTTCTCGAAAAACTCGCCGACGACTACGAAACCCTCCGCACGGAACACGCCGGCCGCCAGGCCGGCCGCCCGCAGCTCCCGCTCGCCGAGGCCGCTGCCAACAAATTTGCGACCGACTGGACCGCTGTCGACATCCCGGTGCCGGCCGAACTCGGAATCATCCCCGCCGACGTCTCCGTCGCGGAACTCGTACCGTTCATCGACTGGTCGCCATTCTTCCATGCGTGGGAATTGCGCGGACGGTTCCCCGGCCTGCTTGACGATCCCGAGATCGGCCCCGAAGCCCGCAAGCTCTACGACGACGCCCGCCGCCTCCTCGACGAGATTGTCGCGAAGGACCTCTTCCATCCGCGCGGCCTCCTGGGCTTCTGGCGCGCGGAGGGCACCGGTGAAGACATCCGGCTCCTCGACGCCTCCGGTGCCACGCTCGAGACCCTCCATTGCCTCCGCCAGCAGGCCAAAAAACCCGCCGGTCAGCCAAATTACTCGCTCGCGGACTTTGTCGCCCCGGCCGGCTCCGGTCGGAACGACTACGTCGGCGCCTTTGCGGTCACCGCCGGCCACGAAGTCCACGACGTCGCCGCCACTTACGAAAAGGCCCACGACGACTACCTCTCGATCATGACCAAGGCGATCGGCGACCGCCTCGCCGAAGCCTACGCCGAATGCCTCCACAAGCGCGCCCGCGACCTCTGGGGATTCGGCCAAACCGAGAACCTCACGCCCGAGGACCTCATCCGCGAAAAATACCGCGGCATCCGCCCCGCGCCCGGCTACCCTGCCCAGCCCGACCACACCGAAAAGTGGACGCTCTGGCGCCTCCTCGACGCCGAAGCCCGCACCGGCATCACCCTCACCGAATCCCTCGCCATGTTCCCCGCCAGCAGCGTGAGCGGACTCTACTTCGCTCACCCACAGGCCAAATACTTCGCCGTCGGCAAAATCGACCGCGACCAGATCGAGGACTACGCCGCCCGCAAAGGCATGCCCGTCCCCGACATCGAAAAGTGGCTCCAGCCCTACCTCAACTACGACCCCGACAGTCGGCTCACCCGCCCCTGCCTCGCCGGCGCCAGCGAAGAGTAAAGGGCTGACCACAGAGGCCCGGTGGGGACGCCTCTCCGAGACGTCCGTCGGACGCTCGCGGAGAACCGAACCTTCCTCATTGCGCCATGCAGATCAAAATCGCATATTGATCTGCATGAGAACCACGCTGAACATCGATGAGGCCCTGCTCACCGAGGCGATGACCAGCACCGGCGTCCACGAAAAAACCGCCGTCATTCGGATGGGACTGGAAGCCTTGATCGAGCGTCACGCCGCGCGCCGGCTGAGTGCCCTCGGCGGGTCGATGCCCGGACTGGAGATTCCCGCCCGCCGCCGCGAGCACCCCCGCCCGTCCGATGGTCCTCGTTGACACATCGGTTTGGATCGACCACTTCCCCCTGGGCCTTCCGGCGCTTTCCGAGGCTCTCGTGAAGGGAACCGTGTTGCTCCACCCCGTCGTCGTGGGTGAACTGGCCACCGGTAACCTCAAGAACCGCGCTTCCACCCTCGCCGACCTCCGCCGCCAACCCATGGCGGTAGAAGGCCGTTTCGAGGAATGCCTGCACTTCATCGAGGCCAACCGCCTTCACGGCCTGGGCGTCGGATGGAATGACATCCAGCTTTTGGTCTCTGCAAAACTCTCCGGCGCTCCCCTCTGGAGCAGCGACCGCAAGCTGGTCGAAACCGCCAGAAACCTCCGCCTGAGCTTTACCCCCTAAGTCATCCCTCCTTCAACCACCCTGCCCCATCGCCTCCCGTCAACGCAGGAGAGGAACGATGCAAACACAGCGGGCACAAAGAAGGAGAAGCGGGATTCAGAGGTCAGGATTCGGGAATCCGGAACGGCGTAGAAGCCTTTCAATTCCCCATGACGTATTCCAAATCCGGCGCGCAGCGCCGCAAGCAATCGCCCGTTCGACGCGTGCAATCGCCCGTTCGACGCGTGCAATCGCCCCTTCGATGCCTGCAATCGCCCGTTCGACGCCTGCAATCGCCCGTTCGACGCCTGCAATCACCCGTTCGACGCCTGCAACCGCCCGTTCGACACCTGCAACCGCCCGTTCGACACCTGCAATCGCCCGTTCGATGCCTGCAATCGCCTGTTCGACACCTGCAACCGCCCCAACGGGGGTTACCATACCAGCCCAAGGCAACGCCTTGGGTCCCCCAGCCGTCTCAATGATCAGCCCTGAAGGGGCGGCTCATCCCTCGGCACCGACATCAAAAACGATTCCGAGTCCGCCCGCGCGCTCATCGACCCCGCCTCGCCGTCCGGGAAACTCACCGACCCACCGGCGATTGGCCTCTTCCGCCGTGAGGCGGGCCTTCAGCCCTGGCGCTCCCCTGCCTGAATCCCGGGGCGGTGCCCCGGGCTGGTATGGGGTTGCGCCGTTGGCGCTTGATCGTCGGACGGCTGCGGAGAGCCATCCCTACCGGCGGGTCGACCGCTGGCGCTCGGTGACGCGATTTTCCGGGGGCGCTGGTATTCCAAGAGGCCCCGGCCTTTGAGTGGTTCCGATGACTAGATTCGCTGGTCGTTTTCCAAGATCACGAGGACGACGTCGGTTTTGTCGGAGTCGCTTGTGACTTTGACCGGGTCGATCTGCTGGCCCCAGAACGTGGTCGAGGAGTGCGAGAAGTCCCGGCTTTGATCGACGCCGCTGGCGTTCCATTTCACATGTTTTTGTCGGATGGTCCCTTCCATCCGACGCGGTCGTTGAGGGGGGAAGTTTGGCTTCCGTTCGGGTCGCTTTTGGCTTTTAGCTCGAGCAATCGGGCGGGCCGGTTTTTGCTCCGCGTGATGGCGAAAAAACCGCCCGCGGCACCTGGTCAACACCGGGGATAGACGGCGGACCGGAGTTGACCTGAAATCCTATCGATTTCTTACCAGAAAGAAGACGGCCAAGGTTTCGTCCGCGCCTTCTCCATGCTTTCCGCAACCTCCGTTACTACCTGACCAATTTTGATTCCAATTTGCTCGAAGAAGTCCGGCTGGCCGAGGTAGATCCCGCCCGCGACGGTCTCCAGTTCCTCGGCGGTGAGTTCCGTCTTCTTCGAGGCCTCGGCAAGGGCGGCCCATTCCTCCTGGGAGACCGGATGGCCGATCTCTGTGGAGAAGGCGACAAGGAGAGCCAGGCGTTCGGACTCAGGAGCAGCCAAGATCGCAGCCAAGCGGTCGCGGAGATCGGCTGAAGCTTGGACCGCATTTCCAAAGGCGGCAAGGTTCGGATTGTTCATGGGTGGGATTGTGCCGCACCCTGCGCCTCGGTCCAAGCGGAGAAGGGCGACCGGTCCCCGGGCCATTGATGAGCGGTCTTCCCCGGATGGCTGGGCCGACGGAAACGGCCGGGGCGGTCTGGACATTTGACCGAACGGGCGAGCCGGCCGGCACCGCTCCGGATCAACCGGGTGCGTGCTTCCGTTTTTTGGAACACGGTGAGAATGGACTTGCCAAAGAGCGTTTTGCCCGGTTTTTGGTGACGCACCCCTTCGAGCGGGCTGGACTTGGATTTGAGCATGAGACTTTTCAAAGTGGCATTGGTGACGCTGTTGTTCTGCGGGGCCGTGGCGGGACTGGGTTATTCACTCTTCACGAGCGGGCTGTTGTCGACGATCATTCCGCCTCCGGAAGAGGTTGCGACTCCGCCACCGCGGCCGAGGGTTCCGAAACCCACTCCGCGGCAGCTCGATATCGACGCTCTTTATGCCCGCAAGGCCACGCCCACGTTGCTGGCGACGGAGGCCGCGGCGCTGGCGCAATACGATGCGGCAAATCCGACCACCGCGGCCTGGTACGAGAACGGCCGAAAAGCGGTTCGCCTTTTCGTGCTTGAGTTGATCACGGGAGATTTTCATGGCGAGGGGCTCCTGAGGGAAGCGGACACGTACGCGGCGCTCGCCTATCAGGCCGGATGCCGCGATCCGCTGGTATCAGCCGTGTGCGATACGCTTTTCTATCGAACCCGCCATTCGCTCAAGCGGGACAATCTGGAGGGCCACCTGGGACGCGCAGATGCTCTGGAGCAAAGCAATTACCCCGCCCTTCTCAAGGTTCCAGCCCTTGCGATCGCGGCGGTCAATCTTTCCAAACTGGCCGGCCGCCGCGAAAACTGGAAAGACGATCTCTCCGAATTCCTCCCCCGCCGGGCGCAGTATCTCGACCGCGCGCTGGCCCAACTGGAGAAGGCCGCCGCGGAAGGGATTCCGGAGAAGGTCGTGGTCGAACAAACCCAGCGTCTGGTCGGGTACCTCGATCGCGATCCTGCAAACATGGATTCGCTCAGCGGACGGCTGGAACCGTTTTTTACGCGAACCAATCTGGCGCCGAACGCCCGGGCGGCCGTCCTGGGTGATTTTCTCACCGACTGGGCGTGGACGGCCCGAGGGAGCGGATGGGCGAAGGACGTCACTCCCGAAGGCTGGCGCCTCATGAACGAACGGCTCGCGCTGGGTGAAAAAATTCTGGAGAAGGCACGGACGGATTACCCGCAGGACGTGCGGCTTCCCCTTGAACTCATGAGGGTGGAGTTGGGCCAAGGCGACGGAAAATTTCGACTCAACCAACTCTACGAGGATGCGCTGCGCATTGATCCGTCCAGCTACTCCGCACGATCGCAGAAAATGTATTACCTGCAGCCGCGATGGTATGGCTCACCGGACGAAGTTTTTGCGTTTGGCATCGCCTGTGCAAAGACGGGTGATTACGCGAACAGACTTCCGCTCATCCTTGAGGAAGGAATCTGGCTGATTGCAGATCAGGAGGAGTCCGTTTTCAAAAATGAGAAGGTCTGGGCTCTTCTCCAGCCCATCTTTGAAGAATACCTCCAGCAATTTCCGAACAGTATCCGCACCCGCACGCGTTATCTGCAATGGGCCGTTTACAGCGGACACTGGGACGTTGCCCGAACGCAAAGGGATCTTCTTGGCGGAAACTGGGATCGCTCCGAGTTGGGGGAAAGCGACTATGCCAAGTTGATCTCGCAGATACCCTCGGAGTCCGGCTCTCAGCCCTGAACTCCGAGGTCTTCAGGAATCCCGGGGCGGTTCCGCGGGCTGATCTGGTCTGTGTGGTTGGCGCGGACAGAGGACAAGTGTTCCGTTTCCCGCAGCGTGGGGTCCGCCCATTCTGTGAATGCTGAAAATTGCTTCGGCGTTGCCTCACCCCTCTGGGGTCGCGCATTCGCGGGTTCCTCCTCCGCTCTGCTCCGGTTCCGTCTGAAAAAAGGTTTTCAGAACGGGGAGCGGGCGGCGTCTCCGTGTTCCTGCTTCTGGTGGTGGCGTGGTCTCCGATAGTGTCCGGGGCGGCGATGGAGTCTTTTGATGTGATTGTTCTGGGTGGTGGGGCGGCGGGCCTTTTTTGTGCGGCGCTGGCGGGGCAGCGTGGGCGGAGGGTTCTTTTGCTCGAACACCGGGAGCGGGTTGGGCTCAAGATTGCTATTTCTGGCGGTGGTCGGTGCAATTTCACGAACCTGCATGCCGGTCCGGAGAATTACCTCAGCGAGAATCCACCGTTCTGTCGCTCCGCCCTCGCCCGCTTCTCGCCGGCCGATTTCGTCGCCTTGGTGGAGAAGCACCGAATTCGTTATCACGAAAAGAAGCTCGGCCAATTGTTCTGCGACACCAGTTCCAAGGAAATCATTGAAATGCTCCTCGCCGAATGCCGGGCCGGCGGTGTCGACGTCCGCTGCGACCATGCGGTCCAGTCCGTCGAAAAAACCCACGCGTTCTCGGTGACGACAAACCGGGGAACGTTCGAGGCGGCGTCGCTGGTCGTTGCGACCGGCGGACTGTCGTTTCCGAAACTCGGCGCGACCGGGATCGGACACCGCATCGCGCGGCAGTTCGGACTTCGCCTCATTTCGCCGCGTCCGGGTCTGGTGCCATTGGCCGCCGATGCCGAGATGCTGGCTCTTTGCTCCAGTTTGAGCGGAGTGGCGGTTCCGGTCCGGGCCCGGGCGGGGGAATCGGTCTTCGAGGAGGCGGCCCTCTTCACGCACCGTGGCCTGAGCGGACCGGCGATCCTGCAGGTTTCGTCGTTCTGGCGGCCGGGCGAAGCGATCGAGTTGGATTTCCTCCCGGATCACCCAAAGTGGACGGCGTCCATTCCGGGCGGGGCGAATGTTGTTACCGAACTCGCCCGCATCCGTCCGAGGCGTTGGGCGGAATCGTGGACCCAGAAGTTCGCGCCGAAGAAGTCCCCCGCGCAGTGGACGGCCGCCGAGCGTGCGCGGTTTTCCGAGGCGCTTCATCGATGGTGTCCGGTCTTCCGGGAATCGGAGGGTTACCCGAAGGCGGAGGTTACGGTCGGTGGAGTGGACACCCGGGATTTGTCCTCCAAAACGATGGAAGCCCGCGCCGTCCGCGGGCTGTTCTTCATCGGTGAAGTCGTGGACGTCACCGGATGGCTCGGTGGCTACAATTTCCAGTGGGCCTGGGCGAGCGCCAGCGCGTGCGCCGATGCAGTTTAACGGAGCGCCTCAATCCAAGCGGAGGCGAACTTTGCCGCGCGGGTGCCGGTCGCAAAGCAACCCTGCATCAAGTAGCCCCCGGTCGGCGCTTCCCAATCGATCATCTCCCCGGCCACGAAAACACCCGGAAGGTCGCGGAGCATCAACTTCGGTGTCAGAGCACTCCAGCGAATCCCGCCCGCGCTGGAAATTGCTTCTTTAATCGGACGCGGCCGGGAGAGCCGGATCCGGAAGGCTTTGACTTGCGCGGCGAGTTCCGCCGGTTCGATGGCGGCGGAGATTTGCGTGCCCAGCACCGCAACGACGGCGGGCGGAAGTTTCCAGTGTCCGGCGGCTTGTTGGACCGTGCGTGGTTTGGTCGTTCCCAATTTGCGCAGGAGGTCGGCGTGTGAGACGCCGGGTTTGAAATCAACGACGATCTCCGGGTTCGCCATCATGCGGAGCGTGCGTCCGAGTTGATAAATCGGCCCGCCTTCCAAACCGTATCTCGTCACGAGCAATTCACCCCGGGCGATTTGCTCGCCGGCACGAACCTCGACATTTTTCAGCGGACATCCCTCCGCTTCCGCGAGCAAGGCTGGCGGCCATGGCACCTCCCATCCGCAATTGGCCGGTGCAAAGGGCGTCGTTGGAATCCCCAGCGAACCCAAAACGGAAAGCCATGACCCGGTCGAGCCGGTCTGCGGCCACGACGCTCCACCGAGTGCCAGGATCGCGGCCTTGCAGACCACGTTGACCCGGCCGTCCGGCCCCTCGAACCCGAGATGGACCTGATCGGCATCGAGCCGGATGGCGTCCCATCGGTGGCGCATTGCAAACCGCACGCCGGCCGCCCGCAGTCGGAGGATCCACCGTCGCAAGAGCGGGGCCGCCTTCATCTCGACCGGGTAAACGCGCCCGCTTCCGGCCTGGAAAGTCTCAACGCCAAGTCCGGCCGCCCATGAGCGGAGATCGGAGGGCGAGAAGCCGGCGAGAAGTTCGGCCCATGCCACCGAGGGCGTCTCGGGCGAAGAATATCGGGCGGCGAAGGCATCCACCGGTTCACCGTGCGTGAGGTTCAATCCACCGCGTCCGGCGACGAGGAACTTCCGGCCCACGGAAGGCATGGCATCATAGACCGTCACCGCGTGGCCGCGCGTGGAAGCCACTTCTGCGGCCCGCAATCCGGCCGGACCGCCTCCGACGATGGCCAGATCCATCTTTGAATCTGCGCGCTGAAGTGGCGCAGAGGACTGCGTCAGCCCAAGGCGAGCTGCGCCGTGGCGATCTCGAGGATTTCCTTGGTGATCGCGGCCTGGCGCGCTTTGTTGTATTCGAGCGTCAGGTCCTTCACGAGATTCTTGGCGTTGTCGGTGGCGCTCTTCATGGCGACCATTCGAGCGCTGTGCTCGGAAGCACGCGTTCCCAGAAGCGTTTGGTAAACCGCGAAGTGCACGTAGGACGGCAGGATGGCGTTCAGGACGGACATCGGATCGGGTTCAAATTGAATGCCGCCTTCGAGCCCGTGAATCCGGTCTTCCTCCTTGCCGAGCCCAATTTCATCGAGGCCGGTGATCGGGAGAATCGGAAGCAATGTCGGGACTTGGGACAGCGTGTTCACGAACCGCGGGAAGAGCACGCTGACCTTGTCGAATTCCCCTTCGACGAACTTATCGATGGCAAACTTGGAGATCGCTTTCGTCTCGAGGAACGTCGGATGGTCGCGCAGCGGGAAGTCCGCCAACATTGTCCGGCGTGAGCGGGCGAGGAACTGGGTTCCCTTCCGGCCAACCGAGATGAACGAAGTCGTCTCACGCGGCAGGGTCGTGACTTCGCGGAAGAGGTTCGTATTGAGCGCACCGCAGAGACCCTTGTCCGTGCTGAAGAGCAAAACGAGGTGCCGGTCGCCGTCGCGACGGGCGAGGAGCGGATGGAGCGAAGCGTCCACGGCATCGCGCACTGAAACGATCACGCGGTTCATGAGCACGGCATAGTCGCGACCGTTGATGGCGGTCTGCTGGGCCTTGCGCATTTTCGACGCGGCGACCATTTGCATGGCCTTCGTGATCTGCGCCGTGTTTTTGACGGATTTGATCCGTCGGCGGATGTCGCGGAGGTTCGCCATTTAGCTGTTGAACGATTTGAACTCTTCGAGGGCGGCGCCGAGTTCCTTTTCGATCTCCTCGTTGAATGCCTTCACGGTTGCGATCTTGTTGAGGATCGATTCCTTCCGGGTTTCGAGGAAGTCGGCGAGGTTGTTCTGCGTCTTCTTGATCTGGTCGACCGGCACGGCGTCGAAGAAGCCCTTTTGCATCGCCCAGAGGATGGCGGCCTGGAGTTGGACGGCGACCGGACGGTATTGCGGCTGTTTGAAGAGTTCAACGATGCGGGCGCCGCGGTCGAGGGTCGCCTTTGTGCGGGCGTCGAGGTCGGAGCCAAACTGCGCAAAGGCGGCGAGTTCGCGGTATTGGGCGAGGTCGCCCTTGATCTTGCCGGCGACCTGTTTCATCGCCTTGATCTGGGCGGCCGAACCAACGCGCGACACCGAGAGACCGACCGAAATCGCCGGTCGGATGCCTTGGTAGAACAAATCGGTTTCGAGGTAAATCTGGCCGTCGGTGATCGAAATCACGTTCGTCGGGATGTAGGCCGAAACGTCGCCGGCTTGGGTTTCGATGATCGGCAACGCGGTGAGCGAGCCGTTGCCGGCGTCTTCCGCGAGACGAGCCGAACGCTCGAGCAGGCGGCTGTGCAAGTAGAACACGTCGCCCGGATACGCTTCGCGGCCGGACGGACGCTTGAGCAGGAGCGAAATCTGACGGTAGGCATTCGCGTGCTTCGTCAGGTCGTCGAACACGATCAGGGCATCCATGCCATTGTCCATGAACCACTCGCCCATTGCCGCACCGGCGAACGGGGCGATGTATTGATCGGACGCGGCGTCCGACGCGGTCGAGGCGACGATGATCGTGTATTTGAGGGCGTCGTGTTCCTCGAGGGCGCCGACGACGCGGGCGATATTGGCGTTCTTTTGGCCGATGCCGACGTAGATCGAGTAGAGCGGACGGAAATTCGGGTCGCCGCTCTCCTCGCCGGCGCGGTTCATCTTGGCCTGGTTGATGATCGTGTCGATCGCGATCGTGGTCTTGCCAGTTGCGCGGTCACCGATGATGAGCTCGCGCTGGCCGCGACCGATCGGGATCATCGCATCGATCGGCATGATGCCGGTCTGGACCGGCTGGTTCACGCTCCGGCGCTTGATGATGCCCGGAGCGATTTTTTCCACCGGATAGAAGACGTCGGATTGGATCGGTCCCTTGCCATCGAGCGGCCGGCCGAGCGCATCCACAACGCGGCCGAGAAGCGCTTTGCCGACCGGAACCTGGAGGAGCTTGTCGGTGGTGCGGACTTCGTCGCCTTCGGTGATCTGCGTGTAGTCGCCGAGCGTGATCGCGCCGACTTCGGTCTCTTCCAGGTTGAGCGCAAGGCCCATCAGACCGTTCGGGAATTCGATCATTTCGTTGAGCATCACACCGCTGAGACCTTCGATGCGCGCGACGCCGTCACCGATTTCACGGACGGTGCCCACATTGGTTTTCTGGGCGGCGGAGCTCTTGAGGGAGCCGATTTTCTGTTCGAGTTCGAGGACGATATTGCTCATGGCGTGGAATTAAAGTTGTTGTTCGAGGGCGTGGAGGCGGGCGGCGACGCTGTTGTCCCAGACGTCGCTGCCGATTTTGATGCGAACGCCGCCAATGAGGGCGGGGTTCGAACGGAATTCCGTGGTGATTTCGCCGAAACGGGCCCGGAGGCTGGAGGCGAGCTTGTTGGTTTCGTCGGCGTCCAGGGGAGATGCACTCTCGACGATCGCGTGGTGCTTTTCGGCCTCGAGCCGGACGAGGCGGGTCAGTTCCTTGAGCAGCGCGAGGTACGAGCGCGGCTTCGAGTTAACAATGCCGTCGACAATCTCCCGAAGGCGATTTTCGTCGATCCGGCCGTTGACGAGCGCGAGGTCGAAGAGTTCGCGGGCTTGGCGGCGGGTTTCCCGGCTGAGTTTCATTGGATCAGGCAGCGAGTTGCTTGGAGGTTTCGTCGGCGAGGCGGGATTGGTCTTCTTTGGTGAGAACCTTTCCGGCGACTTTCGCGGTGGTTTCGACGACGAGGTGGACCATGTCCTTGCGGACTTCTGCGACCATCTTGGCGCGGTCGAGTTCCACAGCCTCGTGAGCCTTCGCGATGATGCCTTCGGCGTCCTTGATGGCCTGCTGGAGGTGCTTCTGCGAGTGGGCTTCGCTGCTGGCGCGGCCTTCCTCAATGATCCGCTGCGCGTCGATGTTCGCTTTCTTGAGGATCTCCTGACAACGGAGTTCGGACTCGGCGAGTTGCTTTTTGATCTTCTCGGCGTTGGCCTGCGCTTCCTCGATCCGGCGGCGCCGCTCCTCAAACATGGCCACGACCGGGCCAAAGGCGAATTTCGACAGGATCAGATAAACAGCAGTAAAAAGAATGAGTTGGGCGATGAATTTCGGCCAAGTGACACCAAAGGTTTCAAAAAACGCAGCGATGGCTTCCATAGGTAATCAGCAGGATGAACGGCCGCCGTCCGGGACCGGCCCGGACGGCGCCCGATCAGGATTATTTAGCGGTTTTGGAACGCGATAATCAGCGCGTAAATCGCGATGGCTTCCGCCAGCGCCATTCCGATGATGCTCAGCGTCAGGACTTTTCCGGAGGCCCCGGGATTGCGGCCGACGGCTTCGACAGCCTTCGCGCCAATCATTCCGATGCCAATGGCCGCCCCGGCACCCGCCACCGCGAGGGTGAGGCTGCCGCTGATTCCGCTCGCCGCAACTGCGGCTTCTGCGATGAAGTTAGGGATCATTTTATTTTTTCTATGTTGTTGTGGTTTTCCCGCCGCCCGCAGTCTTTGCCACGGTCCCGGACGGAAAAGTGTTCAATGTTCGTCGTCGTCGTCGTGGCTGGTCGAGAGCTGGAGGTAGACCGCGCAGAGGAGCATAAAGACGGTCGCCTGGAGAACGCCGATCAGCAGTTCGAGGAAGTAAAAGGGTATGGGGACGGTGACAGAAGCGACATAGGCCATCCACTCGGGCAATCCGAGGTTCTTTCCGAGGGTGATCATGGCAGTGAGAAGATTCTCACCGGCAAAAACGTTGCCGAACAAACGGAGGGAGAGGGAAACCGGACGGAATGCGATCGAGACGACTTCGATCATGCCGACGAAGAGGAAGACGGGGATGAGGGCGACGGCCATGAAGCCCTTGAGTCCACCTTTGACGCCAAAGATGTGGTTGAGGAAGTTTTTGACACCGACTTCCGTGAGCGACCAGTAGAGCCACATGACCATGAAGACGACGGCCATGGCGAGGGTCATGTTCATGTCGGCGGTGGTCGGCCGGAGCAGCGGGGTCGTGACATTGGGAACGTTGAGGAAACCGGGTTCCCGTTCCCCCCACCCGATCGAACCCACGCCCGGGAGGAGCGCGAACCAATTCGATGCGAGAATGAAAACAAAGAGCGTGGCCAGCAGCGAAAAACACCGCGTGATCATGTGGTGGCCGACAATGCCCTCGAGCGTGTCGTAGAGGCCCTCGACGACGGCTTCGAAAGAATTTTGCCGGCGGCCGGGAACGAGGGTGAGATGCGCCGTCGCGCGGCGGCAGAACCAGATCACAAACGCCGAAACCACCACACTGACGAAAACGGAATTGGTGATGAAACTCGTCAGCGATTCGTCCTCGAGCTGGAACAGACTCGGCGCGTTCAGCGTCAGGGCGGCGGCTAGAAACGAAGGTGTCGGCATTTGGGAAAGGTTCGATCGTCCCCAGCGGGCGGATAGCCGGCGGAAATCGTGGGGGATTCCGCATCCGGCAGGGCAGCCCGGGGAAACGAAAACTCCTATCACACCCGACCGCGCTGGCAACCGGAAAAAGCCGATTCGAGTTAAAAGTGCTCCGCCGGCCGACGCGGTGCCGGGAGGCGGCGCCTACCCGGGCCCGACGGTTGTTTCGGGGGACGAATGCGACGCGGCACGTTCCCCGAACACTTTCCGCAATGTATTTTCGGACCATCAACGCCCCGGTCTGCGGCCCTGCCGCAACGCGACGATTCCGAAAACGGGCGGGCCGGTCCAGCTTGATCCGGCCGGATTGGAGGGCGCGGGCGGCGTATGGTTGCGCCTGGCGGCGGGATGAGGTAGAAAATCGGTCGCATGCAGAATCACTTTGATGTGGTGGTCATCGGCGGGGCATTTTCCGGGGCGGCGACGGCCCTCCTTCTGCGGCGCGAGCGGCCGGATCTGAGCGTGGCGATCGTCGAGCGCTCGACCGCGTTCGACCGCAAAGTCGGCGAAGCCACCACCGAGGTCAGCGGCAATTTTCTGACGAAGCGCCTGTCGCTGACGTCCCACCTGAACCACCACCATATTTCCAAACAGGGTTTGCGATTCTGGTTTTCGGGACCGGATGCCGACTTGGGGCGATGCGGTGAGATGGGCGCCTACTACCAGGTTCGACTTCCTTCGTATCAGGTCGACCGCGCGGTGCTCGACCAGCACGTGCTGGATGAAGCCTGTGCCGCGGGTGCGGTCTTGTTCCGACCGGCCAAAGTCACAGCCGTCGAGCCGGGACGCTCGGTTCACATCGAGGCGGGAAGCGAACCGATTCAGCTTTCGTGCCGCTGGGTGGTCGATGCCAGTGGACGGGCAAGCTTCCTTGCGCGGAAAACGAAACGACTCCGTCCCCTCCCCGCGCATCCGACCAACTCGATCTGGGCGCGTTTCCGCGGCGTCGCGGACTTGGACGGGCATGACTTGCGCTCGCGCTTCCCGGAGTTTGCAGCGGCCTGCCAGACGAGCCGGGCGGCAGCGACGAACCATCTGGCCGGTTACGGATGGTGGTGCTGGATCATCCCGCTCAAGGGCGGCGATACGAGCGTCGGTTTGGTTTACGACGAACGCCTCTACACTCCGCCGGAGGGCGCGTGTCTGGCGGAGCGTTTGAAGGCGCATCTGCTTGCGCATCCGGTCGGACGCGAGCTCTTTTCGGATGCAACGGCCGTCGAGGGCGACGTCAAAGCGTATTCGTCGCTTCCGTATTTTGCGGAGGAAATTGCCGGGGGCGGATGGCAGATCGTCGGCGATGCCGCCGGGTTTCTGGACCCACTCTATAGTGCCGGACTGGATTATTGCTCATGGACAGCGAGTTCGGCGGTCCAACGGATCAAGGACGAGGCAGATGGGAAAACGGTGGATTATGCGGACATCAACGCGCGGTTTGCCCGTTCCTACCGCGCTTGGTTCGAGGGACTGTACTTGGAAAAGTATCGTTACTTGGGCGATGCGGAGCTGATGCGCGCGGCCTTCCTGATGGATCTCGGATGGTTCTTTTTTGGACCGGTGCGGACACTTTGCGCCTGTTCGCGCATGGGCTTTTCGCGGTTCCCATTTGATGGGCCGGTCGACGGGGCCGTGAGCCACTTCATGAAGTTCTGCAACCTGCGTTTGGCCCGGATCGCCGAGAAAAAGCGGGCGGCGGGCACCTATGGCGACCGCAACTTGGATGTGCGCTATCTGGTCCGCGGGTTCGAGCCGACTCCGAAGGTCTTGAAGATGGTCTGGCAGGGAATCCGCTGCTGGCTCGGCGCCGAGATTCGGGCCTTGGGGCTCCGCCCGCGTGAGCAGGCCGTCGTTTCGCCGCCGGAAGTGGCGCCTGTCACAGCGCACTGATCCCGCTGCGGCCGCTTGATCTTTGGGCGGTTCAACGCACAGAAACGGTTGTCGCGCCCGGCGCCCCGCGTATCCTGCTGGCGATGTCCTACCCGTCCTTCCGCTCCTTTTGCGACGCACTCGACTCGGCCGGTGAACTCCGCCGGATCGCTGCGCCGGTCGCCACGGAGCTTCAGATCACCGAACTGGCCGACCGCGAAATGAAGTCTCCTGGCGGGGGCAAGGCTCTTTGGTTTGAGCAACCGACGATCGGCGGCCGTCCGTCGGAGTTCCCGGTCGCCATCAACACCATGGGCTCGCGGCGGCGGATGGCCATGGCCTTGGGCCTCGACCACGTCGATGAACTGGCCGACCAAATGCAGTTTCTGCTCAAAGCCAAACCGCCCCGCACACTCAAGGAGGCGATCACCCTTCTCCGCAATGGCATTGACGTGATCCATGCCAAACCCAAACACGTGCGATCTGCCGCCTGCCAGGAAGTCGTCCACAAACCCGGCGGTTCGTTTTCCCTCGACAACCTGCCGGTCCTGCACTGCTGGCCATCCGATGGCGGGAGGTTCGTCACGCTGCCGACCGTTTACACACGGGACCCGGACACGGGAGAGCGCAACGTCGGAATGTATCGCATGCAGGTCTATGATGGCTGGACGACCGGCATGCACTGGCAGGTTCACAAGGTGGGTGCGCGGCATGGAAAGCGCTATTACGAGCGTGGTGAGAAAATGCCGGTTGCGGTCGCGCTGGGCGGCGATCCGGCATTGACGTTCGCGGCGACCGCCCCGTTGCCGGACGGCCTCGATGAAATTCTCTTTGCCGGATTTGCCCGGAAGAAATCCGTCGAGTTGGTCAAGGGAGTCACCGTCGACCTCGACGTGCCGGCGGGAGCGGATTTCGTTCTGGAGGGCTATGTCCAGCCGGGCGAGATGCGTCCGGAAGGCCCGTTCGGCGACCACACGGGATTCTACACGAATGTCGACGACTACCCGGTTTTCCATGTCACCGCGATCACCCACCGGCGCGACGCCGTTTACCCGGCCACGATCGTTGGGATTCCTCCGATGGAGGACTTTTACATGGGCGAGGCGAGCGTTCGGGTTTTCCTGCCGGTCTTCAAAATGAACTTCCCGGAAATCGTCGACATGGCGCTGCCGGCGGAAGGTGTTTTCCACAATCTCGTTTTCGTCTCGATCCGCAAACAATACCCGATGCAGGCCTACAAGGTGATGCACGGCCTTTGGGGCATGGGACAGATGATGTTCGCAAAATACATCGTCGTCGTGGATGACGACTGCGACGTGCACAACACGAGCGAAGTCCTGTTTCGCCTGTGCGCGAACACCGACCCGCGGCGCGATTCGACGTTTGTCAAAAATCCCTCCGATTCGCTCGATCACGCTCCGACTGAGGCAAACATCGGCTCGCATATGGGATTCGACGCCACCCGCAAATTGCCGTCCGAGGGCTACCACCGCGGCTGGCCCGAGTTGGTCAAGATGGACCCGGCGGTCCGGACGTGGGCGGATGATTTTCTTTCGAGGCTTTCCGCGACGAAGTAACCGTCAGCGACGGCGGAGTTCGACCAACATGGAATGGCCGACCCGGCCACCCGGCCGCTCGGGCACCAGGCGCGACGAGAGTTGTTCAATTTCCACGACCTCCAAGTCGTGAGCTCCGAGATAGATGTGTGAGCTGAACGGGCCATCTGGCTCGCCGACGGCGCGGCCGAACTGCCCGCGCGGATGGAGATGAATCTCGGCGTCAGCCCAACGGGCGATGAGCGATTGAGAGGGAACCCCGAACTTTTCTTCCGCCTGGGCCCGACGGAACCGCACCGACCGGCCTTGGATCTTCACATGGTCCGATGGTGCAAAGTGCGTATGGGTTGCCGGCCTTCCGGCAATCGGGAGTTGGATGAAGCCAAGCGGAGCCGACTTGGTGGGAGCGCGTTCTGCGAAGACCTCGGCTTTCGGGTCGATCTTGAGAATTTGAATCGCCTGTCGTCCCTTGGTGGTTGTTTCCTTCCACGAGACGGTGCACTCGAGCGCGCCATCTGAAATCCAGCGGTATTCACGTCGGATCGCCGGAGACTGAGGCCCGCCATCCGCACCGTCGACAATGAGAGTTCCATCACGCGTCTGCCTGGTGCGAGCGGCGGCCTTGTTTTCCCAGTTCGCCGGAGGCGGCCAAAAGACGGGCCACTCGGTTTGTGGTCCCAGCCACACACGATGGCCGCCGAAACCCAGCCCGTCCGGTTCCGGGCGCAGGAGGAAATTGCGACCGCCGGTTGGTCCAAGGAACGTCAACCGCCCGCGGGTCGGCTCAACCTCGGCCGTCCAGCCACCTGAGTCGGCGCGCCAGACTTTCGCACCATCTTCGCTCCGACCGCGTTGCCATTCCCGCGAAGCCGTGCAGCCCGTGAGGAGCAACATGGCCGCGAGGACCGGGGGGAACGTGGCGCGCATGGTCAGCTTTCCATCAGCGAAGGAATCGCTCCGGACCACTCGGCCTCGAGTTCAAAAACATTCCACGAGAATTCCCGACCGGCGGCCTGGATCGTCAGGGTCGGATCGGCGACGACCGCCCCGAGTCGTTGCGCGGGAACGCCTCGCCATTGGAGCAACGAGAGGACGGCAGCGGCATTCGCTTTCTTCACCGACAGCACGATGCGGCTCTGCGATTCGTTGAAGAGGATGACATCCGGTCGGCTTTCCGGGGAATCGATCGAAATTTTTGCGCCGAAGACCGAGGATCCCGTCATGCAAGACTCGGCCAATGCGACCGCCAGGCCGCCCTCCGCGCAATCATGCGCGCTCTGGACGAGACCGATCCGGATCAGCGAACGAACGGCGTTTTGCACGGCGAGTTCGCGATCGTAGTCAAGCTTCGGTGGCGCGCCTTCCTTGCGGTCGTGCAGCGCGAGGAGGTAGTGGGAAGCGCCCAATTCGTCGCCCGGCTCGCCGACGAGCAGGATGGCGTCACCCGGGTTTTTGAAGAACTGAGTCGTGATGTGCTTCTCGCTTTCGACGAGTCCGACCATGCCGACCGTCGGGGTCGGGTCGATCGCGCCGGCCGGGCTTTCGTTGTAGAGGCTCACGTTGCCGCCGGTCACCGGCGTGTCGAATGCGCGGCAGGCCTCGGCCATGCCCTCAACGGCCTCGCGGAGCTGCAGGAAGTTCTCGGGTTTGTGCGGATTGCCGAAATTCAGGTTGTCGGTGACGGCCAACGGAATGGCACCGGTGCACGCGATATTGCGCGCTGCCTCGGCAACGGCGATTCGGGCACCCTCGCGGGCGTCCTGCAGACAATAGATGGCATTGCAATCCGTGCTCGCAGCCAGAATCTTGTTGGCCTCGCGAACGATGAAGACCGCTGCGTCCGAGCCCGGCAGGACGGTGGCACCGAGCCGGACCATGTGGTCGTATTGACGCCAGACCCAGCGTTTCGAGGCGATGCTCGGGTGGGCGAGAAGCGCCGGCAGGGCGAGGACGGGGTCGACTTCGGGAACCGTGGAGAGGTCGAGCGGAACCGGTCGCTTTTTCGGAGCGGCCTCCCGCTCGTAGAGGGGCGCCTCGTCGGCGAGTTTGCGCGCGGGAATTTCGACCGCGACGGAATCGCCTTCGCGAACACGCATCATGCCGTCGTCCTTCACAACACCGACTTCGGCGTACGGTAGGTCCCATTTTTCAAAGATCGCGCGGACGTGGTCTTCCTCGCCCTTTTTGACAATCACGAGCATTCGTTCCTGCGATTCAGAGAGGAGGATTTCGTAAGGGGTCATGCCGGTCTCGCGCTTGGGCACGAGGTTGACATCAATCTCGACACCCGTGCCGCCGCGGCTGGCGGTTTCGCACGTGGAACACGTGAGTCCCGCCGCGCCCATGTCCTGGATGCCGGCCACGCACCCGCTGGCAAGAAGTTCCAGGCAGGCTTCGAGCAGAAGTTTTTCGCGGAAGGGATCGCCGACCTGCACGGCCGGACGGTCCTCTTTGGATTCCTCGGTCAGTTCGCGCGACGCGAACGCCGCGCCGGCGAGTCCGTCGCGGCCGGTTTCCGCTCCGACATAGAAAACCGGATTGCCCACACCTTTGGCCGCCCCGCGGGCGATCTGTTCGTGCCGGAGGACTCCCAGGCAGAACACGTTGACCAGCGGATTGCCGGCGTAGCTATCGTCAAAATAGACCTCGCCGCCGATGGTCGGGATGCCAATGCAGTTGCCGTAGTGCGAGATGCCCGCGACGACGCCGGCGAAGAGCCGCCGGTTCGTCCGCGCTTCCGCCGAATCGCCCCGGATGTCGCCGAAGCGCAACGAGTTCATTGAAAAGACCGGCCGGGCACCCATCGTGAAGATGTCCCGAATGATCCCCCCCACCCCGGTGGCTGCTCCCTGAAATGGCTCGACGGCACTCGGATGGTTGTGACTCTCCATCTTGAACGCGATCGCCCAACCGTCGCCGATGTCGATCACGCCCGCATTTTCCTCGCCCGCCTTGACGAGCACGCGCTCGCCGGTCGTCGGGAACTTCTTCAGCTCGAGCTTGGAATTTTTGTAGGAACAATGCTCGCTCCACATCACCGAAAAGACCCCGAGTTCGGTGAAATTCGGATCCCGCCCGAGGATCTCGCGAATGCGTTCAAATTCCTCCGGCGTAATGCCGTGCTTGGCGATGATTTCAGGAGTGATGTCAGGCATGATGGAAAAACACAGAGGGCGCGAAGAGCACCAAGATTGAGAGAACAACCCGTCGAATACCGTCTTTGAACATCCGGACGTTGAAGTTGATCAACAAACCGAGTTCGAGCTTTGCGAGACGCAAGTAGGTGAGCACTTGGGCGGTGTGAATCGGCTGGAGCGCCTCGATGGCCTTCAACTCGACGAGCACGCGTCGATCGATGATCAGATCGGCACGAAACCCTGCCTCAATCGTGAAATGGCGGTAGGTGACGGGGAACGCTTTTTGCACGTCCACTTCGTGTCCGCCGGCGGCCAGTTCCGCGGCAAGACACTTCTCGTAGACCGACTCCAACAAGCCTGGCCCGAGTTCCCGATGCACGTGCAGACCGGCATGAACGACAGCTGCTGCTGCCTCCTCCGTTTTCGTGTCCTTCGTGCTCTTCGTGTTGATCATCCCTCAACGATACTTTGGAAAATGAGCCGGCCGTCGGTGCTGCCGAGGAGGGGGTCGCAGGCGCGTTCGGGATGCGGCATGAGGCCGAAGACGTTGCCGGCTTCGTTGCAGATGCCGGCGATGTTGTCGCGGGAGCCGTTCGGGTTGGCGTCGTCGCCGGCGCGGCCCTGTTCGTCACAGTAGCGGAGCAGGATTTGACCGTTGCGGGTGAGCCGCGCGAGGGTTTCGTCGTCGGCAAAATAGCAACCTTCCCCATGGGCGACCGGGATGTTGAGGATCTGGCCGGTCGATGCCGCATTGGTGAACCGGGACCCCGGTCCTTCGACACGCAATAGACGGTGCTCGCAAATGAAGTGCAGGTCGCGATTCCTCACGAGGGCACCGGGCAGGAGCCCGCTTTCACAGAGGATCTGGAATCCATTGCAGATGCCGATGACCGGCCCGCCGGCTGCAGCGAATTCCTTGACCGCGCCCATAACCGGAGAGAACCGCGCGATCGCCCCGCAGCGAAGGTAGTCGCCGTAGGAAAACCCGCCCGGAAGTACGACGGCGTCGAACCCGCTCAGTGAGGTGTCCTTGTGCCAGACATAATCGGCCGACGCGCCCGGAATGTCTTTCAGCGCCTGAACACAGTCCTGATCGCAATTCGACCCGGGAAAACGAACAACGGCGAACTTCATTTCACTTCGAGCGTGTAGTCTTCGATGACGGGATTCGACAGCAGGTCGCGCGCGATCTCGTGCAGCCGGGCCTCCTCGGCGCCATCCGGCAACTCAATTTCCACAATCTTGCCGATCCGGACCCGTCCCACCGAATCCAGTCCGAGGTGTTTCATCGCCTCGGCGGCGGCGGCCCCTTGCGGATCGAGGACGGAGGGTTTGGGCAGGACAGTGACGAGCGCTTTCATGACGTTGAACTTTTCTGGTCGGGAGGTTGCGGACAAGCGGAAACTTTTTGGCGGCGGCCGCGGAACCACCGAAGGAACGCCACGGGCGTGGCAACCGCCAGACAGAGAAGCGAAAAAACCTCGCCGTACCGCGCATAGAACGTCGGCGTCACCGACTTCGGCACCTCCATTTTGGAAAAGAGAACCCCCTCAATGAACGTGCTGCCGCGCTCATCGCGCAGTTCTTCGCGAACGACACCGAAGCGATCGACCACGCACGTCACGCCGGTATTGGCCGCACGCACCATCGGAATTTTGTTCTCTGCACACCGGAAAATCGCGTTCTCCAGGTGCTGGCGCGAGCCGGCCGATTCCAAAAACCAACCGTCATTGGTCACCACGGCAAAAGCCTGCGCTCCACGGAGAACGAACTCGCGGGCCAGATCGCCCAACGTGTCTTCGAAACAAACGAGCGCTCCCAACTTGACCGGCTTCACCGCCATTTCAAGGATCGTGATCGACGAACCCGCGTCGAAGTCGTCCGGAACGAGATCACCGACGACCCAGGCGAAAAGCGGGAACGCGTGCCGTAGCGGAACATACTCGCCGAACGGGACAAGGTGCATCTTGTGCTGCATCGCGGCTCCCCGACCATGATCCGTCAACAGGACGACCGAGTTGAAATCCCCCTGTTCGCTATAGTGCGTCGTGCCGAGCAGGAAATCGCCTTCATGCTCCTCGGCGAGGCCCCGCACAAAATCCCACATCGACTGGTCATTGAACACCGGCCGCGGAGGCGCACTCTCGGGCCACAGGATCAAATCCGGTGCCATCGCGATCGCCGTCTCCGTGTGCCGGCGATACTTGTCCATGACGGCTTCGTCTTGCGCCGGGTCGTTACGGACGTTCTGTGGAACGTTCGCCTGCACGGCCGCAACGGTGACCGAAACCGATTCAGCCGGTGGCGCCAGCATCTGCCGAAGCCCGTAACTCCATGCGACAACGATCAGGGCAATGGTCAGTGCGAAATCATAATGCGGACGCCGTGCGCCGCGGCCGACTTCAACGATCAGCCGCTTGATCGTCGCCACGGCCATCAGATTGGCCATGACAATAAGGAACGAAAGGCCGCCCACTCCGGTCAGATCGGTGATCTGGATCAACGGGACATTTTTATTCAGGGCGACCCCCAGAGCGTTCCACCCGAAGCCGGAGAACAGAACGCTCCGGACCCACTCGAGCCCCACCCAGGCGGCCGCCCCGAGTGCACAAACCCGCAGATTCCCCAACGAACTCAGCCAAACCGGACGACCTTCCCGATCGGTTCCATCCGGGCGCGCGACCGTTCCCAGAAAAACCGTCCAAAGCCCGGGATACACGGAAAGATAAAGCGCGAGGAGGATCCAGCCGGGGATCGTCAGCGTGGCGAGCCATGAAAGACTCCCGCCGAAGTAGCCGACGCCGCAGGCGAAGCCGAGGCCGAAGAGCCGGAGGCGACTCCAACGAGCCGAGGGCGTCCCGAACCAGACGCCAACGACGAGCGGAGCCAAAGCCAGCCAGCTCAAATCCCCCCACCCGAACGGGGCAAAGCACAGCGTCACCAACAACCCGCTCAACAAAGCCAACAACCAAGGCCAACCGGCACACATCGCCGCGAAAGCTAGCCGGAATCCTCCCTCCCCGCCACTGCGGATTCCAGTCGTTTGAGGTCCGGCTTCAAACGACCATGCGGCACAATTGCCGATTCGGGTTTCTCTCTCTTATGGCGGCAACGCCGGGGCTTTGCGTGAGCGGCTCAGCGGCGAAACGTCCACTGCGCCATCCGTTCACGCCATTCCTTGATTCGGACCAGCGAGGGTGGAACCTCATTATAATCCCGGTAAGTCAGGTTGCCGAGGATCCCGAACAGCGCAAAGTCACTGAAGACCGGAGCTTCGCCGAACAGGAACAGACTGTTCTCCAGAATCAGGTCAAAGGGTTTCAGGAGACTCTCGGCCTCGCGCAACAAATCGTCGCGCGAGGCATCCCAAGCTTCTATACAGCCAGCTCCAAATTTCCGCTCCTTGTGGCGACGGATCATTGTGCGTTCGACCGGGTCGGAGAGGTCGCGGAGATAACTCGGGTCGACGAGCCGGAATGTTACCGATTCCACGCGATCCTCAATGTATGGGACCACGATGCGTTGGATCCCCTCATGCGCCGCCGGAAACAAGCTCCCGTTGGCAAACGTCCGATCTACATATCGAGCCACATCATTGGACTCCCCGGAGGTTTCAAAAACGGCACGCCCGTCGTGAACCAATACCGGGACTTGATAGTAGGCGCCGGCCGTCGCCTCGATGACCTCCCGGCGGTCGGCATTGGAAACGTTTCGAACATCAAACGCCACGCCCAGTGCCTCCAACGCCCGGGTGATCGGAATGCAATACGGACTGTGTTCAAGCTGAAGGATGCAGACGCTCATGAACCGGAAGTCTGCCACACATCCGATGCGCAGCCAACAAATGGAGATTCGAGGAAATCAGCAAACGCCGCAGCCACGATCAGAAGTCCTCATTCCACCATTTTCCTTGCCTCCCCGCCCGACCAAGCGTTCATTCCCGCAAGCCGATCAGCAAACGATCCAGCCGGAGAACAACTATGGGCGACAAGAAATCCCGCGAGGCCATGAGCCCGGAAGCATTGGAGATGATTGCGGCGCGATTCCGCGTTTTGGGTGAGGCGAGCCGCCTGCGGCTGTTGATTGCGTTGGAAGGCGGCGAAAAGAACGTCTCGTCGCTGGTCGAATCGACCGGGCTCACTCAGGCAAATGTCTCCCGGCAACTCCAGGCGCTGACCGAAGCGGGGCTGCTGAGCCGTCGCAAGGCCGGGCTCAACGGGTTCTACCGGATCGCCGATCCCTCGATTTTCGAGATGTGCGATCACGTCTGCGGCAGCCTGCAGAAACGCATTGAATCCCAAGCAGGCGTCTTCACGGCCGCTTCACCGTGATCAAGTGGCTGTTGAACGGCGTTCGTCCCCACATGGGCTCGACCGTCACGGCGAAGCCGGTGGAGTCCAGCGTGTCCAAAATCATCTGACGCCGCGGAAAGACGCACCTTCCGCCCCGAATCCAGCCGGTTAGCCGGACGAATGCTTCTTCGGCGAGAGTGACGGCGAACCGCCAGTGCGCTTCCCGGAATGTCGTTCGGATCCAAGCCGAGCCGCCCGGTGCAATTCGCGAAACGATGTTTCGGAGGAATTCCGCCTGGCCGGCCTCATCCAGATAGTGGAGCACATCGAGAACAACCACATCGCCCGAAAAATCCGGCATCCGTGCCGCTTCGCCCACCTCGAAGCGTACGTTGTCGTAGTAGCCCCCGACCCGCTCGGCTGCCAGCTGGACCTTCGCCGCATCCGGTTCGATTCCAACGAGAGTTTGACAACACCCCGCTTCGCGGAGGTAGGCCGCAAGCAGTCCCACCCCGCAGCCGACGTCCAGCAATGGTCTCGGTGAACCGAACGCCCGTTCAGCAATCGCCGGATAGGCGGGATCCCACGCGGTTTTCCCCCGCGCGTAACCATGGAGGCGGCGATTTCCCCGAAATCGTTCAGCGGCGGCCCGTCCGGGATTCACGACTTTTTGCTCCTCCACATCCACAAAATGCCCCCTGGAACCGCCCAGAGCGCGCTCAAGACATAACCGGTCAGCGAAACGGCAACGGCTTCACCGGATGGAACGCCCGCAAGATCGCCGAGCAGAAAGTGAAACGTCGCCTCCCGGACCCCGAATCCCCCCAGGCTCACCGGCAGTCCGCTCAGGATGTCGACCGCTGGCATCAATGCCAGAAAATCCCCCGCCGGCAGGCCCAGCCCACAGGCCCTTGCACTGAAAAAGAACGTCAAAAAATAGAGCACGAGCATGACGCACGAAACCGCCACCGCCAGCACGCTCAACCGCCAGTCCAACACACCCCGGACAAACGCATTGGCGACATCGACGAATCGATCCCGCAGCGGCCAGCCTTTCGGTAGTTTTCCGCTCCGCGTCGCCAGAACGAACGTCAATGCGATGCCGGCTGCCAGAACAACCAGGTAAATCAATACACCGTTCATCATGGTCGCAACCGCCGGGCTCCGCGACAGCCACTCGCGATGCCAGAGAATCAGGACCGAGCCGACTAAAATCATTGAAACCGAACCGCAAAGCCGATCCATGATGACCGAAAGTGCCGCACGGCCGGTATCGTACCGCCGGGCCCCCAGCATGGCCACCTTCACCACATCGCCGCCTGCTCCACCGGGCAGGAAAAGTCCGGCAAACGTTCCCGCGAGATAGATCCCGCACGCTTCGCGAAAACCAACGCGCAACCCGGACGCCTTGAGAAAAATCCGCCATCGCCACAGACACAGCCCCTGCACGACCCCCGCCAGGACCAACCCGCCGCCGAGCCACCATGGATCGGACGAGTCCCACACACGGCCGACATCCCGCAGAAAATCGGTCTGCGTCGCCAGCCACGCAAGGAGCGAAATGCTCACCGCCGCCTGAACGGCCACAACGAGCCCCCTCCGGACGTTCGCCCCTCGGTTCATCCGTAGGTCAGCCGATCGGTTCAACGGTGACCGTCCCCTCGCGCAACCGCGGTTCGGGCCGGTCGATCCGATTCGGCCATTCCCCGGCACGCTTGGGTCCGACCGCATCCTCGTCGGGGATCGCTCCTTGCTGCCAGAGGTATTCGTTGAGCGAGGCGCCGATTTCCCGCGATGTTCGGACGAGGTCGAATGTCAGCCCGCTCCGCACGCCATCGACGACGTTGAACAACGAGGTGAGCGCCATCGGTCCCGAGATGAAAAACGTGGCGACCCCGCCGATGCCTGGCGAGATGTTCGACCCTCCGGTTGTCCGAATCCGCAGGAACGGCCGGGCGGTCTCGCCGGAGAGATCCCAGACGATCACCGTGGTATCCACCCAGGTCCGGCCGGCTCCGAGCCCGACCACCGATCGCAGCGCACGGCTCCCCTGATGCACGCGGTCGAAATTTCCGGTGATGAGCCAGAAATTCCCCCGCAGGAGCGGCGCATTCGCCGCCACCGCCTTCGCCGGTGCCACATACCGCGGCAGACGCCTCACCAATTGGCGGGTCATTTTCTCCTGCAATTCAAACCGCAGTGCCTCCAACTCCGGTCCGTCCCGATCGACACGGAGCTCCGGCTCGGAAAACGTGAAGGGCTTGACGAAGATCCCATTCGGCACGCGCGCCGGCCCCGATCCCACGAGACGCCGGCTTTCCTTCACACTCACCGATGCACAACCCGCAACCAGCAGGACCACAATGAGAAACAGAAAAACGGAAACGGGAATTCGGCAGACCATGGGGGCTTTGTTCTTGAAGGCCATGGAGCGGATGTCCATTAAAAAACCTCCTGAATGACCAGTCTCATTGCATCGGCGGCCGGAGGTTACGAAGTGAACCCTTGGATGATCCTCCCATTCGTCGTGCTGCTGCTCCTCATTGCCGTCGGCCCGTTGTTTTTTGCGGGATGGTGGCATCACCATTATCCCAAGGTCGCAGTCGGTCTCGGACTCGTCACGGTGGCTTATTATTTGTTTGGCCTTCACCAACCTGCCCGTTTTGCGCACGTCGCACATGAATACGTCAGCTTCATTGCCCTGATCGGCGCTTTGTTTGTCGTCGCGGGCGGCATCCACATCCGCGTCAAAGGCGAGGCGAAACCGCTGACCAACGTCGCCTTCCTTGGAATCGGCTCGGTTCTTTCGAACCTGATCGGAACAACCGGCGCCTCCATGCTCCTCATTCGCCCGTGGATTCGGATGAACCGCTACCGAATCACCGCATTTCACATCGTCATCTTCATTTTCATCGTCAGCAACGTCTCGGGATGCCTGACCCCGATCGGCGATCCGCCGCTTTTCCTTGGCTACCTCAAGGGGATTCCCTTCTGGTGGACACTCCAGAATTGCTGGCCCGCATGGGTTCTCGTCGTGTCGCTCCTGCTGATCATCTTCTTCGTGCTCGACACAATCAACTATCGCCGCGCTCCGAAAGCCGTCCGACATGAACTGACAGCCGACGAGACATGGAAGTTCGATGGTCTTCACAATGGTGTGTTCATCGCGATCATCCTGGCCGCCGTCCTCCTGAATCAGTCGCTGCCGGCCTTTGTTCCCGAACTCATCATGGCGGCAGCGGCGGCGGGTTCGTATTTCACGACGCCCCGCCGCGTGCACGAAGCCAACGACTTTTCGTTCGCGCCGATCAAGGAGGTCGCATGGCTCTTCCTCGGGATCTTTGCAACGATGGTTCCGGCCCTCGATTATCTCGGCAAACACGCGGGCGACCTCGGAATTACAACCGCGCTCCAGTTTTATTTCGCGGCCGGTTTTTTGTCGGCATTCCTTGACAATGCGCCGACGTTCCTCACTTTCCTCTCGGCCGAGATGGGACTGCATCACCTCGATATCAACAACCGCGCAGACGTTCTGTTTGACGTCCAGAACCACCCGCTTGAAGTGCTCGCGATCTCGCTCGGGGCGGTTTTCTTTGGTGCGATGACCTACATCGGGAACGGCCCGAATCTCATGGTCAAATCGATCGCCGACCATGCCAAAGTGCACACGCCCGACTTCTTCGGCTATATCTTCCGCTACGCGCTCCCCATCCTGCTTCCTGTCCTGATCCTGGTCGCCATCCTGTTCTTCTCGCCATGGCGGATCCTGTAATCCTCGCAACCCGGCCGCGCAGCCGCTGAATGGAGGCCGGGAACGCATGGGCCTTCTCCACTGGATCGCGTTGATTTTTGCCGGCGGATTCGCCGCTCCGTTCCTCCACCGCCGGCTGGGTGACCGAACCGGATTTCTCCTGGCGGTGCTTCCCTTCGGGGCGTTTGTGCACTTCTGCACGCTCGTCCCGGCCGTGGCCGCCGGCGGCTCACTGCGGTGGGAGTTCCCGTGGGCGCCCTCGCTGGGGATTTCTCTCAGCTTCTTTGTCGACGGACTGAGCCTGCTCTTTCTTCTGGTGATCAGTCTGGTCGGGACGTTCATCGTTCTCTATGCCGCGGGCTATCTCCACGGCAAAACGACGCTGGGCCGCTTTTACCTCGCGTTGCTCCTGTTCATGGGCTCGATGCTCGGCCTCGTCGCCTCCGACAACATCATCCTCCTGTTCATCTTCTGGGAGCTGACCAGCATCTCGTCGTTCCTCCTGATCGGCTATTATCACGAGCAGGAATCCTCGCGCGCCTCAGCCCTGCAGGCGCTCCTCGTCACCGGGGCCGGTGGACTCGCGATGCTCGCCGGGCTGATCCTGCTCGGCAATGCCGCCGGCACTTACGAGATCAGCCGGATGCTCGCTATGCCGGCCGGCACGATTTCGGCGCTGCCGGGATTCCTCCCGATCTTCATCCTCGTACTCCTCGGGGCGTTCACAAAATCCGCGCAGTTTCCGTTCCACTTCTGGCTTCCCAATGCCATGGCGGCACCGGCCCCGGTCAGCGCGTTCCTCCACTCGGCCACCATGGTAAAAGCCGGTGTCTTTCTGCTCGCCCGGCTTCATCCGGCCTTCGGCGATTACGCGCTTTGGACGCCGGTTGTCGGATCGGTCGGCGCCGTGACGATGCTCACCGGCGTGTTCCTCGCCATGCACCAGAGCGACCTCAAGCGAATCCTGGCCTATACCACGCTCGCCGTCCTCGGAACCCTGACGATGCTCCTCGGAATCGGGACCGAACTCGCCATCAAGGCGTGCATGACCTACCTGCTCGCCCACGCACTCTACAAGGCCGCGCTCTTCATGACGTCCGGCACCATCGATCACGAAACCGGTACCCGCGACGTGGCGGTGCTCTCCGGACTTGGCTCGAAAATGCCGTTCACCGCGACGGCCGCGCTTATCGGTGCACTTTCGATGGCCGGCATCCCGCTGCTCATCGGGTTTGTGAGCAAAGAGTATTTTTACAAGGCCCTGCTTGATGCTCCGGGTCCCGGCGTTCTTTGGGAGGTCATCGGTGTCGGAGCCAGCGTCCTCATGGGCGCCCTCGCCATCGTCACCGGCATTCGGCCATTTTTCGGCCGGTTTCGCGAAACCCCAAAGCACGCGCATGAAGGCCCATGGACCATGTGGATCGGCCCGATCATCCTCGGTGCCGCCGCTCTCAAATTCGGCATCTTTCCCGGCTGGGTCGGAACCCACCTGATCGGCCCGGCAGCCGGCTCAATCCTCGGTGAGCCCGCGTTCGAGGCGAACCTGAAACTCTGGCACGGCTTCAATACCGCCCTGTTCCTCAGCATCCTGACCGTCGTGCTCGCCGTCGGCGTTTACCTCATCGCACCCCGCTGGCGCTCAGCATCCCAACCGCTCTACAAGGGCCTTGCCTCCGTGGGCCCGGAAAGCGCCTATGGCCGCATCCTCGACGGAATCCTCGTCGTGGCCCGCTGGCAAACCGGCATCCTGCAAAATGGCAAGCTTCGGAACTACGTTCTGACCGTGGGTGGATTTCTGGTCCTGCTCGTGATCTGGGTTCTTCCAAAGAATCCCGTCGTTCTCGACTTCGACCGGATGATTCCGCCATCGATCCTCGGTGTCACCGTCTGCGTCCTCATGATCATCGCCGCGGTCGCCACGTGTTTCGTCCAGTCGCGCTTCACGGCGATCCTGACGCTGGGCGTCGTCGGACTCGGCGTCGCGGTGCTTTTCTTCCTCTTCAGTGCTCCCGATCTGGCCATGACCCAGATCCTGGTCGAAACATTGACTGTCGTGCTTTTCGTCCTGGCGTTCTATCGACTCCCCTTGCTGCGCGAGTTTTCCAGCCGCGCGGTGAAGATCCGCGATGCCCTGCTCGCCGCGGGCTTCGGGCTGGTCATGACGATGCTCGTGTTGATTGCGTTTCACTTTGAAACGATCGCAACCCCGATCTCGGAGTACATGTCCGCGAACAGCCTCCCGATGGCCAACGGACGAAATGTTGTGAACGTGATCCTCGTCGACTTCCGAGCCCTCGACACACTGGGCGAGATCACCGTGCTCGCCATCGCAGCTCTGGGAGTCTTTGCCATGCTCAAGTTGCGCCCCAACAAACCATGAACACGCTCATCCTGAATACCACCTGCCGGGTCATCATGGGTCTTTTGCTCGTGTTCTCGGTCTTTCTACTCCTGCGCGGTCACAACCTTCCGGGCGGAGGATTCAGCGGCGGCCTGGTGGCCGCTTCTTCGTTTTCCCTCTTTGCGCTGGGTTACGGTGTGGAGGCCGCCCGTCGGCTCCTGCGGATCCACCCCTGCACGTTGATCGGAATCGGATTGGTTGTCGCGCTGGTGAGCGCCGTCGTCGCTCCCGTCTGGGACCTGCCCTTCTTCACCGGCCTCTGGGACAAGAACCCGCTCCCGGTGGTCGGTAAACTCGGGACGCCATTGCTTTTCGACACGGGTGTTTACATCGTGGTCCTGGGCGTGGTCCTGCAGTTGGTCTTCTCATTCTCCGAGGAGGAACCGGAAAAAAACTGATGGAACTCATCGTCGCGATCACCATTGGCGTTCTTTTCGCCGTTGCCGCTTATCTCCTCCTGCGCCGGAGCGTGGTCAAAACGATTCTTGGCATCGTCGTTCTCAGCCAGGCCGTGAACCTCCTCATCCTGACGGCTTCCGGACTGAAATCCGGAGCTGTTCCCTTCGTGGAGGGGGATTCCACCGGGCTGGCACCGAGTGCCGCCGATCCCCTGCCCCAGGCCCTGATCCTTACGGCAATCGTCATTAGTTTCGGCGTGCTCGCCTTTACCCTCGCCATGGTCCAACGGGTCGACCAGGCCGTCGGCACCGATGACCTCGACGAAATGAACAGCACGGACCAATGACAAACCCGCTCGTGTCCTGCGTCCTCGCGCCATTCATCACGGCGATCGTCTGCATCCTTTGCTGGCGGGCTCCGCACGCCCAGCGGTGGATTGGACTCGGTGGCATGCTGGTTTTTCTCGCCGCGGCCGTTCGCCTGTTCGTTGTGGTGGCCTCCGACGGCATCCTCGCGCTCAATGTCGGCAACTGGCCGGCCCCGTTCGGCATCTCACTCGTGGCCGACCTCACATCTGCCATCATGGTCCTGGTCACCGCCATCACCGGTGTCGCCGTCGCCATCTACTCGCTCGCAGACATCGACTCCGGCCGCGAAAAATACGGCTACTATGCCTTTCTGCACCTGATGTTGATGGGTGTCACCGGATCTTTCCTCACGGGTGATATCTTCAACATGTTCGTCTGGTTTGAGGTCATGTTGCTGTCGTCGTTTGTCCTCATGACCCTGGGTGGCGAGCGGCCCCAGATGGAAGGCGCGATCAAATACGTCGTGCTCAACCTGATCTCGTCGGCACTTTTCCTTTCGGCCTGCGGCATTCTCTACGGCAAGACCGGCACGCTGAACCTCGCTGATCTGGCCGTGAAGGCGAAGGAGATGATGAACCCGGAACTGCTGACTGTGACCGCCATTCTCTTCCTGGTCTCTTTCGGCCTTAAGGCCGGGATTTTCCCTTTGTTCTTCTGGCTGCCGGCCTCGTATCACACACCGCCGGTTGCGGTCTCCGCGATCTTCGCCGGGCTCCTCACAAAAGTCGGTGTCTATGCGATGATCCGCGTCTTCACACTGATCTTCACCGGCGATGTCCTGTTCACCCACGGATTGCTGCTGGCTTTGGCCGGGCTGACGATGGCGTCCGGAGTCTTGGGGGCGGTTTCGCAATTCGATTTCCGTCGCCTGCTCTCGTTCCACATCATCAGCCAGATTGGCTACATGATCCTTGGTCTGGCGCTCTTCACACCGCTGGCCCTCGCGGCGACCGTTTTCTACCTGTTCCACCACATTCTGGTGAAATCGAACCTCTATCTGATCAGCGGCATCGCCCAGCGCTACACCGGGACATTTTACCTGAAAAAAATGGGCGGCCTTTACGCAGCCACACCATGGCTGGCTGTTCTGTTCTTCATTCCGGCCATGTCGCTCGGCGGCATTCCACCACTGTCCGGCTTCTTTGCGAAATTCGCGATCATCCAGGCCGGCCTGGAGAAACAAACGATCTTCGCCACGGCCGCCCCCTACCTCGTTGCTGTCGCCCTCGCCGTCGGCCTCCTGACACTTTATTCGATGACGAAGATCTGGAACGAAGCGTTCTGGAAAGCGGCCCCCGCCGACCATCCGGTCAATCCCTCCGCCTTGACGACCGGCCAGAAGTGGAGTCTTTACCTTCCGGTCGCCGGCCTCGCCGCCTTCACCGTCGCGCTCGGCCTCGCTCCCGGTTACTTCTTTGGATTTGCCGAGCAGGCGGCCGAGCAACTGATCAACCCGCAGCAATACATTGAAGCCGTCTTGGGAGGACCGCGCTGATGCTTATCGGAATCAACATTGTGCTCACACTCGTCTGGGCCGCCCTGCTGGGGTCGATTGATTTCAGCACGCTGACCTCCGGCTTTTCCCTGAGCTATGGCATCCTGTTCCTGATTTATCGGAACCGACCGGAAGCCGGAAAGTATTTCAGCAAGCCGCCAAAAGTGATCGCGTTCGTGCTCTATTACCTGAAGGAACTCGTCAAATCGAACCTCATCATCGCACACGACATCCTCACGCCGACACACCACATGAAGCCCGGCGTTCTCGCCATCCCAATCCGGGCCGAAACCGACTTTGAAATCACGCTGCTCGCGAACCTGATCACCATGACCCCGGGCACGCTGAGCTTGGATGTTTCCGAAGACCGGAAGACGCTTTACGTCCACGCGATGTACATCCACGACGCCGAGGCCGTTCGCAAGGACATCACTGAAAACATGGAGCGCCACGTGCTCGCCATGCTCCGCTGACCATGGACTCCGCACCCATCCTGCATGCCGGTTGTTCGATTGCCTTGGTGATTCTGGTCATCGGCATGGCATTGGCCGTCGCCCGTTTGCTGCTTGGACCGACGCTGCCCGACCGGGTGGTCGCGCTCGATGCCCTCGCCACCATGGCTGTGGGCGCTCTGGCACTCGTCGCCATTTCGAGCGGACAGTCGGTCCTGCTCGATGTGGCACTTGCCATGGCATTGATCACATTTCTCGGTACGGTGGCTCTGGCCATCAGCCTGGAGAAAGGAGTTTTCAAATGATCCTTCAGATTGTCGTGGCCGTCCTCGTCGTCCTGGGCGCGGCGTTTATGTGCCTGGCCGGCTTGGGCATTCTTCGCATGCCGGACCTCTTCACCCGGATGCACGCCTCCACAAAAGGCGCGTCCCTCGGCGTGGCGCTTTTGCTGATCGCCGCGGTCGTTGTGTTTCAGGATCTGACGGTCGCGGCCAAGGCGTTCGTGACCATCGCCTTCATCTTCCTCACCGCCCCCGTCGCCGCCCATATGCTCGGTCGAGCCGCCTACGCCAAGAGCATCCAACTCTGGAGCGGCTCGGTGATCGACGAAGGTCGCGGAAAGATTGCACCCGGCGGCGAAGACGCTCAGGATCATCGCACCCGATCTTGATACATGTTTACAGGTCTCGTTGAAGAACTCGGCGAATGCCAGTGGCTCCGCCGGTCCACCGATGGCACGCAGATCACCGTGCGTGCGCCCCATATCGAAAAAAGAATCCGCACCGGCGACAGTGTCGCAGTCAATGGCTGCTGCCTCACCGTCTCGTCCCACCGCAAGGAATCGCTGACGTTCGACCTCCTCGAAGAGACGCTCTCCAAGACGAACCTGCGCAACCTTCGCCCCGGTGCCGGCGTGAACCTGGAACGCGCCCTCGCAGCCGACGGCCGGCTCGGCGGACATTTCGTCCAAGGCCACATCGACGGCACGATTGCGGTCCGGTCCGTCACGGAGAAAAAGCCCGACCTCCGGCTGGAGTTTGATCTCCCGTCCGACTTCGCCCGATACGTCGCCTACAAGGGCTCGGTCGCAATCAATGGCGTGAGTCTCACCGTGGCGGAAGTGCTGGCGGATTCGTTCGTCGTCTGGATCATCCCGCACACCCGCCAGGTGACCAACCTCGGCAAACTCGCCGCCGGTGACCTCGTGAACTTCGAATGTGACATCCTGGCGAAATACGCCGAACGCATCCTCGCAGGAACCCGCGAGACTTCGAACTGACCCCGGCGGGCTCAAGCCATTCATTTTGGAATCCACCATCACGATCGAGCGCGTCGCATTCGGCGGGTCCGGACTCGGCCGCCTCCCGGATGGTCGGGTCTGCTTTGTTCCCGGCACCCTGCCCGGAGAGCGGGCCATCGTTCGTTTGGTTCGTGAGAAAAAATCCTACGCCGAAGCCGAGTTGGTGCGGTTGGTCGAATCATCACCGCGCCGCGTGCGGCCCGGTTGCCCGGTCTTTGGGACGTGTGGCGGGTGCACTTACCAGCACGCCGCATACGATCTCCAACTCGAAATCAAAACCGGACAGGTCTCCGAAGTGCTGCGACGACTCGGGCGGATCGCCGATCCCGACGTTCGGCCAACCCTCCCATCACCGGCCACCTACGGCTACCGGAACCGAATCTCGGTTCATGTCCAGCACGGACGTGTCGGATACCATCGCGTCAAGAGCCGCTCGCTCGTGGAAGTCAGCCATTGCCCGATCGCCGCACCGGCTGTCAACGACCAGCTCGCCGCACTGGCTGCCCGGCCGCCCCACCGCGACGGCCGGATAACCCTCCGGGCACCCTCGACCCACCGCGGGTTTTCCCAGGTGAATGACGGCGCTGCGGAGGTGCTCGCCGCTGCCGTCACCGAAATGCTCCCGGGCCGGATCCCGCACTTTGTCGATGCCTATTGTGGAGCCGGGTTCTTCATCCGCGCACTCCGGGGCCGGTTCGAACGCGCCACCGGCATCGAATGGAGCCATCCTGCCATCGAAGCCGCCCGGGCAAACGCCGCTGAAAACGAGACATTCCTCGAAGGCCCTGTCGAGAGCCACCTCGGGAGCGTGCTGGCCTCCGCCCCGGACGCCGTCGTCCTGGTCGACCCACCGGCCGAAGGACTCGAGGCCGCTGTCATCGAAACGTTGGAAAACCAACGCCCGGGCCGTCTCATCTATGTCTCGTGCGACCCGGCCACGCTGGCCCGCGACGTGGCGCGTCTCGCAAACACCCATGCTCCGCAGTGGTTTCAGCCGGTCGACATGTTTCCACAAACCGCAGAAATCGAAGTGGCGGCATTGCTGACCGTTCGTTCATGATCAGGCCATGAAACCACCCACCCGCCGGTTCGGCCGAACCGAAATCGCCATGCCTGTCTTCACGTGCGGCGGCATGCGTTACCAGAACTCCTGGAAGGATGAGGGACCGGAAACCATCCCGGACGAGAATCAGAGAAATCTTGAAGCCACAATCGAACGCGCCCTCGAACTCGGCATCCATCACATCGAAACCGCGCGCGGTTACGGCACTTCCGAGTTGCAGCTCGGCCGCATTCTCCCGAGCCTTCCCCGCGAATCTCTGATCGTCCAAACCAAGGTTTCGCCGGAGCAAAGTGGCGAAAAATTTCGGGAAACATTCGAGCGCTCGATGAGCCTCCTGGGTCTGGGTCACGTCGACCTCCTCTCGCTTCACGGCATCAACACCCGCGAAATCCTCGAGAACTCGCTGGCGCCTGGCGGACCCCTCGATGCCGCCCGTGCAATCCAACGCGAGGGCCGGGCCCGTTTCATCGGCTTTTCGACCCACGGGTCCTGCGAAGTCATCACCGATGCCATCCGCACCGGCGAATTCGATTACGTGAACCTCCACTGGTATTGGGTCAACCGCTCCAACGAGTCCGCCATCGCGGCAGCCGCAGACCTCGACATGGGCGTGTTCATCATCAGCCCGAATGACAAGGGCGGAAGGCTCTACGAGCCGCCTCCCGTCCTCGAGGAACTCTGCGCGCCGCTGAGTCCGATGGCGTTCAACAATCTCTTCTGCCTCCGCCATCCCTCGGTCCACACGCTGTCCATTGGAGCGGCCCGGCCGACCGATTTCGACGAGCACATCCGTTCACTCGATTTCCTCGAGCAAACCGAATCCCTCGTCCCGCAAATCGAAGCACGCCTTCGCGAGCGCCTCGTCGAAATCCATGGCGCGGACTGGATGGACCGATGGCAGGAGGGAATCCCGCCATGGGAAGAATGCCCGGACGGCATAAACATCTGGGAGATTCTCCGGCTTTGGACCTATGCCCGCGGCCTCGACATGCTCGCCTTCGGAAAAATGCGTTACAACCTCCTCGGCCAGGCCGGTCACTGGTTTCCCGGCCATAATGCCGCGGAGTTCCGCGACAGCGATATCCTCCGCGCTGTCGCCGGAAACCCGTTTGCCGAACGCATCCCGTCCATTCTCCACGAAGCTCATGAATTGCTTTTCGACAAACCGGTCGAACGCCTGAGCAAGTCCTGATGCCGTCCGGGCTCCAGCATGTCCGCCTCGTCGACTTCCGCTGTTTCGAATCCCTCGCCTTCGAACCCGGGCCCGGCCGAACGTTCATCGTCGGACGCAACGCGCAGGGCAAAACCTCGATTCTCGAGGCAGTCTGTGTCCTCCTCCGTCTCCAATCACCGCGCACGAGCAGCCTCTCCGAAACGGTGCGCATGGGCCAAGGCGGCTTTTCGGTCGATGGACACGTCGGCGAAACGCACCTGACGTGCCAGTGGATCGACGGAAGCCGGCGCATCCTGTTCGACTCCAAACCGCAGTCCCGAAGCGACGATTACCTCGAGACCGCGCGCGTCGCCTGGTTCTCCAATTCCGATCTCGACCTCGTGCGCGGCGGCGGTTCGGGCCGGCGGCGCTATCTCGATTTCCTCGGCTCGCAGTGCGTTCCCGGATACCGGTCGGCCCTGCGCGCCTACGAACGCGCACTCCGTTCGCGCAATGCCCTGCTCAAAGAGGGACGCCCACGTCGCGAGATCGAAGCCTTCAATGAGCCCCTGATCGAAGCCGGGGAACGAATTTGGGCCGCCCGCACCGACCTGACCACCGCCCTCGCCCCGCTCGCCGGAAGCGCCGCTGCAGAAATCAGCGGGGCCGGCGACAAGCTCGCCATCACATTCCAACCCGGTGGCACCGGCCCCCTCGCGGAATCCCTCGCAAACTCGCGGCCCGAGGAAATCCGCCTCCGGCAAACCGTCACCGGACCCCACCGCGATGACATCGATCTCCACTTGAACAGCCTCCCCGCCGGGCCGTTCGCATCCGAGGGCCAGCAACGCAGCATCGCCCTCGCCCTCAAACTCGCCCAGGCGCGCCACCTCCGCGACACACTCGGTCAACCCCCGCTCTTTCTCATCGACGACGTCTTCGGCGAACTCGACCCGGTCCGCCGGAATCGCCTCCTGTCCGCCCTTCCCACCGACGCTCAAACACTCATCACCACCACATTCCTCGACTGGGCCGAATGCACCCCCTCCGACACGACGTTCGAACTCAACAACCGAACCCTGCGGGCGTTGTAGCCAGATGAACTGGACTTGGAAGAGCCGAAGACGGGACTCGAACCCGTGACCTATCGATTACGAATTCAATCGTTGCTCTTGTTCGCTTGTGTTCTATTCTGAACACTTATGGCCGGACGAAAACGCTTGAAACCATCATCGTTGCTTGCTCTCCGGGCCGCTGGACTTCCGGACAAATCGGAGCAAGACGGGTCAGGGGTGAACGGAAAAAGTGCAAGGAAAGTGCAAGGGTCGGTTTCCCTCTCGAAGGCGGATTCCCGCTACTGGCTTCAAGAGGGCAAGCTTTTCAAGTGGGACGGCTCCGCAAATTACTCGCTGCAAATCCAGTTTCGGGGCAAGCGCGTGGCGTTCTCCACGGGGACGGGGAACAAGGAGGCCGCGGCAAAAATCGCAACGGGCATTTACTCGGACCTTCTCACCCTCGGAGTCGAGGCTACGCTTGCCAAGCACCGGCCCGGGAAATCGGAAGACGTTTCGACGCTGGGAGGTTGGATCGAAAGCGCACGAAAGGTTTTCGACAAGAATCCGACGACGTTCGAGGCCTACGCACGGGCAGCGAGGAACATTGCGGCAGACATTCTCCGGGTTGAGCGAACCAAGAAGCGGTTTGGCCGGAAGGGAGGAACGTTCCGGCAACTTGCGGACCAGACGCCTGTTTCCATCTTCACCCCCCGGGCGATTCAGGAATGGAAAATCCGCTACGTCGCGGAACGAGGCGGGAACAACCCGGCCCGGCAGCGGGCGGCGCGTATCTCGTGCAATTCCTGCCTCCGTGCGGCTCGCTCGCTGTTCCAAGACAGCATCGCCAAGCACCTTCCCCGGCTCGACATGGAGGAACGGCCATTCGCGAAGGTGAGTTTCTACCCGCGGGAATCGATGCGGTATCACAGCAAGATTGATCCGGGCGTCCTTCTCCGGAAGGCGCGGGCGGACTTGTTCTACGCGAACCCGGAAGCGTTCAAGATTCTGCTGCTCGCTCTCGGAGCCGGATTACGCCGAGGGGAAATCGACCGGCTTCTCTGGCGGCAGATTGATTTCGATGGCGGAGAGATTCACGTCGAAGTCACGGAAGCCGGGGGACTCAAAACGGCGGAGAGCACCGGCAAGGTTGCCATCGATGAAACCCTCTGCGGACTCCTCCGGGGATTCAACGCCCGCGCCAAGTCGCAATTCGTCGTCGAGGGCGGAACCGGGGACGGCGGTTCCCGGGCATGGGGACAACGTTACCGCTGCCAAGAAGCTTTCGATTTCCTGCTGGCGTGGCTCCGGAAAAACGGCGTCGAAGATCGGCGGGCCTTGCACACGCTCCGGAAAGAAGCCGGGGCGATCATCGCCACCAAAAGCGGGATCTACTCGGCTTCCAAGTTCCTCCGGCATTCCGACATCAAAACCACGGCTCAACACTACGCGGACACCAAAGAGCGTGTTGCCCTTGACCTTGGCGGGCTCCTGCCCCCGGAGGAAACGATTGCCTTCCCCTCGCCGGAACCAGCCAAGAAAACAAAGAGCCGGAGACGGAAAGCATGAGCAAAGGAATGCATTTTCGCAAAAGCAAACCGGGTGCTGCCCCCTCCCCCATGCGCTCCCGGGCAAAAAAGGGAACCCGGATGAAGAAAGCAGTCGTGAAAAAAGCTACCTTGGAGTCTTCCGCCGAAAAGGAGCCGCTGCCATTAGAAAAACAAATGTGGCGGCTTCCCAGAATCCCTTATGACTGCCCGGAGAGTCCGCCGGGCATCGGTGACTGCGGAGACGATTTGGTTTCCATGTTCCGCCAGCTCTACTGGCACGACTTGGATCGCTACTTTTTGGAATTGAGGGCACGCGTGACCAAAACAGAAGGCGATAGCGGACGTGAGGTTTTGCAGGCGGAGTATCTTGAGGCAGTCGCGCATCTTCGTGATCTAGGTTTGGCTGCGGCTCGCCTCTTGGAAGAGGTTAGACAGCGTGATCAGGAAACCGTCGAAGGCATCCTTCGGAAAGCCACACACCTGCCCGTCTATGTGCATCTGCAAAAGGGGGATGGCCGAAAAAAGAAGCCGCCGCTCTTTATCAATGGTATTCAGCGCGGCTCGTTCGCCAATATCCTTATAAAAAACATCAAGCTGCCGACTCAACCAACGCGTAAAATCGAAACAACTCCTAGAAGCAGGAAGCGCCCGAAAGGAAGTATACTTTCGGAAGATGCGGTTAACCCGGATATGACCGAGGCTTATGGGAAACGCGTAGTCGTTTGTCTAGACGGAGTGCGAATAGCTTATCGAGATTCCAACATTACACCTTGCACAAGCCTCGGAAGGAAGATTGCTAATCTTTCCGACACCTTCGAGGAAGGCGACTGGTGCGACGTAGCTGAGGAGTGGCTCAAGACCGTCGTTTTTATAGCTATACCTGAGGACCGGCTTGCTTTTGAACGACAGGTAAACCTTTCAAAAGGCTACGTTCACCATGAATCCCAGATATGGCATTATATTTTTCGGGAGAGAATTGAGCCCGGAATCAAAAGGGAATTGAAAACCCGAAAAAATTCGGGCGTTAGCACATAGCGGGTTCGTTTGTCTGAACCGTCTGGAGCGTTGAAGGTTCAGGCGTGCCTAAGACAAACCACAAACAGCAAGAAAGGTTCTTCGGGGAACAATACACAACACGGCAGGAGATCGCGGCGAGACTTCGATGCTCGGTTCAAACGATCCGGCGTCGCGAAAAAGCCGGACTCCTTACCCCGTTTAAGTTCGGGCGGCTTGTTCGACTCTCCACGTCCCAAGTCGAGCAACTCGTGAAGGAAGCGGAGGTAAAGCGATGAACCGCCGCGAGCAACGGTTGAAGCGGTGGCACCAGCAGCTTATAACGCTCGTCCGGAAACTCCGGGCGCGGCGGTGTCCGGCAAACTTCAAAGCCGCAATGGATCATCTTGCGAAGGGGGAGCCGGAATGAGCCCTCTCCCCGAGCGATTCAACGAGGGCGGCTTTTCCTTCCGGCTCGTGAAACGAACCGGCCGGGTGGCGATGCTGTCAAAAACCAAAGAGCGACTTCCCGCATCTTTGGAAGTCGTCATCATTCAAACCCGGCCTGCGGAATCCATTCGAGGGAGGGAATACCCAGCCCGCGAAGTCATGCCCCGTTCTGAGCAATGGGGCGTTTCCGCGTGGACTCCGTTTGACCGCGAGGAAGCGGAACAACTCTTCGAGAGACTCGCAAGCCGGGAGGGGCGTTTTTCGCGTGAAGGTATCGCGTAAAAACGGCTGCAACGTCTCGGGAGGTTCCGGACACCACCCCGGCAGGATGGAGGCTTCTACGGCGATTGCTCGCTGGCCGGACAGGGATTCAGAAGCGATTGCGAGAATCTGCCGGGATGGGGCGGGATTGGTGGACCTTTGGGAAGCATCCCCGCGGCGGATCGAGGACAACGAACCGCACACCGGCGAATTGATCGACGCCCTGTTCCCGGGGAATCCCCTCCTCTGCTGTGGATGGTCCCGCCATCGATTCGAGACGCGGCCCCGGTGCCAGTGGCACAAGCTGGAGGAACTGCAATTGATCGTCCCGAACCCGATGACGGCGAGAACGGGCGTCACCCGAACCGGCAAGGAATCCGCGCACACACTCGCCAACACCGGCCCGCGGCGGTTTCTGGTTGTCGAGCAAGACTCCGGGACCATCGACCAGCAAGCCGCAATCCTGACCCACCTCGCGACCCGGGCACCGCTGGCGATGGCTGTTCACAGCGGCGGCAAATCGCTTCACGGATGGTTCTTTTGTGCGGACGTGCCGGAAACCGTCATCCGGCCGTTCATGGAATACGCCGTCACCCTCGGCGCGGACCCGGCAACCTGGACTCGCTCGCAATTCGTCCGAATGCCAGACGGACAGCGGGACAGGGGCAACTGCCAAGCAGTTTTCTATTTCAATCCCCAGGTTCTCCGATGAAAACGGCATTCGCAGACAGGTGGGAAATCCCTACGGAAAATCCGGCAGCAGAAGATTTCCGCTATGAAGAGAATGAATCTGAGGAAGTAAATGAAGACAAAGATGGGTGGGCATGGGTGGAGGGGGACGACATTTCCGATTGCGTCCTCACCTCCACGGGGACAAGCAACCGGCTTCTGCACAAGCTTGCAAGGAGGGTGCGCGGGTTCGAGAAAGCGAGAGGCTTCCCCCTTTCTCCGGAACAATACCGCGCAATCTTTGGCCGTTGGAAACGCGCATCAGAGCCTTACCTCGGGAATGCTGATTACCTGACCGAGTTTCTTTCAAAACTCGACAGCGTAAAAGTGCCCGAAGGCGAATCCCTCGCGGCGGCATTCGACCGGGCAGCGGCGGGAGCGATTCCCGCGGCTCTGGCGGATTACCCCCCGGAGTTGCAGATCCTCGGAGCATTCTGCCGCGAACTCGCGGCGGGAGCCAATGGCGGCCCGATCCTACTCGCGCAAGCCCCCATCGCGAAGCTACTCGGATGCACCCCGCACAGCGTTTCCAATCGGATCAAAGCCCTAAAGACGCTCGGAATTCTCCGGGTGGCAACACCGGCCATTGCACGAAAAAAAGCGGCAACCTACTGGTTCCAAGAGTAAAACGGCGGCGGCTTTTTTATTGTTGCCGATACACAATCAGGGAGACAGCAGAACTCCTGTTGAGGATCTTTTTTCAGTTAACGTTCACTGACCGCCAAACAGGCTTGAGGATTCATTTTCATGTTTTCTCGCCTCGGCTTTTCGTTTTTTGTGCCACTCGAACACTCGCATGGCATTCTTTCTTGCCCATTCCGCAGCGTCGTCCATATCGAGGTCCATGTAGAGCAACCACAACCAGGTCCACGCCGCAGAGTTATACTGATCAAGTTTGATTGCGGTCTTTAGCCTCCGCTCGGCCAGTCGATAATTTTTTTCATGCTGATCACACATAGCGAGAGCAACCCACGCGTGCGGGTGATCGGGATTCCTGAGGAAAAGTGCTTCGGCAGAGGCCCGCGCTTGAGCATGAAGATTTAGAGAGTCATAGGCTTGAATCTGACCAAACGCAGCCTCTACGCTTGTAGGTTCTTCCTCCAAGATCTTACTGAACATCCTGAGCTTTTTCAGGCTATCTCCGCTAGACGAAACGTGAGCATCATCAATTCGCTCTTTTAGAGCCTTATCTTTGGCCTTGATCAGAGTTTCAAACGATAAAAACGCTGGCTCGGGTGATAGAAACTCCCAGATAATCTGGGAGCAAACAGCGAAGTTGAGTGATTGTCCCCCAATTCGAGTCGATGTCGCTATCCCGATAACCTTTCCATCGCCGTTAATCACGGGCGAACCGGAAGACCCCGGGGAGATCGGCGCTGTAATTTGGATCAAAGGCGGCAACCTACCATCTCCTTCTCGAAGTGCAGAGATTATGCCACTCGTCAACGTGTCACCGAGTCCGAGCGGATTACCCAGCACGGCAACAGATTCGCCCACGGTTGCTGGCACCGTCTCGATCGAAAGCGCTTTTTCTGGGTAACTGGGGAACGCAAGGGCTGCGAGGTCTAGCTTTCCAGAGAATGCCAAGACTCCGTCACAAACAATTCTTCTCCCATCTGACAACTTGCATTCGACCCGGGAGGCCCGCCCCACGACATGCGCGTTGGTCAGGGCGGCTACTCCGTGAGGCCCAAAAACAAAAAATCCCGTGCCGGTGGAAATCTTTTTCCCCCGTGCGTCAAACGATTCGATTAGAAAAACGTGAGGCAGCGCCCTGTCTCGGAGCAATGGCAAGTCGAACTTTTCCGCAAAACTCGGGGAAATACACGCGAACCAAACAAGAGCATACAGATTGAATCGCCTCACCCTTTTCACCCTATCCGCCAATGCCAGGCCGTGTCGAGCGAGCGCTCTAATGAGCGAGCACGTTGTTTGGTTTCAAAAACGCTCCTAAAACACCGATTGAGCAACGGTTCCACCGACACCCAAGGGCAACTCGTCTTGAAGGGGGGTTGACCGGAAAAGTGCAAGGAAACTGCAAGGGTCGGAGATTTTTACTCTTACGGAAATCATCGTAAATCCCTGAAAATCAGGGAGAGCCGAAGACGGGACTCGAACCCGTGACCTATCGATTACGAATCGATTGCACTACCACTGTGCTACTTCGGCGTGAAACGCTGGGTGGCGGGAGAGAACGGGTAGCAGACGGGCCAAGGATGCGCAAGTTTTCTGCGCGTTAGAGCAACTCGGCAATCTGGACGGCGTTGAGCGCGGCCCCCTTCAGGAGTTGGTCGCCACAAATCCAAAGCGCGAGGCCATTCTCCAGCGCGCAATCCAGGCGCATCCGACCGACAAAGCAATCGTCCTTCCCGGCGGCATCCAGCGGCATCGGGTATCCGTCCGAGACGAGTTCGATCCCTTTCGCGGACCGGATCGCTTCAGCTGCTTCGGAGAGGCCGACCGGACGTTCAAACTCGGCGCTGACCGCCACCGAGTGCGCGCGGTAAACGGGCACACGGACGCAGGTCACGGAGGCCTTGAACGTCGGGAGGTGAAGGATGCGCCGCCCCTCGTTCTGCATTTTCATCTCTTCCTTCGTGTAACCGGAGTCGAGGAACGAATCGACCTGCGGGATGACGTTGAAAGCGATCTGGTGCGGGAAGATTTCGCGTTCCAGCGTGAGGTTTTTTGCCACTGCGTCGACCTGTTGGCGGAGTTCCTCAATCGCACGGGCTCCGGCACCCGAAACCGCCTGGTAGCTCGATGCAAAGATCCGGCGTAGGCGGAACTTTTTGTGCAGGGGATGCAGGGCCATCAACGTGATTGCGGTCGTGCAATTCGGATTGGCGATGATTCCCTGGTGCCCTTTCACATCGGCTCCATTGATCTCGGGAACAACCAGAGGGACTGAATCCGACATGCGGAAGGCGGAGGAATTGTCGATGACGACCGCCCCGGACTGCACGGCCACCGGCGCAAATTCCTTGGAAATGGCTCCGCCCGCGCTGAAGAGCGCAATATCGATTCCTTCGAACGAATTGAGCCCCAGCGGCTCGATCATGTGACTCGTCCCGCGGAAATCCAAAGACCGGCCGGCCGACCGGGGCGAGGCCAGCAGACGCAGGCTGGAAACCGGAAAGTTGCGACGTTCCATCACGCGAAGCATCTCCACGCCAACGGCTCCGGAGGCTCCAACAATTGCGACTCGGTAAGATTTCGACATAATGCAAACTGCCATGGACAACCCACCGGAGTTCGAAATTCACGTGAGCGTCGCCGAACAGACCCTCCATCTTCTCCTGAACGGCGAACGGGTCAAGTCTTGGCCGGTTTCGACTTCGAAATTCGGATTGGGGACCGAACCCGGGTCCTTCCGAACCCCCTGCGGTCGATTTCGTGTCGCCGAGAAACACGGAGACGGACTCGCGGAGTGGGCGGTATTGAAAAGCCGGAAGCCAACCGGCGAACTCGCCCGCCCCGGCGGCGACGACGACCAGGTCCTGACACGCATTCTCTGGCTCGAGGGCATCGAACCGGACAACGCCAACACCAAAGATCGTTACATCTACATTCACGGGACCAACCAGGAGGACGCCATCGGACAGCCGGCCAGCCACGGCTGCATCCGCCTTCGGAACAGCGATGTGGTTGATCTTTACGACCGCGTGCCGGCCGGCACCCCGGTCGTAATCGCCTGAAGGCACCGGTGGAACCAGCAGATTCGCCCCGATAATCGGCTAAGGATTTCAGTTGTCACGCGGGGGGAACGTGGCAAAGTCGCATCGGCAACACGCCAAGAAAGGAGGGGGAAAATCATCGTGAATTTCGTTAAATTCGCCGTCGTGGCCGCTGTTGCGGTCGCCGGTCTCAGCCTCGGCGCTTGCGCCAGCAAGCCGAAGCCGGCTCCGGCTCCGAGCAGCATCGGCATGTCCAAATAAGGACTGCCTTCACCACAAGAGGCCGGACGGGTTTCTAACGCCCGTCCGGCCTTTTTCGTTTCACCACGCGCGAATGAAAGCGCTTTGAGCTGACATGCGGGTTGCCGACAGCAAAAAAACGCCAGGGGAGATCGACGGCCTTGCTGATGCCGATCCGGGGCGAACTCGCAATGATGGGCAACTCCTTTTCCCGATGGAACCCCTGACGGGCGGTCCGGCAGAGGTCGACCCCGTGGTGTCCGCCATCGATCCCGAACGCTTGCGTCAGTTTTCCCGGACCGGAGCAAAGGTCCGTGAGCCGTTCCAACCCACGCCGCCGCATCATGGCATCGACTCCACGCAGCGGTTCAATGGCCCGGATGAGGACAAATCCGCTGCGCGTTCCTTTGACGAGGGCGTTGAGCATCCAGTGCATGCCATAGTTCAGGTAGACGTAGGCGGCACCCGCCGGATGGTTTTCGACGAAATGCCGGGCGAGCGGCCGGAAGAACGTATGACATGCCGGATCGTCCTCCGCGTCGTAAGCCTCGGTTTCGACGACGATCCCGGCATGCACACCCCATTGGAGCCGGGCACCGATCAATTCGCGGGCACAGGTCAGCGGATCTTGCTCAAAAAACGGACGCCCGATCAGAGTCCGGTTGGATGGTCGATAAATTCCCACGGCAATCCGGATCGCTCCGCGAGGCGCGCTGCGACGGCTTTCACTCCGAATGTCTCGGTGGCATAGTGGCCCGCGTAGAACAGGTTGACGCCCAGTTCTTCCGCTGCCGTGAACGACCAATGGGGACCTTCGCCCGTAACGAGCGTGTCCACTCCTGCGGCGGCGGCCTTGGCAATGTCCCCGCCGGCCCCGCCCGTGACGATGCCGAGTTCTTTCACGACAACGGGCCCGCCTGGAGCAAGATGGACCGGGCCACCGACGGCGGACTCCAACCGGCCACGCAGCACCTCGCGGTTCATCTCCGTCGAAAAACGCCAACCGATCGCCTGTCCGGCCGTCTCGAAAAAGGGCTCGCCGCCCTCCAAATGCAACGCATTCGCCAGGAGGGCGTTGTTCCCGACCTCAGGGTGCGCATCCAGCGGCAGATGCATACTGTAAACCGCCATGTCGGCCTCGACCAGGAGCCGCATCTTCCGGTAGGTCGCCCCCGTCCAGGGACCAGCTCCGCCCCAGAACAATCCATGGTGGACAATCAAAAAATCGACCCCCAGCGCCGCCGCATCGCGAATGGTTGATTCGCATGCATCCACGGCGGCCGCAATCCGCGTGAGGCCACCGGAGTTCTCAACTTGCAGGCCGTTGAGGGCGTTCGGGTAATCCTGAAACTTGTCCGCGCGGAGCCAATCATCAAGGAACCGCACCGCTTCTTTGAGATGCATCCCACGATCTTACGCGGGCGCTCCCTTCCACGCACGCTTTTCGACACCCGGGCGGTTCCCTGATTTGCCGCCACCCGCCCTTGGCATTGGCCCGCTTGGTGCTACAGTTTCCCCCATCATGTGCAGGCACTGGATGCTCGTGCTCCTCGTGGCGGTCGTCGGCATCGCCGCGGCCCCGGCGGCTGAGGTGGACGCCATTTTGCCCGAGGAATTCGATGACGTGCGCCCAATGGAGCTGTCCGATTCGGCGGACCGCACGGCCCGCGCCACGGCACTCTTCTTGCAGGCCCTCTTCGAGGAAGAGGCGGAAGGCCCGGATCGAGCCCTCGAAACCAAACGCCGCGTGCTCGCCCTTGACCCGGGCTTCGCGGAACTCGCCATCGACGCTGCCCACCAATACCTCCGCCGAAACGAAGTGACCGAGGCGATCTCCGTCCTGAAAGATGCCGCCAAAGCCAGGCCTTCGGAAACGGGCCCGGCCCTCGCCCTGTCCGCAATCTACCTCCGGCAATTGCGAAAACCCGATCTCGCAGAACGCTACGCCATGCAGGCCATTCAAGCCGCGCCGGATGACGCCGCCGGTTACGAGTCCGCTTGGGAGGTTTATCGAAACGGCCCGCAACGTCAGAAGATTGACAGCCTTTTTCAACGCGCGTCCCGCCGGGAATTTGCCAAACCGGATTTCTGGCTACAGATGGCGGACTTGCGACTTCGGGATGCCGCGCTCGACGGGCGGACAACCGACACCGAGATCGAAGCGGTCTCGGGTTTGCTGGAACGCGCAGCGGCCGATGGCGCATCTGCCAGCGAGCTGGTCCGAACCGCGGATGCCTTTGTGCTCCTGGGCAGGGTCGGCCGCGCGTCCGAACTTTACTCGCTCGCCTTGAAACTCAAACCCGGGACCGGCGAGATCCGCGAGCGGCTGGCCGCCAGCCTGATTGAGACCGGGGACACCGGCGGCGCCATCGAACTTCTCGAGGAAATCGTCGCATCAAACCCCCTCGACATCCGCGTCTACGACCAGCTCGCAAAACTCTACCTCCAGGCGCAGGACCTGCCGCGCGCGCTCTCGAATCTTCGTCAATCCCTCCTGCTGGCACCGCCGGAACCCCGGCGATACGAGGATGTGGTCCGGTTGAGCCTCGCGACAGGCGACTTTGAAAGCGCCAACGATCTGAGTACCGAGGCAGCCGGCAAGTTCCCGCGGGCGGTCGAATTCACGCTCTATCAAGCCATTTCGCTGAGTGAATTGAAGCGCCACGACGAGGCGATGAAGGCATTCGAGCGGACGTTGATCGAGGCACCGAATTCCCGGCCGGACCTGCTGGACGCGGATTTCTACTTCGGCTATGGGGTTGCCGCCGAACAGGCAGGTCGCACCGTCAAGGCCGCCGAATTGTTCAAGAAATCCATCGACCTCGATCCGGAGAATTCGGCCCGCGCGTGCAACTACCTCGGATACATGTGGGCCGACCGCAATGAGAACCTCGAAGAGGCCGAACAACTCATCCGCCGCGCGTTGAGCATGGACCCCAATAATGGCGCTTACCTGGACAGTCTCGGCTGGGTTTTCTTCCGTCAGGGTCGATACGAGGAAGCGCTCCGCGAACTCCTGCGGGCATCGGCTGCATTGACCGAGCCGGACCCCGTCGTCTACGAGCATATCGGCGACACTTACGAGAAGTTGTCGCGGATTTCCGAAGCCGTTCTTTACTGGCAAAAGGCCCATCAACTCGACCCGGAGAACGCCGCCCTCACGGCCAAGCTGGACGCCCACGCCTCGCGTGTCGCGAGGAAGCCGGAATCGGAAAAGGCGCCCTGAGAAACGCCTTTCTTATTCGACGAACTCGAGTTCGCCGACATCCGGCACCAAGCCGGCTTTGGCAGCCTCGCCGAGGAACTTCCGGATCGCCGCCCGCCCGGTGTCACCGTAGTCGAGCGTGAAATCGTTTACGTACATCCCAATGAAACGGTCGGCCAGTGGCACATCCATGCCACGGGCGTGCGCCATGCTATGTTCAACCGCTGGGCGCCGGTGTTCCAAGCCGAAGCGAATGCTTTCGCGGAGGATGTCCGAAAGCTCGTGTCGAACATCAGCCGGCATGTCCTTGCGAACGACATTCCCGCCGAGGGGCAATGGCAGGCCGGTGGATTCTTTCCACCAAGCCCCCAGATCGCGAACAAGGCGGAAACCTTCGTTGCCAAACGTGAGCTGACCTTCATGGATGATGAGCCCAACATCGGCGCGACCTTCGTGGAGGGCTTGGAAGATTTGGTCGAACGGCACCACCTCATGCTGGAAATCGCGCCCGAGATACAGCTGAGACGCCAGATACGCGCTCGTCATCCGACCCGGCACCGCAATTCGCTTCGTCCTCAGCCATTCGATCCGATCGGATTCCGAGGCGAGTTCCTCCGCGGCCGCGTCTGCTGTCACAAACATCGGACCATAGCCGTCCCCCATGCTCGCCCCGCTCGGCAACGGCGCATACTTGTCGAGAACGTGGGCCAGGGCATGGATCGATACCGCCGTGATGTGCAGTTCGCCGCGCGTCGCCCGCTCATTCAGGGTCTGGATATCCTGCAAAATGTGTTCAAACCGGTATCCGCGAAGGTCGATTTTCTCGGCAGCCATCGCATAGAACATAAACGCGTCGTCCGGATCAGGTGAGTGCCCGAGGGTCAGCGGAATGGATTTCCAATCAGTCATGAGGCCCGCAATCAAGCATGTCCCCCCACCCCGCGCCAGAAAAACGCTTGTTCAGAGCCGGGTTTCGCCGACCGCCAGCAAATCGACAAAGGTCTTCGCATCGGCGGCGGCAAGCAGTTGATCCAGTGTGCGGGCTTCGCGGCACAACCGGGCAATCGCGCCGACAATCCGCAGGTATTCGGCATCCAGCGCGGACGGAATCCCCGCCACGAAGACCAGGCGGACTTTTTCGCCGATCTGTGGCGAACGGATTCCCGCTGTCGAACGTCCCGCCGCCATGACGAGGGACTGGACCGCATTTGTCCGGCCGTGGGCGATGCAAATCCCAACGCCCCCGGCGGCGAGGGCCGGTGCATTGCGTTCGACCACGGCTGCGTGGAGCGCTTCCCAATCCAAAACACGCGGATCACCGCGAAGCTGCCCGAGAACTTCCAGGACTGCCCCGGATTGGTCGCCGGCCGCGATCGCGAGATTCACGTGTGACGGCAAAAGGATCTCGGAAATCGGAATCATATGTTGCTCCCGCTCCACTTGAGTTTCTGGCGGAGCACTTCGCTGAACGACCGTCCGGGCAACATGGCCAGGGGCAAGGCGGACGCACTCTGCGAGAGATGCAAAACATCCCCGGGTACCATTTCAGCTGTCTCTTGGCCGTCAACCGTCAGGACCGCCTCACGTGTCTGCGCACTCAGCGAGATTTCGACCTTCGCCGTGTCACTCACGACCATCGAGCGGTTCGTCAAGACGTGCGGACAAATCGGCGTGACCACCAAGCCTCCGGAATCCGGAGTGAGGATCGGTCCGCCGGCGGAAAGGGAATAAGCCGTCGACCCGGTCGGCGTTGCGACGATCAAACCGTCGGCATTATACTCCGTGAGCAATGTGCCATCGATCGAGACGGCAATTTTGACCAACTCGGACCGTTCGCCGCGGCTCACGACCGCGTCGTTCAAAGCACGAAAAGTCCGGATTTCGCCGCTCGGCCGCTGCAGGTGCACGTCCAGCAGCGGACGATTGCTCAGGACATAATCGCGGTCGCGGAGGCTCTGGATCGCGAGGCCGACTTCGGTCGGCCCCACGCAGGTCAGAAAACCCAAAGAGCCGATGTTGATCCCAAACAAAGCCGGCAGGATGTCACCCAGACGATGAACGACGCGCAGGATCGTTCCATCCCCGCCCAAGACCACCAACAACTCGCACTCCGCGGCCAGGTCCGGCAGGTCCAATCCGTTCTGCGATCCCGCCAAGGGCGCTGTCGCGGATTCCAACAAAAACGGAATCCCCGCATTGCGAAGTCCCTCGGTCATGATCCCGACGACTCCGGCCGCCGCGGCTTTTTCCGAATGGGCGACGATGCCGATCATCGGATGTGGGCGAGAAATTCCACGTTGCCGTCGCGGCCGGTGATGGGCGACTCGCGAACGCCCTGCCAAATGCGTCCGGCGCTGCAAACAAACGTGCGAATCCGCTCCACCGCACGTTCGCGGGCAACCGGTTCGCGGACGATGCCGCCCCGGCCCACATCATCGCGGCCCAGTTCGAACTGCGGTTTGATCAGGACAACCATGTCGAAACTTGGAGCCATCAACTCAAACACGGCCGGGAGAACCATTGTCAACGAGATAAAACTGACGTCCGCCACCGCCAGCGAAGGCGGAGGGTCAAATTCCTCAGGCCTCAGGTAACGGGCGTTGACGCCCTCACGAACGTCAACCCGTGCGTCCTGCCGCAAACGCCAGTCGAGTTGCCCATGTCCGACGTCGACCGCATAAACACTCGCCGCACCCCGCTGCAGGAGGCAATCGGTGAATCCACCGGTCGATGCGCCCACGTCGATGCAAACCCGTCCGGACGGATCGATCGCAAACGTGTCCAACGCGGCTTCCAATTTCAGTCCGCCGCGGCCCACATATTTGTCGCGGCCGGAAATTTCGATTGCGGCATCCGCTGCCACCGACTGCCCGGCTTTGGTCGCCGGACGGCCGTCAACGGTGACCAAACCGGCCATGATGGCGCGCTGGGCTTTTTCGCGCGACTCGATGAGCCCGCGTTCGACGAGAGCCAGATCCAAGCGGGACTTGCCAGACATTGCGGAGGCCTGTCAGTGTGCCCAGTTCCAATCCGTTTGGTAATCCTTTTCTATGGCTGACGAAGACTTGAAGATGCGCATCAAGGAAATGATGGTCGAACACCTCATGCTGAAAATGGCGCCCGCGGAAATCCTCGACGACACCCCGCTCTTCAGTCCGGAGGGCCTTGGCCTCGATTCCATCGATGCGCTGGAACTCGCCGTCGCCATCGAGAAAAAATTCGGTGTGGCGACCCCGAGTGCCGAAGTCGCGCGTCGTGCATTCGTCAGCGTCAATACCGTTGCCGAACACATCCTTTCCGAGCAAAACCCAACCACCTGAATTTCGTCCGCGCCTTTCGCGTGGCCCGTTTTCTGCTTTCACCCACTGCTGCCCATGAACACTTCGCAAGCCAAAGACATCCCGGTTGATCATTTCATCCTGAACCAGCTGAAGTTCAGCCTCGCGCGGGACCCGGAGACCGCTTCGAACCGCGACTGGTGGATCGCCACAGCCAAGGCGGTCCAGAGCATCATCATTGAACGGATGATCGCCACGCAAGGCACCCACCACCGCGAGAACGTGCGGCGCGTTTATTATCTCTCGCTCGAGTTCCTCATGGGCCGGTTGTTCGTGAACAGCATGTACAGCGCCGGAATCCTGAAAGAAGTCGAAGCCGCGCTGGAAAAGCTCGGTCTCGATATGGAGACCCTCCGCCGCGAAGAATACGACATGGGCCTGGGCAATGGCGGCCTTGGCCGACTCGCCGCGTGCTTTTTGGATTCGCTCGCCACACTCGACCTGCCGGCCGTTGGCTACGGCATTCATTACCAATACGGACTCTTCAAACAGGAATTTCGAAACGGTTACCAAGTCGAACTGCCGGATGCCTGGATGCAATACGGAACACCCTGGGAGATTGTGCGCCCGGAACACACGACCGAAATCCCGCTCTACGGCCACGTCGAAAACATCTTCGACGAGCGCGGCAACTACGTTCCGAAGTGGGTCGGATGGAAAAAATTGCTCGGCGTTCCCTACGACATCCCGATCCCCGGCTACGGCACCGAGACCGTCAATTTCCTGCGACTTTGGGAATCGCGCGCGTCGGAGGAATTCGATTTCGAGGCCTTCAATAACGGCGGCTACGACGAATCCGTGCAGGAAAAGAACCGCAGTGAAACGGTCTCCAAGGTTCTCTACCCAAACGACAAAAACGAAAGCGGCAAGGAACTGCGCCTCGTCCAGCAGTATTTCTTCGTCGCCTGCTCGATCAAGGACATCATCCGGCGCTTCCACAAGACGAATGCCGAGTGGGATGCGTTCCCGGAAAAAGTCGCCATCCAGCTCAACGACACCCATCCGGCCATTGCCATTGTCGAACTCCAGCGCGTCCTCCAGGACGACTACGGACTGACCTGGGAGAAGGCGTGGGACATCGTCACGCGGACGTTCGCCTACACGAATCACACGCTGCTCCCCGAGGCGCTCGAAAAGTGGAGTGTCGGCCTGTTCAACAAAGTGCTGCCGCGCCACATGCAGATCATTTTTGAGATCAACAAACGCTTCCTCGACACAGTGGAGGCACACTGGCCCGGGGACGTTCAAAAGAAGCGCCAGCTCTCCCTCATCGAGGAAGGCGGGCATCAGATGGTGCGCATGGCCCACCTGTCGGTCGTGGGCAGTCACTCCGTGAACGGCGTGGCGGCACTCCACACGCAATTGCTGAAGAGCCAGCTTTTCCCGGAATTCGATGAACTCTATCCGGGCAAGTTCAACAACAAGACGAACGGCATCACGCCTCGCCGCTGGCTCCTCGCCTGCAATCCGCGGCTCAGCGACCTGATCACCTCACGCATCGGCCATGGTTGGGAACGCGATCTCGACAAACTGCGCGCGCTGGAGCCGTTCGCCGATGACGCCGAATTTCAGGCGGCCTTCATGTCGGTGAAGCGCTCGAACAAGGAGGATCTTGCCCGTCTGATCCAGAGCGAGTGCGGTGTCACGGTCGACCCGTCCGCCATGTTCGACGTCCAGATCAAGCGGCTCCATGAATACAAGCGCCAACACCTGAACCTGCTCCACATCCTCGCGCTCTATCGCCGCATCCTCCAACACCCGGACACCGATTTTGTGCCGCGTGTCTTCGTCTTCGCCGCCAAGGCCGCACCCGGTTATGACATGGCCAAGATGATCATCAAGGCCATCAATGCCGTGGCCGCACGGATCAATTCCGACCCGAATGTCGGCGACCGCCTCAAGGTTGTTTTCCTGCCGAACTACCGCGTCTCACTCGCCCAGCGCATCGTCCCCGCTGCGGACCTATCCGAACAAATTTCCACCGCCGGCAAGGAAGCGTCCGGCACCGGAAACATGAAACTCGCCCTCAATGGTGCGCTGACGATCGGCACGCTCGATGGAGCCAACGTCGAAATCCTGGAGGAAGTCGGATCCGAAAACATCTTCATCTTCGGCAACACGGTCGAACAGGTGAACGAGATCGTTTCGAAGGGCTACAAACCGTTCGATTACTACAACGGCAACGACGAACTCCGCGCCGTGGTCGACTGGGTCGGATCGAATTTCTTCACGCCCGATGAACCGTCCGGCGTGCTCAGCGGGCTGCGTGACAACCTGATCCATCACGACCCGTTCCTCTGCCTCGCCGACTTCGAAGCCTACAACGAGTGTCAGAAACTCGTCTCGGAGGCCTACCGCGACAAAGCCCGGTGGGCCCGCATGGCCATCCTCAATACCGCCCGAATGGGCAAGTTTTCCAGCGACCGCACAATCCGCGAATACGCGAATGACATCTGGAACCTGCCTTCCGTCCCGGTGAAGTAAGGCAGAAAAGTTTCCGCTCGCCCAAGGTGGTCATCACATCCTCCCCGGGGCGGGGACCCGCCGGCATCGGCCGCACGCGATCCGTGCGACCAACGATCAAAACGGGATATCGTCGTCCTCGGAGGCCGCTGGAGGAGCCGAGGGACGCTGCGAGGAAGGGCGGCTTGAAGAGCGCTGGGGGGCTCCCCCCTCGCTCTCGTAGTCGCCCCCACCTCCGCCGGAGGATCCGCCGGGCCTCCCACCGAGGAGCTGGAGGTTTTCGCCGACGACGCGGAGCCGACTGCGCTTCTGTCCGGATTGCTTGTCCTCCCAGTTGTCCATGCGGAGGCGGCCCTCGATGTAGATGGGCCGGCCCTTTTTGGCATATTCCCCGGCGATTTCTGCGAGGCGGCCCCAGAGTTCGACATCCACGAAAGTCGTCTCCTCCCGCTTTTCGCCTTCGACAGAATACGTGCGATTGATGGCCAGGCCCAAATCGGTCACCGCACTGCCTTTCGGCGTGAATTTCACCTCGGGGTCGCGGGTGACGTTTCCAATGAGGATGACTTTGTTGACGTTGGCCATGGGTTTACGGGTTTATGCCTCGGCGGGCGCGGATTTTTTGGCGGGGAGGCGCAGGTAATTCTGCAGCATCACATCGTCGTCGAGTTTCAACTTCGCCTGCAATTTGTCAATCGTGGCCGGATCGGCCTCGAAGATGAAGTTGACGAAGTAGGCGTTCCTGGTGTGGGCGGTCTCGTAGGCGAGTTCGCGCTTTTCCAGGCGTTGGACCTGCTCGATGACGGCGCCTTCGCCGGCGATGACTTTCTCGAGGCGTTCGATGGTTTCCTTGGCGGTATCTTCCTTCCCGCGCGTGTCCAGCGCGAGGAGAGCTTCGTAGCGTTTCATATGGGATCTTGGTTTCTTTGGTTGAATTGGTTCATGGCGGCCTCGATTCCGTGCGCATTCGCATACTCGAATGCGTCCGCCGCGCGGCTCACCGCGGCGTCGAGGGCCTCGCGTTCCTCGGGGAGGAACCGGCCCAAAACATGATCGTGCAATGGTCGTCCATCGGGGGCCCCAATGCCCACGCGCAGGCGCGGCACACCCTCGGTAGCCAGATGGACCAGGACGGATTCCAGGCCGTTATGGCCGCCGGACCCGCCCGAACGCCGCAACCGCAGCGTTCCCAAGGGAAGTGAGATGTCGTCGATGATGACGAGCACCTCCGAGACCGGCAGCTTGAAGTAACGCGCGTAGCCGCCCACAGCCTCTCCGCTGAGATTCATGAACGTTTGCGGTTTCATCAGCGCACGGCCGCCGCACGTGGCGACCTCGGCATTCCACTTCGCGTCAAATCCAAACTTGCACGCCGACCGGCGCGCGAGTTCTTCGGCGACCAGAAACCCGACGTTGTGCCGCGTGTCGACGTATTCGCGCCCGGGGTTGCCCAGGCCCGCGACCAGTCGAAATACCGCGGCATTTTCCACGCGGGTCGGGGCCTACTTCTTGTCGTCGGCGGCGCCAGCCTCCGGCTTTTTCTCTTTGAGAACTTCCGGACCAGCCGCTGCGGGGGTCGAAGCTTCCACCTCGGCAACGTTTGGCTCCGCAACGGTCACAACCGTCAAATCCGGATCATCGGTGACCGTGACCCCGGTCGGGAGAACGAGATCGCGGACGTGGATTGAATCCCCCACCTTCAAGGCCGTGACATCGACGTGGAGCACTTGGGGAAGGTTTTGCGGGAGGCACTTGATCGTCACCGAACGCAAGGCCTGTTCGAGCAGACCACCGAAATTCTTGACGCCGTCGGCTTCACCGACCGTCTCAACCACGATTTCCGCCTCGATTTCCTCGGTGGCCGAAACCGCATGGAAGTCAACGTGGAGCACTTCCCCACGAAGCGGGTGGTGCTGGACTTCCTGGATGAGCGAGAGACGGTTCGTCTTCTTGCCATTCTCGTCGATCTCGAGCTCCACGAGGATGTTCTCACCGACCGCATGGGCGAGGAGGCCTTCGATTTCCCGGCGCGAGACTTCGAGGTTCGCGGGTTCAACGCCCGTTCCGTAAATGACCGCCGGGACACCGCCGCGGGCGCGGACTTGCTTCACCGCATTGCGTCCGCTTTCAGAGCGCGGGCGGGCGGCGAGTTTCACTTGGTTTGCCATAAATTATTCCTGCTTGGTGGTTTTCAGTTCAAAAAGCGAACTCACCGACTCGTCGTCGTGGATGCGCCGGATACCCTCGCCGAGCAATTCGGCGACCGACAGCACTTTGACACGCTGGTCGGTGTTGGGACGGGCCGGGACGCTGTCCGTCGTGATTAACTCCTTGATTTCGGAGTCCTTTAATCGCTCAACCGCCAAATCTGTCAAGACTGCATGGGAAACGCCAGCATAAATGTCGAGGGCCCCGTGTTTCCGCAACATCCTGGCGGCGGACGTGATTGTTCCGGCGGTTTCGGTGAGGTCATCGACTATCAGGACATTTTTGCCGGCGACTTCGCCGATGACGTGCGAAGCCTCGGTCTCAATGGCGCTTTTGCGCCGTTTGACCACAATCGCCAGGCTCGCCCCAAGGGCCTGCGCATAGGCGGACGCCATTTTGACTCCGCCGACGTCGGGCGAAACAACGGCCAGATTGGCGATCGCCAGCTGCTCGATGTATTCCACCATCACCGGTCGGGCATGGAGGTGGTCGACCGGAATGTCAAAAAAGCCCTGCAATTGCTGGGCATGCAGGTCCATGGTCAGGACCCGGTTCACGCCGGCGGCGACGAGCAGGTTGGCCACGAGCTTCGCGGTAATCGGCACGCGCGGCTGGTCTTTGCGATCCTGCCGGGCATATCCAAAAAACGGGATCACCGCGGTGACGCGTGCCGCACTCGCCCTCCGCGCAGCGTCCACGAGGATCAACAACTCCATCAAGTTCTGATTCGTCGGCGGACACGTGGGCTGGATGATGAAGACATCCCGGCCGCGGATGTTGTCGTTGATCTTGACGAACGTCTCGCCGTCAGGGAACGAGCTGACCGACGCATTTCCAAGCGGCACGCGGAGGTAGGCACAGATCTCTGCCGCCAGCGCCGGATGGGCGTTGCCGGTAAAGATTTTCATCTCCAGATTCTGGGACGACATCATCATGGCAAAGGGTCGAACGGCTTGGCGAGGCGGCGATTCACTCGGCGAGCGGAGCCGGTGTCGGCGGAGGTTCGAGCGGGATTGTGGGCTCGACCCGCGTCTGCGCGAGGCGAGCGAGATAGGCGCGCTCCATGATGTCGCAACGGGCCGTCAACTCCTTGTCGATCGCGCGCATTTTCTTGAAGAGGAGGCGGTAATACTCGCGGTAGGCGGCGCGCTCGGCCTCGAAGGACATCGCAGCGCGAGCCTGCTCCCGGAGCGATCGGACCGCCGGGTCTTTGTCCACTTGTGTCCGCACCTCCTGATAACGGATTCTCAGGCGGCGTTCTTCCTCTGCGGCGGAGGGCCCCGCCGGGCCGGCGGGCACATCGGGAAGCGACGTCGCATCGGGAACCACCGCATTCGGATCGGTGAAGGCATCGTCCAAAACCGCGGAATCCGGGCGGTCCATCGTTGGCACTTCCGTTTCCGAGACAATTGGCGCCGCCTCGCTGCCCGGCTCGTCGGGAAGCGGAATGACGTCGTCGGTCGCGGCGGGCGTCGGCGAAGCGTCCGCCGCGGCAACACCGGCTTCGGCCGGCGTCGGCTCGCTCGCCGCGGAGGCCCCCGGGGTCGGCGAGCTTTCAGCCGCTGGGCTCGACTCGGGAGTCGGTGAGACTTCGGCAGTAGGAGTCGACCCGGCCTGCGGCGAGGGCTCGGGACTGGCCTCGGCGGCCGGACTCGCCGTCGCCTCCGGTTCCGGAGTCGGCGTCGACTCCTGGGCACAGAGCGGCAGGGTCAGTAGGAAGGCGAAAACAAAGACAAATGGCATCGTGGGCGAGCGGCGGCTTGAAATGACAGCAACTTTGCTCTCACTTGGCAAGCGGATGAATGTCCGGCCCGCCGAGCCAGTCAGCCCGATCGAAGCCGCGAGGCAACTTTGCGGCCGTCCGGGCTTTGTTTTCCTGGATTCATCACTCGCCGGACCGGAGTCGATCTCGTTGCTCGCCAGTGATCCTTCCGAAGTTTTGGAGGGTCGTGATTGGGCTCTTCTGGAGAAAGCCGTGGCGAGCCTCAGCCGGTCCGGCCCGGATCTTGGCTACCCGAACGGGGCCGCCATCGGTCATGTCGCGTTCGATGGCTCCTTCCGTTTCGGTTTCTATGACCAGGTTTTCGTCTACGTACATGGCGACGATCGTTGGATCACTCCACCGAACTTTTCAAACACGCTCCCGCGTCCGCCATGGTCAAGGATCCCCTTCCGCCCCGAAATCCACGAAGCGGAATACATTCGCATGGTGGAGCGCGCGAGGGAATACATTGCGGCCGGCGACATCTACCAGGTGTGCCTGGCCCATCGGTTCAGCGCGCCGGGACGCTTCGACGCATGGAGTTTCTATGAGTCGCTCCGCCATTTTTCCCCTGCGCCGCACGCCGCTTTCTTGAATGCCGGACCGATCCGGATCGCCTCGGCTTCACCGGAATGCTTTCTGCGGTTGAGCGGTCGTCAGATCGTCACCCGTCCAATCAAGGGCACCCGTCCCCGCTGCGCCGACCCGGAAACCGATCACCGGAACGCGCGCGAACTCACGACGTCGCAAAAAGAAGCTGCCGAACTGGTCATGATCACCGATCTCGAACGTAATGACTTGGGGACCGTTTGCGAGTTCGGCAGCGTCGCGGTCCCGGATCTCCTCAGGCTGGAGCGTTTCGAACAGGTCTTTCACTTGGTGTCCACCGTAACCGGAACCTTGCGGCCGGAGATTTCACACGTTGCGGCATTGCAGTCCTGCTTTCCCGGCGGCTCGATCTCGGGGGCGCCAAAAAAACGGGCGCTGGAAATCATCTCCGAACTCGAGCCCAGCCAGCGCGGGGTTTACACCGGCGCCATCGGATACCTCGGCTACAATGGCGAAAGCCAGTTTTCCATCGCCATTCGGACCGCCGTATTCGAGAGCGATATCGCACATTTTCACTCCGGGGCCGGCATTGTGGCCGACTCGATCCCGCAGAAGGAATGGCACGAGACGCTTGCCAAGGCATCCGGCCTCCTGCGTGCAGCCGAGCCTCCCGTGCGCATCTTGGAGGCGGACTCCGAGCCGATCCAATGTGACCTGCCGGACGTATGACCTGAAATGTGGATCGTCCTTTTTGCGCTTCGCTATAAGTATACGGTGGCGGTTTTCGCCATCGCGATTGCGTTATTCGGGCTGCTGTCCGCATCGAGGATGTCGACCGACATCATGCCGCAGGTCGACAGTCCGGAGATCCTCGTCGTCTGGACTTACTCAGGCCTCAACGCCCGCGAAATGGCCTCGAAGATCACTTCGTTCGGCGAGATCGCAACGCTCAACAATGTGGACGATGTCGTTGAGGTCCGCTCCGAGACGCTGAACGGCATCGGACTCGTCAAAATCCGCTTCCAACCATTCGTCGACATCGACCGAGCCCTCGCCCAGGTCACCTCGGTGTCTCAAACGATGGTCCGACGGATGCCGCAGGGGACGCAACCACCGCTCATTGTCCTCACCAGTCCGTCCAGTGTGCCCATCCTCCAACTCGTGATCTCATCGACCAGCATGTCGGACGGAGCGCTGTTTGATTGGGCACGACTCGCATTGCGCGCCCAGATCCAGAGCATTCCGGGAATTCGCCTGTCACTTCCCTACGGCGGCGCATCCCGTCAGATCATGGTCGATATTGACGCGGAGGCCCTGCACTCGCTGGGTCTTTCGGCCGCCGACGTCAGCCGCGCGCTCGCTTCGCAAAACCTCACCCTGCCATCCGGCAGCCTGCGTGAAGACGGCCGGGAGATTCCGGTCGCGGTCAATGCCAGTCCGGAATCGGTCGAGGGCTTCCTCGATCTCCCGCTGCGGTCGGTTGACGGGCGCGTTGTGCGTCTCCGCGATGTCGCCCACGTTCGCGACGGGGAGGCGGTCTCGACCAACATCGCCCGCCTCAACGGCCAGAATGCCGTCCTCGTTTCCATTCTGAAATTGGGCGGAGCCTCGACCCTCGAAATCATCGGCCAGATTCTCGAGCGCCTGCCGGCGATCCGGGCATCCGCTCCTCCCGGCTTGCAGATCGAGCCGATTTTCGACCAGTCGGTTTTTGTGGGGGCTGCAATCGACACGGTCAGAAAAGAGATCATCATCGTTGGCTGCCTCGTTGCCTTGATGGTCCTGCTTTTCCTCGGATCCTGGCGGTCGACGCTCATCGTCCTGACCTCGATTCCCCTGGCGCTTCTTTCCTCGGTGATCGGCCTCTACCTCTCCGGCGCAACATTCAACCTGATGTCGCTCGGCGGCCTGGCGCTCGCCATCGGGATTCTTGTCGACAACGCCTTGGTGGAGATCGAAAACATCAATCGCCAGATTGCCGGCGGCAAACCGGTCCGTCAGGCCATCCTTGACGGCGCTCGGCAGGTCGCGTTTCCCGAATTGGTTTCCACAACGGGAATCTGCATCGTCTTCACGCCCATTTTCCTCCTGTCCGGCACGGCAGCCGACGTTTTCCAACCACTCGCCCTCGCGGTGATCTATGCCATGATCGCGAGTTACATTCTCTCGCGAACGCTGGTCCCGACCCTTGCAGCCATGCTCCTTCCCGGCGAGCTGGCGGCCAAGGAACGCGCCGCCGACCGGAAACCCGGCCCGCTCACCCGGACTCATCTGATGGTCGAGCATCTCATCGATCAGGGAGCCGTCGTCCAACGCAGGATCCTCACCGGGCTCGTCCGCCGCGCCTGGGTCGCCCCTGTCGCCGCCCTCGCCGTTGCGGGCCTTGGCGTGCTGGCGTGGAGTGGGCTGGGACGGGAATTCTTCCCGGTCACCGATGCCGGTCTCATGCGGCTCTTTGTGCGTGTCCCCAGCGGCGTGCGCGTGGAGGAAACCGCCGCCCGATTTGCCGAGATCCAACGCGAGATCCGTCGCATGATCCCTGCCGAAGATCTGCTTTTCATTGCCGAAAACATCGGGACTCCCTCCTCCGTCAACCTCGCCTGGATCGAAAGCACGGCCGTCGGATCCTACGATGGCGAGATCCTCATCCAGCTGGCGCCCGGAGGACGTCGCACCGCCGGATACACGGCCGCCATCCGGAAAATGCTGACCGAAAAGTTCCCCGACGTGCAGGCGTTTTTCCGGCCGGCAGATGCCACCAGCCAGACGCTGTCGGGCGGGGCTCCGACCGCCTTCGAAGTGCGTCTGATCGGACGCGATGTCCCCGGCAACATTGCACTGGCGAATCAACTCGTGAAGCGGCTGCAGGACGTTCCGGGAGCCGTCGATGTGACGTTGCGCGAAGTTCTCGATCTTCCGGAATACTTCCTCGAAATCGACCGCACGCGCGCCGCACAGCTTGGAATCAGCCAGCAGGACGCCGTCGGCGCTGTCCTGACGGCCCTCGGCGCCGGAGGGTCCGTCGCTCCGACCTTTTGGTCCGACCCAAAGATTGGCGCATCCTACGAAGTCAATGTCGGGATTCCGCCCAATGACATTCCCGGGCGCGAGAAACTCATGAACCTTCCGGTCCGCCCATCCGGCGGCGGTCCGCCGGTCGTCCTTTCAGCCTTTGCGACACTCAATGAAAGAAAAACGCCCGCGACCGTTTCCCGGACGACGCTGCTCCCGACCCTCACGGTCCTTGCGAACGTGCAGGACACCGATATCGGGTCCGTTCTCCGTGAACTCGATCCGATCCTGGACGAGCTGAGGAAAAATCAAAAGCCGGGGAATCGCATCGAAGTCGCCGGTCAGGCCGCCTTGATGAACTCGGCCTACACCGAGTTGTTCGGCGGGCTGGCCCTTGCGGCGGCGTTGATCTTTCTGGTCATGGTCGTCAATTTTCAATCGTGGAGCCTGCCGTTCGTTTCCATCAGCGGCCTGCCGGTTGCCATGGCGGGCGCTTTCGTCGGCTTGTGGGTGACCGGGACCCCGCTGAGCGTACCCGCGCTGATGGGCCTGATCATGGTTGTCGGCGTTTCAACGGCCAACAGCGTGCTGGTCACCAGCTTCGCGCAGGATCTTTGGAGGCGCGGTCTGCCGGGAGCGCAGGCAGCGGTCGAAGCAGCCACAACGCGATTGCGCCCGGTGTGCATGACGGCTTTGACGATGATCCTCGGCGTGTTGCCGATGGCCTTGGGATTTGGCGAAGGGGGTGAACAGAACGCTCCCTTGGGTCGTGCGGTGATCGGCGGCCTGGCATTCGGCACCTTCGCCTCGCTCCTCCTCGTCCCATTCGTCTTCTCGATGATGAAGCGCCGGCCACCCTGCATCAAAGACGCCATCGAACCTGAACCCGCTCTTGCCTCATGAATGCCTTCCTGATCGCGCTTGTCCCGTTTCTTGCGGTCGCGCCTGCGAGCGTGACGACTGTTCGTCCCGAGCTCCCGCCTGCTCACGAAACACTCCGGCTCCCCGCCCGCACCGCCCCCGCCGAACAGGCGGAGATCTTCTCCCGTGCCACGGGCATCGTCCGCGAACGCCGGGTCGACATCGGCGACACCGTCAAGGCGGGTGACATCCTCGCCGTCATCGACGCACCCGAGGTCCGGAGGAGCGTCGAACGCGCTGCCGCCGGCGTGACGCAGGCCCGCGCACGGGCCGAACTCGCTGCAGCCGCCTTGGAACGAGCCCAAGCCATGTCGAAGAACCGGGTCATCGCCGCGGAAACTCTCGACGAACGTCAGGCCGCCTTCAAAACCACCGAGGCCGACCTCCTTGCGGCGCAGGCTGAGCTGAAACGCTGGGAGGAACAGGAACGCTTCCTCACGATCATCGCTCCATTTGATGGCATCGTCTCCGCCCGGCGGATTGATCGCGGGGACCATATTCGGGGTGACCAGTCCACTGCCGGACACGGGTTGTTCGAGATCGTCCGCCTCGACACGCTGCGCGTCGAGGTTAACGCCCCGCCGTCCGCCGCCCTGCGCCTCAAGGTCGGCCAAAAGGCAGCCGTCGACTTTCCGGAACTTCCCGGCCGTTCATTCGAGGCCGTTGTCGCACGATCATCCGGGGTGCTCGATCCTGCTTCCGGCACGATGCGGTTCGAGCTTTCGTTGAATAACCCCAATCTCACCCTCCCTGCCGGGCTGACGGGGACCGCCGCGATCGAAGTCAATTCGCCGGCCGTCGTCCTCGTCCCAACGAATGGCGTCGTGACAAGGGACGGCCGGCCCCACATTGCTCGGCTGAACTCCGGCGTCATCAACTTTGTTCCGGTCGAAGTCGGCCGGAATCTTGGCCAGAAAATCGAAATTCTCTCGGGAATCACGGAGTCCGACGAAATCATCATCAGTCCGAACGCCCTTTGGAAAGAGGGGGACCGGCCGGCCTCTTAGCAAACGTCTTTTCCACCGGGGTGATGCGTCGCGAGCAATCCCCCTTTTTTTCCTCCCCGGGTTAATCCCCTTGTCATTAAGGGCGATCTTCTTCAGCGTAAAGATAAGGCAGACTGTCAAACACGGTTCCACCTCCTCGCAAGCAACCAGCCCACGCCATGAAAAAGACCCTTCTCTGGACACTTTGCCTCCTGCCTCTGTTCGGGCTGCCGGCCTTCTCACAGCAGACCTTGCAGATTGTGAATGACGCCAATCCCACCTGGAGCGATGCAGACATTTACCTGCTGTTTGCTGCGAGTCCGGCGAGTGTCACTGCAAACAGCACATCCATTTCCGGCGTTCGAAATGGCGCCCTTCCGATTGGCACCGTGGGCGTGGCGACGACTTCAAACGGGTCCACGTTTGTCTCGTCCTCCTTTGCAAGTCTGCCCAGCGGCCAAACACTTCCCACTCCCCCCTTTCCCATCCAATTTCTCAGTGGAGAAAACGCGAACGCCACATTCCAGGTCACCGGTTATTCGTTGGCCGGATCAAACGGGACGTTCACCGTCAATGGCACGTTGTCGCCGTTGTCCACCAGCGACCAGTTTGTCGTCGGGGCGTACTCGCAACAGCTCTCCACCTTCCCGATCTCGGGAAATCTGACGTCTCCCCTCTCCGGCCGCACACAAAACATCCGTGAGGTCACACTCGGCGAGAACTTCGCATCCGGCGTCGTGTTCGTATCCTACGGCGCTCCATTGACCTACACCACGGCGGCGCCGGCCGCCTCGCAGACCCAGACAATTTTTCAGATCTTCGAAGTCACGACCGCCAGTGGAGCGGGCGACACCACGTCTGACCTGACTTACATCGACTCCTACGGTTTTCCGTTGCAGCTGGAAAGCGTGCTCACTTCGAATTCGACCGTCTCCGACCGCCGCACGTTTTATTTCAGCGGAAACACGATCGCCAGCGACCTCGACCAGATTGGCACACTGACCACCAATTCGACCGTCCTCCGGTTGGGGCCGGGCCAGTTCGCCGCCGCAAATAACGGAAACCCCAGCCCGTTCCCGAGTTTCTCGTCCTACCTTCAGGCGCTCCTCACGGCCAACCAAAGTCAGACCATTGCTGGAACGACGTCCTTCGGAGCGCCGAACCCGGGTACTGTCTACGGGGTCACCGTGGTCGGCAACTACACGCAAAACTACTCTTACAATGCGACCATCTCCTCAGATGGCAGCGGAGGCTTCGTCTACACGCTGACGCCATTCGGCACAAACACGATCAACGGCACAGTGCCGCCCTATTTCCCGCCAATTGAAGACATCACGTCTCTGACGATCAATCTCTCCGCCGATTCGCTGAACGAAACCATTTATGGCTGCGTGCTGAACAGCGACTCGTTTCAGGTCAACACGAGCGGCAGCCAATCCCTCGTGCCCACGACTTTCTCGGGCAACTTCGTCGTCGGCGGATTCTCCTCATCCAATTTGACATCCACCGATTCAAACCTCGTCCAACTGGCCGTCGCTGATCTGGGTGGAACTTACATCAACTTTCTGACCGGCAATCTGGTGTCCACCAACCCGCCGGAGATCATCGCCGGCAGCATCACTTCCGGGACCGCAACGCTTCAGCTGTCCCAAGCTCTCAACCCGGCACCGCAAGCCGGCGACCGGTTTGAAGTGCTCTTCTCGGTGAATAGTGCTTCCAACACCACCTCGAGTTTCCGCAGCTCGCAACTGGGAACGAACAGCCTCAATTTCCTTACCGGAAACATCACTTTCGTTCAGTGCGATACGGCCAGCCAGGCCAACGTCGGACAAACTGCCTCCATCGCATCGATCGATTCCGACGGAAACATCATCCTTACATCTGCCCTCCCGGCCACGCCGGTCGCCGGCGACCTCTTCCGGATCTCGGTCCCGCCCGAACAAGTCCAGACCCAGCTTTACACGAACAGTGGATTCTCCTGGGTCGCCGCCGATCTGCTTTCCGCGCTCAACTTCGGTTTTGTCGGTGGCACCGAAGGTAGTTCGAGTCTCGGGTGGTTCGCCCTTTTCCCGCAGGTTTTCCCCTATGGAGTTGCCCGCCCGGTTCCGGACGATGGCTTTTACAACCCCTGGGCAGCTTACTTCTACAATGCATCGGATGCCTACGCATTTGCGTTCAGTGACCGCCTTTCGCCGAGCGCGAGCAATCTGAGCCCCCTCCTTTCCACCGACCCCACGACAGAAACCCTGCGGGTGACCATTCTGCCTCCGGACCAGCTGGACTCGCCACTTGTGATCGCCACGTCGACGAATTCGACCATTAGTCTCGCCTGGGAGCCGCAGGACAGCGTCACCTATTCGATTGAGACAACACCTCCCCTCCCGCCCGGGGGGAACCTCACGGTCAATTCAGCAAATGGAACTGCGGAGATTTCCGGATTGCCGCCCGGCACGCCCTTTGAGGTGGCGGTCACGGGAACCAGCGGAAACCAAACCTCCTACGCGTTTCCCCAGATTTTCAGCACGACCGGAGCGGCCCAGCAGATCACCGGCCGGTCATTCTTCCAGATCGCCTTCACCTGGAGCGGCGGAGCATCGGCTCCGTTGGACTACACGCGCTACAACGTCATCCTCAATGGCCAGACCCTCCAGTTCAGCGGTGACCAAACCAGTGCGACAGCCGCCCCCATCGAAGTGTCCGGCGCAAATGGAACCAACCTTTACGTCATCAATTTCGTCGACACACAGAACGGCAACCAGACCGTGCTCCAGTCTGTCCTCCAAATGGATCTGGCGAATGTCAACTACACCGGAAACGGCAGCGGAAGTTTCGATGTCGTTGGAGCGCCATCGGTTCTCGGGTCCAGTGGCGTGGTCCAACTTGCTCCGGCCGGACCGAGCTACAGCATCCCGTCGGACGGCGGGTTGAGCCCGCTTGTGGTCGCGATCAACTTCAACCCGCTCGCGACGAAGAAATTCGCCGGCGTGGTCGTGCCTGGACCAAGCCCCTCCCCCGGTCCAGCCCGCGGGCTCAAAGCGACGCCGTTGAGCATCCATCTCGGAGCGACGACCATCGGAACGCCATCCAAGCCGGCCCCCTTCCAGATTTCCGGCAGCGGCTTGACTGCGAACGTAACCGTCACGGCACCGAATGGATTCCAAATCGCCAGCAGTCTCGGTGGAACATACGGCAAGACATTGTCGTATGCGCCCGCGGGCGGCGTTCTGACCGAACAAACGGCTTACGTCCGGATGGTCGCGAACTCGGCCGGTCCGCAGACCGGCCAGGTCAGCGTTCAAAGTCCGGGAGTTTCCACGCAGTCGGTATCCGTGCAAGGAGTTGTCAACCCCGCCCAATCCCCGTCGATTATTCCGACTCCAACGAGCCTGACGCGGTTCACGGCCACCACGCCCAATCCCAGTGCATCGAAATCGTTCACGGTGAGAACCGTTTCGATCAATGAAGACGTTGTCGTCTCCGCACCCGCGAACTTCCAAGTGGCTCTTCGGGGGGACGGTTTCGGATCGTCGGTCAAACTGCCACCGAGCGGCGGGGTCGTGAATGTCCGCATTGCACCGCTTGCTCCGGTCGGCCCCGTCTCCGGAAATGTCGGATTGCTCAGTGGGAATACCACGTCACTTGTTGCGGTTAGCGGCACCGTCAACCCGGCACCCACACCCAAACCAACTCCCACGCCGAAGCCAACCCCCACACCCACTCCGCCGCCCGGAGTCAATCTGAGCTTCTCGCCGGGCACACTCAACCTACCGCCAACGACCCTTGGAACGCCATCCTCCGTCGGCTCGTTCCTCATTAGCGGAAGCGGGCTCGGGAGCAATCCGGTGGTCATCCAAGGCAGCAATGCCAATTTCCAACTGTCGCTCTCGCCGTCCGGCCCGTTCTCAGCAGATTCCGTCACAGTCAACCCGGTTGCTGGAACTCTGGTCAATGTTCCGATCTACGTGCGCACGACAGGCTCGAGTCTTGGAACGTTCTCGGACGGTATTATCGCCCTTGTCGGCCCGCTGCCCTATGCCTACGGCCAGGTAAACGGATCAGTGACACCGGCCCAGACCGCGGAATTGAGTTTTGCGCCGACATCGTTGACCGGTTTCCAAACCTCACAAGGAACGCCCTCTGCCTGGCAGTTGATTGAGCTTCGGGGAACCAGCCTGCCGCCCAAAACAAACATCACGGTTGATGCCCCTACCGGCTTTCAGGTCGCCCTCAGGGCCAATGGACCGTGGGGTCGAAGCGTGAACCGCCGGCCCGACCAACTCCCTAGCCCCATCTACGTTCGGCTCTCGGGCGCCCAAGCGGGATTCCTGCCCAACTATTCGTTTTCCGGCAATCTCACCGCCTACTCCGAGAGCGCCTCAGCCGGCGCTCCGGTCGAGGGGATCACCTACCCGCGGACCAATCTCGGAGTGAGCACCACACGACTGACTTCCTTCGAGACAAGCGCGGGCACTTCGTCCGCTTCCCAACGCGTCCTCTTCGGACCCGAAGTGCCTTGTTTCTATACGGGCCCGATCACCATCTCCGCACCAGCAGACTATGAGGTATCGCTCGACGGTCTCGACTACTCGCCCACCGTCGATTACGATGTTCCCGAAGACGACAACGGCACCCAGTGGGTCAGCGAACTCTTCGTCCGCATCAGCGCCAAGGCACCCAAGGGACCTGCCAACGGAATCATGACCTTGGATACCCCCGGACTCCTCCCGTCCAACCCGGCACCGCTCAAGATCAATCTCTCCGGAAAGGTTCAGTAGCCCGCAACGCGATTGCGGCGGTTGAGTGATGAGAGCGAACATCCGGCACGTCGCAGCCATTCCGGTGGTGCTCATCGGCTTGCTGTCGTGTTCCCGTCCGCTCGTGCCCACCGCCAAAGAGGCGCTCGAAGCCAAACAGTCGGACCCCCAACCCCAGACGACCACCAATCCCGATTGGCAGCGCGACGTCGAGCGGATCCTGACATCCCAAAACGTCGCCACCGCACCGGCATTGTTCGCTGCAATGCCGAAACTACCCGTCCAAGCCATCAGGCAATACCTCCCCCGGGCGCTGGACCTCTGCGAAGACGAGGAATTCCGTCACGCCGAGCGGATTTACTTCAATACAGGAATGCCGCGCTTCGTCGCCGAGTCGATTTTTGACGACGCCCTGAACCGCCCTGACGACATCAAACTTCCGCTCCTCGCCAAAACGGCCATGTCACCCAACCACCCGATGGCTGCTCAGGCGCGAGAACTCCTCGAAGTCTATCTCGAACTGGCTCCCGGCCGCGCTCCAGAGGTCCCATGGGATCTGGCCGTGAAAAAGTATCTCGAAGAGAACCAATAACGTTCAGGAGACGTCTTTGCGCGTCGGAGCGGATGGCACGAAGACATGTGCCATTCCGGCGGCCTCTGCCGCTGCAATTCCTGTCGGGCTGTCCTCAAAGACGAGACATTGTTCCGGCGAAACACCGAGCCGGCGCGCCGCTTCGAGAAAGGGATCCGGTGCCGGTTTCCCACGCTCGTAATCCTCCGCGCAAACCACCGCGTCGAACAACCCGCGAATCTTCAACGCATCCAGCGTCGCATCGACAAGCTCATGGTGTCCGCCGGACGCCACCGCCATCGGGATGACCCCGTGCATCCGCCGCGCGATCTCAAGAACGGGAACGATCGGAAGGACCTCCGGGATCAGCTGCAAATAGTAGTCCTCCTTCCGCCGAACCGTCGTCACCACATCCATATTCGTCCCAAAACGTCGGTTCAACTCCGCGACAATCACACTCGTGGGTTTGCCGCCCCACTCGTAGAAAAGGTGCTCCGGGAACGTTCCGCCAAAGTCCTCCATCGCCCGGGTCCAGGCCCGGAAATGCAACGGCATCGTGTCGGCTATCGTCCCGTCGCAGTCAAAAATGTAGGCGGCAAATGCGCCGTCTGGGAGATCAAGTTTCATGGGCCAAAAAGCATGTCCCCAGGTGGAGTCGAACCACCATCTGAGCTTTAGGAGAGCCCTGCTCTATCCACTTGAGCTATGAGGACCAAAGAGCGCCTACTCGTCTTCCAACGCGGCAATCTCCAACTCGTCCGCCTTGCGCGATAGACGATTCGAAAGAATGAAAAAGCTGGGGACCCAAAGTCCGATGAAAATCCCGAACCGCTCGCCATACGCGCGGTTTTCACGGGATGCCGTAAACCACGTCACAACCGACGCGATGATCGACAGGAAGCCGAGGTAAAGGCAGATGTCGGACAGCAACCGGAGGTTGTCTTTGTTGCAGCAGGAGGTCGCCGGGGTCAAATACTCGCGGAGCTTGGAAGTGTCCATACCCGCAGCCTACCCTCGTCCGAACTCACGTCAAACGATTTGAAGTCCCGGAAATTCTCGCCTCCCGATCTCAGCACGCTTAGGGTCATCCGACCATGATCCGGAAGATTTCCATCGTTGTGGCGGTTCTGGCCGTCCTCGGGTTCGTTGCCGTTCTTTTCCTCAAACGCGAAGTCGGCCCGACCGACGCAGCCGCACTCGTCCCCTCCGAATCCATCGCCTTCATCAACTTGGTCGATCTGCCCCGGACAGCCGTTCGCTGGCGCGGGACCGCACTCGCTAAGATCGGGAACGAACCAGAAATGAAGGCATTTCTCGAGCGCCCGTTGGGCCGCTTCCAGGCTGACCCCGGTGCCAATGAAGCGGGATCCCTGCTGGCAGGACTCAAACCCGGCAACATCTTTGTTGCAATGACCTCCCTCTCGCAGGATTCCGCACGGGTGCTCATCGGTTTCCAGTTCTGGGGTGGGCGTGCGGATTTTGACCAGGCGGTTGCGCGCCTTCGCAAACAAATTGTCGGAAGCGAGGTACCGACCACCACGGAGATGCATAACAACATCGCCGTCGCCGTCTCCGGAGGCGGAGCCGACCGCGTCTACTCAGCTGCCCACGGTCGCTGGGGATTTGTCGCCAACGACGGCGAGTTGATCCGGGAGGCGCTCGATCGCACCGTGGGCACGCGGAAGGACAACGCACTCGCAGACAGCGAGACGTTCCGCAAGGTCATGAGCCGTCTCCCCGACTCGCCTGATGTCCGTTTCTTCCTGCAACCCAAACCCGCTGTCGACACGCTTCTTGAGATTGGACGGTCGCTGGGCGCCCAGGCGATCCCGGCACAGCTGGCCGAACTGCGGTCAACGGAGGCCGTCGGCGGGATCTGGAAACTCGATGGAGACGTACAACGTGATGCCATCTTCGTCGTCCGCCCAGGCAGCGAAGCGCCCCCGAACAACAGCCACGCGGCCCTGTCGCTCACCACGCCTGCGACGGTTTTCTTCGGCGATCTGGTGATGCGCGATGCCGCAATCGCCCAAATCGTCGAAGCCGCTCAGCCGTGGCTCTCACAATCCCCCGAAGCCGCCGAATTGGCTCGCCTCGCTGTCGAAGCCTTCGGGCCCGGGGCGGGTGTCGCCGTCCAATGGGCATCCGGCCAGAATGTCCCGGCGGGTGTGGCGGCCGTCCAGGTTCGTGATGCATCGAAAGCCCGCACGTTCCTCGACCGGTCGACCCCGCTCGTCCCCGGCGCCACCGCATTCGAGGACCGCGGGGCAACCATCTACAGTTTCCCATTCGGTGCCAACCCGCTGACCTCGCCAACGCTCGCTTTGAACGACCGGCTTCTGGTGATTGGACTCGACCCGGCCAGCGTCACCGGAGCCATCCATGCGCAATCCGGCGGTGAAACCCTCGAAAGCACGCCAGCCTTCCGGGAAGTCTCCGACACGTTCCGCGAAGCCAATGAAGTCTTTGCCTACATTGATTCCAAGGTGCTTTTCGAACGCGCTTACACCACCCTGCGCCCAGTAATCATCTTCAGTGCCTCGCTCCTGCCCGATGTGGCCGCCAACATCGACACAACGAAACTCCCGCAAACGGAAACCATCACCAGGCACCTCTCTCCCATCGTATTCTCCCAACGCGTGACTTCCGACGGAACCCTCATCGAATCCAGTGGCCCGATCACGTTCAATCAGGCCCTGCTAGCCGCCACGGTCGCCGGCGGGGGATTCGGTCCGAAAATTTTCGGCCGCTAGAAACATTTTCCCACAGAAATTCTTGCCGCCGTCGGACAATCCCCTATCTTGACCAACCCGCGGCTGGGTAGCTCAGTTGGCAGAGCAGAGGACTGAAAATCCTCGTGTCGGGGGTTCGATTCCCTCCCCAGCCACTTCCCCGAATCCCTCGGTACGGCTCTCTTCCAAGGACTTGCGGAGCAAGCCCGGGTGGCTTACAAACACGGAATGAAGGGTTTGATAAGCGCGGGGGTCATAGTGTTGTCCGGTCTCTTGACCGCCTTAGCCCAATCCTACCATTACCCTTCGTATCCGGTAGACCAGAACCTGCTCGGTACCACCCCCTATTCGTCCGTCGGCCTTTTGGATTTTCAGAGCGACGGCTATTACTTCCGTGGCAGCGCTGCGGTCGTCGAACACGAACAGGTGGTCTACACATGCGGACATAACGTCCTGTCGGTCGGAGGCATCGAGTCGACGGAACTTCTCTTCTCGCGGGCATGGAGCGATCGCCGGGCGCCCGGTTGGGTTGGCTTTGTCGGTCTCCGCGGATTTCTTGCGCATGGCTCATACAGTTCCCTCATTGAGACGGCTGGGCCAGATTCCGACGCCGCATTTGCCACCGACTTCGCGGTCGCCTACGCAAGATTTCCGCTCGGGGAGCCTCTCACTGCGCTGGCCGACGGCGTTCCATCGATCATCTCTGAAACGACGGAGAAAATGATCATCGGATACCCGGCGAGGCTGGACTTCAAGAACCGGAACGGCGGGTATCTGCAACACGCCACGGGACCATTCACACGCCAGTTCTCACAGATCGCGGGGCAGTTTTATGAGGTCCAGCAGGCGACGACCGGGAGCGGAAACAGCGGCGGGCCGGTCATGGTCCTCGAAGGCGATGAATGGAAGGTCGCCGGAGTCCTCACCAACGGCACAACCGGATGGTTTGGCACGGCCGGGATTTACGTCACCGATTCGGTGGCGACGAATCTAGCGGCCGATGCAATCACCCTTGCGACCGGCGAGACGCCCGGCACGACGTGGCCGACGACAACTGTCACCGTATCAAACAACCAGCCCGGCATCGTCGCCAATCGCGCCGGCCGATACTTGAGACGCACACTGTCCGTGAAATCGGCCGGGTCGTATGTGACCTCCGTCAGCTTCTCACTCACGGTATCCACCAACTCGGGTCAGGAATTCCGGGCGTTCATCCGCTCGCCCAGCGGCCGGATTACGCCGCTCATCGAACCCGGTGATCTCGCAAATGGCTCGGCGATCTCACTCAATCAAGTGGAAGCGACCGGGCCGTTCTGGGCCACGAAGCCCGCCGGCACCTGGTCGGTGTTCGTCGGTGATACCGTGACGACGACCGGCCAGCCGGATTCCCCGTTTCTTGGCGCCGAGCTGGCTATCACCTCCCGCTGATCCCGATGTGGAAGGCTCGCCTCCTGATCGGCCTGCTGATCCTCATCCTTACGGCAGCGGCATTCCTGCTCTGGCCACGACGGCCGATGCCGGTACAGCATGAGCCCGAGGCACCAACCGTCCGAACGCAACCAGCCCTTCGCAGCTCGGCCGGCGCTGATGCCGCCGTGGAGCACAGCCCGGGCTTTGACGCCGAAGCAGGCAAGTTCTTTGAACTGGCCAGCCGTGATGCTCCGGCACCCGAAATCCGCGCGGGCTTTTTGGCCCTCAAAAAGCGCGTGCACGAACTCCCACCCGACGGCGCGGCGGCGGAGTTGATTCGCGAACTTCGCACGGGAAGAGACACTACGACCGGTCTGGCATTTCGCGTCGGCGAACACGGTACCATCGCCGATCCAACGACCTATCGCGTCGGCTTGCTCGACCTGCTCGGCCAAACCGAACCGGAGGCCGCGCTTGCCTTCTCACGCGAAATCCTCACCACGACAGCCAGCGCCGATGAATTCGCCATCGCGCTGAGGAATGTCGCGTGGTTGAACGTCGACGGCCGATTCAACGCCGAGTTGACGAACACGTTTTCCGCGATGCTGGACCGTCCCGGATGGCTCACCAATCCGACCGCGGGCTTCCTCGAGGCCTTCGATGTTGCCGTGGCCGTCGGCGGGCCTGCGATGGCGATCGAACTTGCGAGCGTGATCGGGGTTTCCAGCGAACCGGCAGGGTCTCGCATAACGGAAGCCGCCGCCGCGCTCGCACTTGAGCGACTCATGATCCGCGAACCGGACGCAATCCTGTCGGCGATTCAGCAAAACGCGCAGTGGCTCGATTGGGCGCCGGAGATCCGCGGCTCACTCCTGGCTCGATTGGACGTTCGGGAAGGCCGGCAAAACGCGTTTCTTCGCGACTATCTCACCCGGACCACCGTTCCGGAGGCCGAGATGTCGCGGTTCGTGCGAACCTTCCCCGACCTCAGCTTTCGTGGGTCGCACCGACTCGTCACCGGACCGGAAAAGATCGAACGATTCCGCGGAATTGATGGCGCGACGATCCGCCAGATCAATGAATGGCTGACCGATCCGACCATGGCACCTGCGGTCGCCCGGCTGGAGGCAATCCGCGACCGGCTCATCCGGCTCAACACACCACCCTGAGAGCGCCTAGGCCGTCGCGAGAACCCTTCCCGTCAAACGCCGGAACGCCTCGATGTATTTCCCGCTCGTTTTGTGAATGACCTCCGGTGGCAACGCGGGAGCCGGGGGCGTCTTGTCCCAATCGAGACTTTCCAGGAAATCACGAACGAATTGCTTGTCGAAACTCGGCGGGTTGGTTCCAGCAATGGCCGCCTCCTGCGGCCAGAACCTCGATGAATCCGGCGTCAGGCACTCGTCGATGAGAAGAAGGCTTCCGTCGCAAAGACCAAATTCAAACTTGGTATCGGCAACGACGATGCCGGCCTGGAGCGCGTGCGCCAGGCCGTGTTCATAGAGCTCGATCGTGCGATCGCGCAACTCGACCGCAAGTTCGTCTCCCACCATCGCCCGACATTGCTTCCACGTGATGTTCTCATCATGTCCGGTGTCGGCCTTCCGCGCCGGGGTGAAGAGCGGATGCGGCAGGCGTGACGACTGTTCCAGTCCGGCCGGAAGCTCGTGACCTCCGACCGTTCCCGTCTCCCGGTATTCCTTCCATCCGGAGCCGGCAAGATACCCGCGGGCGACACACTCAACCGGCAAAGGATTCGCCTTTTTCACCAGCATCGAACGTCCGAAAAGCTGGTCGCGAAACGGTTGGAGAAACGAGGGAAACGTCCGAAAGTCAGCCGTCACAAAGTGCGATGGAATGAAGTCGAAGGTCTCGAACCAAAACGCAGAAAGCTGGGTCAGCACCTCGCCCTTGTGCGGAATCGCCGACGGCAAAATGCAGTCGAATGCCGAGATCCGGTCGGTCGCCACGATGAGAAAATGTTCACCGGCATCATAAACCTCGCGCACTTTCCCGCTTCGCAATTTGGGAACTCCCGGCAGGTCGATCTCAAGCAAATCCATGGCGGCCTCTTCCTACCAGCCACATCGAAAGCGCGGAAGCGCGGAATTTGACCGTCCGCAAGTCTCCTGCATATCCGCCTTGATGCCGGTTCGCGCGCGCCGGATGATCCGCGCTTTCGCAGATGGAGGTCTTGTCCAGGTTAACGGGTGGAAATGCCATCGCCGAGGCGGTGCTCGCGCTTTCGATCATTTCGGTGGTCGGCCTTGCGCTCGCCGCGATCAAATTTCGTGGCGTCGGTTTGGGCGTTACCGGGGTCCTCTTCGCCGGGCTCTTTTTCGGACACATCGGATGGAAGATTGAAGAAGAAGTCCTGCACTTCGTCCGCGAGTTCGGGCTCATTCTTTTCGTCTTCACCATCGGCCTGCAGATCGGACCGGGTTTCTTCGCTTCGCTTCGCAGACAGGGGCTCCCGGCGAACATCTGTGCCGCCGCCGTGGTCATCGGCGGAGCGCTTTTGACCGTATTCCTCGCATGGATCGCCGGCATCCACCCGTTCGCCGCGGCCGGGCTCTTCTCGGGCGCAACGACCAATACACCGTCCCTCGGCGCGGCCCAGCAGGCGCTGGCCATGGTGCCCGGCACCGATCCCGCCACCCGCGCACTGCTCGCGCTCGCTTACGCCGTCGCCTACCCGGGTGGTGTGCTCGGAATCATCCTTTGCATTGTTCTGCTGCGGGTTTTGTTTCGCATCGACCCGGCCACGGAGTTGGAGGCCTTCGAAATCGAACGACGCAGCCACGCTCCCGTTCTCAAACGTCGGAATCTTCTCATCACAAATTCCAACCTCGACGGCCTCGCCATCGGAAAAATCCCGGGGCTTCGCGAAACCGGCATCATTCTCTCCCGCGTGCAATCGGCCGGGAGTGATGAAGTTCGTGTGGCAAGCCAGGAGACGGTGATTCGCGTCGGCGATACCGTTCTGGCCGTCGGATCGGACGATGCGTTGGACAGCTTCCAGCGGATTGTCGGCGGTCTCTCGGAGCGAAATCTTCTGGAGACAAATTCCTCCATTCAACAGCGGCGTATCATCGTGACGCACAAATCGCCGCTCGGGAAAAGCCTCCGTCAGCTCGCCATCCACACGGCTTACGGTGTCGTGGTCACTCGCATCCAACGCGGCGAATTCGAAATGGCGGCGGATCCGGACATGCGTTTGCAATTCGGCGACACGCTTCACGTTGTCGGCGACGCACAAGGTCTCGACCAAGCCGCTGCGCTGCTCGGCAACGCACCGAAGGAACTCGCCCACACGAACTTCCTTCCCGTCTTCCTCGGCGTTGCACTCGGGGTGGCAGCCGGGCTCGTTCCGATCGCCGTTCCCGGCCTGCCGGTGCCTGTTCGTCTCGGCCTCGCGGGCGGTCCGTTGGTCGTTGCCATTCTGTTGAGCCGGCTCGGCCGGATTGGGCCGATCGTCTTTTACATGCCGCCCAATGCGAATCTCGCACTGCGCGAACTGGGCATTGTTTTGTTCCTCGCCTGCGTGGGCCTGAAGGCCGGCGAGCGCTTCGTTCCGACGCTGCTCAGTCCCGATGGCCTGACATGGCTCGCCGCGGGATTCTGTGTCACGCTCGTCCCGATCCTGCTCGTGGGCATCATTGCCCGACTGACACTCCGGATGAACTACACCGCGCTCTCGGGGATTGTCGCCGGGAGCATGACCGACCCGCCGGCGCTGGCTTTTTCGCATGCGATGCTCAAGAGCGACGCACCGTCGATTTCCTATGCATCGGTTTACCCCCTGACGATGCTCCTGCGCATTCTCTGTGCCCAGGTTTTGATCCTGATCTTCAGTTGAGAGCGCCTTCGATCAAGCTGCTCCGGCAGAGCTTGGCGTAGAGCCCGCCGTTCTGCAAAAGCTCCTCATGACAGCCGCGTTCGATGATCCGGCCGCGTTCGAGGACGAGGATTTGGTCGGCGTGGCGGACGGTTGAAAGGCGGTGTGCGATCACAAAGCTGGTCCGATTTTGCATCAAGCGGTCCAGCGCCTGTTGAATCAACTGTTCGGTGGCGGTGTCGACGCTCGCGGTCGCTTCGTCAAGAATCAGGATCGGCGGGTTCTTCAGCAATGCGCGGGCAATCGATATTCGCTGCTTCTCACCAACACTCAACTTGATGCCACGCTCGCCCACCGGCGAATGGAGCCCCTCCGGCAGCCGTCGAACAAAACTTTCGGCGTTCGCCGCGCGGAGCGCTTCCCACATTTCCTCGTCCGTCGCATCCGGCTTGCCGACACGGAGATTCTCGGCGGTCGTCCCGTTGAACAAAAAGCTCTCCTGCGTGACGACGGCGATATTTTGCCGAAGATGCGCACGGGAAATCTCTCGCAGCGGGATCCCATCAATACGAATTTCGCCGGAGGTATATTCGTAGAAGCGGACCAGCAGATTCACGAGCGACGACTTTCCGGCACCCGTCGGGCCGACCAAAGCCACCGTCTCGCCGGCTCGCGCCACAAGATCCACGTCGCGAAGCACCGGCAGGTCCGGACTGTAATGAAACGAGACTTGCCGGTATTCCACCTCACCCCGAATCGGCCGGGATGGTCCCTCCGATGCCTCGTTGATCTCGGATGGCGAGTCCATGATCTCGAACACGCGATCGCCGGCCGCGCGGCCGGACTGGAAAATCTGGTTGAGCTGGTGGAGCCGTCCGACCGGTTCGTAGAGATACCGCGCCAGGACGAAAAATGCGACAAGTCCGCCGACATCCATGCGCCCGGAAAGAACCTCGTGAGCGCCAAAGCCGGCGATCAGGACCATGCCCGCAGAGGCGAGAAACCCCATCGTCGGACTGTAGAGCGCCCAAGCCCGCATGACGACCAATGTCGCGCGGCGGACATTGTCACTCGCCGCGTCAAACCGCACCTGTTCGCGGATTTCGCTTGTGTAAGTTTTGATCTGCCGAATTCCGGCGATGTTGTCGTGCAATAGGGAATTGAGAGCCGAAACCGCCTTGCGCTGTCGACGGTAGCGCGACCGCGCAGTCAGCGTGTACGCAAGCGCACCGACGGCCAGGAGTGGAACCGGCATCGCGGCGACCACGGTCAGCCACGGACTGAAGAACACCATCACACCCGCGACGATCACAATTTGGAGGACAGCGACGGTGCCCTGTTCGATGCCATCGATGAGCACACGTTCCACGCTGGTCACATCCTCGATGAGCCGGGTCATGATGTCGCCGGTGGCCCGATTGTCGAACCACGGCAGCGGGAGTGTCTGGATGTGTGCGTAGAGTTCGCTTCGCAGATCGCAGATGACACGTTGCTCGAAGTGATTGTTGAAAAAAATCCGCATGCTCTCCAGAACGCCTTGAGCCGCAAAGGCACCGAGACCGAGCGCCAGAAGCGACCACAGGAGCTGCGGTTGATTTTTCAGAATGACTTCGTCGACGATGAGTTTGGTCACCGCTGGAAACACGATCACCATCAGCGTCCCAACGACCGCGCAGGCCAAGGTGGCCACGGCCAGTCCGGGGTAGCGACGAACGTAGGGGAGGACGCGAAGAAAGACCTTCATCTCCGCGGGATCAGGCGATTGTCTCGGCGGGGGTTGCCGGTTCGACCCAGCGCCCGTGTTCTCGGATCAAATCGACGAGACGCCCAACCGCCTCGCCTTCGGGGATGTTGAATCTGACGGGAGTTTTTCCGACGTAAAGGTTCACCTTGCCGGGTGCGCCGCCAACGTAGCCGAAATCCGCATCGGCCATTTCGCCGGGGCCGTTCACGATGCAACCCATGATGGCAATCTTGACGCCCTTCAAGTGCGACGTGGCGGCCTTGATGCGGGCGGTGGTTTCCTGAAGGTTAAAGAGCGTACGGCCGCAACTCGGACAGGCGACGTAATCGGTCTTGAAGATTCGGACTCCGGCGGCCTGGAGGATGTTGTAAGCCACACGGAGCGACTGGCCGGGCGCCTTCTCACCCTGCACAAGGACCGCATCCCCAATGCCGTCACAGAGCAACGATCCAATGTTCGTCGCGGCCGTGAGCAGATTCGTCAGAAAATCCTCCGAACCGGTGCCGAACGTGTCCTTGAGCAAAATCGGATGACGTGCAGCAACCCGGAGCGCGAGCAAACGAAATGCGCCGATCACCGGCAGGTCACATCCGTCGGAAACGGTGACGAGGCGCGATTCCTGCGAATCATTCAGGGCGGCAACAGCTTCGTCATCGCGCGGGTCGACGGCGACCACTCCACTCTGCTCAAGCACGATCTCGGGCTGATAGTCCCCCATCCCGGCCAACTTGTGCGAAACCCGGTCGTAGGTTTCCTGCGTCACAAAAACGCGGACCAATTCGCTCCCACCAACCGGAACGCCGGTGATCAAAAGGCGTTCTGACGCACGTCGGGCGTATGAGAACGGATCGAATGGCCAGGACGGCAGATTGGGCGTTCGACCCCCGCCGCCGAACAGATCTACCAGCGCCCGGGCGACCGGAATTTCATGAACCGAATCTTCGGTCAGCGAAACACGGATTGTGTCGCCGAGGCCGTCAGCCAGAAGACTTCCGATCCCAATTGCGCTCTTCACGCGCCCGTCCTCGCCGTCCCCGGCTTCGGTCACTCCGAGGTGAAGCGGGTAATTCCAATCCGGTCCCTCCGCATCCAACCGCGCGGCCAGCAGGCGGTAGGCCTGGATCATGACCTTCGGGTTCGAAGCCTTCATGGAGAAAACGAAATCGTGATAATCAAACTCGCGGGCGATCCGCGCAAACTCGAGCGCGCTTTCGACCATGCCGAGTGGCGTGTCGCCGTAGCGGTTCATGATGCGATCGCTGAGGCTTCCGTGATTGGTGCCGATGCGCATCGCTATGCCGCGTTCCTTGCAAAGCTTCACCAGCGGCGCAAAGCGCTCGCGGATCCGCCCGATCTCGGCGGCGTATTCTTCGTCGGTGTATTCGCGGACGTTGAATTTTTTCGAGTCGGCGAAATTGCCCGGGTTGATCCGAACCTTGTCGACCCACTTGGCGGCTTCCATGGCCGCTTCGGGCTTGAAATGGATGTCGGCGACGAGCGGCACATCGCAGCCAGCCGCCCGGAGGGCCGCTCGGATGTTTTCCAAGTTGCGCGCATCTTTCACGGTTGGCGCCGTGATCCGAACCAACTCACTGCCGACGTTGGCGAGACCGAGCGTTTCCTGAACACACGCTTCGGTGTTCATCGTGTCACTGGTCAGCATCGACTGGACACGGATCGGCTGTGAACTGCCGAGCGCGGTGCGACCGATGCGAACCTCACGGGCAGGTCGCCGGCCCGGATGGCAACGATAGGCCGCGCTCACTTTCGCTGTTCCGCCGGCGGACGGCTCTCCGGTGCCACCAGATCGCCCACGTCGTAGAAGGTCAGGTAGAGCATGAAGCCGATGAGCGCCAACGCACAGGCCGTCTGCACAAACTCGAGAATCTTGACGTTGATCGGCTTCCGACGGATCGCTTCGACGATCGCCAGCGTGATGTGCCCGCCATCGAGAACCGGGAATGGCAGGAGGTTGATCAACGCGAGATTCACATTGATCAGGACGCTGAACGCGAGCGCCAGGCGCCATCCATCGTCCGTTTCAAAAATCCGGTAGTAGAGGTTCATGATTCCCACCGGTCCGCTGAAATGCGCGGCCTTGACATCGGATTTCGGAGAGAACAACGCACCCACCATGCGGAAGATGCTGGTCGCGGCGTCGCGCACCTGCGTGAACGGATCGGGATGTTCGAGCGTCATCCGGCCCCACTCGATGCCGAGGTCGACCGGTTCATCGCCCGTCTTCGGCGGCAGGTCGAGATTGAGCGTCACCGGACTCCCGTTTCGATCGACAGTCACTGCGAGCGATTGTCCGCGGGCGGAATCGATGAACGGTCCGAGTTCGCGCACATCAGTGACCGGGTTACCACCGACATCGGTCACCAGATCCCCGGCTTGGAAGCCCGCCTTTTCCGCAACACTTCCATGCACGACAAATTGCACACCGGGTGTGAGGCGCGGCCCGATTTGCACCTCGCGCAGGGCCGGCCTCCGCCACGAGGACGTTTCCGGTTTGGTCCATCCCGAGGGAATGGTGAGCACCTGGCCTTCGCGCCGAACGGTAAAGGGAATCGTCTCGCCCTCGCTGCGGACGATGCGCCACTTCACACTGTCCGTCCCGCTGAGAAAATGCCGGACCGGTTGACCGTCAACGGCGAGAATTTCGTCCCCGACGCGCAACCCGGCCACATCCGCCGGACCACCGGCGAGGACCGCCCCAATGATGGGTTTGTCGAATTCGCTTTGTGGCTTTCCGATCACCCACACGATGCAGGCCATGGCAAAAGCCAGGAGCAGACTGAAGAGCGGTCCGGCGGCGGCGACGATGATCTTGTCGATCGGTTTGACCGGCGGGAGCATGTCGCGGGACTGTTCGACTTTGCCTTCCAACGCCTCCATCGGAGCCAACTGCGGGATCGCCACAAATCCGCCGGCGGGAATCGATCCGAGCCGGTATTCGACGCCGCCGATGGTCTTGCTCCAGATCGGCTTGCCGAACCAGATCGCGAACTTCTCGACGACCAGACCCCGCCATTTCGCCGCGAGGAAGTGCCCGAGTTCGTGAACGACGATGAGCAAATTGAAGATCAGCAGGACCTCAAGACAGATGAGGATGAATTTCAGAATCGAGAAAAGCATTGCGTCAGTCCGATACCTTGGCCGCTCCCGATAAAAAATCAATGGTGGGCTCGCCCACCCCGACCCGTGCCGTCAACCCACGTCCCGAACCCGCTCACCGCCCGCCCAGCGGATTCGCAAACGGACCGGGTGATCGGAAACGACGTCGACCTGTGGCTCATCGAACTCGGAGGCCCGGGCCGCCACCGCCAGGTCGAGTGTCGTGGCGGCTCCAAACGGATAGCGCCGGATCCCATAACGCTCGGTCAGGCGGACATCCAGGAGGAGCTCGCCGGAAGGCACGTCCGGCCGCAGTCCGAAGAGGTATTCAAAGAGGACCGCGACGGGTCCGACGCCGCCCCATCCGACGAAATCACCCTTCGAGTTGTTGCCGGGTTCGCTGACATCCGGTGCGTAGTTTTCCCAGACCGTTCCGGTCTTCTCGAACACCTCGGTAACGCGGCGGACGTGGTTGGCAGCGATCTCAAAAGCCAGCCCATCGCGGCCCGCCAGCGTCAGGCCCCGCAAAATCATGTAATTCGTCGGCGGCCACACGCCACCCAACCAGTAACTGCCCAGCGGGTGGTAGTCGGGGTGGGAAGCCGGCATTGAAGGCACGCGATGGTGGGTGGCAAATTCGTCCGCCGCCTCCAGATGGCTCACGAACCGGTTCAGCCGTTCCGCCGGAACCAAACCGGCGAGCAAAACCCAATACGCACCGATTGTTGGCACTTCGGTCGGTCGTCCGTGGCGGTCCCGGTCAAAATAAAATCCCCGTTCCTCGTTCCAGAAATCGCGGTTGATCGTCTCGCCCAAATTCCGCTCTTCATCAGCGAGGTCTGCCACCTCGCCCTCGCGGCCGATCACACCGGCGATCTGCCGGAGGAGCCTCGCATTCAGCGCCGCCTGGGCGGTCGCGTCGATCCACGAAAGATGACCATGATCGGTGAACGCCTCAAACGCTTCGCTCGCCCGCGGTTGGTTGTCCATCCCGCACGCCAAACCACAGGACCAATAGGTCCCATCCTGCCAGGTTCGGTATCGCCGCATCCATCGGTGGTAGGCCAGCAGCCCGGGAAAAACATCGCGCAACCGCTCCGAGTCGCCGAAGTTCAGGAAATATTCCCACTCGCTCCACGCGAAGACATTCGGCCCGGTCGACACCGGATCGTGTCGGTGAAACCGGTGCTGACCATCCCACTCCTGAACCTCTCGCGGCAGAAATCCATCCGCCTCTTGAAAATGGTAAAGGTTGTCGAGCGTTTCCTGAAACCGGAACGCACGCTCGCCATAGCGCGCGAACATCAGAATGAAAACCGAGTCCCACAGGAACAGGCAGTCGTTGTAGGCGGTATCGATGAAAGGACGGATGAATCCGTTGTGAGGTGCCGCCCGTTTCAGATTTCGGAACGCCAGATCCCAGACGCGCCAATAGCACGCCATCTCGGCATCATGCCCGTCCCAGAACGGCTCCGGGATCCGATCGCGGACGTCCGCCAGCAAGGGAGGACGCCGTTCATCGGGCGCCCGGTTGACAAAGGGATTTTCGGAGACCAACGGAGCTTCCGGAACAAAGTCGGCGTAGGCGGCAGGACGGAAACGAAAGAGCATTGCGCGAATTCTCCGCTCAAAGCGGCCGTCCTGCGCAAAGTGGCCGACCGTTTATCGAAACAAACCGCCGACGTTAAACGAAGTCGAGCTTGTTGAACTTTCCTTCGAGGATTCCCTGTGAGGGAGCGGCGAGCCAGTTTTCCAGGATCGTCGCGTAGACGCTTCGGAAGTCGACATTGTGGACGAGGTCGCCCGCGCGGAGATCGGTGAGGCTCGGCATCTTTCCATAGAAGCCCGGCCGCACGGCTCCGCCGGCCACGAACAGCGGGGCCGCCGCGCCGTGGTCGGTTCCGGCTCCGCCATTTTCCGCCACGCGGCGCCCGAACTCGCTGAACGTCATCAACGTGACCCGGTCGAGATTCCCCTGCGATTCCAGGTCGCGGAGAAATGCCGAGACGGCGCCATCCAAGTCGCGGAGGAGCCGTTCATGGCTGCCGGCCTGGTTGTTGTGCGTGTCGTAGCCGCCCTGGCTGACATAGTAAACGCGCGTCGGCATTCCGCCGGCAATGAGGCGAGCGACGAGGTTCAGCGAGGAGGAGATCTGCGAACCGGGGTACGAAAACGGGGCCTTCGACTTGCGCGTGATTTCGAGCACCTTGTCGGAACTGACCTGCGCGTCCAGCGCCGTGCGCTTGAGGAAATCGAGCGTGTCGCCCTGCGGAACCGCGCTGCCCTGGAGCATGTCAATGCTCGCACCATCGGTCGCATCGGGTGACGGTTCGTTCATCGAACGGAAGAATTCCTCGGCCGCCGCATCGCCGGCCTGAAAACGAAACTGTTCCGGTCGCGAGAAGGAAATTCCCTTCGGTTCCGTCGATGCAAACGCCTGGGGCGTCTGCCCGCCGATGCTGACGCCGACCGCCGGGTCCGCGCCCTCGCAGCACGAATCAAAATACCGTCCAAGCCAGCCGGTCGTGGAAATGCGATCCGCGTCGACGGCCGTCTGCCAGATTTCGGTCGAGCGAAAATGCGAGCGGTTCGGGTTCGGGTAGCCGACCCCCTGGACGACGGCCAGTCGGCCGGCGTCGTAAAGACCGCGAAGTCCGCTGAGGGCCGGGTGGAGGCCCAGCGAATCGGTGATTTTCAAAGTCTGGTCCGCCGGAATGCCCAACCGCGGACGCGCCCGATGGTAGGCATCATCCGCGAAGGGCACCAAGGTGTTCAGGCCGTCGTTGCCACCGGCGAGTTGAAGCACGACAAGGATGGTCCCGTCGCGTCCGGTCACCGTTTGAATTGCGGAATCCGCGGCATGGGCATCGAGCGCGAAGAACGTCCGCTCCAAAAATGCGGGAACCGTCCAAGAGACCGCACCGCCGAGGACAGCCGTCCGCAAAAACTTCCGCCGCGTGTGGAGAGTGGGATTCATGTGAGTTGGAATTCCGGTGTGCTCATGAGGAGGTGAAGACAATCGCGCCAGGTTTCCGGCGCGGGTGGTCTGGTGGAGAGAAATTGGACGAATTTCTGGCGGAGGGTCGGGTCCGGTTGCGATTGAAAGAGCCGCCAGGAGAAACGTTCGATGACTTCGTCGGCTGATGGAGTCGGACCCGCCAGAGTTTCCACAGAAAGTGGCACGGGCTGCGCCCGACCGGGGATGCCGGGCAAACCGGTTGCCCTCCCGGAGACGAGGAACCCGGCAAAGTTATACCTCAGCAGCAACGTTGCGGAGCTGATCCAAGCCCGTCCGCCATCCCAGCCCTTCACATTCGGCGGCGCGAACAAAACCTGGCCGAGCTGGCGCAGCATGCCGAGGCTGACGTCGGCCGAAGGAAGCGGCATTTCGAGCATTCGACAGGTTCCGACCAACCACTGGACGGGTCCTTTCACCTGACGCCGGACGACATCCGGCGCGTAGAAACCGCGCGCACGAAACAGCGCTCGCAGGAACACCCCGGTGTCGTATCCGCTCGCCCGATATTCGGCGGCGAGCGTCTCATTCCAATCCTGCGAGGGCTCCGTTCCGGCATAGTAAATCCAGAGTTTCCGGGCCAAAAAGCGGGCGCACTGGGGTTCTTCGAGAATCCGGTCAATAATGCCGTCGCCATCGAAAGCGGCTGTGGTCCCGAAGAAGGTTTTCGGGCGATCATCAAACTGCCGGCGGGCGAAGAAGAACTGCTGGGTGGCATCGTCGATCCGGTAGCCCGTGAACGCGCGGGCCGCCTCGCGAATGTCGTCCTCGGAATAGTTGCCCTCGCCCAGCGTGAAGAGTTCCATGAGTTCACGGGCGAAATTTTCGTTCGGCCGCTCGCGTTTGCTCGCGACAACGTCGAGGTAGCGCATCATCGCCGGATCCCTGGAAATCTCACGCACCATGGCTCGAAACGACCCGAGCGCATGGGCACGGAGTGTTTCGTTTTGCTGCCACAGCATGAACGCCCAAGGCACTTTCTCGACGCTCGTCGCCCAATGCCCATGCCAGAAGAGTGTCGCTTTTTCCCGGGCGGCGAACGGACTCCATCGCATCCGCTCCAGCCACCAGATCCGGAGTTCGTCAATCTTCTGGCGGTTGTCGCGCTGCAATTCCTGCTGGAATTGGCGGCGCTCCTCCTCGGTCCGGGTCCGCTGCGCGGCCTGGTGGGCTTTGAGGTCCTCCGCCTCGGAGGCCCGCGGAGGCGGGAACAAGTCCGAATCGTCGCCGGCTCCCAGCAACCAATCCACTGCACCATCGAGTCCGAGCGCGTGCAAATCCGCGATCTCTTTGGGATTTCCTCCAAATCCGGCGCGATTCAACAGATGAGCAGCCGCTTCGGGCGTCCAGCCGGTGGGTTCGAGGGGCGCGAGCATTCAGGAAGGATAAACCCCTTGGTTCCAGAAATGTTGCGGGCTTTCCGAGCGGAACCACCACAAAAAAAACGCCCGGCTGTTCACGCAGCCGGGCGTCTTGTGAAGGAATGAGGATGACGGGATCAGCCGATGGCCGCGACGTAGTTTTTCTCCGCGGCTTCCCACGAGATCGTATTCCACCAGGCTTTCAGGTAGTCGGCCCGGCGGTTCTGATAATTCAGGTAGTAGGCATGCTCCCAAACATCGCAGCCGATCACAGGCGTTCCCGGGCACTCCGCGATGCCCTTCATGAGGGGGTTGTCCTGATTCGGCGTCGAGCAGATGCAGAGCGACTTGTCGGCTTTGACGCAGAGCCAGACCCAACCGCTGCCGAAACGCGCGAGCCCGGCGGCCTCGAATTTGGCCTTGAACTCATCGAAGCTGCCGAAGGTGGACTGGATGGCTTCAGCGAGTTTGCCGGTCGGTTCACCACCCGAAGCCGGGGCCATGAGGTTCCAGAAAAATGAGTGATTCCAATGTCCTCCGCCATTGTTACGCACTGCCCCACGGATTGCCTCCGGCACCGCCGAGAGGTCGGCGATGAGGTCGTCGAGGGATTTCGACGCGAGGTCCGGGGCGCTCTCAAGAGCCTTGTTCAAGTTTGTGACGTAAGTGGCGTGATGCTTGCCATGGTGGATTTCCATCGTCTTGGCGTCGATGTTCGGTTCCAGCGCGGTGGCGGCATACGGCAGACTCGGGAGTTCGAATGGCATAGGATTTTTTGTGGGTTGAGCTCGAAAACTAGAACGGGGCCCGGCCGTTGCAAGTCTCTTGTTGCACGCGACCACTTGCCGGATGACCGACTCGGGCTAATCTCCCACTCCCATGGATTCCCTGACCCAAGCCGTGCTTGGCGCCGCCGTGGCCGAGGCCGGACTCGGTCGGAAACTCGGCAACCGGGCGCTTGCCTGGGGCGCGGCCTTGGGAACCCTGCCGGATCTGGACATTCTCGTCTACCCGTGGCTCGATACGGTCCAGCAGCTCGAATGGCACCGCGGGATCTCGCATTCCGTGTTCCTCGCCACGCTGGCCGCTCCGCTTTTCGGATGGTTGATTCACCGGATTCATTGGCGGGAAGTCGGCGTGGTGCCGGCAGCCTGGACCGTCTGGTGGGTCCTGGTGACGCATTCGCTCATCGATGTTTTCACAGTCTACGGGACGATGGTCTTCACGCCGTTCAGCGATGCCCGGATCGGGACGAACAATCTCTTCATCATCGACCCGCTCTTTACGTTGCCCCTGATCGTCGGCCTTCTGGCGGCGTGCCTGCTGCCTCGGTCCGACCGGCGGCGATTCTCCTGGAACACGGCGGGCCTCGTGCTGGCGTCGGTTTATGTTGCCTGGAGTTTCGGAGCCAAAGCCATCGCCGACTGGCGCCTGGACGCCGCATTCCGGGAGAATGGGGTCAACGTTCAGCGGATGATTTCGATGCCCACCCCGTTCAACACCCTCCTCTGGCGTGGGGTGGCGGAGGACAAAAACGGCTTTTGGATCACCTACCATTCACTCCTGCGCCCGGACCGGGAGCCGGACCTGCTGTTCGTCTCGAAAAACCACGAACTGGCGGGCAATCGTCTCGAGGCCCGGGCCTTTGAGCGCCTCGCCTGGTTCTCGAACGGTTGGTTCAGCGTCGAAACGGGTGAATCCGGCTGGATTGTCCGGGACTGGCGGTTCGCCGAATTTCCCGGCCCGGATGGTCGTGCGCGAGCGCTTTTCTCGTGGGAGGTTGCGCCGGACGGCTCGGCAGCAACGCCGGCTCGGTCCGGGGTACCACCGGGAACCCTGAGACGCGTCTGGGATCTTTTGACCGCGGATTAGGCGGAACTGGAAAATTTTTTCTGCCAAGAGTTGGCGGCCGGCGCGTAATATGCTTAGGCTCCGCCCGGCGGCATCCGGAAATTCCGGGCGATCCGCCACGATTTTTTCCAGACACCCACTTTACGATGAACGAGCGCGCCACCCTCACAGTCAACGGACAGGAAACGCAACTGCCGATTATTGTCGGAACCGAAAACGAGCGCGCCATCGACATCGCCAAACTGCGGGATCAGACCGGTTTGATCACCTACGACGATGGGTTTGGAAACACCGGATCCTGCACGAGCGACATCACGTTCATCGACGGCGAGAAGGGGATTCTGCGCTATCGGGGTTATCCGATCGAGCAACTCGCCGAAAAGAGCACGTTCATCGAGGTTGCCTGGCTGCTGATCTACGGCAGCCTCCCCGATCGGAACCAACTCCGGGATTTTTCGGATCTCCTGACGGAGTTTCAGGTCCTTCACGAGGACATGAAATATCACTTCGAAGGATTCCCGCCCAATGCCCACCCGATGGCAATCCTCTCGTCGATGATCAATGCGTGCGGTTGCTTCACCCGGGAACTCACCGGACCCTATGACCCGGCGAAATTCCAGCGCCACACCGCCCGGCTGATTTCACAGGTTCGCACGATCGCAGCGTTCGCTTACCGGAAATCGCTGGGCCTGCCGATTGTTTACCCGAAGGCCCAGTACAAGTACACCGCGAATTTCCTGCACATGATGTTCTCGATGCCGTATGACGACGTCGAGCTTCAACCGGAAGCCGTCGCGGCGCTCGACCAAATTTTCCTCCTTCATGCCGACCACGAGCAGAATTGCTCGACGTCGACCGTGCGTATGGTCGCATCCAGCCGGGCAAACATTTTTGCCAGCGCCGCTGCCGGCGTCTGCGCATTGTGGGGTCCGCTCCACGGTGGCGCGAACCAGGCGGTGCTCGAGATGCTCGCCGAGATCCGCCACGAACGCGATGACGGCTCGAAATTCCTGGAAGCCGTCAAGTCGAAGGAAGCCGGCAAGCGCCTCATGGGCTTCGGCCACCGGGTCTACAAAAATTACGATCCGCGCGCCAAGATCATCAAGGAAAGCTGCGACAAGCTCCTGGCCAAACTCCACATCAATGATCCCCTCCTCGACATCGCCAAAAAACTCGAGGAGACCGCACTCCACGACGAGTATTTCCTGGAACGGAAACTTTACCCCAACGTCGACTTCTACAGTGGCATCATCATGCGCGCCCTCGGTATCCCGACCGAAATGTTCACGGTCATGTTTGCCATCGGACGCATGCCGGGCTGGATCGCCAACTTCAAGGAAGTCATGGACGACCCGAAGTCGCGCATCTACCGCCCGCGCCAGATCTACACGGGATCCGGCATCCGCGATTACGTTCCGATCGACGAACGAGCCTGATTCTTCGAACCCCGTGATCATTCGGGGCAAGCTCGGAATTGTGACAAAGATGTAACATTCCGGCGCTTTCGCGGAGGCTGGGCTGCGGCGACCTTCATGGCGACGATCGCCATGTCCAAGAGACTCTCACTCTCCACGCCGTCCAACCGGCGCCCGGGGCCGTCCGCCCGTGGCCGCGAAGACGGTGCCATTTTGCGCCGCACCGTGCTTCTGATTGCCGGCGTCTTTGCTCTTTTTGCCCTCACCCTTCAAGCCGGCGACATCCTTCGCGGCGGGGCCACCACCACCGGACGGAGCAGCCGGGAAGCCGCTCAGGCCCGCGCCAATGCGGGAGCCGATGCAGCCGCCGCCGCCCAATCAAGAGCCAAAGACCGCCTCGCCCGGACAACGCAGGCGCTCACGGACATGCGCAATCTCCAGTCCCAAGCCCGCGCCGCTGCCGGAGCCGCAACCATCCCGAATGGTCTCACCGCCGGCGGACTCCAACGCTGGGAACCCGGCGACGTCCACTTCCGCTGGGATGGTGCCAACGCCCCGGTCCAGACCGGAAACAACGTCAAAATCAAACAAACCCAATCGCAGGCCGTCCTCCATTGGAAATCATTTAACGTCGGTCGAAATACCTCGGTGAATTTCGACCAAACCGCCGGCGGCTCGGATTCCGGCAAGTGGATCGCCTTCAACAAAGTTCTCGGCACCACCGAACCTTCGCGCATCCAAGGCAGCATCAAGGCCGACGGACAGGTCTACATCATCAACCAAAATGGAATCATCTTCGGCGCCGGAAGCCAGGTCAACGCCCGCACCCTCGTTGCCTCGACCCTCCCCATCAACGACAACCTGATCCAGCAAGGCCTGCTCAACAACCGCGACGCCCAATTCCTGTTCTCCGGCCTCACCGTCCCCGGCGGCAGCGACGGAACCCCCGAGTTCATCCCGCCCGCGCCCCCGGCCAGCGGCCAATACGGCAACGTCACCGTCGAGCGTGGCGCGATCCTCCGAAGTGTGGGATCGAGCGACAGCAATGGCGGTCGCGTGATGCTCGTGGGAGCGAATGTGGATAATGCCGGTGTGATCGAGACTCCGGCGGGCCAGGCCATCCTCGCCGCTGGGTTGCAGGTTGGCATTCAAGCCCACAGCGCGGACGATCCGAGTCTGCGCGGCTTGGATGTCTGGGTCGGCTCGGTTGGGAACTACGCCGGGCGGGTCACGAACACCGGGTTGATCGAATCGCGAACCGGCAGCATCACGATCGCCGGACGCAACATCCAACAACAAGGCCACCTCGAAAGCTCGACCAGCGTGAGTCTGAACGGTCGAATCGATCTTCTCGCCAGCTACGGCGCTGTTGGAAACCCGAACTTTGATGCAGTTTCCGGTTCGACCCGTCCGACGTTCCTGAATCAATTCACCGGCACCGTCGAGTTCGGTCCAAGCAGCGTGACTCGAATTCTCCCCGATCTGGCCAGCACGGCCAAAGTCCCCGGCTCGCGCTTGCCTGCGAATTCGCAGCTGAATGTGACTGGATTGGGAATCCGGCTCGCCTCAGGGGCCCAACTGATCATTCCCTCCGGCGATGTTGCCTTGCGTGCGGGTGAGTGGCCGTTCCGTGACTCCGACGCGGATGGCGTGGCCCTCAACGAACCCGGCCTCTCGCAGCAGTATTCTGCCGGATCCCAACGCTTTCTCCTCTCCAAGGGCCAGATTTACGTCGAGTCCGGTGCTTTGCTCGACGTCAGCGGCACCACCACGGCGTTTGTTCCGATCGCCCAGCACATCTTGAACGTCCAGATGCGCGGTGCTGAACTGGCTGACTCTCCGCTGCTGCGGAATTCGACCCTGCGCGGATTGAACCTGGTCGTCGACTTGCGACAAAACGGTCTCTACGGGGGCCGAGAATGGATTGGTACTCCGTTGGGCGACCTGACCGGGCTGCTCAACATCATTGAGCGCGACGTCGCACAACTGACCGCCCGGGGCGGGTCGATCGATCTCGCCGCCGGCGATTCGGTCGTGGTTGAGAAGGGTTCCATTCTCGATGCCTCCGGCGGGTTTGTGACGAATGAGGGGGGCTTTGTCCAAACATCGCGCCTCGTCCGGGGAGGACGGAATCTGATCGATATTGACCAAGCCAGACCGGACCTCCTCTACGACCGCGTCTACACGGGTCGCGGCGAATGGGTTTCGAGCAAATGGGGCATCGCCGAAACGTTTGCCCATCCTTTGGCGCCGCTCGGTGGCTACTCGGAGCGGAATTATGTCGAAGGAGCGCCGGCCGGCACGATCAACATTTCCGCCCCCGCGATGGTTGTCGCCGGCGAAGTTCTCGGGAAGTCGATCACCGGCCCCCGACAATTGGACAACCCGCCAAAGGCCGGAACCATCCGGCTCGCTTTTCAGGGCGAACAACAACTTTCAACCGGCGCCACCAGCTTCGTATTTCTCGATCATTCCCCCACCCCGCCGCGTGTGATCTTCGGAGCCGGTGAAACCGCCTCCGGCGCGCCGGGTTATGTTCTGGTGTCGGGTGAACCGGCCGCTCTCCCGGCGAGTCTCCGGGAAACATTTCAAATTCCCAGTTCGTGGTTCTCGGAATCCGACGGCGGCTTTGCGAACCTCGAGGTGGAAAATGTGGACGGCACGTTTACGGTTCCGGACGGCGAGGCTGTTGCCTTGCCCGCAGGCGGATCAATCAGCGTAAGGGCCACCAATATTGACATTCTTGGGAGCCTGATCGCCCCGGGCGGTCAGCTCCGTTTCACCGCCTACAATTTCTCGCCGTTCGAATTCGCCCGACTTTCCGCACTCGGAACGTTCGCGAATGCCCCGGCTCCATCGGTCCTCCCCGGCCGCGGAGCCATTGTCGTCGGCGGCAATGCCGTTCTGAGTACGGCTGGCATGCTGGTTGATGACCGAAGTGGATCCAGCGAATGGGCGCTGGGTGGGCGCATTTTCAACGGCGGTGAAATCGCGCTCCAAGGCTACTCCGTCCTCTTGGAACCCGGAAGTCTTCTCGATGTATCCGGCGGCGTCTATGCCGAGGGAACCGGTGATTTCGTCTTCGGCGATGGTGGGGCGATTTCCATCTTGTCCGGACGCGATCCCGATCTCGCCACGAGTGTCGGTGGTGAACTGCGATTGGGCGGAGCCCTGCTGGGCTTCTCCGGAAGCAGTGGCGGAAGTCTCACCATCCAATCCACCCTTATTCAAATCGGCGGTGCAGCCGATGATCCTCGAGCAACCGTTTTCGGTCCACAGTTTTTCCAGACCGGCGGGTTCTCCGCGTTCGAGTTGGTGGGGCTCGGCGGGCGTTCTTCATCCGGCGCATTCCTCCCCGCCGTCCGTGTCGCCCCGGGAACGATCATCGACGCCCGGGCCGATTCGCTGATCGTCCGGCCCAGTGTCGACTTCGCGGCCTCGATCGACCGGGCGCTCGCCTACGCCGGTCCGTCTCGCACACGGACACTCACGCGGGCCATCCAAAACGCGTTCGGCCGGACGGGACCGGCTGGAGTGGCCGCATCCATCGCATCGGCGGGAGCCGACGTGGGCTTCCGTCATTTGGGGGCCGATCTGATCCTGCCGACAAGTTTGCAGGAAGGTTTGCGCGAGCCGGTCAATGTCACGCTGCGCGGACTTGGGTTCGACGACAACTTCACCGAAAACCGAGTTGAGGGCATGGGAATTGTCCTGCTCGGCGAAGGCTCGGCCATTCGCACCGATGCCGGCGGACGCATTACGATCGCCGGTGACTTTATCGACCTTGCCGGCGAGCTGAGTGCACCGGGCGGGACCATCTCGATCTCCGGCCGCTCGTCGTTCCGCCTTCCGCAGGAACTCACCAACCAAGCCTCGTTCGCCCTTCCGACCGTGCAAATCCAGCCCGGTGCCCGGCTGTTTGCCGGAGGCAAATCCATTGCGCTTCCCGACGCTTTTGGCCGCCGGGCGGGCATCCTCCATCCCGGAGGACGCATCTCTGTCTCGGGAAACATCGTTGCCCTGCCCGGAAGCGTGCTGGACGTATCCGGTTCGACCGCCGTTTTTGACTTTCACCCAGCCCAAGTCACCGCTTCCAGCGATGATCTGGTGCCGGAGAATGCCGGCTTGAACAGCGTTCCTTGGGGACTGCGGACGGTTCCGGTTCGGTTGGATAGTGACGGCGGTTCGATCTCGCTCGCGGGCAGCCAGGCGGTTTATTCCGATGCCACGTTGCTGGGAGCGGCGGGAGGCTCGCTGGCACGAGGTGGGAAGCTTTCGATCTCTTCCGGACGATTCTACGCGGCGGGCTCCAGCCGTACCGGTGCCGATACCAACCTGATCGTCCAGCAAACGGGGAGTGCCGCGACCTTCGGTGGTGCGTCCCGATTGGTGGGTGTTACATCGGCGTTTCTGACCGCTTCCAATCCGGAAGTCGCCCTCACGTCCGGATTTGGCGCCCCGCCCGACTCGCGTGGACTGGGCTTTTTTGCTGTCGAAACGTTCGAGGCCGGCGGATTCGACTCGTTGGATTTGGGTTTCAACTATGATCTCAACGCCACGCCGATCCCATTCGGGGGGAACGTCGAGTTCCGTGGGCCAGTCTCGATCTCTGCCCGCGGGGCCGTTCGGCTCGCCGGCGGCGGCGTGATTCGTGCCGATGCACCGGTTACCATCACGGCTCCTTACGTTGCCGTCGGTCAGGAGTTCCGAGCTCCGCTCAATCCCAACGAAAGCATTCCGCTGTTCCGCGAGTTTATCGCGGCATCCGGTGCCACACCGGTTTACTTCTTCTCACCGACCTCCGGTGCCGGAACGTTCTCCATCAATGCTTCGCTCGTCGATGTGGGAACCCTCACGACCCAGGGAATCGGCCGGGTCAGCGTGACCGCTCGGAACGGCGACATTCGCGGAAGTGGCACCCTGAGCGTTCAAGGCGACGTTGTTTTCACCGCCGCTCAGATCTACCCGACCACGCTCGCGAGTTTTGACATCTTTGCTTACGATCCTTCCGGTTCGACCGGATCGGTCACCTTCGTGCGTTCCGGAAACCGCCCGGTCCCGCTTTCCGCCGGAGGTGCTCTCCGCGTTTTCGCGACAACGATCAACCAGGGTGGCGTTCTGCGGGCTCCCTTGGGGTCGATTACATTGGGATGGGATGGACTGGATACTGATCCGTCGACGACTGCCGTGGATGCACCCTTCAACGCGGCGGTGGGATCAACCACCGCCACCCCCGTCGCCGGTGAGGTTAATCTTTCCGGTGGCAGCGTGACTTCGGTATCAGCGATCGATCCGGTCAGCGGTCGCGGACTCTTGATTCCGTATGGTGTTTCTCCGGACGGACTCGCGTGGATTGATCCCCGGGGTGTTGACATCACCGTATCGGGGATTCCGACTCGCGGAATCACCATCGGGGGCAACAACGTGGTGATGAACTCCGGTGCGACCATCGATCTCCGTGGCGGAGGCGACCTGCTCGCCTACCGCTGGATCCCCGGCAACGGCGGCAGCCTCGACCTGCTTGGAACACCCACGACGAACTGGTCTGCAACCGCCTCTTACGATGCCGGCGACCTGGTGATTTTCGGCAATGAAACCTGGTCGGCCCGTGTCGACATCGATCCGGGAGATTTCGCTGTGTCGCCGAGCCCGGAACCGAGCCGTTATTGGGCAAAGGTCCCGCAATCCTATGCGCTCGTTCCCGATTTCGGCGGTGAATATTCGCCATTCAACCCCTTCAATACGGGTGAACAGGCCGGCCGTTTGGGTGGCGACCCTGGCTTTGTTGACTCGTCATTGCCTTTCGGCGAGCGAATTCGCATTGGTCCGGGTTCAACGCTGGCAGAGGGATCCTACGTGCTTCTCCCGAGGCGCTATGGGCTGCTCCCTGGCGCGCATCTGGTGATCCCGCAGGAAGGCCGCCTTTCTGACAGCAGCGTCTGGCGCTCGACTTCCTTCCCGACCCTCCGCGACCAGAGAGGCCCGGTTGCCGCATCTGAAACGGCCGAGGGCTCGTTCCTGCTTTCCGGATACACAGAAAACCGCTTCCGACCGGCCGGCGGTGCCGGGGGGCTCTTCAGCCGCTTTGAAATCCTGCCTCCGGACGTCCTGGCAGGTCGGGCTCGCTACGACCTATTCACCGCGTCAGATTTCCTTTCGGCGGCAGCCTCGCGATTGGAAGTGGAGCGGACACAGATTCTCCCGCGTGATGCTGCTCCCCTCGCAATTCATGGAAACTCCGGCCTCACGTTGTCGGGCCAGGTCCTCGCAACCGCGGCCTCCGGCGGACGAGGCGCAGCGATCGACATCAGCAGTCTCGCGGAAATCATCGTCGGAACACCAACCGGTGTTCCCTCCCCGGGGGCTGTCGTTCTTTCGCCCTCCAAGCTCAGCGCTTGGGGAGCTGAAAGCCTGTTGATCGGCGGTATCAGACGGCAGGACGCCGTCGGCTACACCGTGGACGTCCGCTCCGCAAAGGTCTTTCTCGCAGGAGCCAACTCGTCGCTTTCGGCCGCCGACATCATCCTTGCGTCGACCGAACAATTGACTGTCGAAGCCGGCGCCCGGATTCTCACGAGCGGACGCGCAAGCTTCCGAGCCGATCCGCTTTCTGTCACCGGAAGTGGCGCAATGATTCGCGTCAGCGCCGATCCCGATGCCGCAGTCATCCGCACCGGTCTGACCACATCGACCCTCCCTCGCCTTACGATCGGCGATGGCGCCACGCTCTCTGGCGAATCGGTCTTGGTCGACTCGACCTACGGAACGGAGATCTCTCCATCCGCTCAATTGATCGCGGACGTCTTAACGCTCGGGAGTGGCCAGATCAGCATTTTGTTGGAACCTCAAGGTGGTCCGCTCGCCGGGGAACTGATCGCACCACACCTGGAACTCGAAGGTGCGTTTCTTGCCAGGGCTCTGGATGCACGAATCCTGCGCCTGATCAGCGCTGGGACTGTCGACGTCTACGGCAGCGGCAATCTCCGCTCTGACAATCTGGAACGTTTGGAGATCCAAACCGGGAGTCTTCGGGGCTTCGGTGGCAACGCTACTTTCGGAGCCGATCAGATCGTCCTGTCCAACACGCGTAACGTCGCCGCGGCACCGGCACCAGTCGGCCCGGGAACAGGGTCACTTCGCCTCGAATCTTCAACCATCTCCCTCGGAGCGAACTCAGTCTCGGTCTCAGGCCTTGCCGGGTTGGAATTGGCCGCCAGCGGTGGAATTCAGGCGATCGCCACCGGATCCCTTCGCTCGGCAAGCGCTATAACGACCATCTCACCGGTGTGGACCGCGGCGCGTGGCACCAACTACGAGGTGGTTTCGGGCGGCGCGCTTTCCCTTCTGGCCGCGACAACTCCAAGCGTCCTCACGCCGGGATTGGGTGGAAGCCTGGTTTTCCAAGGAACTTCGGTCGCCGCATCGACCGACGTTCAGTTGCCCAGCGGATCGCTCGCCATTCGAGCAACAACCGGCGACCTTTCGATTTCCGGGCGGCTGGCGGTCAATGGTACCGCTCAACAATTCTTTGATGTTACCCGTTACTCAGATGCCGGGCGAATTGAGCTGACAGCCGACGTTGGGAATATCTCCTTGCTGGCGGGCAGCGCCGTTTCCGTTGCAGCGGCTGCCGGTGGAGGAAATGCCGGAGAACTGGTCATCCGAACCCCACAAGGCCAGTTTGCCAGCGCCGGCGTTTTCAGCGGCACGAAGGGCACCGACGGGACCGGCGGATCGTTCCAACTTGATGCTCTGCAATTGGCCTCCTATACGACCCTTCGCGATGAACTCTCCGATGGCGGATTTACCGAGTCGGTGCTGCTTCGCATCCGCACGGGTGATCTGGTTCTCAGTGGCACATTGGCTGCGCGGACAATCGGAATCATCGCCGACGGAGGCAGCATCCGGGTTCCGGGCACTCTGGACGCCTCCGGTCGCACAGGCGGCCGGATCTCACTCGCCGCCCGGAACGATATTGTTCTCGAAAATGGAGCCGTTCTCACGGCCGCCGCCGAGCAGTTTGACAACGCCGGGAAAGGCGGGTTGATCCGGTTGGAAGCCGGAGCCGCCATCAATGGCACACCAAATCTTGCCGGCCGGATTCAAATCGCAGACGGGTCGTTGATCGATCTCTCGGTTGACGCCTATCAGCAGGGTGCCACGACCAACCCGAACGGCAGTGTCACTGACCCGACCAGCAGCGCCTTCCGTGGACAGTTTCAAGGCACACTCCACTTGCGTGCGCCTCGGATCGATAAAAACAACGACAGTCTGGTTGATGATGTCGGAATCGATCGCATTGACGGTGCGATTGTCGGTGCCTCGGCCATCCTTGCGGAGGGCTACCGCGTTTATGATCGAACCGCGTTCGGCGGAACGATGGACAGCGCCCTGCGTAACCAGATCAACGCGGATTCGGGTGCCTTCATTACGGCGTTTGAGGCAACCAATGCAAACCGCCTGCTCGGCGGAACGGTCAATGCCGCACTGAATCCTCTGCTCGTCGTCGCCCCGGGGGTGGAAGTGATCAACCGTTCGCTTGCGTCTTCGATCAACTACTCGTTCAACTCCGTCGGAAGCACGCTGATCATCAACCCGGTCGCAGGTGACAACTCCGTGACCTTCCCGAATGGAACCCCGGGCAACAACCGTGTCACGCTTGATGCGGACGCGATGATGACCCTCCCGGACGGTACCACGTCGATCATTCGCAGCAACACGGCGACCGCGATTCCGGCCGGCGCCGTGATCACCTTCATGACGAGCATCGAGGGGAACAATACGGCTCTGGGTGGCGGTGGACGCATCACATTCTCCAGCGGCTCCGGTGGTGCAATCCCTGTCCTTTTGGGGCCGGGAGCCAGTTACACTCAATCGGCGACCGGCTCAGGCGCAACGGTCAATGCATCCGGAAGCTTGGTGACGCTGAACACGGCCGGCTCCAGTTCGATCGCTCTCGCCGCAGGAACGGTTGTCACGCTGCCGAACGGAACGGATGGAACGAACACCACCAACCGCATCCGCTCAAATGTCGCGGGCACCATTACACTTCCGTCCGGCGCCACGGTCGCACTCCCGGCCAATACGAATGTGCAGATCACAGCCGGCAGCCGCATCAGCCTGAATGCCGCCGGCACCATCAGCTTCGCCACCGGAACAGGTGGCCCGGTTGCTGTGGCCCTCAACTCAGGAAGCTTCACGACGGCCGGTGCGGCCCGGTTGACGCCCGCTTCGGGTGACTTGATCGTCGGCACCGCCAATCCGCGAGGATCGAATTTTGACGGCAGCGCACTGACGGCGGATCAGCTCCATACCGGAGACTGGGACCTTTCGTCATGGCGGTATGGTTCCAAGGGGGCTCCTGGTGTTCTGACATTGCGCGCGTCCGGCAATGTCGTCTTCAACAGCTCGCTCAGCGACGGATTCGCCGGGATCACTTCGAATCCGAGCATCGATCAAGGGCACTCCCAATTGTGGCTCGCTCCCTTGCAAAGCATCAACTCAGCCCGCCCCGTGCCACTTCAATCCTGGAGTTACCGCATCGCAGCCGGCGCAGATTTGCAGTCCGCCGGACTCGGCTCGATTGTGTCGCCGGAAACGCTCACGGCGTCCCGCGGGAACCGCGGCTCGGTGTGGGTGGGTGAGTTTTATCCGGCGGTTCCGAATACCGCGACCAGTGGAACGGCTGCGGCCATTGGCGGTGCCGGCCAAACCACCGACAGCATCCGCATTTCGACCACGAATACCAACACGGGCACCCGTTACGAAGTTGTTCGAACCGGAACCGGCACAATCGACATGAACGCCGCTCGCGACGTGCAACTGCGGAACGTCTTTGCTTCCGTCTATACCGCTGGAGTGGGCTTGGCCGAGCGAACCCGCGTGTTCGAGTCGGGCGATTTCACGCTGCCGGTCACGGTCGTTTCTTCACTGCTCCATCCAAGCCAGGGCGCATCGCTCGGCACCGGCATCCAGCAGAACTATGAGGCCTACTACGCGATGGCCGGCGGCAGCCTCGCGGTCAATGCTCAACGCGATATCGGACGGTTCACCGTTTTCAACGGAAGCGTAATTCCAACCTCAAGCCGCCAACTGCCCACCAATTGGCTGTACCGCCGCGGGTTTGTGGATCCGGAAACCGGACAGTTCGGCCGAATCGTTGTGGCGGGCAACGTCGCCGACGCCTCTGCCTCGACCTCCTGGTGGGTCGATTATAGCAGCTTCTTCCAGGCATTCGGCGCGCTGGGCGGCGGCAACATTGCACTGCGGGCTACCCGCGACATCGTCAACGCGGATGCGGCCATTCCCACCAATGCCCGCATGGCCGGCATCAACACTTCGAACGGCGAGAATGCCGCCCCGGATATCAACCGGTTTCTCGAACACGGAGGCGGAGACCTGGTGATTGAAGCGGGGAATTCCGTCAGTGGCGGCTTCTTCCACGTTGAGCGGGGCACCGGTCGAATCGACGCGGGTGCCGACATCACAACCAACAGCTCGCAATCGCCGACGCGCGACATTCTGGGAAGCGGCTCGCTGGCGGGAACCCGCCAAACGGGCGACAGTCTAACATGGACGCCGATTCTCCTTTTTGGCAGCCGTACGCAGTTCGACGTGTCCGCCCGCGGCGACGTGCTGGTGGGACCCGCGGCTTCTGCATTCCTGCTCCCGCAGGGCCTGAATAACAAATTCTGGTACAAGACCCAGTTCCAGAACACGGATGCATCGGCCTCGTTGACGGTCAAATCACTGGGAGGCTCGATCACGCACCGCCATTCGGTAACGCTCGATGGCACACCCATCCCGGTCTTCGAATCCATCTTCCAGCAAGCCTCCGCGGTGCCCCCCCTCGCCGCCGGTTTCTACCGTCCGTGGCTGCGCCTGGCGGAATCAAATATCTCGAACTTCCGTCAGATTTCGACGGTTGCGCTCCCCACGCTGCGGAGCACCGCGTTTGCCGGTGACATCCGGATCGTTGGCGAGATCAACTTTTTCCCCTCCCCTCTGGGAGAATTGGAACTTTATTCGGCGGAAGGGATCATCGGCTTGAACCCATCCGGTTCGGTGATTGACTCGACCGGTTCCTCACCGGTCACCTTGACGGCATGGAGTTCGGCGAGTCTCAACCTGTCGGATTCCGATCCTTCGGCGATGCCCGGTATCGTCCAGCCGATCGGTTTCCAACAGGTGGTCGGGTCGTCTGCGAATACGCTCACGGTTCGCGATTCGCGCGCTGATCCGTTTGCAGGCGCTGCCCTCGCCTTTGTTGAAACCGGTTCAGTCACCGGCGTGAATGCTTCCATCGACACCAAATCGCGTCTGCACGCGACAACGCCGGTGCACGCTACGAACCCGAATCCGGTCCGACTCTACGCCGGCGCCGGTGACATCACCGGGCTGCGTCTGTTCTCCGCCAAGAAGCTCCAGGCGCATGCCGGCCGGGACATCACCGACATCGCGTTCTACCTCCAGAACGTGCGCGCCGACGATGTTTCGATCGTTTCGGCCGCGCGTGACATCATCCCATTCAACGAAAATGCCGCCCTGCGCTCGATTGCCTCGGACGCATCGCAGTCGAATCGGATCGTTGATGTGGATCAGGACACCGTTGCCGTGGACGGCACCGGAAACCCGGTTCGGACCAAAGCCCAACCCGGTGATATCCAAATTGGCGGTCGTGGGTTCCTCGAGGTGATTGCCGGACGCAATCTCGACCTTGGAACGGGAGCCAACCTCGTCGATGGAACCGGCGTTGGCATCACAACGATTGGACGAATCCGGAACCCCTTCCTGCCGTTCGACGGCGCGGGCCTGGTGGTTCTGGCCGGTGTGAAGGGTGCCGGCGGGGGCCCGGCTCTCGGACTTCTGGGAAGCACGTTGCAAGTCGCCACCGTCGCCGGCGGCGCTGCCACGGAGTTGGATGCCATTGCCGTTCTCCAAAATCTGTTCCGCACCCTCCAACAAGTCGGAGCCGATGCGGCGATCAGCGGAGATTATTCTGCGGGATACGAAGCGATCAGCGCCATTTTCGGCAACTCCGAGGCGAATGGCTCGGTCTTCACGCGGGCCCGCGACATTCGGACATCCAGCGGTGGATCCATCACGATCGCCGCACCCGGCGGCGCTCTGACGATGGCCTCCGACATCTTCGGGAATCCGCTGACGCCTCCCGGCATCGTCACCGAATTCGGCGGTGAAGTCTTTGTCCTCACGGACGGGGATGTGGACATCGGCCAGGCACGCATTTTCACCCTGCGCGGCGGTGACCTCACGATCTGGTCGTCGTCCGGCGATATCGCCGCGGGAACGGCACCGAAAACAGTGGTGACCGCTCCGCCGACGCGCGTATCCATCGATGCGACGAGCGCCGAGGTGGAAACAAACCTCGGTGGTCTCGCCACGGGCGGCGGTATCGGCGTGCTGGCGGCGGTGGCCGGCGTGGAGCCGGGAACCGTCGATCTCATTGCCCCGCTCGGCACCGTCGATGCCGGCGATGCCGGCATCCGGGCCACAGGAGATATTCGCATCGCGGCCGCGGCCGTCATCAATGCCGACAATATCAGCGCCGGCGGCAGCACCACCGGCGTGCCGGCGGCGGCCGCCCCCGCAGCGCCGAATGTCGCCGGTTTGACAGCCGGATCGTCCAGCACCGGTGCGGCATCCGCTGCGGCAGAGACCGTCGCGAATCAGGCCTCGCAGCAGCCTCAGGACACGCCCGAACAGCCTTCGTTGATCTCGGTGGAGGTCCTTGGCTATGGAGGCGGAACCTCCGACGAAGAGGAGGAAGACGAAGCGTGATCCCAGTCGACCTCCCGGCATTCATCCGGCCAAACTCCCTCGCATGGCCCGCCTGACGGCGACGCGTCCCGCTTCTCCCGAGGCCGGTTCCTCGAGAGCGCCGCGAATTGCCACAGGCGCCTGGGTTTCCCTCGCCGCGTCGTTCGTCATGGCGGTACTTCTGTTCGTCGCCGACGCCGCCTCGCGGTGGGAGTTTGTCTCCAAGGTTTCCGCCACATCGTTTTCCGAGATTCCGCCGCATGCGGCGGCGGTGCCTCCCGGCTCCCGCGAGGAATGGCTGGTCATTCCCTACTATGCGATGGATGCCCGATGGTGGGTTCTCCACACAGAGAAAATGCTGCGGGAGGGAACGTGGCGTGTCAGGAATACACAGCTCGACAACGCGCCCCACGGACGGGAGGTCCACTGGAGCTCGCTCCTGATGTGGGTGCTGGCCGGGACGGCGCACTTTCAAGCGTGGCTGTCGGGCATTCCCGCTTCATCCCACATTGCTGAGGCTACACTCGGAGCCGGACCGATTCTGTTATGCGGCTTTCTGGTTGGTACCGGGTTTCTGGTTTGGCGCCGGTTTGGGGCATTCAATGCGCTGTTCTTCGGCACCGTCTTTTTGACCACATTTCCGATCGTCCGGGCGTTCGTCCTTAGCGAGGCCGACCACCACGGGATTGTTTTGGGATTCGCCCTCGCGGCTGTGTTCTGCATCGTCGCTGGAGGCGGCGGATTCGTCCGAACGCGCCCGAAGGATTCGAACATCCTGCTGGACCAAGCTGTCGCACGGAGGTGGTTTTTTGCCGGTGGAATTCTGGGGGCGGCCGCTCTCTGGGTGAGCGCGGCGACCGCCATTCCGATCCTCTTTGGAACCGCCCTGGGTGGTCTTTTGGTTGCCCTGGTCCTGAACCGGAGACCGTCGTCCGCAACGTTCGACCCTACGCTCTGGACGCGTTGGGGATGGGGCGGCTTTTTGGGATCCATCTTCTTTTATCTCCTGGAGTATTTCCCCGATCACCTGGGTTGGCGATTGGAGGTCAATCACCCCATTTGGGGACTTGCCTGGCTCGCCGGTTCCTTTGTTTTGTCGAAAGTCCTCGGTCGCATGGTCTTGGGTCGCGCGCTGTGGCAATCCCCGACCGAGGCTCTGTTGCTGGCGACTGCAGTCGTTGCCGCCGTGGCTCCGCTGGCCGTCGTGGCGCTGGCACCCGACCGGACGTTTTGGGTCGCCGATCGCTTCCTCCTGGCGATTCACAAGCAATTCATCCACGAATTTCAAAGTCTTCCGACTCTGGTGGCCATGACCGAAGGAAATCTCGCATGGCTCTCTTATTATCCTTGGGCCGCTGTGACCCTGGTGGGCGCCATCGGTCTTGCCATCAAAAAGCAGCTTGGCCCGATCGGCCGAATTGGCCTTTTACTCCTGGCCCCACCGACCCTGATTATGCAGGCTCTGGCGATTCATCAGGTTCGCTGGAGTTCCGCACTCTTCGCGCTCTGGACGCTTTGTGCGGTGGTGTTGATGATCGACATCAGCCGTCATTCTGCCGGAGCGCGGGGCCCCCGTTGGGTTTTCCGCAGCCTGCTTGCCTGCGCGTGGCTGGCCTTGCTCGTCACGATCCTGCCCCAGGTCGCCGCACGCACCGAGGAGGAGCGGCTTTGTCTGGAGCCTCCGATTCCCAAGGAGATCGCCGGTAATCTCCTGCTTCGGGATGTCGCCCACCGTCTGATCCAGTCGAGCCCTCAACAAGTTCCCGTCGTCCTCACCGGCCCGAATGCCTCGACGGAGATGACCTACCATTCCGGTGTGCGCACGCTGGGCACGCTCTATTGGGAAAACATGCCCGGTCTCAAACGGGCGGCGGAAATCTTTTCGGCGAAGGATGCGGCGGAAGCATTGCGACTCCTGACCGCCGCGGGCGTCACCCATATCGTGATCCCGTCCTGGGACAATTTCGCCACGCCCTATGCGAATACCTACGCAGAGTCGCTCGGTCAACCAACCGAAGGAGCGCCCTTCTTCGAAGCGATCAGCAAGGGAAACGACTTTCCGCAATGGCTGAGACCGTTCGCTTACCCGATTCCGACCGACTCCGGGCTCGACACAAACTCCGTGAAGATTTTTGCTGTTCTTCCGCAACAGTCGCTTTTTGAAGCTTACCTTTTCCGGGGAATCTATCATTACGAAACCAATGAAAGCTCTTTGGCCAGAGAGATGCTCGAAAAAGCGCAGGCCGTCCGTCCCGGCGACCCGAGACCCGCGAACTATTTGAAGGCGATTGATGCCGCGCAAAAACCGTAAACCAGCCGGACAGCCAAAACCGGCCGCACCAGCGGCGGAGCCTGAAACGAAGGGGCCGGGCGGACGACGGACTTGGTGGGTCGCGGGAGGGATTGCTGCGCTGGGTCTTTACCTTGCGTGCGCGCGGGGCGACCTTTGGCTCGACGAAATCTGGAGTCTGGAATGGGCGCGCGGGATCGTCTCTCCCTCTGACCTCATCGCGAAATACCGTCATGATAACAATCACGTCCTGAACACGGCCTGGCTTTGGTTGGCGGGGCCGTCTGCGCCCCCCTGGCTCTATCGCCTGCCGGCGGCGTTGTCGGGAACCGCGGCCTTGATGCTGCTGGCGGCATTGGCTTCAAGAATCCAACGCGGAGCGGGCATCTTCGCGTGGGTTCTGGGATTCTTCTCGTTTCCTTTCGTGCTCTATTTCAGTGAGGCGAGGGGCTATGCGATGGCCGCCGCCTGCGGGACCGCAGCGGCTTGGTTGCTGCTCCGGCAGAACTTCCGGCCAAGCTGGCTATCTGTCGCCGGCTTCAGCATCCTGTCCATTGTTGGCCTGCTTTCACATTCGACGTTTGTTCTGGTGCTGCTCGCGCTGGGCATATGGACGTCGTGGGCTTCGTGGAGTGGAAGGGTCGGCCTTGTTGCCGCCCGGCTCGCCATGTGGTTCGGCTTTCCCCTTGTGGCGGCGGTGAGTTGGTACTTTATGTTTCTTAAAGGAATGGAGATTGGCGGGGGACCGGAGTTCAGCATTGCGGTGGTCCTCGGGCATTTCTTCGGGCACGGACTCGGCCTTCCGATCACCTGGCCATGGAGCGTCATCGCAATCGCTTTGGGCGTCGCGCTCTTGGCGGCCGGTTGGCATTTCACGCCGGATCGGCAACATCACCTTCGTGCGCTCCTGTGCGGCGTCATCATCGCTCCGGTGCTGGTCCTGCTCGCGACACGGCCGACATTCCTCTACTTCCGCTATTTTTTCGTTCTCCTTCCATTCATCTATTTGTTCGCGGCCGTGGCGATGGCCGGCATTTGGAAAATGGCTTGGCCCTCGGGGAGAGTGGCGGTGGTGTCCGTCCTCGCCTTGTATGTGCTCTCGCAGGCGATGGCCGTTGGAAACCTGGTCCGCTTTGGACGCGGACAGTATTCCGATGCGCTGCTCGTCATTGCCTCCAGTCCGGACGCCGACAAATCCCTGACCAGCGATCACGATTTTCGCAATGGCATGCTGGTCGGTTTTCTGCAGCGACGGGATGCCCGGTTTGAATCGATCCGCTACATGGCCGGTGCTCCTCAGCCGGCCAAATGGCATTTGCTGCACACTCAGGATCCCTTGCCGTCTGAAATCCCAACCGAGCAGGCTGTCGGTTCAGCAACTTACCGGCTGACCGGGATCTTTCCGTATGGCGGAGTGTCCGGCTGGCATTGGATCCTCTACCGCCGAGACTAATGTGACGAAATTGTCACATACGGTTCCGCGGGTAGTTCCGCTATCCTCATCGACGCCATGAAACGTCTTTTGTTTTCTGCTCTCCTGTTTTTAAGTGCCTCATCGCTTCATGCCGCGGAAGACTCTCCTATAGCCGCTTGGGAAAAACAGGCGGCGGAAGGCGATGCCCAAGCCCAGTATGAACTCGGCCGGGCTCTGGCCAAAGGTGAGGGAATCCAGAAGAACTCCGCCCAAGCCGCCGAATTGCTGCAAAAGGCAGCCGACGCAGGCATCCCTGGGGCGATGGACTGGATTGGATTCCTCTATCTGACCGGCGAAGGTCTGCCAAAAAGCGAGGAGAAGGCCGCGGAGTGGTTCAAAAAGGGAGCCGAGGCGGGTTGGCCGAAATCCCAGCTCAACTACGGCCTCATCCTCCGCCAGGGAAAATCCATCGAGCTTTCGAACGAGAAAAGCCTGGAGTGGATCCAAAAGGCCGCCGACGGGGGTTTCGTGGAAGCCAATGCCGTTCTCGGACGGATCTACTTCAACGGCGATCGCCTTCAACCACCGGTTCCAGAAAAATCATTCCCTTACATCAAGGTGGCGGCTGAGGCGGGTGACCCGGTCTGTCAGAACATTCTCGGACTGACCTATCAGAACGGACTCGGCAACTCCGCCGAACACAAAGCCCCGGAGAAAGCCATTGATTGGTTCCGAAAAGCCGCCGAGCAGAACGACCGCAAAGCCCAAGCCAATCTCGGAAAATTTCTTGGAGCCGCGGATCCGAACAGCCCAAATCGGGCCGAGGCGGTCAAATGGACGCTCATCGCCAGCGAGCGAGGCGAAATCACGGCCAAGAAAGTCCTCGAAGAAATCCAACCGACGATTCCGACCGAGATGTTGAAGCAGGCCCGTGCCGAAGCAAACCGCTTTCTGCTGGTTCAGCAGGTTCAAGCAGCCGCAAGAGGCGCAAAAAAGACCAATCCAAATGAGCCGGCCGCGACGCAGCCATCAGCCGCTCCCTCAGCTCCCAACGGGCAGCCGGGAACCTGAAGGCCCCAGCATTCTGATGGCTTCTCGGATCCCGATGACGGCCAACCCTGCGACCAGCGGAATCAGCGGAAGATAGTAACGCTGAAACGGAAGGGGATTGGGCAGGAGCAGCAACGCACAGACGCCCCATCCGGCTGTCCACGCCACAGCCACCCGCCGCTCGTCATCGGTACTTCCGCGGGCAATGCCTGCGAAAGCTCCCCATGCGGCCAGAATGACGACACCCCATCCGACAAATCCAGTAACGGGTGCACCGGAAAGCCAGGATCGGGAGTAGAGCGCAATGACCTGCATGTGGACGGGATGGTCCAGCCAGTCCGCGACTTCAAAGAATTGCGGGACGCTTGAAAACGGCATCGTCACCAAGCGCGTCAGACGGGCCCTGAACGAGCCGTGGAGATCGGTGTCATCGATCGACGAAACCAAGTCGGCCCGAATCCGGGCGAGGTCCTGAATACGCATCCAAGGTTGATCCCAAAGGGCGGGTGACAACGCCAGAAAGACGGTCGCACCAGTCAACCCGGCCAGGAGCCCCCGTCGGACGGTTTCCCGTGCTCCCAGAAAATTCCACGCCGTGACGATCATGGCAGTCGCGGCTGCAACGAAAACCATGGAAAGATGCTTCGATGCGAGAGCGAGTCCACATGCCGTTCCCCACCCAACCCACCAGACCCGTTTGCGTCGACCGCTAAGGATTTCAACCGACAGAGCAAGGGCAAGTAGCCCAAAGAATATCATGGAACCTTCCTGCATCGCGCGACGACCGTTCAACAGGACGACGGGATGCAAAATCGTCAGGACGACAAACAGGCACGCACCCGCACGCCCCCAAAGCCGCCAGCCCAGCCACCAGGCAGGAAGGACAGCCAAGGCCAGAAAGGCCGCGGAGGCATAGCGGCCGACCATCAGGAATTCGAACCGGGGAAAAAAGCCCGCCTGCATGTTCGCCTTGAAGTCCCGGGTCCAGTCCCATCCTGGAATCGGCGGGAGGTCGGCCTCGCGCAGCCCAACCGCGGCACTGGCGGCTCCTACCACGTGGCGGTGGATCGTTCCGTTAAGTATCCTCAGGTGCGCCTCGGAGTCGAAGACATAGGGCGGACGCGTTGTCAACGCCCAAGGACCGCCACGGTGAACGAGTGTTCCAAAGTCCCGGCTCGCGGCAAGCTGCATTGACTCGTCCGCATGGAATGGAACGAACGGGACGCCAGCGATGACGTAGGTCATCGCCCCTAGGATAATCAGAACATCAAAGGCCCGAGGAGCAAACCGCCGAAGAATAGCCGGCCAGCCCGTCACTCTGTTGGGGCAACCGGAGCTTGCTGGGCCACACGGCGCTCGGCCGCCGCTTGGCGCGAGGCTTCCAAGTGCTTTTGATTATACGCGCGGAAGCCGAAAAGCTTGATATAGCGCGAGTCCGCGACCTGTCGTGCGTCCTCCCAGGTATCGGGATCCGTTTCCCCGCCGGACACCGCATCATTGAAGTCCTCGACGATCTTATCCAAAGCCTCTTGTTGCTGCGGTGTCCGCGGCGTCTCGTCCATCAGAACAGCTGGAACAACCGCCCCGGGCGGAACAGAAATCGACAGTTCACTCGATCGTTCCGTAGAACTACCGGTAGCTTCGGCCAATGCGGTACCCGCGGTCTCGGAGCCATTCCCCGCGCCACCCCCGCTGCCTGAAAACCCACCGGCCGCAGCGAATCCGCCCCCACCAGAAAATCCTGAATTGCCATCGCCCGTCACGGGAGCGGTCGAGTCACGGCGATTGGAACCCGGATCCTCCGATGGCAAGGCATTCTCGGACAAACCTTCTGTTCCATTTGGACGCGCGTTTCGCGCGATCGAGGATGGCACGGCGGTCGGCATCGAAAAAGTGTTGTTTGACGCGTTGCCCCTGGAAATTGGTTCGTCTGCGTCATCATTCATCGCGTCCTCCGCTTCCTCAGACATGGGTAGGACGCGTTGCTGGCCGGTGAACCGGGTCGATTCAGTCTCCGTTCCCGCCGACTGCGGGCGCTGGAGGAACGTGAAGGCGACTGCTGTCGCCACAATCAAAACACCGCCAAGGATGACCAATCGCATTTTCATAATGTCAATAAAAAGGGCTTCAAGGGGGGAGCCTCTGAAACAAGGAAGCTGGCACCGCGGACGGTGCCAGCTTCATATTTGTTAACTACTCGATCCGGACTCGCTTACTGAGCGAAGATCGGGAAGCCATCGTCCGAACGCTCGGCGAGCATATCGCTCGAACGAACGCCGTTCGCGGTCAACTGCAGACCGTCTTCGATCCAGCCACCGGAAGCGGTCATCTGATTGCGCCAGATGGTCTCGTTGGCGCTCAGCGTACCCCAGTGGTAGAGGTGCTGATAGCTCCAAGCCGAGTAGGCACCGGAGATGATCTTGTTGAAGTCCTCTTCCGAGAACCCAGTGTCATTGAAGTCGAGCGGATCTGTCGTCGCACGCGGCACGACGCCGTAGCCATTGTAGTTAATGAGCTTCGCACCAGCCGAAACCGCATTGCGGGCATCCGCCGTGGAGAGCCAGGTCAAAAGAAGGATCGCTTCGCCTTCGAGGAGAGGGCTACCGGCATCCGCCCCGTCGTAAACGGTAACGGAAGCGGTTGTCCGGGCCATGTGATCACGGAGAGCGCTGCTGCTGCTGTATCCACCGTTGCCGAGCACGTCGTTGCCCCAGAGTGTCGAGGCATTGCTCGCACCTCCAGAGGTGGCAAGAGCACCCGCACCGGTTCCGCCAACGGGAACCAATGTGATCGCGGTGATCTGTCCGCTGACGGTAACGCCAGCGGCTGTTGCCACGTATTGGTTCACGAGGTTCGCAGCCCCGAATTGCCACTCAGTCAAGTAGGCCGAGCGGGTTCCGGATCCGTCATTGCGCCCAGTAGCGAAGACGAATGTTGTATCCGCCGGATTTCCCGTGAAGAGGGAAAGGGGCGCAAAGCCTGAACTCCAGAGAGCCGAGCATTGCTGCTGGGTCGCGTTGGTGAAGGCAGCCGGAGCACCTTCATTCGCTACCATTGTGAACGTTACAACGCCAACCGCCGAAGCACCAGCCGGCTGAAGGGTGATCGGGTCACCGTTCAGATCGGTCGTAATCGGCGATGTGCTTTGGAACACGTCGGAGAAGCTGAACTTCGGACGCAGGGTTTCGGTCGGGCCCGAAACGCCGCCGAGGATGTTCGCTCCCGGAGTGCCCAACGCACTCACCTGAAGGAACACCGGGTTGTTGTTTCCGGCGATACCATTGAGACCTTCCGTCGAACCGTTGAAGGACGTGCGGATGATCGTCGTGCCGGTGATGCCGGGGAACTTGCCGGAGAAAACGGCGCGGTTCGAGGCGATCAACTGGGACAGGTTGTTGCCGGTGAAGTTGTGGGCCACGTTGAACGAGGTACCGAGCGCGCCTTCCGAGAGGTAGGCCTCATAGATGCCGCGCATGGTGGCTTGGCGGAACGCCGTCGCCCCCGTGATCGTGATTTCCGTCGTCTGCGCGAAGGCAGTCGACCCGATGCCGAGCGCCAAGGCGCCGGTGAGGAGATGTTTGATAGTCATTTGATGAGATAACTGCAGTTGAAGTTTCAGGCTTGTTGGGCTTTACGACGACGAACCGACAGGAAGACAACCGCACCCGCGAGAGCGAGGAGGCCGTAGGTCGAAGGTTCGGGGACCGCGACGAAGTTGACCTCGCCATTGCTGCTGAGCGTGATCGTGCCGAGGTAGTAACCTTCACGCGCAACCACTCCACTGATGCCGTTGATGTTCTGCCAACCGGAAGCATCCAGCACCGGGGTGGCGCGGTAGAGGTCCAATGCGAGGACGATGTTGCTGATGCTGCCCAGCGAATAAGTCGTGCTGTTCAATGCGCCCATCACGCCACCGGAAATCTGTCCGTAGGCGGTCGACGGATTCCCGGCGAAGAACGGGTTGTTCTCGTCGATGACCGTATTTGCAATTCCCTGCTGTTGTGGGTTGCCAACTCCATCCGCGATTGAAGCATTCGATCCCGAGATGTTACTTGCGAGACTTCCTTGAGCCGTCGTCGCGCCCGGAATTGTGACCGATGACGAATTGGACGATCCAACCGAACCTGCTCCTGTTCGGGGCTTCGTAACATACACCGTGCGGGCATAGTCTTGATTCGAAGTCGCGGAGGAGAGACCGCTCGTGTTTCCATTCTGCCCGGCCGCACCGGCGAAGATGGACGACGAAAAACTCGTCCAGTCGGCACCGTAAGCGGTGGTGAGGGCGGCGTTGATGTTGCCAAGGTTAATGGTGTCACCAAAGGTGCTATCCGACGGCGTGGCCGCGCGGCGGAAGACATCCCAGGTGCTACCCAAGCTGAACCCGACCACTTGGTCCGTTCCCACAGTCCCTGCCGGGTTCTGGAAGAACAACATCAAGTCGTTGGTGTTGTATGCGGTGTCCGGCGCTGCATTGGCGACAACCGACGAGCCGGTGAGGGCGGCGAGGGCGATGGCCAAAGCGCGGAGACGCGTTTTGAAGAGTTTCATGCTTTGTTTTGTGTGTGTTGGTTTTGGTTTTTGGCAGCGGAGGAGAAGCATCCATACAAGCATGACCCTGGACCCGCTGACGTTGCCGTGTTTCGCCTTTTGGTGTGGGACGAGCCAGAGGCAAATTGTGACAATTTCGTAACATTTCGCCGGACGTGCGACATTGACGAATCCGGTGGGTCGTTTAGGGCTCCGGCGTGGCCATGGCGCGCGACGATCGATTGACCCGGGTGGTTGAGTCCCTGCGGGGTTTGGCGGAGGCCTGCTGGCTGGCGGCGATCGCCGTGGTCCCCCTGCTTTACCATCCGCACTCGGTCCTGGGCCATGAGAACCTGAAGGCGACGTGGGTGCAGGGACTTGGTTGGATTGCCGGGAGCGCGGTCCTGATCGGGGCGGTGGCGGAGCATCGGTTGCCGGGGAGAAGGTGGAGCGTTCGGGGGCCGGCTTGGGTTCTTGGGGGATTGGCCGGCCTGTTGCTTCTGGCGGGGTTCGTTTCGGTTGATCCGGTTTTGAGTTTTCATGGCGATCGCCTGACCTTTCAGGGCCTTCTGCAGATGATGGCGGTGTTTTTCCTTGGGCTGGCGGTCGCTTGGGGGCTCCGCGACGGGCTGCAACTGCGGAGGCTGGCAGCGGTCGCTTTGGTGCCGGTTGTGCCAAACACGCTCTATGCGCTCCTCCAGCGGTTCGGGGGCGATCCGCTGGCCTACCAAGCGGCAAACCCCGGGGCCTTCGGATTCGTGGGCCAGCCGATTTTCCTGGCCGGCTACCTTCTCATGCTCGCGCCGCTTGCTGTCTGGCAGGTCGGACGCGCAGGCTGTGCGGGCGAACCTGCACGATGGAGACGATGGGTCTTTGGCGGATTGCTAATCCTGATGTTGGCCGGATTTCTTGCCACCGAAAAGCGCGGGGCCGTGGTGGCGGCGGTGGCGGTTGCAGCATGGGCCGGGTTATTGATTGCGGCCTTGCGGGGATCGCAAAAGTGGGTCGCGTGGGCCTTGGTCGCAGCGCTTGTGGCCGGTGTCGCCCTCACCACGCTCGCTCTCCTTGAATCCCACGGGATCGTTCGCCTCAAGGGCCAGCCGGTGGTCGGACGGTTGGCCCGCATCGTGCCGGTCGGGGAAGGCACGAGCGATGCCTACCGGCTTCGGGTTTGGGCTGCAGCGCCCCGTGTCTTCGGTCAGCCGACTCGGTTGCCGGACGGTTCCCATGATCCCATCCACGCTTTGCGGCCACTCATCGGCTACGGGCACGAGACGCTCCCGGCGGTCTTTCCTCCGCACGATCCGTTTTCGCACTGGGAAAGCTATGAACTGCGCCCCACCCGGCTTCACAACGGATTCTGGGACCGTGCGGTTTCGACCGGACTGGCTGGCTTGGTCCTTTATTTTCTGATCCTGGGCTGGGTGTTCCGGAACGGCTTGCGAGCGGCGGGCCTCGCAAGCGGCGGATTTTCACCGCTCCAAGTGGCCGGGGTGGCGGCGATCGGCGGCGTCGCCGGCGGTGGTGTGCTCGGGCTGACGTTCGGTCCGGGATTTTTCGGATTCGGCTTTCAACTCGGATTTGGATCGGCGCTGGCTGCCGTGCCGTGGTGGTTGGGGAGAGGTCAGGCGCTTGGGGCGAAGTATGGCCTGCCCGTGGCATTGATGCTGGTTGTTCTCGCCCACGAGATCGACACGGCGTTTTCGTTTCCGGTCTGGAGTACGCTGGCCGTGGCGTCCGTCGTGGCCGGAGGTCTGATCGCAGCGGGACGACCATCGTTTCGACGTGTCGCGGAGGCAGTTCCTGACGGTGTGACGTCCATTCTGCTGCCCGGTCTTCTGGGAGGCATGGCAATGATCGCGGTGGTCCATGGCTTCGTGAACGCCTATTCCCTGGGCGACCTGACAACATCGGACGTACTCCGGACTTCGCTCACACAGGTCCGCAGCATCGGAGGCCCCAGTCTCTTGTTGCCGGTTGTGCTGATTCCGTCCGCGCTCCTGATCCCGTTCGTGGTGCTCATCGGAACAGGAATTCCGATCACGATTCGGAGTTACGTGTTTTCGACGGTCATCACAGCCGGCATTCCCATTCTCTACGCAGCGTGGAAAGCGTCCTCCGTGGCCGCCATTCCGGGATTGGGTGTGGCAGATGCCTGGAACGAGCAAGGCCATGCCATTACCGGCATGGCGACGGCCATTCTCGCGGTCGGGCTGGTCGGTGTTTTGGGTCTGGCGATGACCCTCGTGAAGAATGTTCGGCCCGTCGGCATTCTCTCGATCTCGGGCGCGGTGGCTCTTGGCTGCCTCTTTCTTGTTGGTTCATCAGCGGTCGCCCGCTTCCACGCCGAATCGCTGGCCGGCTGGGCGCGGGCGTTGAGCGAGGCGGGGCAGGCGAAAGGGGCGGAAGTCGTTTACGCCCGAGCCCTCAACCGTTTTCCGGCCGATCCGGCCATTCGGATTTCACTTGCCCAATCGATCGTCCGACAAGCTGAGGCGGCGCGTTCGTTCGAGGATTTCCGATCCGGCATGGAAAGGGCGGCCGACGTTCTGCGGGCGGGCCGTCCCTACGGAGCGATGAACGACGTGGATTTCTTCCTCGCGGATACGTCCCTGCGATGGGCAGCCGGCTTTCCACCAGGGTCGGAACGGTCCCGGCCATTGGACGAAGCCCGAATCGCCCTCGATCGAACGATGGCCTGGCGACCGCATTTTGGACAAGCCGCTTTCGACCGGTCGCTGGTGGAGGAGTTGGGCGGTCGAACCGAAGCGGCTGTCTCGTGGAGAAAACGAGCTGACGACGCATCCACGAAAGCGGATCCCGGAAGCTGGGCAGAGGAATACCTGGAACGGGCGCAATCCGTCCCACAGCCACCCTTGCGAGAGGCTTACGCCCGCCGAGCACTCGACTACATCGCCCGCATCGGCGACTCTCTCCCATTCGAGGCCCTCATGACCCAAGCGGCGGCAGAGGCTCTATTGGGAAATGCGGGCGCTGCATTCGCCGCATCTCAGGAGGCTTACTCGAAGGCTCCAGCGAGCAAACGGTGGCGGGCTGCACTTCTGCTCGGGGTTGGCTTCGCGCAACGCGGGGACGTTTCAAAGGCGAAAGCGCTGCTCTCCGAGGCCGCAGCCAATGCCCCTGCGGCTGAACAACCGCGGATTCAAGCCATGTTGCGACAACTCCGCTAGCGACCACCACCCCCCGGCTCGCGGGTTGTTCGCCCTTGTTTTGGGGTAACAACCCGACATACTTTTCGAAATGTCTGAGGAAGAGTTGCCGGAGAAAAAGGTGAAAATCCGTCCCCGCGGGTTGAAGGACCGTGAGGATGCGCCGGAGGAGGTAGAGGAAGAGGAGGAAGAACTGACTCGGATTGAGCAGGTTAGGCGAACCATGCTCCGGCAGAGCGGCACCAAGTTTCCCGGACGAACGCCGACTCCGAGAGATCCGAACAAGCGCCGCCACCGAGAGGAAACCGAGGAGAAAAAGACCCCCCCAGCTGATCCAGAGGAAAGAAAGCCGGCAACCGCGGACATCGCTCCAGCGGCCGAGCCGCAGAAGACAACTCCTCCCGTTTCCGAACCGCCCAACGAAAAGCAACAGGCCGTCGAGGACACTGCTGGCGAGGATGTTTGGAACGTTCCGCCGGAGAAAATTTCCGATCCCTCCGAGGCAGCGGGACGGGTCGAACGCAAAAAAGTTGTCGTCACCGGGCCACGCTGGTCGATCCTCTGGAAGCGGTTTTCCCGCCTGAATGTTCCCGCCCCCTTCGTGCTCGGCGGGGTCGTTGTTCTGATTGTGGTCTCCGCTGTCTTGGGCTTCCGTTGGGGGGCTTGGGCCTCGTCGTTGCAGGCCGAACGGTTGGCCACGAAGGAGAAGTTTCCCATCCGATCGGAGGGGCTGGCTGCTTTGAACACGGCGCTGCAGCACCTGCGTGATGGCGATCCAGCGCCTGCTTTGAAGATCCTTCAGGAACTGGAAACGACGAACCCGGAGATCTCCGGCCTGACCTATCTGGTTGCCCTCGCGGCCGTTCAGGAGGGGAACATCGCGCTGTCGCAGCGGAAAATCGATGAGACTATCGCGAAACGGGAACGGATTTCCGACGCCCTCGCCCTGCAGGCGGTCCTGGAAAGCCAGAAGCGAAACGACTCCTCGATCACCACGATGGGCGATCCACGCGTGCGCTCGGAGGAGTATCTGCGGCGCGCCATGACAGCCGACGCAGCGAACCCGTACCCGATGATTGAACTCGGCACGTTGCTGCGCTACCAGAAGCGCCCCGATGAAGCGCGCGAATTGCTGCGAGGCGCCCGCTCGCGTCTCCAGCCCGTGGACAGCGCCACCGTCGTGGACGTTTCGCTTGCGCTGATGGATGTCGAAGAAACGCCAACCGACCGCCTCGCCCTTCCGGCTGACCCGGAAAAGGATGTCACAAGCCTCTTCAAGTCGGCCTACATTGCTCTGCGGTTGGGCCAGACCGACCAGGCTGTCGATTATCTCCGGAAAGTTCGGCCCCGAATGACGATCGATTTGTTCGATTACCTCATCAACGACCCTGTTTTCCGGCGCTATGTGGACGAGCCAAAGATGAAGGAGTTCTTCGAGTAGCTGCCGGAGGAATACGTCAGATCCGCACCACTTCCCAGGTCAGGGCTCCGTCGTCCGTCAGCGTCAGCCAGGCGAAACTCGGCGGGGCACCCTTGTTCGGTTTGCCGATTGTTCCGGGATTCAGCACGCGAGTTCCATCGATCATTTCATCCCGGGGAATGTGCGTGTGGCCATGGATCAAAAACTCCGCACCACCGGGCTGCCGAGGCGGGATGTGAATGAGGCGGAACGTCCGACCGCTGCGTTCGAGGATCAGGTGGATCGGCAGGTCCATCCCGAAATCGTTGTTGCCCAGAATCGCCTCAACCGGTGGACCGATCCGGCGCACCGCGTCCAGCGTGGCCGGGTCACAATAGTCTCCCAAGTGCCAGATCTCGTCTGCGTTTTTCAAGACGGGAATGACGCTGGAAGGCAGCTTCCCATGAGTGTCGGCGATGACGGCAATGCGCATTGATGTTTGGGACGGTTCAGTGTTGATTCGGAATGCAGGAGGGCTCAAGCGGGTTCTCCCGATATTTTTCGCCTATGTGGAATTCCGCGCATGATCACGTTCTGAACCTCGTTGCCTACGAGCCGGGCAAACCGGTCGAGGAACTTGCCCGCGAAATGGGCCTCGAGCCGTCCGACATCATCAAGCTCGCCTCGAACGAAAACCCGCTCGGCCCCTCGCCCCGCGCGCTGGCCGCCATGCGCGAAACGCTTGAACGGGCCCACTTTTACCCGGACGGCGGCGGATGGGCGCTGCGGAATGCCATTGCGGCGCGGCTCGGACTCGCCCGGGAGAATGTCATTCTCGGCAACGGATCAAACGAGATCATCGAATTCATCGGCCATGCCTTCCTGAAACCCGGCGACGAAGTCGTCACCGCCAAACACGCGTTTGCCGTGTATTCGCTCATGGCACAGCTTTTCGGGGCCAGCACCGTCGAGGTGCCCGATCCCGGATACACGCACGATCTGGAGGCGATGCTGGCCGCCATCACGCCGCGGACACGCCAGGTCTTCATCGCGAACCCGAACAACCCGACCGGCACACTCGTCGGACAGGCCGCGATCGAGAAATTCATGGAACGCGTCCCGGAGCACGTGCTCGTAATTTTTGACGAGGCATACTACGAGTTCCTCGACGAGCCGCCGGACGTCCTGCGTTACGTGCGCGAGGGGCGGAACGTTGTCGTCATGCGGACTTTCTCGAAAATCCAAGGTCTCGCGAATCTGCGGATCGGCTACGGACTCGCGCCGGAAAAAATTGCCACGGTGCTCCAAAAGACGCGTCAGCCCTTCAATGCCAACGGGATCGCCCAAGCTGGCGCCGCTGCGGGTCTGCAAGACGAAGACCACATGCGCAAAACCCGGGAACTCACGCATGAAGGCCGCAACTACCTTCAGGCGGAGTTCACCGCCATGGGCCTCGAGTTTGTTCCGAGTGCCGCGAACTTCGTCCTCGTCCACGTCGGCGACGGCGACCGCGTTTTCCAAGCCCTCTTGCGAAAGGGGATCATTGTTCGTGCCATGCGGAGTTACAAACTCCCCGCCTGGATCCGCGTCTCGGTCGGAACCATGGACCAAAACCGACGGTTCATCGCCGAACTTCGCGCCCTCGACGCGGCCGGCGAAATTCCCCGCGGCGCGCTGGCGATCGCCTGACTGACCTTCCCATGGAGGAAACGATTGCGGCGATCTCAACCCCACCCGGTGAGGGAGCCGTGGCGCTCATCCGCGTGAGCGGACCAGGCGCACAGGAGGTCGCTCAAGCGATTCTCCGCCGATCCGGTCGTCCCATGACGCTGGTTGCCCGGAAGGCGACACTTTGCGACGTCGTGGAGTCCGACCGCGTGGTCGATGAGGTTCTCGCCACATGGTTTCAAAAGCCTGCCAGTTTCACCGGTGAAGACGTCCTCGAGATCGCCTGCCACGGCGGCATCCTTCTCGCTGCGCAAATCCTCGAAATCGTCCTGCGCGCCGGCGCGCGGGCGGCGGAGCCCGGCGAATTCACCCGGCGCGCCTTCCTCAATGGCCGCATGGACCTCACCCGCGCGGAAGCGGTGATGGACCTGATCCGGGCGCGCACACCGCTCGCCCTCCGCGCCGCCGCCGAACAACTCCGCGGACGCCTCGGAGACGAGATCGCCGCCATTCGCGCCGATCTGCTGGAGTTGGTCGTGCATGTCGAAGCGTGGATTGACTTCCCGGAGGAAGGCATCGACCCGGCGACAGGGGCCGCTCTTTTGTCCAAAGTGAATGCCGCCGTCGGCCGGATTGAAAACCTGCTGGCGACGGCCACGGAAGGGCGGATCCTCCGCGAAGGCGTGCGGGTCGCCATCGTCGGAAAACCGAACGCCGGAAAATCCAGCCTGCTGAATCGCCTCCTCGGCTTGGAACGGGCAATCGTCAGCCCGGTCCCCGGGACAACCCGCGACACGATCGAAGAGTCCGCCTGTCTGAACGGAATTCTTTTCCGCCTCACCGACACAGCGGGCCTGCGGGAGACGGAGGACCCGGTCGAACGCGAAGGCGTCGCCCGCTCGCGCCGCGCGATCGAAAATGCCGACCTCATCCTCCATGTTGTCGATGCATCCGATTTTCACGAAGACCCCGAACTTGGCACCAATGAAATCCTCGTCGCCAACAAATGCGACATCGGGGGCCCGGTGCCTGAGCACGCTCAAAAGGTTTCCGCCCTCACCGGCGAGGGACTCGACGCGTTGGTAAGAAAAATGGCTTCAACCGTGGGCGCCGGTCACCTGGCATCCGGACAGTCTCTCGCGGCCGTGAATGCGCGCCACAAAGTTCTCCTCGAACAAGCCCGTTCCTCCCTCACGGCGGGCGCGACACTTTTGAAGGCCAGCGAACCACCCGAGCTCACCGCCATCGAGTTGCGATCCGCTCTCGACGCCGTTGGTCGCATCATTGGAACAGCCGACACCGAGGAAATTCTCGGCGGCATATTCGGCACGTTCTGCATCGGAAAATGAATCTTTACGCCCGCCTCCTCCGCCCGCTCCTCTTCCGCTTCGACGCGGAGACGGCGCACCATCTGGCTTTGACCGGCCTGCGCCTCAGTCCCCCGGCTCTCCTGTCCGGCGTCTTCGGACCGTTCCCGCGGAAACCCGTGAACGTTTTTGGAATCGAATTCCCGAACCCGGTCGGACTCGCTGCCGGCATGGACAAAAATGCCGAAGCCCTTCCCGCCTGGGAGGCCCTCGGCTTCGGCTTCGTCGAGGCCGGAACCGTCACCGCCCTCCCCCAGCCCGGCAACGAGAAACCGCGTTGCTTCCGCTACCCGCGCCACCACGCACTGATCAACCGGATGGGTTTCAACAACGACGGCGCCGAAACCGTTTCCGCCCGGCTCGAACGGCTGCGTGCTTCCGGTCGCTGGCCGTCCATTCCCGTCGGAATGAACATTGGGAAATCCAAAGTCACACCGCTCGAGGAAGCGCCGAACGACTATGCGAAAAGCTTCCGCGCGCTCCTGCCGCACGGCGATTACTTTGTTGTGAACGTCAGCTCGCCGAACACTCCAGGTCTCCGTCAACTCCAGGACCGCAGCTCGCTGACAGCGATCGTCCGCACGTTGCGAGATATCGACTCGGCCAAGCCCTTGCTCGTCAAAATCGCCCCCGATCTGGATGAATCGGCCGTGGACGAGATTGCCGGGCTCGCGAACGAAGAAGGACTCTCCGGCCTCATCGCGACCAATACCACACTCGACCACTCATCGATTCCGAAGGAAACCGACCAATCCGGTGGCCTGAGTGGCGCGCCCCTCCTGCACCGCTCGAACGACGTTCTCGCCCGGCTCCGCCAGGCGACGCCACTGCCGATCATCGCATCCGGCGGTGTCATGAATGCCGGTGCGGCCGCCGGAAAGTTCGAAGCCGGAGCCGACTTGATCCAGATCTACACGGGTTTCGTCTACCGCGGGCCGCAACTCATCCGCGACATCCTCTCGGTTCGATAACGCATCATGGTGCGCCCGCTCCGGTTCCTCGTCGCCCCGGACAAGTTCAAGGGCTCCATGGATGCAGCAGCGGCCGCCCGCGCCATTTGCGAGGGAATTGGAAATGTTCTTCCGGACGCCGTGTTCCAGGTCGTGCCGCTCGCGGATGGCGGCGAGGGAACCGCCGAGGCATTTGTGTCGATCGGCCGCGGAGTGCGTCGTCCGACCAACGTTGAAGACGCTCTGCGGAGGCCCATCGATTCCAGCTTTGTCGAACTCGCCGACGGACGAGGGGCCGTCATCGAAATGGCCGCCGCAGCTGGCCTGGTGCACCTGCGCCCGGAGGAAAGAAACCCGCTTTGGGCCACGACTTTTGGCGTGGGACAGTTGATGTCCCTTGCCCTGCAGCGCGGTGCCAAAGAATTGTGGATCGGGCTCGGAGGCAGTGCGACGAACGACGGCGGTGCGGGTCTTGCTGCGGCGCTGGGTTGGTCGTTTCACGATCAAAATGGTGAGCCGTTCTTTCCGTTTCCTGCCGAACTGCACCGCCTGGCTGCCTTAACGCCGCCGACGTCATCACCGTCCTTTCGCTGCGTCGCGCTCGCCGATGTTTCCAATCCCCTACTCGGTCCGAATGGAGCCACCGCCATTTTCGGTCCGCAGAAGGGCGTGACACGGGAAACGGCCGGTATTCTGGAAAACAGCCTGACGCGTCTGGCGGATGTCGCCAGCGAAACCCTCGGGCGCGATCATCGGGCGACTTCTGGCGCCGGCGCCGCCGGCGGCACCGGGTTCGGTCTCCTGACCTTCTGCAATGCAGAAATTCGCTCCGGTTTCGAGGTCATCGCGGAACTCAGCCAAATCTCCGAAGCCGTGGAGTGGGCGGATTGGATCATCACCGGCGAAGGCTCGCTGGACCGGCAATCGATTTCCGGCAAGGGTCCGGTCGGCCTCGCGCGCATGGGCCGTGCAGCCGGAAAAATGACCGCCGCTTTTGCGGGACGCGTTGAAACAGACGAAGCCCTATCCGCCGAGTTCGACGCCATCCACGTCATCACGCCCCCCGGCCTGCCACTCCGGCAGGCCCTCAGCGACGGGCCGAGCCTCCTCCGCGCCGCGGCGGAGGAGTTTGCGAAATCCCTGACGAGCTAACCGCCCGCGGCGCGCTCGATGTGACCGCCAAACTGATAGCGCATCGCGGAGCAGACCTTTTCGGCCATCGTATGGTCTTTGCGGGAACGGAACCGTGCATAGAGCGCCGCGGTCAAAACTTCGCAATCCACGGCCTCTTCGATAGCGGCCATGATCGTCCACCGCCCCTCGCCGGAATCCGAGACGCGGCCGCTGAAGTTCGAGAGCGTCGGATTATCCGCAAACGCCGCAGCCGCCAGATCGAGCAACCACGAACTCACAACACTTCCCCGCCGCCACACTTCCGAGATGTCGGCGAGATTGAAATCATAGTCGAGATCGTGGTGCATCGCCGGCGCCGTCTCCGCATCCGCCTGCGTCTGCTTGGTGCTGACATTGGCATTCGCAAGGATGTCAAACCCTTCGCCGAATGCCGCCATCACACCGTACTCGATGCCATTGTGCACCATTTTGACGAAATGACCGGCACCCGATGGGCCGCAGTGCAGGTAACCTTCCTCCGCCGTGCCGCCGAGCTTTTCGCGTCCAGGCGTGCGATCAATCGTCCCGCGACCGGGAGCGAGCGATTTGAAGATCGGATCCAACCGATCCACCGCTTCCTTGTCCCCGCCGATCATCATGCAATAGCCACGCTCGAGCCCCCAGACTCCGCCGCTCGTTCCACAATCAAGGTAATGAAGGCCTTTGGGCCGCAAGGCCTCACTCCGACGGCGATCGTCGCGGAAGTAGGAATTGCCGCCATCGATGATGGTATCGCCGGCCTCCAGCAGCTCGGCGAGTTCATTGACCACCTGATCGGTAATCGCCGCCGGGATCATGATCCATGCAGCGCGCGGCCTTTCGAGAAGCGAGACAAATTCCTTCAGCGACGATGCGCCGATGGCACCTTCGGCCACCAAGTCGGCGACTGCCTTGGGATTGGCATCGTAAACGACGCATTGGTGGGAGTTGCGAAGAAGACGGCGAACCATGTTGGCTCCCATCCGGCCGAGTCCGATCATTCCAAGTTGCATAGGCGGGTTGGTTGGAGATTCGAGTTTGTCCGATGTCCCGGAGCCCGGCAAGACAATCAGGGCTTGTCCAAATGCGAGATCCGCTCGTGGTGCAAAGCAGCTTCGGCTTCCCGCCGACGCTTCCAGAGGACAAACCAGAGCACCAACCCGCCCGCGGCGGCGATCAAGTAGACCCAAACGGGAAGCTCGAACCGAACGGCCGGAAGCGTGCTCATCTGAAATGCTGCGGAGGGCACGCCCTCGGATCCATTCTCGGCCACCGGCACGACCCGGACAGTCCATGTATAGCCCGACGCGAGCCCGGTGAATGCGGCGTAGGCCGTCGTCTCACCGACATCGATTCGAACTCCGGGAAACTCGACCCATTCGGAACGGATTTTCCCACGTTCCAGAGGGCCCACCCTCCGAAACTCGATCCGGTAGCGTGCGGCTTCGGGCGCGACCTCCCAGGAGAGCAAGATGCTGTTTGGCGTTCGCTGTTCGGCAAAAACGGCGCTTGGAGGTTGGAGTCCGGGTGAACCCGGATTCGGCGGGACAGCCGTCACGTCCGGCATGGGAAGGGATTCACGTGCAGAGGCGGAGCCCGGGGTCGCGGTCGGCAGAACATTTCCGCGGAATGGGATCTTCAACTCCCGGTCGGGTGGAAAAGCGAACACCAGTTGGTCGCGGATCGGGCCGGAGGAAAGACCTTGATACGTCACTTCAAAAGCCCGTTCTTCACCCGGCCCGAGAATGAGGCCTGCGGGGTCCGGCACCACCGTGACACTCGCCGGCATCGCCACCTTGCATGCCGCATCGCCGATTCCCACATTCCTCAGAACCAAGCGTTTCGTCTCGTTTTTCCCAAAAGGGATTTCGCCCAGCTCAAACGCCTCCGGCTCCGCTGCCAACCGGCCCGGGCCCGGGAAAATGCGGAGCGGCACGTTCCTTTCAAATCCCTCGCTGCGCAGAAGAAACACTCCATCGAACGCTTGCGGATTGGTGGGCTCGACCCGGAGCTTGACCGAACGTTCGCCAGCAGCAGGAACCTCCACCCCCTTCGGACCCGAGACGCCTTGGGGCCATTCAAACTCCACGAATCGCTCCGCATCTGTCAGATTCTTCACGCGGAATTCGACTTCTCCTTTCTCCCGAGCTTCGGGCTCCACAACAACATGGGCAGGCTCCCAAGAGAGCGGCATGACGCCGGTTCCTCGAACCGTGATGGTGAGTTCGCGCCCCGGACCGAGCGAGATTTGTCCCGCGAATTCGCGGTCCTCGGTGGGACGAAACTCGACGCCGATCCCGACGTCCCAGCCCTTCGGCACGCGGTATTCCGTCGGACCGGAGACCGACCAAGGCGGCGCAGTCTGGACCTTTCCCGTGGCAATACCCCCGCCGGCATTCCGAACCATGAGGTCCCGAACCGCGCTGGAGCCGAGGTAAACATTTCCAAAATCCATCTCGCGCTCAAACTCCAGCCGCACAGGGGCATCGCCGACCAGAATGCGCACCTTTGCCGGTGCCGAAACCGGGGAATCCAACGACTGGGCTGCAAAGGTGAAGCTGTCTTCTCCGGGACTATCCGGCGGGAAGTAATCCACGACCGCCGTGTTCCGACCGGTTCTCCGCAACTCGCCCAACTGCCCGCGTTCGGGCGGCATGCGGATCAGAAAACGAAGGGGTTCGACAATTCTCCCGCCCACGGTCAGTTGGATCCTCGTCGGCCCGCCGGTGTAGACAGAGACCGTCTGTGGACGTGCCATCGGCGGCGGAGTGGGAAGCGGCTCTTTGTCAGCTCCGTCGGCTGCGGACGCGAAAAACCAAGCCACGGTTGTGGCCGCGATGGCTGGGAGATTAGGCAACCGGACCATGAATGCTGTTGATAAAAGCAGGCCGAGAGATTAAGCGAAGAGCAGAATTTTTCCGATGACTCGCCGTCCTTTCTTCCCGCTCTGCCAGCTCGCCCTCCGGGTCGCCGTTGTCATCGCGCTCGTCGGGTCAGCCGCCTTGCGCGCCCAAGCTCCGACCCCACGGCCGAATTCACAGAAAAAAGCCTCTGAACTCATCCGCAAACAGGATCCTCCAAAAGTCATCCCGCGGGTTTTGGAGCAGGCGACTCCCGAGACGGTCTCGGTGCTCATTTCGCTCTCCAAACAACGCGCCTATCTGAAGGTCGGTGAGGAAATCGCCATCGACACTCCGATCTCCAGCGGCAAACGCGCCGGCATGACACCCAAGGGGACGTTCGTCATCATTCAGAAGAACGCCGATCACCGCTCCAACATCTACGGCGACTTTGTGAACCGCAACGGCCAGGTTGTCCGGAGTGGAGTGAGCACCAAGATCGACTCCGCCCCGAGCGGAACCACTTTCCGCGGCGCTCCCATGCGATGGTTTATGCGCTTCGGCGATCCCGCGACGAAGGGCTGGCGACCCGAGGGCATGCATACCGGCATTCTGCCCGGCTACCCCGCGTCCCATGGATGCGTACGCCTGCCCGATGAAATTGCGAAAATGATTTTTGGCAAGGTCGTTGTCGGCACGACCGTGGTCATCCAGGACTGACGATGCCTAGTTGACGATCTGGACCGGCGTGCCGGGCGGCGTGTTGTCCCAGAAGATCTTGGCCATTTTCTCCGGCAGCCGGATGCAGCCGCGGCTGTCCGGAACCCCCGGGAGGAATCCTTGGTGCAGACCCACGCCGCTGTTCGTCAGACGCATGAAATAAGGCATTGGCGCGCCGCGGAATGTCGTTCCCGGCGGCTGCGGATCGATCTTCACGCCCACTCCGCGAACCACAACATTCCCGGCAGCGTCGACATAATCGCCATACAGGTTCGAAACGTGATCTTTGTTTTTTCCGATCACTTTGTATTTGCCCACCGGAGTTCCAAACCCTTCGCGGCCCGTGGAAATCGCCGAAACCCCGACAAGCTTCCCGCCCTTATAAAACGACGCCGTCTGCTCGGAAAGACTCACCACAATCGAAGGCGCGCCTCCCACTCCGTCACCATCCCAATAGGAATTCTTGTCAGCCAAGGTCGACTCGCTGGACCGCGATACGATCGAGCCGTCGGTTCCGAGGTAGCTGGTGGCCGTACTCGTCAGTCTCCGGTCATAGCTGGCGCAACCTCCCAGAATCAGGAGAACAGCCGAAAGCCCTAGCAGCGCGGATCGATTCATAAGTTGGTCGAAGAACAAAGCCGCCCCAAACCGTCCCGTCAAGCGGTTGCTTGGGCACTATCGGAAGACCAGCCGAACCATCTCCCCGTTGTCTGTGGAACTCACACTCAGTTCCCGGATCCGGCCGCTTTCCTTCCAAACCGCCGCCCGATAGGACGCAGTATGGACCTCCTGGCGCCCGTCCCTCGCCGGGACGGCCCCGCGCCACGCCTCGGACAGGGCCTGCCACAAGCTGAAGCGGAGCGGGACCCGCTCGGATGGTCCCTTCCACCCACTGGCCGCCATCGGCCCGGACGCCTCGAACCACCCGTCCCGCGTTGAAAGCGTCTCCAGCAAAGGCTGCGGCAGATTCTTGTTGAGCCGGATCGCCACGTTGCCGGAGATGTCCGATGTGATCACGGCGTCACCGGTGAGGGTTCCACCGGCATGCTTCCAGAGAAACGCCGCCGGACGGCTGTGGACCGGCTCCACCCAGTCGACCACCGGACCACGAGTGGCACAGCCGACAAGGAACGAGAGAGAAATGAGAGCAACCAAAGAACGCATTATCGAAGAGAAGGTTGGAGCGCCAGACGCGGACATAATGGGACGAACCGTTGGATGGTAACAATCAACTGGAAGAGGGCCAGTCGCCACCGCAGCGCAAACTCCGCACCGGTATTCCCGGCCAAAACAGCATTCACCGCCGGAACAATCCCAAAGAACTCGCGCGGATTCAAAACGGTTTCAATGAACTCCTGCCGATACCAAGCCCGCACAAATCGCAAATAGAGACCCATTACCTTTTCCAGACGCCGCGCATGGCGGGAAAACGCCGTCCTCGCCCGGTCGGGATGCGTGAGCGCCTCGTCGAGCGCCTCGGCCGCTTGCTCGGCCCCGAGTATCGCGAGGAACACCCCGCTGCTGAAGACCGGATCGATAAACCCGGCGGCATCGCCCGCTGACAACCAGCGCTCGCCAAACAATTCGGAGCTCCGGTAGGAATAGTCCCCACTGACGTAAACTTTGGTCACCATCCGGGCCGTGGCCAGCCGCTCCTGCATGACCGGCAGGGATTGTATACTTCGTGTCAGGAATTCTTCCGCCGCCAGCCGGGACTCGCGAAACACGGCGGTATCCGCCACAACGCCGACGCTCATCCGGTCGTCCGCCAGCGGGATCATCCAAAACCACCGGTCCGCAGCTCGGACCATCCGGGTGAGCGTCCCGTCGATTCCATCCGGCCGCGGCACGCCATGGTAATGTGCATAGACCGCGATCTTGTCCAACCCTTCATAGCGTTGCTTCAATCCCTTCTGCGTTCCCATCAGCGCATGACGCCCGGTGCAATCCAGGACAAAACGAGCCCGCACCTCGCCGTGGTCGCCCGGCCCCTGAAAACGCACCGCGGCTTCCCCCGCGTCGAAATCAACCGACTCGACAGCGGTTTCCTGCCGGACATCGGCTCCGCAGGACTCGGCGTGGTCGAGCAGGATTTTGTCAAACTCCGCCCGCGTGACTTGGAACGCGGTTTCCGATTCCGGTCGAAACCCGTCTTTGAAATAGAACCGTGATTCGCGGGTTCCACAACCCGAGCAGATTTCGGCTCCGAATTTTCGCACAAAGCCGGCGGCCTCGATCTTGGGTAAAACGCCGGAACGTTCCAATGCAGACATGCTGCGCGGCAGCAGGGATTCCCCAATGTGAAACCGGGGGAACCGCTCTCTCTCAAAGACAACCACGCGGCGTCCGCGACGCGCCAGGATCGCCGCAGCCGTGCTCCCTGCAGGGCCGCCGCCGAGTACCGCCACATCGAATCGCTCGTCGTTCATGCGCCCCGCTTGAATAACCCCGGAACGCAATCCGATCAAGCCACCGGAAGCGGGCCGGCTGCGATCTCGCGAACCTCGTTCACGGTCGTGACCTTCTGGAGTTGCGTGCGGAGCCTGGCACCACCGGGCATTCCACGGGTGTAGGCCATCAAACGCGCCCGCATCGCCTTCATGGCCAGAAGTTCGCGTCCCTCCCACCATGCGACCTCCCGTTCGCAGTGTGAAACGATGAAATCCCATTTCTCGCGCAATGAGACCACCGGGGACTCGCTCCCCTGCAACGCGAGCCGGATTTCGCGGAAGATCCAGGGATGGTTCATCGCCGCCCGCCCGATCATCAAACCGGCGACGCGGGTTTCTTGGAGACGCCGGAGCGCGATTTCTGCCGAATCGATATCCCCGTTTCCAATCACCGGGATGCCCGCCGTCTCCGCCACCGCGGCGATGACCGACCAATCCGCCTCACCGGAATAACCCTGTTCCTTCGTCCGCCCATGGACAGCCAACCGGGAGATCCCCTCACCCTCGAGCACGCGGGCGGTTTCCAGGGCGTTGATCGAATTCCGATCCCATCCGATCCGGATCTTCGCGGTCACTGGAACGGAACCGGCGGCCGCGACGACCGCACGGGCGACCCGCGCCAGCAGCGGGCAATCCCGAAGAAGCGCCGATCCTCCGTTCTTGCAAACCACCTTGTTCACCGGGCATCCGAAGTTGAGGTCAATGAAGTCCGGCGCGACCCATTCGATGACCGCCCGCACCGCCGCCGCAAGGTGCTCCGGATCGGCACCAAACAACTGGATTCCCAAAGGACGCTCACAGGAATCAAACTCCAGGTACCGTCGGGTCCGTTCGTTCCGGTGGAGGATGCCTTCGGCTGAGACAAATTCGGTCGTCAGTACGTCGGCTCCCAAGCCGCGGCAGAGCTGCCGGAAGACCGTGTTCGTCACGCCGGCCATCGGCGCAAGGAACAGCAAAGGTCCGCCGCTGCCCGGAGGGTTCACACGCTGTTCTCCGGCGTCAGCAGCGAGGATACCTCGCGCTGCACCGCCGGGATTTGCTCGAGGCTCAGGTGGGGATTCGCGAGGACGATCGTCTCACCGGTCGCGACATGCTCATAGACCAGCATGTCGTCGTCGCCGCTCTCGACCGGCCGCAGAAGCCGCTTGCGCTCCAGCATCAACGCCAGAATGTATCGCACGTTCAGATAAGCCGGGTCGTTCTCGGCGACCAACCGACGGAGGAGTCCCTCGGCATCGTCCTTCGGAAGCGGTTCCGGCGGCGGCGGAGTCGGAGGTTCGTATTTGGAACGCCAAAAGGAAAACGGCTGGATGTTGTCGTTGCGCTCCTGCCACGCCTCCTCGCAGAGATCTTCGCGCCGAAAGCCACCGGGTTCCCGGATCAGGAGCGTGTAAAAAATCTCACCCGGCTCGAACTCCCTCCCGGTCCTCGAACAACTGTGCGAACGTGACTTGATCTCCCAATCGGCTTGCATGTCTCAAAATCCCGGAATCTTCAACTTCGGCAGGTCCCGGTTTGTCGACCGATACCAGAGCAGCAAAAGCCCGATCCCCAAGAAAACCACAATCGGCCCCCACGCCGCAACCACCGGCGGAATTCTCCCGCCTTTGCCCAAGGCGATCGCCAGACTGCTGAAGAAGACCATGGAAAAGAACAGCCCGATCGCCACCGCCACTCCCCCCAAAATCCCACGGCGCGAATAAACGATCCCCATCGGCGCCGCCAGAAAAATGACCACGAAGCAGGCCCACGGAAGCGCATAACGATAATAAAGATGCGTCCGGTAAGGCGCCAGCCGGATTTCAGGAAAATCCGAGTTGAACTCCAGGTAATTCCTCAACTCCGTCACCGAAAGAAAATCCGGGTTCATCACCGAACTCGCAATCCGCCATGGTGTTTCGGACCATCCGCCCACGATCAATTGATCGTGCATCTCGGATTTGGTGATGTTGCCCTCCGGGTCCATCTCCACATACCGCGCCGTCGAAAGCCTCCATTCCGACCGCTGGGGATCAAAGAATGCCTGCCGCGCGTACCATTGCTGGATGATGTCTCCGCTGGCGTTCTGCTGCAGGATCTGCACGTCGAGCAACCGGTCACGTCCGACCTGCATGCCGCGCATGAACCACGTTCGAAGTTCCTGACGATTGCGAAAAAGATGCCCACCAAAGCTCTGCTCACGCTTTTCACCCCGCCGGATGTCGCGGATCATCTGCTTCTTCGCCGCCTGCGCGTGCGGGGCCGACTCGAAATTGAACCATGCCGTCACACCCGTGAGGACGAATCCAACGAAGAAGAGTGGCACCAGGATTCGCACAACGCTCCGCCCGGCCCCGAGCATCGAGATGATCTCGTTTGTGCGTGACATGGCTGTGAGCGAATAGAGCAGTGCCAGAAGGGTCGCGATCGGCAGGCAGATGACGATGATCTCCGGAATCTGCGAAGCGTAATATTGAAGGAGAACTCCAAAACCCGCCTTCCCCTGAATGAAGTCAGGCAGGTTGTCGCTCAGGTCGAAGACAAACCAGATCCCGATGAACCCCAGAAAACAGTAAACGAACGGAAGGAGAAACTTCTGGAGAACGTACCGATCCAGGATCGTCATCAAGCGCCGTAGCTCTTCGTGAATTTCTTCTTGCTCCCGCCATCCGAAGCAGGCGCTTCATCGGCGGCTGGTGCCGGGGCCTCGGGCGCAGGTTGTGCTTGCGGCCCGGGTTCCGGTTCGCCAGCCGGTGCGCCGGAAGCGACCTGCACGAAAACCATCTGGAGATCCGTCAGCACCCGCCCCAGAATTTCCGACTCTTCCTTGGAGAGATTGCCTCGCGTTTTCTCCTGGATCATCTCGAGCTGGTCAATGAACAGGCGGGCAACGTCCAGGTTGACCTCGGGCTGGCCGGTCTGGGGATTCGGGATGCGTCCGAGGAACATGGCGGCTTGCTGGGCCTGCATCATGACAAATTCGACAAAACGCTGGGCCATCTCGCCGAGCGAGACGGAGGATTGGACTTCAGGCATGGTCAGTTGTTGGTGGCGGCCGGAGACGGACGTGGTTGAACGACCGCATCGACGCGATTCGGTGTGGACAAATACTTTGACGCGACGCGGCGGGTGTCGTCGAGGGTGATTTTCTCGATCGCGTCGGGCCGGCGCAGGAACGAATCCCATCCGAGGCCCATCAACTCCTCAACGGCAACCGACGCAGCAAAGGCTGCGTTGCTCTGGTTTTTGATGGCTTCGCTGCCGAGCAACTTCTTCTTGGCGCGATCCAGCTCGTCGGCGGTGAGACCTTCGCGGGCCAGCGTTGCGATCTCTTTCTGAAACGCCTCCTGAACGGGCCCGGCCTTCTTGGGATCGGTCCCGAGGTAGAAGATGAACGCTCCCGGCGCGAGCCCGTAGAATTGCGCGGCTCCGACAAAGTAGGCCAGGCCCATTTCCTCCCGAATCCGGTTGAAGAACCGGGATCCCAGATTGTTGGAGGCTTCGTTGATCAGCTCCAATGCGAGACGGTCCTCACTCGCGACCTCGGCGCCGAGGAATCCGGTCATGACAATGGCCTGCTGTTTGTCCAATTCTCCACCGACCTGCTGCGTGCCGCCAAGAGGCTCGGGGACCGGCACCGTTTCGAACGCCAGCCGTCCCTCCGGAAGTCCACCGAGATATTTCTCGGCCAGACGACGGACTTCGTCCGCTTTGACATCACCAAAAATGGCGATGACGCCGTTTCTGGCCGCCACGAACTCCTTGTGAAAGGCCCGGAGTTGGTCCGCAGTCAAGCTGTTCACCGAATCCGAGCTTCCGAGATTTCGCAGACCATAGGGATGGCCGCCGAACAATTTGGACCTCAAAAGATTCCGGGCGACGGCTGTCGGTTGCTCTTCCTCAGCCTTGATCGCCGCGATGAGGGACGCTTTTTCGAGCTCAACCTCCCTTTCCGGGAACGTCGGATTTTTCAGCACGTCCGCAAGGATTTCGATTCCCTTCCCGAGATCGGGGGACATCACGTCGACAGCGACCGAAAAGCTGTTATTGCCGGAGTCACTCGAAAGGCTTCCACCGACTCCTTCGATTTCGTCCGCGATTTGTTCGGCCGAGCGGGACTCGGTGCCCTTCAGGAGCGCCTTCGAAAACAGCCGCGTGATGCCGTTGGTCTCGGGCTTTTCCGCAAGAAGTCCGCCGCGAAAAACCGCATTGATCGAAACCAACGGGAGGCGGGGATCTTCGCGAACCAGAAGACGCAAGCCGTTGGGTAGGGTGATCTTCTGGATCTCGGACGCCGCATCGGACGGCTGCGATTCCGACTCTGCGGCAAGCGAACCGGGCGGATTCAAGGATGTCACGCTGAGCCGTTCATCTCTCAAATAGGTATTGGCAACGCGCTGGACGTCCGCCGCCGTGACACGGGAGATTGCCTCCAGGTAGTGTTTGCTGAAGTTCAAATTTCGCGCCAAAAGCCAGCTCGAGCCCAAATCCGACGCCTTCCCGCGCATCGTTGTCATGGATCCCAACTGGCCGGACAGAATCGATCGGCGAGCCCGGTCGAGTTCCGCCTCCGTGACACCGTCCTTTTTGATGGCCGCAAGCTCCGCCAAGGCCGCCTTTTCCACCTCCACCCGCCGCGCCGGATCCGACATCGCGCTCACGACGAAGACACCCTCATTCTGCAGAGAAAACATACCCGCACTGATCGAATGAGCCATTTGCCGGCGTTCCCGAATCTCGCGATTCAGGCGCGAACTGCGGCCGGAACCGAGAATTTCGCCGAGCACTTCCAGAGCCGGCGTATCGGGGTTCGTCAGGCCCGGGATGCGCCAAGCGAGATAGAGCCGTGAGAGTTCCGTCGGAAATTCTTCGTGCGCATCACGGCGTCCAAGCTGGTCGGGTTCCGTCGCGACGAAGACGGGCTCCAGAGCACGACGCGGGAACTTTTCGAACAACTTTCCGAGGTTCTCATGGATTTTCTCCGCATCGACATCTCCGACGACCACAAAGGTCAGATTGTTCGGAACGTAACGTTCCTTGTAATAGTCCAAAACGTCCTTGCGGGTGAGTTTGTTATAAACGTCAAGGTAGCCGATGACCGGATGCCGAAAGGGACTCTCGGAAAAAACCGTCCGCAGCATCAACTGTGAACTCTGCCGGTTCGCATCATCAAAGCCCATCGCAAACTCACGCCGGATGACCTCCTGTTCCTTCACATATTCATCCTCCGGAAGGGTCGCGTTCATCATCGCGTCCGCCAGAATCTCCACCGCCTTCATCGCGCCAGCAGACGGTACGTCGATCCAGTAGACCGTCCGATCAAAGGAGGTATAGGCATTGATGTAGCCGCCTTGTTCCTGAACTTCGCGGGCGATGGCTCCCGGCGGCCGTGCTTCCGTTCCCTTGAAAAGCATGTGCTCCAGAATGTGCGAAAGCCCCGCTCCCATCCAATCGCCTTCGTGAACACTTCCCGTTCCCGCCCACGCCTGGACGCTTGCGACCGGGGCACTGCGGTCCTCCTCGACGATCAGAGTCAAACCGTTTTCGTAAGTAAAAATCCTCGCCTTCGACTCCGGCAAAACCGGGGATGCGGAATCCTTTGCAATCAACGGGGAGGCAACGAGTGAAAATGCAGATGCCATGAAAATGGTGCGAGCGATCATTCTCCCTCTCCGACGCCGTCGGGAGCCGGTTTGTTCAATCGATCGGGCTGGAAGGGCACGACGAAAGCCTGGCGGAAGTCGTAGTGCCCCCGGAAATCCTCAATGGAATCATCATCGGTTTTTCCGAAAACGCCGGCTTGGACGAGGTTGAAAACCATCTGGCCAACATCCTCACAAGACCGCACCCCCCAATAGTCGAGCACCGTCATCGCCATCGGACCGAACTCCGAAAGCGCATGCAACCGGAAGCCCTCGAGCAACTCGGCGGCACCCACATGACCACCCGTTTCCTTTTTCAGCTTCTTACGGCGCTTCAGAGTTGCCTCCAAGGCATCGCGCAAAAACGCATAGGCTTCGGGATGATATCTCCGATCCTCGCGGGACAGGGCCTCAACCGCCTCGTGAAATCCAATGCTCTGCATCGGTCAGCGAACGGCTCCCTCCGCCGGGGTCGACTGCACCGATTGCCTCCATTGCATGGTGCCGAAGCCCAGCAGGAAGACAACGGCGAAGCCCACGACCAAAACCTGCTCGCGACGCGTCAATTCAAACATCCGACGACCATATCGGCTTTCACACAGTGCGCAAGAGGCGGATCAAGCCGCAGCCGGTCTAAGCCGGACTCTGCACCGCATGTCCGGGCGGAAGCGGGCTGAACGCCCGACGTTTCCGAAGTTCGTTGAGAGACCGAATGACGGCCCCCGGCTGGCTGGCGTCAATGACGCAGGCACCTTCGAAAACTCCCCCCCGTTCCACGATCACCGACCGCGCGTTCACGTCACCGATCAACACCCCGCCGCGGTGCACGTGGACCCGTCCGCGACAACGCACCGCCGCGGAGAGTCGGCCCCGAACGATCAACGCATCCGTCTCGACCGGCACGTGAAGTGCAACCCGTGCCGCCTTTTCGACATGAATCGACGGAGCCGAAAAATGGCAGTTCAGAGCATGGCGGGACGCGAGCGAAACATCGCCTTCGCTGATCAGCGAGCCCGAGATCCGTCCCTCAATCCTCGCGCTGCCGCAGACAATCCATGAACTCGTCAGCGAACCCGCGGCTCCGACAAAAATGGATCCCCTGGTGTCGACCGGGCGGGATGCCGCCGAATGGAATTCGAAATCGATGAGATCAATCGCGGAATGGCATCCGGGACACATCGTCGAGCGGGCATGGTGGGACGCCGAATGGACGCTGCCGCAACGATGGCAATGAACGTCCCGGCGATGCTCCCGGAGAGCCGGAGCGACCGGAAGCGGACTGCGGACGGGCTGTGGTGCCCGCCCCACTTCGTAGTAATCCCCGCAGGCTCGACAATAGGTCGAGATGAGGTGGGCGGGCTCGAGCTGGACAAACCCACACTTCGGACACTGGAACGGCTTTTTGCCCGAAGCCGAGAACATCGGAAGCTCAGGCCGCCGACTCGGCCACGACCGGCGCCTTGCGCGGAGTCTCCGCGGCCGGGCTTGTCTGGCGCGAGGACGACGATTGCTTGGCGGGGGTAACCTCGGATTTGCCGATGAAAGTGGCACCTTCCTCAATGACGATCCGCATGGCTTTCAGGTCGCCATTCAATTGCGAACTGGCCTTGAGTTCACAACGCTCGGTCACGGTGATGTTGCCGTTCACTGTGCCATGGACGGTGACCGCCTTGGTGCGGACTTCGCCTTTGATCTGAGCGTTTTTCCCGAGCGTCAAAACGCCGTCGGAAACAATTTCACCGTCGAGCTTCCCGTCAAAAATCAGCTCGTTCTGAAACTTCAGCGTTCCGGTGATTTCGACATCACCCGCCAGGACGTTTTTGGAGGACGCCGGTTCCGGCGAGAAGGACGTGAGGTTGTTGAGGTTCATAAAGCGAGAAGATGACCATACGCGCCGGCAACGACGGGGTCAATCCCGGGCGTGGGCCAATTCCTCCGCCGGATAGGTCCAAATTTCCGAAAGCGTCGGATGGTAATGCGGGATTGTGGCAAACTCCGCAACGGTCGCCCGGTATCGCATGGCCACCACCGCCTCGTGAATGATTTCCGCCGCGTCCGGCCCCACGACAGCCGCCCCGAGAATTTCGCCCGATACCCGGTGGGCCGTCACTTTGACAAACCCTTCCGTCTCGCCCATGACCAGGGATTTCCCGTGGTCGGCAAACGGATAGGTGGCTTTGCGGAAGGGAACTCCCGCCGCCCGCAGCTCGGATTCCGTCGCCCCGACAGCGGCAAATTGGGGCTCGGAGAAAACCGCGAAAAGCTTGAGGCGGTAGTCGATTTCCTCTGGCGGTCCATCAAGCGCTCCAAGGTCCCGTGCGACGTTCCGGGCAGCGACTTCACCCTGGTGAATCGCCGTATGGACGACCTCGTAAGGTCCGCACACATCGCCAGCCGCAAAAATCTCGGGATGGCTCGTCCGTTGCCGCGCATCAACGGTCAAGCGCCCGGCGGCCGTCGCGAGCCCGGCCTGCTCAAACCCGGCAAGCTGCGGCTCACGACCCAGTGCGTTCAGAATCGCGGCAGCCACCGCCGATTGAACTCCGGTCGAGGTCGAAAATCGCACCGAAACTCCCGCCGGCGTACGACTGATCTGCTCGATCCGCGTTCCCGTGAAAAGGGTGACGCCTTCCTTCCGCATTCCCGCTTCGACCGCATCGGCGCAATCTCTGTCGGCGCCGGTCAATACCTGAACGTTTCGCTGGACGACGGTAACCGCCGTCCCAAGCGAGTGACAATAGGTCGCCATCTCCAGGGCGACCGGGCCGGCCCCCAGGATGATGAGCGACGCCGGGAGGCTTTCGAGTTCCAAAATGTCATCGCTGTCCAGCGCCGCAACGTCCGACAGTCCCGGAATCGGTGGGCGCGAAATCTTCGATCCGGTCGAGATCAGAATCCGCCGGGCACGCACGGTGGATTGCCCACCGTCACGATCGTTCACGCTCAGAACGCCATCGTTCCACGACGCCGACCCGCGGAGCAGATCAAAGCCGCCCGACTCCAGTTGCTGCCGTCGGTAATCGGCAAACTCGCCGATGAGCTGCCGTTTGCGGGCGACAATCGCCCCGGCATCGAATCCGACACCTTCGGCTCGCAGTCCGAACTCCGAAGCCTTCCGCATCACGCGATACCGGCGGGCCGACTCGAGCAACGTCTTGCTGGGCATGCAGCCTCGAAGGATGCAAAGCCCCCCGAGTTCTTTGGCTCCGTCGATCACCACCGTTCGCAGACCATGGGCGACGGCCGTTCGGGCGGCGGCATATCCGGCGCTGCCCCCACCGACGACGGCGAAATCATATTCGTTCATCGTGAAATTCACGCATAAACTCCGCGACTGCGAAAGGACCGGTTTGCCAATTCGCATCGACGCCGACCGCCTCCGGGGGAAGACTGCCCGCATGGAGCTTGATGATACCCAGCGTGCCTCACGCGAGCAGTTTGCCCGCCAGAGCCGGAACTACGGCAAATCCCACATCCTCGCCGACACGTCCGATATCGCGTCAGCCCTCGGATCGCTTGCGGAAGGCGGCGGACGCCGCGCCCTCGATGTCGCGACCGGAGGCGGCCACACGGCGGTTTTTCTGGCCGAGCATGGATGGCAGGTGACGGCCACCGATCTCACTCCGGAGATGCTCGAACGGGCGCGGGAACTGGCTGAAGCCCGCGGCGTTGCCCTCGAGACCGCCATGCACGCGGCCGAGGTGTTTCCATTTTCCGACGCAACGTTCTCTCTCGTCACTTGCCGCGTGGCTGCCCACCATTTCAGTGATCCTGCGGCGTTCGTTGGCGAAGCGGCCCGGGTTCTGGTCAACGGAGGCGCCTTCCTGCTCATCGACGGCAGCGTTCCCGACGGAGAGCCCGAAGCGGCGGAGTGGATCCACCGGATCGAAAAGCTTCGTGACCCGAGCCACGGACGATTCCTGGCGCCGGAACAATGGCGGAATCTCTGTTCCCAAGCCGGGTTGACCGTCGAAACCTGTTCGACCACACCGTTTCTCCAGCCGGATCTTCAATGGTATTTTGAAACGGCCGGAACGTCCGAATCCAACCGCTCGGCCGTTCTCGAGCTGATCCAAACGGCTCCCGACCCGGCCCGACGGGCATTCGGGCTCGCCAACGAAAATGGCCGCATCACCTGGTGGTGGCCACGGCTCAGCCTGCTCGCGAAGAAACGGTGACCGAGCGGACATAGGCCAGCGCGTCGGCCCGGTCCCCCCCATGGACAGCACGCAAGAATCCAGGCAGGGAAATTCCGTGCCGACGGACGAACGCCCGGTCTCCTCCACACCCGAACATCACTTCGTCCGCCAGAGTTCCCTCGAGGAAACACCTCGCCTTGGCATAAATCCGCGGCAACCAGGGAATGCCTTCCAGTTCCTCCGATCGCAGCGGCAAGGCCGATTCCGGGACAACCGGTCCGGCCGAAGAACCCGCCGGACGATTCTGGGACCAATCGACTCGAATCCGAGCGACTTCCACGAACTCCTCGGCCGTCGGCTCGCCGGATCCAACAAAATCCTCCGCGTAGTCAAAGATCACACGGGCGGAAATTCCATTCCCGTCCAGCCAACCCAGGGTCTCTGCCGGGAGAACGGAATGAGGTTCCCGACAACCTGCGCGATACGCCGCGACCGCCGCGGCGTGGGCGTCCAGCAATCGCACTTTCAAATCCGAATCGCTCATGCCGCCGGAACCAGACGGACGATCTTTCCCGGTTCGTCGTAGACCAGATAGATGAACCCATCCCTCAACATCCGCACGTCACGCACACGCCCCTGACGCTCCAGAAGGATTTCCTGGTGCGTGACGCGGTTCTCGGAGTCAATCTCGAGCCGCACGACCTTTTGATGCGCCAATGCCGTCGCAAACAGGTTGTTCGTCCAGTTGGAAAACTTCCCTCCCATGTAGAAATCGATGCCACCCACGGCAATCGAAGGCGTCCACTGGACCACCGGCTGCTCCATTCCCGGTGCCTCGGTCTTATCGGTGATTGGAGTTCCGTTGTAGTTGATCCCGAAGCTGATTGCGGGCCATCCGTAGTTGCGGCCTCTCTCAATCCGGTTCAACTCGTCGCCGCCCCTCGGGCCGTGCTCAGCCGCCCAAAGGTCGCCGGTCTCGGGATGGATTTTCATCCCTTGGATGTTCCGGTTTCCATACGTCCAGATTGTCGCCATGGCGCCATCCTGCGAAGCAAACGGATTGTCTTTTGGAACGCCCCCGTCATCGCGAATTCGATGAACCTTGCCCGCCACGCTGCCCAAATTCTGGGCGTTTTCCATCCGGCCGCGGTCACCGATCGCAAAGAAGAGATGCCCCTTCCCATCAAACTCCATGCGAACTCCGAAGTGGTGCGCCGCAGACGTGTATTGGTCGACCGGTGCCTCAAAAATGGTTTCCTGGTCAACGAACGCATGATCCTTCAAGCGGCCGCGAATGATCTTGGTCAGGCTCTTGCCATCCTTCACATCCGAGAAAGCCAGATAAATCCAGCCGTTGCTGGTATGGTCCGGATGGAGTTCAATATCCAGTAGTCCCCCCTGCCCCCGGGCGTAAACCTCTGGGATTCCACCCACCGGCTTCTCCAACAACTTTCCGTCCTCAATAACCCGCAGTGTGCCCGCGCGTTCGGTTACCAGCAACCGTCCGTCCGGCAACTCAACCAGCCCCCACGGATTCTTCAGACCATCCGCAACGACTTCGACCTTGAAATTTTCCTTCTCCGACCGAATCACTTCAGCGCGCATCGAAGCGGCTACGAACAACGCGAGCATCCATGATCCGGCAAACCGACACCAAGTGGAACGAGAGCGAGTCACGCGCGGAACCTAGGGGTAAGTTCCTCCTTCCGCAAGTGGTTGCCGCGTGTCTGACTCTCGCCGGATGCCAGCCGACCGCGCCTCCCCCCGGCGCCCAGACAGCCATCGCGGTCGAAGGTTCTGAAATTTACGGAATTCACTGTGCCATGTGCCATCTGGACGGCACCGGAAGCCCGGCCGCCCCCGCGCTGCGCGGATCGGCACTGGTGGCGAACGACCCGCCGGCGGTGATCCGCACGATCCTCCACGGCCGCCGCGGCGAATCGATGGTCGATGGCCAGCGCTTCAACGGGATCATGCCCGCTCAGGACTACCTGACCGACGAAGAAATCGCCGCGGTCACCGCCTACATCGTCCGGGAATTTGGCGGACAAATAAATGAGGTCTCCGCAGCCGAAGTTGCCCGGCTCCGCAGCGAACGAAAATAGTCTTGCGAACCGTTGGTCGTTCGCTAGAACACGCCACATGAGACGCTTTGTTTCTGCGCTGGCGGTCTTCGTTTTCGTGTGGGCCGGCCCCGCCGCCGGAGAGCCAACCGCCGCCCAGGCCGCCTCCGAGCAGCCGGGGTCCGAAGTGCGCTTCGTCGACCGGGTCGCAGAGATTCAGGAATCCCCGGCGGGCACGCTCTTCATCAACTTCGGAGGACGGTTTCCGGCGGAACGTCTCACCGCCGTGATCATGCGTCAGACCCGCAGCCGTTTCCCCGGAGTGGAAAACTGGACCGGCCGCGTTGTGCGTGTCCGGGGGGAATTGACCGAGCATCGGGGATTTCGCCGCGTGATCCTCCGGGAGCGCGGGCAAATTGTTGCGCTGGGGCGTCCGCCTTCAGCGTCCCGCGTGCTCGATTAGGAAACGCGCGATCCGGCGTGAAGCAGAGGGTTTCTGGAGCGAGGCCAGATTGCGCCGCCACGCGTGCCAGAGAGTTGCCTCGTTCGCAAAGGCCCCCTCGACCACATTGCGCACCTGCTCGGCGGAATTGGCGACCAGTGCACCAATGCCCGTCTGCTGGATCAGCGCAATGTTTCCCTCCTCCTGACCGGGGACCACATGGCTCACCAAAAACGGCACCTGGGCGGCAATTGCCTCCTGCACGGTGGCGCCGCCCGCCTTACCGACGAACAAGTGATGACGCGCCATCAACTCCGGCATGTTGTCCGCCCAGCCCGTCAAGGTTCCAACCTTTGGCAGCCCCGCGTTTCGAAGCGCCGCATTCATGCTTCGGCGGCGGCCGGTTACGACATCGACGGTGATCTGGGGCACCTTCGCCAGTTCCTCCAATGTCTGGATCGCCCGGAACGCCGTGCCGCCCGGAAAAAACAAAACCTTCCACGGCTTTCCGCCCGCCGGCGGTTCCGGACGGAGATCTTCAAAAGTGAGCGCGACCGGGAAGCCCAGAACATGGATCTTCTCCGGTGGCACGCCATCGCCGCGAAGAACGCGCGCGGTTTGCTCGTCTGCGACAATCGAGCCGTCGCATGGACAGCGGTACCATGCCGAATTGATCTGGGTCGAATCCGTGATCACCGTGAAAAACGGGGTGGCCATCGCCGGATCGGACTTCCGGATTTTCGCGATGAGAAAAGAAAAAACCGGATAGGTCGAGGCGATCACATGCGGCTGAAAATCGCGGATCAACCCGCGGACCGCCGCTGTCAGCTCGACCAGAATCGGCCCCATTCCCTCGACCACCCCGCGACGGCTGAGAAGCTGAAAAACCAGTTTCCAGGCGCGCGGGTAACGGTTGATCGCCATCGCATATCCACTCTGCATCAGGCGGTTGATCATCGGGTTCGTCCGCGTGTAAGGATCCGCGACGAGCACATCCGTGCGGTCCGGCATCTCGTCGACAATCGCGGACGCGATATTCCGCGCCGCCGTGTTGTGTCCCTCGCCCATGCTGGCGGTCAGGATCAAGATGCGCAATTTGCCGGGCTCGTTCACGTGCGGGAATTGGCAGACTGACCGATCCTCCCAGGCGAATCAAGCCGGACCGAGAGCAGCAAGCCGCGCCGCAACGGCTTCAAACGAGAGAAACGTTGATGCATTCCGCTGCGATTCATCGACGGCCACCGACCAGGCACGATCATCGGAAAGAAGCTCCCTTGCCCGCCGGACCGCCGCTTCCGGGCTGGCATCTCCCCCGCCGAACGCCACGCGGTCAATCGCGCCATTCCCCCCGACACAGGGCATCCGGCAGAGCAGCGCATCGCCGGCAACCTGACCCGGAACATGACTCGCATCCAGCTGCCACACGAGACGGTGGATCGCCATCAGTCGGAGGTAGTTCACATAGGGCAAGGGTGCCTCCACCAGATAAATCAAAGGATTCCGACGCCGCAGGCTTTTGAGGATCATTCCCCCGCGTCTTCCCTCCGAATTGATGACCGCCAGGGGACACTCGAATTCCCGCGAAAGTTCGTCGGCCAAAACCACGGCGGCCAAATGGTTGCGGGTCGGAATGCCAAACTCCCGTGTTCCCAGAAAAATCCCGCGGCGCTTCTCAAGTGGCACGTCAAAATTCCAAGCCGCCACATCGACCGGATAAGGCGTGGGAAGAAACTCGACACGGAGCGCGCCAGCCGCCCGGTAAAGCGAAACCAATCCCTGCGTGCTCGACAACGCCCCGTCCGCGGCCGTGCAAATTTCGCGAAACAACTCCCACCGGCTCACATCGCCCAATGTTTCCGCGACTTGATGCGTTCCGGATTCCTTGAGTGAAACGAAAATCTGCCGCCCTGGCTTCCGAAGCCATTCAATGGCTGAAAGCGCCTGCCGAAGATTGCGACGCCGGAGCAGGACCAAAACGACCGCCGCATCCGCCGGCACCCTTCGCTCATCCCGAAAGAACCCCCCGCGCAAACAGGCGGCGTAAGCATGGTAGTTGACCGGGGGATGCCCCGCATCCCCGGGCTGTCCCGCTCCATTGACGAAAACCTGATCTGGATCGCGTCCGCCGGGGTTCAAAACCGCAAAGCTCATCCGGCTTTCGCATCCTCCCAATGCCGGTCCATTTCCTCCAAGCTCATTTCCTCGACCCGGCGCCCCTCGGCGGTAGCGCGGGCCTCGATGAAGCGGAACCGCTCGATGAACCGGTTTGTCGCTGCGGCCAGCGCGGTCTCGGCATCGACACCCGCCTTTCGGGCGAGGTTCACCGCCGAAAACAGAAGATCGCCAATCTCCGCCTCGGTCGCATCGGGGTCGTCCCCCGCCATGGCCTCCCGAACCTCCGCGGTTTCCTCACGGAGCTTGTCAAAGACCGGCTCAATCGACGGCCAGTCAAACCCGACACGCGCCGCCTTCTTCTGGGCATTCTGTGCACGAAGGAGCGCTGGCAGCGAGGTCGGAAGATGGTCGAGCACGCCGGCCTGACCGCCCTTTTCTTCCCGCTTGATCTGTTCCCACTGGCGGAGAACCTCGGTCGAATTCTCGGCCAGTCGGTCGCCAAAAACATGCGGATGGCGCCGGATCATCTTTTCGCAAACTCCGGCCGCCACCTCCTCCAGAGCAAAGGCACCGCGCTCACCGGCCATCTGCGCGTGCATGACGACATGCAAAAGCAGGTCACCGAGTTCCTCGCGGAGATTCGCGTCGTCTGATCGCTCGATGGCGTCGATCACCTCATAGCATTCTTCAACCAGCGCACCGCGCAGGCTGGCGTGCGTCTGCTCCCGGTCCCACGGACAACCGTCCGGGGCACGAAGCCGGGCAACGATTTCGCGGAGGCGATCGATGGAGTTCAAATTCTCCAAAGGGAGCTGTTGCTGCTTCCGAATTCGCTCACTTCCTCGCTCGACGTCCGGGCGACATACGCAAACAACACGGTCACAACCACGATGGTTCCAAAATAAACAAAGGCCGCCAGCCAAGCCGGCAACTCCTGGACCGCGAGAGCCCGATAGAATTCCGGTAACGAGTGGATCGGCGTTTGCGCATGAAGGAAGATTTTTACCGTCCACGCGACCATGATGATCGCGAAGATGAAGACGTAGTTTCGCTTGAGCCGCCTTCCGAGCGCTTCCAGCTTGCTGATCTTGAAGGACGGCAAAATGAGATCCTCGCAAACCAGCCGTCGCCACTCGCCATCCAGGATCCGCGGGTTCTGCGAAACCATCGGAACCAGGAAATGCGACTCCAGCATGCGCACGCGACCCCGAAACGCATCATAGAATCGGTAACGCCGTGCCTCGATCCAAAGCATGATCCACACGAGCGCGAGGTTGAAAAAGAAGACGATGTGCGGAACATCCCGCAGCGAGAAAGCGACACCGATAATCGTTGTCGTGCTCGTGATCGCCCACGTGGTGGTCACGTCCAGACGCTGACGCCAGATCATGATCCGTCCGAGTTCACCCCGGTAAAAATGGACCATCGCGTTGACGTAACACGGGTCCTTGAGATTGGCGGCCGGGAGTGCTTCCGGGTCAAGATCCTCAGCGGCCATCTTAGAGACTCTTCTCCTTTGCAATCAATTCGGCCCTTGCCTTTTCCAGCAACGTCCGCTCCCGGTCCGTCAGGCTTCCAATCCCACTGCGCGAAATCTTTTCCAGGATCGGATCAATGACTTCGTGGGTGACCGCCGGCTCGGATCGGGACGGAGTCTTCCGCACCAGCCCCGTGGGACGAACGACTTTCAGCCTGTGCCGCACCGGCCACTTCGGAAACGAAAACCCGCGACGCGAATACTCGACGAAGCCGACAGCAGCCGCTGACTCAAGGAGCAACACGCCCAACTCGATAAACTGCGAAAACGCAAGATACTGCACCGCATTGATTCCAAGCAGCGCCGCAGCAATCCACCGTGCTTGAATACCAAAGAAGATTTCCACCCGGGGGTAGATTGCCGCGAACGCCACGAAGATCCCGAAGTGCAGGGCTCCGGAGCCTGCGTAGACGGACGGGATCCCCAGCAAACCGAGCAAACTCAGAGCCAACGGTGCCAGGAAAATCAGCCCGGCATACAATTGGATGAACGCCGTCCGCCCGAGAAACTTCTCCACCTCCCGCCCGAAAACGATCAGCAAATAGAGTTCCAGAAGGAAAAACCAATAGGGAGGGCTGTGAACGAAGGCGTAAGTTACCGCCTGCCAGATCTTCAAATCGGGAAGAAACGCCGAACTCGAGAACATCAGCGCCTGCAGCAGTCCCTCCGCACCGGCCGCCAACGCCAGCGCCGTGCAGATCATCGTGAGCGAATGAACCGCGGCAAACAACGTGCTCACATAAACCGGGAACGAACCGATCCACGTCACCGGACGGTCGTCCCCGAAATTGCGCTCTGCGATCATGAAACTGACGCCAGATTACGACCACCGCGACCATCCCTCAAGCGGGAACTCGTTTCTCTTGCCAACGCCGCGGGGCCGACAAACAATTAGCGGAGCTAATAAAGAGCCACCCATGCCCAAGTCGACTGCACTCGGATCCGCCAAACCACCCATCACCGCCATCACCGCCTGGGTGGATGAGATTGCCGCCCTCACCCAGCCCGACCGCGTTTTCTGGTGCGACGGTTCCGAAGAGGAGGACAAGGCGATGAAAGATTTGATCGTGGCCTCCGGCGCCGGCATTTGGCTGGATCCTGCCAAGCGCCCGAACAGCATTTTGGTCCGCAGCGACCCGCGGGACGTCGCCCGCGTCGAGCAGCGCACGTTCATTTGCTCAAAGTCGCCGAAAGACGCCGGCCCGACCAACAACTGGGAAGATCCCGCGGCCATGCGCGACCGGCTCAACAAGCTCTTCAAAGGCTGCATGAAAGGCCGCACGCTTTACGTGATCCCTTTCAGCATGGGGCCGGTCGGCTCACCGATCGCCCAGTATGGCATCGAATTGACCGACAGTCCGTATGTCGTGGCCAACATGCGGATCATGACGCGCATGGGCGTCCGGGTTTACGACGAGATCGCCCGGACCGGAGTTTTTGTGAAATGCCTGCACTCGGTCGGCAAGCCGCTCGGACCCGATGAAGCCGACGTGGCCTGGCCGTGCAATCCGGACAACACTTACATCACCCATTTCCCGGAGGACCGGTTGATCATGAGTTTCGGCTCCGGCTACGGCGGCAATGCCCTGCTGGGTAAAAAATGTTTCGCCCTGCGCATCGCGTCGGTCATGGGTCGCGATGAGGGCTGGATGGCGGAGCACATGTTGATTCTTGGAGTGAAGGACCCCGCGGGCAACAAGACGTATGTCACGGCGGCG
>JANRKJ010000002.1:0-2084 GCA_033763515.1 Terrimicrobiaceae bacterium | reverse complement strand
CGTCACCACCGAAGGACTCAAGCGCAGTTCGCCCTCCGTAGAGAAGCCCGTCCGCCGCCCGGTGACCCCCATCGAGAGCGATCACACGCCCGAAGAATACATGGCCAACGTCGATCGCGTGCGGGCCGGGATGAAGCGCGGTGACTACTACGAGGTCGTACTCCGGCAAACCTTCCGTGCGCCTTACTCCGGCCGCGCCAGCCAGTTGTTCGAGCGCATTCAGAAGGCGAGTCCGAGCCCCTACGAGTTCCTGATTCAATTCGGCGCGGAGCAACTGATCGGCGCTTCGCCGGAGATGTTTGTCCGGGTCGAGGGGGATCGGGTGGAGACCTGCCCCATCTCGGGTACCGCCCGCCGGACCGGTGATCCGCTGAAGGATGCCGAAGCGATCAAAGAGCTGCTGAACTCCTTCAAGGAGGAGAGCGAACTCACGATGTGTACGGACGTCGACCGCAACGACAAGTCGCGCGTCTGCGTTCCGGGTTCCGTGCGGTTGATCGGGCGGCGGCTGATTGAGAGCTACGCCGGGGTCTTTCACACGGTCGATCACGTGGTCGGACAGCTCGAGGACCAATTCGATTCGCTCGACGCGTTCCTGACCCACATGTGGGCCGTGACGGTGATCGGCGCACCGAAGAAGTGGGCGGCGCAGGCGATCGAGGACCTGGAAAAGGACGCCCGGGGCTGGTATGGCGGAGCGGTCGGCCTGATCGGGCTGAATGGCGACATCAGCACGGGGATCCTGATCCGGACGGTCCATCTCCGCGACGGCATGGCACGCTATCCGGTCGGCGCGACACTGCTCTATGACTCGGTTCCGGCGGCCGAAGAGAACGAGACGCGGATGAAGGCGACGGGATTTTTTCGCGCGATGGCGCCCGTTCAGGCAGTCGAAGAGAAAGCGGAACCGGCGAGATTGCCCGGTGCCGGACGCCGGCTGCTCCTGGTCGATAACGACGACTGCTTCATCCATACCCTCGCCGGTTATGCGCGCCAGACGGGAGCGGAGGTGGTCACCTACCGCGCGGGATTCCCGGTCGAACTACTCGACCAGCTCGATCCCGATCTGCTGTTCATCTCTCCCGGACCGGGCCGCCCGGCGGATTTCGGCGTTCCGGATCTGGTGCGGTACGCTGCCGAACGCGGCATTCCGGTCTTTGGCGTCTGTCTCGGGTTGCAGGGCGTGGTGGAAGCATTCGACGGCAGCCTCGACATCCTGCACTACCCGATGCACGGGAAGCCCTCGATCGTTACGCATCGCGGACAGGGCGTCTTCACCGGGCTGCCCCCGAAATTCAAGGTCGGCCGCTACCATTCACTCTTCGCCCGGGTCGATGGTTTCCCGAAGACGCTCGAAGTGACCGCGGAGTCCGATGACGGCGTCATCATGGGGGTGCGACACCGGACCCTGCCGATCGAAGCCGTTCAATTTCACCCTGAATCGATCTTGTCCCTCGATGGGGACTGCGGCCGGAGGCTGATTGAGAATGTGGTCCAGAGGCTCGCTCGCCAGCGGGGCGGCAATCGCGATTCTGTCCGCCGCGACGTCAGCGACCTTCATCATCAATCTGTGTGACGTTGTGTTTCGCTGCGGTTGCCGCAGTTGGTGGGCGGGAGCCGCGGCGGCCTGCAATATCCACCGGGCGGGGCGTCATTGCCCGCTTTGCACGATCGGGGCCGAGGGCTTCTGGGGAGTGCTCGGAGTAATCATCGCGGTCCAGACGGTGGCGGCGTTCTCGAAGTTGTCCCTGGTCCGGAGGGCCCTGCTGGCGCTGATTCTGTTCCCGGTGACGGGGGGCCTTATCTCCCTGGCACTGGGACTGTATAAGGAGTACTGGCACTGATGTCTCAATTGTCGAATTCCACGGCGCTCCGTACACTCGAATTCAACGCATGGAATCCCTGTTGGACATCCTCTTCTACGCCGTCGTGGTGGCCATCGCCTGGTCGCTGTTTAACGATCAGGGGGGCGGTAAGCGGGGCCGGTCATTCGCGCTGGCACCCGTTCGATCCAGCTGCTAACGTTCCGCCGGGGGATGGCCGATGCCGTCCGTGATCATTGCCGGTGGAGGCTTGGCGGGACT
>JANRKJ010000001.1:0-1528 GCA_033763515.1 Terrimicrobiaceae bacterium | reverse complement strand
CTCGGGCAAAGTCTTGCTCAACGAGGAAGACCTCACCGAGATGCCGATGTACCAGCGAGCCCGCCGCGGAATCAGCTATCTGCCCCAGGAGCCGAGCGTCTTTCGCAAGCTGACCGTGGAAGAGAATCTCGCGGCGATCCTGGAAACCCTTCCCCTGTCCGCGCGGGAACGCCGCGAACGGATGCACCGGCTGATCGAGCAGTTGGGGCTCGACCGGGTGCGCAACAACAAAGGCTTCAATCTTTCGGGCGGCGAACGGCGGCGGGTGGAGATTGCCCGGTCACTGGTGATCCAACCCTCGTTTCTGCTCCTGGATGAGCCTTTCTCCGGCATCGATCCCATCCAAGTGATCGAACTCCAAAAGATCATCTCCGACCTCAAGCGGGAGGGGATCGGAATCCTTGTTACCGACCATAATGTCCGCGAGACGCTCGCTGTGACCGATCGGGCCTACATCATCAATAACGGCAAGATTTTTCGCAGTGGCTCACCAGAGACGCTGCACCGGGATCCAGAAGTCCGCCGTGTCTATCTCGGTGAAGGTTTCGAGATGAGCTTCCAGAACCGGATCGACTAAAGCCGCGCTACCGGACCACGCCAGCCAGCGGGCTCGAAGCTGACGCGTACAGCCGCTTCGGCATCCGCCCAGCGCGGAAAGCCAGCCGACCCGCCTCTACGGCGTGCTTCATGGCCTGCGCCATCGCTTCGGAGTCCTCGGCCTCGGCCACGGCGGTGTTGAGCAGGACGCCATCGTAACCGAGTTCCATCGCGATCGCGGCATCGGAGGCCGTACCCACGCCGGCGTCGACAATCAACGGAACGCTGGTAATCATTTCGCGCAGAATCCGCAGATTCGCGACGTTCTGAATGCCCATCCCGCTGCCGATCGGCGCACCCATCGGCATTACGGCCGCTGCTCCGGCATCGACCAGCCGCCGCGCCACAATCAGGTCGTCCGTAGTGTAGGGCAGCACCACAAATCCCTCACGGACCAACACGCGGGTTGCCTCGAGCAGCCCTTCGTTATCGGGAAACAGCGTCTGCTGATCGCCGATCACTTCGAGCTTAACCCACTCGGTGCCCAACGCTTCCCGGGCCAGACGTGCGGTCCGGATAGCCTCCTCGGCGGTGTAACAGGCGGCGGTGTTCGGCAGGATGAAGTACCGCGTGCGATCGATGAAGTCGAGCAGGGACTCCTTCGATCGGTCCGAAAGGTTCACCCGGCGGACAGCGACGGTCACCACCTCGGCCCCGCTCGCTTCATGACAACGGGCCATCTCCGGAAAGCTGCGGTACTTGCCGGTACCGATCATCAACCGCGACCGGAACTCGCGTCCGGCGATCCGAAAAGGGGTGTCCATGCCTTCATTATCGAGGTTCCGGCCCAGGATGGAGCGTAGGATGAAGCCGTGTTCATCTGATAGCCTCAGGGAGTGCCAATGGATTGCCGCCGCCGATGCGTGGTGCTTTGTTTCGGTCTCGCTCTGGCCGCACTCAGTTCCTGCAACCACCGCAATCCGGCACCGGC